>NZ_JBHUPE010000001.1:0-199923 GCF_042686355.1 Sphingobacterium anhuiense
GAAATAGTCAAGTAAGGATAATTATCGTTAAATTTATATGTCAACCTATTCTAGGACGCTACATTTTATATGATCTATTTGATTTATTTCAGCTTTCCAATCTCGTCGATGGTAAGGCCTGTAGCTTTGGCAATCTGTTGAGTAGACAAACCCATCTCTTTCAAATTCAAAGCTGTCTCAATGGCTTTTTTGTGTTCGCCTTGGGCAATCCCTTCTTTTAAACCTTCTTTTAAGCCTTCTTTTAAACCTCGATCATGTCCAATACGCTGAGCAGTAGAATAGGTATTCTCTGCATCGCGCTTATGTTTTAAACTTGCTTCGTATGCCATCTTATCCTCCGGTGTTAATTTTGCGACTTCGCCTATGTCAAAGATAAGACCAAATACCCGCTTATCCAAAAAATCCGGTATTTTATCAAGTTTACTCATGTTTTTCAATAGATATAACCACATATCCATATCTGTCTTTATATCAGCCTCATTCTTATTAAAATTTGGTAATACTAAGAGCTTGTAACCAAGCTTTTCATAAAAAACACGATTACTCCGCTTATCGCAAAGGGCAACATCGTAAAAATACTTACCGCGTTCAGTTTCTCCTAACTCAAACTCTAAGATACCGATAAAATATACTTCGGGAAGTTCGTATGTATTTCCCTTATAGCCCTTGGGTATAAGTTTATTGATAAGCCTGGATGTATAAAAAACGGTCCGGTCTTTAAAAAAATCTTGATAAAGCTGTTGCATCTCTATAATGAAATGCTCACCATCAATACCGGTACAATAGAGATCGAAAATAACCTTCCGATCATTTTCAACATCGCCATCATGCTCCAAAGGCCGATAATAAAGATCTTGAATAACTTTCTCTCCCTCAAAGAGTCCATTTAAAAATCCAATTAAAATAGGCTTATTTTCTTCTCTTCCAAAATAAAATTTAAAACTCCAGTCGCCACTAAAACCAACATACTTGCCCATGTTACTTTTTGTCTTTTTCATAATAATATGCTTTGCTTAAATAATTAATATTGCTAAGCAAACATCAGAAAAACTAAAATTATTAGCCGGTTATTAAACGTTTGTTGTCGATAGTAGTCGTTTGTTGTCGGCTAGCTGGCAACAAAAGCATTAACTTGTTAACCTAGTCTTGCTTTCCAGACACAAAAAAAGCCACATCTTACGACGTGGCTTTAACTAAACATATGATTAAACAATAAATTACTTATAAGAATTGATCGATTGGGATACTTTCCAGTTACCGCCGTCATTGACTAAAGTCACGAGATCGGTTTTGGTAAAACCTTCAAACTGCATGGTTACTTTGGCGATCATATAGTCTGCTGACTCCTGTACGATAGTGGTGCTGGTTTTACAATTCAGCTGCTCACCTTTTTGCTTTTTTAAGAAGGAAATAACTTCTGAACGGCTATTGCTTTTATCTTCTGATGCATGAACTTTTTGACTAAAATCGGATGTAAACAACTGCTCTACTCCTGCCGACTGACCCTCTGTCATAACTGCTACATAATGATCAATGGCTAAATCTGCTGTAGATAAGTTGACTACTGCTTTTTTAGGGTTTGATACCTCTGGTTTGCCTGCTGCCATAGTGAATGTTGATACTGCGATCAAGGCTGCTGCTGCGAATGTTTTTGCTATAGTATTCATAATGTCTTTATGTTATATTGTTAGTTTTATCTTATTTGTTGATTCAAAAGTAGGGTGTGATTCGTCCCTACCCTATGGCAATTAGATTAAACCAATTAAAAACTCGGTGAATGAGGGAAATAGATAGGTGAAGTTGCATGGATCGATTCAAAATGCTAAATTCAGTACATAAATTGTTGTATAAAATATGATCAATGTTTATATAGATAAGTTGAAGAGGCATTATGAACAATACTTTGGTATTTCAGGAATTGTGCATAAAATTGATAAGGGACCAATAAATAAACTCGATCCTGAATTTTTCATATTAGAGTTTCCTCCCAATCAGATTCATAATATGTACACCTATTGTACAGTAGGAATGTCATTAAACAGGTGGGATGAAAACTTGATTGAGTTATTCATTTATGCCGCTGAAAAGAATTCATTACTTGTAGACCTTCTCTGCTACTGTGCAAGCTACCATCGAAACGATGCGCCATTGAACTTACATCACACAGTTAATTTAGGACAACCTTGGTTGAGGGAATCGTTATGCGACCATGGCTTTATATCTTTTCCTTATCTGGAAAAACCTGACTATGAGCAAATAGATATAGATCATAAAACCATCAAATGCTTTTGGTATATTCCTATAACAAAAGCTGAACGGGATTTTAAAATTGAATTTGGATATGATGCTCTAGAGACAATTTTTGAAGAAAAAGAATTAAATTATCTAAGTCCTGAAAGAGCCAGTTTAATTTAAAAATTAACATTTTTTGATTCAAGATTATTGTTCAAAATCTTATTACTATTCTTTCTTTTTGATCACTTCTCCACTTGATGATATTATATTGGTGAATGAATAATCATATACGCGGTGCAGTATTCCCATTTTCTTTAATATTTCTTCAGCATCAGTTCTTATGTTTATCCAGCTCGGATGTTCTTCCAAATATTCCCAATCCCATATCTCACTTGGCATTTGATCCACCTTAGTTTTGAACGTCAGTAGTTCTTGTTTGTATATGATTGGTATTAGCTTTTTCCTAAATACCGTTTCGAAGCACACAGGTATATACGCATATTCCAATTCCTCATAAAGCTCTGTCATTGGGTTGAAAAAGGGAGATGCCATTAACGCTAGTTCTCTAGAGTTATAAGTGAACAGAATAAGCGAATTTACGATATTGGTATAGTAGAACTTGACGTGCTTGTCATACTCTTCCAATTCAGATTTTGTAAATCCTAATTTATCAACCTCGTCTATTTCATAAATTTCAGATGTTATCAGGTCAATTTGTTTTCGGCAATAATTTGCATCTTCATCTAGCCCTATTTCGTTAGCCAGCTGATATAGTTCAACCCACACTTCTTTAGTGAACTGTACGGTTCCGTTAATACCTAACTCTATCAGACTTTCAATTGTAAGCTCCCACTCCTCCTGATGGTTGTATTCTACACTTTGTTGAAAATATTGCTTATCAGCAAATGATTCATTAAAGGAATTAAGCAGTTTTCTTAATCTCTTCTTTATTGAAGGTTTGCTATTCCATCGTTTCAAAAAATCAAATGTACCCATTTTAAATAGACGCTTTATTATCCCTTATTAAATATGTTGATTAATGATGAATATTTCAGCATTTTATTCACATAAGAATTCCTTTCTTAAATCATAAAACGATTATTTAATATAAAACAATAATAAATTTTGAAAAACTGGTATTATGCAATAAAAATTTCAGCATAACAGTCGTGAAAAATTTATGTACAATAATATATTCGAAAGTAAAACACTGTTACGCTTTCTTCATAAACAAATGTTAACTTCGACTATAAACCAATTGATTATTAACAGCATAAATCATGTATAAAATTCTTATTCAAGAAATTATGGACTCCTCAACTCATGCAAATATTATCACCCATACAGACCGAATACGTTTTTTCATAAAGGATATATGAATAAAATTAACAAAAAAGTTGTCATAAGCCATAAATATTATTATAATTGAAAAAAAATACAATATTATTTAAACATTTGGAAACCAAAACCAAGTGATTCACACTAATATCATAATGAAAAACGAACATGTATGGCATAGTAACGAGAGTTTACTAGAGCGTCTAAAATTGGGCGATCTGGATGCTTTCAACGTTATCTATGAGCGATACTGGTCCGTTCTAGTGAATGAGTCCTTTAAACGACTTAATAATATGGCTCTTTGTGAGGAAGTGGTGCAAGATGTATTTATAGATCTTTGGCAGCAGAGAGCGGTGAGAGATATCCAGAATCTTGAAGCCTATCTGCGTACCTGTATGAAGTTCAAAGTTTTTGAAGTTTACAAGAAAAACAGGAGAACAAAATCAATGCTCGAAGAAAATCTATCGTTAATGCAGAAAAATGAGATTTCCGAATATGATCAATATGCTGAAAAAGATTTAAAATCTCTAATAGAAGAATGGATTGCCCATTTGCCACAGAAAAGAAAAGAAATTTTTAAAATGAGATATCTCGATGAATTTTCTACAAAAGAAATAAGCGAAATGACTGAAAGCTCACAAAATACAATACAAAACCATTTAGGTATCTCCATTGCTAAGCTAAGAAAATTAATCATTCAACATTTTTTAGTTTTTATACTAACTTTATTTTATTGATTTCAAGCAAGTTGCAAATAAATCACTTTTAGACTAGTACGATATTCCGATTTAAGTACACTGTATATATAAATACTGTACTAATCAAAAATGGAACATCATAACCCAAGGCTTCAAAATCTTATAGATAAATACTTAAAAGGTAAATGCAACAAAGAGGAAGCGGAAATTGTCGAAAATTTTTTTGAAAGTTTTTCATCACGCCCAGATATCTTGGATCAACTTGATCATGAAAAACAGAATGAAATAAAAAGAAGAATCCAGGAAAATGTCGTAAAGAAAATTTCTCCAACACCCATCCGAAAAATCGGTATGATTAAACTTGCTATTGCCGCGACTGTAGCACTTTTCTGTATTTCTATTGCATATCAATATCTGTACAAAAACAGTAGCTTAAAAAATATAGAAATCAACTTAGCAAATGGACAACAGCGCCATATTACCTTAGAAGATGGAACAAAAATTACGCTAAATGCATCCAGTAGAATTATTTATCCTAATTCTTTTAAAGACTCTTCTAAACGTGAAGTGATTTTAATAGGTGAAGCATTTTTCGATGTCGCTAAAAATCCAAAAAAACCTTTTATCATCCATACTCCTAGAATGGAAATCAGCGTCCTGGGAACTGCTTTTAATGTTCGTGACTATGAAAATGAAAGAAATGCAGAAACTGCTTTAATACGGGGAAAAGTTTCGATATGGAAAACTGGCCATACGGATAAAAAATTTATCTTGAACCCGAATGAAAAGTTTGTGCTGTCTAATGCGATTATCCATAACAATGCACAATCTACCAATCCAAAAGTTGTTTCTCTGCAAAATGCCACAGTTGCAGTCCAGCCTTTAGTTGTCTCAAATCAAGACGGTACTGCACTCGAAACAGAATGGATGCTTAAACGGATGACCATCCGTGATGAAAGATTGGCAGATATTGTTATAAAATTAGAACGTATGTATGGTGTGGAGATACAGATCTTAAGTAGTAAAATCGCAACTCAGCGCTTCTCTGCGACATTTGAAAATGAAGATTTAGACAATATCTTAAAAGCACTGCAGACGGTCAATTACTTCCAGATCAAAAAGACAGGTAACAATCAAATACAGCTATTTTAAAACAAACTAACCTACATAACTCATATGAACAAAACAGTACCTAAATTTAAAAAAGAATCCAGATTGGCACTGCTTCTGGTTTGCCTCAGCACAGTGCATGTGCAGAGTTTTGCCTATTCACAAACTGAAAAAATTGATGTATCCATAAAGTCTGGCAAACTGGAAGACGTGTTTCAGACAATAAATGAAAACAGTAAATACAAAATGTTCTTCAGCAAGGCTATACTTCCCAATTCAACAGTAAATATTATAGCTGACAAAATCAGTATCAAGGACGTGCTCTCAAAATCTCTTTCAGGAAGTAATCTGACCTGGGAACTGCTGGATAATAATATAATAGCCATAAAAGAAAAGAAACAAAGTCAGCTACATTTGGCCGGACAAGTACTTAATGAAAATGGCTCTCCGTTAGCAGGTGTGTCCGTGATAATAAAAGATTGGCAAAAAGAGGCATACCGGAATATACAGACAAGTACAGCTACTGATGTGAATGGACAGTGGGGATTGAGGATACCCAATGAAGATATCACCATCATATTTTCTTTCATGGGTTACCAGAAGGTGGAGATCTCAGCCAAACAGCTTCTAGCAAACACGACTCCTATCCGGTTGAAGCCTGAAGAAGGCAGTTTAGAAGAAGTTGTCGTGATCGGATATGGAACAACAACACGTCGATTAAATACGGGATCCGTAGCTTCGATAACAGCTAAAGATATTGCATCTCAACCTGTAAGTAATCCCCTGGCAGCATTAGCGGGTAGAATGTCAGGTGTACTGATTGCCCAAAATAACGGTGTACCAGGAAGTGCGGTACAGATACAGATCAGAAACCAGGCTTCATTAAGCGGGACGACCTCAGGGTCTATTCCTTTGTACGTTATTGATGGGGTGCCTTTCACGAATTTTAACGGCGGTCAACCTGCAACCGACAATCTAAACTCTTTTGGTATTTCTGGATCTTCTGGCGGTCTAAGTCCATTTAGTATGATTAACCCTTCTGACATTGAACGTATAGATGTACTGAAGGATGCCGATGCCACAGCAATTTATGGTAGCCGTGGTGCCAATGGTGTCGTATTGATTACGACAAAGAAAGGATCATCGGGACGCACGCGCATCGGTGTTAATTTTAACACTGGATTTACGGAAGTTAATCGATTTATCCCGATGATGAATCTGGAAGAATACCTATCCTTGAGAAAGGAAGCTTTTGTTAATGATGGTATGGTACCAACTGCAACAAATGCTCCAGACCTTTTGTTGTGGGACCAGAATAAATCTACAGACTGGCAAAAAATGCTGATCGGCAATAAAGGTCATATTACCGATATGCAAGCGAATATGTCCGGCGGAAATGAATCTACACGCTTTTTCTTTAATTCAGGATACAGACGCGAAAGCACGGTATTTTATGGAGACAGTAAAAATAGCAGGTTTACCTCTCGTCTCAACCTGGATCATACGTCTGCAGACAAGAAGTTTAATGCGGCACTATCTGTAAGTTATGCCAATGATAATTCGGATATGCCATCTTCGGATATTACTTCCATGTACAACCTGCCTCCCAACTACCCTATTTATGATGACAACGGCAGATTTTATTGGCTACCGTCATCAGCAGGGATCAACAATCCTATTGCTATGCTCAACAGAAAATACATAGGAACTACAAATAACCTTATTTCAAATGCAAACTTGAGTTATAAGATTATCCCTGGACTGACCGTTAAAACAAATTTCGGGTACACCATAACACAGCTGAACCAAAATAACCAGACACCGATTTCGTCCTTAAATAATACCCTGACGAATCCATTGGGCTCATCTGCTTTTTCTAATACAAAAGCTGAGAACTGGATTATCGAACCCACATTGGATTACGTCAAAAATATTGGTCAAGGTAAATTAACAGCATTAATCGGTACGAGTTTCCAGCAGAATTCCTCCCGCTCACAGACAACTAATGGATCTAATTACAGCAATGATGCACTTTTAGGATCGCTCAGTGCAGCAGGAACTTTCACTGCAAGCAACAATCTTGTTTATTATAAATATAATGCTGTATTTGGAAAAGTGAATTACGACTGGAATGAGAAGTATTTATTTAATGGAACATTCAGAAGGGATGGTTCTTCACGTTTTGGCCCAAAAAACAGGTTTGGAAATTTCGGCGCGATAGGCCTTGGCTGGGTATTTGGAAAAGAAGATTTTGTGCAGGACAAACTGCCGTTTCTAAGTTTCGGGAAGTTAAGAGCAAGTTATGGTACAACCGGGAATGATCAGATATCAAACTATATGTATCTGCCACTCTATTCCTCTGCTACAGCCTATCTAAATAATCCTTCGATGAACATTGGAACACTTCCTAATGAATATATCAAATGGGAAACAACCAAAAAGATGGAATTTGCGCTGGATCTTGGTTTCTTAAGAGACCGCATCTTATTCACGGGTAACTATTTTAGAAACCGGTCAGGTGATCAGATTACCGATCTTATTCTAAGTACTCAAGTTGGGTATAACAGTTATAAGGCTAATCTTCCTGCACTTATTCAAAATACAGGTCTGGAATTGGAATTGAATACCACCAATATTGCTACAGAAAATTTCACATGGAAAACATCGGCCAACTTCACATTCTATAAAAATAAATTAGTGGAATTTCCAGGAATTGAAAATACGTTTTATGCAAGCAGTTTTCTAGTTGGAGAACCGCTTAATCTGATCCGTCTTTATCATTATCAAGGGGTAGATGAAACAACTGGCAGAGCAACTTATGAGGACCGTAATGGTGATGGAGTTATCAATGGAGATGACCGTTATGTTGCTGATTTAGGAACACCTTTTTATGGTGGATTTAATAATACGTTTTCATACAAAGGATTTGAGCTGGGCGTATTTTTCCAGTTTAACCATCGATTTGGAGTAACCAAAATTTTAAATACAAGACCTGGAGCAATGGTTAACCAGAATGAATACTGGCTTGGAAGATGGTCTCCAACAAATCCGAATACAGATATTCCTGGTGCGATCACCCCGTCATCACCAACTTCTACGCCTGCAGGAACTGCTTTAAATAATTCATACAATCTATACAGTAGCTCTGATGCTGTGTACGGGGATGCATCTTATATTAAATTGAGGTCTATAAATCTTTCCTATAACCTGCCAAAAAACTGGACTTCAAGATTGAGAATGTCCAATTGTAGTGTATTTATGCAGGGGCAGAATCTGTTTACCTGGGCAAAAAATAAGTATGTACTGGATACGGAAACTACCGTCCAGGGTGGTCCATCTGGTTTAGGTACAGGAACTATCGCACAAGTGCTACCTCCACTGCGCACAATTGTCTTTGGATTTAACTGTCAATTTTAAAACGTACAACAATGAAATTAAACAATAAAATCATCATATCGCTTATACTGACCAATGGGGCACTTTTATTTAGTTCCTGCGAAAAATTTGTAGATCTTGGCGCTCCACCGACTCAGGTTATCACTGGAGATGCGTTTGCATCAGATGCATCAGCAAATAGTGTGATCCGTGGATTGTACAGCACAGTATTAAATATCAACTTGTCTGGTACGACCACGTTCTTTACTGGAATCGCGGCAGACGACCTTCAATATAATGCGACAGATGCTGGTATAACAGAGTTCGCAAGTAATAATATCTTAAATACAAATAATAATGTGGCTAACCTGTGGTATAATTGTTATCAATTGATCAAGAATACCAACAACGCTATCTCAGGTTTGGATGCTTCCAATTCCCTCACGCCAACTATAAAAGATCAGCTGATAGGTGAAGCTAAATTTTTTCGAGCTTATGCTTATTTCTATCTTGTGAATCTATATGGTGATGTTCCTTTACAATTGCGGAATGACCTGTATTCATTTGAAGATGCTTCTCTACCAAGGACAGATAAACAGCAGGTCTATGATCAGATCGTCAGTGACCTCAAAGATGCAGAGAGTAAAATGCAGACCAACTATGATGCAACTGCCAGTCCAAGAGGACGGGCAAATAAAGCTGCCGCCAGTGCCCTATTGGCCAGAGTATATTTATATCAAAAAGACTATCAAAATGCCGAATTGTATGCGACCAAAGTATTGCAGTCTTCTGATTATGGTATGCCTGCTCCAGACAAAAACTTCCAAAACACCAGTAGCGAAGTTATCCTTCAACTGGGAAATCTGACTGGTGTCACAACTTTCGGAGCAAACTACATTACCGCAGCGACTGCTGTCCCTGGTTATACGCTTCCCGATGCAGTATACAACAGTTTCGAGTCATCGTCCACAACGGATTTAAGAAAAATGAACTGGACAAGTCTTAAAACCATTTCAGGTAAGAACTACTATGCCATCACTAAGTATAAAGTAGCTTCTGGAACAGGTGCAGAATATCATATCATACTACGTTTGGCTGAACAATATCTTATACGTGCTGAAGCCAGAAGCAGACTCAATAACCTAAGCGGTGCACGCGCTGATATTGATGCTGTACGCAGTCGTGCCGGATTAACAGGTATCAATAACGGCAGCAACCAAACACAATTATTGACCGCGATAGAAACTGAGCGTCTGCATGAATTTTTTGGAGAGTATGGTCATCGCTGGCTTGATCTTAAACGTACTGAACGTGCTAACGAGGTTCTTTCGCCTGTTAAATCAAATTGGCAACCTACAGATGTGCTTTTTCCAATTCCTCAGGCTCAAATTCTGATCAATACTAAACTGACACAAAATCCTGGATACGAAAACTAAATTATTATCTAAACTGATTATTAAAAAATGAAAACAACAATCTTAATCATTGCCTTGACTTTTGCCCTAGCTAATGTAATGGCACAAAAGGCATCAGGAGACAAATTTCAAAAATATCTCCCTATAATAGAAAAAGGCAGCATAGCTCAAAAAGATTCGCTTACAAATGTACTTTTGACCGAAATTAAGAGCTATAAAACAGAGCAAGAGTTCCGTACAACAATCAATATCCTAAGGTCATTGGGAAAGGAACAGCAACAGGCTTCGGTAGAAGCTATTGCGAAAAAAAAATATCCTAAGGGATCACTGACCCGCGATGCTTTTATTACCAATGTTTTTTATAACGCATCTACTGTCCAGGAGAAAGAAAAAGCTTATAATGACCTGAACAAAAAGTGGCCGTCCAAAAACTTCAGCGAAGAGCTTTTGACCTATGATTATGTTTTAGCCAATTTAGCGCAGGGATTTGCAAATGATGGAAATGCCCCTAAAGCTATCCATTACCTTGGCGAAATGAAAGAAAAATTTTGGCGTGGCAATGGATATCTACCCGTAGGCCAGATTTTATTATCGGCAGGAGATACAGTCACCGCAGCACCGATCCTAAAAACTGCGATGGATGACAGTTATTATTACCTAAGCCTGCCTGAGGATCAAAAAGACAATAAAGCAAGATTTGCTTCCATGGGTTATGCCAGCTCTATGTCTGCTTATGTCAATATCTTAGTAGCTCAGAAAAAATATAACGATGCACTTGGTTACATAGAAAATGCACTGAAAGCAGCTCCTGAACAAGCTGACGGATTAGCAATGGTTTACTACAAGTCGTTGATGGGAACCGGACGAAAACTTGAGGCATACAATATTTTGACGAAATTATATGCTAAAGGACAATTTGCTGTTGAAAATGATCTTAAAAAACTCTATTTGGAATTGAACGGATCTGCTCAGGGTTACGAAAATTTTAATGCATCATTAAAAGAAACTTTAACACAGACCATACGTGACCATATTAAAGAGATGGCAACCTTCAAACCTGCTCCAAATTTTGAATTGCTCAATTTAAAAGGTGAAAAGGTATCGTTAGCCAGTTTAAAAGGAAAAGTTGTCATTCTTGATTTCTGGGCTACTTGGTGTCAGCCTTGTGTGCGTTCATTTCCGGGGATGAAAGCTGCACAGGAATCATATGCAAATGATAAAGATGTTCAATTCTTGTTTATGAATACTTGGGAACGCGACAAAAATTATAAAGAAAATGTGTTGTCTTTTATAACAAAAAATAATTATCCTTTTGAAGTTCTTTATGATGATCAAAAAGATCCTCAAACTGGTGAGGTAATGGCTGCCAAATTTGGTGTGAAAGGTATTCCTGCTAAATTTATTATTGATAAGGAAGGAAATATTCGATATTTCTTAACAGGATCAACGCCGAATGTTGACTATATAAAATTAGAAATGAAGGAGTTGATCGAAGCTGCAAAGAAACCCTTTAAAGGTTAAAAAATACTAGATTTAAAATTAAAATAGTAGGGAAAATTACTACCCTACAATGGTGCGGTTGTGCTAGGTTAATATTAAAAAATTATTGCAAATTTTCACTTTATCACAAAAGCCAGCTTTTTTAATAGAAGCTGGCTTTTCTAATTTTAAACATATTATAAATTTATAATACTAAGTTGCGGATAAGTGAAGTTTTGAATGTAAATAAATCAAATTGATGCCACACCTATGCTAAAATCCAAAAAACACTTCCTCCAATCTAATGAAGAAAGCGTTTCTGGGCTGGCTAAAATTAATTCCTATAGCCGTCTATTGCTGTAATTGACTATTTTTTATATTCTGAAATAATGATATTTTGATATTCTAAAGGAGCATTGCTTGAAATTTTTAAATGGGTCATAGGACTATCAGGGAAAAATATGTCTGTCATCACCGAAAGTCCGTTATCTGCAAAAAACTCGACAGAAGTCACATCAAAAAATACGTTCATGTCTACTTGAGACTCTTTTGAAAGACGGGGAGCTACATGTTTTTTAGGAAAATCGTGACTAAAGGATATATTTCCAGATTCACTACGATTGATAAAATACTGATCTTTGGCTTTATTATACCCAACTGTTAGCTCATTTCCTTCTTTATTGAATAAAATAATCTTAAAATCCTGTACTTTCAGTTTACTGATGTCCAATTGGAATCCTGTAGGCAGATGATCACTTAACAGAATCTCGTTTACTTTTTTAGGAGCAATTGTTTTCGATATTTTAAAAGCATTTTCAATTTCTTTAGCGGGTTTACTTGCTACATAATACTGTTTATTTATGCTTGTCAGTGATAATTCACGTGGGATCGTAGAAGCCGACCGCCATTTTAATGTGGGTACCTCATTCGCATACTGCCAATTGCTCATCCATCCGATAAATAAATGACGATCCTTCACATTATTCCAGGTTACACCCGCATAATTATCTGTTCCCCAATCCAACCACTTAATCTGGGTATCATCTGTTGTGAAATGCTTTCCATCAAAATCGCCAACAAAATACTGTGTCGCAGAACCACCATTTGGTCCTCCTGGATTTATACTGACCAATAATATCCATTTTGTTACCCCATTATCTGTCATTGGAAACAGATCTGGACATTCCCATACGCCACCATGAGCTCCGTTTTCTTTTCCGAAACTACTCTCCATCTTCCATTCTTTCAGATTTTTAGAGGAATAAAATGTGATACAGTCCTTTGTTGCTAAAGTCATGATCCATGCTTGTGATTTTTCGTGCCACATCACCTTTGGATCTCTGAAATCCCAGATTCCAGGATTTGGTAATACAGGATTTCCCTTGTACTTTTCCCAAGTTTTACCTTGATCTAAACTATATGCCAAGCTCTGGTATTGATGTAAACCGGTTCTCTTGTCTTCTTCTTTGTGGTTGTGATGCGTAAAGATTGCGACCATGGCATCTTTACCAAAACCAGCTGTATTATCTTTATCAATAACAGCGCTCCCTGAAAATATGGTCCCCAGGCTATCCGGATATAGCGCTATTTTCTGTTCTTCCCAATGCACAAGATCTGTGCTGGTAGCATGTCCCCAATGCATGGGACCCCATTTAGGTTCATCTGGATTATGCTGATAGAAAAGATGATAAGTACCATTGTTATATACCATTCCATTTGGATCGTTCATCCACCCTTCTTTAGGTGTAAAATGATATAAAGGGCGATAATTTTCCACTTGTACCATTTGCTTATCTTGTTTCGTACTTCCAGTCTGAGCGTAGCTAAATAAAGGAAGTGCTAGTAATATAAATGCTAATTTCTTCATCATGATTTAAATTTTTCTATAAGGTTTATCAAATACAAATTAATTGTTTTATTATTATTTCTCCGTTTAATTCCGCTAACTTTAATCAATTCATTAAAAAAGTTTCAAACTTTGATTTATAATATGTGCATTATAAAAGCGGCAGTATACATATTCTTTATGCTGGTTCGTCGCCCAAAACTACAGTCACCGTGTATGGAAATGTTTGCCCCATATAAGTAAGCGTATACTTTACGGCTGAACTGAAATCAACATATCCGCCCTGCCCCGGTGCTATACTTGCTCCATTAGTAAATTCTACTGATGGATTGAGTTCTTTTACAGCTGTACCAACCGGTAAATATATGGTGATACTTTTATTTTCTTGATTAATAATACCCACTTTGTTACCGATACGGAAAGCTGTTATTTCGGCTATAATCTCCTTAACTGTTACCTGGTAGGTATTAAAAACGTTTCCATTATATACACGATAAACTAACGGTGTTGTTGAAGAAAAGGTGAAATTCTGAGCACTTCCAGAAGCTGGGGCGACAGTTGCATTTTCAGGTAGCGCAATACTCGGCTTTACCGCAGAAAGATCCGTCCCTGCTGGTACAAGCACACTAATTGTTCCTTTCTCGTTATCGACAACGCCTGCTGTATTTACCACTTTAAAAGAAAGGATATTGACATCCGAACTCAAATCGAGCGATGTAGCTGAGTCCTCCTTACAAGATGTAAACAATCCGATAAATAGCAGGAAAATTCCTAAGCCTATATTATTTTTTAATGTTTTCATTCGTTTATAATTGTTTTACAAGTGATATCAATGCATTCGAGCATTGATTGATTCATGTCTCTATTTATTTAGCAGAAATTTTTTTCCACTTCATTTCACCATCACAAAATGAACAAGTGTTAATATCCTGCATTCTGCTTATACAAGTATTTACTCAATCTGATCTGTGCTTCCGGAATAGGCAGATACTCATACTTATCGGCAGTAAAATGGGAAGAAGCATAATATGATCTACGTGATTTTTCGACATCGTAATAAGCGTTCATAGACTCACCTGCGATCCCCCAGCGCACAAGATCAAAAAAACGTCCGTTCTCCATGGCCAATTCTAATCGGCGCTCCCAACGTAAGGCCTTGCGTGCATTTTCTTCGTTCCAAATGATATTTTCTCCATTTTTATACGTTTCAATGAGCATCTTATCTGTTGCATAGCCCGTCAGTGTCACACTGTTTTTTGCACGTATGCGTACCTGATTGATTAATTGTAGTGCTTCTTGGGAACGGTGAAGTTCAATAAGTGCTTCGGCACGCATTAACAATACATCGGCAAAACGAAGGACGATACGATTTTTTGTATTCGCATAAAAGGGTACCATCGGAACAAAACAATCACAGTCTGGATCAACATTTTCTTTCAAAGAGGCGTACATAGCGTATTCCGACGGATTACGGGTCCAGCTTTCTTCATACACATGTTTCGCACTGTATTTATATGGTAAATTTGGAATTGCAACAGTATGAAAAAGCCTAGGATCGTATTTCTCCGCAACATTAAATGTATTAAGTGTATTATAGTTATCCAACGGCAGTCCTTTTCCCGTGGTACGGAAGGCATTCACCAAACTTTGACTAGGTTTATTGAAATCACAGCACCCCAATCCCATCGGCACAGAAAGGACATCAGATAAGTTCACTCGACCAAATTTCGTTCCGTCATCTTTGGAAAATTGAATCGAAAAAAGTGCTTCGGTACCGTTTTCATATTGACCCGGCAGGAAATTAAATCCGAAATCTGTTTCTAATGTACGATTTGAGGATAAGACAATATCTGTACTCTGTACTACTTTTTCAAGATCTGTCTGATTTATACTGGTGACCGCATGTCGCTCTTGATTGTCCTGACGGTAAGCTTTATACAAATATGTTTTTGCTAAGTACGCGGCAGCCGCAATACGGCTGGCACGACCAACCTCTGTCTGAACAACTGGCAAATGATCTGCTGCATATTGAAAATCATCTGCGATCTTCTGCCATAATGCATCATTGGTTAACGCTCGGTTATCAATCGTTTCATAGCTATCTATCGGCACTTGCTCATCAATATACGGTACATATTTGAAAAGGATCTTGAGCATAAAATAAAAGTGTCCACGGAGAAATCTTGCTTCTGCCATTTTTTCGTCTTTATTCGCAAAATCACCCATTTCCTGAATCGTCCGGATCGTGGTATTAGCACGGGAAATCGATACATATAGTTGAAACCAGAGACGGTTTACTTCATCAAAAGTCGGTGTAATATTGTTTGCCGTTTCCAGAAAATGAAAGACCTGTATATCTTGGGGCCCTGAACCTCCTTTATAGGCATCGTCAGATCGTACCGTTCCATATGGCCATAAACTAAATGGAACATCATAGTGATCGTTTCCCAATGCTGCATAAGTGGCTGTAAGTAATCTTTCAGGCTCCTTCACCTGATCGGAACTCAATACGCCTTTTGGTGTTTCGTCCAAGAACTTATTACATCCGGACAAAAGTCCTGCGGCCAATACCGTTATTATTATTTTATTAAATGTTGTTTTCATGAGAATAATTTTTTTTAATCACACACTCATTAATTAGAAACCAATGTTAAGTCCTGCTGTCCATGTGGTCGGTATGGGATATCCCCATCCGACGTTTTCAGGATCAACACCCGTAAAATTCTTTGATTTTAAGGTAAATAGATTCTGACCGGTAACATATATGCGTAAACGGCTCATGCGTAACCGCGAGGCGGTATCTGTTGGTAATGTATAGCCCAGAGATAAATTACGAAGTTTCATATACGATCCATTTTCTATAAAATAATTGGATAGACGTCCCTCATCGTTATTGTTTACTGTCTGCAGTGCTGGAATAGTAGAATTAGCATTCTGTGGTGTCCAGGCATTGAGTAAGCGGGTACCTTTATTGGAGTTTACATCATCAACACTCCAAAAATCGGTCTGCTTCTTTAACCAATTTTCAACATCAATACCCTGTACTCCCTGAAAGTAAGCCGATAGATCAAACCTTTTGTATTTCAATGCAATATTTATACTGTATGAAAAATCGGGGTGCGGACTACCGATCCAAGTACGGTCCAGATCTGTAATCTGACTATCGCCATCATAGACATTCACATACCTTAGGCGTCCAATACCTTTACCTGCCTGATTGACATGCGCATCGACCTGATCTTGATTCTGAAAGATTCCGTCAGTCACATAACCATAGAATGAGCCTAATGGCCGACCTATGATATTATCACCCTGACGGCCACCATATGAATTTTCAACGGCTTCTGGTAAATGGGTAATTTTATTTTTATATGCTGAAAAAACTCCTGTTATATCATAGTCTAAACCAAAAGCAGTTTTATTACGATATCCTGCAGAAATGTCCACACCTTTATTTTCCATCGAAGCTCCATTAGCCCAACGGTAGCCACCTTCTCCTACTACACCGATATAGGCAGGATTGATCAACATGTCTTTTGTTGCTTTGACATACCAGTCGATCGATCCATATAGACTCTGATTAAAGAATGAAAAATCTAACCCAATGTTGGTCTGTGTGGTTGTTTCCCACTTCAGATCATTATTTTCGGTTTGAATTTTACGGTATCCTGATGGCAATATTCCCGATCCTGTTCCCGAAAGATCGTATGCTGTCCCGTCTATAATATTCCAGGTTGGATCGCCAATACCATACTCTGGGACAAACAGTGCATAAGTAGCTAGATCTCCAATTCCTTGATTTCCGGTCTGCCCCCAACCTACACGAAGTTTTAAATCTGATATATAACCTTTTGTTCCTTCCATAAAGCGCTCTCCTGAAATCCGCCATCCTGCGGTCACGGCTGGAAATGTTGCAAAACGATTATTTTTTCCGAATCGTGATGAACCGTCATGTCGCACAGTAAAGGAAGCGAGGTAACGGTCATCGTATGCATAATTCGCCTTTCCGAAGTAAGAAAGAAGCGAAAAGCCAGTTGAACCGCCACCTACTGCTGCTGTTCCAGTACTTACACCTGGCCACATGTATTCAGGTGTTTCAATAGCAAAGGCACCATTACCTGCAGTATATGCATTGAAGCTGATATCATTTTGACGATTCATTTCCATACCAGCTAATAAATCAATTGCATGCTTTTCAATAACTTTCCTATAGTTTGCCGTATTGGATAAGGTCCATTTCATACCGTGCTTCTGTTCCATATTCACACCGCTCCGATCGCTGTTCATGAAGCCCGAACGATAAGAAAACTCCATATTCCGCTTGTAAAAATTACTATAATCAATACCATAACTGGTACGGACATGTAAGTCTTTTATGATCTGTAGATCGGCATAGACATTGCCAAATAGACGCCAAAAATTATATTTATTATTTCGATTATCATACAGTAAACGCATTGGATTATGACGGTCGTTCATACCTAATGACGGGCCACCCCATCCTGCTCCGTCTACGGTATGTACCGGTATAATCGGCAAGGCTTTTAAAGATAGATCTAGGACATCTCCCGGTACTTGAACTTCACCCGTATTGTTGACCGTGAAATTTTCTCCGATAACCAACTTACCGTCGAAGAGTTTGTAGTCTGTATTCATACGTGCTGATATCCGTTGGAAATTTGTATGTTTAATTGTACCGTTATTGTGCAGATATCCTAAAGAAAAAAACGAACTCGATTTTTCTGTCGCTGAACTAAGTGTCGCATTATAAGATTGGAGCAAACCTGGTTTGGAAACTTCATTGAACCAATCTGTATCAGCAGCATACATGGTATGCTCCCGGTCAATATATTTAGAAACGTACACATGATTTAACTGTGGATCACCATTGGCATTATTGTTCCAATCAAATTGATATCCAATATTATTAGCATTAGGATTTCCGCCACTGTTCATGGTTGCCTGCCATAAAGCTTGACCATATTCCAAGGAATTGAGTACCTTCATACGGTTATTAAAATAGGTATTGGTTAGAAATGCGTCGAATGTAAGCTTTGGGGCTCCAATTTTGCCTTTCTTTGTCGTAATTACAATGACACCATTGGCAGCACGAGAACCATAGATACTCGCCGATGAAGCATCTTTCAATACCTGAATACTTTGAATGTCATTGGAATTCAGTTCGTGCATACCCCCCTGTGATGGCATCCCATCGATAATATATAGTGGGTCCTGACTACTGTTGATTGAGCTGATTCCTCGCATGCGCACTGTAGCAGCACCGCTTGGATTACCATCAGATGTCACGGTCATTCCTGCTACCCGGCCCTGAAGTGCTTTGATGGGATTATTTTCAGGGGCTTTCATCATTTCTGTAACATTGACCACACTGACTGCACCTGTGAGATCTCGTTTCCGCTCTGTCTGGTACCCCGTCACCACGACTTCATCAAGTCCTTGTTCTGTGTTGACTAGACGGATCTCCACAAACTTCTTTTCCCCGATTGCGATAGTTTGTGTTGTATAGCCTACATTCGATATTTCAAGTGTAGGATTGCTACTGGATACCTGGATCGTAAATTCTCCTTTTTCATCTGTCTTGGTTGCCTGCCCCGTACCTCTGGCAATCAAAGATGCACCTTCTAATGGTGCTGCCGTTCCACTATCTGTGACTCTTCCTTTAATCGTTGCCTGCTGTGCATAACTGGCTACAGAAAAAAGAATCAAAGACAGAAACAGCATGATTTTCTCTCTCGTAAACATAATTTGGTTATTTTATAAATGGATAATTATTTAGATTGATTTTCTTATGTAAAATTTAATTATTGCAACTCATTCAGCCACACAAATCGATTTATGGCCGTAGCATCATAATTTGGGCATGCACCGCTACTCTGCGTAACATAACCGCTTAGCGTAGCTGCAAACTCCAAAATTTCTTCTGCAGGGATATTCTTGTCATTGCGGCAACGTAACGATAAAAAAGCTGCTAAAAATGAATCGCCACTACCAATTGTGTCCTTCACTTCCACTTTCAGCGCAGGATAATGATGACTGAAATGTCCCGTTGTAGAATGATAGATTGCACCGGCGGCGCCATAGGTCACAATCAATTCCGGAACTGCAAAATGTTTCATCACGGCCTCCGATTTCGACTGATCGCTCATATCTGGAGGTAAGCCTAACCACGCCGAAACAAAGCCCAATTCTTCTTCATTCATTTTGACTAAATCAGCATAGCCTATCAATTCAAAAATCCGTTCTTTTGTATAAAATGGTGCGCGAAGATTCACATCAAGGATCTTATATTTTGCTTGTTTAACTAAGCCTTTTAATGTCTGGTAGCTGACATCATTTCGTGTGGATAAACTCCCGAACACAAAAAAATCTGCTTCACGAACTGTTTGTAATTCTAGTTCGCCAAGTGTAATGTGATCCCAGGCGACGGGATAGACGATTTCATAGCGAACATCCTTCTTGTCATCAATATGGACTTCTACTGTAGATGTAGGTAAGATATGATCTTCCTGAAATAATGTTAAAGGAATCGAAAGCTCACGGCACAATGAAACAATTTCCTGACCATTTGCATCGCTCCCTACCCTTGTAAGCACATCGGTATAAATCCCCAATTTATTGAGGTGATAGGCAACATTTAGCGGAGCACCACCTAATTTTCTTCCTGTAGGCAGATTGTCCCAGAGAATTTCTCCAAAACAAACCCCCTTAATATTTAATACCTCGTTTTTCATAATATTTTTATCTGAATCAGATGTTTATGATCTTAATTAACCGTAATTCTGTTTTAAATCCTGACTTAGTGCATGGGTATCGGTCCATCCATATCTTCCAAAGATTTTCCTTTGGTTTCTGGCATCATCTTCCATACGTACAATAGCTGCAAAAACATGCAAACTGCAAAAATCATGAAGGTATAACCTCCACCAAGCAGTTCTGTTAATGCAGGAAAACAAAATGTAATTACTGCGGCCATCACCCAGTGGGTTAAGCTTCCCAATGTTTGCCCCTTGGCACGGACATCATTCGGAAAAATCTCAGAGATAAAAACCCAGATTACCGCTCCCTGCGAGAGTGCAAAAAATGCGATAAACAACATCAAATAAATGGTGACTTTTATTCCCTCAATTTGACCCGCAAAGAAAGCGTGCGAAACAAGAGAAAGAGAAGCGATTAGCCCAAATGAACCAATGAACATCAGTTTGCGACGGCCAATCTTGTCGATAAAATTTATACCAATCAAAGTAAACACAAAATTAACAACACCAATACCAACAGTAGAAAGTAAAGAACTCTGACCGCCTAAACCTGCCATCTCAAAAACACGTGGCGCATAATAAATAATGGCATTGATACCGGATACTTGATTAAAAACTGCAAATAGTACCGCTAGAATAACAGGTGTACGGTTCGATTTGGAAAATAATTGGCTCTCACCTTTTTCTTGACCTCTTTGACGGCTGTTCAACATCTGTTCAACATCATTTTCAGCTTGATCACCGCTTACTTTACGCATAATCGCTATTGCTTCATCCTTTTTACCTCGGTGCAAAAGCAACCAACGGGGACTTTCCGGAATAAAGAATATCAGCACAAAGAAAATCAATGATGGGATTGCCTGTACTCCGAGCATCCAACGCCAAGACTCTTCCCCTGTTTGACCTATAAAATAATTTGAAAGGTATGCGACCAAGATCCCAAACACAACATTGAACTGAAATAATCCGACTAGCTTGCCACGGGATTTTGCAGGGGAAATTTCAGAAATATAAATTGGTGCGGTTACAGAAGAGACGCCGACTCCTATCCCGCCTAGAAATCGAAACAAAATAAACATGTTCCAATCTAGGACCAGAGCTGTACCTATAGCAGAGAAAAAATAAAGTGCGGCAACCAGAAACAAAGTATTCTTACGTCCTAATCTGTCCGATGGATATGCGCCCATTGCTGCTCCTATAACTGTACCTAATAACGCGATCGCCATCGTAAGACCATGTTGAAATTCACTTAGAGACCAGAATACCTGAACAGCCTTCTCGGCACCTGAAATAACTGCTGTGTCAAAACCGAAGAGAAATCCCCCCAAGGCCACCACGAATGACCATATCAAAACTGAATTTTTGTTCATTTTAAATTTATAATTGATTTACTCAAAATTAACAGCTAAGATTACAAGACCTGAATTTTTACATGACAAATTGCATCAAATTTATATCAAGATCAAAAAACACATAAACAATTAAAAAACAGCACATTAAAATACTTTACTAAACAGTGAAAAAGTGTTTTTTTGACAAAAAACATAGGTGATGTTACATTCATCTATAAATCAAAAACTGTGTTGTTTTTACACTAAGTGTATTTTAAAATCTTTGAAAATGGGTGAAATTTGACATTTGTCTACACGAGGATCTGCGCTTTATCATAATTGATCAAGATGATCGGTTTTATTTTCTGCGACCTTGAAATATAATTTAGAATAAAACCAATTTATCAAATACGCTGAAAAAGCAATTGGGTGATTAAAAAAAATATGGTTCGTTTTTTTCTATAAAAATAATTCTTGATGACAGTGGAGATATCAATATATTTGTTTAATATGTGATGCAATTGTATATGAAGCAATATATACATCTAAGTTTGAGCATATATCATCAATAATCCATTAATCCAACATGTTAAGAGTATACTGTATATTGTCGATCATGATATCGCTATTGTTTCATTCTTGTAATCCTAAGAATGAGGGCAAAAATTACACAATAGCATTCTCACAATGTACTGGTAATGATTCTTGGCGAGAGACCATGTTGGAGGAAATGAAAAGAGAGTTGTCTTTCTATCCTAATGTTAAATTTATATATCGAGATGCTGAAGGGAGTAACCAAGTACAGATTTCGCAAATTAGGGAACTGCTAAAAAATGATATTGATCTCTTAATTGTTTCTCCGAATGAAGCGGCTCCCGTGACACCAATTGTAGACTCAGTTTTCCAAATGAAAATCCCTGTCATCGTTACAGATCGAAAAACGTCTTCGGGTCTTTACAATGCTTATGTTGGAGCTGATAATCTTACAATTGGTAAATTAGCGGGCCAATATATTTCAAATGTTCTTAATGGAAAGGGACAAATCGGGGTTATTACTGGCTTAAAGGGTACTTCAGCTTCTATAGAAAGAAAAAAAGGCTTGATGATGGGGCTAGATAGTGCCGGTAAAACGCAGGTAGGATTGGAACTTCATTCTGATTGGAGCAGGGCTACAGCTTATGCTTTAGCGAAAAAACAAATTGAAGATTTACAGAAACAAGATCTTATCTTCGCTTTTAATGACCAAATGGCCTTTGGGGCCATCCAGGCTCTCCGTGAAAATGGTAATGACAAAAAGAAAATTATTGGTATCGATGCATTGCCTGGAGCAAACAATGGTTTGGAAGAAATAGCAAATGGTGCGCTTTACGCTTCTATGCTTTACCCAACCGGGGGCACAGAAGCGATCCGGACGGCAATAGCAATTTTAGAAAAAACTCCTTATAAACGGGAAAACATACTGGGCACGCTGGTTATAAATAAAGAGAATGCGAACCTGATGATGCTCCAGTCGAATAAGATTCAAGAACAACAAAAAGATATCGACAAGAGACAGGAGTTTATCGTAAAGCAAAATCAGATTTACAACAACCAAAAAACAACTCTCCAGGTTGTCATGACGAGCCTTGTGATCTCGATTATTCTAGGAGGTATTTCGATTGTTATGATTGGCAACAACCGTAAAAAAAACAAGCAACTTAAAAATCAGAACGAAGAAATTTTACAACAACAGCAACAGATTGTTGAGATGAATCAACAGATTCAAAATGGAGCAGAAGAACAGAGCAAGTTTTTCACCAATGTTTCCCACGAATTCAAGACTCCCCTGACCCTTATCATGGGACCACTTGAAGAATTAGAAAAAGAAAAATCTCTTTCCGCTAACAGTAGAGAAAAACTTGCGTACATCGAACGGAATGCTAAAAAACTTCAAGACCTCGTGCACGACCTCATTGATATCCATAGGATTGATAAATCTAAATTAAAATTACAGGTTACTGCGGTACACATTGATAATTTCATCCAACAGATCATTGCTAATTTTAGACCTTTGGCCAAGAAGAAGGGCATCTCCTTAAGTTATCTCAGCAAGACACCTGTGAAAGAGATCTGGATAAGCGAGCAACTGATGGAACATGCTTTTTCGAACCTGCTATCCAACGCATTTAAATATACCCCAAAAGGAGGAACCATCAGCTTGACCGTAGAAGAAAATACATTTGGAGATTATTTTCTTATCCGTGTAATTGATAATGGATCAGGTATCGCAGCCAGTGACTTAGATCATATATTTGACAATTTCTACAAAGGTGAACAGCATCTTCCTGGATCGGGAATAGGTCTTGCTTATGTAAAACAGATTGTTGAACTTCATCATGGACAAGTAACCGCTAGCAGTAAAAAAGGAATGGGATCTGCTTTCACTTTACGCTTGCCTACGGGTCATCTTCATCTTTTGGAAGAAGAAAAAAAGAACTCCCAATATGAGCCTTCAATATTACATTTTGAAAGAAACTTGCCACAGGAAAATTTGGAAGATTTTGATGTTGATTCGGTCTCCTTCTGTTCCAACAGAGCAGCTAATATCTTGATTGTTGAAGATCATCCTGATATTATGCGTTTCTTGAAAGAAATTTTAGAAAAAGAATATAATCTCATTTTTGCCAAAAGCTATTCCGACGCTCTTAAAAAAATGAAAACCAATTATCCTGACCTGATCCTCAGCGATATTATGCTTCCTGATGAAACAGGTATCGAATTATTGAAAACCGTTAAAAACAATTCGCAGTTCAACCAAATACCCGTACTTCTACTTAGTGCTCTTGATACGGAGGAAAGTATCATTGAGGGAATGCGCCATATGGCAGATGCCTATCTGACAAAACCATTTAAGGTGGACCACCTTAAAGCAGTAGTCGCCAACTTAATTCTGTCCCGTCAGAAACTCAAAGAGCAGTATGGCACTTTGCCCAAGCCTTCGGAAAATAAAACAGAAATTGATTCATATACTCCGCAGGACAAACGTTTTTTACAGGGATTGTCCATGGTTGTCGAAGGACATCTTTCCGATAAAACCCTGAGTGTCGAGGACATTGCCAAGGAACTGAATTTATCACGGATACAACTTTATCGAAAAACAAAAGCATTATTAAATTGCAGTGTCAATGACTATCTGTTACAACGGCGTATGGCTAAAGCACAAAACCTACTGCTCGAAGGCCTACATGTAAATGAAATTGCAGAAAAAGTAGGTTTTTCGTCCGGGACATATTTTACGGCAGCATTTCGTAAACAGTTCGGTGTAACTCCAACCGTTTTTCGAAAGGATCAATTAAAAGGATAAGTCGTTGGAATTTTCTACGGCGAAACCCTTTGGCTTGAAGTGCTTTTGTAAGTAATATAATTTGAATTTAACAATTTTAGTGTATTAACTGGAATGGACTGTAAAAAATTAACAGGGTAGTAATCAAGATTTAGTCTGACAGTTATGATAAATTTATGCCTGAATCAGAAATTAGAATTATTACTACACAAGAAAAAATTAATAACAACAAGTTCGGTGTTTTATAGCTTGCTCAAAACTTGAGGAATGTTTGTCTTGCATGAAAAATAATAGTGTATTCTAGATATAATTTTTAACTCTTTAAAGAATTGTACGAGCAAAGTGACGAACAGGCTCTTCAATACTTATCAAAAAAAAAACCTATCTTAAAAACAAAGTAAAAGCAAAGGAATATTGATCAATCTAGGTGATGTTAGAAGCATTTGTAATGTTTTCAGAGACCAAAACAACAAAAGACAAGTATGAAAAAAGGGATAATTTTACTAGGGCTTTGTGTACTGATTGTCGTCGGTGGCCTTTATGCTAAAAGAAAATTTTACGATCCGAACCATCGACTGAACAAGGTAAAAACAGAGGCAAAAAATTTTGCAAACAAAAGAGAAATTAAAAATGGCGACTTAATTTTTCAAACTTCACTTTCAGGACAAAGCAAAGCAATCCAACTTGCAACAAAATCAAAATATTCGCATTGCGGTATTATTTACATTGACAATGGAAAATTTTACGTTTTTGAGGCAGTTCAGCCCATTAAGGCAACACCACTTGACAAATGGATTGCACGGGGCAAAGACGGACATTACGTAATTAAGCGACTAAAAAACGCTGATAAAATTTTGACAACTGAAACGATTCAGAAAATGAAACAAGAAGGCGACAAGTTTAAAGGTAAAAATTATGACATGATTTTTGAATGGAGTGATGACAAAATTTATTGTTCTGAACTGATCTGGAAAATCTACAAACGTGCGACAGGGCTCGAAATTGGCAAACTTGAAAAACTAAGCGACTTTGACTTAACAAACGAAGTTGTTAAACAAAAAATGAAAGAGCGTTATGGACACAAAATACCGCTGAACGAAGTTGTAATTTCACCAAAAGCGGTATTTAACAGCGAACTATTAGAAACAATAAATGCAAATTAATAAATAGCCATTATACCTGTATGGCGTTTGGGACTGAAACCTATAATCGCATCAGTCCAATAGCTACGGTCCATTTTGCTTGAAAGCCTACACTATTATATAGCTTCTGTAATTTATCTTCATAATTGTGGGAACGTCCACCGAAGAAGTCTACGAAGCGGCGCCTATTTCACTCAAAGCATTGGCTCCAATAACAGCTGTTGATGAAATGGGATTGTTATTGTGACCGGTTTGATTAGAAATTACGGGAAGTAGTAAGAATGGTATATGAATATAGTAAGCCATTCTTACAAAAATGGCTTACTATGTTTAATGTAGTTTATTTATTTCTATCTCCTCTATTAACTAGAAATGTGATAGTTAATATTGTTATTGCCAAATATATAAATATAATCCTCTAACTTTTTGTCCAATGTTATTCACTGGCCAGGTTTGCCCTGCATTAATAGAATTAATATCGTAACTACCCATATTTCCTTTTTTCTCCATCGTAAACTGCCAATATCCAGAATCACCATAAGGATACCAATAAGGTGCCATTAAAACATATCCTTGCTCTTTTCTGACAATTTCTTTTAAATTATTGAATCCTCGACCCAATGAATCTGCTAAGTCTGTACCTAAAACTATCGCCTTAAAATCATTTTTATTCTCTCTAATAGCTGAAGGGATGTAGTCATTTAAATCAATATCAGCACCATTATAAGGAATATAGATTTGAAAATTAGTGTCCTTTTTTATATCAAAATTACTGATTGAATTAAATGAAGTCATATTACCACTTGTCATTGACTGGACTTTACTGGAAGAAATACAGTTATGAAAAAATACATTTTTGAACGTGCTTCGGATGTAAAAATTATCCGGGATTTGGAAAATACAATTATTTAAATAAAAATCATTGGACCATTGGGTGTATCCATAGAAACTATCAAACTTAATATTTGCACTCCCAAAATTTTTAAAAATACAGGAATTAAAACTCACATTCTTGGCTCCGTCGTAAAAATTCACATTTTGTTTTTTAAAGTCAAAATATGTATTATTGAAACTTTCGGCAGAACCTAGAACAATATGCTTTATTGCATTTAACTTTGGATTTACAATAACTGTACCCCCATTGAAAATAACATATCCATCTCCGAATTTTATATTAATGGATGTTATATTTAATCCAGCTTCTAAACCATCTGTTTCAGACAGTTCAATATTACAATTATTAAAATGGAAAAATGAAGTGGCTGAAGCTTGTGTTGATAACGTATCCAAATTGGAGATATTCACGTTATTAAAATTTATATTCCAAATGCCCGAAAGCTCAGTATGAATTCCTTTTGCGAAATTTTTAATTTCACCACCGTAAATGTTAAATATGCTTTCTTTTTGATAAGATTTCATAAATTCAAAAACAATACCTGCTCTTGAAAAAGTTCCTGAATTACTTAGTTTACCGTGGAGTTTACAATCATACAAACTATAAACCGCATTTTCTTTACTTCCCATGAAATGAAAACCATCACCATAGCTATCTCCTAATTCAGTTTTTCCATTTACTAACTTCTTATCACGGCTACCGTAATCAAATACATTAACTTTAGAAGCCTCAAAATATTTGGCCCCTAGAATTTTATAGCAACTACCAATACCTCCATTTGTATTGATACTTTTCAAAATAATTTTTTCAGCACTAATTTGAATAGGTGATATTAAATCATTATTATAAATAGTTTCACTTCTTTCCGCATTATAAACAGAACAATCAAAATTTAAACCTTCGATTGAAACCTCATGCTTCAAATTATAATTAAAGGCTTCATCGACATTATTTATAGGCCATTTGGCGGGTGTACCTATTGAGAAAAGAATATTTTCTCTATTTTGAGTTGTTTTCCAGATTGTTTCACTAGCAATTAATTTTTGATCAAGTTTTATTATTGCTCCATTTGATCTAATAGATAAACTTTGTGCCTTATCTTTTTCTAGTATTACTCTTGCAGTATACTTAAAATTATATGTTTCATTTAAACGGTCTATCCAAACATACCCTCCATTATTAATTACGTAATTACAACAATTAGTAAATTTGATATGGTTACTTTCTGTTTTTGGAAATAATCCAAAATATCTAACATCAACTAAATCTAGCTTTGATATTTTCAATTTTATACTATTGATAGCGATAAGAGAGCCTCCGTCATCTAAAGAATTAGAATTAGTTAGAAAATAATTAATAGGTGCCGGTGTATCTCCTTTCTCGTAATACCCCAATAGTTGTACTCCAGTATAAGTTGGAGTTGGGCCTTGCAATGATGTGATTTCCATTGCAGATAAGTTTCTCATATCTGCCATCGTGTTCTTAATTAAAAATTGATTTGCCATATTTTATGTTTTTTAAATTTGTACAACAAAAGTATAGCTAACCATAGGGGTATCTAAGAAGAATAGCTGTTATCTAAGCGGTAAATGAGATCTACCGAAAAGTCCGTCATCTTGAATAACTCAACATGAGCAATTATAGTAAAAAAAAGAAAAGCCACATCGTGAGATGTAGCCTTAACTAAACATATGATTAAACTTGATTAATTATAAGAATTGATCGATTGGGATACTTTCCAGTTACCACCGTCATTGACTAAAGTCACGAGATCGGTTTTGGTAAAACCTTCAAACTGCATCGTTACTTTGGCGATCATATAGTCTGCTGACTCCTGTACGATGGTGGAACTTGTTTTACAGTTTAACTGCTCACCTTTTTGCTTTTTCAAGAAGGAAATAACTTCTGAACGGCTATTGGTTTTATCTTCTGATGCCTGAACTTTTTGGCTGAAGTCTTCTGTAAACAGCTGCTCCGCTCCTGCCGATTGACCTGCTGTCATAACCGCAACGTAATGATCAATGGCCAAATCTGCTGTAGATAAATTGACCACTGCTTTTTTAGGGTTTGCTCCCTCTGGTTTGCCTGCTGCCATAGTGAATGTTGATAATGCGATCAAGGCTGCTGCTGCGAATGTTTTTGCTAAAGTTCTCATAATGTCTTTATTTTATAGTTTGTTAGTTTTTATTTGTTGATTCAAAAGTAGGATGTAAATCGTCCCTAGCCTATGGCAATTAGACTAAACCAACAAAAAACTCGGTGAATGATCGAAATGAATAGGTGAAATTATTTTAAACTTTTTTGAACTATTTTATTCGACAGGTGTTCTTATTATACAAAGCGATAACAAACATACTTTCAGAATGAAAGTGGATAACGATAAATGACGTAGTACAGTAAATAAATCCAATTGCTTGAAAACAATTTGGATGATGAAACAAAAAAGAGGAAACGATAAGAAACATAAAATTACTGTGCAGTTAAACGCCAAGATAAAGGGTCTAATGAGAATTAGGCCCTTTTGATGTTTAAAAATGGCCTAATTCTCATGATTATTTACAGTGTTATATATCGTTTTATACGTAACTTAATACGATTAAATTTATTGGTTATAATGACTAAATCTATTTCTTCAAACTTTATCAAATATAGCTTATCTAGGTACTTTATGATTGTTTCATTATTGCTCTGTAGCTATAGCGCTAAAAGTCAAGAAGAAGAAACAATTCAATTTTAAACACTCGAGAGTTTTATACCGACTCCTCGAATTGCTATATAATTTGTATGAAGAACTTTTGAAAGCTTTTCTAAAAACTTATGAAAGAATCATGATAGAATTTAGTGCAATTAAAGTCAATAATTTATAAGACATAAATTCTGTAGGTAAAATTTATAGGATATACTCTTTGAAACAAAAATTTGAAAATAAAACAAAGAAATTAACATGAAACTGATCTTCCTTTTTTTCTTTTCAATAGGACTTACTTATGGTCAGTCAGGCCAAGAGCTGGCTGTAGGCTATGCAGATCGCTATGACAGCCTTCCAGAAATACATATTGAGATTGCAGAGAAACAACTTTATGAAAGGACTGCTCCAGCTGCGAAAATGATATTTTCCCACGTTTCCATAAAGAAGAACACACTGATAGTACCTACAGGAAAAGGTCTCATTAAACTCAAAAAATATGACGATTCGCCCAGACAAGACGACGGTTTTCGCGGCTGGCAGTATATGGGATATTTGCCGCGCTTGCAGATGCATGCTTTAGTAAGCCATAGTGTTTCTGAACATCTCGGATTCAGCGACATGGTATTGCTGGACAGCGCTACTTCCGACCAGTATGGGATTGTCTCTATCGGGGATGCTGCCGTATCGCTCCCCATCCATTCTCCCGACGGACGCTTTCTTGCCTACTACTACAACCATGTATATGAACGCAATAGTTGCTTTATAGGACTTCTAGAAATACGCGATGGCATGATCAGCTCTCATGCCCGAATTTCAGAAATGGCAAGCTTTCAGACCAAGAATTGGGCAGTGGAAGATATGAGATGGGTCGACAATACGTCCTTTATCGTGAAAACTTATGTCCTAAAGGGACGAGGAGTACTGGGGGAAAGGCAGTATACTTATTACTTGGCTAGGCTGAATAGTGCGATTAAGAAAACTAAATAATTTCATAATTAAAAATAAGGATGTGAAACCATCAAATATCTTGGTTGGCACGTCAGATTTATTTCTAATGCTGGAGTAATAGCCTATACCCAAAATAGTGAATATTCATGGAGTGGAGAGATTACTGTCAAATTGGTACAGGATATGGAAGCGATAATTTGAAATGAATATATAAAAATAGGTATATTGTATTTTAAAAATTCAGACAATCCTATTATGCTTTGTATCTGCACAAAATAGAAACTAAATGTTAAAATATCCACTTATACTGATACACGGAACTGGAGCAAAAGACAATACTTTGTTCTGGGGAAGAATTCCCAAATTGTTAAAGGAGTTAGGAATTAATGTATTTTATGGGTATACAGATGCTTGGGGCTCAATTGAAGATAATGCAAAGTTACTTCAATTAAGAATAGAAGATATAATCCATAAGACCGGTGCAGAAAAAATTAATTTAATAGCGCATTCAAAAGGTGGGATTGACGCGCGCTTCCTGATTTCGACTTTGCAATATGGACAAAAAATAGCTTCCTTAACAACAATATCAACCCCCCATCATGGTACTTTAATTGCAGATTATTTTTTAAATAACAGAACCTTCCAAAGTTCACCTGCGAAACGTATACTCCCTGTTTTGGTCAAAATATTCGGTGACAATAACCCAAATATTTATAATGTAATAAATGAGCTAAGCATAAATTATATGGAAAGTTTTAATCAAAATAACTTAAATGATCCATTGGTATATTACAATAGTTATGCATCTGCTATGGCTTCTAAAAAAGATGACTTCCTATACTCCTGGACATATCAGTATTTAATAAAGAACGCCGGAGAAAATGATGGACTTGTACCTGTGAAATCGGCAGTTTGGGGTGATAAATTTCAATTATTAACGGATAGTAGTCGTGGTATTTCACATGGTGAAATAACTGACATCAAACGGAGGAAAATTGGAGCATTTGACATTCCCGAGATTTACCGTAAAATAACCGATGATCTTTCTAAAAATGGTTTTTAATGGTATACTTCTGAAAAACATCATGTTTCTTAACTAGATAATGAAATCAAAATTATTTAATAAAATGCCTAATGATGGAAAAAACATGATTTGCTACTTTTTCAATATCTTCAAATAAAAGATAAATAAAAATTTGTTTTTTCAAAAAGGAAATAACTTTAGAACGACTGCTGGTTTTAATTCTATGATCAATCTCGCAATAAATCTGATTCCCAATTTCAAACTATGACATCAGTTTTTCAAAGGCATCTACAAAATTTAATAGCGCAATATTTGTTTTAGAATCCGTTAAATGCCCTTTTTCATTTATTTTCCCTTTTATTCCAGAAATTAAAAGTGTAGTCTCTGTCGTGAAATTTGCCATTAAAGTTTCCATAATTAGCTGCAATTCTACATGTCCTTTTTCTCCATGAGCTGATGCTGTTATTATCCCCAACGGTTTGCCAGAAAATACAGTTGTTGACACACACCATTCGATCACATTTTTGAGTCCACTGGGTATACTAAAAACATACTCAGGTGTACAAATTAAAACCCCTTCAGCTATTTCAATCTCTTTTCTAAATTTTAAGATTTCTTCTGGTGTATTGTCGATAGAAAGTTCAGGATCAAAATGCGGAAGAGTTTTAAGATCATTAAAAACTTTGATATTTAGAGTATCCTGTGTAAGGTCAACGATTAAAGTTATAAGCTTTTGATTTGAGGAATAGCTACTCGCACTACCATTTATTACAAAAATATTTTTCATAAGTTATTTTTATCCTAAATTATTAAGAGCCAATCGCCTTTTCATAACAATTGAAGACTCCTTTTCGAAAATTAACAGTGCCTACCAGATGATATCCTTTTTTTAAATAAACGGCATTCGCTGTTTCATTTAATGAAAAGGCATCAAAACGAATGGATTGGTATTTGTGTTCAACAGCATATTGTTCTGCATATCTGATCATCTTACTAGAAATTCCTTTTCCTTGAGCAACTGGTTTTACATATAGACGATGAATCACAAGAAAAGGAATACTGGTATTCCAATTTAAGTCATTATATTCTTCATCACATTTTTCATTTAGAGCCATATACGCGACTAGCTCGCCCTGCTCTTCATAAATAAATGCCTGCTCCTTATCAATATCCTGTATAAGTACCATCTCATTTGGATATTCTTGATCCCACTGGTCAACACCTTCACGCAACATATCAATCTTTACCTCCTCCAGCACCTTTGACGTTTGAATAATATCGCTTTGAATTGCTTTTCTAATCATTTCGTTAACTATCGTTCTATTTTGAAATTTATGCTTGCAAAGCTTAAACTAATAATCATTTTAAAATATGGTTATTTAACCTAAACTTCCTACAGTTGTGTATAGCTATAAATAGCATTAACCTTAATTTTTCCTATTCTAGTTGAAAGATATTATCAAATCTAACCAAGTCAAAACTACAATCTTTTTCTCATTTAACAAGTTCTAAAAGAAGTTAGATTAGTGCTTAGTCATGGTTTAGTTTTACGCTATGGAACAGATTTAGACATTACAAATTAAGCCGATGTAACTTCATTCTTCTGTATAATTGCCATAACGCAACGAATCAAAATAAATTATATTGTCGACCTTAGTGCGAGTTATTTCAGCTCTATATTTCTTTGAATCAAAGTCACTTAACATTGTCTATTTTCGTGAAGCAATAAAAAAATATTCAATACTTTGTGAACGTGGTCTTTCTATCGAAAAGCAGAAGCCACATCTCTCAACGTGGCCTCAACTAAAAATATGATTTAGCAGTAAATTACTTGTACGAGTTGATCTATTGGGATACTTTCCAGTTATCGCTGTCATTGAATAATGTCACGAGATCGGTTTTGGTAAAGTTTTCAAACTGCATGGTTACTTTGGCAATCATATAGTCACCCGACTCCCTTACGATGGTGGTACCGGTTTTAAAGTTTAACTGCTCTCCTTTTTGCTTTTTCAAGAAGGAAACAACTTCCGAACGGCTATTAGTCTTATCTTCCGACGCCTGTACTTTCTGTTTGAAATCTGATGTAAACAACTGCTCCACTCCTGCCGATTGACCTGCTGTCATAACCGCGACGTAATGAACAATGGCTAAATCTGCTGTAGATAAATTGACCACTGCTTTTTTAGGGCTGGCTACCTCTACCTTGACTAATGCCATAGTGAATGTTGATACTGCGATCAAGGCTAATGCTGCGAATGTTTTTGCTAAAGCTTATTATCTAGCTAATTTGTTATTTAAGGGTGATAAAGCTATCATGAGAAGACCAATTGTTATTATTTCGGCATGTTAACTCAATGACTTTGTTTCGATCATCAATTGCGGTTGTAAAACAGCTATTTCACCCTCTTTTATTTCATATTCAAGAAAATGGATTTGCGATTTCATGGATCCTTTTATCATAAATCCCAATAATAAACCATCAAACAGACGACAATGATTTGTATATTTCTTATTTAGGTCGTTTTGCTGACTAAGAATTACTATCCCTTCCGTCTTTTCCGAAGGATCGAGATCATATAATTTATAGACATTATCCAAAGTTATAAATAGAGCCATGTTCAAATGTCGGAAAAAAAACAAATGTGTAGCAATGGTCGCAAGGTACTATCCTAGAAATTATATGTAAAGACAATAAAATTGCAAAATTATATATGAAATAATTTAACTGCTTATATATAGGAAGAAATGTTTGATATGATGCTAGCCATCCCTGATTTTGGAACAGTCAAAGTTGAGCTTATTACCCCATTAATCTACATCAAATATTTTTGTACATATACCATCAGCATCTGTTTTTTGTAGTCATTCATTCCTTCTGATATAATATCTATTTCCTTCTCGAACATTTTTTCATTTCTCATTTTGCGAAACTCCCTAGCGATCTCTAACCTGATTCTTTTCTTTAAGGAGATATTACCAAAAGGATCAAAATAAGAATCTAGACGAGTCTTATCCTTAATACCATTCCAAGTAAAAACTGTAGTATCATCCGTGATGGTGAGTAATTTTTGGTAATGGTCTAAAGCCTGTTTCGATGATATTTTATTCAAATATAGATCAAATTTTACTTTAAAAAACTCCTTCTCTGCTGATGTGGTCTTTTCTAAGTGCTCGAATGCGTGATCAATAATTTTAGGATTTATTTTATTAATATGGGACTGCATGCCAAGTAAGTTAAAAGACAATATAGCATAAGCATCTTCTAGTTTGAAATTCTTATTGATATCTTGCATACTTATTTTACCAAATGAAGAAGGCTGTATAACGGTGTATCCATTTTCCGCTAGATTCTTCTCAATATCATTTTTGTGAAATGAGCCAATGACTACCAAAATAGTATCTTTCTCTGAATAATTTTCTAAAACTTTTTCAATCCGCTTGGCCTGTAGAAAAGTACGGTATAAAAATAGCCTCCTTGGAAAATCTAAACTCGTTTTTTGTGGATGTTGAGCATACCATTTCTCGATTCGGTTACCATAATCTGGAGAATCGGCAAAATAAAGCCCATCTTCAAAGTCGTTTTCTTCGCTAAAAACTGTAAAGCCTAAAAACCCGCTTCTACTTCTGATAAATCGAGGAACCTCAAGATTCTTTACACCAAAAGCAAGATCCGAATCAGCTTCTTCCGGCAGCCAGTCTATTGGATGCAAAGGCTTCATTAAAGCTTTCGCATAAGGTACGACCACATATTGCTGTTCGTATGTAAATTCGTAAAAATCATTTTTTGTAAATTCTTCAGGCGATCGTTCAATACAAATTGCAGCTGGATCTACCTTATTGATAAACGCTCGTATTGCAGCAGGTTGCTGATCAAAGTTGATTAGCTGCGTAGAATGTCCGACACCGAGAACCACAACTTTAGGTTTTTGTGCATAAACTGAACTAATTATAATAAAAGAAAAAACAATTAAGAGAAACTTTGGCATCACATTCATTTTTATAAATCATCAATTTGGCTAAAATACACAGTAATGTCAAAATTGGCAAGCCATAAGCGAAAATGTCTCCGAAAAAATAGCTTGCCCAGTCAAAATATTAATCGATTAAAAAAATAGGATGAATTCGTTAATTTCATTATCTTGATAGGTGAAATATAATATTATTAAATTATAGCTTAGCTAAATATGATATTGCCCAATTATACGCTTTTTCTAAAAAAAATAATAAAAGATATTTTATTATTACTTTTTATGAGTTATCCTTTGTTTTGTTTTTCTCAATATAAACTTAAGGATACTACGCAGTTTATAGAAGATAATTTATCAGATTATATGAACAAGTTGGATCAATATAAATTTAAAAATATACCGACAATTAGCAGAGAAGCAACTGTTCGAATATTGATGCGTGAATATTATATTGATGAATTGGTCTCAGGAAATGATACGTTAAATAAGGATCATTACTATGCTCTTAACCATCACCTTTCACAAAAATCATTAAATTCGCTCACAAGTCGTGATCTATTTAACTCCTGCATGATAGTACAAGAATATTATTCGCAAACTTGTGGTCGATTTGCTAGACTAAAATCAACTGGTATATTTGGAATCTTTTACCGAGATGATATACCTTTAGAATATTGGAGTCCCAGACAAATAAATTTGCTACGTAAGAATAGAAAAGAAATAATCGGTTACGTGAATCAAATGTGGTCCGATTTAAAATTTATTGGTGATAACACAAAAGATCTGTTGGTCGAATTGATCATGTGGGAGCAGATCCCCAATATATTGAAGCAAATCGAAATATCTCCTGAAGATAATAGTTTATACTCATTACTAGTTCAAATTATGATGCGTGCAAAATTCACGACATTTGAAGCTTCAACTATTTATGAAAAAATTTATGGACCAAAGAGATATGTAACGGGTACTGAGGAAAACCGAACAGCAATAATTGAAATGGCAAAAAAGTGCTTTATGGAGTTCAATGCGCTGCCACAATATACTGTACCTATTTATGTTAAGCAATCAAACCCTTCTTACTCTTCTGAAGGGCTTAAAGAGGAATTGATTACAAGAAAACAGGATTGGCCATTAAAAGAAGTTAAAACTCCTAAGTTTAAACTAAAAAAATAATCTTTTTGGATTACTGCTTACATCAAATATTCATATCATATCCAATTATAAATTCATTAATCTCTATTTGTGTACAATCTCAACCTAACTAGTTATATTCAAAACTCAATAATTCCAAAAAATAACCTCTCCCAGAGCTATAAAAATATTAGCGAAACCTCAAATATACTGTTAGCCAAATACATAATGGAGTATACGCTCTAAAACAATAGCTCCCAGAGAGGCTTTCTTTTAAAAAGATGCCGATATTCTTGCAGGTATTCATCCATAATACGTGGTTTTCTGAGAATTAAGTCAGTAATGGTATCGGTTTCCGGCTCCGGAAACTTAATTGCCAGATCATCAAGCTCAACAATATGAGTCGCCAACCATCTAGGTAATTTTGATTTTGTAGTTAATCGACTAAATAATTCGTCAGGCGTAATATCCTCATATTCGATTTTACGACATGTTATGTGCGATAATTTTGCGGCCATTTCTAGGTTCGTAATAGCTTGAGGCCCTGCAAGAACAATTGACCGTTGCTTTAATTCATCCGTTGCCAATAAATAATTTACGGCGACCGTTGCTACATCACGGCAGTCAATGTAATTTCGCTTAGCGTGACCTAAAGCGCCGTAAATTTTACCAAAATATTGAATTGTTAGTGCATTTCGCTCCCAATTTTGCATAAATGAATGCGGTCTTAAGCAACAGAAATCATCCATATTTTGTGAAAGATAGTCCTCTATTTTACTATGCCATTGGCTTACCTCCACTTTGGCAGGAGACTGAACTACTGGTGCAGACAATTTAACGATTCGTTTTATACCACTTTGTTTGGCAGCATCAATTATATTAATCTCCTGTTCAACCTGATCTGGAGATGTTGCAGTTAAAAGAAACAATACATCTGCACCAATACAAGCTTCTTTAAGTTGGCCCCTTGAATTTAAGTCGGCACTTACATAAGTTATATTCGATGGTTGGGTACCTACCAGTACAGGATAATGTCGTTCAGGACTTCTGAGAACCCCTCTTGCTATACAATCAGAATCTTTTAGTTGACGCATTACTTCTCTTCCAACTGTACCTGTACATCCAAAAACAACTATGATCGGCTTAATTTTTTTCATTTTTATAATTTTTTATATGCTGACGGATTGTTAATATTGTTGCACCTAGAAATGCTGAGGTTATTATATTAAAACGTTCTGATTGAAGTTTAAATAACGATGTGCACAACATCCCAAGACCAATCATTAACAGAATAATCAAAAGTGATCCTATCCATTTTTTTCGTACGAATATTTGTCTCAGCTCGAATTGCCAAAGTATAATGAAGCTAAGTATCGTTGACAGCAGCGAGGATAATCCTATAGTCGTATAGCTTGCCATCATAAGATCAGTTTTTTGAAGCACAAAAGCTGATATAAAAGACATTAAGGCAGGAAATACATAAGCGGGAATAGCTGCAACCATCAATAAGCGCAGGCTGAAATCTGAAGGGGGACAATCTCTATTTTTCATATGATAGTACGAATAGTGATTTTCATCTGTGTATTTAATGGATAATTATTTATCTCCTACCAATACGATAGCTCAGTGCAGCTTTTCCGTAAGCCATGTTAGAAATAGAGAAATCATTCACTGTCTTTTGTGTGCTGTCGAATAACTCATAACGATTCAACAGTCCCATTCCACCTTGTAGCTGAAGCCAGACCCCTCCTATCAAGTGTTGATGTACCTGTAGACCGCCATGTATAGTGGAGAACTGCGCATAATCGACTACCTTGCCATTGTACCCACGATAATTTTTCAAGTTAAATCGAGTCCAGTCTATTGAACCCGCCAAACCTACCTGTGTGCTTGGACTCACATTATAAAGCACGTTTAATCTAGGCCAATAAAACTGGGCTAACCATTTGTTGTCGGTGCTTCGATAATCAATTGATATTCCTGGAGTAATTAAAGTCTCTCCGAAAGAATGTAAGGCATGAACACCAAATCCTATTTCGAGATTCGATGCAGTTCCAAATTTTTTCGATACACCAAGTATTCCGTCCAGAATCAGATCATCAAAGGAAAGAGATTTTTTAAAATCCGTAGCTAGGGTTGGCATTGCGATTCCCAAAATAGACCATTTACTCGAAATCGGGTGCCGGATAATAATTACCGATTTTATCTCATGAATTCTTTCAATCCGGTTGGGATCATCAATCGTTTCGTTGTCATAATTGAAATCCATTAAACGATAATTCAAATTACTAAAAATGCTTGTCCTGCCTATTTTTACAGGGGGAATTGACAGCCATACATCATAGGTATTCAGTTGAAATTTATTTCCTGAAAGGGAACTTTCTTGTGGTAAATCTTTGAAGTTAGCTTTACTATGAACAGTAGCGGCAATCCCTCCAACGTCCTGAATGATCTGACTATAGCTTTTATTTGAAAAGAGGAGCGCTAAGATAAGAATACAAAAATATGGCCATTTGGTTATGACTTTGTGTTTACAATAAAAGGTAATTTGGAGGCCAGTCCTGATACCGAAGTTTCTAATAGAAATTAATGTTTTCATTTTCTTTGGATTTAATAATACAAAGGTGGACTGAAAACAAGAATTGCTTTAAAACTAAACCGATCTTTACTCGGACAAATCCTGCATAAAGGTAATTCTATATTCCGAGGGGGTTACTCCAGTTATTTTTTTAAATAAGCGTCCAAAGTAGCTAGGATCGCCATAATTAAGTTCAAAAGCAATTTCAGAAATACTCTTAGTCAGGTCCTGTAATAGCAACTGACTTTGCAGAATACTAACTTTATTGATCCATTCCTTTGGACTTTCACCAATCGTTTCCTTGACACATCTATGGAGATAGTTTTCAGAAACAGACAGTTCACCTGCATAAAATAAAATTGACTTATGTTGCAGATAGTGTTTATAGACAAGCTCCTTAAAGTTAAAAGTTATTTCTGCACTCCGGTTAATACTTTTATTCAGTTCTTTACTGGAGGTAAAAATCTTCTGTAGTCCTGCCTGCAAAAGAGAATAACAAATTCCAAGATTTGGATTTGGGTCATATAGCTCAATACTCAATAGCTCAAAAAGAGATGTTAACCATTCGCTACTCTCCTCTGGTAGGTGAATAATGGTATTAGCAGAAAAGAGTTTAATGAGTTCCTGCTTTGACAGCAATTGATTGAGTGTCTGGTCTTCAAATAAGATCATGTGTCCCGCGGCATCTGGGCTTACTTCCTTCAATGAAGTTACGTTCCCTTGTTTGACAAATAAGATTTCATCTTGTTTTATTGACACCAAATTAGCATCGACCTGTTGTTTTGCACTTCCTCTTGTAATATGAACAATAAAATTGAATTCGGGTCTATGTAACGGCGTGGGGACTTTAATGAAACCAGATGTTTTTCCAATATCATGTATCTGAACAGGTGTTCTTAAAATTGCAAAGTCAGTTGACATCTCTGACATAAACTGACCCCTGAAATCTGTTGGAGTTATTCTCTTTATTTTAGACACAGCACAAAACTATAGGATAAATGATATCAAGTATAAACTTTTAGTAGCAAATGAACGGAATTTAGATTTACCATCATTGTTTTTATTGATAAAATAATTTCATTTTTCCTTTTTTCATATTTTTGAACTGCAAATAAAATCATAAAAAAAATGCTTAGCTACATACTGGGGACTTTATTTGCTATTGCAGTGATATACCTATCGTATTTTAATAGTAGATTCATAATGAAATTTATTTTTAACATGATTTTTCTTCATTGAAGATCGTTTATAATGTTATTCCAAACATATTAACAATGTTAGTTTTTGTTTCTAATTGCATCAGCCCCACATCCCCCAACTCAAACCTTGATGCTCTGCTTAAGCAATTGTTGATTCAAAAGTAGGGTGTAATTCATCCCTACTCTATGACCATTATACTAACACAATAAAAAACTCGGTGAATGAGGGAAATGGATCGATGAAATTATTTTATTTTTCTAACCCTAGCTTACTGTTTGTTTTTTCGTCGAAAAGCAAAATAAATAATAATTGCACTAACTGACATTAATACGGAAGCTAAAAAAAATGGTGCTCCAGAAAACTTAAACGGTGCTTTATCATGTGTAAAATAATAGAATAGGTTTGTCATAATCGGAGGACCTACTATTGAAGTCGCACTCACTAGACTGGTTAATGCCCCTTGAAGCTCACCTTGTTCATTTGAAGGAACATTTTTACTTATTATTGATTGTAGTGCCGGTCCGCATATTCCTCCTAAAGAATAGGGTACGAGGAAAATAAACAGCATCCATCCTTCATTAGTAAATGCAAATAACATTAAACCCAATGCATATAATAATAACCCAAAATAGATACTTTTCTGTTCTCCTAATTTGGGAGTGGTCCATCTTATTAAGAGTCCTTGTACTAATCCGGTCAATAAACCCAGTAAACCTAGTGATAGACCTACAACTCGCTCTGTCCAATTAAATTTATACATGGTAAAAAAATGCCAGTTACTCTGTACTGCATGAAGAGCGATGTAGACCAGAATTAAAGCAAAAATAAGATTTGATATTTTTGACTGTTTTCTCAAAAAATTAAATGTACCGATGGGATTTGCTCGTTTCCAGTCAAATGAACGACGTTTATCTTTATCTAAACTTTCTGGTAGTACAAATAACCCATAAAGAAAATTCACCATACATAGCAAAGCTGCTGCATAAAAGGGAACTCGAGTTCCATAATACCCAAGTAAACCGCCAGTTACCGGGCCTATAATAAATCCTAATCCAAAAGCAGCTCCGATTAGGCCGAAATTTTTCGTTCTATCTTCATCGGTGGATATATCTGCAATGTACGCACTTGCTGTGGAAATACTTGCCCCTGTAAGCCCAGCAATGATTCTTCCAAAAAATAACCAACCCATGGATGGTGCAAATGCTAACAGCATATAGTCAACTGCAAATCCAAAAAGAGAAATTAAAAGGATTGGGCGCCTTCCATATTGATCACTAAGATTTCCCACTATAGGCGCAAATATAAATTGGGTGATAGCATACGCAAATCCGAGCCATCCACCATATTTGGCGGCTTCACTAAGGTCACTATGAATAAATTCTCCGATGAGTTTTGGAACTACTGGAAGTATAATTCCCCAACCTGTAATATCAATCAACAATGTGATAAATATAAATCCTATGGCCGCTTTTTTATCTGTTTTTCTCATGCAGTAAAAGTAAAAAGAGACAAAAGGAAGGTATTGACAATTTAATGGTATTTACATACAATCTGAAAGTTGATCTTATTTACCCATCAATAACGGTTAAAAAACAACTATCATTAATTATTCATTTCTGTAAGTTTTAGGCGATATTCCTACTGCTCTTTTAAAATATCTGCAAAAAACACTTGTTTCTTCGAAATGAAGCTCATTGCTTATTTCTTTAATGGATAGACTAGAGGATTTTAGTAATGTTTTAGCATGTAGAATGGTGAGATGATCAATCCATTGTAAGGCAGATTTTCCAGTTTTCTGTTTTAGAAAACTGGAAAGATACTGCGGTGTTAAATGAAGTTTTTCAGCATAAAATGCAACGCTTCTATGCTGGTTAGCATACTTAGCAATAAGGAGATAAAAATCATCTATGATCTCATGTTTGCGGCTCTTTACTACGCTTTTGCTATGAGGTAAATTAGAATATACTTCAGAAATCATACTTATTAAAACTAGAACAAGATGCCGTAGCATTTGTGTTTTATTTGGACTCGCTTTCTTATGATAGAAATTTTGTATAAGTGTGAGTAAATCATGTTGAAGCTTCATTTCGTCGGGCTGAAGCCTTACAATTGGTTCCCATCTAATTTGATCATTCATGACAAACTCACGTAGAATGGGAAATTCTGTAATAAAATCTAATGAAAGACCAATTGTTATTATTTCTGCATGTTCACTCAATGACTTTGTTTCGATCATCAATTGCGGTTGTAAAACAGCAATATCACCTGCGTTTATTTCATATTCAAGAAAATGGATTTGCGATTTCATGGATCCTTTTATCATAAATCCCAATAATAAACCATCAAACAGACGACTATGACTTGTAAATTTCTTATTTGGGTCGTTTTGCTGACTAAGAATTACTATCCCTTCCGTCTTTTCCGAAGGATCGAGATTATATAATTTATAGACATTATCCAAAGTTATAAATAGAGGCATGTTCAAATGTCGGAAAAAAAATACACCTATAGCAAGTGGCGTCCAGGTAGTACCTTACAAATTGTATGTAAACACAATAAAATTGCAAAATTATAGATGAAATGATTTCAATAATTGATAAATTTGAGAATTACAATATTGACTTTCCACTTGATACTGCGATCAAAGGTTTTTATAGATCTCTTGATCAATATTATTCGATAATTCGAAAAATGCTTTTACATCGTCTTTTTTCACGAACCCGCTTCCTACTTTCCAACTTGATAAAACCTCAAAATTGAAGAAAGTTAACGCCGTAGGCGTGTTTATTTCTTTCCGTATTTAGTTATTGCATAACCGTCAAAGCGTATTAATTCTAATTCTTGTTTTCCCTTTGGTAGATTGTAATAAAAATTATAAAATTGAACAACTCTACCTTTGGGATAATTTTCTTTAGTAAAGTTAGAGGTTATGGCAGATTGCTTGATTATTTCTAGATTCTTTTGAACTAGCGTTGCCCTAGTTCCGTTTCCATAAATTTTGACTTCACAACTATCTTTTGGCAACAATGTAAAAGTATTTGATAATAATGCTTTTCTTTCGGTTAACATCCATTCTTTTTTCATTCCTCGTAATTGTGCTACTTCAAATTCAGCGCTTTGGATAATTTCCAAAACATTATTGCTATCTCTATCATTTATGCCTTTTGTTAGTTTAGCAACAGCATTATAGAGTTTATCAAGTAATTCCTTCGAATTTGTCAACTGAACTGATTTATTTAAGGTAGATAGTTCGATAGGAACTTTAGCTTTAAACTTTATGGTTTTCAAAAAGTAACCATTCTTAATGTTTTCTTGGGTTATATCATCATCAGATAATTGATAATTTACTAAAATATTTTCTTCAGGAAAATCAGATTTATTTGAAATGATCGATACCCCTTTAGCTGACTTGACCAATAGAATTTCTAAAATCGGTTTTCCTTGTTTTTTGTACTTTGTCAAATCAATCAACACTTTTAATTCTTGCTCTCCATTTTTGTCAATCGCTATGTCAATAAAATTCGGAATGGTATTTCCGAAGAATTCAAGCCCTCGAAATACTGGATAATCATTTATTGAGATTTCTGTCGGATAATAAAAAGTCGTTTGAATGCCATAGTTATTCTGTTCCAAACTGGATTTTAATCTATCTAAAAGTTCTGTCTTTCTACCTTGCCCGTTGGAATAAGTTACCGCAAGTAATGCGATGATAAATAAACAATATTTTTTCACAATTCTATATTTTTTCACAATTCTATATTTTTTCACAATTCTATATTTTTATATGTGTCGGTCTAACCTTTTAAGCTGAAGAATTTAGTATTTATGAAGGAGGAAAAATAGATGTATATTCCGATAATATTGCCCCCATTCTTATGATACTTCACTTCCCTGATTTTGGTTATCTAATGATTTTTATCAGTAACTTGACAATATTACCTTTTTTTTCTTAGACATTCCCTTTAAATTCAATAGGGTGTGAAGTATGCAAAATCATATCCAGCACGGCATCTGCAATTGTGCCTTCTCCGATAAAATACGAGATCTAACTAACAATTATAAATCATCCCTAACTTATGTCAAGTTGAAAAAACTTGGTGAATAAAGGGATGGGATAGTGAATTTATGGGCTTTGATTGTTTTTTATTACATTAGAAAAAGATATCGCCCTCGTATAAATAATAAGGACGAATTGGTAAAGATTAAATTATATGAAACCAAACTATTTAAGTGCTAGTTACTCATTCATTATTATTTTAATCAGTTGTGGATTACTTTATAAATTCTATATAACTAATGTAAATAATACTTTTATAAGGGGAATTGTATTTATAGTGATAGCTGTTTTTATTTTTGTATTTATTTCATCTTTTAAAGGTATTGGAATATTTAAAACTGAAAAAGAGGCTAATAAGTATAAAGGAAAATTATCATATAATAACGATGCTTATACGGTCATTACCTATTCTAAGGATATTGTAGTATCCTGGAATTCTATAGAGGCTATATTTTATATTAATTCCCCCCCGCTTGATGGCGAATATCATAATAAGGAATACAGAATTTTTTTAAATAATGACCCTGTAATCATAAATAAAAGACCTTTAAAATGGTATGATACCATACTGCCATCGCCTAAAAAAGAAGAACATCCAATGATTAAAATTGATGATTATTATAACATTGATTTTGATACATTTTTACCTTCCATAGAAAGGTTTCTTATGATTAAAAATATACCACTAGGCTTTTTAAATGGCAAATTTGGAAACCAAGTAGACTATGCAAAAAAAGAAAACACAGTCATTGGAGTTCCCCATAATAAATTGTTAATGACGACAGGATTTTACGTATTATATGATAAAGGAAGTCATAGCGACTTTGAATTAAAAGAATATAGAAAAAATGCAACAATCCTTCGTTAGCGACGTACAATTTGCTCTAAGGACTCAACTACGCTCTTATAGTTTGTTTTCATGATTACCAAGAGCACTTGAAAGCAATTATGTAAGGTTTGTCATACGAAATCTTACATAATTATTTCAAAATTCTACGTTAACCTAAGAAATTCCACCTTTCACCGAATAATCTCAAGCTACTAACCGAAAATATGTTGATAGTTACCGTTTATTAAGTGATCATTGCATAAATTTAAAATCTAAATATGACAATCATCAACACGGCCAATTCTGTTGCTTTTAGCAAAGCATGTCTGATCTTTTCATTTCTACTAGTATCACTGACACTATATGCTCAATCCACAACTATAAATCCGATAAATTTTACGAGCAAAAAGATAAAATTGTCAGGCGCAATTTATGCGGCTAAAGACCCGAAAGCTGGTGTAGTTATCGTTCATGGATCTGGCCAAGAATTGAGGTCTATCGAATTAGCCTCATTTTTAGCCAATAATGGCATTTCTGTCCTTACATATGACAAACGGGGAGTTGGCGAATCAGGAGGCGAATATGCTGGCCCCGAAGTCGGTACCAATAACATTGACCCCTATAATCTTAATCTTCTTGCGACAGATGTACAGGAAGCACTAAAAACGCTAAAAGAATTTATCCAAGATAACAACGTCCCAGTGGGTCTTTTAGGAGGCAGTCAAGCAGGCTGGATAATACCCATAGCTGCAGATAAATGTAAAAAAACTGATTTTATCGTATTGTTAAGCGGTCCGTAATACCCACACTGGAACAACTTCGCTTTCAATTTTTCACGAACGGCAATCGCAACTTTTGGGATACACATTCTGAACTGGAGGTACGACAACATATCAGCAATGCACCAGACAAATTTCAGTTTGTAAATACTGACCCTGTGAAGTCTCTTAAAAGATTAAAAATACCCGGACTCTGGCTATTTGGAGACAAAGATATCCAAGTGCCAATAAGATTATCAATTGAAAAGTTAGAAAGTCTTAAATCTGAAGGAAAAGATTTTGACTACAAAATATTCCCCAACTTCGGACATAACATTTCCATCTCAGCAAGTATGGAACCCACTAAATTTGCTATAGGTTGGATCAAAAGTTTAGCAGAACGAATCAACAACTAAGTTTCCAATATATTTTTCATCAAAGCTGAAAGAAGTTTACTAAACTTAAAAAAGACAAAAAAAGGCCATTTAAATAAAAACCATCAGAAGAATTATTAAACTGGAGTTGTTAACCTAGTCGGTATATCATGAAATAGTTTTATGGATGGCAAAATTCCATTGGAAATAACAAAAGGAACGTCAAACCTAACATATAAATTCTATTCACGTTTGGATGCAACCTCTAATTAAAAATGAAGGGAAATCGTAAGAATGCTACTAAACAAAGCAAGCTATTCTTGACAGAATGGCTTGCTTTGTTTTTTTATATGATCTATGGAAATCAATATATTTTTTCATGGACTTATATACTGATTTCTTACTAAATCAGGAATATCTTGTACAACTAGAAGCTGTTGATTCTTTATCAGATAATTTCGATCTGTAAGATTTAGAACATCATGATAATAATGATCTGAAATTATAATGCCTTTTGTTTTTTTGACCTCTAATAAGAATTCATGGATAACATCCCGGTAGAGAGGCTCTATCATGGAAAAGGGCTCATCTAAAATCAAGAAAGAGTGATCTAAATTTCCGATCAATAAAAGTTCGAGGTATTTCAATTCTCCTTCAGAAAGTGTTCCAATTTTTTTATTCTCTAATAACGATATTCTTTTTGAAGAAAAAATTTTATTCTGGCCATCATCTGAAGGAAAGAATAAAGTAATGATCTTTTTAACTAAGTGGCCCTTGGGCAAAAAATGTTGCTGTGGCAAGAGACCTATATGCTTTTTAGGAATAATATGGTCTCTTGAAATAAAGGTATTGTTGATTTTAATATCTAAACTTCCTTTTTTCTCAATGCCAAAGATCATTCTAAATAAAGTAGACTTTCCTGTTCCATTTCTTCCAAAAATTCCTATGATTTCATGCATATCACAATAAAAATGTGCGTTTAATAGTAGCTCAGATTGTTTAGGGAATTGAATAGAAATATTGTCAACAATTAATTTTTTCATTTAATAACAAAATAATAAAGCAGCAGTAATAAAAGAGAGATAAAAGTATTCAACACAAGTATCTTGGCTATGAGCTGTCGTTTTGAATAACCTAAATTATAATATATATAATACTGATTAGAATAAATGTAGTTATAAGCTTTTAATCCAACCCAAACCCCTATAGTAGAGAAGATGATTAATGAAAAGAAAATTCCTGTTGCTAAACCAATTATAATACTAAAACCTACATTAAACATGGTGACATCTCGATAGTATGTTAACACAGGACTCATGATGAAATTGATTTAAAAAATGATTTTTCTTTACTGAAGATAGTCTATAATATTACCCCAAACATATTAAAAATTTAACTTTCCAGATGTTAAAAAAATATAAATAACCATATCTCACAACATTGCCTTGACTCACCATATGATTAAAACAATAAATTACTTGTAAGCGTTTATCGATTGAGAAACTTTCAAGTTACCGCCTTCATTAACAATATCACGATGTCTCCCCGGCTAAAGCCATCCCACTTCATGGTTACTTTAGCGACCATATTGTCAGTAGGTTACTGTACAATAGTGATGCTTGGCTTACAGCTTAGCTAGTCTCCTTTTTGTTTTTCCAGAAATAAAAGAACTTCAGAACGATGTTGATTTTGACTCTATAATCAATCTCACAATAACTGATTCTAAATTTTAAACTACGACATCAGTTTTTCAGAAAAATGATGTAACCCTAGAGCAGGTCATTTCAAAGTTGATTTGTTAAAAGTTACAATCTGCGTCTTATGTAGTTATTTCAACTTAATAAAGTTGACATTGGTTGCCCCAAAATTAGTAATATTCAATCCCGTTATTTCATTTTTTTTGTTTCTGTGAAAATTGACTTCCACGGCAAAAGTAATGACTCCTGTAAATTTATCTTTTTCGACTTCTGTTAGCACAGCATCACTCAATCTGTTATGTGACATTGTTAACTTTCCATTGATGACTTTCAATGTGAAAAGTGATGCCAAATCAGAGTTCTGAAATTGCCCCTCAAAACCCTTTAAATTCGTTGCGGCAATATATACCGGGGCTTCTTCAACTCTAATTTGAGACGCGATTATCGGCGATCTCTCTTTAAATTTGTTCGATAAATAAAATTCTGCGATGTCCATTCCTGCTTTATATGAAACAAAATCTTCATCATTACTCAAAAGAATGATGGATAATTTATTCTCCTGAAAACGACCTAAATAAGATTTAAAACCAGCATCGCTTCCTGTATGATTATAGACATTAAGACCTTTGTAGTTTCGGATAAACTGACCTTTGGCATGGTAAATATTTTCTCCATCTCTTACTGCTAAAATAGCAGGTTCGCCATTATCTAACAGTGATTTTTCATTGAAAAGATTAATAAAATCAAGATCCCCTACTTTAGGATTTTCAAAGTTAGCAGTCCACTTAACTAGATCTTCAACGGTTGTATAAACATTTGTCGGTCCTACGGAAGAACTGCTAAGGTTTCTTTTACTGTATAATCCGTTTGCACTTCCATAAGAATAAGCTCTATTTTTAACTATTTTTTCGTTATCATCATATATTAAGGTATTTTCCATACCTAGTGGATTGAAAATATTTTCTTTCGCAAACCGACTGAAACTTTTTCCCGAAACTCTTTTTACAATTTCAGTAAGCAATGTAAATCCTGTGTTACTATACTTAAATTGACTTCCGGGTAAAAAATTCAGTTCTTTTTGTTTCGTTATTATTTTCATTACTTGTTCGGTAGTAATGACATCATCCATTCTCCAACCTGCTAATGTTAACAAGGACCATTGATCCTTTAATCCACTTGTATGAGAACATAAATGCTTAATTGTTATTATTTTTTCATAAATCGGCAATTCGGGAATGTATTTTCTTATATCATCATCCAACGAGATTTTACCTTGTTTCTCTAATAAATAAATTGAAAAGGTGGTAAATTGTTTAGAAACAGAACCTATATTAAAAATCGTTTTTGAAGTAATCGGAATATCATATTCGAGATTAGCGGTACCATAGCCTTTTTCGAAAATAAGTTTTCCGTCTTGTACAATACCTACTGCAACACCGGCAGTTTTTGAATTGTATTGAGAAAATAAGGAATCAATTTTCTTTTCTGCAGCTGAATTTGTTTGTGCTAACAAATTGCTCGATATACTAATATGAATTAGAATAAATTTTATTAAATATTTCATGTGGCAATAATCTAAACCTGTGTTAACTGATGGAAAATCTTATCCTAATTATTTTTCTCAATCAATTCAATAATTTTAAGAGCAACACCTTTCGATGATTGAAAATTTTGCCCAGTAACAATGCGACCGTCCTGTTCCATATGAGCCACATTTCCTTTTGAAAATTTAAAAGTTCCACCCCTTTCTTCTATAGTCTTCTGAATTAAAAATGGAAAATGCTTAAAGTATTCACCATCTTGCTTTTCAAAAGAATCTGGATAGCCACTTATTATTTTCCCTTGCACTAAAAATTTACCATTTTTAGTCCTCAAGTTGACAATTCCCGCCGTTCCGTGACATACCGAAGAAATAATGCCGTTATTATTTTCATAAACCTGCATTGCAATATCTTGTATAGCATCATTTTCAGCAACACCGTACATCGCGCTTCCACCTCCAATATAATGAACTGCCTTGTACATGGTGTAATCAATTTCTTTAGGACTCAACGTATATTTAATGGCATACATAAAGTCTTGATTATATACATATTGTTTTTGCAAACTGTCTGAGGTATTGATGTAGGCTAAAGGAATACTACCACCTTCTGGACTTACAAAATCAACAGTATAACCAGAATTTACAAAAGTATCATAAGCATTTACGATTTCGGCAAAGCTATTTCCTGTTGAAATTATAGAATTTCCATAATAATGTGCATTGGAAACAATGAATAATATTTTTTTCCCGGATTTATGACTTGCTTTGCTGCTCGCAGATTTACTAATTATTTTCCATTCACCCTCAATCTTTTTTAGTAAGAACATATCCATAAATTCTTGTTTTTTTTCAGGAATAAGAATTTCGGCTTTTGCAAAAGCAATATCATTAAAATATTCTATAGAAATGATTTTCCCTATACGACCGTTATATTTGCCTTTATTCCCTTTTTGGAACCAGTTGACATATTCTGAAATTGGAACTATCCACAAAGGTTTTTCTTTGTGGCTTAAAAAAAGATTGGCTTCTGCATAAAAAGCCTTACTAATACTTTCAGGTTTATTATAAGATGTACCATTAATATAGTTCTGAATACAATTTTCAATGAGGGATTGTTCTGATTGTGCAAAAGATCCATTTGATAGGATTACAAATAAAATTGCGAAAAATATTTTTCTCATAAACTTTGGATTTTAATGATTTAAAAATGTTCCTCAAAAATATATTGCTTAAGTTTCAAATCAGTCCAAGTTTATCATAATGAAGTACGGATGTATATTTTAGGAGTAAAAATTATGTTTTTGATAATTTGAAGGCGTAGTTCCTGTGATTTTTCTAAATGAACTATAAAATGTACTGCTCGAATTAAAGCCAGATTCAAAACCCACAGCATCTATTTTCAACTGAGGGCTTTCTTTTAATAATCGTTTTGCTTCATCAATTCGATATTCATTAATAAATTGAGTAAAACTTTTATTCAAATTATCATTAATTAATTGTGATAGTAATTGAGGTCTAATATTTAATTCTTTTGCTAAAATTGATAAAGTGAGATCAGGGTTAGTATAGATTTTTCTTGTTTCAAAAAGTATATTAATTTTTTCTTGAATTTCCTTTACCAGCTTTTCATCTATTTTGTTGATGTATTTTTCTTTATTAATGACAGGATTTAACGTTTTGTTTTTTGCATAATAAATCAGCATAAACGAAATGTAAAAGCTAAAGGAAAAAGTCAAAGCACCAGAAATATACGACGTATATCTAGATAAAGAATAGGAAAGCCAAATTGCAAAAACACCACAAATAATTGATAAGATCCAAGTTTCTTCATAGCTAATCTGGTGGCGATTGGTCACTAACTTCCTGAAAACTTGTCTAGCCTCGTAAATGGATAATACAATAAAAATAAACCACTGAATAGTTATAGCATAATAAATTATTCCTCTCCATACCTCAGAATTATACTTGTATGGGAAAAGGAATCCAAAAACAGTTACAGCTATTACTATAAAAATGAGACTATATTTTGCAAAAGAATAATTAAGCTTTTGCAATATTGATTTAACAAAAAAGTACAATATTGGACCAATTAAAACACAAGCCGACAAACCTATTTGTAAATACGTTTTTGATAACTGTGGATTAAAATTGTAAAATATAGATTTCCCGATTCGTGTACTTAAAGATAATAATAGAAGCCCTAAAAATAAATCGGATACAACTTTGTTTCTTTTTAAGAATAAGAAATAAAAGCCCAAAACAAGACTATTAAAAACACCTAAAGCACTTAGAAAAAATAATATTTGATTCTGAATATTCATTAATTTAAAAATATGTTTTCTTTTTGGAATTGTTTACCGTTGGCCTAAATTTACTCGCTAAAACCGTTCGAGTAATTTTCTTACAATACTACATAAAAATATCAGTACAGTAATTAAATTTCTCATAAACTGAACGTTATTTTCTAAGCAAAAGAAAATTGGAAAAATGATCTCACAAAAAAAACAACACAATAGTAATCAATTAATTAACAACATATTTAAGAATAAAAACAGACATCTGTATAAGGAGTAGATAGAAGAGGATATTACGAGTTTGCAGTTAAAAATTTTATACCATTCTTTTAAAATCGATTCACAAACTAATACTGGAGAATGTTTCAAAAAATTAAAAACATTGTCTCATAAAGAAGCAATGATGCTGATTTTGAACTTATCTTTAAGATAGAATAAGGTAGTTTTTTCTTTTTTATTGCGGCAGATAGCAAAAAAAGGAACATTCAATAGCGCGCTATCTGTTTGAGGATTTTCCATGTGATGATCAGACAGATCATTACTGGGATCATAGAGTTGAAAAAAAAATGTATCTTTCAAATTGTTTTATTCATATTATTCTTTATCAAAATATTTTTTAAGATCGGATATGCTCTTTATCTGGAGTTCAACAGCATGTTTTCTGCGCATCATTAATGCGTAAGAATTGTTAAATCCTAATGGCTTCATCCATTGAATTCCATACTGTTTCTGAAATTCAGAATTGACGTATTGATAGGTTTCTTCTGGACTTTTTGTAACCCTTTTTAGATCTCCATTTGAGGGCTTTAACAATACCAACCACCCGGTTCCCGTATATTCAGGATAAAAATCTATTGCATCGTTCATCAATGCATCAAAACAGATCTTGGTTCCTCCCAGTCCTGTTTTGGTCTGCACCCTATAATTCGTATAGCCTTCTATCAGCATTTTATACATTTCGGCAAGAACATACTGCTCGCCAAATATCTTCGAGCCAATGCGCACTGTTCCCGCATTTCCACGGTTTGATTTTTTATATAACTTATTTTTAATTAAAAAATCTTTGGCAATTTTTTCAGGAGTTTGATTCAGATAATCGGATTTGTAATTCAGATCCGTCATAATAGAATCATTAAATTTTCCGGCCAAGAGATTGAGTGTTTCTTCAAGTTTCGGAAACTTCTCCAATGTTTTTGATTTAATAATTGGAGCTGCATAATAAGGCGGAAATATCTTTTTGTCATCTTCCAGAACATATAGATCGAAAGCCTTAATTCTTCCGTCAGTAGAATATCCACTAATCAGATCGAGTTCTTCTTCATAAGCTGCTTTATACATAATGGCATCACTTACAACGACAGGATTTACATTAAGTTCGTAAACAGAACGCAAACCAAGATCTCCATCCTGTCTTCCCATAAATTCCGGCGTAAAACCGGCTGTAATTTTTTGATGGGAAATAGAAGTAACTCCATAGACCACTCCCACCATGATAAGTGATGCAGGAATGATATATTTTAAGTTTTGAAAGATTCTATATCCGGATTTTTGTAGAACAGCAATTGTCTGATCTAGCATAACCGCCATTAGGGCTGCAGGAATTGCACCAGATAAGATCATATTGGTATTATTAAGCGATATTCCGCCAAAGATAAATTCACCAAGACCTCCTGCTGCAACAAATGAAGCCAGAGTCGCGACTCCGACATTAATAACCGCAGCAGTTCTTATTCCTGCAATGATTACAGGCATTGCCAACGGAAATTCTACCTTAAAAAGAAGCTGACTTTTATTCATTCCCAAAGCTTTTGCAGCTTCAGCAACAATCGGGCTTACCGTTGTGATTCCTGTATATGTATTACGGATAATGGGCAAAAGCGCGTAAATCAGTAAGGCAATAATGGCTGGTTTTGCACCGATTCCAAAAATAGGAATCATGAAGCCCAATAAGGCAATACTTGGAATTGTCTGTAAAACTCCTGCCATTCCGAGAACAGGAGTTGATAATTTCTTTTTGCGGGCAATTAATATTCCTAAGGGCACACCGATAACAATAGCCAGAAGCAATGAAAGAAAAGTCAACCCAAGATGCTGTATAATCTGTGTTAGCAGTTTTTCATGCTGCTCCATAATAAACTGCCAGAGACTTTGCTGCGTCATACGATCTGTAATTTTCTATAATCATTAAATCCCTTGATCAGATTTTCATAATGCCCGGTATTTTTATAATCTGAGCTTAATTTTTGAAGGGCATTCCAAACACTTGTCGTTTCTTTGAAATCGAACTCTTCTAATCTATTTTCAGGCTTCATATAGCCTAAAACATCTTTTAAAGTGGCTATTTTATATTCCAATAGAAGACGGTTTTCTGCAAAAAAATCATTTACAAAATCATTTCTTGAATGATACAGCATTTCTTTTGGGGTTCCAGTCTGAATAATTTTCCCTTTATCCATCAGACAAATCCGATGCCCCAATTCAAATGCTTCCTGTACATCATGTGTCACTAGAATAATAGTTTTATTCTTAAGTTCTTCTAGAGATTTAAATTCGCTATGAATATCGGCTTTTGTAATATTATCTAATGCTCCGAAAGGTTCATCCATAAGCAAAACAGGAGTATTTGCGATGAGTGCTCGGGCAATTCCTACTCTTTGCTGCTGCCCACCACTCAGTTCGCCGGGAAACCGTGAAAGCATATCTTCGGAAAGATGAAGTTTATATAAAAGCTCTTCGATTCGGTTTTGGATCTTTCTTTTATCCCATTTTAATAATTTGGGGACAATAGCAATATTCTGCTGAACAGTATAATGAGGAAAGAGCCCGGAATGCTGCATAACAAAACCTATTCCCATCCGTAGTTCTTCGATTTTCCGATCACGGATATTTTGACCATTAATTAAGATATCTCCCGAATCAGCCTCTATAAGGCGGTTGATCATTTTTAGCGTTGTTGTTTTTCCGCAACCACTCGTTCCTAGAAGCACTAGAATCTCATGATCATAAGCCTGAAAAGAAATTTGGTCAACGGCAGGCTTTCCGTTAAAACTCTTTGAAACCGATTCTACTGTAATCATAGTTACATTATTGAATTAGTTGCATGTCTGTGAACTGTCATTTCAGACTGGTTTGGACAAACTTTCAATTTGTTATTTCTGCTGTTTCCCGTGATGTGGTTTCAGAAGTTCATCTTATTAAATGATGTATCAAGCGCAGATTCAAAATCTTTTCTACATGCTGAAAAATCTCGACAATATACTGATGATAAAGCATTTATAAATAAAATAAGGATTACAAATTTTAACTTCATTATTAAAAACGTTAGGATCAAATAATCTATTATATAACAATTTACATATATTTTATCACTTTTACTATGATAATTTCATATTGTTTTTATATAACATAAAAGCCACATCTCAACATCTTGTCTTCACTAAACATATGAATTCAAACTTTATTTACTTATAAGAATTAACAGTTTAAGATACTCTCCGTTTACCGTTATCATTGACTAAAGTCGCATGATCGGTCTTGATAAAGTCATCAAACGGCATGATTACTATGACTGCCATATAATCAGCTGATTGCTGAACAATGATGGTATTTATTTTATAGTTCAACTGCTCACCTTTTTATTTTTTCAAAAAGAAGATGACCTCTGAACGGTTATTAATTTTAATTTCCGATGTCTTTACTTTTTGGGTGAAGTCAAATGTAAACAACTACTATCCTACTTTCATAACCAACATAATGTTAAATGCATTGTTCTACTCTTGTCTGAGGGAATAGAATTAATCACTATAATTCAGAACGTTTGATAATAATCAAAGCCATAATGCAAAATTACTTCAACAAAGCATAGACTTCTATTTGTAATAAGTCTAAATAGAACGTATATTTGAACGCTTTGAATACCTCAGTACATAAAATAGAGATTAACAAAAGACGATTTGAAGAGTTGTTCCAATTGTATTGGAAGAGGATGTATTCATTTGCACTCAAAAGCCTTGGAGACGAGGATGATGCCAAGGAGATCGTTCAAGAGGTTTTTAAATCACTGTGGGAAAGAAGGCAGCATCTTCAATTGCAAGATGCCGAACGCTATCTATTGCGTTCAGTAAAATTAAAATCGCTGGAATTTCTAAGAAATAAAGGAAATAAGGAGCGGCATCATGACTTGATTTCAAACAGTAAAAGTGAATTGTACGAGGATAATAATCTGTATTACAAAGAACTTAAAAATCATTTAGATAATGCGGTGGACTCATTGCCAACGCAATGCAAAAATGTTTATAAACTGAGTCGCGACGAAGGATTGACCAATAAAGAAATAGCAAATAACTTATTAATTTCAGAACGGGCGGTCGAATATCACATCAGTAAGGCATTAGCTGTTATTAAGATCAGACTTAAAAAATATTGCAATATCAACATTGCTCGATTTCTATTAATTTCTTTTTTGTACTTTTGAATGTATTCGGATTATCAAAAAATGGAAATCAACCAAGAAATACTAAAAAAATATGCTTCTGGGCAATGTTCAGAGGCGGACAAGCATTTAGTCGAAAAATGGTTGAATAATGATTCCTGGGATAGCATCTTGGAAAGCAATCATGCAAATGAAGAAGTTGGATCTGCGATATGGGATAAAATCATTACTGATGCTACTTTAAACAGGAAAATGAAGTGGGGAAAAATTGCAGCAGCAGCAGCGGTCGTTTTTGCGCTAGGTTGTTCTATTTTTTATCTTACCAACCCTTCTTTGGATAATCATACTTTTACAAATACATCTGTTGAAAATAGTAAATTCTTTATCGAAGACCATTATGATGTGCAGTTAAGTAAGAATAGTACCGCTAATATTAATCTCGTCAATAGAACACTGACTTTTTCGGGAGACTTTATCTTAAAACCTAAAAGAGATTTCGAACTATTAGACAGTAATCATAATATGTTAGTATTTAAAGCTGGAAGAGAATATTTTGTATCTGATTCTCCAGATTTTGGTAAAATCGTGGCGTTTCAAAAAAGTGATCTGGCTTTTTTACCATCAAATATGCAAATTAAAATCAGAGAACAATTTCAAAGCATTTAATACACAAGCATGAAGCGATTATTAGTGTTGTTTTTCCTTGTAACTTTCATTTTTTCTTGTAAACAAACTCCTGAAAAAAATATAGATCCCAATTTTGTCTTTTGCCTGTTCAACAAAGATGAAAGTCCAACAAGCTTTTTGTTTTCTGAAAATTTAGATGATACTGATAGCCCAACTCTTCAAATCCCACTTTCTACCGCCCGTATACAAGAGCGAGAATATATTTATAAAAACGGCTTCTTTTATCGATTATCAAGTAGAACAAGTGTTTTTACTAAATATCAATTGCAGGGTTCATCCTTGATTATTATAGACAGCCTACCATTAAAGAACAGTGATTTTGAAACCATAACATGGAAAGATAATAATAATCTAATTGCAGTTTGTAGAGAAGATCTTGCGGAGAAAAAATCTCAAGCCCACGTCTATCAGATCGATGTTGCCGCTATGAAAATCATAAAAGAAGATACAATTGTCTTACCTTTTGCGACAGAAGAATACAAGTCGCTACACCTCGGTCTTGTCGATGTTGAAAATGAAGATCTTTGGTTAGCCTACTCCTTTTTTAAAGCTATTGGAAAATACGGACATACAACCTCCGATACAACCTATTACGCAACCATAAAATACGACAGCTTTAAACTTGTAAATATTCAGAAAGAAACCCGTTCAACTTATCCTGGAGGCTTCAATATCATACAATCCTATAGTTTTAAAGACGAACAGGGTGATTACTATTTTATGACTAACCCGGGTATAGCCCTAGGTAATAACCCCAATTTACCAACAGCTATCTTCAGAAAAAATAAAGGGAAGCAGCTAGTAGATCAAGACTATATGATCAATATTTCGAAGATAATCGGAAATCACGCTTACGGGATATGGTACGTTGGCAATGGAAAGGCTATTATCCGTAATGAGCAAAAGAAACTGTATACAGATTTCTCTAATTTTCATGCTGTCTATCAGTTTGAATATCGATTAGTGGATTTAAAATCCGGTTCCATTGAAAAAATCGACCTTCCTTTGGATAAAGGTACGCAGAAAGAAAATGTCTGGACTGACAAAAAATTCGTATATATAGCCATAGATGATTCAAATGACGAACATCGCGTTTGGAAATATAACCTGCAGACAAAAGAAATTTCGAAAGGAATTAAACTTCCAAATACGACGAACTTTACCGTCCGTATGAATTATTTGAAGTAATAACACATTCCTTATTAAAAAAAATAAACCTCATAATCAACCACTTGTATATTTTTTAAAAAAATAACCAATATCAACATTCGGTAATTGATAAGTATAGGCAACCCTCTTATATATACTTAATCTAAATAAAATGTTGAAGTCAACATCTACTTTTGTACTGTTATTCATTTTTACTGTATTTACTCAGGCACAAACCTCCAAAAAGAATGCTATTTCAGGTTTTGTCAAAGATAACTTTGGAAAACCGATTGTAGGAGCCACCATACTTCTTAAAGATCAACCCATGGGTACCTCGTCAGATGTAGACGGATATTATAAATTACAGAAAACAGTATCTAATGAAGCCATAATACGCGTGACCGCAGTTGGATATAGACCTCAAGAAAGAAGCCTAGACAATAAATTAATACAGGATTTTCAGCTTAAAGAAGATCACAATTATATCGATGAAGTGACTATATCCGCACGTGGAAAAACTGAAAATGAGCATCAAGTAGCATCGATAAAGCGTTCAGGATTCAATGTGAGCGTCATTAATATGAACAAGCATGCCAATGAAGCCGCAAATTTAACCCAAGTTTTGAAAAGAGCCACTGGAGTAACGATACGTGAAGATGGTGGATTGGGATCCAATTTTATATTTCGGATCAATGGATTAGATGCAAAAATTTACATCGACGGTGTTCCCATGGAGAACTTTGGTACATCAATGTCTTTAAATAATATCCCCGTCAATCTTATAGACCGTGTTGAAGTTTATAAGGGTGTAGTACCTGCATTTTTAGGTTCTGATGCCTTAGGTGGTGCCGTCAATATCATTACCAAACGTCGCGCAAGACCTTATTTGGACCTCAGTTATTCGCTTGGCTCCTTCAATACGCATCAAGCCGCAGTAGTGGGTACATTTACCAATCCGAAAAGCAAACTATCACTCCGAATGAATGCATTTTACAATCATTCTGACAATGATTATACTATGTACACAGCGGAAAAGTATAATGTTATTTTAGAAAAGACTGTCGATAATAAGTTTGTTCCCGTGCCCAAAGTCAAGCGATTTAACGATGCTTACACTTCTGCTATGGGACAGTTAGAAGCTGGTTTCAGGGATGTATCTTGGGCTGATCAATTTTATGCAGGTCTGACCTACTCCCAAAATCATAAAGAGAACCAACTAGGAGCTTCCATTAACAAGGTGTATGGCGGATCATGGTCTGAAAGTAACTATTTGATGCCAACCCTGAGTTACAAAAAAAGCAATTTCGTTGTAAACCGTCTTTACGCCGACGTTTTCACAAGTTATAGTTACGACACTCGATATGTAAGAGATACCGCATTATACAATTACGACTGGTCTGGAGGTTGGATATCAAATCAAATCGGTACAACGCCTAACCCGCAGAAAGATGTAAAGTATAATTTGTCCAATTACTTAGCGCGGGTCAATTTAAACTACGATTTTGATGAAGCCCGCAATCAAAGTTTAAACTTCAACTACAACTTTAACAACAACAACCAAAAAGAATATGATAGAATCGGGAACTACGACCGATCTGGATTACCATCCTATTTGGGAAGACATATTTTAGGTTTATCATGGCAAAACCAATGGTTTGATAAACGATTATCAAATGTTTTAGCGATAAAATATTATCGATTAGATGCATCCAAAGATATTGATGAACGAAAATTTGATGGAAATAACGAGTTGCTAAGTGGAGACATCATTCATCAAAAAAAACAAGGCAGTTATTATAGCATGAGTATTGCCTCAAGGTATAGAATCACAAAAGATGGTGGATGGAAGCTGTCGTATGAAAGAGCATACAACTTACCATCCATGACGGGCCTTTTTGGCGATGGCCAAAATATTACGTCCAATTGGGATTTAAAACCTGAACGCAGCGATAATATCAACACCGGATTTTACTACAATACTTTCATCAACCAGGATCATTTTATCAATGTAGATGTAACGGGTTTCTACAGATTAGCAGATCATTATATTAACACCCGCGCCGTTACACAGAATGGAAACGATTATTTTCAATATTACAACGTTGATGGTGTCAAGCTCTATGGCTTCGAAGCTGAAGTGAAATATGGATTTAAGGATCTTTTTGCTATTACGCTAAATGGCTCTTACGATAAAGCCATCGACAATGCAAAATACACAGATGATTCCGGTAATCAACAGGTCAGCTTAAATTATGGCCACCAACTTGCCAATCGTCCATGGATCTATGGAAACGTAGATGTAAGCCTTATCCAGAATAACTGGTTTCAAAAAGGAAGCAGAATACAATTATCCTATTTACATCAATATTCCCACTGGTTTTACCTTACAGAAGCATACCTCGGTTCTCTTGAATCCAAAGATCATATTCCGTCTCAAAATATCCATTCCGCTGTACTTAGCTATACTTGGGATCGTAATAAATACAACGTATCCTTTGAAGCCAGAAACCTGACAGATGAAAGAGCATACGACAATTTTCGCCTACAAAAGCCTGGACGTGCATTTTATGTCAAGCTGAGATTATCAATCATGTAAAAACAATAAATACATATTTTTTATGAAAATCAACAAATTCGCCATCGCAATATTCGCTGCGACAGTATTATTTTCTTCTTGTAAGAAGTCTCCTGACATCACCAGCCCTGAAAAGCCAACACAGACTTCAAATAGCTTATATAGTGTATGGGTGACAACCGCATCGGGTTCTTCCTACCTGCTCACTGCAGACAATTTGATGAAAGATACGCTATTGACTCCCAACAACAATCAAGGAATCGATATTACGTCTCACCTTCCCGCATCTTTTTATGCTATTTACGCCTATGCCTATGAAGGGAAATACTATATATCCAATGATGGTACACGATTTAGTCAATTTGAAATCCTAAATAGCAAATCCTGGAAAGAGACCAATAACTATGCCTTCCCTGGAAATTTTTATTTAGGAAAAGTTTTAAAAGATATCAGTACAAAAGATGAAATGGTCGTCACTAAAACGGCCGGTGTTACGAATAAAGAGAAAAATGTACTGGAACAACCCATCTACTTTATGAATGTCAACAACATGACCATCAATAAGACAGTTGGTGTGGAAATACCAATGATCAAATTTAATCCTAAAACTCCAGAAGGAAAAGATCATAACCCCTATATCGTACCGACAAGCTTCACGCAAAGAGGTGACAAATTATTTGTTGGTCACAAATATAGAAGTAATGAGACACGTCAGGATATCATCGATACAGCATATATGTATGTTTGCGATTACCCAAGTTTGGCCAATGGTAAAATTATAAAAGATGGACGCGGTGGCTTTACCGCTGGACACTGGGAGGTACAAACACTATCTTTCACAGACGATAATAACGACCTGTATATCGTAACTAAAAAAACCAATGCGGCTACCTATGCTCTTTTACGTATTAAATCGGGCGAAACGACCTTCGATCCAACTTATTTCTTCGATTTAAAAGATTATAACGTATTCAAAAATAGCACTGCACAGGTACAAAAATTAGGAAACGGTAAAGTTTATATCAGTCCATATGTCATAGATCCTTCAAACAAAAAAGTTATTGCGGATCTAAGAATTCTAGTTGGTGGCGGTGAATCAAAAACAACAATGAATTTTATGGAGAATGGTAAACTGTACGATGTATTCAAAACAGACGAATCGAAATGGTTTGTATATGAATACGATCCGGCTAATAATTCCGTAAAACGTGGCGCCGAGATCGACCCGGGAATTACGCAAGTTTATCATCTGAATAAACTCAAATAAAATTAAACAACTTTTAAGAAATACCGAGGAGGTATCACATTCCTGCTCGGTATTTCTCTATTCAAAAACCCGAAAGTTAAACTATATGAAAAAATTAATATTCACACTCCTCTCCTTTTTTATCGTTCTATCGGCTTCGGCACATGCGGTATTTATTGAAACCTCACTAAAGGGCATTCAAGGAAAATCCCACGCTATAAAAATAGTCTATGGCGAACCTGATGAACATGAAGTCATCTCCAAATGGTGGTGGTACAAAGCAGGTATGGAAATTACATTGACACTGATTAAACCGGATGGCAGCACCTCGTCTTTAACCACTACCGCACAGGATGATCACCTTTTGACGTCATTCATTCCTGACCAAGACGGCGTTTATCATGTTTCTCTAAAAAGAGATATTGAAAGGAAGGAAGGCGCCAAAACACAATATCAGATCAATGCAATAGCAACCATTCAAGTCGGAAATTCCACCATTGGCAATACAGCAACGCACCTTAATAATGAGTTATTTGTCTTCGCTGAACAAACTGCATTTAAAAATAAAAAAGAAGTCACTCTGACTTTATTCCAAAAAGGCAAGCCTGCATCCAATACCGCGGTTTAAATCATTGCACCGAGTGGCTGGATTAAATGGCTGGAAACAGATGAGCAAGGTCGAGTCAAAATTTACTCCCGAATGGAAAGGCAAATATTATGCTGAAGTCTCTAAAAGAGAAAAAGTAACAGGACAGGTTTTGAAGAGTACAGCCGAACGAGTTCGATGAGCTTTGCTGTAAAATAAATTGAGGATGGCTGTAAGAAAAAGGAAAAACACATCGATATTTCGATTGGTTAATAATTGGCTACACCTTTGGCTGGGATTAATTTCCGGGATTATTGTCTTTGTCATCTGCTTAATGGCTTGCCTCTGGGTTTTCAATCATGAAATCACAGATCTTGCCATTCCGAAAAAAGAAAGACAATATATCCTTGCTTCCAGCCAATCGTTGATTGCTCCATCGCGCATTTTTAGTCTTGCGGACTCACTCTATCCAAATACTGTTGTACGAGATATTACTTATACAAGGGATCACCCCGTTTCCTTTACCATTCATGTAAAAGACAAAGACGATACTAAAAAAACACAACCACAGGTGCACTTATTACACCCTTACACAGGTAAATACTTAGGCATGCAAATGGAAGATAATTCGGAAGAAGCACAGTTAAGAAAAAAATTAAATAGCTTTTTTGCTTGGACACTCAGTGGACACCGATTTCTCTGGCTTCCGAGAGATATTGGACGTCCAATTGTCAATTATGCGACGCTGATATTCAGTCTGACGTTAATCACCGGATTGGTGTGGTGGTATCCAAAAAAATGGACAAAATCCACACGTGAGAAAAGCTTCCGGATCAAGTGGAAGGCCGGCTGGAAAAGAGTCAACTTGGATCTCCATAATGTAGTTGGTTTTTATTCTTTCCTTTTGGTTCTATTACTGGCTGTAACCGGTATGTATTATGGTCTAGAATGGTTCAATAGAGCACTATATTGGTCTACAAACTGGGGAAAGCCTTTAGCCGAACGGACATCTGTTCATTCAGATTCAACGAAGATTGATCAATTGGCGCACTTTCCAAAAGCTTTTGATCGAGAAATCCGAACTGTACTTACGCAATATAAAGATCCACATTATTTGACAATCACCTATCCGGATAACTTAAAAAAAGATGCCACGATTTCAGTATACATTAGAAATGATATGGATAGGCAGTACAACAATCGCTATTATTCATTCGACCAGTATACGGGCACATTTTTACCGAACAATATTTCGCTATTTAATAAGGATTTTTATGAACTCCATGCAGGTGAAAAATTTAGAAGACTCAATTATGATATCCATGTTGGTTCCATCTGGGGGTTTCCCACGAAAGTGTTAGCATTTATTCTGACCTTCATCGCTGGCTCCTTACCCATTACAGGTTTTATAATCTGGTACAACCGGAAATGGGGAAAGAAAAAAGGGCGTAATAAACCTTTAAAAGGAACAGTTGCCCATGACGCTATGCATGTTCAAAATACGGAAGCAGATGCAACGATTAGAAAAACGTCGATACGTTTTCGGCCAAAAACCACAAACACATAGGCTTCCTAATCATCACTATTTAATTTATGCTTAAGAGGGTTCTTTCTTTAGAAAGAACAAGAGATACTATTTATGAAGAGATCTACATTATTAACGATTCTGCTTTCAAGTTCTTCTATGGGACTCGTAGCACAGACGAAGGTGTCTGGAAAAATATTTGACAAAGATGGACATTCAATTAAAGGAGCTACAGCAAGTCTTTTACGTTTACCCGATTCGGCATTAATCATGCAGGCAGATGCGGCAAAGGATGGATCATTTCAATTGCATGCGACCAAGGATGGCGATTATGTGATTCGTTACAGTTCCGTTGGCTACACGACGATGAACAGTAAAAAGTACAAACTGTCGGGAACAGATCAGACAATAGTACCCGCTTTTTTACAACCGTCCGAACATAGGATGGAAACCGTCCAGGTGATCGGAAAGCAAGCCAGTGTACGGCAGTACGCCGACAAGATGGTTGTTGATGTCGAAGGAAGTGTATTGGCTGAAGGAAATAATGTCCTCGAGCTCCTCGAAAAGACCCCTGGTCTTGTCTCTGACGGAAAAGGGAATTTTTCAATTCAAGGCCGTGCCGGTGCTAATGTGCGTATCAATGGCCGCGATATGTATGTATCTGGAGAACAGCTCGCGAGTATCTTGCGTGGACTTCAGGCATCTGAAGTTTCAAAATTGGAGTTGATCAGCAATCCTTCGGCTCGTGAAGATGCTTCGGGAACAGCAGGGATTATTAATATCGTGACCACGCGAAATACAAAGGTAGGCTTTGGTGGGAATGCTTTTGTCCGAGCTGGACAAGGGCGAGCGTTTTATGGTGGTTTTGGAGGAGGACTGCATTATAAGGTCAATGGTCTCGATATGTACGTTCAGGGCAATAAGAGTTATGACCGCAGCAATAGTCACAATCTGACCGAAAGAAGCTTTTTTGATCAAGGAAACTTAACTTCCTTTCAACGGCAACAAGAAAACAAAAAACTCGATGACGCCGCTTTTCATAGCGTTCGGGCAGGCGCAAAATATGAATTTTCCGATGGCGGAATCCTTGATGGAAGTGTGCACTGGATGAGGGGTAATTATAAGCCATACGCATCCATCGAGATGGATAGCTGGAATTATCCGGAAAACATACAAACTGAACGCGCAGTTAGCAATAATCATTTTGATGAGTCTTTCAAGAATTGGACATTTAATATTAATTATGTCAACAAATACGAGGGTGAAGATCACTTTTTAAAATTTAATTTTGACTTCGCTCCTCACGGTAATGACTATAATAATCGCTTTGAGACCGAACAATTCAATTTACTAACGGATCAAAAAACCGCTATCGGACGGACCAATGTACAGGATTTGAGTAATACGACATATTCCGGAAGATTAGATTATAGTAAACCACTAACTGATTCGAGTAAAATTGAACTTGGCTGGAAAGGCACGTACTTTTTTATCAATAACGATGTGGTCAATACCCTACTGGATAAGGGTTCATGGATACGCGATCATGCCACTTCAAACCGTTTTCAATATACACAACACATTGAAGCCCTATATGCCATCTACTCTGGTAAATTCAAGAAGATCGAATATCAAGCTGGCCTCCGTGGTGAATATACATTTATAGATGCCAATCAAGTCACCTTGAATAAGAAAAATGATCAGCGCTATTTCGATCTGTTTCCGAGTGGGTCATTGTTATACCACCTGAATGACAAAAACACATTAAGAACATCATTCAGCAGCCGTATTGAACGACCGGGCGATCACGACATCAATATCTTTCGGATCTATGAAGATGCTTATAGTTACAATGAAGGGAATCCAGATTTAAAACCGGAGAAGAGTTACATCACTGAAATAGGTCATGGGTATAAAAATAAATTATTCACCACATTAGGCGTTTCCTATGGACGTGACATCATCAACTGGATTGTTCGTCAAGGTGATCAAGTTGGAGAAAATTTATCGAGACCCGAGAATATTGGACGTTATCTGAATTATAGCGCAAGTATCATGTACAATCAGACATTACGTCCTTGGTGGACAGCAAGTCATTATGTCAATGCATTTTACAACAACTATTCTGGAGAAATCGGAACGATCAACCTAGATTCAAAAGGATCCAGCTGGACAGCCAATAGCCGTCATACACTGCAATTTAAATATGGATTGCGTGCCGAAATAGCAGCTTACTATCGATCGGGAGTTACAACAGGACCTTCAAGAACTGACAAAAGGTATGGTCTGGATTTGGCCGCAGAAAAGAAAATGTTCGGAGAACGAGGCATGATTAAGCTGACCGCAAATGGCTTAATCAGAAATGCTAACCCACAACTGGTAAGTGAATATGGAGATCTAAAAGTATTTTATTCAGATTTTCCAGATAACAGAAAAGTGTTATTGTCATTGAGTTATCGATTTGGTAATTAAAAAACAATAGCGTAAATAATATACTATTATGTTATCTCAGTAAGAAATTTGTCAAATTAGCCAGTCGTAAGGCGCTATTTGACAAGGTCCGCTGTTGATCGACTTCGTACTATAGCTGGACTATAACTCATTTCAAAAAAAAATTAGAAAAAGAAAAATACCGCTCATTGAAAATAGAACCAAATCAATTTGGGAACAAGATATTTGTTTGGTATCTTAGGTATACACTTTACTGTATGGAAAAGTCACTGAATAATTTCAGTGTAATTAAAAAAACAACAACATAGTAAATTATCTTTCAATAAATTTTTTAAATATTTAGGTAGCATATAAAAAGTAATATGGAAATTTTTTTAGGAGTAGACGGAACATATCACTCAGAAGGATCTTTTCTTGGAACTGATGGTAAATATCATCCGGCAGGATCTTTTCTCGGAACTGATGGACAATATCACCCAGAAGGATCTTTCCTTGGAACTGATGGAAAGTATCATCCAAAAGGATCTTTTCTCGGAACTGATGGACAATATCACCCAGAGGGATTCTTTCTTGGAACGGATGGACAATATCACCCAGAAGGTTTTTTTCTTGGAACGGATGGACAATATCACCCAGAAGGTTCTTTCTTAGGAACTGATGGACAATATCACCCAGAAGGAAGTTTCATTGGAGCAGATGGCAAATATCATCCAAAAGGATCTTCCCTTGGAACAGATGGAAAATACCATTAATTTGGCTTTTAACTCTTGAACACAAGTGGGTATTATGCCCACTTCTTTTCATACACTTAATTAAGTCTTTATAGATAATTTAAAGAATTCGGAAATAATCCTTTCAGATTCGTTAAAGTATGAATCCCAACTTATTTAAAATAGGTGAATTGTATCAAGGCAATTATTGAAAAACAATGTGAGATCAATCTACGAGAAAAGTTGGTCGGCTTAGTAACAACGCTATTAAGAAAATAATGGAAATATACTTTGTTATAATTGCTAAAAAACAATAATAAGTGAAACTGCCATATCGAATGTAAATATTCGATATGGCAGTTCTTCTACAGAGCTTTATCTTCTAGAGCCTCTTTAAAGTTCTATCCAGTAAAAAGAGATACTGACAGAACTAATTCTGTATTAGGCAAATGCTAATGATAGCGTTCCCTAATTAAATGCCTTTACAAATTGTCCTTTTAAATCGAAAATAAGATTCGCTCCTCCTCTAATATCTACTTTATAATTGTTATACTCTTTTTCGATAAATTCAACCTGGCTTGCAGGATAATTTCGTATAATGTAAGACAAAATATTTTTTCTGATATCCTGTGCAGAAAATTTTCCTCCTAGTCCGTTTATTACATTCCAATTAGTCATATACTTCAAGTTTTAAAATGTTAAATATTATGATGGCTCTCTAATCATGTCATCTAATTTCCAATCTTCATCTTTTATAATAACCTAAAGCTAAATATCAATTTGGGAAAGAATTAGGAAAGCCCATAGTTATGATTTTTATTTGAATGGCTTTGTATGTATTTAATATGATATAATTTGAAATTCATTTCTCATTTTGCAATAGTCAATAACTAAATCAAAAATTTTGATACCAATTTTTCAATTGAAATTTTCCTAACCCCTTACTCCTATATTTCTCATGCTCATTACACTCATAATAGCAATGCCTATAGTTTGATATTAACTTGCATCAGCCTTTCATCCACCAAGTCATCCTCTGGTACTTAAGCAATTTTTGATTCGTTTGTAGGCTGTAAATTGTCCCTCATCTATGACGCTTAGCCTGACATATTAAAAACCTGCTAAATAAAGGAAATGGATAGATTAAATTATGAGGACTTTTTGACCCCCAAAAATTAAGGTGATGTCTAATTTATTAAGTGGAAGATATAATACTTATTTGCATCAAATAAACGATTTTTGGCAATAAATACTGAACTTCTCAATAAACAAAGATTATATGTGTTCCAATTTTGCGACAAATTTCAATGAATATCGTGATATATTACTAACTGGTAAAAGTGATTTAGATTATTAACTTTGACAAATATTGGATATTCAAATCAATTTAGAAAAATATAATCAATTATAAATAATGAGAAATATTGTACTTTTTATTTTCTTGCTATCATCTGTTTTTTGCTTGGCTCAACCCTCAGAAGGAGAAAAAATCAAGATTAATCTTTTAATTGATACCGTAGCAAACAAAATGCTTAAAAAACCTTTAATTCATTCTACGTCAATCGCGATCGTTTATCAAGGAAAAGAATATATTGGTCACTATGGAGAATTAGAGAAAGGAAAAAATAACTGCCCTAATAATGAAACATTATATGAAATTGGTTCTCTAAGTAAAACTTTTGCAGGAACACTTGCCGCGAAGGCTGTCTGTGAAAATAAATTGAATATTGAAGATGAAATCCAAAAATATTTACCGGAAGGCTATCCAAATCTAAAATATAAAAGTCACCCCATTCTTGTAAAACACCTGCTTTCGCACACAAGCGGTTTTCCAAACATGATTCCACTAGAAGCAAATATAATACTTCAGGATTTCACCAACCATGATACTCCTGCTAAAATCAATGAACTTCATCGTAACTATAGGCAAAAAGATTTCCTTAGAGATCTCCATAAAGTCAAGATTGATACAGTTCCAGGTTACAAATATGCCTACTCTAGTGCAGGCAGCGAAATTATCGCTTTTATATTAGAAAAAGTATATAAAACTAAATATGAAAAATTATTAACAGATTACCTTGCTAAAAGTATCGCAATGCAGAAAACAAAAATCAGCCTTTCTGATCAAGAAGCTATAAAACTTGCAGTAGGTTACCACAGTGATAATAGCATGATCACCTCAGCAATGCCACAATTACCTTGGGGAGCATCCGGTAATATGAAATCGACAATACCTGATATGGTTAAGTATATGAAATTTCAATTAAAAAATAATAAGATCGTTGCCAAATCACATGAATCAATTTTCAAGGTTGATCCTGAGTTCAGCATTGGATATTTTTGGAATATTGCCACTGATGATAAAAAATTAGGTACATACTATGTGCATCACGGTGGCGTGCCTCGCTCCCAATGTTATATCTACATTATTCCAAAATACGATTTAAGTACATTTATTATTACCAATCAAAGCGGTATGAACACAGCCAAGGTTATGGAAGATGCATTAAATGAAATATTTGAAAAAATAACACAGTAAGGTCGAGATGGATAAGGCTATCAAAGATACGGGAGTTTTTTATGAAAAATACTGCTAAACTAAATACAGTCCCTGCAAGCTTTTAACTTTAATAGCTTTATAATCAAATGAAAATTGACTTCAGAAATATAGATTACCTTAAACTTGGAAATACCAAACAAAGGAAAATACATAAAATAATAACCGAATATCATCTTTTCGAAATTCTCAACGAATACAAACCAATTTTAGTTGGAACAATTCCAATAAATATCGATCTAGACGAAAGTGATGCGGATATTATTTTACAAACTATTAATTTGAAAAATTTGTATCAATTATTGCTACAAAATTTTTCCAAATATGGTCAATTTCAATTACGTATATCTGATAGTAAAGTACTAACCTCTAGCTTTATCATAGACGAAACTCGAATAGAAATATACGCAACAGATATTGACACAGAAAAACAAAATGGATATTTACATATGATTAAAGAGTACGAAATCCTACAGAATAGAGATGAAAGTTTTAAAATGGAAATAATCAAATTAAAAAAACAGGGAATAAAAACCGAGCCGGCATTTTGCAAACTACTGAATATAGGTGGAAATCCATATGTTGAATTATTAAACTACACCGGTCAATAGTGCTGATCAACTTAGCATACCGTTATAAAAACTCACAAACAAAGATGAGTTTGGCAGAAAATTACCAGAAGCCTTAAAGCAGGTTAATAAACTTTTACAAAGCCATTCCTGAGCGAATGGCTTTGTGAGTTATGTGCTACTCGATTGCCTTTTTGATGAATTGTAAATATACCACAGCGAATTGTAAATAGTTTATTCGATTTTGACCTTTTGATGTAGATTTATAATTAAAAATAACATAAATTATATGTGTATAAATGAAACTATAAAATTTTAAACAAACACTAAAGAATCAGCAACAGTCATTTTATCTATTGACTGTAATTATATAAGCGACGAACTAACAATAATATGAAAAAACTTTTATTACTTTTTACAATTGCTCATTTTTTGACTTCTTGTAATGGGCATGAAACAAAAAAAATGGATAATAAAATTGAAAAAATTGCAACTGAAAAAAAAGATACTATTAAAATCAACGAGATTAACTTAAATTCAAGTTTGGATAAAACATTGATTCCATTTGGCCTAAATAAGAATGATAATAATAATTCAGCATATAACTTAAATTTAGATTATGAAGAATTTTCATTTTCTCCTCAACAAAATTTTAAATTCAATGATCAGGATATTGGTAAAATAAAAAGTTTAATCATATACTATTTGAAAGAAGACAACACTGCTTTTACTTATGAATTAGAATTAGAAAACAACAATAATTGTGAATTATTAATAGGTGAATTTAATAAGATTTTCGGCAAGCACCTGTTTTATCAAAAAAATGAAAATACAAAAGAACGTCCTATATTTTTAGATGAAAACGGAGAGCAAGAAACGCGACATATAATTGAAGAACTGATACGATGGAATGATAGTCAGCATAATGTAAGCTATTTTGTGACTTATAAAAAAAACCTCACTACAAATGAAAATAAATTAACCGTAATAGCGATATGTAACATTCATAAAAAATATGCGGAATGGATAGATTTTAGAAGCCTCAGTATGGTTTTTCCAAAATAATCAAAAAATGATTGCAAAGAGGGATTTTGCATCAGGCAGTTAGTATGCCCAATTAAAATAGAGATTTATTCAAACATAAATTGATTACATCGCCACAGAAATAAGTAATCTTCCTACAAATATCAATTAGGTCTTATTTATTGATCGACTTATGAGTAGTTTAAGAGAAAATTTTAAAAATTATGAAATCAATTGAAAATTTAACAAAATTCGAGCTCGTTCAAGACGAAGAGCAAACGATACAAGGAGGATTCAATCCAATGGGTGGAATCTCGTTATCATTCTCACCTGCTCAAGGAGGAGAAAGTGGCGGTACAATCGGCGTATACTTAAATGGAAGCCATATTTCAAACACATACTTTTTTACCGAACACAATTGGGTATATACTAGTAGCTATATGTAGGCAATAATGAAATCAACTTTCCGAAATTAAAACGAGTTTTAATTTCGGAAAATTGATTTCATTGTATTTAACCACTCCAAAAAAATTCATTCAATGGAGTTTAGAACTATATCCATAAATACCTTATGATGAACAGCTGATATGAGCAACAAACATTTAAATCCAATTTATTGTATTTTTAAGGTTTTCTCCAGTACTAATCTGTGAACAAGATATTACTGACTATCTTATTTTTCACTTTTTTATATTCAAACGTTCCTCCAGCACCGCTTTGTGATGTATACGATAGGCTATCGGCACTCCAAACAAAATCTTCTGATTTAAAAAGCAATGCAAACAATTTTTTTATTTCTGAAACTTCTGTAAACGGAATCGCTAACTGATAAGAGCTAACGCCAACTGGACATTCTTTTTGACTATAACTTATTCGATTTTTAAATTGTTGCGAAAAATCACATTTTTCTCCCAAAATTTTTTGAGGTCCAATAGTATCGTAATGACAAACAAGGTAGGCATATAATGAGGAATAAGATTTGTGAGATTGTAACCAGTCAATTTTAGTCATATCGGGTTTGACAAGTACAAATCTTTGATTTTTTGATTGTGCAAATGAAAACTTACATACCAAAAGTAAAGCAATCAAAATTGTTGTCTTCATTTAGTTAGGAATTATATGGCCAATCTTAAACTCATAATAAATTGTTTCTGTAGAAACTTGAATAGATAAATAGGAAATCTTCATCATCGATATTTTTAATTTAAAGGACGGCAACTCCAGGCTTTTAATCTTATTTAAAAGCCGTTGACACTTATAAAATTAATAAATTATTTACGCAAGACCAATTTACGAAAAGATTACTCAAGTTTGTTCACCCAATCTCCTCTTTATTAATTCCAACTCTCCAGCTATGACATCTGGTCTAGAATGACTATATGGTTTAGAGAAAGGCTTGGGACTTTACTAAAAGATAGGTTGAAAACTATATTTTCTTAGCATGGAATGTAAAAAATGGTGTCTATTAGTGAATAGACATTAGTACATTAAAAATTATATTTATAAATGCTTATTAATAAATAAAATCAATATCTTAAGGTTTTTAGGTTAGTCCCTATACTTTTAAAGTAGTATCTTAGGGTGAAAAAAATTACAATATCCGGTTTTATGATGAGTTCACTTGCAAATTTCGTTTCTGAATAGAAAAAACAATTTTATACATTCGATTGACAGATGGGAAAGAAACAATATGAAAAAAATATTATCCTAATATGCTTTATTTTAGTCAAATTTCTTATTCAATATTCATTGATTGGTCCTGAATATGAATTGCAAAGAGATGAATTTTTGCATATAGATCAGGCAAACCATTTGGCCCTTGGATATTTTTCTGTTCCACCAATTACATCCTGGATTTCTTATATTATTAAATTCCTTGGAAATACTGTTTTTTGGATTAAATTCTTCCCTACACTTTTCGGGGCGTTGACAATTCTCTTGGTCTGGAAAACAATTGAAGAATTAAAAGGGAATCTTTTTGCGCTTATCTTAGGGGCAAGCTGTGTGACATTTTCAGTATTATTCAGATTAAATACCTTATTTCAACCAAACTCACTAGATGTCCTGTGTTGGACTTCACTGTTTTATTTCATTATAAAATATTTAAACAGTAATCAGACTAAATGGATATATCTCATTGCATTTACATTTGCGATTGGATTTTTAAATAAATACAATATCATTTTCCTTATTTTAGGAATTATTCCCTCTTTACTATTAACAGCTGAAAGAAAAATCTTTCGCAATAAAAACCTTTATTTTGGAATTGGATTAGCTTTCATTATAATTTCTCCAAATATAATTTGGCAATTCAATAATCATTTCCCTGTTGTCCATCATCTTCATGAACTTTCAGAGACACAGCTTGTAAATGTGGATCGTTGGAGTTTCATCCGCTCTCAATTTCTATTTTTCCCAGGAACTTTGATCGTTGTTTTTTTTGGACTTTTTGCGTTGCTAAAGCAGCAGAAATTCAAAAAATATCGTCTATTCTTTTGGGCATTCTTCATAATAATCTCAATTTTTTTGTTTTTAAAAGCTAAAGATTATTATGCGATTGGAGTTTACCCAATTTATTTTGCTTTCGGTTCAGTATATATTTCAACTTTATTAGAAAATAAAATTGGTAAAATCTTAAAACCATTATTTATCCTTTTGGTGGTTGTATGTTTCATTCCGATTTACCGTGTTGCATTTCCTAATAAAAGTCCGGAGTACATTGTCAATCATCCCGATAAATACAGAAAATTTGGAATGTTAACTTGGGAAGATGGAAAAGAGCATCAATTACCACAAGATTTCGCAGACATGTTAGGTTGGAAAGAACTTGCCAAAAAAGTGGATAGTGTTTACATGACTATTCCAAACCCAAAAAATACGTTGATATTATGTGATAATTACGGGCAAGCCGGAGCTATCAATTATTATTCAAAGAAAGGAATCCGTGCTGTAACATTCAATGCAGATTACATCAACTGGTTTGATTTTGAAATAAAATACTATCATTTAATCCGTATCAAAAATGCTTGGGAGAAAGAAAATGAATGGACAGAAACTTCTCCATATTTTGAAAATGCTCGTATTGCAGATTCGATCACGAACAAATATACTAGAGAATACGGAACAACAATTTTTTCTTTCATGAATGCCAAAATTGATATTAATGAAAGAATAAAAAAAGAGGTAGAGGACGTTAAAAACTTCCATTAAAAATCACCGTATTGCAAGAACTAAAGTCACACCAAAGGGTGCCATACTTTTACGCATACCTTTGGCCAACTGCATATCGTTATATACAACACCATGATGCCTTAACCCTCTTGACATAGCGCTGTCACAGACCTTAACTAGTTTTGTGACATATTAAGCCACTTAAAGTTTGAAAACACATTACTAAAGATAATAAATTGTGGTTGCGTATAGATCTGTTTTTAACTTAACCTTCATTGTGAATTCCTTGGTTTTATATGATATGGTGCTTTTTACGAATAATAATTTTGATCTGCAGTATTCTAATTGCCATGATTATGTCATGAAACTAATTGTCACAATTTAGTATTATATTTTAATTTATCTTCATTTCATGAAGCAACTACTAATCGTATTAACCTTATTAATTACACAATCTTGTCAAATAAGCAACCTCGGTAAAAAAGACCGCCATGCATTATATATAAATACAATTATTCCAGCGTATTCGTCACTAAAAATTTCAACTGAGGACGCGAAGTCTTTTTCGTTTGAGGTGATAATTAAATCTGATAGTACGATTCATTTAAGAACTCATGATACGGAAATTAGCATGGAAAAAGATAATAAATACGCTTTAAATGTTGACGACAGTGAAAGTGTGATATTCAAAAATTTATCAAATCGGAATAGTGTCATTAAGCTTAAGATTTTCAATCATTCTGCCAAAGTAATGCAAACCATAGATAAATTATAATATGATTCGAAATTAGAATCAAATCTCCTACAACAGACTTAAAATTTATGGAATTAAGATGAAATTATTGGTTTACTTGAAATAAAAAGAAAGGCCATAATGATAATCATTATGGCCTTTCTTTTTATTTGACGGGAGTGCCATCTGCGATCTCTTCATCTGCTTTACTGAGGAGTAACATTGCTGGATTAAGATTCCCAAATATTTCTACCTGCTCCTCAATACTGCGTCCTTTTTGTACGGGAACACGGCTTGTTTTATTGGCTATAACTGTTATTACAAAACTACCTTCACCTGAAGTGTAAATGGCTGCTTTGGGTACAACAAAAGTACTATCCTGAGAGGTTAACGGTAACTCCACCTCGGCAACCATACCGGGAAGAAGTTTGTTGTTGGTATTGTTAATGTCAATTTCAATCCTTTCTGATCTCAATTTGCTATCCAGTGCTCCTGACTTACGTGCAATCTTGCCTGTAAAATATTGTCCTGGCAAGGATTTTACGGTGAACTGCAACGGCTGTTCTGCAACCAGGAAGCCCGCATACTGTTCAGGTACAGAAACAGCTAAACGCAGCTTGCTTTGTTGCTGGATTGTCATGATCGGCATTTCCGAACCTCTACCTGCCGGTCCTACATATGCACCTTGATTAACATTCCTTGTTGCAATAACACCATCAAATGGAGCGCGTATTTCAAGATAGTTCAGCAGATTCTGCACCTCAGCATAGGCCGATTTTGCCGCCTGAAACTGGGCATAATCGGCATTCTTTTTCGCCTCTGCGACTTCCAGATCCAATCGAGCTACGGTACCTTCAACTTTACTGGTTTCAAACAATCTATCGTAAGTGCTTTTGGTAGCCGTATAAATGGCTTCTTGCGACTTTAACCTCGATTTTGCAGTTGACAACTGTGAACTTAATTCTGGAGCTTCAAGGACAGCTAACAACTGTCCCGCTTGTACCTTACTACCGATATCGACTTTTAAAGTCTGCACATAGCTACTCACTTTGGCATAAATTTCGACCTGCTGAAATCCGCTGATCTCGCCCGGTATCTGCATTTTACTTGTTAGTTTTTCCTTAGAAAGGACAAATGTTTCTATTGCTGGACTTTCTTTAGTTACTTTTTTGCCGGTTTCCTCAGCAGCAGACTGACATCCGGTTAAGTAGGCGAATAAGCCAATCGCGTATAATATTCTTAAGAAATTACTTTTCATCTGTTTAAATTATTGATATGTTTTTAAGCTCTTCAGTATAAATGAACTAATTCACCTCGATTTGAATGAATCATGATGATTTCATTTTAAAGGTTTTAATGCTGCTATATAATGTTTACTTTCTTCATCTTCCGGATCCAAAGAGATCGACTGCGTGCTACTTTTCTCTTGTATCCAAGCGAATATTAAAGGTAAAATAACAAGTACGGCGAAAGTTGAAAACAATAATCCCCCGATTACGGCACGTCCCAGCGGGGAAACTTGCTCCCCTCCTTCACCATGACCAATTGCCATTGGTAACATCCCGACAATCATAGCCAAACTGGTCATAATAATCGGACGTAGACGAAGTGAAGCCGCCTCTCGTGCCGCAGCCAATGCATTTTGATTGTGCTTACGTATATGTTCTGCGTTGGTGATCAAAAGTACTGCATTGGCGATGGACACCCCTACAGACATGATAATTCCCATATATGACTGTAGGTTAAGTGTTGAGCCCGTCAGTAAAAGCATCAATAGAGATCCAAGTACCACGGCTGGAACTGTTGTTAGGACGACCATTGAAACTTTAAAGGATTGAAAGTTTGCCGAAAGCATCAGAAATATGACTATAATCGCAATTGCTAGGCCTGCCTGTAAACTATCCATTGTTTCGCCCAATACTTTGCCCAATCCAATCTGCTCGACAGAAAGCCCACGTGGCAATTCGCCTAAAGCGACAATACTGCGCTGTACATCTTTAGAGGCTGTTTTTAGATCGGTATGATCAATATTGGCAGTCACAGAAATGTACGGCATAGCGCCTAAGTTATCGTTCTCACCATAGGTAAATGATGGCGTAATAGTTGCAATATCGCTCAGAATAGGTCGTGAAGAATTTTTTAGCAATGGAATTTCGCCAATCTCTTTTTCATCTTTCATTTTGTCTATTGGGACCTGAACTTGCACGTTATAAGATAATCCAGCTTTTTCATCAATCCAGGTATTCTTTTCCGTGTAACGAGAGGATGAAGTCGCGGCAATTAGTGAGCGCGATACCTCTGCAAGGTCAATACCAAGTTGAGCAGCGCGTACACGGTCAATTGTAATATCATAGGACGGATATTTAATGGATTGTGCCAGTTGAATATCTCTGAAGTATGCTATGGTTTTTAGTTCTTCTATTAGTTTTCCTGCGTATTTTTCATTATTCTTTTTGTTTTTACCTGCAATCCGTACTTCAACAGGTGTTGGCGAACCTTGGCTTAACACTTTGTCCGTGAGTTCGATCGGCTCAAAAGAAACCTGTACATCTGGAAGAGCAGTTTTGAGTCGATTCCGATACTCATCGCGGAAGCTATCCATATCGTGATGGTAATCTTGAAGAGCTATTTGGAAAACAGCTTCATGAGGCCCTGCCATAAACAAATAGATCGGTGATACAGAAAATTGTCCTGGATGTTGACCGATATAAACAGATGATATGCTAATATGTTCTTTACCTACCAGTTTTTCAAGTTCTGCTAATGCACGTTTCGCTTTTTCTTCCGTACGTTCAATACGGGTACCTTCGACGGCCCGTAGGCGCATTTGAAACTGGCTCGAATTCACCTTTGGAAACACATCCTGTCCAATGACGGAGAGTAAAATCACCACCAAGCTAATGGCTCCACCTAGATATACGATGGTGATGATTTTCTTTTGTTTAAACAGTTGATCAATCATGTTCATAAACCGATTTCTGAATCGTTCGAACAGACTGATTTTACCATCGTTATTAAAATCTTCGCGTTCGACTAGAATTCGCTTTTGATTTAGCGTATCTTGCTCAGATTCCACTGAAAGGCCTGTTTCCGCAAATTGCACTTCATCTGCACTCAATCCTTTAGGATTAATCTTATGTGCTCCTGCTTTATGATGATCTTTCATAAGCCAGTTAGCCATAATGGGTACAAAAGTCTGTGACAATAAGAAGGAGGTGATCATTGAAAATCCAATGGACAAAGCCAGTGGTAAGAATAAAGATCCTGGGATACCTGTCATTGTAAATGCCGGAGCGAATACAGCGAGAATACACAATAAGATCAAAAGCTTCGGAAGGGCTATTTCCTTACAGGCATCCCAGATCGCCAATGCTTTAGGTTTTCCCATGTCCAAATGTTGATGGATATTCTCTATCGTTACAGTACTTTCGTCAACCAGAATACCAATTGCCAGCGCCAATCCACTCAGTGACATGAGGTTGATGGTCTGTCCAAATAGTTTTAGGAAGAGTACTCCCGCTATAACAGAAATTGGAATTGTTAAGATAACGATCAAGGCAGCCCTTCGGTCACCTAAAAATAGTAAAACCATTAACCCGGTAAGAATAGCGCCGATTGCTCCTTCAGTGATTAGACTTTTAACAGAGTTGATAACATATACCGATTGGTCAAACTCATAGGATAATTTAACATCTTCGGGCAAGGTATTCTGAATTTTTGGAAGTGCAGCCTTCAAATTTTGTACAACTTCCCAAGTCGAAGCATCACCAGCCTTGGCAATACTGACATAGACCGATCGTTTTCCATTGACAAGCGCATAGCCTGCAGTAACATCGGCTCCATCCTTCACGCTAGCGATATCACCCAGATAAAGATTTTGGACACCGCCTTTAAAAAGGGGAATTTTCTCAAAATCTTTGACATTACGAATGGTATTATTAGTTGACGTAATGTAATTTTTATCCTTTATACGGACATTTCCCGCTGGTGCAGTCTGGTTATTAAGCTTTAACGCTTCTACGACCTGATCAGGGGTCATGTTGTGGCTACGCATCAATTCAGGATCAACATTGACCTCTATTGTCCGCGGACTACCCCCAAATGGTGGTGGGGAAATTAAACCCGGTATGGAGGTGAATGAAGCCCGTACATAAACATTGGCTAGATCCTGTAATTCATTATTCGAGCGCTTATCACTACTAAGTACCAATTGGCCTACAGGAAGTGAAGATGCATCAAACCGAATAATAAAAGGCGGTTGTGAACCCGGAGGAAATGAAGCCTGTATCCGGTTAGCGAGTGCGCTCAATTCCGCCGCTGCTTGTGCCATGTTGGTATCTTCGTAATAAGAGATCTTCATTAAAGTCAAACCTTGAATATTTTTGGTCTCAATCGACTTTACCCCATTGGCAAAAAGTAAAATATTAACGTAGTTTTTAGCAAAATAAGACTCCATCTGATCTGGAGAATAGCCTCCAAAAGGGTGCGCAATATAAATAACAGGAAGGTTCATTTTGGGTAAAATATCAACCTTAATCGTGCGTACTGCACCTATTCCAAACACAATAAGACCCATAACCAGCACAAGGATGGATATTGGCTTACGTAAGGCAAAACGTATTAAATTCATGCTTTGTTATTTATAGTTCTTTGTTAAAAATATCGAAATCTCCAGCGGAGGCGGCTTTCAGTAATAATGATTGCCAGAGGTTAATATGGACGATTTCGCGGTCTGTCTCGGCTCGATTCAGTGTATATAAAGTTTGGGTGATATCAACAAGCGTAGCCAGTCCATTTTTGTACATGGTCATCTTTTGATTATAAGCTTGTAAAGCTGCTGATACCTGTTTAGGTGCTTCAGCGTCGCTTTGCTGTGCTAATCGCATCTTAACCTCAGCAGCATCCAGCTGTGCAAAAAATTGCGCTTCCGTGGTTTGATATTCCTCACGTAAAGCATCGTTGGTGTAGCGCTGCGCACTGATTTTTTTATTCACTCGTGCAATAGATGTAATATTCCAATTGATCCCTAACCCCAAAAGATAATTTTGCCTATTGGGACGAATACCATTCCAATAGTTGCTTGTGAAGGCCTGGAGATCTGTCGCGTATTCACTTTTGAATCCAGAACCGCGTGCCTGGAATACACCAAAGGCAGACAGACTTGGTAAGTATTCTTTGCTTGATAACTTTAGCTGTTGCTCACCAACTTCAATTCGACTTCTGTAATATTGAAGTATAGGATTATTGCCTACCAGAGATACATCTACTGCAAGCGGCTGAGCTGGTGTTCTTGTCACTAACCCCGTGTCAATCTGAAGGTCTGTTGCATTGATTCCCATCAATACCGTTAATTTATTATTTTGTTCTTTCACATTTTCTCCAGCTTGATTCAAGCTGATTTTTGCACGAGAGACCTCAGCCGAAGCCAAGGTTGAATCGACACCGGGCAAAATCCCATTCTTGGCTTTAGTGGCCGCAATATTAAAAAAGACTAATGCGCGATCTAGATTTTTCTGTTGATTTTTTTGGAGACGCTGACTCGCCAGAAGATTTAAGTAAGCGGCTGCAATCCTGATCTTATGTTGAAATTGTTCTTGTTGGAGATCAATTTCTAGTCGTTTACTGTCGGCCTTACTCAATTCAATACGCTCCTTTTTACGACCAAAAGTGTAGATATCCCAATTGATGTTTGCCAGATATAGGGCTCCAAAGGCAGCATTCCAATTCTGTTCTGGAAGGGCTGCTCCTGAGGAAGCTACTCCCAGCCCCCCAAATCCGTATAATGGACCATTTTGTCCATTAATGGTTCCATAATCTTGTTGCGCTACGACGGTCAAATTAGGCCAGAAGTCGCGTTTTACTTGTTCGTTGGTCTGTAGTGAGGATTGGACATAATACGTCTTTGCCTTGATCATTCCATAATTTGCAAGACCTTGGTCTACAGCATCTCGGATAGTAAGCTTCTGTGCAAATGAGGTTGAGGTCGCAAGTGATACAGCCAATGACAACACTAAATTCAATTTCAGCATAGGTTATATATCATTTTATGGAAACGAAGATAAGCCCCAAGTACGATGCAGTATTAGTTTAAAATGATCTATAGCGTTTAAAAGTGACCAATTTAATTCGTCATTTATTTTTCGGTGGTTATAAACTTAATACTTTTACTTTGTAACAGATTTTTAACAAAAACAAGGGATTATGAGAAAGATTCTGGAGAATAAGATCATACAGGAAATCGCATTATTGATTTTCTCGTTTATCCTCTTTACTTTGAATGATTGGATTTTGATCTTGAGCTGGAAAGGCTTTTTAATGGGGTTGGTCTATTTTCTGATCTTATACATACACGCACAGGTGAACCGTTTTTTTCTGCTGCCAATTCTAATTAAAAAAAATAAAGCCATACTTTATGCGTTGTCTTCGACCGCAATACTCCTGGTTTTTGCTTTTATTCTAAAGGAAATCACGGAAAATGTAATTTATAAGAATTGCTTTCTGTACAAAAACCTCGCTCAGAAAACTTTCCATTATCAAGTTGGGGTATTGCTGGGATCGCTAGTATGTATTTTAGGAAGTATCCAATTTATCGAATTTTATCGTTTCCAGCGATTAAAAACAAGAAGAGAATTACTTTCCAATCAAACACAATTGTCTAATTTAAAAAAGCAGCTGAATCCTCACTTTTTGTTTAATACTTTAAATACAATCTATGGGATCAGTCTTAAATTTCCGGAACGTACCTCCGAACTGATTATCAAAGTATCACAATTACTACGTTATCAAATGGAAAGCAGCGACAGGGAATTTGTCTCAATGGACGATGAGATTGATTTTATATCAAGTTATATCGAATTGGAACGCGAACGTTTAGGTTATCGTACAAAAATTGATTTTGATTATCAACCAGAAGTGGGAATCAACAACCAAATTGCACCGATGCTGCTGATCACATTTATTGAGAATGCTTTTAAACATGGTACCTGTAGTATAGAAGATTGTTACGTAGCGATCTCAATAAAAATTGAAAAAGGGACCTTATATTTGCATGTACAAAATTCAGTCCCCATAAAAAAAAGGAATGTATTTTCAGCAAAAATAGGTTTAGAAAATACGGTAGCACGCTTGAAGTTATTATACCCTAATCGCTATCAATTGAATACGAATGCAAATAAGGAAGAGTTTGAGGTCTCCTTGGTCATAAATCTTTAGCAATGGATAAAAATCGCTGCATTGTGGTTGACGACGAACCAGCTGCACATTATGTATTGGTCAATTATATTGAAAGAAGCGCTGATCTGGAGTTGGTAGCCCAATGCTACAATGCATTTGAAGCGCTGGAATATATGAGAAATAATAGGGTTGATCTTATCTTTCTGGATATTGATATGCCAGAAATTACTGGGATGGAGTTTTTGAAAATGCTGGATAATCCTCCAAAAATAATACTGACAACAGCATATTCGGAATATGCTTTAGAAAGTTATAATTATGGGGTGGTCGACTATCTATTGAAACCTATATCTTTTCCTCGCTTTTTTAAAGCTTTACAACGTTTTCTATCCTACAACAATAGTGTTATTCCTTCAGAAGATGAACCTAAAACAATCAGTATCCGTATGAATGGTCGGCTTATTGAGATTAAGCTTTCACAAATTGATTTTATACAAAGTTTTGGTAACTATGTAAAAATTGTCACTCCGGCACAGACGTACCTCACCGCCATCACCACGCAACAGATTTTAAAACAATTGCCTGCCTCTAAATTTGTCCGCATCCATAAATCGTATATTGCTTCTATCAATAAGGTCAGCAAATATGAGCATGGTCTGGTGCAGATCAATAATATGAACCTTCCCGTTGGAATCACTTTTAGAAGGGAACTACAAGAAAAATTAGAAAACACATAATTCCTTATCTTATTACTAATACTTAATCGATTATTGCAATCTGTCTTTTTTAATATGAAATTAGCGGAAGTTCAAAAATGATTATTTTTACAATAATAGATGCTCAAAACACCATAAATAACCAAAACCAATTCCTTATAAAAGTACGTAATAAAGTTAATTACTTTAATACATCCCGAAAAAATAGCACTTGACGGCGCTTTATATAAACCCTCTAAAATCCATTCATTTCACAACGACGGGACGTTCTGTGATTTTCACTCCAGTATTTATATTCGTAGTTCTTGCTATGATATGCTGAAGAAATTAATTAGCAATGCTAAATGCTGTTAAAATTAGGAGTTAATCAATCCAAACATTTCGTTTTAAAAGATTTATTAATCAAGTATGCATCTAAACTATATGAATATCCATTTAAAGTTCCCAAAAGGAAACATGCGGAGGCACTTATCCATACGGAATAATCAAAAGTAGGTTTAATTCCCACAGATATTGTCATGGATACAGCAAAAATTGTTAATAAAAGACCAGATGCAAAACTGATCATTTTTGTTTTGTATCCAATAAGCATTAGCAAGGAAAAAACAATTTCTAAACCCGTGGCTATAATCGCTAAAACCTCTCCGATTGCAGGAGATACAAAGAAATTAAGTGTATTGGAGTAATCTACAAAATGTCCCCAATCTCCCCAGGAGACATTCTTACTTCCTGGATTTCCCCAAATGCCAAACCGGTCTGCTACAGCCGATAAAAAAGCAATCGCCACAGTGATGCGAACAAATAATTGAAAATACTTCTGATTCATTTTTTTAAGAATTTTATTGGTCAAAATTATATCTTACAGAAATGAAAGTAATTAAACCAGTTTAAGAAATGAGATTACTTTTTCTTTTTTTACATCATCAATAGTAGGATAAGAACATTTTTAATGTACTAACCATGAACAGAAAGACAACTTAAAATACATGAAATTGAATAAAATAAATGCATTCTCTTTTTCTAAAAAACATCCAACTTATGATTAAAAAAAGAGATAAGATCCACATATCATTGGCCTAAATAAAAATACAAAAAAAACCACATCTTACGACGTGGCTCTCTCTAAAAAATAGCGACTTATATTTCTGTATTACAAAATGTGTGACGCCCAAATGGATACAATGTATTTTTATTTGGATTGGCAGCTTAAAACGAGAATGGTGATTTTTTAAATTTGGCCAATTGAGATCTGAAATTTCCGATTGGATATTTTCATATAGAATTGATCCGGCAGTCAAAAACCCCCATTTTCAGCTAATGCTTCAAAAGAGAAAACTACTTATCTTTGATATAGAGAATCTTTTCAATTACAGTCAAATATAAAACAGACACGTATGCTCAATCTATTCAAAAAGAACAATTCTTATCCGAAAGAAACACAACCGGGAAATATCCATATCCAAGATGATCATCTTTTTTATGAAGATCATACCAATGAAGAGCGTGTTAATTTATCTATATTAAAATATGCTTACGTCGAAATTTTAGGTGAGGATCCATACCTATTTTTGTTCGACTACAGACAACACTACATTCCCATTCTGCAAAATGGTTTTTCTAAAATCTATCCACAACTATCTGAACGTTTTGGCTTTGACAATGCATTATTCTTTAAAATCATAAATAGCAAAAAGGAACAGAAACATCGTATTTGGATTGATAAAAAGGAAACAAATTATCAAATACTTACAGACCGACACAGCGACTATATTGATGGCCTTGAAGTACAAACAACTCCCCCTCTATTTGTTTCTTGGGATACATCATACGAAGAATTCTTAAAACTGAATATTGGTCATTTGTACGAATCAGAGTTTGAAACGAGCTACTTTAAAATCGATTATCCTGTTCGAATAGGTTCTTTAGTTATAAATAATCTGGAGTTTTATTACGATGAAAACGATCGTCAAAATATTGCTGTTCAATCTTATTTTACAACATTATATGCTGACTCGAATAGCGATAAAAGTTATTACGAATTGCGTAAACTTTGGCTGGAAGAAATTCCTACTGACATCGAAAATGCGGGATACGAACGGGACGATCAAAAATACCTAACATTTGATTTAGATGGCATAGGTTTGTCGATCTGTTATACTTATGATGTAGATAGTCAATATGATGACGGCGGAACATCATTATCGATTAATAATTATAGGGATTATTCGGAAGTAATTGCACGTGACACAATTGAATTAAACCCAGAAACGACAAAAATTCTATCGTTTGAAACCTGGTTAGATTTTCAGCCCGATTATAAAAATAATGCTCATGTTATCGCCGTACCACAATTATTGAATGAAAATGCCCAATATCACAATGCCGTGTGGCTAGCAAATGATCACACATTTGGTTTTACGGGAGATCAATATGCTATTCAGTTTAATCGTACTGATATAAGTCAAATTATTGTACAAAATGTGTTACCTGCAAAAGGTGGTGGTTATGTCGAATTTTTTGTTCGATTAAAATCTGATGATTTAGTGGCAATTTATTACGGCGAACAAAATGCATTGGATGCCTATGTGCAACCTTTACAAGAGCTTTTGGGCATTGAAGTGCTAACACCAGAGCCTTATTACAATTGCTAATCGAGATTGAAATTTTACAGTTGAAGAAATTCCTTGAAATATGATTGCAAAATCACACAACAAATTGCTTTTCAAAAAAGTTCAGACAGCAAACAGTTTTACCCAACATGAAGGTACTTGAAAAGGACATAATAGCAATTTTCGCTAGTCCTCGCTCCTCTTTATGTAACTGTCCTTCAGATCATTTTGACTAAGTATGTGTTAGAACCAAATATTTCAATTTCTAAAATTTAATCAAAACGCAGACTTTATTAATAATAAGCTGGCTTTAATCGACAGGTTATAATAAGAGATTTCTCCCATCATAAAATAAACTGTGCGAGCATCAGCTTTTATTTGAGCAGACTATAGCGACCGACTGATATCCACGACATTGAATATCTGATCGACATCATCGAGAATAATCGTAAAATCTGGATATCTATCCTTATCGGTATTTAGAGAATGTAAGGTAAGTATTCCTTTCTCAACATCATGATCGATAATTTCTTTGATAATGACACCTTCGTAGCGGTGGACAATAACCCAATAGCGATATTTATGGGTATGAAATTTAGATTGCCACAATTCTCTTTTTATCAAACGTCCAGTAACGATATCGCCATCCAAAACACTTGCATCCGTTCCATCTGTCATACTGTCGCCACTGACTTCAAAAGAACGATATATACCACGGTGGAACTCATTGACCGTAATAAAATGTGCAGGTAAATCATCCATATATTCAGAATCGGAAAAACCTGATAAATAACCCGCTTTTGCCTTCTCCGTCACTAATTTGGTTTGCATCAAATAGCGACCAGGGGAAACTTCAAAAAAGATATTATTTTTATTTTCATCCATGAATTTCACTTCATCCGAAAAATAACCGATGGATTTACCGTTGCCCACATGCATCATAGAAACAGAACCTGACTGAACAGCAAATTCACGCTTCTCACGTTCTCCACTATTATGCACCAACCAATCATAATTGACCTTCGGAAAGGCATTTTCTATGCGCGTCTTCATCGTAAGACCAATTGGATATTCGCCTTTTTTAATACGTGAATAGACTTGCTCTCTTACACCTAAAATAGCTGCAAATTCACGATTGGTCACCTTCATTTCCAATCGTAATACCTCAAAATTATTACTTAGGTATAATTCCATGATTTTCATAGTATTTAACAATTGTTACACAATAACATAACAAGCTGAGACTAAGTTACACAATCTAGTTAACCTTAACAAATAATTTGCAACAAAAAACACATAAAACACTCTATTTCAATATATTAATTGTAAACAAAAAAGTTTATAATTTTCAATATTAGTGTTATAACAGCCTATAATTAATTGCAAAAAATCTTGCAAGTTTAACTTTAATGTTTAACTTTGTTTAACATTTGAAATTCCATTTAAATATTATAGCAATATATAAGTCAAAAATAAGATTATGAAAATAAAATCAGCACCACTAGCATTAGCCACACGACCTAATAATCTGCTCATCCGGAATCATGGATCACAATTCCAGTCCAGATCATCATCAAGTGTCCGATTATGACAGCTTTGTATTCCGCTAACTGAATTATAAAACGATTAACAATTAAAAACATGAACACATTATATCATTCTTTTATTATGAACTTTTTGACAGAAAATCATCCGGAAGTTCTAAAAACGATCAATAAGATGTATGAACCTGATTTGTCCAAAATTCATGCGGTACTTGACTGCTACTGTGCTTTTGTGGGTATCAATCCTGTGCAGATCAGAGGTGAATATATCAACTATAAAGATATCCAACATCGCTATAAAGCCATATCGGTTGTATTAAGAATCTTTCAACCTGAAAAATTAGTATTATTAAAAACCAAGGTTAAAAGCTCCATTTATAAGGAAACTTTACCTTATTTAAATATCAGCAACGATACTTTACAAAAATCTATTATCTGCGCATGTAATCAATACGATCTCTACAGTGATTTTAAAAAAGAAATCAAACAGATCGCAAATTATTATCTCATTCATAGCCGATTTAATAGTAACTAAATAAGTAATATCGTTATGTGAAATTACCTAATCAGAAATTGATTATAACAGCACGGCTCATAGATAAAGTATAATATGCATTTATTTCTAAAAATAAACCAGGAATTTAATCAGAAAAACCATTTACACTGCCCATACAGAAACCGCCTTCAAGAAATAATAAAAGACCATCTTATCAAACTGTAAGTGGTCTTTTTATTTTATGAAGCATAATTATTTAATCTTTTTCTTTAGCCAGCGGAACCAAAGAAATATCAGAATAATTAAGGCTGCGAAAAACCAGATAAAAAAGTGGTATTCCGGCTTACTTACCTGCTTTGACGAAACTTTTTTAAAAGCAACTCTTTGTTTTGCCAAATGGGATGCTTGTTTTTTTTCAGAGTAATTTATATCTTCTGTCCGATTTACTAATTGCATTGTATTGGATCGCTCGATTTCATGAATAATGACTTTTCCTTTACCCATTCGAACGTTTCCATTTTTTTCCAGCGTAATATCTTCTCCTTCAAATTCTGTTTTAGACTCACCATCTAACTTAGCAAATGATTGTACATTCACATTCCTTTTTATTTGAGCTTGGTGATCATACCGGAAATCTCCCTGCATTGTTGTGCCAGCTTCATACTTTTGTGATTCTACTGCCTTCGATTTTTTCCTTAAGAGACCGCAGCTACTCACCAGTAACATGATGACGATCAATTTTAATATTTTTTTCATTTTTCATCCTCCTTAATTCAATCTGTAACTCGTTATAAAGCTTTTTGAGGTCGTCGTATTCGATCTGTAAATTCGTTAATGTCTTTGCACAAAAAGCTTTTTCATCATTAACTAGCTCCAGTGCTTCATTCAATTCTTCAATTGCAGCACGCAACTGTTCAATGTTTTTCTCCAGATGATCTGCATAACTGGCCCATTTATCTATGACTTTACCTGCATTTTCAACATTGGTGGCTTCCACCTCTGCTTTTTGTTTTGGACGCCCAACGAGATAACCGCAGATTCCAGTAATCAACGGAGCTCCAAACCGCTCTAATAATTCTACCAATTCCATATACACTAACTAAAATATAAATCTGATTCTGCCTGTCTTCTGCGAATAAGACCAGGTAAAATCTTACCTCCAGCCTTATTCCATTTTAGAAATTCTTCAACAATACGAGTGTCTTCAGGATTGGTATTAATCTTCTTTAGCAATGTTGATCTTGCTAAATTAGTTGCGCCAAGATTGTAAGTAAAAGACACTAATGCATCGAATTGATTTTGATTTAATTTTTTCATTAACAATCGTTTAACGTCATTCTCATAATTGGAGAGAATTTCTAAAAGCATAGCTTCTCCTTCTATCCTGGTTAATGGTGGATCATCCATCTTCACTTTTCGACGGTTAGGTAAGTAATAGGTAAATCCGTAGCCAATAGTCGCAATACCTATGGGATCCCTATAGGGAGTGCTATACCAACCTTCAAAATCTTTTATTAGTTGTAATCCTTTTTGTCCTATTTTCATAATTCAAGTATTTATGTTAAAAAAAGCCCTCCAACAGGAGAGCTCATGGATTCTTTTTTTCTAAACAGAAATAAATCAAAAGTTATTGGCAACAATAGCCAAGAATTCATGATGAACACTTTAACTTTCTCAACCATAAGCTAACCACCTATATCTCCATCAGTTTGAAAAGTATTTAACAACCCTTCTACATCTTGGAAAACCCCATCAATATCTTCTTCATAAAGTACTTTTTTTGCTAAATAGTGAGCTACTTTTACAATTGCATTTGCCCCAAATCCCAGATCTTTATATTGTGCTGTGAGGGCGATTAAAAACTTCTCTTTCATGTTTGCCTTATCTAATTTGATTTATCTTACTACAAAAGTAATGGGCATACAGTATAAAAAGACTAGAAATATGGAGTATGTAAGCGGTATAGACAAGATACCGAAAATAATAAAACACGGTCTTCATAGATCATGCTGATACGCAACAACTTCTTACCTAACAACAATATAGCGAGCCCAAGCTGCAATAAGACTGGTTTTAATCAATACAGTTAATACCGTAAGTTTATGTAAACGAATAAAGCCATTCCTTATAGAATGGCTTTATTCGTTTACCGCAGATTTTAAGTCTTTTAAAATTTACACTATGTCTTGCTATATTTAATCGATAGCGATATCCTAGTCCGAAAATGCATCCAGCATATCGAATGTTGGAACAAAAAATAAAGTACCCGTTTTTGCAGTGCTAAAATCTAATATTCGATCATAATTACCTACAGGCACGCCGATAAACATATTGTTTAGCATCTTTTTTATCGTAATAAACGAGCTGGCGTAAGCAATAAAATAAGTCCCCATTTCATTGGTCCCTACTTTACCAAAAGGCATATTGTCTCGAACAATTTTAAGATCATCACCCACATTTGCAAGTGCTGAATGTGAATTTGAGGGTTTTACACCATCAGGCATCTCGATATCATCAGATTTCGACCTACCAATAACTTTTTCCTGTTCACTCACAGGCAAAGATTTCCATGCAGACATATTATGTAAATATTGCTGTACAAACAAATAACTACATCCTTTATAAGCGGGATCTTCATCACCTATAATTCCAAAAGTGGCCCTTTCTTGGCCATGCGGATTTTCGGTACCGTCTACGAATCCAAGAATACTGCGACTGTCCCAATATCTAAAACCATGCACTTCTTCTACGCAAACTGCTATATTTTGCAGTAGTGTGGAAATAACTGCTGCCGTATCGATACAATAACTATTTTCACTGGCTCTGAAGTGGAAATGAAGATCTCCTCTTGTGGATACCGCTGTATGTTTGCTCCCCTTAATTTGTTCAAAAACTTCAAACTCCTTAGGTAACGGCAAAGGTAAATCTAATTTAATCCAAGCTTCCAAACTGATACCCATGACCACGCTAGCTCCGGAATTTGGAAAGCGAACGTTTGCAGAATTATTAAGATTAATGATAAGAGCACAGAGCTGTTTGAAAATTTCTTTTACCTCTATAACACTCTTAATATTCCATACCATAAAAATGGTGTTGTTATTTGTATAATCTAATACATTTTGTGGATTAGTATCCATAAATTAAAGTCTTTATCAATTATATCATTAAGCGTGTTCTTGACATAAGCGCTCATAGAAGTAAATCACATGGTTCTCATTTTTAACAGCGCTATTGCTTTATGCAAATATACCGCAACGCCCCCCTACTTATTTCCTTATATTCAAATTTGGAGTTATATCAAGTTTAAAAATAACCATTTTCTAGAGAACGAAGTAAAAAACAAGACCTCTTAATATGGGCTTCACTAAGATATGAGTTAAATAGATCTACTTGTATATAAATATGGAAAACAAAAACAGTGAGCTACTCGATCCTGTAAACAAATTTTAAACAGCAAAATTATATTTATAAACACAATTAGTACATATTCGCTTGCATATTTACTACTTCTTTTATTTTATCTGTCAAATCTTGACCTTTTAAATCCTTCGCAATCACTTTTCCATGGGGATCAAGTAAAAAGTTGCAAGGTATAGTACCTATACCGTACTTCTGGTAAACTTCTCCGTTACTAGCTTTAAGATCAGAAATTTGACTCCATATTAAACCATCTTCAATAATAGCATTTAGCCACTTATCTTTTTTGCTATCTATAGAAACGCTCAAAATATCAAAATTAGCTCCTTTAAAATCATCATAAACCGCTATTAAGTTTGGATGTTCTTGCCTACAGGGTAAACACCACGATGCCCAAAAATCTAACAATAAATACTTACCTCTGTAATTTGACAATTTAATATTTCTTCCAAACCTATCGTTCATTTCAAATTCAGGGGCAATAGATCCAATGCGAACCTTGTTTTTATTTAAAAAAAACTCTTTTGTTACTGCAGCCTTTGGCAATTGCAGTAGACTATCAGATAATAAATTAAATACCTCTTCCGCTAAATGATTATATTTATTATTCCTGGCTATGTTGTTCACAAGATCTAGGCTGACATAGGAGTTAGAAAATTCTTTGGCAAATGCTAGTTGAACATCACATTGTTTATAATAATTAGCTTCCAGTAAACTCCTATTCTTATTTACTAAAGCAGTATCTTTCCTTTCTTCTTCGCTAAAGTAATCTGGATCTTTTATTGAAAGTCGTTCTTTTTCCAAAAGAGCTAATCTTTCCTGTAATAGTTGAAACGTATTATTGACAGCAGTTCCACTTATACGCGCATTATTTAACGAATCCATACTTTGAACAGAAATTATTCCCTCTTCGAGGTATAAGCTTAACCGATCGTAAATAAAATCATAATTGTGCGTAGAATTCTGATTCCGATATAAAGAAGCCCGAATAGGTATATTTTCTATAATTCCTTCAAACTTAAAACTATTATTCTTAACAAATGTGGAATCCAAAATATATCGCCCTTCATTTCTATAGCTTAAATATATTATTTCTCCATCCAGTATTTGTTTTCCAGTACCCTGTATATCAAATTTTCGTTGTGAAAATAATGGTGTGACGATAGTGATGAAAACAAATATAATAGCAAGAATTTTCACTGCTCTTTTAAAAATCATAATCTAATGCTTAATATCTAAGGCAACATAAAATACCCTTCACCAAGATAATTATTACTGCTTTAATTAACAAATAATTACACGTGAAGTAAAGGATATGATTCGCTACAAGTATTTGTATAGTGCGTTGATTTATAGAGGGTCTTTTATGATAACATCAAACACAGGTGTTATCTATATGGAATATATTGCCAATAATCGGAATTAGTTTACACAAGATCACTAAACACCACACGTAGGAAAAACCTAGAGAAACATCGAATATTTACTATTGACTTCTGCAAAATTCAATTTCTTAAGCAGTTGAATGGTGGTATTATTTCCAATTTGGCATTGCGCAGTAATTTCTTTTACGTCCTCGCGTTCATTAATTCCACTTTGATTTTTATTTTACAATAATAAACGACTGTCATACGTTTTTTATATCATATGGAAATCTTACTCTTATTGAGCATTCTTACTTTGATTAAAATAATTTTGAAGATGAAGCTCTTCTTAGCATCTTTATGATCAACAATTAAGTTCATTTCTATGAAATAAGATTAATCTTTTTTTCCTACATCCCGCTGATTATCTTTTCTTGCATATCCAGCACTAAAGACCATTGCAAGCCCTGTCCCAATGAAAATAACCACCAATATAGATATAAACACTTTTACGAGTCCAGTATAATCTATCGGGAACCACTTCCAGATATAATTCAGGGCGACAAATCCCAATACGAGTAATGAAGCTACAAATAGAAATGTAATGAGGTGTTTCATCGGCTAAAATTTATTTAAATACTCTTTTTTCTTCTGATCAAATTCTTCCTGCGTAATGATATTTTCGTCGAGCAGCAGTTTTAACTTCCTTAATTGCTCCATAGGATCTACACCCGCCACAGGCTGTGTAACTTCATCAATTGAATTACTAAATACTTTTCCTAAGCTCATACCTGCTCCCAATCCCACTCCTGCACCCGCTAAACCGCCTTCGTTTTTAGCAGCGTCACGCAACGCACGGAGTTTTTCCAACTCAACATAGGTAAGACCACCTTCAGTCGCCGCTTGGCTGTCAGCAGTAATATCAGCAATCTTTCCAATACGATCTTGAGTATCCTGATCAAAAGAATTACCCTCAATCCTGAAATCATGTAGCTGAACGCCGAATGTTTCTAGATCCTGTAGGAGCTGTTCTTTCATATCGCTAGACAAGCGATCAATCTCTGCATCTATCTCCGTAAAAGCTAATTTTTCTTTCGCAAAACTAGAAGTTAAGACTTGAAGAATTCGAGACTGCACGACTTCACGAAAAGACTCGGTAGTATAGTTATCCTGTGAACCGACATAGTTGGAAAAAAACTTCGCCGGATCTTTGAGTCGATACGAAAAATTACCATAAGCTGAGAGCTGAATAGGAATCTTATAATAGTCGTCAAAATACTTGATCGGTGAAGCTGTACCCCAGCCCTGATTCAGAACTTCAGCTTTACGATAATAGTAAAGTCCCATTTTATGCTCACTTTCAAACAACTGTGCGACTTTGAGCAGAGAAGTGATAAATGGATGATTATCTGTGCGGATGTTGTATACCCCGTCCTCGTCGATCACATCTGTAATCCTGCCTTCATAAACAAGAACACATCCCTGTCCCGGAGAAATAATCAATTTACTTGCATTTTTTATTTCGTCTGTAGCTGCCCGATACCGCCATATCAATACGTTTTGATCCTGTGGTTGCCATTCTATAACCGTGGCTATTTGCCTCTTAAAAAAATTAAATAGTCCCATGTTCTATCTTTTAAATATTTCGTCTCTGTCTATATCTTTCAGTACTGTACCATCATTAGCTATAATGATGATCCGATTGGAACTGGAAGCCCCCGATCTATCGTAATAACTAAAAACAACTCCTCCAGTATAACCGTACATATCACTTTCAACAGCGTAATTATCGCTTTTGGGTGTATATGTCCAAATGATTTTCCCACTTTCGGTATCGATTTTCTGAATATAGGTATGACCTTCAGGATTGGCATCTGGCAATCCTGTAATATACAGACTCGTACTATCTTGGTATCCGATATCAGCTTTAAAATAAAGACGATCTGGTGTGAGATCAACAAATTTTGTAATCCGAGGTTCTTTCACCAATTTCTTTGTATATGGAAATGAACCGTAATAAATACCAGACTTCTTTGGATATTGATACACCTTCTGCCAACTCACTTGATAACTATAAGGAAGCATGATCGGATAACCGGAATTATTTTTATACCAATATTTTATCAATTGGATTTTCTCTTCTGGATAATCACTGCTTTTTTCGGAAAATGTATAATAAACAGACGTTCTAGCGCCTGGCAACAGGCTGGAAAGCCCTGTACCGGCCTCACGTCTCTGCATATGATCTTTATAGATTTTTCGAACTAAAGGATAATAGTAGTATTCCTTCCCATCGTTGGTCATGATATTAAAACCATCTCCTTCCCGATCTTGTGTAAATTTTAAAGTAGCTATACCAGAAGAAAATTCAGGAACATCACCAAAAAAGGTATTCGTTACATCTATGACTTCATTTTTTGCCGGATCAATTTTATATACCTTATTGCTCTTATCAGCACAGATATAAAATCCACCATCGCTAAAAACCCGAGTTTGTATATAAAAATCATCTTTCCATCCTGGAAGTGGGATATCATTAACTATTTTCTCTTTTAATGGATCATAAAAACGTGCAAAATATTCAGCACCTTCCCGAGAAAAAGCATCTTTGCTACGATTAATAATAAAAAGAAACATCGGATTTTTACTATTATATGCTGTAAATGCTAAATATTCCTTGATTCGATCTACATATTCCTTTTTCTTAGGTGAATCGTCGGAAGAGACTAAAGTCGAAATACCTCCACTTTTGTTTCCACAGGTTCTGATGATACTGCTAAAAATTACAAAAAACAAAATGCCAGCTACAACAAAAAATAGATACTTTTTGGTTTTCGGATCTAGTCCATTAAATCTTCCGTCGCCGTATTGATGCTTTACATTAACGTTAATATCGTCATTATCCAAAAAGTACTCAGTGCCACAATTGTTGCAGATATAATGGTCTTCTTTAATATTCTGCTTCTTAACACTACCACAATGTGGACATTTTAACGCCTTAATTTGTTTTGCCATGTTCTCTATACAGATTATAATACTAAAAATATAAATAATATCTCATGTCTGTGAAATAATTATTCAAATTAAAGATTAGCTATTAAAATAACGAGAACAGTAGAGCGATTAAATCCTTTCTGATTTTTGATAGTTTCTTCCTTATCATTACAGTTTAAAGTTTAAACCAGTTTATATATGCGGTTTTTATGCGTTCTTACTTGGCTTTTGTTTCCATTCGCTGGTGCCAGAATGTTAATTCCTTAAAATAGGTTGTTTTGATTTGCTGGAAATACAGAAGCAACGTGTCATGATAACGTTAAATATAGCCTGATATCGGTTTATATAGGTGCAACATTTGAAGTTAAGCACCATCAGACAATAAAAAACAACTTAGATTTACCGCAAGATATAAATACCTCTTTTGTACCATAAGGCTACATGCTAGTATCCCGCTTTTAACAAAAGTCGTAACTGCGCCGTACTTGCACCACCCTTGCACCGTCCATGCACAAGGAAAAGGACGGTGCACCTGCGGTGCAGATACTGTGCAACTATGGGAGAAATTAAAAGCGTGTTAAAAGAAGGTACGAACAACGTTAAAAGAAGATCCGAATAATGGCATGCGCGATTTGGAGCATTTAAGGCGCTTCAGGACTATCATATACAGAAGATAGTTGGCGGGACCTCTGATTTAAAAATCTGTTGTGACAAATACTGCAATCAAGGGATTTAAGAATCTTTAATAACGACACTGGATCTGCAAATCCCTAAATCAAAAGATACAAATCAATCCGATTAAGTAGCTGTTATGATTTTCATAATTTTGTACATTTGATTATACAAATTAAAATTTTAAGAAAGACGAACGTTAGCAGTATCGATTATAACCTCAATAAAAAAAATGACATCAACAAACTAAATAATTAATATCGCATGAAGAAAAGAATACCATTAATTTCCTATTTTATAATTTGTATTATAAATATATCTTTTGCTCAAAATGAATGCAATTGTCAAATGGCATTAGAACGTTTAATAACTAAAATAGAAGTTGATTATCCAGGTTTTAAGCAAAAAACTGATGGAAAATTCGATTTATACAATAATCATAAAGCTTTAGTTATTGCAAAATCCGACACCACCACTAATACCAACTGTATCAAAGTGTTAAATGACTATGTTTCTTTTTTTAAAGACGAGCATATTTACATCGAAACAAGTATAAAAAACAAAAATGAAAACGAAAATTTGGGAGAATCAAAACCGAAAGAAAAAGAGGTAGATGGAAAGTTGTTAGCATCAAATGTTTTTTATATAAAAATCCAAAGTTTTAAATATGACAATATTACCCCTGTACAGGAGCTCATAAAACTAAATCAAAAGAAAATTGAAAAATCTAAAGCACTGATTATTGATATAAGAGATAATTTTGGTGGTACTGATGATGTTTATCAGCCACTACTACCGTATATTTTAACAAATCCTTTGCGAATAATGAATGTCGAATTTTTGTCTACGAATACACTTATTAATGGCTTGCGAGATTATGCGATGCAAAACGTCCATAAAGACTCTTTAAAAGCAATTAGCCAAATTGAAGATGGACTAAAAGAATATAAAGATAATTTGGGCAAATTTATATTATATGATGGTAAAAAAGTGACGATTGATACGATAGCATTAAAATCAGAAGCACCTAAACAAATAATTATTTTAGCAAATAAAAATGTAGCAAGTGCCGGAGAGAATTTTTTATTTTCAGCACGTCAAAGTAAAAAGGTGAAAATTTTGGGAACACCTTCAATGGGAGTGTTGGATTATGGTTCGATAAGAGAGTTTAAGTTTGGTTGCGAGAACTATACACTATACCTACCAACTTATCGTTCAGCAAGACTTCCTCAATATCAAATTGACAACATAGGAATTCAGCCTGATGTGTATTTAGATGATACAGTTGGAGATTGGTTGAATTTTGCGCTGAATTATATTAATGAATAAGATGAATATTGAGAACAAAGGTTCTTTTTATCAGTTGGGTTGAAAAACAAAATTCATAGATCGCTTTTTTATACCTTAATTGATAATCTATAGCACACAACTTTTATTGCGGTTTTGGATAAAAGTTGTGTTACTATAAAACATCCACAATTTTGATTGCCTAAATCTTAACGTGGATTCTCCACTCCAGGTATCCCCAAAGTAATTGAGCAGGGTGATGATCATATTCTGATTGCTGTACGCATTTCTACACTGCAAGAAACAAGTACATCGTATTATTTAATAAAATACAATTCTTTTTTGCTTCATGTTTGTATTATTTTAACTTCTTTAGGTGCTTTGATCACTGTTTTGATACGTCCATGTTCTTTCACATGCTTAACATATATCTGCCCATAAGGTGTTGGAAATGTTCCTTCTGCCCAATTAAGATCGCCTAAATGAGGTTTAACAGTATATGCCCTTCCACCTGGTTGCGCTACTTTAATTCCTAATACATGCTCAGATAACCACGCTGTTGGTCCTGAAGCCCAGCCATGTGCTAAGCTATGACGAAAACCTTTATAACAGTAAGCTCCAAAATCTGCATGTATATCCGATTTTCCTTCTGGTACAAGCTCATCAATACGACTGGCATTGGGCAACCAATCCATATTAAAATCTTCCCAGAATGTTGTCGCTCCTAGATCCAGCATAGCACCCCAATAGGTCGAGATAATTTCCATAGCCTCTTGATACTTTCCTGCTTTCGCCATTGCTTCGAGCATGTAATAACCGTAAAAGGTTGAAAAATTTTTCGCCCCTCCTATAGATAATACCTCCGTATACGCTTTTTTTGCATCGATTAATCCGACTAATGACATCAATGCAGCGGCTTGTTTTGAATGATGCAGTGGCGGAATATATTTTCGCATCTGCGCAACTGTTTCGTCACATCTATTTTTTGAACTATCATCACCTAATATCTGAAAGAGAGCCGATGCATTCTCCAATGATCTTATAGTTAGTGCTTGAAGACCTGCATGTACAGCTGCACTATCCTCACTTGATGGCCAATCTAAAAATCGAGCGCCATCCATCCGTTCTTTTCCATTAACAACCTTCCCAGTAATTTGCTCAACCAATCCTTGTAAATAAGGTTGCTGCTCCTTTAAATATCCTAAATTCCCATAATTCATATACCAATCATATTGCAAGATAATCCACCACATCGAATAACTACTATGTCCAGACATCCAATTGGGTAGTGGTGTCGATTCTCTCGCAAGATCTAAACTTCTGGGGACAACTTCGTTATACCCAAATACGGTATTGACAGTAGATACTTCAGGGTGAAGATCTCCTACCCAAACTAAACGATCCCTTTTTATACCATCCCATAAATAGTCTTGCATGTTAACGTGTACAGTGTATGCACCTACTTCCCATATTTTATTAAGTCTTTCATCACTGCTTTTAAAGCTCCCTAGATAGGGAACATCTCGAAAGGTAGCTACAGCCCTTACTTCTCGCAAATGTAATTCAGCATTAGGTTCTAAAAAATCAATACGTACAAATCTGAAACCAGATTCACCAGATCGATTGCGACCAAGCCACGGTACTTGCATCATAAAATCTCGTATTGCATGGTCATTCGTAGCACCCATAACGCCAATTTCGGACATTGCTTCACTAACCGATTCCCCGAAACGTATACGAACATTTTTCGGTAAATTATTGCCCCCCCACATGCCTGTGATGATTTCAACAGATGCATTCATCTGAATACCAAAGTCTAATAGTATGCTAGTCCCTATTTGATTATTTTCATTTTTAAATACAACAGTATTGGGGTTGTATAAATTTGCCTGACCATTACCCCTCTTTAATAAATTTGTAGCATGTATCACATTTCCCTCTTTCCATACGATACGAGTAGGATAAACATATGCAGATGTTAATGGGCTCACTTGATTAAACTTATCACTTAATTTATTTTGCGCATTGATCTCACAAAAGCAAAAAATAAGCATTAAGAAACTTAAAATAGCACGGTTTGAATTCATAATGGGATACTTATAAGTATTAAATGTATTAAATAAATAAGAGGCTACTATCCTGTACTTTCATGATGGATACATATATTTCAACTACTTAAGACCAAAAAGTTTTTTTCTGTATTGGAGAATCTTTAGCACAAAACCAAAGCTTTATAAACTCTAATTAAAGCATAAAGGCATCCTTCACTTGTAGGTCTCACCACTATGGAATATTGCCAAGACATTATTAGCTTCAAGCATAAGCAAAAATAAGTGTCTATAGGAATGCTTGCCAAAGATCTGTAACTTACCCAACATATTTATTCTCATTCTCTCGTAAAAGCAGTTATTAAAAATATATTAACCAAAATTGCCTTATATCTCTATGATGAGCTTATTTTCATAAATAAGATTTCTGTTTGAGGTAAAAACTATCTTCAAAAAAAGTTTCCACACACTAAACTTCTGATTATTTGTTAGAACGGCCTTATAGAAAATAGGATTAAATTTATATATTTATTCTATCTAAATCATTTATTATAAAACCATTGACCAGTATGAAACGCAGAAAATTTCTTCAATCTTCACTAACTGCAGGTTTAGCAACAACGATAATTCCAGTAATAGGAGTCGATAATAATGCAACTGAGCCGGAAATATATGAATGGCGTGAATACGAAATACGATTCGGTTCTGACCAGCAACAACTGGACAATTATTTTAAATCTGCCCTTATTCCCGCACTGAATAAATATGGTGTAAAAGCAGTTGGTGTATTCAAAGAATTGGTTCCATCTGAGCCTGCCAAATTTTACTTATTAACCCCTTACTCTTCTCTTGACAATTACCTATCCGTCAATACAAAAGTAAAAATGGATGCAGATTACATTGAAAATAGCGCTACATATAACAGTATTCCCGAAGACAAAGCGCTATATGATCGTTTTAAATCTTCCTTAATGATTGCCTTCGAAGGTTGGCCTAAAATCACTATTCCATCCGATAAATCGCGGATATTTGAGCTAAGAACATATGAAGGCTACAGTGAAGATGCTGTAAAAAGAAAAATTAAAATGTTTCATGATGGCGAATTTCCTATCTTCAAAAGAGCAAAATTAAATCCGGTATTCTGTGGTGAAGTGATTGCAGGCGACAGGTTACCTCGTCTCACCTATTTGATCACCTGTAAGAATATGGAGGAACGTAATAAGGGATGGGTTGATTTCATTGCTGATCCTGAATGGAAAAAATTAGTGTCCGATCCTCAATATGCAAATACTATTTCTAAAATTAACAATACATTTTTAATACCCACAACTTACTCTCAGGTTTAAAAGCAAAATCTTATCTTTCTAAAATTCAATAATTTGATTCTACCACATTACTATCCCCATCCGCACATACATAAAAAATTTCCAGGAATAAGCATATGTAAATACGGAATCAACCAAATTTTTAAACAAACGAAAAATAAATTTGCATGGATTAATTAAATAATTAAATTTGATCAACCATATATGACAACATGAATATAGACCTTCCCGAAAATCAAGATTTTAAATTTATTATCACGAATTTATATACAAGACCTAAGTGGTTCTTTAGATTTACACAAGAGCACTGGTATAATAAGTATGCTTGGCTTCTACTTTACCTAGCGCTATTAGGAAGTCAATTTGGAAGAATATCCTCGGGTAAACTCAATATTGAAAGTTGGACAGAACTTTTCTTCAAAGTTATAATTTTTGGGTCGGGCATTAGCTTACTTTTTTACATAATGTTTGCTTACATCTTAGCTGGTACTGCAAGATGGCTAAAAGGTATAGCAAGTGCAGCAGATATTCTCCGCGTTATTGCCTATTCATCCATACCAGGGATAATCGTATTACTATTGTATATCATCGGATCTCTGATATATGGTATTTCCTTTTTCAGCATATCATTCTGGGTAAATAATGAAAGTTGGTCCCAAACAATCTTTAAAATATTTTTGATGACAATAAATGGATTTGTTGGCATAAATATCGCCATATTTATGGTCTTAGGAATAGCTACAGTTAATAACTTCAGTATATGGAAAGCTATTCTAAGCATGATTTTACCCGTGATCATATTGGTAGTTGTTTTTGCTGTAATAGCATCCTTTCTTTAACAAAATCAATCACTTAATTCTTCGCAAACACTAAGAAAGAGATAATATCCAAAAATGATCCTGGAAAATGCATGATCCAAATTTGAAATCCAACTAAACCCAGAAACATATGCAAAACGATTAAAATAACGATTTAAAATATATTTATTATGAAATATCTCGCTGTGTATTTTTACATGATCTTTTTCTGTTCCTGTCTAACGAATAATCAAGAATATCAAAAAAATATAATTGATCTAAAAAAACTTGATTTTAACACCTTCAATACGGAAGATTTTTATAGAAATGCAAATAAAGACGAAAATTTAAAAATTTCAAATAATAATCAATATGTAGAAATTAGTGATTTTGACAATGGCTGGGTTGAATTTCAAATAAAAAAATCATCAGATAATAATATAGTAGCTAAATTTGACAGTATTAATTTTTCAACCCTTAATGCAATTGCTTCAAAAGACGGGAAATTGAAAATAATTAATGCGGAGACATATCTAAAACCTGAAAGATTAAATAAACTATATCTGAATATCAAAGGTGTATATGGCAAAGAAACAAAAACTGATTCTAGTGATTATAATAAATATGTGCATATATACACCTACACCTGGGACGTTAAAGACAGAATAATTAAATTGATTTCTATTTTTGATCCGAGAAGTTCTGAAAATCTTGAAAAAATAAACGCTAAAATCCCGGATCAGGATTCAAAAATTGTTAATGAAAGACCTAAAACCATACTATTTGTCTGTAACAAGGAAAGCTTAAAAGATGTGCTTAAATTAAATAATACCGACAATAATTGGGCAAAATTTAAGTAATAAAGAATTCTGAAATTTCTTTATCAAGCTACTCTTAAGCGAAGTATGCTTTATAAAAATAAAATTGGTTCTCAAAAACATCCTTACTCCATTAAACTTTTATCACGAACTTGTCTTTCTTCTGATTCTTTGAATAACTATTGATGATAAAATGATAAGCTAAACTTTGATGCAAAAAACAGAAATGCTATACCATATTTTGATAGTTCTTTCAATTATTGTTTTATAATAAAAATGGAATTTGTTATCTTTGTGGAAAGCTGATAAAAATAAGCTATAAATATTAATAACCCGCTCCTATAGCTCAGTCGGTTAGAGCGTCAGACTCATAATCTGCAGGTCACTGGTTCGAGCCCAGTTGGGAGCACTACTTAAAAAAATCCTCATCAAAAAATGAGGATTTTTCTTTTTTATAAAGCGTAATAAGTAAATAATCCTAAAAATTATCTCCATTAAACTCTGCGATATTTAGAATAATACAGGTCTTCTCATGGTTAATTATTTAAATACTTTCATCTTTAAGCAGTGACCAATTTTCAAACATAAACTGTCGCAGAGAGACGGTAATCAAGTTTTCATCATTCAGAAGCGATTTCACATGAAGTAATAGCGACAACCTCAGTTTTTTCGTCTCTTAATTCTTTAACCATTAAATACCTCAATATACCCATAGCAACAATAGCATAACCCGCCAAGATAGCTAAACTTAAATGATCCACGGCCAGTGTTGAGGGGAAAAGCTGACTCATTAAAGTCATAAATGACAATCCGATTCCTGCTCCCAAAAAATAGCTTGTACTGGTTAAACTTGAAGCAACACCATAATGAACGGCCTCTACATCACGAATACCTAAAATTGATAAACTTGTAAAACAAATCGTCATTCCAATCCCTGAAATACATGCTGCCCCAAATAAAACAGTTTGTAGGGGATGATCTAAATAAATGGATACTAGTAAAGATAAAGCTCCTAATAGCATAAAAGACCAGCCCAGGATACCCATTTGCGTAGGATAAAATTTTCGGCAAATATAAGGCAATATAAATTTGGCTACCAATGCAGACATAATACTGAAAGGAACCAGCATTAAACCTGCAGAAGCGGCGCTGTGATGCATATCTTTCTGAAGCATCAAAGAAATCAAAAATAAAAATCCTATAAAGAATGCGCCTAGTGTAAAAAATGCAAGATTTGAAGCCATTAATGATTTATACCTGAATAATTTGAGATCAATTAATGGCTGTGATACTGTTCTTAAACGATGGATCACAACACTCAGTAAAAGAATAGCCAATAGCAATGAACCAACTATTAATATTGGACTCTCTTTGATGTTTATGAGTTCATGTGTCCCATAGGTTAAACTTAAGAGTCCTAAGACAAGCAGTAATCCGGAAATACCGTCTGTCTTCTGAACATTTTGAGCCTTTTCATCTGTAGGTAAATAATAATATGCTAGAATTAATGTAATCAAAAGAATCGGTACATTAATCAGAAAAACCCAATGCCAGCTTAAGTAGGTACTGATGAGCCCTCCCACTGATAATCCACTTCCCGATCCTATTGCTGCAAAAGAACTAAAAACTCCCAACGCACGGTTCCTTTCTTGGTTTTCGGTAAAAGTATTGGTGACAATTGATAAGGATGACGGCATAATAAAAGCAGCGCCAAGCCCCTGCAAAGCTCGGAATAAAGCCAGTACCTCAAAATTAGGTGAAAGCCCTGCTCCTAGTGAGGCTAACATAAAAATCATTCCCCCTAAAAGGAATAATTTTTTACGTCCTATCTCATCAGAAAGTTTACCTCCAATAATCAGAAAGCCTCCAAAAAACAACACATACAGGGTCTGTAACCACTGAACCTTTTCTGCACCGAGATTAAATTGCTCTTGAATAGAGGGAATAGTGAGATTAATAATTGCGATATCCAACGCTTCAACAAAAGTTCCTATCGATGCCAGTATTAATATTAAATTTCTCCTTGTTCCCATACCATTCAAATTTCCTACAAAATTAAAATTATTGGAACATACTATAAAATTACTTCTTAAATTTGGAACAATTAATTAATTTAGATAAATTACAAAGAACAAATAAACTTTAAAAACTATTTAACCACCAAATATTAGAACAAATGCCCTCAGAAAATTATACTCTAGATGAAAAGGATCTTGCTATTCTGCGCTTATTACAAAAAGATGCCAAGCTTAGTGTGCGTGATCTTTCAGCACAAATCAATCTAAGCTCTACTCCAACACATGAACGAATTAAGCGCATGGAAAAATTGGGGATTATAAAAGAATACACCGCAGTATTAGATCGCAAAAAAGTTAATAAAGGAATGATGGTCATCTGTATGATTGCACTAAATGCCCACAATAAAAAAACAGCAACGAAATTTATAGAAGAAGTATGTAAATTGAATGAAGTGGTCGAATTTTACAACATCAGTGGTGATTTTGATTTTATGCTAAAAATATTGGCTCCAAATATGGATGAATTTCATGATTTTTTCGTTAATAAGCTATCTGAAATAGATGGTATCGGACAAACAAAAAGTATTTTTGTTATGAATAGTATTAAAGAGCGTACTCAGATTATCTATTAAAAGTCATTTGCATACGCACTAATTTTAGATAAAAATCTTTAAAATATCGTGTGCCATATGCGATAAGGTCATACCAAAAATATTTAGCAGTTCTATAAAATCTCAATTCCAAGTTCTCGGTATACCTGAAGCGCAGTATGATGAGGATCTGCCTCAGTAAGAATAGTATCCAGATCAGTCACAGGCCCTATACAAAAAGCTTCCGCTGTGCTGGTTTTTTCTATGGTAGACAATGCAACTGTTTTAAGAGCCTGTGCAATCATTATTTTTTTAATTTGTGCATCTTCATAATCTTTAGCTGTTATCCCAATGACATGGTGGATACTACATACGCCAAGGAAACAAATATCTGCTCGAACTGATTTCAATGTATTAATCGCATCTTCACCGATTGCGGTAAAAGAAACTTTACAGAGGCGGCCTCCGGCAAATATCACTTCAACGTTGGGATGATCTTCCAGTACACTAACTACCGGAAAACTATTGGTAACGACCGTTATTTTTAAATTTTTAGGCAGACAGGCTGCTAATGCCACAACAGAGGTCCCACCATCAAAAAATACCACATGCCCATCCCTTAAAAAGCTTAAGGCCTTTAAAGCAACAGCCTGCTTTTGTCCCAAATCGTATTTTTCACGATCCCTATAATGATGTGGACTAGGAGAATTAGCCAATGCCCCTCCTCTTACCTCTTTTAGAAGACCCTGAGATCCCAACACCTTAATATCGCGACGTACAGTATCTTCGGATACGTTTAATAGTATACTAAGCTGTTCGAGGCGAACTTTATTCTCCTTAGAAAGCTGCTTTAATATGAGCTGTAAACGTTCTTCTCTTACCATATCTCTTTATATTATATGCAAATATATAAAATAATACTTTGCAATATATTGCAAAGTATCGCAACACTTAGTATCTTTATTGCAAAACTTATTAAATATGAGAAAATCAATAGCTATTGATATGGACGGCGTCATCGCCGACACGGAACCCCATCTTATTGAATGGTACAAAAATGAAACGGGCATTTCTTTGACCCCTCAACTCATAAATGAATTAGGAGAAGATGCTGCTTTTGCTGATAAAACAGCACTGCACAAAGTACTTCATACCCAATCATTCTTTAGAACAGTACCTGTAATGGACAAAGCAGTAGAAAATGTCACATTATTAATGGAAGATTATGAGATTTTTATTGTTTCTGCAGCTATGGAATTTCCCTTGTCTTTGTATGAAAAGAGAGAATGGCTACAAGAACATTTCCCTTTTATTAGCTGGAAGAATATTATCTTCTGTGGTGATAAAAGTATCATCGATACAGATTATATGATCGATGATTATTGCAAAAATCTTGATTTCTGCAAGGGAAAAGCGCTAATGTTTAACGCCTACCACAATGCACATATCAATCATCATATCAGGATCAATCATTGGGATGAAGTGCCTGAACTACTTAAAACACTCACTTACTAGTACTGAAAATATACTGTAAAGTATATTTTCAGTTTTTGGATATATTAATTAAATAAAATACGACCTGAATAATTGATTATAAAAATTAAATCTATTGCGGAGTATTTGAAAAAACCACAGCTATCATTGCAGAACAACTACTCTAAGCTAATGTCAAAAAGATCAATATAACGTTGTTTAGATAGTTGTAAAAGTAGATTATTAACTTCTCAAATAATCTCTTTTTAACATGAGTTTTTCTGTCGGTAATCCTTCTTCGAAACCTTTAAAATAGGTCTTAAATCCTAACTTTTCTAATATTTTTTTTGAAGCCAGATTATGAGGATCAATAATTCCAATAATATCTAATTGGGGAAATAGTCTATTTGCTGTATCTACTACCGCTTGACCTACAGCACATCCATAACCCTTCCCCCAAAACTCCTTATTTATGACATACCCGATTTCAAGGACGTTACAATCATTACTGCTATATGCTAACTTACAATATCCGATATACAGATTTCCGTTGTCAAATACTTTAAAATAACCCAGATCATCTTCATTACGATTGACTTCAAGTATCGCCTCAAACTTTTCCTTAACTTGAACTTCTGTCCAGCCTTTTCCAGTTATATATTTCATAATCTCATCATCAAGGAGTAGCGGTTTAAATAGATCAAAATCATCCGATGTATACTTAACAAGTGTTATATTCATTCCTGTTTTTTCGTAAAATATACATGATCTTAACTAAATTTGACACTAAAAACTTTAAAAATCCATTCAATAAAAATTAAAGCACTTATTTTTAAAGAATTAATAGGCGTTTCCTGAGTCTTTAGTGGTGAGAAATTAGTAATCAATATCGCTTTGAATACCAATATTAAAATTTGAAATGGACTAAAAAATTTTAGAAGCGAACTTCTTAAATAATGTGAAAAAACTCGCAGATAAATTTGAGAAATCACCAGACTTTCTGCGGGATCGACCATTTGTCGATGAATAGTAAAGAATCTATTTTACGAAATACTGAAGAGATTATGGACTATAATAAGTACCACTTGATCCAATTTTTTTTATCCGAAAAATAATCCTTGATTTTGTATAGCGTTTATATTGTATGGTAATGAAAAGCATAAGCTAAATCAATTATTAAAAAAAGGATAACGAGCTAAAAAAGTAGGAGCAACATTTTTTAATTTTCTAATTATGGTCTTCCAAAGCTTTCTTCAACAATGAGGTAAATGTTATAAGTTCATTGGCTGAAAGATTTGACGAAAATTGCTTAGTTAAATTCTTTCTAAAGGTTTCAGAATTGTCAACAATGAATTTCCCCTTATCAGTTGCAGTTAAAATATAATTTCGCCTGTCTACCTCACTCTGTATTTGTTTTAGCAACTCATTTTGAATTAAAAACTTCAACTGCTTAGAAATAGCGGCTTGACTAACATTCAATGCTACTGCAATCTGTTTAGCAGTAGCATCTTTTTTTCGATACACAAACTCTATGATGTTATAATGGGTTGCTGTAATACCAATATAATCGCCCTTATTCATGTTCGCCAAAATGAAACATTGGAAGTCTGTAAATACAGTAAAAAATTCTTTTTCAATCTTTTTCATAAAAAAACACTTAACTTAGTTAAGTAGTTGCAAAGTTAAGTAAATTAGTTATGAATAATATTATTATAACAAATGCTAGGCAGAATAATCTCAAAAATGTTTCTCTTCAAATTCCGAAGCATAAAATAACGGTATTTACGGGTATCTCGGGTTCAGGAAAATCATCACTCGTATTTGAAACAATTGGCGCAGAGGCACAACGTCAGATAAATGAAACACAGAATAGTTTTATACGTACACGAATGCAACATTATGGTATACCGGATGTCGATAAGATTGAAAATCTGAATGTCCCCATTATTATCAATCAAAAGAGAATAGGCGGAAATGCGCGTTCAACAGTTGGTACCATAACTGATATCTACGCGTCTTTACGATTGCTATTTTCTAGATTAGGTTCGCCATTTGTAGGTTATTCTAATGTTTTTTCATTTAACAATCCACTCGGCATGTGCCTAAACTGCGAAGGTTTGGGTTATGAGCAAACTATTAATATTAATACTTTAATCAATAAAGAAAAATCCCTAAATGAAGGCGGAATTCAGTTTCCCACTTTTCAACCTGGAGGATGGAGGTTAACTAGATATACCTTGTCAGGATATTTTGATAACGACAAGAAAATAAAAGATTATTCAGATAAAGAATGGGAAATATTACTTTATTCAAAAGAACATAAACCTAAAAACCCAAATAAAGATTGGGGAAAAACAGTGAAATATGAAGGGCTCATACCACGTATTGAAAAAGCATTTTTAAAAAAAGATTCAAAAGAAAATACAACCAGAAAAAATGACCTTCAACACATTACCACAAGCAGAATATGCGCAGTATGCAAAGGTAAAAGATTAAATAAAAAGGTACTCTCCTGTAAAATAAATGGTAAAAACATAGCCGATTGTACTGCTCTTTCAGCTGACGATTTAATGGAATTTATTCAATCGATAAACTCAAACACCTATGATATTGTTGTAAAAGAGCTTATTAAGAAATTAAATAATATGATTAACATAGGCCTGCAGTACTTAACCCTCGATAGAAAAACAGATACGCTTTCGGGAGGAGAATCCCAACGGATTAAAATGGTAAAAAGTCTAGGCAATAGTTTAGTGGATCTACTGTATATTTTTGATGAACCGAGCATTGGGCTTCATCCAAAAGATTTACAAAATATTACTTCCATTATTGAACAAATTAGAGATAAAGGTAATACCATTCTGATTGTTGAGCATGATCCAGATTTAATCAAGATCGCAGATTTGATCATTGATATGGGACCCGGATCAGGAAAAAATGGCGGTGAAGTTATCTATAAAGGAACTTTTAAAGAACTTAAAAATTCATTAGGAAAAACGGGCTTATATTTTGCAAAGAAAACCAAAATTAAAACTGATCCAAAAATTGGAAAAGAATATCTAGAAATTAAGCAAGCGACCTTACATAACTTGAAGGGTATTGATTTAAAAATCCCTAAAAATATTATGACAGTAGTCACTGGCGTTGCAGGCTCAGGAAAAAGTACATTAATCAGCAAAGTTTTGCCGGATTACTATAAAGATGCAACAATTATCGACCAGTCCTTATTTACAGCTAGTCCCCGGTCAAATTTACTCACTTACTTGAATCTATCTGATAAGGTCAGAAAATCATTTGCTCGAGCCAATCAAGTTTCTGATAAAAAATTCAGTAGGAACAGTGAGGGCGCCTGTGAAAACTGTAAAGGACTGGGCATGGAGCGGATAGACTTAGCATTTATGGATGACATTGAGCAAGTCTGTGAAGTTTGCTGTGGTTCAGGATTTAATCCCCAAGTATTGGAATATAAATACAAGGGTAAAAATATATTTGATGTACTGAACTTTACTATACCGGAAGCTATACAATTTTTTGATGATCAGATATACCTTGAAAAGTTTGAAATACTTTTAAAATTAGGCTTAGATTATCTCACACTCGGACAACGTATGGATAGCTTTTCTGGGGGAGAAAGACAACGTTTAAAACTCACGAAAGAATTAAACAACACAAATAAAATCATCATTATGGATGAACCCAGTACAGGACTACATCCAAGTGATACGGAAAAGTTACTATCTCTTTTTGAGGAATTAATTGAAAGAAATAACACATTAATTATAGTAGAACATAATTTGGAAATTATTGCTCAGGCAGATTGGATTATCGATATCGGTCCGGGTGCTGGTAAATATGGGGGTAATGTTATTTTTGAAGGTACCGTAGAACAACTTTTAAAAAATAAAAAATCGTACACTGCCGAATATCTCAAAAAACATTTAAAATGGAAATAAAAATAATCGACTATAATTCCCTTTTATTTAACTCTTTGTATTCGTTAAAAACCCGGTGAAATAGAAAAAATAAAAGCCGCAATAATACGGCTTTTATTTTTTGTTAAAATTTAATCCTTATTTCCCCTGTCTGCTTAGAATAGATTCCATCTCAGCCATGACTTTATTAATTTTTGCAATCGTCAAATCAAAAGGTTCAGAAGTATTCATATCCACACCTGCATCGACAAGAAGATCAACAGGATATTTGGTACTTCCCGAAGCTAAGAAATTCAGGTATTTCTGACGATCTGCATCCGTCCCACGCAGGACTTTTTCGGAAAGAGCTGTTGATGCAGTAAAAGATGTCGCATACTGATAAACGTAAAAGTTATAATAAAAATGTGGAATGTAAGACCATTCTGATTTCACATTGTCATCAACGACACAAATATTTTGATCATGACCATAATACTTTTTCGTTAGAGCCAGATACATCGTATCAAAGTCTTCTCCAGTGAGTGCCTCCCCCTTTGCTACTTTATCATGGATCATATATTCGAACTCAGCAAACTGAGTCTGACGGAACAATGTTCCTTTTGCGCCTTCAAGATAATTTCCAAGAATAGCAAGTCTTGTTTCATCGTCCTTTATCTGCTTCAGCATATAATCATTCAATAACTCTTCATTTAAAGTCGAAGCCACTTCTGCAACAAAAATTGAATAATCTGAGTTAGCATAATGTTGCTTCTTATTGGTCAAATAACTATGCATGGTATGTCCCAATTCATGAGTCAGCGTAGACATATCATTGTACTTGCCGTTATAATTCATGAGGATATACGGATGTACATCGTACCCAGAACCATTAGAATATGCACCTGACCTTTTTCCTTCGTTAGGATACATGTCAATCCATCTTTCTTCGAATGCTTTTTTGGAAACTTCTATATAATCAGTCCCTAAAGGCTTCAAAGATTTCAAAATATTCTCTTCAGCTTCTTCTACCGTATAAGATAAATCGACTTTCGCAACCAAAGGAGCATAAAGATCATAATAATACAGTGTATCCACTCCCATCATGCGTTTACGGAGGTTTAAATAACGATGAAAGGTCTTCAAATTTCCATTTACATTTTTTATAAGATTATGAAAAACATCTGTCGGAATATTACCGCCATCTAATGCCATTTTTAAGGTACTGTCGTAGTTTCGGGCTTTTGTTGCAAACAATGCCGCATTGATATTTCCATATAACTGCGCTCCAAATGTTCTTTGAAACTCATTCAGTTTACCAAAATAAGTGGCAAATGCTTTACTCCGAACTCCCCGGTCTTCACTCGCTCTATATAATGCAAAATTAGCAGCGTTAAGCTTTACGCGTTCACCGTTCAAATCGACCTCTGGATATGGAAACTCAGCATTTATAAAGGTGCTATAGATATTGGCTGCATTACCGGACATTAAAGAAGAATATGCCAATACTTTTTCAACTTCTTCAGAACCTCTATGGGCGCGTTTGCGAAGTAAATCTGTCAGGTAAAACTTATAAGTTACCAACGCTTTTTCTTTTGCCAAAAATGCGCTAAGCTGATTTTCTTTTAAAGTCAGCAATTCCGGTTCCAGGTATGAAGTCAAAGCGCCATATTCTGAAAAAAGCTGTTGCAATTCTTGATTCATCCCTGCATACTTAGTTACTCGGGTATCTTGATCAGCTTTCATCGAAGCATAAGATGAGAGACGAGCCATATCCTTGATAAGCGAACTATTCAGCTCTAATGCTTGCAATAAAACGTTCGCAGATTGTGTAAGCTTACCTTTGTATAAAGCCGCTTCTTTCATCTTTTGTTGTAAACGTTCCTTTTCTGTTTTCCAAACGTCATCTGTAGCATAAAGATGAGACAAATCCCATTTATATTTTTCAGGTAATTCTTCGCGAACTTTCATCTGACTTACTGCAATTGTTGTTGAGAACAGCATCACCGTTGTGATCAATTGTGTTTTTTTACGCATAATGTATGTAAATAGTGTTCCCAATTTACAAAACATCTTTTAGATTTTTATAGCACCAACAAGATCAGTCCATAAATTTATAGTGTAAACCATATCAGATTATAAATAAAGATACATAACATTAGAAGACGAATAATAATTGGAAACCGTTTACTCCAGCACAGTTTTTTCAAAATCGACTTCATTACCTAGATTTCAATAAAATAAACAGATAAATTTTATTAAACCTGATTATCATCAATATGGCAGTAGATTATTTAATCAAAAGCAGTATAATTTCAGACTTGACACAAATCATCATTGTAAGTCCACGAATTTATTTTTTCTAACATAGAAGTGGGATTAGTTTTAGGAAATACGTGCACACCACCATTTCGTTTAAATTCTTTAATCTCGCAAAAATCTGTACTTGCTGTATATCCAAAAAGCTTAATTGATGGAAATCTTGCCGATATTTCACTAGCAGCAGCTACGCCTCCCATATTTGGCATATGAAAGTCAATAATACAAACTTCAGGTAACTCATCCTCGAATTCCAATCTTTTAATCAAATCTAGTCCATCACCGCAGATAAAGAAAAGATCAAAAACAGTATCTCTTTCGATGAGTAATTGTATCATATTTTGTTGAAATATACTATCATCTGTAAAAGCGAGTTTAATTGGATGATTCCTCATGTTTGTTTTTATTTCTATTAACTTATTCACGACAAAATTACCAACGTTCCTCCAGCGATAATACCATTATATCTTCTTAAATTATCACATGAAGACCAATTTTAAATGGATTGATATTAAAAAGCTTGTGTTTTCATATCATCTTTTCAGTATAAAATATTCAGATTTAAAAAAGTGATCCTACTTTATCTGTATCTTAAACAAAGAGGGGCAGCATAGTTTTTAACTAAAAAATATTCTTTTGACCTTTTTTTAAAGACCAACTTTCCTTACCTCTGCCAACTGGGATATCAATTATAAAATGTACAAGTTTTCGCATAAATGGTACATTTTATTCAGAGCTTATTTGACTAACTTTGCTCATGAAACAATTGATTTTCAACACTTATCATCACTTATTTAATACCTATGCAACATCTTATCTTACTTTTTTCATTCATTTTCCTGAACTCCTGTAATAACGATATGAATACTCATCCACAAACGAACTTACTGGAGGCAGTCCAGAAAAATCAATTGCTATTCGTTGAAGAGGAATTGAAAAAGGGTGCAAACGTTAATTTAACTGATAAAAATGGAAAATCCTTATTACTGATCGCAACACATAATAATAACTTTGAGATGGCAAAGTTATTGGTATCTTACAAAGCAGATGTGAATCAACAAGATAAAATTCAAGATAGTCCTTTTTTATATGCAGGAGCGGCAGGACACCTAAAACTTGTACAGCTCTATCTATCTCATGGAGCTCGATTTGATATATTCAACAGGTATAATGGAACAGCCCTAATACCTGCCAGCGAACGCGGACATCTGGAGGTTGTGAAATTACTGGCCAACACAAAAGGATTTCCTATTGATCACGTCAATAGGTTAGGTTGGACCGCATTAATGGAAGCAGTAATCCTAGGTGATGGCAGTCAAAAATTTGTCAACGTAATCCAAACACTGATTGATGCAGGTTGCAATATAAATATTGCTGATCATGATAAAAAAACCCCATTAGCACATGCTAAAGCCAAAGGGTATTCTGACATTGTTCAGCTATTAGAGAAAACGTCCAAAAAATAAAAATCAGCTTATATCAAGTTTACTGAATATTAAAACAAAGAAGGGTTTGACTTTATAAATAGCCAAACCCTTCTTATATTTTACATATATAAATTGAAAAAATACGCATTAACTGTTTTTTAAATAATCTCTTAAGACGTATTGTAAAATACCATTATTTTTGTAATATTCAATTTCAATAGCCGAATCCATCCGGGCCTGAACCTTAAATTCGGTTATTTTCCCATTCCGATGTATTGCTTTCACATCCAAAAGCTTATGAGGTTTTAGATTATCCGCAATTCCTGTAATATCAAAAACTTCAGTACCATCCAAACCTAAAGTGGCGGTATTTTGTCCATCAATGAAAACTAATGGGGCAACCCCCATACCAACAAGATTGCTGCGGTGTATCCTTTCAAAACTCTCTGCAATAACAGCTTTTACACCTAATAAATAAGCACCTTTTGCCGCCCAGTCACGAGATGAGCCAGACCCGTACTCCTTTCCAGCCAATACAATCAGTGGTGTATGCGTTTTCTGATATTCCATAGCCGTTTCATAAACTGTCTTTACCTCACCACTTGGAAAGTATATACTGAAACCGCCTTCTTGATCTACAATTTTATTTTTAATACGCACATTGGCAAAGGTTCCGCGCATCATGACTTCATGATTACCACGACGGGAACCGTAAGAATTGAAATCAGCTTTATTCACACCATGTTCTGCTAAATATTTTCCCGCGGCACTATCTTCACGGAAAGAGCCTGCTGGCGAAATATGGTCAGTTGTAACCGAATCACCTAAATACAGTAATACACGAGCACCTGTAATATTAGCCACTGGATCAGGATTTACCTGAAGGTTTTCAAAAAAAGGAGCTTCTTTAATATAAGTCGAACTTTTATTCCATTCAAAACGCTCGGCTAGATTTACTTCTAAATTTTTCCAGTCTTCAGAGCCATCAAAGATCACATCATAGACTTCCTGAAAATCGCTTTGTTTGACACAGTCATTGACTGTCTGGACGATTTCCTCACGGCTTGGCCATATATCTTTCAGATACACGGGATTTCCGTTTGGATCGTACGACAATGGATCATTTATCAGATCAACATCGACCCTCCCTACTAAAGCGTAAGCAACCACTAGCATTGGCGACATGAGAAAATTCATTTTTACCTGAGGGTGTACCCTAGCTTCAAAATTTCGGTTACCCGAAAGTACAGAGGCCACCACCAATTCTCCTTTATCTACGGCTTCCGCAATATGCGGAGGTAATGGACCAGAATTTCCAATACAAGAAGTACATCCATATCCCACAGTATGAAAGCGAAGAGCTTCCAGATCAGTACTCAAACCTGAACGCTCTAAGTACTGTGTCACGACTTTTGATCCTGGTGCTAGTGAAGTTTTTACCCATGATTTCGTACGCAATCCTTTTTCTATGGCATTTCTTGCCAACAATCCAGCGCCGATCATAACAGCTGGATTAGAAGTATTGGTACAGCTCGTAATAGCGGCAATAACAATACTACCATCGCTCAAAATAAATTCCTGATTTTTATATTTAATTCGAACAGCCTGCATTGTATCCTGAACAACCTCCATGGTAGAATCTGTATTTTTTGGAACTTTACCAAAAGTAAATTCTGTTCCAGAACCACCGTCAGCTAACCATGCCGATTCTTTTCTCTGATTCGGAAGACTATAATTACGCTGGTATTCCTGTTGCAACAGATTAGCAAACTGGCTACCAAGATCCTTAGCCAAGATTTTATCCTGCGGCCGCTTTGGACCCGAAACCGTTGGTTCTAATGTCGATAAATCAAATTCAACAATTGAAGAAAAATTAATTTCTTCGTGACCAGTTCTCCACAATAGGTTTTCTTTGCTATATTCTTCTACGATCCTGATGTGTTCTGCTGTACGATTGGTTGTTTGCATGTACTCCAACGTCCGTTCGTCGATAGGAAAATAAGTAATCGTACACCCGAATTCTGGAGACATATTAGCAATAGTCGCTCTATCCGTAACTGTTAAATGGTCCAGACCATCTCCAAAAAGTTCAACAAACTTTCCTACTACACCTTTATCACGAAGTACTTTAGTAATCGATAATACCATATCGGTAGCCGTACAGATATCCGGTATTTTCCCGGTCAATTTTAATCCAATCACTTCCGGGCAAGTAAAAAATATAGGCTGTCCCAGCATAGCAGCCTCCGCTTCTATACCGCCGGCTCCCCATCCTACTACACCCAGACCATTCACCATAGGCGTGTGCGAATCCGTACCAACCAAGGTGTCCGGAAACAACCATCCCTCGCGTTCAATAATCCCCTTAGCAAGATATTCAAGATTGACCTGATGACAAATTCCCATCCCCGGAGGAACTACGGTAAAGTTTTTCAATCCATGCTGTGCCCATTTGAGCAATTCATAACGTTCCTGATTACGTTGGTATTCCAGTTCAACATTTTTTCCGTAAGAATAATCTGTTCCATAATAATCCACCTGCACAGAGTGGTCAATCACCAAGTCCACTGGAATTGCAGGGTTGATCTTTTGACCATCTTTTCCATGACGTACATATTCAGCCCGGAGCGAGGCCATATCGACTACAGCAGGAACACCAGTAAAATCTTGCATCAGAATACGAGCTGGCTTAAAAGGAATGTCCTTATCGACAGGAGCTGGTGTCCAGTTGATGAGTGTATGAATATGTTCGTCGGTAATGCTAAAACCATCGTAATTCCGCAGCACATTTTCAAGCAAAATGCGGATACTAAAAGGAAGATGACTTACAGAGCCTTCGGGAAGATTTTTAAGCGAACAATAATGATAGCTTTTCCCGTTTATACTTATTGACTTTAAAGATTTGGCGTTCGTTGTACTCATATTGACACGTTTTGTTGGTACATAAATTTACTTAATTAACTATTGAGAAGCAAAACAAATAACAATGAATAGAATATTAAGTTTTAATAGATTACTAAAGAGTAGAAATGTTACACTCATTATTTAAACTCACAGTCGCATTTTCAAAATGAATGAGAAAAATATAAGATCTAGCCGAGTAGTGAAAAACTAACGATAATGTATGTTACATACTAAAACTGTACATAGTTGGGGATAATAAGAACCAATAATCTATCCTATTCGAAATCAAGACATCAATGCTTTCAACATGATTACAACTATGAAAGGAAAATGCACGCGAATAAACCGTTAGATGTAGGACTAAAAACAGTGAAAATATTTTAATTAACCTTACACCTACAGAGAAGTCAAATACAAGTTATTATTTTATTCTTAACTTTCCGTTTTATTTGAATGACAAACCCACTTATAGATAGCTATATGACATTTGGACTATTTGAAACCCTAGCTTTTGCCTGTCTTGTTTTGATTTTAGGATTTTTTATTGTTAAAAAAATAAATTTCCTGAGAAACTACAATATACCAGAACCTGTTGTAGGAGGGTTTGTCGTTGCAATTGTCCTTTACATCTTGCATGCGACAATGGGTATCAATTTTACCTTTGAAGGTTCGCTTCAGACCACCATGATGCTTTTCTTTTTTACTTCAATTGGTTTAAGTGCAGAATTCGATAAATTAAAAAAAGGAGGAAAACCACTTTTGATATTCGTTTTTCTAACAGGATCTTTCATGATCGTTCAAAATGTTTTTGGGATATCCGTGGCATCTCTGCTAGGCATTGATCCTAGTTATGGACTTATTGCCGGATCTATTACCTTAACAGGGGGACATGGTACTGGTGCGGCATGGGCCCAAAATCTCACCGATATATTCCAAATAAATGGAGCGATGGAGCTCGCAATGGCATGTGCTACCTATGGTCTGGTCATGGGTGGTCTCATCGGTGGCCCCGTAGCAAAAGTGCTTTTAAAAAAGAAGAATATCCAACCTACAAAAATTATTCAAGAAAGAGGAGCGCCAATTGAAATGTTCGAAAACCCTGATTCAAACCGAAGAATCAATGTTCGCAATATGATTGAAACCCTGACTATGTTCACAATTTGTCTAGCATTGGGACATTTATTGTATGAATATTGCAAAGGCTCATGGTTGGAACTTCCAAATTTTGTATGGTGCCTTTTTGTAGGTGTTATTATTCGCAATACCATTAGCAGATCGTCCAGTTATATTGTAAATGATCATGCTGTAGATGTGCTTGGCAATACCGGTTTATATCTATTTTTGACCATTGCACTAATGTCCTTACAGCTTTGGCAATTACAGGGCCTTGCTTCACAAGTTTTAGTTATATTGATCTTACAAACAGTACTTATGATACTATTTGCAATGTTCATTACTTTCAGAGTAATGGGAAGCGATTATGACGCTATAGTGCTCAGTGCTGGACATTGTGGTTTTGGACTAGGCGCAACGCCGACGGCTGTTGCGAATATGCAATCGATCACCGACAAATATGGGCCGTCCCACAAAGCGTTTCTAATCGTACCCATGGTAGGTGCATTCTTTGTTGATATATTAAATAACTTGTTTATTAAATTATTTGTAAGTTACCTATCCTAAAAATTTTATTAATAATCTAACAATTCCATTCGAAGCAACATTAAATAATAATAAAAACGTAATTGCACATGATCCATGTTTTCAATTATTTATCTTCCAGTTTAGGGAAAACAGATGAGTCAGCCAATATTTCATTGGCAAAACAAATCGTCAGCGCAGAGGACAATGAAGCTATTAAAGAATTAATTCAATTACTACAAAGCAAAAACAAAAGGATCCAACACGATTGCATCAAAGTTCTTTACGAAATTGGGTACTTATCCCCTATTATGATAGCGGCATACTATTTGGATTTTATCACGCTGTTAACAAGTAAGGATAACCGTTTACAGTGGGGAGCTATGACAGCACTGGATGCTATTCTTCTATTACAACATGAAGCTATTTTCCCGCTCCTACCACAACTAATTGCTATTGCTGAACAAGGTTCTGTTATCACAAGGGATAAATGTATTGCTATATTAATCAAATACTTATCACTGGAGCATGAAGATGTATTTCCGTTATTACATGAACAGTTACTAAAATGCCCGCCCAATCAGCTTCCAATGTACGCGGAACAGGCTTTAAAAGTTGTTCCAAGACAATATAAAACTGACCTAAGCAAAATGCTCACAAATCGCTTAGACGGTGTCGAAAAGGAATCCAAAAAAACAAGAATTAGAAAAGTAATCAAAAAACTCCAAGAGTAATCTAATAATACTTAACTTTCCGGACTATTTAATAATTTCAATTTATCCAACATATGAATAGTCCGGGTCAAATTCCTTTCAACAGCTTTATCAGCCTGAATAGACTGGATGAAACCTCCATTTATGTACAACTGGCACAACAAATCATTCAGGCCATTCAGCGCGGTTTTATACCTATCGGAACAAAACTGCCCGGAAGTAGGCAGCTAGCGCAAACACTATCTATACATCGCAATACAGTAGTTGCTGCATTACAGGAGCTCGAATCACAGGGTTGGATTGAAACCAAGCCAAATGTAGGATCATTTGTACTTCGAAATACGTCCAAAGCAAGGAAAAATAGTGAATTTTCGCAAACAATAATCCAGAATCAGTATGCAGACCAAACTGGTTATGATTTTGAAAAAAGTACCATATTAGAAAATCCTTTTGAAACCTCTACATGTATCTTAAAATTTGATGACGGCATTCCTGATAGTAGAGTATCTCCTTTGCAACAGCTTTCTAAGTTTTATACCGCAAATCTAAAACGAAAAAAGAACACTAAATACCTAGGATATTCAGATCAAAAAAGACCAGCCACATTTCGAGAACAGTTGTGCAATTTTTTAAATCAAAGTAGAGGTCTGCATATCCAACCTAAAAATCTATTGATCACACGGTCTGTTGAGATGAGTACCTATATCATTGCTCAAACTTTACTACAGGCAAACGATTTAGTCATTGTAGGACAACCAAGTTATTTTGCAATAAACATGATCTTCCAACAGGCCGGGGCTAGAATTAAATCCATTCCAGTAGATCATGAAGGAATTGCTGTCGAATCTCTTGAACAGATCTGTCTTACACAAAAGATCAGATTGCTTTATCTGACACCGCATCATCACTATCCCACGACAGTGACACTTAGTCAGCAAAGAAGAACGATCGTATTAGCACTCGCTTCAAAATATGGTTTTGCCGTCATTGAGGACGATTACGATTATGACTTCCATTATGATGATGCCCCCCTTCTCCCTATGGCAACTGTGGATTATGATGGGATGGTTATTTATACAGGAAGCTTTGGTAAATCATTAGCGCCTGGTTTCCGTACAGGTTTTATCGTCGCACCTGAAAACCTAATCAAAGAATTACAAAAGTTATTAAATATCATGGATCATCAAGGTGACTTTGTCATGGAGCAAGTATTAAGTGATCTAATTGAAGAAGGTGAAATACATCGCTATTTAAAAAAATCAGTCAAACTGTATAAAGAAAGACGCAATTATATGAGTTATTTACTCGCCCGTGAATTACATGAATATGTCGACTTCGATATTCCTGCCGGCGGTCTTGCTCTTTGGACCAACTGGAAAAAAGATATCAACTTAATTCATTTACAGAAGCAATGCGCAAAAGCAAATCTATTTCTTCCAAAAACACTCTTATATCAAGCTAAAGATATGACCGCAATCCGAATTGGTTTCGGCAATCTTACTGAATCGGAAATGGAAAATAGTGTGACCATTCTTCGAGACTCATTAATGACAATAAAATAGAAGCATGCTATTTTTCATCTTTAAATCCCTAATTTTGATCTAAATTTTTCAATATGAGTCACCCCATTCCTGCAATTGAGTTTACTCCTGCTACGGCTTTTCAACGTTTATTGGATGTTTTATATACACTTCGCGTAGCTTGCCCGTGGGATAAGAAACAGACCATGCAGTCCTTACGTCATCTAACCATCGAAGAGTTGTATGAACTTACAGACGCGATCTTAGATGAAGATTACCCCGAAATCAAAAAAGAACTAGGAGATGTTATGATGCACCTGGTCTTTTATGCACGTATAGCAGAAGAGGAAAACCGTTTTACGATAGTAGATGTACTCAATAGCATTTGCGATAAATTAATCAGCCGTCATCCCCATGTCTATGGCGATATTGATGTAGAAAATGAAGAACAGGTTAAACAGAATTGGGAGACCCTCAAATTAAAAGAAGGAAACAAATCTGTTTTATCCGGCGTACCTAAAGGTCTGCCTGCTTTAGTTAAAGCCTATCGCATACAGGATAAGGTACGTGGTGTAGGGTTTGATTGGGAAGATAAAAAAGAAGTCTGGGCAAAAGTAGAAGAAGAACTAGCGGAATTCAAAGCTGAATATGACATTGATAAACCCGAAGAGTCAGATTTAAATAAGGCTGAGGGCGAATTTGGTGATTTGCTTTTTTCATTAATCAATTATGCACGTCACATTGGTATCAATCCTGAAAATGCACTGGAACGAACCAATAAAAAATTCATTAGCCGCTTCACCTACCTTGAGCAAAGAGCTAATCAAAATGGACAAAATCTCCAAGACATGACACTGGAAGAAATGGATATTTATTGGAATGAAGCTAAAAAATTAAGCTAACTATAAATAGAAGTTTATTTTTCATAACAGATCCGAAACATCCTGCTACAAAGAAATTAAAGCTCGATCTTGTACCGCACTATTATACAGTACAAGATCGAGCTTGCTCATGATAGCTTAAAAGCTAATATTAATTTTGTCTCTTAATTTCTTCCAAAGATTCAAGTTCATTTAAATCAAAAGGAGTCTCTTGATAAACATAATAATTCAACCAGTTATTAAATAGCAAATTCGCATGACCAGACCACCTTACTAATGGTGACTGTGCTGGATCATTATTTAAATAATAATTATCTGGCACCTCAATTTCTAATCCTTTCTCCACATCACGCATATATTCAGTATGTAAAGTAAGTGGAGCATATTCTGAATGACCAGTTAAATAAAATTCACGTCCACCTCGTGATGATAGTATCGCAAGACCTGCTTCAGGAGATTCAGACAAAAGCTCAATTTCTGGTTTATCTTCAATTTCAGATTTTAAAATTGTCGTATGTCTACTGTGCGGGATAAAATACTCATCATCAAAACCTCTAAATAGAGGATTAGCTTTATCTAAAGTAGTATGTTTATATACTCCAAACAGTTTCTCCGCTAATGGTGTTTTTTCAACGCCGTAAAAATGATAAAGTGCCGCTTGCGATGCCCAACAAATATAAAGTGTAGACGTCACGTGCTTTTTTGCCCAATCAAAAATACGAGTCACTTCATCCCAGTAGTTAACCTCTTCAAATGGCATCATCTCTACTGGAGCACCTGTAATGATCATCCCATCATAGTACTGATCTTCCACTGCAGAAAACGATTTATAGAACATTTCCAAGTGTTCTTGAGGTGTGTTTTTAGACATGTGAGTATCTAATCTCAAAAACTCCACTTCTACTTGCAAAGGATTATTAGACAGCAACCGGATAAAATCAGTTTCTGTTGTAATTTTCAAAGGCATTAAATTCAAAATTAGAACCTTCATCGGACGGATATCCTGTTCGTTGGCTCTAAGATCACTCATCACAAAAATATTTTCTTTTTTTAATAGCTCAATAGCTGGCAAATTATCTGGTATTTTGACTGGCATATGCTTCCTCCCTCACCTTGGTTTAGTTTGGGCATAAAGATAAAAAAATTTAAATGAGTTATCTCACCAATCGTTGATAATAGCTATAATAAATAGAATTAGAACTGATTTTAAAACAGACCGATACATCCTTAAAATTATGATGTCCATTGCTCAAAAACACTTAAAACCACTAATATTACGATAAAACACAACTCTTTGGGCGATTTAAGAGCTACTATCGAATATTAAAAACACATCTACCCCCAAAAAAAACTTGACACAGGAATGAAAATCTGCCCCCCACTCTTTATAAATCATAATACCTCCCGACATAAATTTTATTGCTTTTAAAAACCTTTTTCAGGAACGATAGTTGTATGATAAGAACAGATTAAACACTCTTGATTATGAACCTATTACAAAATTGGAAAAAAGATATCCCGGCGAGTATTGTCGTGTTTTTTGTTGCTCTACCACTCTGTTTAGGAGTCGCTCTGGCGAGTGGGGCGCCTGTTTTTTCCGGAATTATCGCGGGAATTATAGGCGGTATCCTTGTAGGACTGCTATCAAAATCTACCATAGGAGTATCAGGACCAGCGGCAGGCCTAGTGGTCATCGTCTATACCGCTATCACAGACCTAGGGGCATACAATATCTTTTTAGTCGCAGTGGTTATAGCCGGTTTAATACAGATTGTTCTTGGATTATTAAAAGCAGGCGTAATTGGATATTACTTCCCTTCATCCGTTATTAAGGGTATGTTATGCGCTATCGGTATATCCATTTTCCTAAAACAGATTCCGTTGGCATTCGGATACACAGAGAAATTTTCGTTCAAAAATTTTGATGCATCTTATATTACTACCGGAGCTATAATCATGACAATTATTTCCTTAGCCATACTTATTATATGGGATAATTTTCTTGGTAAAAAATCCAACTTCTTCAAACTGTTACCAGGCTCCCTTATTGCTGTAATTGTTGGTATTATTTACCAGATCACGATTGGAGATACAAACCATGAAGTATTTTCTATTGATCAGGATCTTCTGGTCAAAGTACCCGTACCTGAAACAGTAACCGACTTCCTGGGACAATTTACACTACCCGATTTCGCAAATGGAATAGCAAATCCAATGGTATGGCAAATTGCATTTACCATCGCCATTGTAGCCTCTTTAGAATCCTTATTATCGGTAGAAGCTACCGATAAATTAGATCCACTAAAACGTCAGACACCAACCAACAGAGAGCTAATAGCACAAGGAATAGGTAATTCATTTTCAGGTTTAATAGGTGGGCTTCCTATTACACAAGTTATCGTTCGCTCATCAGCTAATGCGATGAGTGGCGGAGTGTCAAAACTATCAACTATAGTTCATGGTCTCTTACTTGTACTCAGTGTCATCTCCATTCCTGCATTCCTTAATTTAATCCCTAATGCAGTTTTAGCAGCAATACTATTGGTTATCGGTTACAAATTAGGCAACCCAAAACAATTCTTGGACATGAAAAAATTAGGAAAAGATCAATTAATTCCATTTGTAGTCACAGTAGTTGGTATACTCACGACAGATCTCCTTAAAGGTATTATTGTCGGTTTAGTTGTAGCAGTAGTTGTGTCACTTATCAAATCCTATAATAATTCCCATGTTATGCTGGTCAAGGAAGGAAACGTTTTTCATATGAATTTTGCAGAAGAGGTAACTTTTGTCAATAGAGGAGCGATCGTAAAAGAATTAGATGGATTACAGCCTGGTTCTTACTTAGAATTAGACGTGCGCAAAACCAAAATATTAGATTACGATATCATTGAGTATTTAGATGAATTTAAAGTAAAAGCAAAAAACAACAATATCAACATAAAACTTATTTCCGAACGAGGAACAGTGGACAACCCCGACTCGTTTAGAGAATTCTTCGGATATGTATTAGTTGGTAGTGCTCATTAAAACAACGCTGAATAGCCATACACGATTAAACTATAAGAGTCCATACTGATTTAGTATGGACTCTTATAGTTTAATCTTCATCCGATAAATTCAATTCCTTCTGAATAACATTTAAAAACAGATCAATTCCTGCATGATTTACATTCGCATTATAGATTAATGATAAAGTGGTTCGCTGTTCAATATGGTTTAGATCAATAAAATTTACTTTAGAAGTATATCCTTTTTTTAAAGATGCCGGTACAATTGCAATACCCAAACCCTGCTCTACAAGATTGAAAATTGTCAAAGCATTTACCGTCCGCAAAGCAACATGCGGTTCAAATGAAGCATCTCTAAAAATACTCATCACCAGATCATAATAAGAATGGCTATAATCTTTGGAAAACAGAATAAACGGTTCATTTTTAAAATCATTTAACGTTTTAAAATTTGCCGTCTGAATGGGATAATCGTGAGGAATGACCAACGAAAAGTGTTCTTTGATGATTGCGATATGACGAATCCCATTTGGAAAATTATCTAGACGCACGAGTCCAAAATCAAGTTCTTCCTTCAACACCTTCGTAATCTGCATCTCATTAGAAAGCTCCTGTAAGTCTACCTCAACTGCAGGAAAATCTTGTTTTAATCGAACCAGTACTTTAGCAAGAATAGATTGTACTGCTGAACCGATAAACCCAAGACGAAGTTCAGTGATATCGTCTGATCCCATAATACGAAGCTCACGGGCTATTTTATCCATTTGATTAAATAAAATATCAACCTCCTTTTTTAGGTAAAAGCCTGCAGCTGTAAGTCGCACATACCGTTTCCCTCTATCAAATAAAGTTGCTCTATAAATATCTTCCATCTGTTTAATCTGACGAGATAAGCCAGGTTGAGAAATATAAAGCCTTTCTGCCGCTTTTCTAAAATGTAACTCCTCTGCCAAAACTTTAAAATAATACAGATGCCTTAATTCTATTTGATAACTCATAGTAATCAATACTTGCCAAAATTGGTATTTATAATTATTAAATATAGGAGTTAAATTTGAAATAACGGAATGAGATTAACAGCTATACGCACGATAGAACGTTTAGGAAACAAAACCAATACACAGGCAACTTTTTCTAAATAATTAAGTACGATTCATGTATAAACAGTTCAAAATGCAAAAGTGTAATAATGGTCACTCCTTCTTAAAAAGCAATGTATAAATCAAATGGAAAGGATAGACAGATTTTGACGATCCTTAATCAACATAATAATTTATTCTAATGGTAAATAAAACTAAAAAATTTCAGTACGGCGAAGATACCATGACCAGCTCGCTAGCAATCCAGATAGCGAATGGAAATATTAAAGGTCAATTAACTGAACAAACAGTAAAAAAAGTTGTTCAAAGTGCACAATATGTTCAAGAAATTGTTGATTCCGGTAAAATAGTATATGGTATAAACACAGGTTTTGGTCCACTTTGTACTACGCTGATAAATCCTGCAGATACTAAAAAACTACAAGAAAATATCCTAAAAAGCCATGCAGTAGGTATAGGAGAGCCCATCGATCAGCAATTGTCTAAATTAATGCTGATTTTAAAAGCGCATGCCTTAGCAAAAGGATATTCAGGTATTCAACTAAGCACGTTAGAGCGCATTCTATGGTTTATTGATCAGGATATCGTTCCAGTGGTTCCTAAACAAGGATCAGTGGGTGCCTCTGGAGACCTAGCCCCTCTTTCGCACTTATTTTTACCTTTAATTGGATTAGGAAAAGTCTGGTACAAAGGTGAAATTCTTCCAACAGCTCAAATATTAACACGATTTGACACCAGCCCGATTACGTTAGGAGCCAAAGAAGGATTAGCACTCATTAACGGAACCCAGTTTATGGCTGCTCATGCCGTAAAAGCGGTCGTGGAAATGCAAAATCTCTTAGATAATGCAGATTTGGTTGCCACATTGATGATTGAAGGGCTAAATGGATCCATTAAACCTTTCTTTCCACAATTGCATGAACTGAGACCCTACAAAGGAAATAAATATGTAGCAAGTACGATCTTCAACTTATTAGAGACCTCAGAAATTGTTACCTCACATAAAAACTGTTCTCGTGTTCAAGATCCATATTCTTTACGCTGCATTCCACAAATACATGGAGCTTCTCGCAATGCATGGCTTCATTTAAAAGAAACCATAGAAGTTGAAATTAATGCCGTAACCGATAATCCGATCATCATCGACAGCGAACTAACCATTAGTGGCGGTAGTTTCCATGGACAGCCAATTGCACTTCCTATTGATTATGCAACATTGGCGATATCAGAAATCGGCAATGTTTCCGATAGACGTGTATATCTGTCACTAGAAGGCGATACGCCCAATGTACCAAAACTACTCCTCAAAGAAACAGGCCTGAACTCTGGATTTATGATCTTACAATATAGTACAGCAGCATTAGCAAGTGAAAATAAAGGACTTTGTTTTCCATCCAGTGCAGATAGCATACCTACTTCTTTAGGTCAGGAAGATCATGTGAGTATGGGATCCATCGGTGCCCGAAAATTATTGCAGGTCATCAATAATGTTAGTAAAATATTAAGTATAGAACTTATTTGTGCGGCCCAGGCTTTTGATTTTCATAAACCGCTACAGTCAACGCCTATCATTGAGGCTGTACACCAAAAGATCAGAAAATCGATTCCACATATCAAAGAAGATCAAATAATGGAAGAGATACTTCAAGCTGCTCAACAGCTCATTTCTTCAGGGACTTTGATTACAGAAGCAAAACAAATTGCACATAAGCAAGGTATACCTTATCACGGTGTTCATCAGGAATATTTCAACAACTATTAAACTATGGGTAAAAAATTAATAGGTCCTTTCTCACAATTGTTATCATTGACAAATGTTCCGGTTAAAGGAGCGCTTTCAGATCAGCAACTCGTAATTAAAGAACAGGCTGGTATACTAACGGAAAATGGAAAAATAGCAGCTATTGGTAATTACGATGGTTTAAGGGAGAATCATGCTCATGATGCAACTTTAGTAATCATAGAAGAGGAGACTGTTTGCGTTCCCGGCTATATCGATTGTCACACACATATTGCTTTTGCAGGAAATCGAGCTAATGATTTTGCCCTGCGTAATGCCGGTGCCAGTTACCTCGAAATTGCAAAAGCTGGTGGAGGTATCTGGAGCACAGTACAACATACCCGAAATGCAAGTGAAGCTGAACTAATCACAAATATTATCAACTGTTCAAAGGCACTTATAAAACAAGGTATTACCACCATTGAAGTGAAAAGTGGCTATGGTTTATCTGTTAAAGAAGAGTTAAAAATACTGCGAGCTATAAAAAGAGCACAAGAATCCATAGCCGTTGATCTCATTCCAACTTGCTTAGCAGCACATATGAAGCCCAAAGACTATGAAGGCACTGCAGTAGACTATCTTGAAGAAATAGCATCTGAACTATTCCCTATTTTAAAAGAAGAGCAGCTTTCCAATAGAATTGATGCTTTTATCGAACAAAGCGCCTTTTCTGCCGAGGATATTCAAAATTACTTTACTAAGGCGCAGAAAATGGGTTTTGATATCACGGTACATGCAGATCAATTTTCAACATCAGGATCGAAAGTTGCGGTCCAGTATAATGCAATTAGTGCAGATCACCTAGAGGCATCACATGAAACAGAAATTAAACTTCTGGCCGATAGCAATACCGTTGCCGTCGCCTTACCAGGTGCATCAATCGGAATTGGATGTGCATTTACCCCTGCCAGAAAACTTCTTGATCAAGGCGCTAGCTTAGCCATTGCCACTGACTGGAATCCCGGATCTGCTCCAATGGGACAATTAATGACCCAAGCGACGATTTTAGCTACTACAGAAAAATTATCCAATGCTGAAGTATTCGCTGCAATAACATTTAGGGCTGCATTAGCTTTAAATCTGACGGACCGTGGTCGTCTACAGCCAGGTGAACTTGCAGATTTTGCTATTTACAAAACCAATAATTATCAAAATATTACATACATGCAAGGAACACTAAAACCTGATCAGGTATGGAAAAAGGGAATTAATATCTATACGAAAGGAAAAGAATCATGATATTTAAAGAAGAAATTCTACAAGGAATACCAACTAGTCTACCACCTAAAGTTTCTTATGATAAAAACATAAGTCATGCTCCTAAGCGAAAGGATATTCTATCGGAAGATGAAAAAAAATTAGCCATTAAAAATGCATTACGCTATTTTCCAGTGCAGTGGCATGTAGAACTTGGAAAAGAATTTTTAGAGGAATTGATGCTATTTGGCAGAATCTACATGTACCGCTTCCGCCCTACCTACGAAATGTATGCTAGACCAATTGAAGCGTATCCTGGAAATAGCCTACAGGCGCGTAGCATCATGTTAATGATACAAAATAACCTAGATCCACAAATAGCGCAACATCCTCACGAACTCATTACCTATGGTGGAAACGGAGCTGTTTTTCAGAACTGGGCACAGTATTTAATTACAATGCAATACTTGGCCCAAATGAATGACGAACAAACCCTACATATGTACAGTGGCCATCCAATGGGGTTATTCCCATCTTCAAAAGATGCTCCAAGGGTTGTCATTACAAACGGCATGATGATTCCCAATTATTCCAAACCCGATGACTGGGAACGTTTCAATGCAATGGGGGTTACACAATATGGCCAAATGACGGCGGGCTCATATATGTACATCGGACCACAGGGAATCGTACATGGTACCACGATCACAGTTATGAATGCCTTCCGAAAACATTTGTCAAAAGAAGATACAATCCACGGAAAAGTCTTTTTAACATCAGGTCTTGGAGGCATGAGTGGTGCACAACCTAAAGCAGGAAATATTGCAGGGTGCATCACGGTATGTGCAGAGGTTAATCCTGCCGCTGCTCGCAAACGGCATAAACAAGGATGGGTGGACATCTTAATGGAGAACATGGACGATCTCATAGAACGCGTTCAACAAGCTATTAAAAATAAAGAAATTATCGCCATAGCCTACATAGGCAATATAATAGAAATATGGGAAGCATTTCTAGATGCTAATATTTATATTTCAGTTGGATCTGACCAAACCTCATTACACAACCCTTGGGCCGGAGGTTACTACCCGATCGGACTAAGTTTTGAACAATCAAATAAGCTAATGGCAGAACAGCCCGATGTATTTAAGGCACAAGTTCAGGCATCCTTAGTCCGTCATGTCGACGCTATTAATGCCCATGTCGCGCGTGGTACTTATTTCTTCGATTATGGAAATGCATTCTTACTTGAAAGTAGTCGCGCAGGAGCCGCTGTATTGGCGAGTAATGGTATTGACTTCCGATATCCATCTTACGTACAGGATATTTTAGGTCCCATGTGTTTTGACTATGGATTTGGTCCATTTCGATGGGTATGTTCGACAGCAGATCCAGAAGATTTAAAGACAACAGACCATATCGCACTTGAGGTACTTCAGGAATTAAAAAAGACAGCATACCCTGAGATTAAACAGCAATTAGCTGACAATATCAAGTGGATTGAACAAGCAAATCAAAATAAACTGGTTGTCGGTTCACAGGCCCGGATTCTATATGCTGATGCAATTGGTAGAATTCGAATTGCTAAAGCATTTAATCTTGCGGTAAGAAATGGTCAACTAAAGGGGCCGATTATTTTGGGCAGAGATCATCATGATGTAAGTGGAACAGACTCACCATACCGGGAAACAAGTAACATTTATGACGGCAGTAAATTCACAGCCGATATGGCCATTCATAATGTAATCGGTGACAGCTTTAGAGGCGCTACTTGGGTTTCTATCCATAATGGTGGTGGAGTTGGTTGGGGCGAGGTGATTAACGGTGGTTTCGGCTTATTACTTGACGGTTCCGAAGATGCAGACAGAAAACTTGAAAATATGCTCTTTTACGATGTTAATAATGGTATTGCCCGCAGAGCATGGGCTCAAAATGACACCGCAAGACAGGCTATAGAAGTAGAATTAAAACGTACTACTACGTTGAAAGTAACCCTAGCAAATCTTGTTGATACAGACACGATAAACCAAATTTTCAAGGATTATGAAAACTAAAAACCAGAAACATTATACTCCGGCAGATCGAAAAATGTGGACAGGACGTATAGATGGGACAAGCGAAGAACATCTGCGTTGGCATCAGGTAATCACATGTATCGATCTTAATAATGAACAGGATCTTACGGGTTGCTATGTCATACTGGGTTTTGCTTGCGATGAAGGTGTTAGAAGAAACCTAGGAAGAACAGGTGCGGCAAAAGGACCAGAAGTTTTAATAAAAGCATTGTCAAACCTGCCAGTATTTCGAGATAAAAAAACGAAACTCGTTGATGCCGGGACCGTTTATTGTTCCGACCATCAACTGGAAAATGCGCAAGAATCTCTTGGCTATTTTATCCAACTTATACTGCAACGCGGAGGCTTTCCAATGGTATTAGGGGGTGGCCACGAAATTACTTTTGGTCATTATCTAGGACTCAAGTCGTATTCCCGCAATAAACTCGGGATCATTAATTTTGACGCCCATTTTGATATCCGAAAACCAGAACAGGAAATTGCAACTTCCGGTACAGGTTTTTACCAAATTGCACAGCAAGAAGAAAAAATCAATTACCTCCCTATCGGAATACAAAAAATCAGCAATACACAAGCTTTATTTGATGCGGTAAAAGATTATCAGATAAACTGGATAGAAGCTCAACATTTTCACAAGTCAAATAGCGAGGCAATTATCCAACAAGTTGAGTCATTTATAGCAGGAATAGATTACCTCTACCTAACCGTCGATTTAGATGTTTTTGCTGCAAGCTGTGCACCAGGAGTTAGTGCATTGGCCCATAACGGAATCCAGCCTGATGCTTTTTTCTTAGAAATTTTTCAACTAATCATTTCTTCAGAAAAACTAATAAGTATAGATATCGCAGAATTTAATCCGGCGTACGATATTGACAATCGTACTGCTAAATTAGCAGCGGACCTACTCTTTCATATTGTTAACCTTTAAATCTTTTGCTATAATTTAATTGCTAGCAATCCATTTTTTAATCGCAAAAAAAAGCAAAAGAAAAAATTCCTAGAACTATATTTAGGGAATTTATCCGTAAATTCGCAAGCAATATGGAAACTGTTGTCAGTGGTATTAGAAGTACCGGAAAATTACATTTAGGAAACTATTACGGCGCATTAAGCAATTTTGTGAAAATGCAAAATGAATATAATTGTTATTTCTTCATAGCCGATTTACACTCTTTAACTACGCACCCAACTCCTCACGGTCTGCAAAGCACCGTACGTCAAGTGATTGTTGAATATCTTGCTGCAGGTATAGACCCTGAAAAATCAACGATATATGTCCAGTCTGACGTACCTGAAGTAGCAGAACTTTATTTGTATATGAATATGAACGCATATTTGGGAGAGCTGGAGCGCGCTACTGCTTTTAAAGATAAAGTGCGCAGCAATCCTGATAATGTGAATGCAGGACTGTTAACATACCCTGTTTTGATGGCTTGCGACATCTTAATTCACCATGGCACAAAAGTTCCTGTTGGTAAAGATCAAGAGCAACATTTAGAAATGACCAGAACATTTGGTAACCGTTTTAATCGTTTATACGATGTCGATTATTTCAAAGAGGCATTTGCTTTTACCTATTCAGATAAATTAGTTAAAATCCCTGGTTTAGCGGGACAAGGTAAAATGGGTAAATCCAATGGTGAGGCAGATTGTATTTACTTGTCCGATAGTACGGATGTAATTCGTAAAAAAGTAATGCGGGCTGTATCTGACTCTGGTCCAACGGAAATGAACCAACCTAAACCAGAAGCTGTTCAAAATCTTTTTGATTTGATGAAAGTTGTGTCAGCACCCGATACATTAGAACATTTTAACGATCTATATAACAATTGCGCTATTCGTTATGGTGATTTTAAAAAACAGTTAGCAGAAGATATGGTCATTGCAACAGAGCCTATACGGTCACGCATTGAAGATATTTCAAATGATGATGCGTATATTGCTAAAGTAGCGAAATTAGGCGCTGAAAAAGCGAGTGAATCAGCACGTAAAACATTGAAAGAAGTACGTGAAATCATTGGCATTAAAAGATTTTATTAAGATTTAAAACCCAAAAATATGCATATTGCTATTGTCGGAAATATTGGTGCCGGAAAAACAACCTTAACAAAACTATTAGCGGATCATTTCAAATATGAACCTCAATTTGAAGCGGTAGATAACAATCCTTATTTAGAGGATTTTTATGCTGATATGAAACGTTGGTCATTCAATTTGCAGATCTTTTTCTTAAATAGTCGTTTTCGACAAATTGTTGAATTGCAAAAAACAAATATTGATATGATCCAAGATCGTACAATTTATGAAGATGCATACATCTTTGCCGAAAACTTGTACGATATGGGCTTAATGAGTGCGCGAGATTTTGAAAATTATAGCAATATTTTCCAGAGTATCATCCATTATATCAAACCTCCAGATCTATTAATTTACTTGAAGGCTTCCGTTCCAACACTTGTTAATAATATTCAAGTGCGTGGTCGTGATTATGAATCCGGAATTCGATTGGATTATTTATCTAAATTGAATGAAAAATACGATAAATGGATTGATAATTATAAGGATGGTAAATTAATGGTTCTTGATAAAGATAATTTAGATTTCACGAAAAACCCGGAAGATTTAGGTACTATCGTTGAAAAAATTGAATCGCAATTATTTGGTTTGTTTTAATCAAAAAATTTAGATCATTGAAAGGCCAGTTTTAATACAAGACTGGCTTTACTTTTAAAACTGAAAAAATGAAAGTAATCGGTATTATTCCAGCACGCTATGCCTCTTCCAGATTTCCTGGTAAACCATTAGTTGATATTGGTGGTAAATCCATGATTCAGCGTGTCTATGAGCAAGTTAAAAATACGAGCTGTTTACATGAAGTAATCGTTGCGACAGATGATGACAGAATAGCTGAACATGTAAAGAGCTTCGCAGGAAATGTCATCATGACCGCCTCTTCGCATCAGTCAGGAACAGACCGCTGTGCAGAAGTTATAGCCAAGGTAAGTGGATTTGATATCGTCATCAACATACAGGGTGATGAACCCTTCATCAATCCGTTACAGATCGAGTTGCTAGCATCCTGCTTCGATAAGGAAGAAACACAGATTGCCACACTCGTCAAAAAAATCCATACAGAAGACGAACTGTTTAATGTAAATATACCAAAAGTGGTTCGCAATATTGCCGGACAAGCAATCTATTTTTCAAGACAGACCATCCCCTATCTAAGAGGAATCGAACAGAAGAATTGGTTATCAAAACATAGCTATTTTAAACATATCGGAATCTATGGCTATAGAACTGATGTTTTAAAAGAGTTAACGCAGTTGCCTATCAGTATTTTAGAAGAAACAGAAGCTCTTGAACAACTGCGCTGGATAGAGCACGGATACACTATTCAAACAGCAGAAACAGAGCATGAAACAATCGCTGTAGACACACAAGAAGATTTAGAACGTATTATACAAACGTACTTCACATCCTAGATCAACGGTGTTCTGTAAAATACAATGCACGAACACCGCTTAGTAACTCTATTTTCTCTGCTCCTGTTAAAGAACGGATTTGCTCTTTAATTTGTATCAATTCCGTTAATTGCAAGGGTGTATTTATACCCAGTAAAGCAGCAGTAACCGCCTCATTCGAAAGAACAAAAGAAAGTGCCACAGTCAGATTATTAACATGGTGTTTTTTTGCAAATGCATGTAGATTGCGAATGATATGCTGTACTTCACTTGAGCTATATTGCAGAAAATTCTCAGCTTGTTTATTGATCAACATCCCTTTAGCTACTGCACCTCTTGCTAGAACAGAAATACGATGATGCAATAAATAAGCTCCCATTTCTTCCTCTAAACGTCTATCCAATAAACTGTACTGCATCATAACGGCACTGATATTAGATTTTGCTACGTACTCGCGAATAACATTAGAACGAATCGAAGACAAACCGTAAGTTCGAATTTTGCCCGCACTAACCAGTAAATCGAAAGCTTCGATAATTTCATCAATAGGATCTTCAATGGTACCACCATGAAGCTGGTAAAGATCAATATAATCTGTTTTTAATCGAGACAAAGATGACTCAACAGTTTTCACGATATAACTTTTTGACGCTTTCCAATCCCATCCATTTCCATCGGCTCGCCAGCTATTTCCAACTTTTGTAGATAAAACAATGCGTTTTCTAAAGTCCTGTACCGCTTCCCCTACCAGCATCTCGTTAAATCCTTTTTCATATAAGTCAGCAGTATCAAAAAAATTGATACCGCTGTCAAAAGCTTTACGAATAATTTCAACCCCCTGCTTGTGTTTACTACCTTTCAAAGACATGCACCCCAAGCCGATACTGGAAACCTCGATTGCTGATTTACCTAACTTATTATACTGCATCCTTCACGAAATCCAATAACTCAATATCAAATATTAAAATGCTATTTGGAGGAATAACACCCATGTTTTGACTTCCATATCCTAATTTACTTGGTACATAAAAACGATATTTTGCTCCTTTAGACATTAAAGGAACACCTATTTTCCAGCCTTCAATCACGCGATCTAATTTCATTTTTAGAGGTTCATTACGATCTAATGAGCTATCAAATTTCTTTCCATCCAATAAAGTTCCTGTATAATGTACTGTTACTTCGTTTTCTCGGGTCGGTTTTTCCCCAGTGCCTTCTACCAATACTTCATACTGCAAACCCTCTTCCGTAGTTTTTACAGTTGTTTTTTTAGCATTTTCTGTAAAAAAAGCCTGCTCTTTGGCAAGATTTTCTTTCTCCTTTATTTCTCTCGCTTCGGTAACTGCGCTTTGGATAACCATGCGCAATTGATCTTCTTCAATCAAAGAATTTTGACCATCAAGAGCACTAACTATTGCTTTTCCGATTAACTCTTTATTCCAATTTGTAATCTCCAAATTTTTCAATGTACCACCAATGTCACGTCCAAAAGCATATGACACGGAGTCTGTTTTAGTCGCTAATAATGGTTTTACAGCTGTTGTTTTCTTTACAGTTTTCTTTTTTTGTTGTGCCGTTACAGATAGTGTAGCCAAAGACAATAATGCCAAAGCAATATATTTCATATAATTTTAAGTATGTTTTGACACAATATTAGTAATAATTTCTTGAGTATTGTTCTTATAATCGACAACAACTCGCGATTTACTATTTAGCCAAGCCTCTATAGATAGCATATTTTTTTGTTTTAAGCTCGAAATAACGGGTACACCCATCTCCTCCAGTGCCGCAGCATTCAAATGTTGCTCATACTGATTTTTCATTGGAACCACCAACAATTTCTTTTGAAGGAACAATGCCTCCGCTGGGGTTTCAAATCCAGCCCCACATAGCACTCCCGAAGAACTTGCCATACTAGCAATAAATGCATCATTGTTAATAGGACGTATCGCCACATTCTTCATATCAAAAGCCCGCGAATTATGCTTACTGAAGACCTGCCAACTGATATCTGGAAATTTCATTAAATGTTTCAACAGATGTGCATCATCATATGCCGGTAAATAAACAGTATAGTGACCCTTATCCTGAACATCCAGCTCGCGCACGGAATTACGAATGACAGGAGTGTAAATGTTCTTATTATAGCTTTTAAAATGAAAACCGTAAGCATGCGCCGTGGGAGCATAATTCTTCATAATAAATTTACCCAGCATATCCGTCTCATCTGGTTTGGGACTGGAAGCATCTAACGCAGCGATCTGATGACTCAAACCAATACAGGGAAAATCCTTCATATGAGCAGACCAGGCAGATATGGGTTCAAAATCATTAATAACAAGATCATACTGATCTATAGGAAGTGATTTGATTTCTTGTGTAAATTTACGAACAGTAGAACTCATAAATGTCTTCCAGAGATCTACCCCTCCTGATTTCCCAAAAATAAAACTCAAACCATGCAGGCGATATTTCACTTCAAACGGTAAAACTAAATCCGCTTGGATTCCACTCACCAAAACATCAACCTCTCCAAAATTACGTAAACAAGGCACAACATCCATCGCTCGACTGAGGTGGCCATTACCTGTACCTTGTACCGCATAAAGTATTTTCATAAACTTCGCGATTATTTATCGGCAAAATAAAAATTTTTCATGACAATAAAGTTAAATTTAGGTTACGTTTTTTGTTCTTAACAAAGAATACATTTAAAAATGCGAAGGATATTTTGTAACTTACTATTTATTAACCAATTGCTTCAACATGAAAGGATTATCAATTATAATCTCTTTATTTATTATATTTATAATATGTAGCTCATGGGGATTTTTTGCACATAAAAAAATTAATGAATATGCCGTTTATACCCTTCCTCCAACATTAGCTTCCTTTTATAAGAAAAATATTCTCTTAATTAGTTCAAAAGCCGTAGACGCAGATAAAAGATGCTATATAGATAGCCTTGAATCGCCCCGCCATTATATCGATATTGATGATTATAACGAGCCCTCGATTGACTCGATCCCCATTCACTGGACAAAAGCCAAAGAAAAATATCAGGAAAAACAGCTCTTGTTAAATGGAATTGTGCCTTGGCAAATATCATTTTCCTACAATAAACTCGTCAAAGCATTTAAATTCAAAGATATTAGACAAATCATCCGTCATTCTGCAGACCTAGGGCACTATATTGGTGATGCTCATGTTCCTTTACATACAACCAAAAATTATAACGGACAATTAACCAACCAAATTGGAATACATGCATTTTGGGAAAGTCGTTTACCCGAAATGTTTGTCAAAGAGTATTCATTTATAAAAGGTCCAGCAAAATTTATTGAAGATCCATTGCATACCTCCTGGAATATCGTCAAACAAAGTAACTTGCTTGTTGACTCAGTACTTGCACTTGAAAAACGACTGGATAAATCTTTTTCAAAACATCAAAAATATTCCTTTATAGAGCGAAATAATCTACTGATCAGAACCTATTCCGATGAATATGCCAGGGCCTATCATACTGCCCTCAATGGCATGGTTGAAAAAAGAATGGCTAGTGCTATACAACAAGTGGGGTCATTCTGGTATTCTGCTTGGGTTGAGGCCGGACAACCAGACCTCAAAAATTTACAAAAAGTAACGATAGATGACCAGCCCCTTGATATCAATAATAAAAAAAATATGGGCAGAGAAGAACTATAAAACAACCGGACTATATTCTTTTTAAAAACTGGCACCCTGCAATTAAACAATACATACCTATTTTTGTCCGGTAAATTTTAAGAAGAGCCATAATGAGTAAGAATTTAACGCTATTAGCATTATCCTTAGTTGGATATTCTTATGCTTTTAGTCAAGAAGTAACTAATAATAAGACGTTAACTTTAAAAGATACTACAAATTTAAATGAAGTTATCATTAATCAGAACCGTCTACAGATTCCATTCTCTAAGCAGACCAGAAACATTCAAATTATAACGCAAGAAGATATTAAACGTCTTCCCGCAAAGTCTGTTAATGAACTTTTAGCTTATATTAATGGTGTGGATATCCGTCAAAGAGGTCCTTTCGGTTCACAGGCAGACGTCACAATCGATGGCGGATCATTTGAACAGACCTTGATCCTACTAAATGGAGCAAAAATATCAGATCCACAAACTGCCCATCACTCCCTTAATCTTCCCATTCCTACCGACGCTATTGAACGGATCGAGATCATTAAAGGACCAGCATCCCGTATTTATGGAATCAACAGCCTAACCGGGGCTATTAATATTGTCACAAAAACAGTCTCAGAAAATCTGATCAGTGCACAGGCGTATACCGGCACTTCTTTTAAAAACAGTGAGGATACACAAAACGGAAAATATTACGGCAAGGGTTTTCAATTGGGATTTACCCATAAAATTGCACAATTCAGTCAGCAGCTGTATTTAGGCCATGAAGATTCCAATGGTCAACGCTATAATACAGCTTCAAAAAACAATAAAATCTATTACCAAGGAGCGTATGCACCCGACTCTCTAAATAATATATCGACCTCATTCGGGTATATTGACAATCAATTTGGAGCCAACGGATATTATGCTGCCCCCGGAGACAAAGAATCCTACGAATTGGTGAAAACAGCTTTTGCAACTATACAGTCCAAACATAAACTATCCAATGCACTAACGATATCTCCTAGAATTTCGAACAGATACAACGAGGATGATTACCGTTATTTCAGACATGACCTGAGCAAAGCAAGAAGCCAGCACTACAACAATGCCTTTATGGCCGAATTAAATGCCACATACGAACAAAATTATGGCTCATTCGGCCTTGGAGTTGAAAGCAGATTCGAAAATATCAACAGTTCAAACATCGGTAAGCACAGCCGCGAGAATTATGGTGCTTATGTTGAATTTAAAACTGAAATGATCAAAAATTTATTTATTAATGTAGGTACCTACCTCAATTATAACAGTGACTACAACTGGCAGGTTTTCCCTGGAATAGATCTTGGATATGATATCAATAATCATTGGAAATTGATTTTTAATGCAGGATCGAGCCAAAGGATACCCTCATTTACAGATCTTTACTTAAATCAGAGACCTGCAAACATTGGAAATTCTTCACTTCAAGCCGAAAGAGCAAAACAAGTTGAAGGAGCTATAAAATATACCAGTGGAAATGTTATTGCACAGGCAGGATATTTTTATAGAACAATTAATGATTTTATTGATTGGACACGTAATCGGAACACTGAGCCTTGGCAGCCTCAAAACATGGACAACAATAAAGTACAGGGATTTAACGTCAATTTCCGTATTAATATTAATCCTCAGAATTCCATTACAAAGTATTATGCTGTTATCGGATACAGCTATTTGAATCCCAGAATAAAAAATAATACGACAGAAAATAATTTATCAAAGTACACTATTGAAAGCCTAAGAAATCAGGCAAACCTAAACTTTACTATAAGTCACAGGGATTGGAGTTTTACCACTGCCAATCGTTTTAACGAACGTTTATCTTACAAATCGTACTTTATTTCAGACGTACGTTTAGCACGTCAAATCGACAAGTTAAATCTTTATGTTGACGCGCAAAATCTATTTAATGTCAAATATATAGAGGCCGGAGCTGTACCCATGCCAGGTACCTGGTATTCCTTAGGTGCCAAATATACAATTGCTTATTAAACAAAATAGGTCAGCCTAACTAGACTGACCTATTTTTATTTCTTTTTCAGGACATATCGGAGACCTCCCAAAACATGGGTCTGAAATTTTTCCTCATCAAAAGTCTCTAAGGTGTGACCTAATCCCGTATAGAATGATCGGCCTCCATCAAATTCCTGATACCACGCTATCGGATGAAATTTCCCCATCTTTCCCCCTTTGTAACTTGTTTCATCTAAATCCATCAAAATATGAAGCCCCTCCTTTACCGACTTAAAATCATACCATTCATCGCGGTGAAACCATATCTTTGGTAAATGCTTTGTCGCAAGATGCTTTTGGTTTACAACCCGGATTTGAGCATCCTGAACGGCCGGATGTGAAGAAAAATACCCCCCCACAAGTTGTCCGTACCAAGGCCAGTTAAATTCCGTATCACTTGCAGCATGTATACCTAAAAAACCTTTACCTGATTGAATAAAACGGACAAAAGCAGCTTTTTGACTTTCATTAAAAATATCACCCGTTGTACTCAGAAAAACTAAAGCATCATATCGCGAAAGAATAGAATCCGTAAACAATTGACTGTCCTCAGAATGATCTACTAGCATATTTTTTGAAGATATCAATTGCTTTAAAACAGCAACCCCATGCTCTATACTTTCATGTCTAAATCCAGTAGTTTTTGAAAAAATCAAAATTCTTTCCTGCGCACTCAATTGGGTAACAAAGAAAATAGTGAAGAGAAATGATACTCTTTTAATTATGCTGCACATCATGTTGTTAGGTTTATGCGATTAAATTACGATAAAAATCTAAACTTTCTATAATTAAGTCTTCCGTAACAAAAATATCATAATCACAAGAACCAATTTTATTCAATAAAGCGAAACCAATCTGATTAGAATGATTTTTCTTATCATTATTCATTAAACTCAACAATTCATGATCAATAGAATCATCAAATTGATAATCAGCAAAATTATTTCTAAACGTTGTTATTAAATCCTCTAATTCTTCTAATGAAAGACCATTCAATTTATGTGACAGATAGCCTTCGCAAATCATACCGACAGCAATAGCCTCGCCATGTAGCAACGAATGTTCATCATGAAGTAAAGAATAACCTTCTATTGCATGACCAATAGTATGCCCAAAATTTAAGATTTTCCGTAAACCCTTTTCTGTTGGATCCTGGGTTATGACCGTGTTTTTAACCCCAACGGAATGTTTCACATGCTCGGTCGTTATAGCCGAAACATCCAAATTTTTAACCTTATTATAGTACGCCCCATCAAAAATTAATCCGTGCTTGATAACCTCCGCAAAACCAGAAACCAACTGTCTTCTTTCCAATGTTTTCAAAAACACACTAGCGATAAAGACAGCCTGTGGCTGCGTAAAAGTCCCGATTATATTTTTATAATTATCTAAATCTATTCCCGTCTTACCACCTACAGATGCATCCACTTGAGACAATAATGTTGTCGGAATCTGAATAAAGTCAATACCACGTTTAAAAGTAGAAGCCGCAAATCCCCCCATATCCGTGACCACACCACCACCTAAGTTAATCAACAGACTATGTCTGTCAGCCCCAAAGTCAAGCATTGTTTTCCATACACCGATACAGAAATCAATATTCTTATTTTCTTCACCAGGATCAACCTCAATCACATCGTAGTTTCCCAATTCAGCTAAAATTGGCTGTACAACAGGCATACAGTTATCATTGGTATTGCGATCAACTAAGACAAAAATCTTTGAGTAATTTCGTTCCTGTATAAAGGTTTTTAGAGACTGTAATGAGTCATCAAAGACTACTTGATAGCCTAAACTTTCTATAAATTGCATTTCTAATGGATTCAGTTTACGTTTTTTATAAACAAATTTTGTTATATCTTATACCAATTTTACTTGTTGACCCTCAAACTCGACGATATCATCGGGTCTAACTTTCATTCTTTTCCTATACTCTACCTGACCATTAACGGTCACCATCCCCTCAGTAACAACTAACTGAGCCATAGCACCATGCTCTACCCAATTTAAAGCTTTAAGTAACTGAATTAACGGAATATATTCTCCTTCGATTTTGAATGTTTGCATAAAGCAAAAATAAGTTAATATTTCAGGAATCTCCTAATCAATAAGTGGTAATATTTTTGAATTTAGTACATTTGTGTGGATTAGATTAAAATAATGACACAGATTGCTGAACCCAGAAAACTATCTTTTGATAATACAGAAATTGCATTCAAAAGTAAAACCGATAAAGATTTAGATCGTGCTTATTTACTGTATAAAGTAATAGCAAGTAATTTCTTAGTAAAAGTCGGACCTCCAATTACTAATTTTGCTCTAAATATCGGACTACCTATCCAAGGAATCATTAAGTCAACCATTTTCAAACAGTTTTGCGGTGGCGAAACAATTGAAGGTTGTACATCTGCAATCAATCACCTAGGAGAAAACAATGTGGGTACAATCCTGGATTATTCTGTAGAAGGAGAAGATACTGAGGCCGCATTTGATGCTACTTTTAAGGAAACATTACGCACAGTAGTTGCTGCAAAAACAAATAAATACATCCCTTTTTCAGTATTCAAACCTACAGGGCTTGGCCGTTTCGAATTATTTGAGAAAGTAAACGCAAACGAAACGTTAACAGAAGCAGAGCAAGCAGAGTACAACAGAATGTACGATCGATGTGATGAAATCTGTAAAGCCTGTTACGAAGCTAATGTTAAAGTATTAATTGATGCTGAACACTCTTGGATTCAAGATGCCATTGATGACATAGCCCGCGATATGATGGAAAAATACAATAAAGAACAACCTATTGTATACAACACCTATCAATTGTACAGACATGATAAATTAGCCTCTTTAAAAGCTGATTTTGATTATGCAAAAACACAAAACTTCTTTTTAGGTGCAAAAATCGTACGTGGTGCCTATATGGAAATTGAAAGACAGAGAGCAGCTGAAAAAGGTTACCCATCTCCTATTCAACCTACAAAAGAAGCAACAGACAAAGATTACGATGCCGCTATTCATTTCATACTGGATCATATCGATCGCTTTGGTGTTATGGCAGGCACACACAATGAAGCAAGCAGTCTTTTGTTAGCAAATGAGCTTGACAGACGTGGAATAGATCATAGAAGCGACCGTATATTTTTCGCACAATTGTTGGGTATGTCAGATAATTTAACATTTAATTTATCTGAATCAAACTACAACGTTGCAAAATATATGCCATACGGACCGATAAAAGCTGTTATGCCTTATTTATTCCGTAGAGCACAAGAAAACACATCAGTAGCTGGTCAAACAGGCCGAGAGCTGGGGTTAATCATTAAAGAGAAACAAAGAAGAAAAGCTAGTCGTTAAGACTAGCTTTTTTTATAAATTTGTACCTTCAATAATCAGATATGTCACCCGAATCAATAGAGAAATTCAACAAACTCAATAAAATAGCAGAACCATACGACGCCTTACTTTTTGATGTCGATGGAACCTTAGCTGACAATATAAGTGCGCATAAAGCAGCCTACGTAGCTACAGCAGCAGAATACAATGTCCTGTTGGATGATAGTCTAATCGACGAAACCGCAGGATGGCCAACCATAGCTGTTGCAAAAGAAATCTGTATCCGCTATAACACCACTTTTGATGTTCATGAATTTTCAAAAAGAAAATCAGCCATCTTTATAGAACAGTTCATCCAGCAGACACAACCTATTGATTATGTTGTCGAACATCTAAAATACCAGATTGGAAAGAAACGTATTGCGGCTGTTTCTGGAGGAACCAGATCAACATTAAACATCACACTAACCGTCCTTGGAGTACTTGATAAATTGGAAACCTTGGTGTGTGCCGGTGATACTCCTAATGGAAAACCATCGCCTGAGCCATTTTTATTAGCGGCCGAGAAGCTTCAGGTTGACCCTGCTAAGTGTTTAGTTTACGAGGACGGAATCCCAGGAGTACAAGGAGCTTTGGCTGCTGGAATGGGTGCTGTTCGTATTGATCAGCTTTAAAAACTCGTTACAACCTTTAAACCTCCATTGGTATAATTAAAGTCAGTAGATTTAAGACCCCCAACAGGAAGTTTGACAAATGGCTCTACGGCTATGGACAACTTCTTACCTACTGTCATCTTTTTTCCAATGGAGAGATTAACAAATCCATTAAAATCATTCGTATTTACAGCACTTCCTTTAAATGTTTGTTTAACGTTTTCAGGAGAAGATACCGCCTGACCATTATTAGCCGAAGTATTCTCATTGATGCCATTTACAAAATAATTTTCTTGTGTCTGATCCAAAACCCCAACGTAGGACACCCCAACGGAAGTGTAGAATGATTTACTTACATGATAACGCACATCTACCGGAATATCAATCGTTAAAAGTTTATTATTAACAGCACTTAATTCTTTATCGACAGTTTGTCTAGCCAAAAGTAAAGATTCATTATTTTTCATGACAGGACTATTAGAAACAGCATCATTAAACGCCATGCCAGCTGACTGCACTGCTCCTAAGTTATTTTGTCGATCTACTCCGGCCCCATACTGCTGCATAGAAACGCCTGAACGTATACTGATCTTATCGGTAATTTGGTACGCTAAACTTAATCCCCCCCCCATACTCATCTTATCGACTGTTGAAGACGGAGCCACAAATGCGCCTACCTCCCACTTCTTTATGGCAGATGCAAAATCATGTTTATCGGAATTCAAATTGAATATAGACCCCAGTTTTTCCAATTTCTGAGCAATAGAACTGTTTCCTTCTCCCTCTTTTCTAACGGTATTAGTATTTTGCGCTAGATTATTATTTTTAACTTCTTGCTTTTTAACCTCAACAAGTTCGTTACCACTTTTAGAAGTCATATCAACTGGTTCTTGTTTTACATCATTATCTGTGAAAATTTGCGTAGTCGCTTCCAAAAGATGATCGATAGAAGCAATAGCATGTTCAATTTTGTCTTTAACTATGCTACGTTGATCAGAAGAAGCATCAATAAGCTGTTTCGGTGAATGATCTAATTTCAAAATAGGGGTATCATCCTTATTTGTTTCAACAGTATTTGTTTCAACAGTTAATTTATCTGTATCCAATTTTGTCTCTACCGGTAAGTTTGCAACAATTGCCCCATGATTGACAGCGGACTGATTTAAATACAAAAATGAAGCACTAGCAAAGAGCAGCACAGCAGCAGCTGCACTCCAATACTTCCAGTTCGTTTGCTTCTTAGAAACAAGAGATACATCATGTGACGCAAATTTTTCCCATGCACCTTCCGAATAAGGAAGCTCATGAGCTTTCATTTTGTCGACGATATGGTCTATTAATTCCTTATTTTTTTCTTTTGCCATTTTACACGCTACTTCTTGTTATTTAAATTCCTGTCTTATCTTATGTTGTTCCAAATAAAGCATCCTTAACTTTTGCTTTGCTCGAGTAAGATAAGTACGGGAAGTACTATCCGGGATATGCAACTGCTTTGCAATTTCATCATGCGAAAAACCCTCGATCTCATAAAGATTAAAGATGACACGCTGCAATTCTGGTAAAGAATCGAGCAACTTCATAATATCATCAACCTCTAGATTACTGGAGTTATATACCCTTGGCACATCAAGACTGCCCTCAGCTACATCTTCTAAAGAAGTCATCTCCTTTTTTGAGCGCAGAAAATCAATTGAAATATTAGCTGCAATTCTCCCTATCCATGACCGAAATGATTTCTCCAAAACATCATCCTCAACCAAATGGTTAAAAGAATCCAATCGTCTAAAAATCCGAATAAAAGACTCATTCGTTAATTCTTCAGCATCCACATCAGATTTAACATAGCGAATAATAATAGCCATCAAATATCCATAGTACTTTTTATAGACAAAAGCCTTCCCCTGCTCACGATTTCGTAAACAATCCTCCAGTGCACTTTTAAGTGTTACTTGTTTTTGCTTTTTTAAGTATGTTTGAATAATATTCACTCAATAAGACTATATTAATCCTTAATCTTCATCTAAAATAATACTTTCTGAATTAAGATTATGAAAGTCTTTCTTTTAATTTCTGCCATGCTGTTTTTTTAAGTACATCTTCATAACGATACCGTATTACAAAACGCTACACCGTATTTTATAAATATTATATTGTTTTCACCTCTCATAAATGCAAAAAAAAAGCTATTTTTGTTCGATTTTTATATTATTTAATCCTTACCAATGAGTACTGTATTATCCGAACAGGAACAATTAAGAAGACAGGCATTGCAATCTCTAATAGATTTGGGTATCGACCCATATCCAGCTGAAGAGTTTGAGATCAATGCAAATGCTACTGATATATTAGAAAATTACGATAGAGATAAGCTTAACTATAAGAATATAAGCATTGCAGGACGTATCATGAGCCGTCGTGTTATGGGAAATGCGTCGTTCTTCGAAATTCAAGATAGTTCAGGCCGTATTCAAGCTTACATCAAACGTGATGACATTTGTCCTGATGAGGATAAAACGATGTATAATATCGTTTTTAAGAAATTATTAGATATTGGTGATATCGTTGGTATTAAAGGCTATGTTTTCACAACCCAGACAGATGCCATCTGTGTACATGTTGAAAAACTGACTGTATTATCTAAATCATTACGCCCTCTTCCAATCGTTAAAACTGCAGAAGGAAAAACATATGATGCATTCACAGATCCCGAATTGCGTTATAGAATGCGTTATGTCGATCTAGTAGTTAACCCGCAGAACAAAGAGATCTTTGTAAAAAGAACAAAATTGTTTAGTGCAATGCGTAATTTCTTTAATGACGCAGGTTATATGGAGGTTGAGACTCCAGTATTGCAATCCATCCCTGGCGGTGCTGCGGCCCGTCCATTTATCACACATCACAATGCTTTAGATATGCCTTTATATTTGCGGATTGCAAATGAGTTATATCTAAAACGCCTAATTGTGGGCGGTTTTGATGGTGTTTACGAGTTTTCAAAAAACTTCAGAAATGAAGGTATGGACCGTACTCACAATCCAGAATTCACAGCAATGGAGATCTATGTAGCTTATAAAGACTACAACTGGATGATGAAATTCACAGAACAATTGCTAGAACATTGTGCAATTGCTGTAAACGGCACCACCAAAGCGACATTTGGAGAACATGAAATCGACTTCCGTGCACCTTATAAAAGAATCACAATGGCCGATTCGATTAAAGAGTTCACAGGTTTTGATATTACAGGAAAATCTGAACAAGAAATTTTCGAAGCAGCCAAAGGAATGGGAATTCCGGTCAATAACACCATGGGTAAAGGCAAGTTAATTGATGAGATTTTTGGCGAAAAATGTGAAGGTAAATACATTCAGCCTACATTTATCACAGATTACCCTAAAGAAATGTCGCCATTAACAAAAAAACATCGCGACAATCCTGAAATAACAGAACGCTTTGAGTTAATGGTATGTGGTAAAGAAATTGCAAATGCATATTCGGAGTTAAATGATCCGATCGACCAACGTGAGCGTTTTGAAGCACAAATGGCCTTATCAGCACGTGGCGATGATGAAGCCATGTTTATCGATCAAGATTTCTTACGTGCATTAGAATATGGAATGCCTCCAACATCAGGATTAGGCATTGGTATGGATCGTTTAATTATGTTCCTGACCAACAATGCCTCTATTCAGGAAGTATTATTTTTCCCACAAATGCGACCAGAAAAAATAGTAACAGTAGCTTCGACAGAAGATTTTGTTGCATTGGGTATTCCAGCAGAATGGGTTCCTGTTTTACAAAAAATGGGTTTCAATACTATACCGGAATTAAAAGAAGCTAATCCTAATAAAGTATTCAATGACCTTGGGGGTATGCGTAAAAAAATGAAATTAGAAATCACCTTGCCAACAAAAGACGAAGTCTTGGCATGGTTTGCATAAATAATCAATTCGTACAGAAGCCGGCTGTCCAAAAGGTAGCCGGCTTCTGTTTTTGTAAAAAACGTGTAAAGAATTGTTTACACAGCTCGCTGTGCCTACCAACGCGCATTATCCTAACCACAAAAACAAAGAGCCATCAATTTTTTAATTTATTTAATACTACTTTTAAGTTATAAACATTAAAAAATGAAAAATATACTTTCCATAGATGGTGGTGGAATAAGAGGTATAATACCTGCTCTAGTATTGGTCGTTTTAGAAGAAATTCTTCAAAAGAAGAGCAATGACCCGGATGCACGAATTGCAGAATATTTCGATTTTATTGCAGGAACTAGTACTGGAGGTATCTTAGCCTGCATTTTATTATACCCAAGTGAGGGAAATCCTTCAAAACCTAAGTTTTCTGCTAAAGAGGCATTAGATCTGTACGTCTCCCACGGCACTGATATTTTCAAAACAACAAGATGGAGACGCTTTCTAAGTGAATTCGGATTGGTAAGTGAATTATATTCAGCTACCGCATTAGAGAATGTATTACATGAATATTTTGGCGACACCAAACTAAGCCAACTAATAAAACCCTGTATTATAACGGCCTATAATATTGAACTCCGGAAAAATCATTTTTTTAGACAGCAAAAAGCTATTACACATGGAACAGCACGAGACTTCTATCTAAGAGATGTCTGCAGAGCGACCTCCGCCGCACCTACCTATTTTTCTGTTGCGGAGATTTATTCCATTGCAGGTACAAGATTTCCATTGGTAGACGGTGGCATGGTGGCTCAAAACCCATCCATTTGCGCTTTGATTGAAGTGATGAAAGCTTTTGAAGATACAGAGATAAACGATCTGTTTATGGTCTCATTAGGTACCGGGGTTGCAAAAAAAGCTTATAACTATGAGCATTTTAAGAAAAAACTAGCCATTACCATTGGTCCAGCTTTAGTCGATATTATGACAAGTGCCTCTGCAGAGAGTACCGAATTTTTTATTGAGCAACTGTTTCAATTCAATAGAAAATCCAAAAACTACATCCGACTAGAGCCAACAAATATGTCAAGTGTTGAGTCCTCCATGGATGCGGCATCCAAAAACAACATCCAAAAACTTATCTCGCTAGCAGATAGACTGATGAGCGAAAATGAAGTTCAACTCACCAGGATAGTGGATCATCTAATAAAAGAAAAAGAGGCAAAAAACAAGAAAAATCCGTGGTCTAAGTTGATGGATAGGTTGTAAAAGTTTACATTTACGCATATTTTAAATCTATATGGCACTGAATATCGTTTGGATCTCATTTTTTGTAATTGCGTTCATCGTTGCTTTGATCAAGCTTATTTTCTTTGGGGACACCGAAATTTTCATGAAAATTATCAATGGCATGTTTGACAGTGCTAAAAACGGTGCCGAAATCTCCTTAGGTCTCGTCGGCATGATGACATTCTGGTTAGGCATTATGAAAGTGGGTGAAAAAGCAGGAATGATTACCTTGTTTGCAAAAGCTGTAAATCCATTTTTCAGCAAGCTCTTCCCTGGAATCCCAAAAAACCATCCTGCAAACGGCTCTATTATTATGAATTTTTCAGCCAATATGCTAGGTTTAGATAATGCGGCAACACCGGTTGGACTAAAAGCAATGCAGGAACTGCAAGAACTTAATCCAGAAAAGGAAACCGCGACGAATGCACAAATTATGTTCTTAGTGCTCAATACCGCTGGAATAGCACTTATTCCAACATCGGTAATTGCTCTAAGAATGGCCAATGGAGCAGCAAACCCCGCAGATATTTTTATTCCAGCTTTGATAGGAACCTTTATTTCGTTTATATCAGGGATGATCGCTGTTGCATTCTTTCAAAAAATAAACCTCTTTAAACTACCCATCCTGATATTCCTAGGCAGTTTCATTGTCATGATGGCTGGACTATATTTCGGTTTAAATGGCCTGCCTCCAGAAAAAATTGAAATTGTAACCGGACTAATCGGTGGTGTTTTAATTTTTTCCATCATCATCCTATTTATCGTTTACGGCGCGTTTAAAAAACTAAATGTTTACGATGCCTTTATAGATGGTGCAAAAGACGGATTTAAAACATCCATCATGATCATTCCCTTTTTAATCGCCATACTGGTGGCTATATCTGCTTTCCGAACAACAGGATGTATGGACTATATTGTGAATGCAATCGGTTCTTGTTTCGCTTATTTTGGCTTGGACACACGTTTTGTACCAGCTCTTCCAGTAGGATTAATGAAAACATTAAGTGGTGGTGGCGCTAGAGGACTTATGGTCGATGTCATGCAGGCATATGGAGCAGATTCGTTTCAAGGACGACTTGCCAGTGTTATCCAAGGTTCCTCCGAAACAACTTTTTACGTTCTAGCAGTATATTTTGGCTCTGTAGGCATTAAAAACACTAGACATGCGCTTATATGTGGCTTAATTGCCGATCTTGTGGGACTAATTGCAGCTATTATTTTAGCGTACATCTTTTTTGGTTAAACTTTAATCTTTCAATAACATGAAAAAAACAATTGCTTTAATTGCACACGATGGTAAAAAACCAGAAATGGTTGCCTTTGTAAAAGACCATATTGAGTTCTTAAAAAAAGCTCATCTAGTCGCGACAGGCACCACCGGTTCTTATGTAAAACAAACAGGACTCGAAGTCGAATTAAAGTTAAGCGGACCTATGGGCGGAGATGCACAGATTGCAGCATTAGCAGCAGAAGGTAAAGTAGATGGAATCATATTTTTCAGAGATGCATTAGGTAAACATGCACATGAACCCGATATTCAGATGCTGATGCGGGTTTGTGATTTGTACAACGTACCATTAGCAACCAATCCCGCAACTGGAAGCCTAATTATCGAAGGTCTACTGGAAGATGAACTATAACCAGGAATTTAATATTCACTTCATAAATTCCTAATCCCCTTATTATTTTTTATATTTAGAGATATGAATGATAATGAAATCTTGGTAACAATAGGTAATACGCCATACACAACAACAATTAAGCATGGAAATAATACGCTAATTGCAGATGAACCAGAAGAATTAGGAGGTCAAGATGAAGGATTCAATCCGCCTGCACTTTTACTATCTTCACTGGGTTCATGTAAAGCAATGACAGTTAAGATGTATGCTGACCGCAAAAAATGGGATTTACAGGAGGTAAATATTAAACTTTCATACGAAATTTTAAAAAGTGAACTGCAACAGACCACCTATATCAAATGTCATGTTTCTCTTAAAGGAAATCTAGATAAAGATCAAAAAGACAGACTTCTCCAAATTTCAGAAAAATGTCCTATTCACAAAATTCTTTCTAATCCGATTATTATTTCTTCCAACCTGATCTAAAAAAATCAATTAGAATTTTTGATTATATCCACGAGATGCTATATTTGTCGCCACAAAGAATCATGAACATGCAAAATGAACAGCACACTCCTATTGACTCTCCTTTTACTTCAATAAAAAGAGAAAATTGGAAAAAACTGAACGGTCACTTTAAGCACACATTTTCGCAACACGACTTGGATCAATTGCATGCACTTAATGAACCATTGAATGCAGAAGAAATCGAAGATGTCTATTTCCCTTTAAGTCATCTCTTGGGTATTCATATTGAACGGTTTCAAGATTTACACAGAAGCACAAATCATTTTTTCGAAAAAAATGAAAGTACACTTCCCTTTATTATTGGCATTGCTGGCTCTGTAGCTGTAGGTAAAAGTACAACAGCACGTGTATTGCAACGCGTCCTGACTTTATTGCCCAGTAAACCAAAAGTAGATTTAGTAACGACTGATGGATTTCTGTACCCGAATCATATCCTGAATGAAAGAGGCATAATGAATCGTAAAGGTTTTCCGGAAAGTTACGATGCTAAAAAATTAATACAGTTCCTTTCCGCTATAAAATCAGGCATGGGATCACTTTCAGTACCCCTGTACAGCCATTTAGAATATGATGTCTTACCTGATGACCAGCAACAGCTGATCCATCATCCTGATATCTTAATCGTCGAAGGCATTAATGTACTGCAGGTCAATTCGCAAAGACCAAGAAAAGGACATAGTGTATTCGTGTCAGATTTTTTTGATTATACCATATATGTTCATGCCAGCGAAAAAAACTTATTAGAGTGGTATACCAACAGGTTTGAATCTTTAAGACGTACAGCATTTCAAAATCCGGCCTCATTCTTTCACAAATATGCCGATATGAATACTGAAGAAAGTATCCAGATGGCACATCAGATCTGGAATGAGATCAACAAACCAAATCTGGTCCAGAATATTTTACCAACACGGTACCGCGCTGATCTAATTTTAGAAAAAGGCAGTCATCACTTTGTTAAAAATGTAAAGGTCCGTAAGATTTAATCTTCCCGCGTACGAAATAATAAGATCTCATTTAAAATTTCATTCTGAATTTGATAATGTAATTTATTGCTACTCGATATAGTATTGAGCTCAATCTTATATTTCACAAAGTCCTTACCGATTTCGGCAACTTTTATTTTAAATAAATCGTCCCAGATAATATTCTTATTTATTTTCAGGATTGGTCTTAAATGATTTTCAACAGATTGGACATGCAACGGTTTTTCTAAAGGAAGTTCAAATTTAACGATCAGTTTATTCGACTTTTGAGAAGATTTATTGACCATCGTTGACGTGAATATCAAATTATTTGGTATTAGCACAACATCATCATCTTCATCACGAACGACAATATTTGCCAAAGTAATATCAACAATTTTACCCTGATAATTACTAATTTTAATATGGTCTCCAATGGAAAATTGATCAGAAAACATAACCAGCAATCCACTGATCATATTGGTAATATACTCCCTAAATATAACCGCAATAGCCATCGCAACGATGGTCATGCTGGTTATAAACTCCTTAGGATCAATTCCCAGCGCAACCATCAACGTAATCACAATCATACCAGCATTCAATACTGTAGCAACACGGGAAATACCTAGTACAAAATTTCCTCTCACATCATGGTTTGCATGTTTACGGTTATACAGCGAAACAATCAAGAACCGGCCGATTGAGATCAACAGATTGGCGGTCAAAAAAGTATTTAAAGCATAAGCAAAGTGAAGAATAATCTTGTTTTTCTCGTAAAAAGAGGCTAAACCGACAAAAGAATAGCTTAAAGCTATCCACAAAGCACAACGAAATACAAAAGATAGGGATAATTTATTTTTAACCATTGAAATCTAATTTTCTTTAGCAACTAAACTAATCATTTTTCATTCAATACAAAAAAATGATACTCCTAAAAATAAGTATATTTGCAAAAGACCAATGGTCGAAAAATATGAACGAAGAAACAACAACAGTAGAGCTTACAGTTACAGGAATGCATTGTACAAACTGTGCAATTGCTATTCATCAATATTTAGAAAAAAAAGAGGCAAAAGATATATTTGTCGACTTTGCATCTGATGAAGTTAAATTCTCAGGAATAACGGCAAAAGAACTTCCCGAAATAACAAAAGGGATTGAAAATTTAGGTTTTCAGGTCCTGACTGATGAAAGTCCAAAGGAATCATTTTATAAAAAAATAGAAACCAAATTTTGGTTCAGTCTATTTTTTACGCTTCCTCTCTTTGCACATATGTTTATACAACACCCTTTGTTGCATGACCCATACATCCAGCTAGGACTCTGTGCTCCCGTATTTCTGCTCGGTTTTTTTCATTTTGGTAAAAGTGCGTTTTACTCCCTTAAAAATGGCATGCCAAATATGGACGTGCTCATATTTATAGGTGCAACAGCTGCATTCACGTACAGCCTCGTCGGCACCCTCAATCACCTAGGCCCAGATTATATGTTCTATGAAACTTGCGCAACAATCATCACGCTCGTTCTATTGGGAAATCTATTTGAAAAAAAATCCGTAAAAAAAACAACATCTGCAATCGGAGACCTTATTAAGATTCAAAATGTAACCACAACAAAAATCACAGCAGATCTAGAAGAGATCATCCATACAAGAGATGTTAAACAAGGCGATGTTTTACTGATCAAATCAGGAGATCTTATTCCAGTTGATGGAGATATTATTGAAGGAGATGGCTTTGTCAATGAATCCATGATTACAGGAGAAAGCCTACCCGTTTTCAAAGATAGATATGCAACCGTCATCGGCGGAACAACACTAACAGAAGGCAATATAAAAATCACGGCCACCAAAGTTGGACGTAAAACCGTCCTTTCCCAAATTATCGCACTGATCAAGGAAGCACAATCAAAAAAACCACCTATTCAAAAACTCGGTGATAAAGTCGCATCATACTTCGTACCCTTTGTGGTCGTCATCGCCATTTTCACATTTTTTATCACTTACTTTATAGCCGAAATATCACTACAGCAATCATTAATGAATGCCATTGCAGTACTTGTCGTCTCCTGCCCATGCGCGATGGGTCTAGCGACCCCAACTGCTGTCATGGTAGGTTTAGGAAGAGCCGCTAAAATGGGAATTTTAATTAAAGGAGGTGATACAATTGAAGAGATGTCGGATCTTAAATATATGGTATTCGATAAAACTGGCACTTTAACTACCGGAGATTTCAATATCAAAGCCATCCAAACGTTTGGAATAGAACAAAAACAAGTAGAATCTATCATTGCACAATTAGAAGGCTATTCAAATCATCCTATAGCAAAGTCCATCAGACAGCACATGAAAGAAGTAAAAGCCTACCGCATTGTCTTTCAAGATGTCAAAGAGATTAAAAGCGAAGGACTTTACGCTACAGATACAAATAGTAATGTGTATAAATTAATCAATGCACGTTTAGGAAAAGTAGATTATTCAAACCGTTACGACTTAATTCTATCCATTAATGATGTCGTAGTTGCAGGCTTAGTAATTGAAGATCAGATAAAACCTTATGCAAAAGAACTCATTCAAGCCATTAAAGGCAAAAATATAACCCCAGTAATATTAAGTGGTGACCGAAAAAGTAAATGTGACCTAGTGGCTCAAAAACTTGGAATAGCAGAAGTTTATTCCGATCGTAATCCTGAAGAGAAATTGAATATTATCAACAAACTTAAAAAAGCAGGTATTACAGCAATGGTCGGCGACGGTATAAATGATGCTCCTGCCCTGACAACAGCCCACGTCGGTATCTCTCTAGGTGACGCAAGTCACATTGCGATACAATCTGCTAAAATAATTCTTTTGAATTCCGATCTAAAATCGATTGAAAATCTATTACTTATCGGAAGGCACACACTGCAAACGATCAAAGAAAATCTTTTCTGGGCATTTGCCTATAATATCATCGCAATACCGCTCGCAGCAATGGGATTTTTAGGACCCATGCTCGCCGCCTTCTCAATGGCTTTCTCCGATGTTATTGTCATCGGCAATTCACTTCGTCTTCGTTTTAAAAAACTGCGGTAACAAGCAATTGACCGCATTTAAATCTTTTTTAAATCAATAAAAAAACAGACTATTTTTTTCACTATCTTGAACCTCAAAACATTCGCTTTTGAGGTTATTTTTTTGTAACTTCGCATGCGTAGCAATCCGTGTAAACGGGATTGTTTAATAGTTTTATCGAAACCAAATTAATATGGCTGAAGAAACAGAAAATGATAATAATTTAGTACCTGCAAACGATCGAATTCTTTCGGTAAGTATCGAGGATCAAATGAAAACTGCCTACATTGATTATTCAATGACAGTTATTGTTTCTCGTGCATTACCAGATGCTAGAGATGGTATGAAGCCTGTACACCGTCGTGTTCTTTACGGTATGTTGGATTTAGGTGTTACAAGCAGTAAGCCTTACAAAAAATCTGCCCGTATTGTTGGTGACGTATTAGGAAAGTACCATCCACATGGTGATACTTCCGTATACGATGCAATGGTACGTCTAGCACAAGACTGGAACATGCGCTACCCTTTAGTGGATGGTCAAGGTAACTACGGTTCTGTCGATGGAGACCCTCCTGCGGCAATGCGTTATACGGAAGCAAGATTGAAAAAAATTGCGGAAGAAATTTTATCGGACATCAATAAAGATACAGTAGACTATCAATTGAACTTTGATGACTCTTTGGAAGAACCAACAGTATTACCAACACGTATTCCCAATCTATTGGTAAATGGTGCTTCAGGTATTGCAGTCGGTATGGCAACCAATATGGCGCCACACAACTTAACAGAAGTTATCAACGGTACAGTTGCATATATTGACAACCGTGATATCGATGTACCCGAATTGATGCAATATATCAAAGGCCCCGATTTTCCTACAGGAGGTTTGATATATGGTTACTCGGGTGTTCAGGATGCAGAGAACACTGGCCGTGGTCGTGTCGTGATGCGTGCTAAAACAGAAATTGAAGTATCAAAATCAGGTAAAGAGTCTATCATAGTTACAGAAATTCCTTATCAGATCAATAAAGCGAATATGATTGAACGTACCGCTGAATTGGTTAATGAAAAAAAATTAGAAGGAATTTCAGCAATTCGCGATGAGTCAGATCGTACGGGTTTACGTATTGTATACGATATTAAACGCGATGCTAACGCAAATGTCGTTCTAAACAACCTATTCAAGTACACAGCATTACAGACCTCATTTTCAGTAAACAATATTGCTCTTGTAAAAGGTAGACCAGTATTGATGAACCTGAAAGATATGATTCAGGTATTCGTGGATCACCGTCATGATGTTGTCACGCGTCGTACACGTTTTGAATTGGCTGAGGCTGAAAAAAGAGCACATATTTTAGAAGGATATTTAATCGCGCTTGATCATTTAGATGAAGTGATCAAGTTGATCCGTGCCTCTTCAACTCCTGAAGATGCCCGCGTAGGATTAATGGAAAGATTCGGTCTATCAGATCTTCAAGCACGTGCAATTTTGGATATGACGCTTCGTCGTCTAACCGGACTGGAGCACGATAAGATTAAAGAAGAATATGCTGAGCTAATGAAAACGATCGATTACTTAAAATCTGTATTAGCAGATGAAGGTCTTCGCATGCAGATCATTAAAGAAGAACTGATCGAAATCAGAGAGAAATATGGTGACGAGAGAAGATCTATTATCGTCCATTCAGCAGAAGACATGCGTATGGAAGATTTCATCGATGATGAAGAAATCGTGATCACAATCTCTCATAATAGCTATGTAAAACGTACTCCTCTAACTGAGTATAAACGTCAAGGACGCGGTGGACGTGGATCTATTGGTTCGACCACACGCGAAGAAGACTTTACAGAACATATTATTACTGCTTCGGCACATAATTATATGTTGCTATTTACAGAATCAGGTCGTTGTTTCTGGTTACGTGCATTTGAAGTTCCTGAAGGAAGTAGAACTTCTAAAGGTCGAGCGTTGCAGAACATCATCAACATTCCGAAAGACGAAAAAATTAAAGCATACATTTTAGTGAAGAACTTAAAAGACCAAGAATACCTGGAAAATAACTTCATCATTATGTGTACTAAAAAAGGTACAATTAAGAAAACGTCATTAGAAGCTTATTCACGTCCTCGTGCAAATGGTATCAATGCCATCAACATTAATGAGGGAGATCAGCTATTAGAAGCATGCTTAACAAGCGGAACAAGTGAAATTGTAATGGCATTACGTTCTGGACGTGCTATTCGTTTCAACGAATCTACTGTTAGGCCAATGGGTAGAACAGCAACTGGTGTTCGTGGTATTACTTTAGGTAGTGAAAGCGATGAGGTTATTGGTATGATTAGTGTAGATGATCCAGAGACTACGGTACTTGTTGTATCTGAAAAAGGATACGGTAAACGAACAGATATCGAAGATTACCGAGTTACAAACCGTGGTGGTAAAGGTGTAAAAACAATTAGCGTCACTGAGAAAACAGGTAAATTAGTTGCTGTAAAAGGTGTTAACGATACTGAAGATTTAATGATCATCAATAAGTCAGGTATTGTCATTCGTATTTCAGTAGAAGGATTAAGAGTAATGGGACGTGCAACGCAAGGTGTCCGTTTAATTAATCTGAAAGGTGAAGATGAAATTGCATCAATTACTAAAGTAGATAGAGAGGAAGAAGTGGAAGAAACGGAAGAAGAAATTCTTTCAGGTGAAGAAGTAGAAGATGCGACAGAAAGCACTGAAACCGATCAAGACGATAAATCTGAATCTAACGAAGAATAAAAAAAGAATGAGAGCATTATTGACATCATTAATACTGTCAGCTACAAGTTTAACTGTTGTTGCCCAATCCAATATCAAGGAGGGCAACAACAGTTTTGCGCTTTATACACAAACTGGAGATATTAAAAATCTGGAGAACGCACGCAAATTTAGTGATGCAGCTTTCAAAACCCGTAAAGATTCTTCTTCAGTTCGTAATAATGTTTTGAGAGGACTTGTTTACAGTTCTTTAGCAGTTGTAGATTCCACCCGGAAACAAAAGTATACCATAGACCCTATTGATGAAAGTTTAAATACCTTAAAACTCATTGATAAGAAAAAAGCATATCGAAATTTTCCCGTAGAAGTAGATTATATCAAGCAAAATTTAGCAACTGCATTAATCTATAAATCAAATGTCGAGTTAAAAAATAACAAGTTTGAAGAAGCGTACAAAGGATTTCTGAAAGTTGACTCCCTTGGTTTCAAAAACGCCGATTTAAAATTTAATTTAGCAACTTTAGCTGTAAGCAGTAAAAGATATCCTGATGCGATTAAATATTATAAAGAGTTAATCAAACAGGATTCAAAAAAACCGCAATATTATTTAGAGCTCGCAGCTGTATATGAGAAAATCGGAACAAAACAAGATGAACTTAATACACTAACTGCAGGCCGATTAGAGTTTCCTCAAAACAAAGATATCCTCTTTAAACTGATCGATATCTATGCTAAAAATGAATCTTATGACGCTATCTTAACGATAATTGATGAAGCGATCAAACTAGAGCCTGAAAATGTTGAATTAAATTACTTGGCGGGTTATGCATACGAAGACGCGAAAGATATTCGAAATGCAAAACAATATTATAATAAAGTTTTGCGTTTAGATGCTAATAACTACCCATCAAATTTAGCTTTAGGCCTTATTTATTTAAAGGATTTTCTTAAATCTAAATCTGACGAAGACAAACAATATGCGCAAGCTTATCTTTTGAAAGCAAATGAAATTAAACCATATGATGTTAATGCACTTAAAGCACTGTCCACATATTACAATGCGATAGAAGATTTTGTGCAGTTAGATCGTGTGAATATATTATTAAATCAATTAACAGTTAATTAGAGATGAACATTAAATCATTATTATTATTGGCAGCTGTGGCATCAGCAGGTACATCTGTTTATGCACAAAAAAATAATGTTAATAAGGCAAAAACAAGTATAGCAAAATTCGAAGAGCTGAAGGGTGCAGGTACGCCACAATTGGCACTGCCAAATTTAAAAACTGCACAAGAAGCTATTGATTTGGCTGTTGTTCATGAGAAAACAAAAGATAATGCAGAAGCATGGACGATCTATTCATTGGTTTATGCAAACTTAGCTAATTTAGATAAGTCTGCTGATGAAGCAAAAAAAGCTGAAGATGCAATTGTTAAAGCTAAAGAATTGGATAAAGATGGCGCAAATAAAGATAATATTCGTGTCTCTGAACAAGTATTAGGTCAATTCAACTTCAATCTTGGTGCTGAAGAATACCAAGGTCAAAAATACAAAGAAGCATATGACTCTTTTGAAAAAGCATTAACATATTTGCCAGGTGATACAACATTAATCTATTATGGTGGTATTTCAGCTCTTCAAAGTAATGATTATGCCAAAGCAATTGCGAAATATAAAGAGCTTATTCCTTCAAAAGAATTTTCTTCACATAAACAAATTGTTGTAGACTTACCAAAATTATATTTATCAGCTAAAGATACCGCATCTGCATTGGATTATGCAGCAAAAGCAGTAGAAATGTATCCGGATGATAATGCAGCTGCAGTTCAAAACATTGAATTCAATTTAATCGCTGGTCGCGAAAAAGAAATTTTAGCGGGCATCACTGCGCAATTGGCAAAAGATCCAAATAACAAAAGCTTAAATTACTATTTAGGAATCGCTCATTCAGCAAATAAAAATGATGCTGCTGCAATTGAAGCATATAAAAAGGCTTTAGCTGTAGATCCTGATTATTTTGAAGCAAATACAAATATTGCGATCACAATGATGAATGGTGTACGTGAAAAATTAAATGTTTTAAACAACGATAGATCATTGAGCCAAGCAAAATACAACGAAGGAGTAGCTAAAATTAAGGAAGAGATTAAACCTGCTTTAGTTTATCTAACAAAAGCGGTACAATTACAACCTAAAAATATAGATGCTTTGACAAACTTGAAAAACTACTATGTTTTCATGCAAGATGAAGCTAAAACAACTGAAATCACAGCTCAGATTAATGCTTTAAACTAAGTTTACTTAGTATTTATAAAGAAGGGGATTGCATGTATTGCAATCCCCTTCTTGTTTTTTATAGAAATTCTACAAAGAAAACATTTTTTGAATCGTCTCAAACCTTCTAAAAAGTTTGGATCGGGCTATAATTAGTTTTTAAAAGCTTTAACTTAAATTAACATCATTAAAAAAAATATTTGTTATCTTTATAAAAATTATAATTTAAGCTCTGTATGTAAACCTAATTTTTACTATTATTTTTTAACAGAGTTAAACGATCTCAATGAAAACAACAATAAAATTTAATAATGTTAATACATTATTTTCTAAATCTTTAAAGGAAAGAATTAACGATTATTTCAAAACTAATAAAATCCAGAAAACAGGAGAAAAAAGAGTACTAACAAAAGCAATCATCCTGTTTGTAACCGCTATATCTTTCTACATCACATTAATTGTAATTCAACCCCATTGGTTAATCAGCGTTCTTGTATTAATTTTACTTGGGATAAATTTTGCTGCAATCGGATTCAATGTGATGCACGATGCCGGACATGATACATTCTCTAATAGTAAGAGACTAAACAGCGCCCTATCCTACAGTCTTAATCTAATGGGTGGAAATATTTATTTCTGGAAATTGAAGCACAATATTGCACATCATACTTATACCAACATTGAAGGTGAAGATCATGATATTGATATCAAATTTATGCGTGTGCATAAAGACCAAGAATTAAAAAAGCATCACTCCTACCAGAAATATTATTTTATGGTTCTATATAGCATCTCCTACTTAGCTTGGATTTTCTATCAAGATTATGAGAAATATTTTCTTGAAGCCATGGGAAGCAAAAAGAAATCATTCGATTTCCCTTTACGTGAAAAAGTGATCTTTTGGGTAAGTAAAATTATTCACATCAGTATTTTCATCGTTATCCCAGTTTTAGTGGTAGGATGGTTACCAACATTAGTTGGATTACTAATTTCAGGTATCGCTTGTGGGATCTGTTTGGCAACCGTATTCCAACTTGCGCACGTCGTAACTGAAACAGAATTTGTTGCCATAGAAGAGACTGCAGACCCAACAAAAATGGAAAATGAGTGGATGATTCACCAATTGAGCTCTACAGCTAATTTTGCTACAAAAAACAAATTTCTAACTTGGATTCTAGGTGGTTTAAATTATCAGGTTGAACATCATTTATTCCCTAAGATAAGTCACATCCACTATCCCGCGATTAATAAATTGGTCAGAGAAACCTGTCTGGAGTTCAATGTTAAATATCTTGAATACAAAACATTCAATTCAGCATTTAAATCACATGTGAGCGTGATTCAGTCCATGTCAAGATAGATAACGTTAAAAAATATAGAAAGGCTAAGCAGATGATGTTTAGCCTTTTTTTTGCTTCCTATAATAACATCAAGGAAATTACATTAATACATCCTTATTTTATACCACCGAAATCCCATTATGGCAATAGCATTACGCCACTACCCCACAAACTTCACAATACCAATACAACAATTCCATCGCATTATCCCTATAATCTTACACATGCTTAAAGGTTTATCAATCATTACTAATTACACCAAAGAAATAAAGAATAGATTTCCAAAATTTCAGCTTGTAGGATAAGCATATTGATCAGGAGCCTTAAATAATGACAAAGTAAAGGGCAAGCGAGCATTGGTGGTAATGAAGCCGAAAAATAAAAAGCCGTTGCAATAAATTGCAACGGCTTTGAAGAAGTATAATTATGTTTTTCTTTTGTAACTGCTTAGAATGTGAATTTCACAGAAGCATTCCATGTACGTCCCCACCCCATTAATACGGAGTTTGAAGTATCAATACCCTTCCAATATTGCGAACCAGCTGTCGGATCAACATTCGAATTTGCTTCAGAGATATATAACGTATCAAAGATGTTATTGACATTCACACGGAAACTCATTGAGTTTTTAGGACTAACATCCAAACGATAAGATACACCTGCATCAAACAATTCGTAATTTGGCAATTTCAATGTAGGAGTGTTTGCTGGTAATGAACCATACAGATCCTCATAACGTCTGTAATCAGCATCGATTGAAAACCCTTTTACAATTCTGTATTTAGCCCCTAAACCAAAACTCGTTTGAGATGCTTCTCCAACTTTAACACCCGTTAAATCTCTTTTCTCTATTGTTAATTCTTCACGTTTTTCATTACGGACAATTGTTGTTGCGCTACCATCATATTTCCAATCACCAATAGAAGCGAAACCTTTTAATTCAAAACCACGGAATGGACGAGCTACGAAATCCAATTCAATTCCTTTGTGGTCTTGTTTTACGCCGTAATTAGAAAAGTATAGGTAATCGCCTTCTACCAAAATAGAAGGGTCATTCGTCGGATTGTATTTAGCAACATCTTTTGCAGTAGCATTTTTAGAACTTCCAGTCACACGGTGGGCCCAAGTTGTTTTGTATGCATTGACATTTACGTCAAAATACTCAGATGCAAATTTATAACCAGCTTCTAAACCTATAATTTCTTCATTTCTAGCTTCTGCATTTACATCATTTCTGTAATTCATGAAGATATTGTTCTGAAAAGGTTGGCGTGAATACAACCCTGCATTACCAAAGATTGTATGGTTACCTAATGTATAACTTGCACCGCCTTTTACATTGTAGCCCAAGTTATTTACATCTTTAGATTTACCTTCACCTATTTTATATAAGTAATAATCCTGTCTACTGTTTTGTTGACCTGAAAGGGAACCTTGGAAGAATGCTGAGAAACCATCTTTTGCATATTCCAACTGCCCAAATAAACCAGCATATCTAATCATTTGTTCATAATCCCATCCTAAGCGATCTTCTGCATTTTTTGGTTTATCTCCAAAAGACTTCCAAGGATTAGTGCTATAAGTATTAGAAGTAGTCATTGTACCATAGTTAACATTACCTTTATGGGAAATGGTTTCTTGACCTAACTTATCTGTAACTTGAATATAATGTTCGCCTTTATAGTCACGTAAATCAAAACCAACATTAAAGTTCAGGTTATCACTCAATTTACGGTTATAATTAGAGACCACACCATACCATTGGTGGTTATTTACTTGAGACGCTAAAAAAGGTGTTGGGTTTACATCTCTTTCAGTACGGCTAGATTGACCACCACCACTAGCGACAGAAGCATACAATACAGTCGATAATGAAGATTTATCATCAATTGTCCAATCCCAGTTTAAGTTAGCAACAGGTTTGTGGTAGTAGTTTTTACGAACATTTCTTTCCACACCATTGACGATACCAACATTTGGATTAAACTTTCTTCCCTCTTTCAAGAAAGTACTTAATGATGCATTAAAAGCTTGGTTATGCCATTGTGGAGCACCTGTAACCATTAAGTTTAAGTTGTGCTTCTCGTTTACTTTATATCCAACAGATAAGAAATAGTTTTGGCCAGCACCTTCAGTACCTTTCATGTAACCATTTCCTTGCCACCCAGTAACCATTGCAGATACTGCAAATCCACTTTTCATCAAACCGGTGTTGTAAGCAATCGTAGATTTTACAAACATATCGTTACCGATAGTTGTTTTAACAAAACCACCTTGTTGCATATCTGTAGATTTAGTCACAAAGTTAATCGTACCCCCTACTGAAGAGATCGCTAATTTTGAGGAACCTAAACCACGTTGAATTTGTACTAAAGAAGCAATATCTGACAAACCACTCCAGTTAGACCAAAAAACACGACCGTTATCCATACCATTGATCGGTTGGCCATTTAATAAGAACGCTGTGTTAGATTGATCAAAGCCACGTGTTGTCATGGAAGATTCCCCAAAACCTTTTGATTGACCTGATACGTATACACCAGGTGTATTGACCATGGAAGCAGTGATATCCATTGCACCCACTTTTTCTTCGATGATTTGTTTCGAGATTGTAGAAACAGCGATCGGAGTTTTACGATCTTCCGCGATATCAATTAAACCACGACCTACAACAACAACTTCTCCTAAATTTGTTTCAGATGATTCTGCAAAAACAGGATCTAATTGTAGTGCTTCACCGGCTTTCAAGAAGACATTATCGTAAACAACTGGTTTTTGACCGATGTAGGTAACTTCAATTTTGTAAGGTCCGCCCTCTTGAAGATTTGCGATGTTAAAACGTCCATTCGAATCTGCCGATCCGCTGAAGGTGGCTCCGCTTGACTGATGCGTAATTTTAATAGTTGCACCTGTCGTTGTTTGTCCAGTAGATTGTTTTACAATCCCTGTAACACTGCTTGTTGTTGTTTGTGCATGGATAGTTCCATAACTCCCGACAGCAAGAGCAAAAAAAAGTAGAGACTTTTTCATGTAAGATGTGTTTGATATAGTTTTGATGCTGCAAAAGTAAAACTCCCATATCTATTTAACTAATTTTAACATGAAATGAATATGTTAAAACATCTTTTTTGACACTTAAAATTTTGATAAAATAACATTAAACAAACAAATGTATTTTAAAGTCATAAAAACACAAGGATATATTTTGAATATTTAATTACAAAAACGAGTCTAAATTACCACATTGGCAATTCTAGTCAGAATAAAACTTTGTCCTTTTTGAATAAATGCAAGGCAGGCCTTCTTAAACTATATTTTACAGCAGTAGCATGGGAATGCCAAACATGAAGATCAAGGTTATTTTAAATAAAAGTAATGACACGTAACCTTAATTAAAATCGATCTAAAGTAAATATATACAAACTTTATTAAAATAGCAATAGAGAAAAATAAAAAAAGGCTTAAAATTAAATTTAAGCCTTTTTTTATTTTTGATACAATATCCTATTTTTTAGGAATTTCTTTTAAAATTTGTTTCACAAATTCCCAATATTTCTGAACTGAAGAAATGGATACCCGCTCTGCCGGAGAGTGCGCACCCAAAATAGTTGGTCCAAAGGAAATCATATCCATTTCAGGATAATTCGTTCCCAAAATTCCACATTCCAGTCCAGCATGGCACGCAACCACCTTCGGCTCCTCTTCATGCTGTTCAATATAAATACGTTTCAAAACCTCTAAAATTTCAGAATCAGCATTTGGTGTCCATCCAGGGTAAGATCCTGAAAATACAACATCAAATCCAGCTATTGAAAAACCAGCTTCCAAAGATTGTGCTAAGTCTATTTTAGAACTTTCAACAGATGATCGTGTTAAGCATTTAATACTCATTTTTCCATCACCAACACTCACTTTAGCAATATTATTAGAAGTTTCCACAAGATCTTCAAAGTATGCGCTCACACGGTAAACACCATTATGTGCCGCATAGATTGCATTGATCAACAACTCCTGATCTTGAGCAGAAAGAACAGCAGCAGGAACAGTGGTCAATTTTTCAATTGATATTGTCAATCCACCATCTACTGTTTTAAACTCAGTTTTAATAGCTTCAATAAGAGGAGCTAAATCTGACGCAAAATTATCCTCATGTTCAGAAGAAACAATTACCGTTGCAGTAGACTCACGCGGGATTGCATTCCGAAGACTTCCACCATTTAGAGTTGAAAGCTGTAAACCAAACTCATCATAAGATTTATACAAAAGGCGGTTCATGATTTTATTCGCATTCCCCAAACCTTTATGAATCTCAATTCCTGAATGACCGCCATTAAGGCCCTTGACAACAATTTCAAAAGCAACAGCTCCAGAGGGACTAGCCTCCTCTTGATAAGACTTAGTAGCTGTCACATCAATTCCACCTGCACACCCGATATCAAGTTCATCATCCTCCTCCGTATCCAGGTTTAATAAAATATCTCCAGTCAATACACCACCTTGCAACCCCATTGCTCCAGTCATACCCGTTTCTTCATCAATCGTAAACAAGGCTTCGATTGCAGGATGCTCCAGTTCTTTGGAAGCTAAAATGGTCATAATTGTAGCAACACCAATTCCATTATCTGCACCTAAAGTCGTGCCTTTTGCCTTTACCCAATCACCATCCACAAACATATCGATACCCTGCGTATCAAAATCAAAAATAGTATCGTTATTTTTTTGATGAACCATATCCAAGTGGGATTGCAGTACGACCGTTTTACGGTCTTCCATACCAGCAGTTGCCGCTTTTTTTATCAGGACATTCCCAACATGATCTTCAGTAACCTCAAGACCCAAGCTTTTACCAAAATCTATCATAAATGCGATAACACGTTCTTCTTTCTTCGAAGCACGCGGAACTGCATTCAATGCAGAAAAATTCGCCCATAGCTCTTGAGGAGCTAAGGCATCTAAATTATTATTTGCCATAATTTTTTCTATTTCAACAACAAAGTTAGTTTTTTTGAAGTAATTTCGGCCCATGGACAATAAGAATCTAACGAATCAATATTATCGTGAATCTGGAAAAGAGCTTTTCGAGAAAAGACTCCATGCAAAAATGCAGTTAAAGAAATTTAATGATGCCGAACCAAAATCTTTTAAAGAACGACAGATCATCATTAAAAATCTACTTAACACGAAATCCAACCGTTTTTTTATTGAACCCCCTTTTTATTGCGACTATGGTTTCAACATTTCTATAGACGACAATTTTTTCGCCAATTATAACTGCACTCTGCTAGATGCTGCTCCGATTACAATTGGTAAAAATGTCTTATTCGGCCCGAATGTTTCATTATTTACGTCCACTCATGCGATCCATCCTGAAGACCGCGCAAAAGGATGGCAATGTTCTAAGCCGATCAACATAGCAGACAATGTCTGGTTAGGAGGCAATGTTATTGTTAATCCTGGCATAGAGATCGGTGAAAACAGTATTATTGGTTCCGGCTCCGTAGTCACCAAAAACATACCAGCCAATGTCATCGCCGCAGGAAACCCATGTCAGATCATTCGGCCAATTACGGAAGCAGACAGACTGGAATTGACAGAAGCAGGCTCAGATTAATCAAACTTAAGTCAAGATTGATTGCGTAACAGTAATATTTTTCCGATTAAGTTTAAAACTATTTAAGTTTATTACTTGTTTAAGAAATTAAGCCTGAAGTATAGATATGATTACAACAAAGAAACGAGCTTCTATTTCCTTTTTTATTTTGCCACTCCTATTATTGGTTATTACTATTGCACGACCTCTTTATGCACAAGAATATATACAGGAATATCGAGATACCGTAAATAAATTTAAACCTTTAAATGAAAAACACAACACCGATACGGTCATAAGCGACAATCAGGTCACTCCTTATTCAAATAACTCTGTAAAGCAAAGTTATGTAAATAAGAGCTATCAGATTCCAAACTATCAGGATACCATCAATCACAACCCACGGAAACACTTTGCAAGAGCGGCGACCGAATGGTTCATGTTTCAGGCATTACCAGCTTCTTTCAACTACTTCATCAGAAAAGACCCCTACTCGCACATCACGTTAAACAACTGGTTCAAACATCTTAAACCAAGTGCATGGGCATGGGACGACAATGCATTTGCTACAAATCAAATTGCCCACCCTTATCATGGTCAACTGTATTTTAATGCATTCAGATCCAACAACTATAGCTTTCTTCAATCCTCCCTTGCCACTTTAGCAGGAAGCTTTATCTGGGAAACTGCAGGAGAGACACAGGCCCCTTCAATCAATGATTTAGTAAACACAACCTATGGTGGCATTATATTAGGGGAAATAACACACCGTATTTCACAAAATGTACTGTCCAGACCGACCAGTTCCTTAGCCGAGCGGCAAGGAAAAGAAGTATTAGCTTTTTTCATTAATCCAGTCAACGGGCTAAATCGTCTATTGGACGGCCGTTGGGGAAGAGTCGTAAAAGGGGCTGTTATTGATTCTTCTAAAGTCAAAGCCGAGGTCGATTTTGGTTTCCGCCGTTTTGACACAAAAGACCTGGATATTATCACAAAAGGAAAAACAGATTATTTTGTTCGGTTAAGCTTGATCTATACCAATGACAACATCGAAAACAAAAAACCGTTTGATGATTTCTATGTCAATCTGGAGGTTGGCGGAGACGACAGCTCATTTGTCAACACCGTAAACGTATATGCGTCACTCTACGGAAAACGCATTATCAAAAATCTTCCGGGTAGACATCTCGGAGTCCTCTCTGCAAATTATGACTTCTATCATAATGAAGCCTTCTTCTACGGAGCACAAAGTATGAATTACAACGTCATATCAAACTTTAGTTTAGGAGGCAAGAATCGCTTAACAACAACTATAGGCGGTGGTCCTGTCATACTGGCCGCAGTTCCTGATCCCTACCTCCTCTTTGGAGAAAGCCGTAATTACAATTACGGACCAGGTGTCGATGTCCGCGGTTCAGGAGAAATCAGTGTGCTGAACAGATTTAAATTCGGAGCACAATACCATGGTGGTTATTTTGTTACCTTAAGTGGCAATGAATCCCATTATTTTTTACATACAGCATCGATTAGTGGAAGTCTACGTCTATTGAAAAACTTCTCTTTAAACATGAATTCTGGTTATTTTAGATTAGAAGGTAATTTCAAAGACTATCCTGACATCAACAAAAGCTACCCATTTGCACGTTTCTCATTGGGATATAATGTTTTATTTTAACAATTAAACATATGAAGATCTTATACCTCATTTCTATCCCCTTTGTCCTAAATAGCTGTACAGCATCATCCAATCAAAATAAATCTCAAGATAAGCCCGAACAGTTGCATGTAGTTGATGGTTATAATCAGAAATGGATAGATCCCCATGGTAAAACCATTAAAGACAGATTCACCCCCCCGGTTGGCTACGAAAGAGAAAACTATAAAAAAAATGAATTTGGTTATTTCTTACAGCAACTCCCTCTCAAACCTATTGAGTCACTCGTGACTTATTATAATGGAAGAACTAAAGATAGAAGAGACATCTACGCAAGTGTAATCGATCTGCCCATAGGAAAAAGAGACCTACATCAATGTGCAGATGCTGTCATGCGGTTGCGAGCTGACTATTTATACCAAAATAAGAAATACAAAGACATTCATTTCAATTTTCTGTCTGATGGTAAACCTCGTTATTATGAACAATTTGCCGCTGGAGATTACACCTATCCAAAATACTGGAAATACCTAGAGAATATTTTTGCTTATGCCAATACAAGCTCCCTCCACGATGAACTGACAACTGTCAAATCCATGGATGATGTCCAAATAGGTGATACCTTCGTCCAAAAAGGAAATCCGATTGGACATGCTATTATTATTGTCGATATAGCCGTAAACCCTAAAGATGGTCAGAAACTGGTTTTAATGGCTCAAAGTTATATGCCTGCACAGGAATTGCAGATTATCAATAATCCCGTTAACAAATCTTTAAGCCCTTGGTACGTCTTGTCTGGCGATGTAATCAGAACACCTGAATGGAAATTCTACCCCCAAAACTTAAAAACTTGGAATTAGCACATCGTTACGTTCGCGGTAAATAGCGCTTTAGATGCGATACGACTTGACTCAACCTATTCACTTTAGATACCAGTTTGATGTCTGGTCTGATTAAATAAACCGATTTCCATGCGAACATATTCAAGTTCTTTCTTGAAAAAGGGCTCTCCCTTAATATGCATTCCTAGTTTTTCATAGAAAGGAACAGCTGCTATCCGCGCATCACAAAAAAGCGAAACACCATTCCATAACCGACAAAAGTCAACAACAGATTTGAATAGTGCAGTACCAATACCATTTCCCTGAAAATGAGGAAGAACCGCAAATTTTCGAAACTGATAGTGCCCCTCTTCTATTTTAAACACAGAGATTACCCCTATCAGCTCCCCTGCTATGGTAGCCGCGAAGTGCGTCCCGTCAAAATCCGCATCAATCATCACATCCTTTAACGAGCCTTCCGGATACAGTACCTGTTTACGTAATTTCCAGGTCCTCGTTGCAATAACCTGTTCAATATATAAGCTATCTATTTCCATACTATCCTTACTGAAGAATTTAATTCCAAAACTTCGTACATGCACATCCCCTTAAAAATTCAGATACAAGGTAGGAAATTTAAAAATCCCTTAAAAATATTGATCGCATCGTAGGCTACAAAATTCGAGTAACCTCCTTTATTTCTGATATCATAAATGAAATAATTTGCTATAAATTATCGCAAATGATATAAATAACTAATAATATTAGTATATTTACTAAAATTAACAGCGTTATGTCAGATCGTATAGTTCAAAAACTTAATATTTTAGCCGATGCCGCCAAATACGACGTAAGTTGCAGTTCGAGCGGAAGTAATCGAGCTAATAAAAATAAAGGAATCGGAAATGCCAATCAAGGCGGCATCTGTCATTCTTATACCGAAGATGGACGTTGTGTTTCCTTGTTGAAGATCTTGTTAACCAATCATTGCATTTATGATTGTGCTTACTGCGTATCACGAAAGAGCAATGATATCGAACGGGCGGCATTCACCGTACAGGAAGTCGTCGATCTGACGATCAACTTTTATCGGAGGAACTACATAGAAGGACTATTTTTAAGCTCAGGTATATTTAAAAATGCCGATTATACGATGGAAAGATTAGTGTCCATCGCTAAAAAATTACGTTTGGAACATAAATTCAATGGCTATATCCACCTAAAAACCATTCCTGGAGCAAGCGATGAGCTCGTCCATGAGGCTGGATTGTATGCCGACCGTTTGAGTATCAATCTCGAGATACCTACAAAAGAAGGACTCAAACTTTTAGCGCCCGATAAAAGCCGGGAAGATATGATCATTCCTATGCGCTATCTAAAAAATGAAATTATCAGAACAAATGAGGAAAGAAAGATCATCAAATCTACACCGACATTCGCTCCAGCAGGACAAAGTACACAAATGATTATTGGCGCTTCCGGCGAATCAGATAAACATATCATCCAAACAGCACAGCATTTTTATAAAAATTATCATTTAAAACGTGTCTACTATTCCGGTTACGTACCCATCTCCTACGACAAGCGCTTGCCCGAAATTGGCACTGCAGTTCCTATGGTACGCGAAAACAGACTGTATCAGTCCGATTGGCTCATGCGGTTCTACGGCTTCAGGGCAGACGAAATTGTCAATGACAATCATCCCTTGCTAGATCTCGATATCGATCCAAAACTCAGCTGGGCATTACGCAATCAACATGCCTTCCCTGTCGATATCAATAAAGCAGATTATCATTTTATTTTGCGGGTACCAGGTATTGGTGTACAGTCTGCTAAAAAGATCATTCTGGCCCGACGCTTCGGTCCATTGCGCATCGAAAACCTGCAAAAGCTAGGAGTAGCCACCAATCGGGCAAAGTATTTTATTACTTGCCTCGGTTTTCAGCAACTCTATGCGGACAAGCCTGGATCCCATATCAAACAATATATTCTGGCACAATCCAGTAGTAAATACATTAAAAACGACAGTCAACAATTAACCCTTTTCTAAGATGTTAAAAACACTGAACTACGATGGTACCTGGTCAGGACTAATGACATGTGTCTTTTGCTCCTTTGAGTACAAATGGCAGATCGGCGCTATACAGCAACATGCTTCATCCAGCCAAACGGGCCTCTTTACTGCTCCAGAATTGATCAGCACAGATAATGAAAAAGCCAGACGCGTACTCCTCGGTCTTGAAAAGAAAATAGGTCTTCAGGGGATCCAAGAACTTTATTATGTCCATCTTTCAGAAATCAAAGATCGAGAACTTCTCATACTGCGCAGTATCATTTACTATTTTAGATCAGAAACCAAAGCCAATCAAAACTATGGCCATGACGATATCTTACAGATAAAAAAAATTGTTCGCTCTGTTTCCAGAGAAAGACATCGGGTAAAAGCATTTGTCAGATTTCAAAAAATGAAAGATGGTTTATATTTTGCTAATCTAGAACCTGATTTCAATGTTCTACCACTAATTCTGAAGTTTTTCAAAGAACGCTATGCAGACCAAAAATGGCTTATCTATGATCTGAAGCGAAAATATGGCATCTACTATGATTTAATGGAAGTAACAGAAGTTAAATTCAGCGATACTTTAGCTAAAAATCAAATCGAAATTCACTTAGACGAAGAAGAATCACGCTACAGTGATCTCTGGAAAAACTACTTTGAATCAGTCAATATCAAGGAACGAAAAAACACAAAACTACATGTTCAGAGTCTACCAAAACGTTATTGGAAATATTTAAATGAAAAAAATTTGTTATAAAAATCTTATTTTTAAAAAACCAAAGGCAGAAATTAGCTGTTTATTAAATTAAAAAGAGATGACTATAAAAAACATTGAAAACGAAAAGAAAGGTCAAATAATCGCAGAGATCGATGGTAAAGAAGCAGGTCTGATGGAATATACCTGGGCTGGAGAAGATAAATTCATTATTGATCATACGGAAGTACACCCGGAATTTAACGGCAATGGTGTCGGCAAAAAGATGGTACTCGAAGCAGTTGATTATGCCCGCAAAAAAAATGCGAAGATCATGCCCCTTTGCCCTTTTGCAAAATCTGTATTTGATAAAACTGAAGCATTTCAAGATGTATTGTTTTAAAACCTACTTTCAGGTTTCAAAACAGTGCTGGTTATAAAGTTAGGAATACTGCACTGAAAACAATAAAATGCGAAAAGTGCCTATACCCTGATAACCGAATCCGGCAAGTGTAAAAGCAAGAGCTAGAATAAAAATTCAGCGATCATAAACGAGAAAGAAACAAGAGTATAAAACATAAAAAATGCGCTTTTGATTTATTCAAAAGCGCATTTTTTATATGATTCTAAAGTTTTTAGATTAAACTACAATATTGATAATCTTCCCTTTAACAAAAATAAGCTTTTTCAATGCTTTACCGTCCATATAGCGCTGTACATCCTCATTGGACAGGACAACTTCTTCAACAGCTTTTGCGTCTAGATCCAATGCCAACAATAAGTTCATTTTCATCTTACCGTTTATCGATACCGGATATGCAAATTCCGATTCCACTAAATAATCAGCAATAAATGTCGGATAAGTCGCATACGAGATCGATCCAGCTTCTTTACCCAATAACGACCACAGCTCTTCCGAAATATGCGGTGCATAAGGCTGAAGTACAACAACAAGCTGTTCTAAAATAGCACGTTTATTACATTTAAGATCAGTAAGCTCATTCACACAGATCATAAAAGCTGAAACCGACGTATTGAATGAAAAACGTTCAATATCATCCTCCGCCTTTTTTATAATCTTATGCAAAGCTTTATATTCCGCTTTTGTAGGTTCCACATCCGACACATTAAAGTTACCTTCAGCATCATGGAACAAACGCCATACTTTCTTTAAGAATTTGTAAACACCTTCAATACCATTCGTATTCCAAGGTTTTGCCTGTTCCAACGGACCCAAAAACATTTCATACAAACGTAGTGTATCTGCACCATAAGCTTCGATAATATCGTCAGGGTTGACAACATTGAACTTTGATTTAGACATTTTCTCCACTTCCGTTCCACAAACATACTTACCGTCTTCCAAAATAAATTCAGCAGCGGCATAATCTGGTCTCGACGCTTTAAATTTCTCCAGATTCAGCACATCGTTAACCACAATATTAACATCTACGTGCAATGGAATCGTGTTGTACTGATCTTTCAAACCATAAGAAACATACGTATCTGTTGCTTTTCCTTCATCGCCTAATAAGCGGTATACAAAATTAGAACGTCCCTGGATCATCCCTTGATTGATCAGTTTCTTGAAAGGCTCTTCCTCATTGTGGAAACCTAAATCTTTCAAAAATTTATTCCAGAAGCGTGAGTATAGCAAGTGACCTGTAGCATGCTCAGAACCACCGATATATAAATCAACAGCTTTCCAGTAATCTACCGCTTCTTTCGAAGCAAAAGCTTCTGCGTTCTGAGGATCCATATAACGGAACCAGTACCAAGAAGATCCGGCCCATCCTGGCATTGTACTCAATTCATACTCGTACTGATCTTCGTATTTCCAGTTTTCCGCACGTCCCAAAGGTGGTTCGCCCGTTTCAGTAGGTAAGTATTTGTCCACCTCTGGCAATAACAAAGGAAGCTCTTCTTCCTTTATTAAGTAAGGCAATCCATTTTTGAAATAAACCGGAACCGGTTCACCCCAATAACGCTGGCGACCAAAGATCGCATCACGCATCCGGTAGTTAATTTTAGCTTTTCCTAATTGTATTGCTTCCAACTTTGCAATTACAGCAGTCACACCCTCCTGGTAGTTCAAGCCGTTCATAAAATCAGAGTTGATATATTTACCCTCTTTATTCGGATCAGCCTCCTCTTCGATCTGTTGTGAATCTGAAATCTGAATGATAGGAAGATCAAAATGCTTTGCGAACAGATAATCACGTTGATCGCCCGAAGGAACAGCCATTACAGCACCTGTACCATAACTAGCCAATACATAATCAGCAATCCAGATCGCAACATCCTCTCCCGTAATTGGGTGTTTGGCATATGAACCTGTAAACGCACCCGACACCGTTTTTGTATCAGACATTCGGTCCAGTTCCGATTTTTTACTTGTTTTATCAATATATGCAGTAACTGCAGCCTGCTGATCAGCAGTCGTTAATTTTGAAACCAATTCATGCTCCGGAGCCAATACCACAAATGAAACACCAAATATTGTATCGACACGGGTGGTGAACACTTCAATATTCGTCTCCAATTGTGGAACTGGAAATTTCACTAATGCACCCACCGATTTACCGATCCAATTACGTTGCATCTCGACCAAAGGCTCTGGCCAGTCCACAAGCTCCAGACCTTGCAACATACGGTCAGCATAGGCAGTGATTCGCATCGACCATTGCATCATTTTCTTCTGCTCCACCGGATGACCGCCACGCTCAGAAAAACCATTGATCACTTCGTCATTTGCCAGCACTGTCCCTAATGCCGCGCACCAGTTCACTGTACTTTCACGTAAGTACGCAATACGGTATTTCAACAACTCACGCTGTTGTTTTTCTTCGTCAAAGGCAAGCCATTCCGCTCCTGTAAATGTTAATACATCATCATCAGAAACAGCATTAATTCTCTCTGAACCAGTTTTTTCAAAACGACTAATTAAAGTATCGATTAACTCTGCTTTATCCGAATCATTGTTATACCAAGAATTGAACAGTTGCATGAAAATCCATTGCGACCACTTATAGTAAGAAGGCTCGGAAGTACGTACCTCTCTGCTCCAATCAAAAGAAAAACCAATGTTATCCAATTGTTCACGGTAACGGTTTATATTTGCCTCAGTCGTAATTGCAGGATGTTGTCCCGTCTGAATGGCATACTGCTCTGCAGGTAAACCGAACGAATCATATCCCATAGGATGCAAAACATTAAAACCTTTTAAACGTTTATATCTTGAAAAAATATCCGAAGCGATATAACCAAGTGGATGACCGACGTGCAGTCCAGCTCCAGAAGGATAAGGAAACATGTCTAAAACATAATATTTCGGTTTTTCATGTGTATCCGCAGATTTGAATGTTTCATGATCGGCCCAAAATTTTTGCCACTTTTTTTCTAACGATTTGTGATTGTACTCCATTTTTGTATTGAGGAATTTTGTAAGACTTGCGAAATTACGATTTTAATAGCGAATTGTAAGAAAAGTTTTGTAGTTTAAACAATAAATGATAGTATTGAAAAGTTAATTACAAAGGATATAGCGAATTTTCATACTTCCGCAAGAAAGTTATTACAAGAATAATTCGAATAAATCCTCTCAAATCATTACTTTCGCAAATAAATTTTTATTGCTTATTATGTCAGAATACGAATCAAGCACGCAAAAAAGAAAGACAAAATCAGTTTACGTCTCTACTGTTATCAGTATAGCTCTAGTCCTTTTAGTGACTGGATTGCTAGGTTTATTACTTGTTCACGCAAAGAATCTATCGAAATACGTAAAAGAAAACATCGTACTCAATGTTATCGTTAACGATGGCACCAATGAAGGAGATGTACTTTCACTGCAAAAGGATCTAGAAAAAGATAAGTATGTCCTACGTACAGAATATATTAGCAAAGAACTAGCTGCAAAATCATTGAAAGAAGATTTAGGCGAAGACTTTGTACAGTACTTAGGCCACAACCCATTGCTTCCTTCTATTGACGTATATATGAAAGAAGATTATGCCAATTCGGATAGTATCAAAACCTTTATAGACAAAATTTCACGCAATACCCGAATCAAAGAAGTGGTTTACCAAGAATCGCTTATCGATATGGTCAATAAAAATGTACGCATTATCAGTATTGTAGTATTGGCGTTTGCCGCGATCTTATTAGTGATAGCAGTAGCCCTCATCAACAATACCATCCGTCTGGCAATCTATTCACAGCGGTTCCTGATCAAAAGCATGCAATTAATAGGAGCAACCAAAAACTTCATCCGTAAACCATTTATCACCTACGGTATTATTCATGGACTATTGGGCTCCCTTATCGCCATCCTATTATTAATATTCACACTGAAGTTTGCACAGCAGCAGATTCCAGAACTGGTATTTTTAAGAAACTGGTACGAATTTGCCGCGATCTTTATCGTGGTCATCGCAATCGGAATTCTAATTTCTGGCTTAAGTACATACTTTGCCGTAACCAAATATTTAAAAGCAAAATCTAACGATTTATACAGTTAAAAATGGCTCAAATCAAAAAATCTGAAACGACAAACAAAGGTGCTTTTGTTTTCGGAAAATTGAATTATCAATTATTTATTGTTAGTATCATTATCGTTATCATCGGTTTCCTGCTTATGAGCGGTAATACAGATATCTATAGTTTTACTAAAATCACGTTAGCTCCCATCGTCATAGTACTTGGTTTTGCATTGGGTTTTGTAGCCATTCTTTACAAACCAAAATCTAAATAAAAGTAGAATTACACTATGTCCTTATTTGAAGCCATCCTTCTAGCGATTGTAGAAGGATTAACTGAGTATCTTCCAATTTCATCTACAGCCCATATGGGCTTTACTGCAGCCTTAATGGGTATGCAGGAAAGTGAATACCTCAAAATGTTCCAGGTGTCTATCCAATTTGGCGCCATCCTATCCATCGTAGTTCTCTACTGGAAGAAATTTTTCGACATCAAAAATATCCAGTTGTATTACAAACTAGCTATTGCTGTTATTCCGGCATTGGTTTTAGGAAAACTACTGGACGATAAGATCGAAGCCGTATTAGGCAATCAAATCGCTATTTCAACCGTCTTGGTATTAGGTGGTGTTGTCCTGCTATTTGTTGACAAATGGTTCAAGAATCCAACCATCTTGGATGAAAAAGAGATTCCGATTAAGAAAGCATTAATTATAGGTTTTTGGCAATGTCTAGCCATGATGCCAGGTACTTCCCGTTCAGCAGCATCTATTATCGGTGGTTTGACGCAAGGATTAGACCGTAGAGCAGCAGCAGAATTTTCATTCTTCTTAGCAGTTCCGACTATGCTTGCTGTAACAGTTTACTCCGTATTTGTAAAAACGTGGGGCGAAGGAACAGCACATGCGCAGAAAGGTTATGAGATGATATTTGCCAGTAATGAAAACATCATCGTCTTTATTGTCGGCAATGTTGTCGCATTTATAGTAGCTATGATTGCAGTTAAATCATTTATTACCGTCTTAACGAAATACGGATTTAAATTCTGGGGCTGGTACCGCATTATTATCGGTATTGCTTTATTAGTATTCTTCTGGAATAACTAATACTTTGACGCTACGCTTACTTTTACCCGCTATGGCGAAAAATAATATGAGTACCTTTGCAAAAAAATACAAAATCAGCTTGACTTTGTTTTACTAGAAGCTTCTTTTAACGAGATTCAGCAAATAAAATAAAATCAATGATCTAGTGCAATTGAACTAATGAATGGAAAATAACGAGAAAGATCAAATAGAAAAGGTATTTTCATTTGCCGAAGGACAAATGTTACTGATAGATAAGCCACTGACCTGGACTAGCTTTGATGTGGTGGGGAAAATTCGTAACTCCATTAAACCATTAAAGATAAAAGTAGGCCATGCAGGTACATTAGACCCGCTAGCTACCGGTTTACTAATTGTATGTACAGGTAAATTCACAAAAAAAATAGACAGCTATCAAGCTGAAGATAAAGAATACACAGGAACCATCACCTTAGGTGGCACGACCCCTTCTTACGACCTGGAAACCGAAGTTGATGAAACTTTTCCGACCGATCATATTTCGGAGCAGATGATCCACGATGCTGCGAAAACCTTCGAAGGAGATATCGACCAATATCCACCAGCACATTCAGCAATCAAGATAAACGGAGAACGTATTTATGAAAAGGCTCGCCGTGGCGAAACAGTCGAGTTAAAAACACGTAAAGTCTCCATTAACAGCTTTATCATCGAAAAAATAGAAATGCCGGTCGTTCATTTCAGAGTATCATGCAGCAAAGGAACATATATCCGTTCCCTGGCGTACGATTTCGGAAAAGCGCTTAGCAGTGGTGCACATTTAAGTTCACTAAGAAGAACGAAAAGTGGCAATTACCAAGTTGAAAATGCTTGGAACCTAGAAGAATTAATTCAAAAAATAAAGGCTCACAAAGAAATTAGTATCACAGAACCTCAATTGTAACGATTGATTTCTATTGATTTATTTCTCGAAAAATATTTCATTAAATGAAAATTTATAGAAGTTTAGATGATTTTAAAGCATTGGAAAATGCAGTTGTTACCATCGGTACATTTGATGGTGTCCATATCGGTCATCAAAAAATATTAACTCATCTAAAAGAATGCGCTAAAAAAATTAACGGTGAGACCGTATTGTTAACCTTCTACCCTCACCCTAGATTAATTATCAATCCGGATGATGACAGTTTACGTCTTATAAATGATATAGAAGAAAAAGTGAGCCGACTATCTGAATTGGATATCGACCATTTAATCATCACACCATTTTCACGCGATTTCTCAAACCAGACACCTGAAGAATACATCAGCAATGTACTGGTCGGAAAACTCGGCACAAAGAAAATAGTGATCGGATACGATCATCATTTCGGGAAAGATAGAAGTGGAAGCTTAAAAGATCTGCAACAGTACGCTGATATTTTTGACTACTCGGTGGAACAGATCCCCGAACAGGACATCAACGACGTTGCAGTATCGTCAACACGTATACGCCTTGCACTGATTACCGGTGATATCAAGACCGCAAACCTTTACTTGGGCTATCCTTTTGAATTAACAGGAACAGTGATCCGCGGGGACCAAATCGGCCGTACAATCGGTTTTCCGACTGCCAACCTGCAGGTGCACGAACAGCATAAATTAATTCCTGCATACGGTATCTATGCTGTTGAAGTTCATATTTTCGATCATTTACAAAATATTACCACAGGCGAATACGTAGAAATACAGCCAATCAAAATTGCTAAAGGAATGGGCTACATTGGTACCCGACCAACAGTAGATGGAATGAACAGAAGCATTGAAATAAGCTTATTTGATTTCAATGATGATATATACGGGAAGACGTTACGCGTAAAATTCCTGCATTTCATCCGTCATGACGAACGTTTTGACTCCTTACAGGAAATGAAAGATCAGATCCAGGAAGATGAAAAACAGATCCGAGCATTACTTTTTTAAAGAGTTACTAAACTAATAAGTGAAATGGCTAGAAGACTCAGAAGTATAAAAAATTCTAACCCTATTAACTAAAATAATAGAAAAGCCCTTACAGGAATCTGTAAGGGCTTTCTATTTTAATCTCGATCTTTCCTATACAAATAAGAACTACCAGATCACAATTCTATCCGTTTTAGGGACAAATAATTTATCACCTTCCTTCGTACCGAATGCCTCATGAAAACCATCCAAATTGATAATCGGCGCAAAAGCACGATATTGAGCTGGCGAATGCGGATCTGTTTTCACTTGGTTCACAACAAACTCATCCGTTGTTTTAGTTCTCCAGATCGTAGCCCACGATAAAAAGAAACGTTGTTCTTGTGTATATCCATCGATCAGACCTGGGTTACCTTTATCTTTCAGGTACATTTTCAAGGCATCGAAAGCAACAGAAGAACCACCTAAGTCACCTATATTTTCACCCAAAGTAAAACGGCCATTCACCTTCACACCCGGTACCGGTTCATAAGCTTCAAACTGTTTTACCAATGCATCAGCAGAAGCTTCAAACTTCGTCTTATCCTCTTCGGTCCACCAGTTGTTCAAATTACCGTTTCCATCATATTTAGCTCCTTGATCATCAAAACCATGAGACAGCTCATGACCGATAACCGCACCGATACCACCGAAGTTAACCGCTGCATCTGCCTTATAATCATAGAATGGAGGCTGTAAGATCGCTGCAGGGAATACAATTTCATTAAACAAAGGACTGTAATAAGCATTGACAGTTTGTGGTGTCATACCCCATTCCGATTTGTCAACAGGTTTACCTTGCTTATCTAAATTCTTTGCAAAAGCCCATTTACGCTCGCTCAGGATATTATCAAATAAAGAAGTACCCACATTTAACGTAGTGTAATCTTTCCATTTGTCCGGGTAACCGATCTTCACATTGAATTTCGAAAGTTTCTCTAAAGCCTTTACTTTCGTATCGGCCGACATCCACTTCAGATCATTGATATGCTGCTGGAAAGATTTGATCAAGTAACCGACCAATTCCTCTGCCTGCTCTTTTGCTTGTGGCGGGAAATTCTCTTTCACGTAAAGTTTACCCAAAAGCTCGCCTGCCACACTGTTGACAAATTCAACTCCTCTTTTTTCCAACGCACGCTGTTCTTTTTGCCCCTTCAATTTTTTACCCCAAAAATCAAAATTAAGCTGATCCAGATCCGCTGTTAAATATGCCGCAGCATCATTCATCACGTTAAATTTCAAGACCTCCTTAATCGCTTCTAGGTTTTCAGGCTTCAACACCTTGTCTAGGTTCTGATAATAAGCCAGTTCTGAAACAATCACTGTATCCGCTTTAAAACCCGTATCTTTCAGATATTTGGCAATATCAATGTTTTTGACCATTTTCTTCAGATCAGCAACAGCAACCGGATTATAACGCTTTTCAGCATCACGGGATTGCTCCACTGTTTTCAGGTTTTTAGCCAGTTCTTTTTCAAAAGCAACAATCTTCGGACCCTTTAAGTCACGCGTACGCTGACCGACTTTACTATAAAGCGCCGAGATAAAATTAGAATAATCACCTAAAGTTTCCGTATTCTTAGCATCTACAACCTGATAGTAAGAACGCCCCAGACCTAAACTTGCAGCACCTAAATAAACCGTATTGACGTTACTGTTTTTTAAGTGTGCATAGACATAAGCACCGAAAAAAGGATTGCCACCGATTGGCGTCACCTCAACCAGATAATTGTAAAGACCGTTAAAATCCTTGATCGCATCGATTTTATCCAGATAAGGTTTAATTGGAGTTACGCCCAATTGGTTACGTTTATCAAAATCAATATAAGAGCGATATAAATCACCGATCTTTTGACCGTCAGAACCTTTTGCAAAGGTGGTACTTAAAGATTCTTTCAAGATCTTCAACGTCGCAATGTCTGTGTTTTCACGAAGCTCGTCAAAAGATCCCCATCGCGCTTTATCCGAAGGTATCGACACTGTCTTCATCCATTGACCGTTTACAAAATTGTAAAAGTCATCCTGAGGACGAACACTCTTATCCATAAAGGCTGTATTGATTGCCGGCTGCTGCTGTGCAAAGAGCATTCCTCCGCACATCAGTAAAGCGGCAAGAACTGAATGTTTTTTCATATTACCGTTTATTTGTTTTAATTTAATGACAAACTTAATAAAAGTTAGTATTATGTTTACAAGGTCGAACATTTAATTTCAGTATGCAAATCGAAATAGCTGGAAAAAACTATCAAATCATTACAACCGATTCCAAAGAAATCCGCTTGGAGCAACATCCGGGCATTGCGCGCATTTTTGCTCCCGTCGACTTTGAAATCAGCACCTTAGAACAGTTTATTAAAAATAACAAGAATAGCCGAACAGTTTCTGAAGAAGTCGAGTATCAAGAACATCCGGTACGTCTCTTTCAACAAAACTATTTACTCAAACTCATCAAGAATACCACCTCGAACAAAATTCTGGTTAAAAACAGAACCATTACCTTGTACTGTAAAGGGACAACTTATCAAAAACAGCTACATGACTGGCAGAAACAATTTATACTCCAGCAGCTAGCAGACGAAATCGGTTATTGGGAAGAAAAATTAAATGTGCTGGTGGGTAAGATCAAACTTAGGGCATTATCAAAGAGTCTCTACAGCCTGCAGGCAGAAAATAACATTACTTTTAGCACATCGGTCACGTGCTTATCGGTCTCGGAACTCCATTACCTGGCCTTTAAAGCCATTTCTTCACAGATTTCATTAGATCCGAAGATCAGAACAACATATTTTCCAGACGAACAGCAGCTCGAACATCAACTAGCTTATACACTAAAAACATGTCAACAATCACATTAAACATACCGGTTACAGATACAGCATTACAGAAAATCAAGCAAAATTTCACCTTATTGCTCGATCAGATCACAGCCGAAGACCGCAAACAGCTGCAGGAAGCGGTATTCGACAGCCTATCCGACAAAGACGGCGCACCGCAGATCGGCGATCTTAGCGTCTCGAGTTTCACTTTCAACGATATCGAAAAGAAAGGTAGATTTCGAATCAGCTTCAACATCGACCGCCAATTTTGCTGCAGTGATACGATCTCCTGCCAGTCCGAGTACGTTGATTTCGATTTCTCCTATAAATCTGGGAACATCGTTGCTACAGGCAATTTTATGAATTGGGATATAGACAATTAAGATGGAAATACCGAGCCGATTCAAAACAAATACATCCTCCTTTCATCATTATTGGACCGCAGGTGCCGGAGTAGAACTGTTAAAAAAACTGCCAAAGCAGCCCGACCTTCGGGAAGCAAACAAGTTGGTTCCCTACCTCTTCAACTGCGATGAACCGGCAGATGAATTGGTCAGAAAGCTCCATCAGCAAGTTGGTTTTGGCAAGGGACAGCAATTACTGCGTGCGTATTTAGTTGCTCCGGAAAATGTCGATGAGCCCTATAGAGAAGCACTTGACACTTTTTTCTCTTCGATTGAGAGCTCTCCGTCCTGGCTAAACTGGGAACTGCTGGAAAGTGGCATCGCAGTAAGTCAGCGAGCAGGATTAAGCGGTCTGATCGTCTTGCGCGACTACTGCCTCATGGGTGGTTACGAATCTGCAGCAATCAATAAACCACTTATCTATACCGGTGCACTAAAAAAAGGAGCCGTGAAGCGCCTGGCAGATACAGTAGACTTTTGGGTAGACATCATGGAAAATGGATCTTTAAAAAGCGGGCAGATCGGTTATCAGAAAGTAATGGAAACCCGTATGATCCATGCTTTCTCACGGATCAATATTCTGGCGAAGACGGATTGGGACAAAAATGAATGGGGCCTACCGCTCAATCAGTGGGACATGCTTGCCACCAACCTGGGATTTTCGCTGGTCTTTATCGTCGGGTTACAGCGCATGAAATTTCAGATCCTTCCAGAAGAAATAACAGCAGTACTTCACCTCTGGAAATATATCGGTTACTTGTTAGGTATCCCCTTGCAACTACTTCCTGATACGGAACAACAGGCTATTGAAGCGCTCTACTACTGGACCATGACACAAAAAGAAGGCGATGCCGATTCCAGGTTATTGGCCCAGGCCCTACAGGAAGAGCCTATAGCCGCATATTATCCGGAATCAGCGCTGGGACGTAAAATGATGCGCGAAATTCATCTTTATTATAACCATTTTCTCCTAGGCAGCTATTCCTGTAGGCTTTTAGGCCTCGACACCACCAGAATTGGTGCCATAGCCTATCTCAATGTTTTAAAAAACAAAATGCGTAATAACAAGTCCAGACTTACCCAACAACGTCAGCTTCTCATCAATAAAGGAAGAGCCGAGCAAATGGAAGTCAAGAGAATCTACTTAACCTACAATAACCGGGAGAACAACAAACAACACTAACACTATTTCGCTAAAGCAATACCATTTGCTTTTAGCATCGTTTTAAATTTCGGACTGCGAATATAGCTATTGAATGCATGGCTTTCCATACCCGAGAAGTCTGTTTTATCAAAGCAGGTATACTGCTTCACCAGCTCATTGTACACATTATCTTTATAGCCCAGGTCGGTCGGATTAAATTTATCGGCAAAAAAACCGAAAAACTTCTTCAGCATCTTATCTGTATTATTGATTGTAATGTGCATTTTTTTCACCTGTGGACTTATCGTACAGAAGGAATCATTGCCTGCCTCCTGCGATTTAAAATCAGCTAATCCGATTGCCGGAGCTAGCATAATACAGGTAATCCTGTTTTTATTCTCCAAGAGTTCTTTCGCGTTTTCCACATCAACATTATGAATTTCCTTGATGTCTTTTACAAACTTCTCATTGAAATGCGGTTCCGCCAATGCACTCAGTACCACAGAAGCACCTCGACTGTGTGAAATGATATAGACATCTTTATTTGAAATCGTATTCAGCACACGCCTTAAACCAAACTCACCGGCCATCTGACTAAAGGAAGTCGCGGTAAACCAGATTTTTGCCCCGGCAAAAGGATTGCTCGTCCATAGCCCGTCCCAATAAAAACGCACAATCTCATCATCCTTAGCATTGACCTTAATAAGCTTCTGGATATAACCGTAACTCTCATTTACTTCTTCATTGTTTGCATTAAAGCCGTGAACAAACACAAAAACACGCTTCTTCGTTTTCACACGCTCTTTAAATTCCCTTAGTTTTTTCACTTCAAATCCCGTCAGCTCATCCGTGATACCTTTGTCTGCCGCGATTTTCATTAAAGAGTAAGCATCTCTTTTTCCATTACTAGGTGGGCTGCCGTACGTCTTACGCCAATTATCAGGATAAAAATTCCCGTTTTGATCCACAAAAGAATTGGAAATATTGGGTTTATCAAACGAATTCGGCTTCTGTGAAAGAGGCACATTGTGCATAATCCCACAGGACGATATAAATACAAGTATTATTAAGTAACGTAAGTTTGAAATCATATACATTAAAAATAGCAGAAATTATTGATACAACCTCATCATTATAAAATTGTTTTACTGCCATTCAATATATAGTCGATAAATGAAAAATTTAACTCTTACTATTCCGCGAACAGCTTGTATCTTTAATCCATCCATGTAAATCTCGGCACTATGTTTGGTAATGAAATCATTCAGAAAAGGGGCATCGATACAATAATGTACCTTTTCTCAAAAGTAAAAATCTTAATGAGCCCTGTTTTATGAAGCATTTGTACATTAAAAACATTTTAATATATAGTTTTTTCGTTTCCTTTTTGTTTATTTCTTGCCAACAAGGACAATCAAAAAATGATCCGGAAGAAAAGAAAAAGGAGAAAACAAAAGATTCAATCGATGCGATTAGAAAGAAAGAAGAAGAAATCGCGAAGGCCAAACCAAAAACAGCGGCAGATATTGAAATTACCAAAGAACTCCAGTACACCAAGTATACATTAGAAGACACTTATCCCTATAAAGATACAGTAAGGCAATTTCAATGGGATAAAATAAAAGAAAAACTGGCTTTTGTTGAGAATTTCCAGAACGGCAACGCTATTTATGGTGTGCTGCAAAACTATCAGAATTCAAATGGTGAGGCACCTACTATTCCACATTTCAAAAGAGATTCCTATAAACGTGTTGCTGACTCCCTAGGAACAGAACGCTACCAAGCGAGTCCCTTATATCGTGAAGGCGAAACCAAATTACCTTCCATTTATGGTAGAGATGGATGGCTGGTTAAACTGCAGAGTAGCGATACGTTACAACGTGTCAAAGTGGAAGGTGTTTCCTTCGAAGGAACTTGGGAAGTACCGAAAAGATACCTCAAAACAATAGGCGATTCTGTCAGATTTGACAAAGTAATCGTCGTGGATGTTACAAACCAAAATATTTGTACACTGGATAAAACAGAAAAAGGATGGGCAGTAAGAAGCATGAATCCAGCCACTACAGGCCGTCACAAGCCTCCTCACGCACAGGAAACTCCTACTGGAATCTTTGTTTTACAGGAGCATAAATCCAAGATGTTTTATTTCAAAGATGGCACAAAATCTATCGAAGGTTACGCCCCATTTGCAAGCCGTTTTACGGCAGGAGCGTACGTACACGGCGTTCCTGTCAATAATCCGAACGGTAAAGTGATCGAATACAGCTGGAGCTTAGGCACCATCCCGAGGTCACATATGTGTGTCAGAAATGCGTCATCACATGCACAATTTGTTTATAAACGGTCAAAAGACTTCCAGACTTTGGTAATAGTTATTGATTAACGATAATTAAGATACTGATTAACAATTTTTTACACTTTTTAACTATCTTTAGTTCTTAAATTTGCTATCGAAAAACAAATAAGGGATAAAGTATGGAGAAATTAGTGTTCATTTTATTTATGGGTTTGTATGCAGCGTTGTTCTCAGAATCTAAAAATGTAGTACCGACAGAAATTCATAAAAAAGAAATTACAGTTAAAAAGAAAATATCAAAAGTAGATGCACTCTACGAAAGCATGAATCTCAAAGATGTAGTCAATTATAAAGCATTTAAAGAAGCGATGGAAGGCTATAGATTACTTCCCGCCAAAAACAAAGATGTATTATCAATCATTGACTTCACTTTACCATCTACCGAAAAAAGGCTTGTCGTCCTAGACCTTAAAAACGAAAAAGTCCTTTTTCATTCGCTCGTTTCACACGGTAAAAATAGTGGTAGTAATTACGCTACTTCTTTTTCAAACACGCCGGAGTCATTCCAGAGCTCATTGGGCTTTTATGTAACGGAGAATACTTATCAAGGTTCAAATGGTTACTCTTTGGTTTTAAATGGACTGGAAGAGGGCTTTAATGATAGAGCCAAATCAAGAGCTGTAGTGGTTCATGGCGCAGATTATGCAAATCCACGCATCGTAAGTTCATTGGGACGCTTAGGACGAAGCTACGGCTGTCCTGCGCTGCCTAGAGAGTTAGCGAAGCCTATTATCAATACCATTAAAGATGGATCATTACTATTCATCTATGCCGACAACCAGGAGTATATAGCCAAATCAAAAGTGCTGAATCACCGGGATGATCTTACCGCCTACTATGAGAAAGATATGGCCGGAGATAAATTCGGAAAAATGAATTAAACATAAAAAAATCCCTCAACACTTGTTGAGGGATTTTTTTATTCCTTTTATTTCTCTTTATCCCAGAACTCCGCATTCTTAATTCCCAGTTCCTTGGCACTGAATGTTGGATTCATATCCCCTCTTTTACGCTTCACTTTATAATCCTGCCATACCTTGAGCGCTGTTTTACTCATCAGTAAGATGGCGATCAGATTGACATAAGCCATCAGCCCTACACCGATATCACCGATTGCCCAGGCAATCTCCGCTGTTTTCACAGAACCATAGTATACCGCCGCAAGAAATACAATACGCAATATCCAGGTGACCGCCGGACTTACCTTATTGGAAAAGATATACGATAAGTTGGTTTCCGCATAGTAGTAATAAGCCATAACCGTCGTAAATGCAAAGAAAAACAAAGCGATGGCCACAAAGCCATTTCCGATCAATGGAAAATGATGCGACACCGCCGCCTGTGTGAAGGCCGTGTAATTGACCCCTGGTATATGCTCCGATATAAAACCGACCAGTTGACCGGCGCCATCAAATTGCCCCACATTATACTGATTGGTAAATAAAATCATGAGTCCTGTTGCTGTACAAACGAATATTGTATCCACATACACCGAAAAAGCCTGTACCAAACCCTGCTGTGCAGGATGACTCACATCCGCTGCGGCCGCAGCATGCGGTGCGGTGCCCTGTCCGGCCTCATTGCTATAGATGCCACGCTTGACACCCCAGGCAATCGCCATGCCCACAACGCCGCCAAAAGTGGCATTCAGGCTAAATGCAGAACTGAAGATAAGACCAAACACATCCAGAATCTGTGTATAATTTAAAGCGATGATCACTAAAGCCATTAAAATATACGCTCCCGCCATAAACGGCACCACTAGTTCAGCCACTCGGCCAATACGCTGTACACCGCCGAAAATAATAACAGCCAACAAAACCACCACTCCAATCCCCGTATAAGCGACAGGTATTTCAAATGCATTGTGCATCGAAGATGCAATAGCATTACTTTGCACGCCGGGAAGTAAAAAGCCTGTACTTGCAATGGTTATTAAGGCAAACAGAACCGCATACCATTTCACACCTAGACATTTTTCAATATAATAGGCAGGACCACCTTTAAACTCATCTCCGACCTGCTGTTTGAACACCTGCGCCAGCGTAGACTCCACGAAAGCAGATGCAGCACCTAGGAAAGCAATCGCCCACATCCAGAAAATTGCACCCGGACCTCCCATATAGATCGCCGTGGCCACTCCGATGATATTTCCTGTGCCCACGCGGCCCGAAATTGCCAATGCAAAGGCCTGAAAAGATGATATACCCTCGTCCGACTGCTTTTTCTGAAACAGCAATCGCAGCATATCTTTAATATAGGTCAACTGCAGAAATCCAGTCCGTACAGAAAAATACAAACCCGTCAAAAGACACAGGTAAATAAAAACATCACTCCACACCAGCTCCGATGCGATTTTTACAAAATTTTCAAAATTATTATCTACCATAATCTAAGCTTTTACAAATAATTGGTGTACACATCCTAATAACAAGCCCTGAAAATATAAATTTTTATTCAGGATGGCACAAAAAATAGAGCAGAAAATACAAAAAGCCAGATTAATCAAGATTAATCTGGCTTTGACCATAAAAAATATAAATCTGGACGCTATCGTCTAAAGCACGATAATATCCAGCAGATAGAAAACTGCAAAAATAACAGATGCGATACCATTGGTCGTCATAAAAGCGCGATCTACGCGGCTAAGATCGGTTGGACTCACAATCCGGTGCTGATAGATTAGCAAACTGCCATAAAAAACAACACCCAGATAATAGAACCATCCCACCTCCATATACAGAACCGGCAAGAGCACAAATATAAACGAACATACATGCAGGATCTCGGAAAAACGTAGCGCTCCTTTAGTACCCAACAATACTGGAATGGAATTCAGCTTATGCTCACGGTCAAACGCCTCATCCTGCAGAGCATAGATAATATCAAAACCGCTCACCCAGCACAATACGGCAAGGCCGTAAAGTACAGGAACAATATGAAACTGACCCGTTACCACAAGATATGCACCCACCGGAGCAAGCCCCAAACCTAGACCGAGCACCAGATGACATAAAGCCGTAATACGCTTAGTATAAGAATAAAAGAGTACGACAAATAAAGCAATAGGTGACAACATAAAGCATAAACTGTTGATAAAGTAAGTCGCAACGACAAAAAACACACAGTTTATGATTGTAAATAGCAATGCCCCTCTAGCAGAAATCCGCCCCGCAGGTATATCGCGCATTGCCGTTCGAGGATTCAAAATATCGATATCACGGTCAAGGTAACGGTTAAAGGCCATAGCCGCATTACGTGCGGTCACCATACAAACCAGCATTAATACGAGTAACTTCCAGTCAAAAGTATGATTAGTGGTATGTAAAGCCAGGAAAAAGCCAATAAAAGCAAAAGGCAATGCAAAAATACTGTGCGCAAACAGTACGAGGGACAGATACTTCTTCATGGACTACTCCTCTTCACCAGCGTGACGATAACGATCTGGATCCACATCACCATATTTATCTTCATCCCCTTCTTCATACCCGACTTCATCACTAGGAGCCGTTAAATCAGGCATAACAAAACGGGTATTGATATCCCCGATCGTCTCTAAAATAGCATCACAGCCCGACTTCACTTCAGCAGAAGTTAGGAAACACTTTGGAATTTCCTCAAACCACTCCGCTAATGCTTTTCTAAATTTAGACATATTCACATCAGACTTCACGTTAGACTGCTTATCAGCTTTCGTGAATACTAACATAAAAGGTAAACCCCGCTCACCTAACCAGTAACAGAATTCAAGATCTATTTTTTGAGGTTCATGACGGCTATCGATCAAAACAAATATACACTGCAAATTATCGCGATGCGTCAAATAACGGCGAATAAATTTCTCCCAAGCTTCACGGTTGGACTTCGATGTTTTTGCAAAACCATAACCCGGTAAATCCACTAGAAACCAATCGTCATTGATGATAAAATGGTTGATCAGCTGAGTCTTACCCGGTTTTTGAGAAGTTTTAGCTAAACCTTTCTTACCAACCATAGCATTGATCAGTGATGATTTACCCACATTGGAACGACCAATAAAAGCATACTCAGGGAGTTTGCCTTCTGGCAATTTATCAACTCGTGTATTACTACAGATGAATTCGGCTTTTTTAATTTGCATCTTGCAAAGGTAGCATAAAACTATCCTTTTGACAAATTGAACTCCAATCCGTTTCATTATTTAAAAACAAAAAAGGGGGGAAAAGTGTAACGTTTCACAGATCAGCTTTACTAATGATAAAAATATGCTGGTGAACATGGCCATCTAACGCGCATCGGTACAAATAAAGACCGAAATACAGCAGGAGAGCATTTTGCTATAACACATTAAAGCACCAGGAATACCATGCCAGATAACCGATTTAAAAAAATAGTTTAAACACATATGACTAACCAAAATAATACATGCTTTTAGAAATCAAAAATGTTGTAAAAGACTATGCCAGTCATAGAGCACTGGACCATGTCTCCCTCAGTATTCCCAAAGGAAAAATATTCGGACTTTTAGGACCCAATGGGGCCGGTAAAACTTCCCTGATCCGGATCATCAACCAGATCACAGGACCGGACTCGGGCGAAATACTATTCGACGGAGAGCTATTAGCACCCAAACATATCGAACGAATTGGCTACCTCCCAGAGGAAAGAGGCCTTTACAAGAAGATGAAGATAGGAGAACAAATGCTTTACTTAGCACAACTTAAAGGACTGAGTAAGAAAGAATCAAATGTTCGAATAAATCATTGGTTTGAGAAGCTTGACATTTTGTCATGGTGGGATAAAAAGGTTGAGGACCTTAGTAAAGGTATGCAACAGAAAGTACAGTTTGTTGCGACCGTACTCCATGAACCTGATCTTATTATATTAGATGAGCCCTTCTCCGGATTTGACCCTGTAAATGCCAGTCTAATCAAAGATGAAATCCTTGAATTGAACCGAAAAGGGGCTACAATCATCTTTTCGACGCATAGAATGGAGTCCGTAGAAGAACTTTGCGACCACATTGCACTTATTAACCGCTCCCAAAAGATCCTTGACGGCAATATTCATGACATCAAAAACAACTATAAAAATCAGACCTACAAAATCGAATTACAGGCCGTTAATGATGAAAAATCAATGCGTATAGAAAATCTATACCAATTAAAAAATATAGAACAATCTGAAAACAAAACAACTATCACCATTAAGTTAAACCAAGACATTAGCATCAATCAAGTACTCACAAAGCTCTTACCTCTGGCCGAAATTCATCAAGTATTAGAAATAGTACCCTCTATCAATGATATTTTCATCGAGGAAGTGACCCTATCCAACAACGCTAAAAAAGAAACCGACCATGCATAAGATACTACTCATTATTCAGCGCGAATACTTCTCCCGTGTCAAAAAGAAATCATTCTTATTGATGACTTTTCTAGTCCCATTATTTTTTATTGCGCTTTATGGAGGGATATTTTATCTGACCAAGAAAAGTTTCAAAGACGCCCATGCACATGTATATATTCTGGATCAGCAGGGTAGTTTTGCACAGCAGCTGAAAAGCGACCCCAACATTACTTTTAGTGTGAGCGACCGCTCATTGCAGGATCTTAAAAAGCAGATTAAAGACGATGAGCAAAACAGCTCCATCCTGGTCATTCCGAAAGAAATTTATCAGCAGTCTACCATCGAGCTGATTTCAGCAGATAAAGCCAATATCACGATCCAGAATGCAGTAGCAAGACAACTTGAAGGCATCATCCGCATCGGCGAATACAAGAAGCTAGGTATCGACCCAGAGCTGTTACAATCGGTGCAACCTCATATCAGCGTCAATGCCAAAGAGCTAACAGAAGATGGCGAGGAGAAGAACAGTAACACAGGTATTGCTATGGGTATAGGTGTAGGATTAGCCGTATTGGTTTACTTATCCCTGTTTCTTTATGGTGTACAGGTGATGCGTGGTGTAATTGAAGAAAAGAGCAATCGCATTATCGAAGTTATCATCTCATCGGTCAAACCTTTCCAACTTATGATGGGCAAGATCATCGGTATCGGAATGGTCGGACTCACACAGTTCCTACTCTGGATCATCTTGACCGGAGGCCTGGTTTTTGGAGCCACCAAACTGATCAATAAAGAAACCGTAGAACAGGCTGCAATGCAACAAGGAGGCCCCGGCATGAACACGGTCAGTCAGGCACCGGCTTCAGGTCTTGGATCTGGCATTTTACAGCATCTGGAATCAGTCAATGTCACCGAAATTATCGTTTGCTTCTTTCTGTTCTTCCTATCCGGTTATTTACTTTACAGCGCCATATTTGCTGCCGTAGGATCAGCAGTGGATAGTGAAACAGAAGCCAACCAATTTACCATGCCCATTACCATGCCTTTGCTATTGACCTATGTCTTGTCGTTCGGAGTCATTATTAACGATCCTAACGGCCCCATTGCAACATGGCTAAGCTTTATACCTTTCACCTCCCCTATTGCCATGCTGGTCCGTATTCCGTTCGGTGTACCCACCTGGCAGATTGCTGTATCGCTGGCATTGTTGGTAAGCACCTTTCTACTGGTCACCTGGTTAGCAGCCAAAATATACCGCGTAGGTATCCTCATCTACGGAAAAAAGGCAAACTGGAAAGAAATCATCAAATGGATGAAGTATTAAACCCTTTTAAACATAACAAAAACAGCTCTTTATTAATCCTAAAGAGCTGTTTTTAGTTTTAATTACCGTAAAACAAACATTTTAATATTAGGGACGATTTTTCACAATGTGCAGTGAAACCCAAAAAAATATATCAGACGCATCTTGCTACACAGGTTACATCAATACTGTTTGTTCAAATATAAATCTCGCCTTTCATATAAAGCACCGCATTTCCTGCCAGCTCTACCCTGTCGCCCAGCAGACGGCAGTATACTTCACCCGTACGTTCTGAAAGCTGAAATGCCCTCAATTCAGTTTTATTGAGTTGTCCTGCCCAATAAGGCGTCAGCGTCGTATGTGCCGAGCCACAGACAGGATCTTCATTAACACCAACTGCAGGTCCAAAAAAGCGGGAAACAAAATCATGGTTTTCTCCTCTCGCCGTTACGATAAATCCCCTTGCAGCCATACCAGTCATCAAAGGTAGATTGGGTTTTAAAGCCTCGATATCATTTTGCTTCTCGAAAACCAGCATATAATCAGTCTTTCCGCGATAAGCTGCAATCGGTTTTTTATCCGTTACTGCCAGCAGTGCATCGCTCAATTCAGTTTCCGAAAACTGGTCTGCAGGAAAATTGAGCACAAATTTATCCTGCTGTACGCTTACGGGAAGTTTGCCACTTCTTGGCGAATAAAAATTAATCGTTTCCTTTACTTGCTTTTCACAATGGGCCAAAACGTAGGCCGTGGCAAGAGTTGCATGACCACAAAGATCTACTTCCGATGCAGGTGTAAACCAACGGATTTCATAACCATCACCTTTAGGCACATAAAAAGCGGTTTCCGATAGATTATTTTCTGCGGCGATCTTTAATAGAATATCGTCCGCCAGCCACTCCGTTAAGGGACAAACGGCCGCAGGATTTCCTTTGAATACCATATCCGTAAAAGCATCTACCTGATAAATTGTTAATTTCATATTCTTATTCCTTTTAAACAAAGTTATCATATAAGTCTTAATGGATACAGATACAGCAACACGATTTTTATAGGATACAGCACAAAGCACAGTTAATGCAATTAGGCAAAGCAGAACCCTAAAATCTTACCCTCATTTCCCCTTCAAGTCTTAATTCTTCGCTGCACTGTTCCAAAAATCATCTTCCACTTCAATTCTTTCTGAAAACAGCCAGACTTCTTTTATTTTGTCATCTTCTATCCGCAATAGATCGACACCTTTCATCGCAAGTGTCCCCTCACCTTTTGCTGCTTTGAAATGAATTGAAGCTGCCACAAGATTTCCATTATCACTTGTATATTCAATATCATCAATAGCAAAGGTACCGTTGCTCCATTGCATAAAGTTCCCCAAATGAGCAAACACCGCTGCTTTTCCGGTATACGTTCCAGATTGAATACCTTTTCCCGGCTGATGCCATACAATATCATCTGCAAATAAACTTCCTACTGTATCAAAGTCTCCTGTTGCCACCGCATTAAAATACGACTGCACTATTTTTACGTTTTTTGACATCCTATTTAATTTTATAAGTGAGTAAATTAAATGACAAATTTCTACATTTGCAGTACAATAGTCAAGTACCTATCTAAAAGTAGGGTACTTACGCTAAAGTAATAATTACTGATTTACAGCACAATGTATATAAATATTTCTGACGAAAACTGTCCCCTAAGGAAAACACTTGAAATCATCGGCGGAAAATGGACCATGCTCATTATTTTCCAGATTAGCGAACGCACCATCCGTTACGGCGAACTGAAGCGCTGTATTGTCGGAATCAGTGAGAAAATGCTGATCAGCCAATTGAAGTTTTTATGCGATAAAGATATTGTCCATAAAAAGTCCTTTGCCGAAATCCCGCCAAAGGTCGAATATACCTTGACCGAAAAAGGAAAAGAATTGCTACCCATTATTCAAACCATCATCCAGTACGGCCTCAAGCATGACATTTAACCATACAAAAATACCTTATCCTGTAATTTTCAATGATTGTACCTCCTCATTAACAATCCGAATATGGTAAAACAGTACAACAGGGCTTCCAGTAAAATTTCCAGAAACTACTGCTTTTAATATGCTTTCGGTTTCTCCTTTTTTATAGCTCAATGGCTTCATGACGGTTTTATATTGATCATTTGCTGCGACAATCAAATTTTCAATTTCTTTTCTCCCCCTGTATGTATTACTCTCGTCAACAACCAGGGGGCTGTTTCGAAAAAAAAATTTGCATAGGAGACACAATCAAAATTGTTCTGCGCACGAACTAATGCGGCTATTACTTTTGGTATGTTCATTTCAAGTGTTTTTTAAGTTTTTTAAATTGTTGGAATTGTACCTCCGTCAATAATAAATTCTGTTCCTGTCAAATAAGCCGCTCTTGGTGACACTAAAAAACCGACCAATTCGGCCACTTCCTGAGGTTCTGCCGGTCGGCCATAAGGAATACCCCCCAAACTATCCATGACCTGCTGCACCGCTTCATCAACAGAAATACCAGTTCTTTTCGCGATTTCATCCATCATCCCTGTAGCACCATCTGTTTTGATCCAGCCCGGAGAGACTGTCATCACCCGAATACCTTTTGGTGAAACTTCATTTGATAAGCTTTTACTATAATTCACCAATCCTGCTTTAGCCGCTGCATAAGGTAATGTGGCATCATACAAAGGCAATCTAGCCTGAATAGAAGCTATGTGAACGATAACGCCGTTTCCGCGAGCTATCATCTGAGGCAAAAACTCTCTATCCAGACGAACCGGAGCCAGCAAATTTGTATAAAACATCTTTTCCCAATCCTCATCACTCAAAACAGCAAAGCCTCCTCCTTTCGTTTCAGAACTGCCTATATTGTTTACCAAAATATCCAGCCTGCCAAATTGTTGCAGTATTTCACCTACGACCTTTATCGTACCAGAGGACGTACTTAAATCGGCCTGAATAAAGTGCAATTTTCCATTATCCTGCAGAGGTTCATTTCTTGCTGTAATGATTACGGTCGCCCCGGCATAAAGCAACCGTTCCGCAATAGCCCTACCTGTTCCCTTTGTACCGCCAGTTACCAAAGCAATTTTACCCGATAATTCATCATTAAAATTAAATTCCTGTTCCATGTTCTAAAATATTTAAAACAAAGGTCTGCGACACAGCCGGTTTATACAAGTACGGAAAAACGAATTGCATAGGGATAAATTTTTCCCCTATTGCACATTTTGAAACATAGCCATAGCTTTGTCGTATGTATGAAAAAAAAATACCCCTAGATCTTAATTGTGGTCTCGACCTCATCGGTGAGATACTGTATGGCAAATGGAAAATTCGTTTACTTTGGTTTATAAATGCAGGACATCAACGCCCAAGCGAACTCCAGCGCAAAATTCCCGGAGCCTCCCGCCGCGTATTGCATATACAGCTAAAAGAATTAGAACAGCACGAATTGATTGTAAAGAAAATATATCCGATTGTCCCTCCAAAAGTGGAATACAGCCTGACCGAATTCGGTAAAACTTTAATTCCAGTAATCGCGGCTTTAGGACAATGGGGCGATGATCATGAAGAGCGTTTACGAAATATCATTACGAAGCTTCAAGAAATTAAAAATCACGAAGATACTGATAGATAAAACAACACTCTTATTGTTTTAAGAGACAACTCCTGTAGAATAGACAAGTGAGAATCGCCAATTTCAGATCATAACAAGATAGGCAAATTGCTTAGCGACAAATAAAACTCCCGTTTACCGGATTTTTTACCGAGCTTTTCAAATTCACAAAAGATTCACCGAATCCTCCCCTCCATTTACCGAGTTTACCCGACTGTTCACCTGATTACCATTCCGACTTTTAGCCCCCTTATATACCTTTGATTCAATCAATTAAATAATTCACAAATCAAAAAACCTTAAAAAGCTAAAAATCATGAAAAATTCACTAAACTCAATCTTTATCGTATTTGCATTAATCGGAGCATTAGTCGCAATGACGAGCATGAGTTTTGCAAAAGGAAAGACTCCGAGAAACACAAATCCCATCACGGTAATTGACAGTTACGTACAGATCGCTGCAGATGGCAATACAGAAGGTATACAGCACTTGTTCTCCGATGATTTCAAATGGACCCAATCATCCAATGCAAAAACGAAAACGTACAACAAATCAGAAGTTGTCAATTTTTTAAAATCAAACAAAGGACTAAAGCAGAATTGTAAAACAACCTACACCATCATGGAGAAAAATGAAAACTGTGTTATGGCCAAAGTAGAAATGAAGTATGACAATTTCACAAAAGTAGAATGTATCACCCTATGTAACGTAAATCAAGAATGGAGAATCAATCAAATCATCGAATCTTACAAATAGCAACGAGCCCACCCAACGAAAAAAGGTCTTAAAATTGAATTTTAAGACCTTTCCTATTTTATTTAAATCTGTATAGACTATTTCATTAAGAAACCACCACCGATCAAATCATTGCCTTCATAGAAAACAGCCGATTGACCAGGAGCAATACCTTTTACATTATGTACAAAATCGATCTTTACCATGTCCCCCTGTTGTGAGATTGTAGATAGAGCACCAGCATCTTTATAACGCACCTTAGATATCGCTTCCATAGGCTGCTCCAAAGAAGCATATTTAACCAAATTTACATTCCGCACATAAGCGAATGATTTTTCAAGCTCATGTTCTTCACCCAGCACCACGGTATTACTTTCCGGAAGGATCTCGACTACAAACATCGGTTTACCCAATGCGATACCAAGACCTTTACGCTGTCCGATCGTAAAATAAGGATAACCGATATGCTGTCCTACCACAGTACCATCTGTTAGGATAAAGTTACCAGGACCGATCTGTTGATCCAAAGTAGGTACCTTATGTCTTAAGAATGCACGGTAGTCATTATCCGGTACAAAACAGATTTCATAGCTTTCCGCTTTATTGGCAAGCTCCACCTGTCCCATATCCAATGCCATCTGGCGAATTTCTTTTTTCGTGAACGATCCCAATGGAAATTGCGTACGTGCCAGGTTTTCTTGTGCAACACCCCAAAGTACATATGACTGATCTTTGTTTTCATCCTTACCTTTCGAAATCACGTAACGGTTATTATCGTGAAGACGAATATTGGCATAGTGACCTGTAGCAATAAATTCGCAGTCCAATTTATTGGCGCGTTTCATTAAAGCCTCCCATTTGATATGGGTATTACACAATACACAAGGGTTTGGCGTACGGCCGGCAATATATTCATCAACAAAGTTGTCAATAACAAAATCGCCAAACTCATCTCTAATATCCAATATATAATGTGGGAAACCATAATTCACCGCCAAAGAACGTGCATCGTTGATACTATCCAAGCTACAGCATCCGGTCTCCTTAGACGAGCCACCAGAAGCAGCATAGTCCCAAGTCTTCATCGTGATCCCTATGACTTCATATCCTTGTTCATGAAGCATGACAGCCGCGACCGAACTGTCAACACCCCCACTCATAGCAACTAATACTCTTCCTCTTTTACTCATTTTATTTTATTGAAATGCAAAGATAGGCTATTTGAAATTTTTACGTGTTAATTTCTTGTAAATTTTATCTGTATCAAAATCAAGTCTTTCAAAAAAATACATGAAATAAATGGGTGAAAAATTTTAGAATTCGAATTATCGGGGTATATTTGCATCGCATTCAAAGTTAAACGGGGATGCAGGTTAAGGTGCCATAGCTCAGTCGGTAGAGCAAAGGACTGAAAATCCTTGTGTCGCTGGTTCGAATCCAGCTGGCACCACCAGATCTGAAAGTAACAGATTTAAAACAAAAACTTGGAAGGTGCCATAGCTCAGTCGGTAGAGCAAAGGACTGAAAATCCTTGTGTCGCTGGTTCGAATCCAGCTGGCACCACCAAATCTGAAAGTAACAGATTCAAAACAAAAACTTGGAAGGTGCCATAGCTCAGTCGGTAGAGCAAAGGACTGAAAATCCTTGTGTCGCTGGTTCGAATCCAGCTGGCACCACCAG
>NZ_JBHUPE010000001.1:199947-727733 GCF_042686355.1 Sphingobacterium anhuiense
GATCTGAAAGTAACAGATTCAAAACAAAAACTTGGAAGGTGCCATAGCTCAGTCGGTAGAGCAAAGGACTGAAAATCCTTGTGTCGCTGGTTCGAATCCAGCTGGCACCACCACAAAAGTCCATCTCAAACGAGATGGACTTTTTATTTATACCCCTACTTCACTTATCACTACATTACTGGACACTCCATCACTACGTTACTAGTCACTCAGTCACTGGTCACTATTTAATTTCCCTCTTGTAACGGAAGTTTGATAATCCTGATATTATCATGGTAAGCAATCCGCGTAAGCCCCGTCTGTGTTCCATAAACACCCCATTTAATATAACCGATATTACCAATATTTACATTGCCCGCAAAAGTACGGTAGTTTGTTTTCTCATCAACCAAGGTATAATCATTTTGCCCTAGAAGTTTCATATAAGTCCTCATATACCCTGTAGGTCCATCTGCCCATAATACATCTACCCTGAAATGCATCCATTGATTTACATAAGGACGCAGATCGGGAATAATATTTTTGATAGAAGATGAACCCTCATATCGTAAACGCATCGTATTTCTCGCCGTACGAAACTGGAGTGGAACACCCGATCCTGTTGTACTATTTCCTGATACCTTTAACTGGAAAACATTTGTTTCATAAGTAGGACCCGAAACCCATGGCGTCCAATCTTTAAGCAAAACACTAAACTCGTAACGACGCTCATCACCCGGAAAAAAACGCGCATTCTTTATAGCCACAGCATCACTTTCACTTCTGTAAGCATCATCGGAGTAATATCCCTGATCGCCAAATACAATTTTATGAGCAATGGCATTGGTGGCACCATTTTCGGCAAGATTAACCATATATGCGGCATCAGATGCAGTGGCTTTAGTCGACGTTACTCCCGTAATACCCGAATTAAGCAAGCCATTTTCGTATGTTACATTTAAAATTGTATCATTTTCAATAATGGGCTGTGATTGTACCCCCACTGGCCTCAAATCAATCAGATCTTGGTCATTTACACCTTTGCTGTTTTTACTACAGGAAGCCATGAACAATGTATTGGCAATGAATAGATAGTACTGTCGAGAAATCGATTTCTTTTTCATATATGCTTAAAAGAGTAGTTTATTTGATTTTATCATCTTAAAATTTATGTTTTATCAGGAGATGTAGTATTACAGTACAACATCCAAAGCAAAAATAAAAATTCAACAAAGCGATCCGAAAATTGTTTGATATCATACCTTTTCAAGACCAAAATCCCCTAAAGATTAACGTAATGACAATTTTCTCCTCAGACTTAAATCCCAATTTTTTATTTAAAAATGCAAATATAGATAATTATTGAATATCAATAAAAGGATGGTTTTTCTTTTTGAGAAGCTTTATTTGTTACATAAACAATACGGGGGCCAAATGATCTAATTCCCTCATAACAGAGCTCCAGGCATCATTTCTAGGATTGATGTAAAATATTTTTTCCCAACATTAAGAATTTAATACGATCTACTGGTTTTTTCAAAAGAAATATTGTAGCTTTAAGTGTAAGAAAATTAAGTTAAACCAAATTATAGCAGCTATGAACCGAGTATTACTGAAGCTGGAGAGAGCCATACTATATTATGGCATTCCACATTTAAATGAAGAAGAACATGTTAAAGCCGATCAAAACCTTCTTACTATCATCTTCCAGTTAGAACAAGAATTTGTTCTACGATATGGCAACAAAGAAATATTATTACTAACACGCAAATCATTCAGGCTGTTCTATAGACAGTTATGCAATTTGTTGGATGAGCTCTACCGTTATAAACATAAACAGGCCGATGAAACAATTCTTAAATACTACCAATTCCTGATCCATATTGAAACCAGCTATAACAAGGATATGGACCCACAGGCATCGCTTACACAATTTCACCTTCATGTCTTAAAAACAGAAATCATGGAGCAGTTTCCTGCTCTAAAAGCTACTTTAATAGAAAAAGATGTTTCCGAATGCTTTCTAATTGAGATTCAGCACGTACTGGAAGATCAGTTCCGTGCGCCCGGTCGGAACCTCAGCTATGAGCAACAATTATTCTTCATCAAACTTCTAAGGGTACTCAGACACATTGCCCACGATACGTGGGACAGGGATTATAACCATTGCTTTATTAAATTTATGATCAGTATAAATTTCAATCACATCGGTTTTCTCAATCAATGTTTCGATTTGCTGGATAAAACATTAGAAGATATAGCCGACATAGATAAACAACGGAACTATCTAAATGATATCCTGTTCAAATTGAAACAGGTGGCACGCTATTCTACGGTACAATTTGACAGCAAAAGTAATAGTTTATCTAAAAAACTGATCCAATATGTCAAAAAAAAGATCAGCAGCACAGGCGAAATACCCGCATCCCGCAATTACGACAGCGATGAGAACAGGAGTATCTTTAGTAATTTAACCGCGGGAGGACTTACCGTATACCACCACTATTTTCAAAAAGTGAAATTTTCAAAAGGGGAAACTAAAAAACTGTGGGGTCAAAACTTTGTAAATCCTATTCATACAGCCAATGGGATAAAGATGACCGAAGCACAGCACCTCAAGTTTGACAAAACCAAACTTCATCATGAGATTCGTATTCTGAAAAATAAACTGATGGCTATTATCGATCAGCTCAATAAGGATCTGGATGATTCGGCAACATCCTCTAAAAAAAAGCCTAACACAGCCTAGGAACCACTGATTGGCCTACCCCCCAAAAAAAGGGTAGGCTAAAATAAACTGCACATCGCCCTTTCTCCTTTCAAAAAAGGGACGCTAAAGGAATCAAAACCACTTCGGTTCACACTCGTCTATTCGATCTAACCTTTTATATCGCATATCACTGACTGATTCACTCGCAATTTTAGTTGTCACAGCGCAACTTGGTTACTCCTTAACTGTTTTCATCCGGGGCAACCCAATTTCATGTTCTTGTGGGTAAGGAGCTCTAAAAGTCATGCTGACATCTTCTCTCATACGTTCCTGCGCTTCATACTTCTTTTCCTCATCATGTGAGTAACGTGGATCAGGAATAAAAGGCATCTTTGCCATCTTCGTTATGGTTATGGTCGGAAAATGGAAGTCCACTTCTACCGTTCCTAAGAGTAAATAGCATCCACCCCCTTGAAAAGGATACCGTTCCAGACAGTCCGGAAAATGAGCCGTATCAAAATAATCACCATTGTTGTCCACCCAGGTCCCGAAATACATGATTCCCCTTTTTGTAGGTACATGCTTCCGTGAGATCAGATAAGCAAGCATTTTGACCTCCTTTTTATGATGTTGGATCAGATCTTTAGCCATCACTGTTCCCCTGTACTTTGTCTGCAGCAGATCGAAGGGCGTACACGAGACCGGAAAACTTAAAATTTCTATCTCGTCAAAAGCATCCTCAAAGATATTGCGTTTCAATTCCGGAAATTTAAAATGCTTGACAGGCTCCTCAAATAAGGTTTCAGCGCGACGTCCAGGTTTAAAATCACCGAGCAGCACCCTTGATTTTAACAATAGCTCATTTTTGGGTACACCGCTGAACCGAAAAGCTCCAATAAAGATCAAAATCTGCAAGGTTTCAATACCGATCGGAATACGTTTAATAAAATCTTCCAAAGAGCGATACTCCCCATTTCTGATCCTTTCTTCAGGAATCAACCGGCCAAGTTTCGCTTCCAATTTCTCCAGATGCATAAATCCCAGATAAACCTCATCACCATAGATGGTAGTCTGCTGCTCACTCCTGTTCACGCATGGATTCAGGATCTTGGCGCCAGACATGCGGGCCTCATGGATGTACACTTCCGTTCTGTAGAAACCGCCCATATTATTGATGACAGATACCATAAATTCAAGAGGATAATAGAGTTTGAGGTATAAGCTCTGGTAACTCTCCACGGCATAAGAAGCAGAATGCGCCTTACAGAATGAATATCCAGCAAAAGATTCAATCTGCCGGTAGATTTCTGTACTCAGTTCTTCCGGATGCCCCTGTTGCCTACAAGATTCAAAAAAATCATCCTTTACTTTTTGAAGCGCCTTACGCGATCTGCCTTTTCCACTCATGGCCCTACGCAATATATCACCATCAGCAGCAGAAACCCCGCCATAATGGAGTGCAATTTTAATCACGTCTTCCTGATAAACCATAATACCATAGGTGTCACCGAGCTGTTCTTCAAATATCGGATGAAAATATTCAAACTGATCTGGATTATTATGCCTAAAAATATATTCCCGCATCATACCACTTTGCGCTACACCGGGACGTATAATCGATGATGCCGCCACCAGCACCTTATAATTATCACATTTCAATCTTCGCAGCAGGCCGCGCATCGCAGGACTTTCAATATAAAAACATCCGATCGTTTTCCCCCGGCTTAAAAATTCATTACATAGGGCTTCATCCTTGGAAAGCGTCGTATCCCTAATGTTTACTTTAATTCCCCGTTTTTCTTCCAATAGTTTCACCGTATCATTGATAGTACCGAGTCCGCGTTGCGACAGAATATCAAATTTATCAAAACCGATATCCTCCGCAACATGCATATCCCACTGCACGATCGGAAAACCTTTGGGAGGCATTTCAAGAACCGTAAAATTGGTAAGCGGTTCTTCAGAGATAATAATCCCACAGGCATGCATGCTGCGCTGATTGGGAAACTTTTCCAATAACTTTCCATACTCCTGCACTTTCTGGACCACCTGATCTTTAAAAACTTTTTCCGGATTTTTGGTCAGTTCATCGAGCTCCTCTTTCGGTAAACCAAATACCTTACCCATCTCACGAATAATGGAACGGTACTTAAATTCGACATTCGTACCACAAAAAGCAACATGGTTTTTTCCATAGCGGTCAAAGATATATTTCAATATCATATCCCGCTCCTGCCAGCTCCAGTCAATATCAAAATCGGGCGGACTTTTTCGGTTTAAATTTAGAAATCGCTCGAAGTAAAGATCCAGTTCCAAAGGACAGATATCCGTTATGCCCAAGCAATATGCAACTATGCTATTGGCTCCGCTTCCCCTACCCACATGCATAAAACCCATGCTGTTGCTATAGCGGATGATATCCCAGGTAATGAGAAAATAACCACTGAAATTTAATTCATCGATCACCTGAAGTTCCTTTTCAACACGCTGTTTCGCTACTGCATGATCCTTTCCATAGCGTCTTTCCAGTCCTGCATAAGCCAGTGCTGTTAATTTATTGATATCGTGCTCCTTTGATCCCTTGTAGTGTCTTTTATTTCTCCGTGTGGTAAACGCAAATTCGAACTGGCATATCGAAAGTATATTTTTGGTATTCGCAATGATTTGCGGATAATGCTGATAAGCCTCCAATAGCGATTGTTCCGACCTCAAGTACTCCGATTTACTGCAAATTTCACTTTTCGGCAATTTCGACAGCAGCATATTGTTGTCAATCGCTCGCAGTATCCGGTGTAGATTAAATTCCTTTTTCGTTGTGAAAGTCACAGGTTGCAAGATCACCATCTTTGCAATCAGCGCCTGATACTCTTTACGGAACAAGCTATTCAGTTCTTCCTCCCGGATGCCGATATATTCATTTTCATGGAGCTGCGCAGGAATATTGCTTAAAGGATAGATCACAAAACAGTTCGGAAAATCAGGCTGTGCCGGCAGGTCAATCCCATCGCAATTATAGGAAGTCAAAACCCGGTTCACCTCTCCGATACCCTGAAACTCTTTTGCAATGGTAATATAAAGCAGCTCACTTCCTCTGCGAACTTCAATACCAGCAATAGGTTTGATGTTCTTTTCTTCACATTTCTTTTTGAATTCATAGATGCCCGAAATGGTATTGATATCCGTCAGCACAAGCTCCTTTAACCCCAAGACGGCGGCCTGCTCCACGAGCTCCTCTATGGAAAGCGTTCCATAACGAAGACTGTGAAAAGAGTGGCAGTTAAGAAACATAAGACTATTAAGTTGAAAAATTAAAACCTACTGCCCTGCCCACCGCATCACTGCCATAGCGCATTTTGATGGCGTCCATTGCCTGATACAGATTGATAAGCTGTGTATTATCTTCAAATAAATTCATTTGGTAACTTCCGTGCACCAGATCGGTAAACCGAAGTCCTACCAATCGAAGACGCATCCGTCTAGTATAAATTTTATCAAAAAGTTCTAAAACGATCCTTGTCAGCGTATGATCTGCAGAGGTATAAGTGACACGGCATTGTTTCGTTTCAGTATCAAAATTAGAGTACCTGATCTTGACTACTACGGTGGAAGTCAACCATTTTTCACAGCGCAGCTGGTAAGCCAGCTGTTCGGCCATACCCGAGATGAGGCTTTTCACAACACGAATATCTGTGGTGTCGCTATTAAAAGTTCTTTCCTTGGAAATCGATTTTCTTTCCGAATAGGGCATAACAGGAGTTTCATCAATCCCATTTGCCTTTTTCCATAAATCGACCCCATTTTTCCCGATCATCTGCTGCAGCACCTCAACAGGAATTTCGGACAATGTACCTATTGTACGGATCCCAACTCGTGATAAGAGCTGGAAAGTAGCATTCCCCACCATCGGCATCTTTCTAATGGATAATGGATTAAGAAAAGAATGAACACCCACTGAAGGTATTTCACGATGACCATGAGGTTTGGATTCGCCTGTGCCGATTTTACTGACCGTTTTATTAATAGATAAAGCATAGCTGATAGGCAAACCTGTTTCCTTTTCAATTTTGGCTCCCAGTTCATTGGTCCACTTATAAGCCCCGAAAAATTTATCCATCCCGGTCAGGTCAAGATAAAACTCATCGATAGAAGCCTTCTCCATTACTGGAGCACTTTCTTCAATCACTTCTGTCACCGTATGGGACATCTTGGAATATAATTCCATATCCCCTTTTACTACTCTGGCCTGAGGACAGAGCCGTAATGCCATCTTCATCGGCATCGCAGACCGCACACCAAAAGTTCTTGCTTCATAACTACAGGAAGAAACCACTCCCCGATCCCCTCCACCAATAATCAACGGAATATCGTTGAGTTGCGAATTTACCAGCCGCTCACAGGATACAAAAAAGGTATCCAAATCCATATGTACAATCGCCCTATTCATTTCACTAAATTATTTAGTAAAAATACTAATATTTTTCACATTTATCCTTACATTTGATGTGATTAATATTCACAAAATGTCAACACTATCGATTTTGTCTGATAATATCAGGTACCTCAGGATGCAGATACCCGGACTTACACAAGGAAAAATTGCTGCTGAACTAGCTGTTACAAGAGATTCTTATGCGAAATACGAAATCGGGAAAACGGCTCCACCACTAGATGTGCTCTTAGCGCTATCGCGCTACTTTCAGGTCAGCACCGATCAATTACTCACTGTTGATCTCAGGAAATATAAACTACAAGAAATATAGCGCTTAGCGACTCGGTTATTCACGCTCCGTACAGATAATAAAAACTTACGATTATAATAATATCTGGTTATAAAATGAGCTTATTCAAGAGTAATGCGGCTATATATAATCCAAAACCATATATAGCATGTGCCTGTAAGCTTCTTAATCGCGCCGTGACAGGTTTTGGAGTTTTAGATGCGGCGATGCCAAAACCAAACGCAGGCTGCATCATAAACCAAGGAGCTGCAGTAGTCGCAACTCCGACAATTATACAAACTAAAAATGTAGGTTGGTACAACCAGTCCAGACCGCAGATCAATAAAAGTAAAAAGCGCAAATGAAATACCGATGAGGTAATGTGCCATCCAGCCCAAAGCCCTTTCACCAGTGATTTTTTCAGCATGCACAATGTTTTTATGAGCGAAAACACCCTGTTAAAAATGACCTATCCAACGCCCTACAAGAGCATAATCCAAAGAGGGAATTTTAAAAATCAGTTTTGATAAATAAAGCATACAAATCCATAAAAATCGTGGCACCAACGCCGATAAATATGGAATAACTGATGTATTGTGATAGGATGTTCATGTGCTTGTTATTTTATAAAATTAATTTCTCTTTACTGATTGGCTGTATCCACTTTTGAAGTTATGATTTTCCTGTGCCATCATTCTAACATTTTAATGATTCAAAGTTAGCATGCTTCAACCGATAATAACTGACACATATCCTTGGGAAAACTGCACAAATCAAAGGAATCGCAACAGAGAACAGCAATAAACATTAACTTTATCAGGTTTAAATTATCACACTATGAATAGGGTCCTGTATTAAATTATATCCCATTCAAGTATATTGCCTTTTATCAGGATATTACCCCTCAAGCCTTAAGCGGCATATATAAGTACATTTTTTAACCTGAGTTCAGCGTTTACTGTAAAAAATAACAGAATTTTGTTCACTAATATATACGAGCATGATTAGAAAAATTAACATAACAGATTATCCCACTCTGATAAAAATATGGGAGAGTGCAGTATCAAATACACACGATTTTCTTAAAGAAGAAGATTTCAATTATTATAAAGAACATATCCCAAATTATTTTGAACATGTTAAACTATTTGGATATGATGACAATGGGACTTTAATTGGATTTATGGGGATTTCTGGTGAAAATCTTGAAATGCTATTTATTCACCATAATGCTCGTGGCAAGGGGATCGGAAAAAAGCTGGTGACCCACGGTATAGATCATTTCAAGATCTCCAAAGTGGATGTTAATGAACAAAATTTACAAGCCGTTGGATTTTATACGCATATCGGATTTCAGATACTGAACAGATCCGAAATTGATGGACAAGGCAAAGCATATCCGATTTTGCATATGGGATTATAATCTTGCTTTTAACTCAAACGCCTTATTATTTTAGCGTAGTTTAGCTTGCCATAAGAAAATGAAAAAGACCATGCGGATATGACCGAAAAAATACAACTCAAAAAAATAGATGAACTGATTCAAAATTTAGATTCTGAAACCTTATCCGCTTTAGAAAATACTCGAGAATTAAAAAGATATAAAAAAGGGGAATTTCTCTTACATCAAGATAAACTGTGTCGGTATAGTTTCTGGATTGAACAGGGAATTCTACGAAAATTCTATTGGAATGATACGAAGGAAATCACAACCGAGCTTATTTTTGAACATGATATTGCGGTTTCATTTGATAGCTATGTACTTCAAAAACCCAGTAAGGAATTTATTCAAGCCGTCACAGATGTAACGGTTTACCAGACCGAAGCGCAATCATTTCAGATGATTAAAGCAAAGTTCCCAAAACTGGTTGAACTTGATCTGATGATGACAGAATATTATGCGATGTGGCTCGAAAAAAGGTTATTTGAATTTCGAACACGCAATGCAACTGAGAGATACTTACAGTTACTCCGGCAACAGCCTCACATTATTCTTGAAGTTCCACTTACCTATATTGCTTCTTATTTAGGCATATCCTTGGAAACACTGAGCAGAATCAGATCCAAAATTTGATTATTTGACCTAAGTCAAATGGAATGCAGATTCAATCTTAGAAATTTGAATTTTCATTTAAACATTACATATTATGGGTAACAAAAGTAGAATTATTGGGTTTGATTTAGCGAGAGCATATGCCATTTTTGGAATGTATATTGTCAACTTTAATATGGTGTTTGGGAGTTATAACGACACAAGTCTGGTCGGAAAATTTCTATTGCTTTTCAGTGGAAATTCAAGTACTATATTTGTCATGCTTGCAGGAATGGGAATAGCTTTGATGACCAATAGACCACATTATACGGCCGAGGAGAGGAAAAAACTAAGACATATTGTTTTAAAAAGAGCATTGTTCCTATTCGTTTTAGGATTATTGCTCAGCATATGGTGGCCAGCAGATATCCTGCATTTCTATGGATTATACCTATTCATTGCCACTTTTCTTTTATTTTTACCCACAAGATATTACCTGATCGCTAGTATTCTATCAATCTTAGTTTTCCATGTGTTACTGCTTATTATTCCATTCGAAAAAGGATGGAACTTTGATACACTTGAATATACCGATCTATGGTCGATATCGGGATTTATACGAAACACATTTTACAATGGCTGGAACAGTGTTTTTCCTTGGATAGCCTATTTTACCACCGGAATGTATCTCGGCAGATTAAATTGGACATTATTGATCACCAAAAAAAAGGTATTTCTATTAGGAGCCGCACTTTTTATACCCATTACCATATTACAGATCTGCGCACAAAATATTTTTACCAATAAAGAATTGATAGAGATCATTACTGCAGATTATCTTCCTCCCCTTTTACCATTTTTGTTGAGCACAATAGGTTTTGGACTGATGCTGATCGCAGGCTTCATGTATAGCAGTTCGTTTTTCTTAGAAAATAAATTTATCCAAAATTTAGCAACAACTGGACAAATGACCCTCACCCATTACATCGCGCACTTAACCATCGGAATGATTATTTTTTCACTCCTCTCCGGTAAACCCTATGGAGCAAATATCAATGAAACAGATTATGTACACCCCTTGTGGATATTGACATTCTCTATAGTATATTTTATCTTCAGTTACTATTTCAGCAAAATATGGAAGACAAAATATAAGAATGGCCCCTTGGAAACGCTGATGAGAAAAATATCAAGTTGATATCTGAATAACGATAATGATTTAGCCTGTATTACAACCACATGGCCAATCCCCTGCAACATACATTTTCCAGTTTCCGACTTTCATAATGTGGTTAAATAATGTAGCGTTAAATACAGTTTCTCAGCGTAGAATTTCACATTTCGTTCTTGTCTGGCATATTTTGTAACTTGTATCCAATAACTCAAAACAAACAAGGCGTATTAAAATACACCTATTAAAAAACAATACAATCATGACAGCATACAAAACAGTAAATATAGAAGAGTGGAACCGGAAGGAACACTTTGATGCTTATCGTGATGCGATAAAGTGCGGATTCAGTTTGACCGTTAAATTAGATATTTCAGCAGTTATTCCTTTTGTAAAAGAACAGAGATTTAAATTTTATCCTGTGATGATTTATCTGCTGTCTAAAGCCGTGAACCAACATCCTGAGTTTAAAATGGCAATGAAAGATGGTGACTTGATTATTTGGGACTCTGTAAACCCGGTTTATACAGTCCTTCATCAGGATACAGAAACTTTTTCTGCACTCTCTGTACCCTACACCGATAGCTTCCATGATTTTATAGCCAGCTATAACGCGGTCCTTCAAAGAAATGAAAACAACAGAAGCTTCCTCCCTGAAAAAGCTCCCAAAAATCATTTTAATATTTCGGCACTTCCGTGGATTCATTTTGAGAGTTTTAACCTCAATATTGCTGATTTTACGGACTATTTTGCCCCCAGTTTTACTTTTGGAAAATACCAGACGGAAGGAAACAAAATCCTCATGCCATTGGCCATACAAGTGCACCATGCCGTTTGCGATGGCCTACATGTTGCCAAATTGATCAACACCTTACAGGAATTTTGCACGACCATTCAAACATTTAAATAAAGCTAAAAAGATGAGGAAATCGATTTTAATTTAGCTCGAAAAATATATGGATATTAGAAAAGCAACATCGGCAGATCTTCCACAGATAAAAGCACTTTATTCACTGCTATTTGAACAGCTGGCAAACTATGAACCTGATTACCTTCAGCCTGCCCTTCAGGATGAAGCCTTTCTTCAGCAAGTAGTTGCAGCAGCAGATAATTTTGTTGCATTCATTTACACTATAGATGGAGAGGCAAAAGGTTTTGCCATTGCAAAACTAGAAGAAAGCCCGCCTTATAATTGTTTTGTTCCGTTAAAATGCATGTATTTAATGGATATTGTGGTTGATCAGAATATGCGCGGAAAAGGAATTGGAAAAGCATTGATTGACCGCATCAAGCAATGGGCAAAAGAGCAGGAAGCAGATTATCTAGAACTAAGTGTACTGGCAAAAAATACCCTAGCAGAGGCATTGTATCTGCGTGAAGGTTTTGAAACCTTTAGTAAATCTATGCGAATGAAAATAAAATAGCAGCTTATTGATTTCAATAAAACGCTATCGTTAAATTAAAATATATGGAACGACTTAAAACCCTTAAGAATTTAATATGATAAGAATTGCTGCACAAAATGACTACAGTCATTTAATTGATATCTGGCTGGAAGCTTCCATAAAAGCACATCATTTTATAGATTCATCCTTCTGGATCAATAGCGCTCAAAAGATGAAAGATATTTATTTACCATCCAGTAAAACATGGATTTTGGAAGATGAATCGAATAGTATTAAAGGTTTTGTATCAGTCGTAGACCATCATATTGCAGCCTTATTTATAAGTCCTGCTCATCAAGGAGAAGGATACGGTTCTACACTTCTGCAGTTCATAAAGACAAAATGTGATCAGCTTTCGTTAAATGTTTACGCCTTGAATGAACAAGCAATCCATTTTTATCAGAAACACGGTTTTCGGATTACCGAAGAAATGTTGGACGAAAATACAGGCGCAACAGACTGCCGAATGGAATGGATAAAGGCCAAATAATCGGATGATCCAAATAATCTTAAAACAAAAATCTTATCTTTTATTCTTGATGAACTCCACTATACGCTCACTTGCAGTGTCACAGAAGTCAAGACCTGAATAATCCGGATTCAGCCCGCCAATAAACGGTACAGCCATAATAAATAGATTTTTAGTCGCACTTCCAAAAGCATCAAGTGCCTGAAAATGGTCATTAATACTCAGTCCCTTTACCTGCATATAAAAATTGTTAGTACTGCTTTTCACATGATAACCCTTTTCGTTAAAATACTTTTCCCCTTCAGCCCTATTCTTAAAATTCAGGTATCCTGTACTGATCAGCCCCTCGTTTTTGATCCCTTCAAACGGCATGTCATTAAATTCCAATGGTTGTTGTCCTGTACCGTCAACATATAATTGATAATGCGTTTTCTTTTGTTTACCCTCAGTGTCCATGTAGCTATAAATGGCACCGAAATCATGATGAGGGTCTACCTGACTAGCTTTATCGACTTGAATATGGTCAATGACACCAGCTTCATATAATGCAATAATTTCTCTGTAGGATTCCTGAGGTAAAGAAGCAATGATCACACTGATGAGCGGCATCAAAACCCTCCGCAACCGAAGCATATCTTCTGCAGAGAAGTGTTTAGCAGGATAGTTCATAGCATAGCTAAAAGCAGCCAGTTTTTCCTTCCAGGATATCGACTGCCTTCTGTCAATGGATTTTTTTGCTTCGAGATATTCCGCTCTAAAAAGCGTAAAACTGTCAAGTTCATTTCGGATGCGCAACATTTCTTCCACAAACTGCTCAATCGTCATTTCTTTTATCTTTTCATAAAAAGCAGGATCACTTTTCTGCAACGGACATTTAAAATTCCGCTCAAAAACGTAGTCAAGATCTACAAAACCGTCATTTTTCTCTTTGTATTCATAAATTTCATCCAGTGTCATGGACCAAGATACCGCATAAGGTTCCTCTTCCGAGTGAAAACGCAGTGCAGGTAGATAACCACCTGTGGAAAATAAATGGATCGCAAAATTGGGCGATTCTTCATGCAGAACATAACTCACCTGATCATTCTCTACGATATAACGGCCATTCAGACGAGATAATGTCTTTACGGCATCGACAGCAGTTAGAGAAGCACCCTTAATAGCGACCGGAAAATTAGTCATTTGATCAAATTTAGCAGGTGGATAGGGCGAATCGTACCACCCTTTTATCTTTCCTTCAAAAGTTTCGGGCCAATAATGCCCGGTACAGATAACAACCATTTCAGCTTCATATTCAACATCAGTGGCCGTAAATACGGAGTAAAATTCATTTGCCCTATCATACACCAGATCAATCACTTCGGTCTCGGTAAAAACCTCCACCTTTATTTTACGCTTGATGGCCAAGGCTATGTATTGGTGAAATTGATTTTCAAGATAATCCCCTAAAAGAAGTCTTGGTAAAACCTGATAGGGATTCGATTTACCATGCGCATAGTAATCCGGAAAATCAGTTCCAGCATAACGTGACAGATAAGTCGGGACATCGTCAATTAATGCTGGAATTTCGTTGGCCGAAACATTGGCCAAGTGTTCCTTACGGGCCCCATATTTACCATAAGGCATTCCAACTCCCAAACGTTCATTTTTTTCGAAAATGGAGATATGTTCAACCGCAAGATTTTGGTTGACAATCTCCTTTAACATAAATAAAGCGGCTGGCCCCCCACCGATCAGCGCAATGGAACTTAATTTTTGATTGTCCATACAATTTAAGGCTATTGATTAATTTTATACGTCAACTTTCTACTGATTTTACTTTCCATCGAATATGCTATCGGCATACTGTGGAAGGTCGATTTTTACATTGTGTTCTACAGGTCACTTTCAGTTTCCCATAATCTTTAATAATATTCTCCAAGTGATCGATCTTGATGATCCAAGTATTATGCTCTTCGACAATTTTTCCATTAGGAAACCTTAAAAAAAGGTAATCTCGCTCTCCTCCTCATTCATGTTGAATAAAAGATCATTTGGTCCAAATTTCAGCTCGACTATTGTTTCGCTAAAATTTTAAAAAAAGGTTTTTTTCGGAAAATACCTCAATCCTTATAAACACCGTATCGCATATTCGCAATGATAACAACGTATCGCTAGCAAAGTTCTGCTAACGGTAAAATCAAGTATTTATGTGAAGCCAACAGGCATAAACCACCTATCCCAATAGTTTATACTTATTACAGCATCATTTTCTGCATTCCGATAACTTCGTCTCTCATATTTCACCCCAGCGATCAGATCTGGCATCTGTGATAGATTGCTGAACTTCGGTATCCAGCCCCATTCGGTTCATAACAATGAATTTATACAAAAAAAACATTTAAATTTACTAAAACCCCTAGCCTTGCGACTCTAATTTTGTACTGTAATTTAAAACTATTGAAAAATTAATTCGATATAAATCAAAACAGATATGACGACAAATAATTCTTCGGTCGCCTATGCTTTACTGCGGGCAGCAATGGGCGTCAATATGCTGGGACACGGCTTAGCGCGTATTCCAAAACTTGGTGCTTTTAGTGATAACATGGTGACCAATTTTCAAAAAAGCTGGCTTCCTTCCTTTTCGATCAAAATATTCGGAATGGCTTTGCCTTTCGCAGAATTCCTCATTGGACTACTGCTCATCACTGGCCTATTTACGTATCGCACAAGTGTAGCTGGTGCTATCCTTATTATTTTATTACTATTTGGAAGCAGCACCATTGAAAATTGGGAAGCAATGGGTATACAAATGATTTATGCCTTGCTTTTTTACCAATTGATTACCCAAGTAAATAATAACAGTTATGCCGCTGACCACTTATTTAAAAACAAAATTAGACAAAATGAAAGCAATAGGATTTAAAAAATCATTACCTATCAACGAAGCAGAAAGCTTCATTGAATTTGAAAAAGAAATAGTTCCACCAACAGGACATGATATTTTAGTAAAAATCGAGGCCATCTCCATCAACCCGGTCGATTATAAAATTAGACAGGGCGCCGCAAAAGATAACATATTGAACGAACCAAAAATTATTGGTTGGGATGCTGTAGGTACGGTGGAAGAAATTGGAGATAAAGCAATGCTTTTCAAAAAAGGAGATCACGTTTTCTATGCAGGAGACATTACAAAAGACGGTTCCAATCAGGAGTATCAGCTGGTGGACGAACGTATTGTTGGCTTTGCTCCCAAAAAGATAAGCGTTGCAGAAGCTGCCGCAATGCCTTTAACTGCACTTACGGCTTACGAAATTTTATTTGACCGTTTACGCCTTGATCCTGAAAAAGACAAAGGCAAATCTATATTGATTATCGGTGGCGCTGGTGGTGTAGGGTCCGTAGCCATTCAATTGGCTAAAAACATCTTAGGCTTACACGTTATTGCAACGGCATCGAGACCAGACACAATTGAATGGTGCAAAAAACTTGGAGCAGATTCTGTTGTGAACCACAAAGATTTAGTGAACGAAGTAAGAAATACCGGTTTTGATTCGGTAGATATTATTGTAGATTTTGTAGATGTAAATCAATATTGGGATGCGATGGTGGCACTCATCAAACCGCAGGGAAAAATTGGTTCAATCAGCGATCCTACAGAACAGGTAAACCTCCGTCAGCTAAAAGGCAAAAGTGTCAGCTTTCATTGGGAGCTCATGTTTACACGTTCCATGTTTCAAACAGACGACATGATAGAACAGCATCATATCCTCAACAAAATTGCCCAACTCTTTGATGCCCGGACTTTACAGTCAACCCTTAATACGACCATCGAAGGATTTACGGCAGATAACCTCAAAGAGGCGCACCGTCTATTGGAAAGTGGGAAAACAATCGGTAAGGTAGTTCTAAAATTTTAACCCGAAATACAGATTACCCCAGTTTTATCACAATAGCATCAATAAAATATTTACAAAACGAAATAACATGTTTGCAAAACTTTTCGAATCCTATATCCTGAAAGGGATAGCATTAAAAAACCGTTTCCTGATGGCTCCGATGACACGCTCAAGGGCATCACAACCGGGCGATATTCCGAATGCCTTAATGGCAACATACTATGCCCAAAGAGCATCTGCAGGACTTATCATCACAGAAGCTACCCAAGTTTCTTTACAAGGAAAGGGCTATGCAAAAACACCTGGAATTTATACCCAAGAACAAATTGAAGGTTGGAAATTAACAACAAAAGCCGTACATCATGCCGGTAGCAAAATCTTCTTACAACTGTGGCATGTCGGAAGAGTTTCATCTTCCAAAGTTAACGGATTACAACCTATTGCACCATCGTCATTAATAGCAAAAGATACGAATGTTTATATATTTGATGGTGCAACCAATGGAGATGCTACTTTTGTACCTGTCGAAGAACCAAGAGAAATGACGCAAGAAGATATGGAGGTGGTCATTCAAGAATTTGCACAAGGAGCAAAAAATGCAATAGAAGCTGGTTTCGACGGAGTAGAAATTCACGGGGCTAATGGTTATTTGATTGACCAGTTTTTACGGAGCAACTCCAATCAAAGAATCGATGCGTATGGAGGTACTCAAGAAAACAGGATTCGATTATTAATTCAAATTACAAAAGCTGTAATTGTGGCTGTAGGGAAAGAAAGAACAGGCGTTCGTCTTTCTCCGTTCATTACTTTTAAGGATATGGACGATGCCGAAATACTTGATACGATTATGTTAGCCGCCGAGGAATTAAATAAATTAGATATTGCCTACATCCATCTCTGTGAAGCAGATTGGGCAGATGCACCCTTAATTCCAGAAATATTCCGAATAGAATTGAGAAAAAAATTCACAAATACCATCATCGCAACAGGAAATAAAACTCCTGAAGAGGGAGAAAAACTATTAGCAGACAATTTGGTTGACTTAATAGGTTTCGGAAGGAAATTTTTAACAAATCCGGATTATCCGCAACGTGTTAAATTGGAAGCTCCCTTAAATGACATATCAGACAATCATACTTTATTTGGAGGAGGTGATTCCCGAGGATACACAGATTATACATTTATGAATTGATTCAGACGAGCTGGATGGAAGGAGAAAAAAGATTATTGTGATGACAAAAGTGGAAGCATCCCTGCTTCCACTTTTGTGGTTTTAGAAAGATGTAATCAGGCCAAAAGTAACATTGCGCCCTGGATTATAGACACCCAATGAGAGGTCATGATGATCTAATCTGCCGGGTCTCAGACGGCTCAATGCATCGTAATATTTTTTATCAAGCAAGTTGTTTCCAGCAATATACGTTTGTATATTTAATCCCCTGATCTTAAACGTCGTTCCTAACGAAGCATTTAACAAAGTATATCCCGATACACTGGTTTCAAATTCACGGTCTACGCGTCGTTGCGCAAAAAAGTTATCAATACCGACTTTTAAATAACTGGCCGACAACCCTTTAATTTCCGGGCTATATTTCAGGCTATTTTTGAACTGTCCTGCTGGAATAAAAGGTAAAGGTCTATCCAGGGTTTTATTTTTAGCATACGTGTACGAGAATATATTGTTAAAAGTAAGATAACGGAATAAGGTAATATTAAAATCTCCTTCAAATCCATGCAGCTGTGCATCAACCTGACCATACCGATAAATTGCCATCCCATCGGCTGTTTCATCACCAGGCCGTGATGAGATGTAGATATAATCTTTGATCAGGTTAGAATAAAGACTGATACTTCCATTGAATATACCCCGATCGTAGTCTATACTGATATCCGCCTGATAACTTTTTTCGGGCTTCAGAGCCGTATTACCGATTTCATACCGGAACGTTCCCTCATGGACACCATTTGAACTTAGTTCTGCCGGATTGGGAGATCGAAAAGCATTCCCTAAATTGGCTTTTAGATTAATATATGGACTCACTTGATGCGTTAGACCCGTAGCAAAACTAACGTTCGAAAAATGATTTTTATACTTTTCAAACGTTTCGCCATCTTTGACATATCCATCACCATCATTGACACGATAATCATAGCGCACACCAGCATTAACAGTCGTGTTATCCCAGGTCTTTTTAAGATACCCAAAAGCCCCCACTCCAAAACTCTGGTAATCGGGAAGCAAAAATTCAGCCCCTTTATTGGAGTTTTTAGCATGTTCGGCACTGACCCCAAAAGCTGGATGCCATCCCTGAAATTCATTGACAGTATACTTCGCATCAAGGGTTAATGTATGTAGATCCAAAAAGAGATTGGGAACAGGATTATCATGTTCTCGACGCTGGTTGTTCTGATAACCAAGATCAAATTTTAATGATCCCTGATCTAGAATAAGCTGATTGTTCCAAGAAAGCTTTGTATGTCGGATATCCTGCTTCGGAAACTCCAGGCTTCTATTTTTAAAATCTCGATCCGTAAAACGATTCCCTGCCGCATCGATATAATTACCCTGGCTATCAAAAGCAGGTTCATAAAATCCAATATTATTGCGAAAAAAAGATGCGTTTACATGGGAATAACCCCAAGATTTATTAAGCCCAAACATGGCGCTGAAATTCGTTTCATTAAAACCTGAATTTGGAAAATAACCTGTAGGGGTCTTAAATGAATAAGCATTTTTATAAGTTCCTCTTCCTCTCCAGACAAATCCATTTTGATTACCTGTCAACATAGCAGAACTGGCACTTAATCCGCCGTTGGTCGAATAATTGGATAATACCTCGCCTTTAACTTCCCCACTTTGCGGAACAAGGGGCTCCAAAAAATTGATCACTCCTCCTAGTGCATCGGATCCATACATCAAAGATGCCGCACCCCGCAATACTTCGACACGATCTGCACCATATTGATCAATCTCGATCCCGTGCTCATCGCCCCACTGATTTCCCTGCTGCTTGACACCATTGCTAATCGTCACAACCCGGTTGGATGATAGCCCCCGGATTACAGGTTTAGCGATAGACGATCCAGTCGTAATCGCCGCTACCCCCGGCACTAGCCTGGCCAAACCTTCTATTGCATTCGTCGCAGGCTCCAATAATTGCTGTTTGCCCACAACAGCAATTGAAGTGCTATTTTTTTTACTGCTTGAGCTGATCGCCGCACTCGTTACAATCACTTCATCCAGCGTTAAATTGCTTGGACTTAATGGAATTGAAAGTACATCATGACTACTCAAATCAATTTTCAAACTTCGCGTCTGGTAACCGACACCGCTAAATTCCACCAAATGTTGCCCTTTATATTTCGGAGGAATGATAAACCCGCCGTTCTGATCCGAAACGAGCTCAAGCTTAAGGTCCGGTACTTTAATAGTAATCCCTGCTATCGGCGCCCCCTTTTTGTCATCCAAAATGCGCCCGGTATGCTTACTGTCCGTCTGCCCGTAACTATTAAACGTAGCAATAACCGACAAAGCAAAAAATAAAAACTTCTTCATCATATATATTCATTACTTCATCATTATTAGCCATGACAAAGCATTTTAAATCGTAAAAAACCAGAAAATGAAATGGTGCTACAGCACCATAGTGATATAATTGATGAAGATTGGGGGACCGCGAGGGAAGGTCGGAATTAAAGACTGCGAAATTTCATAAAGATCGATTGGAAATTTCCATAAAACACCCCACAGTGTAAAAAATGGATTTAGGTTATGATAAACAGGCCCTTCGGAAAACTCAAAAAGATAATCAGAACTAAAAGTACGAATTTCATTCTCACTATGGTGATCATTCCCCTTCTTTGTAATCGGATAAGGATGCTTATGCTGTATAACTTCACCAGATTTTAGAACATGGATATGTAGAAAAAATATACTACAGACAATCCAATAGAGATACAAAAAAACGATAAGATTCGCTTTTAAACTTCTAGATTGGATTTGTTTATGTATCAGCACAAGGCAAATATACTAAAAAGCGTAATAGCAACAAAGTTGCTATTACGCTTTTTAGTATATTTCTTTTTACCTGTACAGCTTTTCGCGAAACACTTGACTGCGATAAATTGCTTTGAATGGAATTTTTGCAGAACCTCAATTGTTCCTTTTCCAATTTTAAGTGTAATAAATAAGATTGGAAAAATTGTGATTTCAAAAGCAAACCCCGCAGGCAATGCCTTCAGCACATGCACTTACTTTTTAATACTCAACCAATCGATCGCATCTTGCAGCTCTCGGAGTTCATAGCCCTTAGCTTCGCCCGGACTGATGTAACTAAAGGCATCCGTAAATTTTTCTACCGCTTTCTGATCGGTTACGATGGCCATCTTCTTCCAATCCGTAAAGTGCTTCACTCCTGCTATCAGATCCTGCACCCAGGCACCTGCAGTAAAGTTCTGCACATCGGTATCCAATACCAAAAGATAGTAGATCTCTTTATATTGATTGGCCAGGGATTCCAGTCCGGGCAATAAAACTTCTTTTAAATCATCTTTGGTGACCTCTCCACTTGCACGAACGCCAAACACATGGTCAGGCAGATTTTGAATAACTGTAAGCATATCATGAACATTATGTATACAAAAGATACAAACAAGGCTCCATTTAGTTCACATCGACTCTTTGTTATAATTTTTCTAAAGTAAAATCATCTCCGTAAACAGTTCCGGTACCAGCCTTATAAAAGTATAAAGTTGCCGTTGTTTGTGTTGCTCCCGTTGTAAAAGTAACGGAATTATTGCTGTATGAAGTGGTATTAAAGGCCGCATCGACAGGAGCGCCGCCATAACCTTTAACCCCAAGTAACACCTGTTGTCCAGCAGCGGCAACTTTACCATATCCAGAAAACCGATAGGTCGTATTAGGTTGCAGTCCCGTTAAATACTGTTCAACAGCATTTGCTCCCCCCGTCAATTGAATACATTTTAATCCGGTACGCATATTGGAACTAACAATCGCCGCATTGCCACCCCAAGAAGTCCAAGGCGAAAGTGTACCCGTTTCAAACCCACCATTGTAAAAGATAGGCAGATTATAAACACGTACATAATCCACTTGCATATTAAACGGCAAATCCGCGTTCGTAATAGCACCAGGCCAACCCGCTCCACCAGCTTGATTTAAAATTAAATAAAAAGGAACATCAAATGGCCATTGTTGCCAAGTCGCTCCAGTGGCCTTCGTATACGTATACTGAAGGGTATTATTAACAAAAAATTTGAGTGCATTCGGGCTCCACTCGAGACCATAAATATTATAGTCTGCTGCATTATAGCTCGTAGAATGTGTCGCACTGGTACCTCCCCCAGAACCTGTTACGGTCGCATTATGCACCGATTGATGCACGACCATCTCATTATTGACATGCTCCATAATATCGATTTCACCGCATCCCGGCCATCCAGCATAAGCCGTTGCAGGTTCTGGCATCATCCATATCGCTGGCCACGAACCCCTTCCTTGAGTAAATTTTGCCCTGACCTCTACTTTACCAAAGGTCATACTGAATTTACTCTGTGATTTAACACCGCCACTATGATACGGAACCGGATCTGTTGGAATCACAGCATTGTCCATGCGCAGCACGAGATTATTACCATCTTGCGAAACATAATCAGATGTATGCGTCATATACTTGTTCCAGGCTACAGTACCGCGTTCGGCATAGCTCCATTTACTGTTGTCAAAGCCACCTACCGTATTGAATTCATCCGACCAAATTAATTCATAATCGGATAAACTTTGTACGGAAGCGGTAATCGCAACCGCTTTTGTTTTTGACACATTTAACAATTGATCAGTTGATTGGTTTACATGTTCTTTGCTGCAGGATACATGCATACTGAAAACAGCTAGCAAAGAACCAGCTGCCATAAAATTTAGGGTTTTTCTGTTCATAATGATTATTTAAAAATTTAAAAAGTGCTCACTATAAATTGTAACTAGAAAATCCTCTTTGATCACATTCTTTACGGTCTTATCTAATCTTACTCACGTTAGTTACAAGGTTATTGGTTATATTTATGTACTACATAATGTTTCTAAGATACAATAAATTTTAGGATAACAACTAATTTTTTAATAAAAACTAGACAATATGGGGAATGCATTCCCTTTGCACCTGCACTGAAAGACAGCAAAAAATTATAAGGATAGGTTTAAGCTATAATTTAAATCATTTCCGAGATGCTTAACGACATAAATGACATCAGATTTCTCTCAAATAAATAAATAACATAACATCAAACATTTTCTTGCTGTTTATACGTTAAAATAAGAAATAGTTGTGGGGAAGAATGAAGATACAGAAGAGTAAAAATTAATCAAATAGAGCTGTAATAAACGTGAAAAGATGCTTTCTTATTAAGGAAGCATCTTTTCTTTATAATGACTGCAAAGCTTTGATGTTTGTTTTCACCAAAGCTTTATCATTCTGAAAATAAGACTATCCGTTTAGCATTTTAACAGCTAGGATATGTTTACACAGTCCGCGTTTTCCTTGATGATTGGTAAACCAGTCGCAGGTACATTGCTGTTTGTCTCCAGCAATAATCACGGTATGTTTTACACCCGAACCTTCAACTCTGGCTTCGATGTAGCTTGGCGTATTTTTAACAAATTGAACACCATCAGTTGTCACTAATTTCTGTGCATTCTTCAATCTAGGATTTAGAGCCAGGATACGCTCTGTCTTAAAGGGCAATCTGCGGTAATAATGCTGATGATCATGCAGATCATACCCGAGTAAACCTATTGAAGAAAGGGAACCTGTCAAGGTATCCATGGATGCAAAATCCACATCGTGTTCTATCGCTAATAAAGTCGGATCAAAAAGTGCATTGGACTTGAGCAGGCTGTTCACGGCATGTACCCATTCTTGAGGCACCGCCTTGACCATATTTTCCAATACATTTCCTTCCCCTGAAAAACCGCGGTAGTTATCGGGCGATAATGCCAACGAAAGTCTGATCTTACCAAAATCGGCAACAAAGGCACAACTCTCGCCTCCGTCTTCCTGATAGACGATCAACTTTTCCGCATAAGGCAAGATTCCCTCCAATAAACGCAAGCGCTGTACACCGCCTACGCGTACTGATCCCGCTGTTGCAATAGGTGAAAACACAAACCTAGGCCCTCTCTGACTCAGGAATAATTCACCTTTTATATTCCCTTTTGGAATGCCCTGAAACAGTTGGATAATCTGTATTTTGGACAAACTGTATTTTTCTTGCATACCGGCAAGATATAGCTGTACAGAGGTCAATCCTTTGATCCATCGGGGTGGTAAAGTGACTTTCTTTTCCACTACTTTGGTTTTATCGGTACTGATGGAAACCTCTTTACTTCCGACACCCAGCACCATTTTCTCCGTTTTTTTAACGGCATTTAAGGCATTGAGCATAGGCTCATTAAAGTCTACATTGGTCGTACCACTGCTGATAAACTCGCCATCGATGGCATCTTCAAGCAGATCAACCCGTGCATACACACCATTGCAGGAAGAGAATCCTTCAAAGCGGATCTGATCTGTACCAGCAGATACAATAGGATCCCGTAGACTCGGGGGTACCGGTCCAAAACTGGACTGCACCACTTTGGCTAATGTCAATAAGCATTTTGAAGTTAACAGCGGATCGGTAATACTGCCCCAGAAAAAACACGGAACAGCACTTACTTCACTTAATTCGGACTGGTGGGCAAGCACCAATTGCTGCATACCTGATTGCTGTACAAGTGTTGAATTATTGCTGTAGCTGAACGCTAAATCTGTAATTGCCATGTCTTATTTGCTTAATTTTTTTAATATCGGTTGTAATGATTTAAAAACCATTAATTTCTCAAATACCTGCTTCATTTCAACGGAAATTTCCTGATTTTCCTTATGTACCAGATCATAATATAGTTCGATCAGTTTCTTGAAATTAGTCGGCATTTTTTCACCTATAGTGTAATTCAGGAGCATCTGATTGATCACCTGTATCAAAGCATTATTATGTTTAGATGAGATATCCCGACATTGCCCCAAAACCTCCTCTAATCTTCCTAATGGACCATAAGTATGACTCATCAGTATGCCCAGAAAATATCCCAGATCCTGAACCGGTAATCGATGCCTATCGATGGCCGTGATGAGCACTTCTGTAGCCATGGCTCGTACTTCTTTTTCTTTGTTAAAACATGAAGTCGCTAAAAATAGCACCGACTGCCGATCAAAGTTAAAGAAATCATACATCATTTCCTGCAAATAGCCGATCGGTGTCTTTCCACCTTGATCACATTTAGCCGCTAACCCCAAGGTCAGAAACAAAGAAAGACTTTCAGTATTCTGAGGCATCACACTATGCATGTAAGAGATATCATCTTTATAGAGATAATAACTATGCAAACTGTCCTTGCCCCGTTGATAAATATCCTTATGGTAGATAAAGGTGTGTGGCTCTTGTTTGAAGTTTGGAAAGTGAAAACTTAATTTTTCACCATCATACACCATTTCTGATTTTTTAGTCTCATAATTATATCCCTGATAATAAGAAGGTGTAAACGTAAGCTCCGGTTGGAAGGGCGCTACGGCAAAGGGTATGTCTTTCAAATTTTCATCTTCAAATTCCGGAAAAACAGCCTCTGGATAATGCGTCCGGGCAACAGTAGCCCAAACACCCAGCCAGCCCACATGCGCATTATCGGATGAAGATAAAAGCTTTTTGACCCATGATTTTTTTTCAATTTTCAGTTCGTCATCAAATCCTAACGCATAGGTCAAGACTGCTTTGACCTGACTGTCGTTTACCTGATCGATCAGCGGTACAACACCATCCAGATCTTCCCGAACGGTGCGGCTCAAAGCGATCGACAGATCCAATAAATCTAGGACTACGCCTTTATCTTGATAATCTAAAATACGCTGTACTACTGTTTGAGGAGCAATCCAAAAAGGTTCATGCGTCGGTAAACTCAATAAAGGCAATTGAATTTCTTTTGCGATATGGCGCTGTAGCTGTGTTAACTGCTCTCCGATCATACTCGCCCATTTGGAATAGTTTGAGTATCGATCCGTATTCTGATAGATCTTATTCGGCTGGAAGTACATATTTAAAAATACCCCCGAAAAGTGCTGAAACCATTGCGATTCCCGGTAAACTTTCTTAAGCTGATTGATATAGGGCTCCAGTTGTTCCTTATAATCCGCCGGAAAATTCGCTCTTTGCAAGACCCAGGCATTCATCAATATTTCCATCTGAACGGCATCTGTACTACCGATGACCTCTCCTATCTTAAACAAAATATCATTCCAACTCGCAGGATAAGTAATAGGTTGATGGAGTTTTTTTTCGTTCACTGGATCAAAAACATATTCCTCTCCGGTACTGATCAATAATTCACTTAAGATTTCCTGTTCAGTATAGCTGGATGCCGCCATTAAATTTTTTAAATCTGTAGGAATACTTCCCAGCATTTGCGCACTGTAAAGCGTAAGTTTTTCTGTAAGCGCTTCTATCGGATCTTTCTGATGTTTTAATATAAATTTCGCCGCTCGATCCTGCAATTGCAGATCCTGGACCATAAAGATATCGGCCGCCTGAAGGATAAATTGTTCTTTTACTTCGGGGCGGTTTTTAAGCAATTTATCAAATTGTACCAGCAGTGTTTTAAGTGCCGATTTAATATCATTGCGCATAAAAAGACCCTCAGACCAGGTTAGAAATTCTTCCAACCTAAAGTCAGCATGTGCAAAATAAGGTTTTAAAGTATCGACGACGAAATTGATCACCGCACTATTTTCGGCATGCAGCAAGGGAAAAAATAACTCCTGGTGCTCCAGTAGCATTTTCTCATCCACGCCTATCCGATCGATCAATTTTCTAAAATAACTCTTCAGGTTAATGTTCCAATTTTTGGTTTGAACCTCCAACGCACTTGTTAAAATAAACGCTTTATCAATTTTATTATCGGCCAGCAATTGATCAAATATCTTATCCCAGGTCAGTTCATTGACCTGATTTTCATACCTATAATTAGAGTAAACCGTATGGATCGGTGTTTCATAATCAAAAACAAGTGGAATATCGCGCTGTATGGTCAATTCATCCGTTGTAAAGAAGCTCAGTAAAGCAGCTGATGGATTATGGAGTCTTGACATCGAATTTGCGTAAACCTCCGGTTCAAATTCCAGAAACCCCTTACTTTCCGCGTACCTTAAAGTATCATAATCAACAGATTGCCACGTATTTTTACGAACGTATTGAAGCAAATATGGTGTCAGCCAATTGGGTTTGGCATACGTTAGAATCTGGTCAACTTCCGGGCTTCTCACTTGATTAATTAATTCGATAAATACATCCCAGCTAGCAGCATCCGAACCACTAAAGGTCGCTAAAGCCAATAATTTGACCATTCGTTGCTGCCCCTTTGTCCCGCGTATACCCCAATCATACTGCGCTTTCGACTTAAAAACAGGATCTTTGGAGAGATCCACATAATCAACCCAATAGCGTTTGGCAGCACGAATCTCCTTTTTAATAACCTCTAGATTCCCACTTACATATTCTTCCAGATAAGGAATAATATCAGATACACTGCCTTTACTGATGAGCTCTTTAATACGCTTCACCGCTTCTTCTTTACGCTGCGCTGAGGCGTTAGGTTTCCGCACAGTTCCCTCTTTTGTAACTTGTGGCGCTACTTCTACTGTGCCGTCCTCCGAATATCCTTTCTTAGTTTTCTCATTAATAAGCTTCTCCGCATCCTTGAGACACGCTTCTTCACTATCAAATGTTTTATCTTTAGATTGCCCAGCAGTACCATTTCTACCATAAGTCACTGTATGTGTTGCACCGTTTGTTTGTATTTCCCAGAATTTATCAGATGTACCGTCAATGAATTTTAGATGCTTAAACATAATTGCCTTTACGAATTGTTAAACCTTTATTGTCAAAACTAAATATATAAAATTTTGACAGATTAAACATCAAATATAAATTTTAAAGAAAAGAAAACGTGCGTTTGAAGCTATTGAAATCATATATACCAGAAAATATGCCGACACAAAGCAACTGTTTCACCTATACTTTAAGAGGGTAAAAAAAGCGTCATCATTAGTTCGTTTTTCGAATCACAAAACCAAATTAACAGGCTATGTATAAACTAAATATCCTTTTCTATTTTAATCGCACCTCTACTTCCCTTTTCTCCTTCTGTCCAAACGGCATTTCCATTAAAGTATATTTTTCTCGGGTACACGGTATTATTTTTATTGTACAGTTCCGCCCGCAGGGTATCCTGCTTCGGTATGTCTTTCCATTTCACCATAATAATAGATTCTTTATAAATTGGCGAGAATGTAAGATGTAGCGAATTGACAGCACCTATTTTTCTCAATTGAAAACTATCTACTGGCGGAGTGTCCGGCGTAAGTCGTCCACCCGTTGGAGACTCTCCTTCATTATTATTACCTGAAAGTGTTATTTTCTCAACCCTAAGGTCACCATCTAACAGGTCTTTTCCGACCTTGTTTTTTATTTCCAGTCCTATCTCTGTATCAAATGAATAATAAAGATCATCATCTTTAGCACAAGAGCTAAAAAGGAAAAGAATGGAAGAAAAATAAAATAGGCTTTTCATCATTAAAGGTTTTTTGATTTAAACGTAATATAGATCAATAAAGCTACATCTTATCATGAAATTTATTTAACTGAATCATAGCATGCATTAGACTTTACACTACAATTGAGATTTTAGGCTCCATTCTTTTTTCTTAAACACATGAAGTGGACTCTTAAAATACTCTCCACAGAATAAGATTTCCAATATTTTACATTAAGCAATTTCGAAACATGATTAACGAAGATACATTTATAGCAAAAAGCAAGCGGTCTTAATTATTTTTTTGACATTGTCGGCATGCACGACTAACGGATACTTATAAAAAATGTATAAATAATATATTAATCAAAGACATAATAACACTTAATTTTTTTCATAGATCTAACCACTCTTAAACTTGTAAAGTATGTTGCTAGCCACAGGGTATATGCAGATCTTTAGAATTAAATAAATAAAAAAATGTCACTTAAAAACATTATTTTAGTTTTATCAATGTCCTATAATTATGAAATATTTTATTGTTGCAATATTTTCGTTAGTTTTCAGCAACTTCAGCCTGGCTCAAAAAAAAGAAATCAACTGGTTAAAAAAGGAAATTATCGATCTCAATATCGATACAGCTGGTAACCTGACCAATAACCCAAAAGCCCTGAAAGATATTATTGGAGATGCCGAAATTGTATTATTAGGGGAACAGTCTCATGGGGATGGTACAGTATTTAAAACAAAGGGGCAGCTCATCAGATTTCTACATGATCAAATGAATTTTGATGTTCTTGTCTTTGAAAGTAGTCTATATTTAGCTGAAAAATCTTTCCAAAACAGTTTAGTCTCTAACAATCCTATCCGAGATCTTAGGGGATCAACATATCCACATTGGTCCTGGACAAATGAAGTGCAACCTTTAATTCAGTACATCAATACATCATCAAAATCTGAAAATCCGCTTATTGTATCCGGTATGGATTATCAGGAGATTTCTAAAATAGACAGAAATGATTTCCCAGTTGAATTATATCTAACCTTAAAAAAACTGAATATTGGTTTTATAGATCAGAATGAACAGAATGACTATTTCACATTCTACTCTTATCTAGCGGCTTATCTGAACAACTTGCCAAAAGATATTCAAGAAACCGATTTACTCACCTTATCTAATAAATTTATAAAGACTTCACAAAGATTTTTAAGCCAGTTAGAAAATCAGTCCTCTTCAGATATTGATTTACTAAAACAGGTTCTAAAAAACAAAGTAGCTGTTACTCCAGTTTTAATTTCGCGAAAATATACTGATAACAACTTTTCTATGAACACCAGAGACTCCATCATGGCAGATAATATTATATGGTTAAAGGAGAAGAGGTATCCAGGCAAAAAAATAATAGTTTGGGCAGCAAGTAGACATATTGCAAGGAATTATCATACTGCCTCCGAAAAATCTACTGGAGACTATTTATTTGAAAAATATAACGGTAAGATGTATTCCATTGCATTTATGACCAATTACGGCAATTGGGGCACTATTGGAATGAAAAAAGATAAGGTCATCCCCCCAGCTAAAGAGAATACTTTAGAAAATCTATTTTCTAAAACCGGTAAACAGAACTTCTTTTTGAACATAAGAAATTTAAATAAAAGCTCATGGTTACTCACAGAACAGGTGGCAAGACCTTTTGGATACATGGAAGAATCTAAAGTGTGGCCCCATTATTTTGACGGCATTATTTTTAATAATGAGATGGTAAAAACGACAATAGTTCAATAAACGGCTGACATAACTGTGAAATGAATATGAAGAGCATGCTTTAGAGGGATACGGTTCCTTTACAAATACTGATAAATGAAAAAGAAGTCTGAAATGGGGAAATAATCGTGATTTAACCTTTAGAAAAATTAACGACATGAGCATAGAGACAAAATCTAATGAGAAAAACCAACACATGGTTTTGAACAATGTCTTTTTAAAATATATAGACACTACTGATACTAAAAATATCCATAAACTCCGGACGGACCCTGAGGTGAATAAATTTATGAAACGTGATTTAACCCAATCGCTCGAAGAGATTCAATTATTTATTAAAGAGCGAATGGATACAACTCATTACTTTACGATCAACACGAGAGACACACAACAATTTGCGGGTACAATTACACTCTGGCGAATTAATTCTGAAAAAAATTCCGCAGAGCTGGGCTATGCACTGCTACCAGAATTTCAGGGCAAAGGTTTGATGAGTAGCGCAATAAAGCTGATCTTAAACTATGCTATTTTCACTTTAAAGCTCAACCACATCGAGGCAAAGACAGTTCGAGATAATCTAAAGTCTCGCCAACTCCTAGAAAAGAATGGATTTATCTTACTGCATGATGTGATTGATGAAAATAACGCGGACAATGTGATTTATACATATAACATGAAGCAAAACTGATTATAACTAAATATGAAATACCAATTTACATTACCCAACTTTCCAGAGTCAACCTTTGAAATGAAATATTCAACTTGGTTTGGCGAAAAATCTTTATACAAAGACGATGTACCTATGGAGCGATCAAAGGAAAAAGGAAAACCTTTTTTAATTCCTACTAAATCAGGAGAAATTTTAAAGGCTTATCCAAAAAATGACTTTCCGAGTATTGTCCATGCCCTAGAAATCGATCAGATCCAGCACAACATAGTAGAAAAACTTAGGTGGTACGATTTTGCTATTGCACTACTTCCCTTCTGTTTGGTTTTTATTTTTAACGGTAAAAGTATCCTCGTCGCAATTGCACTCGTAGCTTTTCTAAACAATTTAGATATCCTTAGAACTAATAGCACGCAAAAGAATAAATATCTAAAGTGATCGGTCAAACAGCGTTAATCGCTGCACTTTACTTTGTAGCGATACAGCTTTTAGAGCTATTAAAATAGAATAGAATATTTACAGGATCTAAAGAACCAATTACCATAAACATATTTTCTTAAACGGAACAAGACTTCCTTTTCACCTTGGTGAAGAAAACAAATATTATAAAAAGATAATGTCACTACCAAACATGGTTGAATCTACGTCAACCTAGCATAGACTTCCATTCCCTAAGGAAGATATTAATGCATTGATATCATGTTCTTTCATTGGGCAGTTGAGGTTTATTATTACGTCTCTAAAAACAAGTTTACAATCTGCAAAATAATATTATCTTTGTGCAACAATTGAAGTAGCCAGTAGAAAAGTAGTCTCAGTTTTAGTAAAATAAGTATTAAAATAATCAATACAATGTTTTCAATTTAGTTCTTAATACACCTATGTCATTAAGTGAAAGCTGGTTTAAAATAATTGCGATTAACTTTAAGTAATTAACCTAATAGCACACATGAAAAGCTTATATGTCTATTTATTCAGCCTATTTATGATCATAGGTTGCAGCAAATCAGAAGAAGTAAAACCTCAACCGGAACCTAATACCCCAGTTGAGTTGGAAACGTTGGTTCCCGATGCCGCAAACCGAAAACTGATTGTACTTTCAGGAAGAGCATTACATCTCAATAATGAACAGATCAAAGACCATGGTTTTATCATGCTTGCTGATACCCAGAATCAATTTCTCGAGAATAAAATTTCATTAGGTAAAACCATCCAAGTAGGCAAAATCACTAAAAAAATAGACCCGTCAAAAGAATTAATAGCGATTGGTTCATTTACTTATAAATTTTACGTCGAAACAAACCTAGGCACTTATTATGGTGAACCTATTCGAGTAACTTTATCGTCTATTTTCATTGATTACCAAAGCGACCTACAAGGTACAGTAGGAGAAAAAATAACCGTCAATGGTGATTTTGCCAAGATCACTGATGGCTATATCCTGTATAGTAATTATAATGATCCCAAAGAAATCAAATATGTAATCAGTAGTAATAAAAACAGTATTCAGTTTGAAATTCCGTCCGGATATAATCATGGCACAAAGTTATCCATCTATTTCAGACCTAAAGCCGGCAATACAGCTATTGATCACGACCTAAACATCGCGGAGGTTAAAATTTTGGGGACTTTAGAGCCACCAACTCATTATGAATTTTATTTAAATGATTACCTCCGTCTTAGCGGGCCCTCAGCAACATCAGGTCCTTTCGATAAAATGTATATTATCATAGGCGACAAACTTGTACCCTACTTTTACGAACTGGCTTTGTTTGACCTTATTTATGAACAACCAAGGTCATCCTACCGGATTGGTTATTTTAACGGGAGAGATACTGTTATCTTTCCAGAGAAAATTCGCTTTAAAACACCTCGTCCAGAAGACGTTCAATTAAGACAAGCTTTTGTACATCCGGGTGGGACCATGGCCGCTACAGGTCTAGATATGACACGATTTTATCACATGTCCGTGGCCACTGTAGGCAATAAAGAGGCGTACTATAATGCACATTGGACGGGCAATGATCAGATACAGATCGGTGATGTGCCCGATGGTAGTTATCCGCTTATCATTAACAGCCCATTCTTCAACTATACCAGTAAGGAAAAAATACAGGTGCAATCGTTAAAGCCTAAATCACTCAGTTTGAGTAAAGGTTATTATGGTCAAAAAATCACCATCTATGGTAATTTCATCAATAAGGAAAGATATTTTATCCAATTAGGAAATTATCAATATAGTGAAAGTATTGCAGAAGCTGGTTCAGTAACATTCGACATTCCAGGCGTAGCACCAGGGAAACACCCCATTACCTTGAGCTATCAAGACATGAATAGTAAAACCTATAGCGTGAAGTCCGCCCTGACGATAGAAGTACTTGCACCAACTTTTGAAAGTTTCTCTCCAAAAAGTGGTAAGCCCGGAGATATAATAACCTTAAAAGGTAAAGGTATAGGTTATGGCCGGATATTACTAGGAGGTGAATATGTCGATGTGATTGGTGGTAATGCTGATGCACCGCAGATTAGTATTCCCAACAGATTTATATATAAAGGAAAAGCACACTTTGATGTCCAATTCGATCATGAGTGGATACAGAGTAAGGAAACATTTGAAATTTTATAATTGAAAAGACCAACTATGACACTTTCTCAACTCATCGCCAGATATCCTTTGATCTATAAACTAATGGTTATACTTTTTCTATTCACATCTTGTAGCAAAGAAAAAGGGGAAACTGCGACACCAACAACTCCCCCAGTAGCGATTACTGGTGCTTTTGAAGCGATCAGCAAGAATTCGATCATCTTTAATGCTTCATTGGAAAATCAAAATAGCCTAGATCAAATCACTGAATATGGATTCATTGTTTATGCGATCAATGCGCAACAAGTAAAAAGTGCAGAACAGGAAATCCCCATTGGCCAAAAGTTAAACGAACAAAAAATTCGTTATACATACAAACCGACAGCGGCATTTGAAATGAATCAAACCTACTATTATTGCTTTTATGTCAAAACAAAAAATACATTTATAAAGGGTAAATTCAATGCTTTTGAACTTAATAAATTACAGTTAGGAAGTCCTTCAGAATTTATGGGAATGGCCGGTGAAAACATTCAGCTTCAGGGGGACTTCTCCATGCTGGATAGCAATTATTTTTTACGAACGTATCTTGACCAAACTGTCCGCATAAGTTATAGCATATCAGCCGACAAAAAGGCTTTATCTTTTAAGATTCCGCATCTTCCCAACCTCCAGCATGGAAAAAAATTGGAAATTAAATTAGAAAAAAGATATTCCGATGGAAACAATTACAGCCAATTGGTAGCAAATATTCGTATTCTAGGAAAAATCGAACCACCAGCACAGAAAACCTACAATTTTAGAGATAAAATGAGATTCTTCGGAACTGCACTCCCAAATTCATGGGAAAGTGACAAAACTTTACAACTAATAATCGGCAATATAACAGTCCCTTATCAATCTGAAATAGATATCAGTACCCTCAAAGAGTTGAAAGGTTCCACTTTCAAGATCGGATATAAAAATGGCCGCGATTCTTTGGTATTCTCCGATATGTATCAAGTAATTGGCCCTGATGCCAACAAACTTTCCTTCGAAGTTACCGCCATACATCCCAATACCCTATTTATTGTCAATGGTTTTTACTTTTATACTTATTTCGAGCCAGATAAGAGCAGTGCTAATTTGGGTGGGCATCCAATAGACTTGATCTCCTATGATTATAATCCCATGTCTTTCACGACTAGAAATATTCCGGAAGGCGAATATACCCTTCAGATCAAAAACAATCTTTATCAAGTAGACAGTAAACAAAAGCTTGTCGTGAAGAAATTTGACTGGCAGTCTATTGACAAAAAAACTGCCTATGTCGGCGAATATGTAACATTAAGCGGTAATTTTATCAAAGGATTCAGTTACATGATCTATGCTACTGAATATCAATATGCTGAAATCATATGCCAAGAAGACGGCAAATTACGCTTCAAAGCACAGTCTTTTATGGGCGAAGGATCTACACTAAAAATTGCCTATTATGTGTATTCTAAAGACAAAGGAGCGGAACTTTATTTCCATAACAAGGAGATACCATTTAAAAGCAATGAAATCACTTTTGACAGCTTTTCGCCAGGCTCTGGTGCTCCCGGCACGGTCGTTCAACTCAAAGGCAGAGGTATCGGTCTAGCTGTCGATTATATGATCGGCAATATGAGACTTTATCCACAGGTAAAAAGTGACGATGAGGTAACTATCATTATACCCATATTCAATGCAAAAGGTAAAGTCAAGCTATCCATTGTAAGTGCTAATAACAAAATCATCCAGCCTGAAGGATACTTTGAAATTTTATAATGGTATATATAATGAAAATAAACATCAAGATCTTCCTATTATTACTGAGCAGCTGTTTGCTTACTATAGCCTGCTCAAAGACTGAAGAAACAGAGATCCTTATAGCTCCCATGGAAGTCAGCTCCATGCCAATCACGATTAATAATGAATCGCAGATTACTTTTACTGGCAAGATTGATCAAATCAATAAGGAACCCATAATGGCCATGGGATTTATACTTTCTGAAAAATCAGCATCGGGCGGAACGGTCAACAAAGAGATTGCCGTTGATCCAAAGGAACTAGGGGCTGATAAGACGCTTAATTACACCTATAATTCTGAAAAACCCTTTGATATCGACAATTACTATTCTTACAAGTTTTATGTCAAAACAAAGAATGGCTATTACAGTAGTAAACCTATGCATTTTACACTAGATAACATCAAGGTCGAAACAGAAAAAACAACTTTGGCTTATCTCGGTGAAACGCTATCTTTCAAAGGGAATTTTAAGCAATTTAAGGAAACTTACTACCTCAGTATCAACTCAGAAGCAGGACAGCGACTTGAATACTCTTTTAAAGATAACCATACGACACTCCTAGTCACCATGCCAAAAAGTGGTTTTACACAAGACCAAAAATTTTCGATCACCTTATGTAAAGCGATCAATGGTATGCCGTACACCTATAGTAAGCAATTAACTGAAATCAAGGTCGTTGCTAGAATTAACCCACCCAGTAAATACAACTATGCCTTTAACGAAACCATCCCGATCACTGGTCTGGGCCTCCCTGAGTACTATGCGGAAAACCTGTTTCTACTGGTAGACGGACACCGGATCCAATATTATGGCAACTATCTATATCTCAGCCAAATTGAGAACCTACGCGGAAATAGCTTTAAGTTTGGATATGTAAATGGTCGAGATAGTGTGATTTTCGATAAACCATTAACAGTACAACAGCCGTCGGGAGATTTGATTAATATACGTGGCGAGCACACGCACCCTTACAGTGACCTGTTTGTGGATGGCCTTGATTTTTATAAATACTTTAATTTAAAGATCGAACAGGCTTCCTTGGGAGAACAAAAGCTTCCTCTTTCGATCTATAGCCAAGGTCAGGAATTATTGTATCTTCATGTTCCTGAAAACACAGCAGAAGGGAACTACGCCCTAAATCTTGTTGGCGGGCTAAGCAAAGTCAGCAGCAGTAAAAAATTGACCATAAAAAAATTCAACTGGGACAGCATTAATAAAAACAGCTTTTATTCCGGCGATACCATTCGGGTAAAAGGCAATTTTTATGATCATATTGGTTATGGAATGGTATTTGGAAACTTTGATATGACTGATCACGCCATGATCAGTAATGGTTCTGTAGCTTTTCTGGTTCCAAATATTACTCCAGGCAAATACAAGATCAAAATCTATTATGGCCTTTCATCGTCGCTTAAAAGAATATATGCACCACAGGAAATAAGTATCGAGGTTTTAACACCAACCCTAAAAAACTTAACCTCCATGCTCAAAAAACCAGAAAACACGATCAGTATATCTGGCCAAGGTTTGTATTCATCTTTCAAATATTATCTCGGTAATTATCAACTCCATGCGAGTATAAATGAAGATAAAAAATCGGGATATCTTTATTTCTGGGATGATATACCAGCAGGAAAGTACAAGTTATCCATGGTCACAGAATATGGTAAAATAGAAGCAAAAGACTTAATCGAAATCCAAAAATAAGCGCGATGAACTTCAATAGAAAACTCCTATATCAATTTTTATTCATCATTGTTGCAACAATAATATCCTGCAAACCTGAAGAAATAATCATCGATAAAACAGCAATTACTGTACAGACCCTCGACGCTGGAGAACTCAAAAGTACGCAGGTCACCTTATATGGTGAAATAGGATATCTGAATGATGAAACCGTTTTGGATCATGGTTTTATTATCAGAACGCTGCGTTCTTCTGATTCAAAAATAATTTCTTTAGGCAACAAACCTGAGTTAGGTATTGTGAAACACACCCTTATGGGTAATTTTGAAATTGGTCAGGGTTATAACTGCACATATTACTTAAAAACTGATCAAAAAACTTATGAAGGCAATCCTGTATATTTTACCGTAAATGATATTTATGTAGACAATGCAAAGGTTAGATATAGTTCCATTGGCGATACGATGTCAATCGCGGGAAATTTTCATCAAGTAGACGCAAGCTTTAAGTTACTTTTAGGTACTAGTTATACTGCGTTAGATGTCGCTTATAAACTGGATGCAAAAAAAGAAAAACTCACCTTTGTCATTCCCAATAAGGAGTTTTATCATGGTGATAAAATACGTGTCAGCTTTTCCAAAAACATACAGGAACAACAGTTTACGCAGTATCTGTGTGACTTAACCATAGCTGCTCGGCTTTTACCCCCAAAAGTAGGCCCGCATTATTTCTATCAACCGATCGAATTAAAAGCCACAGCATTACCACGTTATAATGATTCTTTCAAGATCATCATCAACAATAAAGTGCTTCGATTTGAATCTGAAATCTACCCAAGTACTTTGGACTTAAAAGGAAGTTCCTATAAGCTGGGTTATATCTGGGGTAAGGATACGATTTATCTCAAAGAAACTTGGGATTTTGAAAAACCTGATATGAGCCGGGTATCCTTTTTAGACAAAATCATTCATCCACATGGTCATACCGATATTACAGGATTTGATTATGACAAGTATTTACTCAACTCCAAATTTTCCGCTAAAATCGGAAATGCTCCAGGCTATTTCGATTCGAATCTATTTGAAGGAAATATAGGCTTTCGGATCGAAGAAGTAGCCGATGGAAAATATCCCGTTTCGTTTATCAGTGATGTCTATGGCGAATTAAAAATCAACGAGTTGTTAACCGTCCAAAAGTTAAAGATTAATAGTGTAGACGTTGGCGAAGGATACTACGAAGACCCCATCCGAATCAAAGGGAATTTCCTACCTAACCAGGTTTATACCATATCGCTTGGTGGGCAGCAGGTTTATTTTGGCCAACCCATTTCTGGAGATTTAGTCTTTCCATGCCCATTTCAATTTGCAAAAGGTAAAAATATGATTGAAATCGGTTATTCAAATTATGGTGGAAATCCATTCATTATCGACACCCGTGCTATACAAATCAATGGCATAGAAATAAAAAGTTTCTACCCCACCCAAGGTGCTCCAGGAGATCTGGTCACTATTAAAGCAAAAGGACTAAATTCCAATTATTATCAGATTGGTATCGGAGGAATGGCAACCACTCCTTTATTCGTAAAAAATGGTGAAGCACAGTTCATTATCCCAATCGTTTCTAAAAGAGGTAAGACAAAGATCAGTTTTTACGTAGATGGGAAAGAATTCAGGTCTACTGATGATTTTGAAATCATCTAATTTCAAAAGGAACTGATAACAATTTAAACAAATGAAAAGGAAGCCACGTTATGATCATACGTGGAGCTTCCTTTTTCATTATCAGATCTTACCTCTACTGAAAAGCCAAAGAGTTCGATACATGCTCTATCAATTTCTAAAAGTATCTCATTGTGATAAACCCGATTAGATCCCACATAGTCTTACCATTAGCAATGATTTAATTACGATATGAGGACCTTCTATACCCCGATATATGCGAGGTAACCGCCGACTAACATAAATACCACAAAGATTAAGAAAGCACGGATGATCACCCCTCTCGTATTGATTTCCTTTTTCATATTTCAAATATTTATTAAGTTTACTGCTCAGCTACTAATGCACCGATTCCTGCTAAAAACACTGCTCGGGTAGCTCCCGCTACTTGTCTTGCTGTTGTGGTAATGGAGCTATTGGAGTATCAAAGCATGTAAATCCAGGAGGTGGAGGTTCGCCTCTTAATCCATTTGATTAATAATTATAATAGCCACTGTAGTAATTGGCTATTATATTTTAATCTTGTTCTCTCATATTGATAACCATACAAAAACTAAACATACGTTGATTTTCTATGTAAGTTCGTATTAGCCTCCATTACACGTTTATTTCTCGAACGACAAGAACCACATAGCATTCTCGCGCTAGACTTATGAATGGGCTTCTAGTATTGAAATACTGAATATATTGTAATACTTTTGGATATGAAAGGAATCAAGGTAATACTACTGCTTTTAATTTTGGCGCTAAGTGGCAAAGCTAAAATTTATGCACAAGAAGATACAGCATTAAATAGCGCATTAGAAAAGATGGTAAAAGCAAATTTGACTGAGAATGCTACTGAACTTATAAAGTACACATCACCCCGATTAGTAAAAGCTATGGGAGGTAAAGAAAAAGCGATAAAACTGTTAAAACAGAGTTTTTCCTCCCAAAGGACAGATATTGCAAAGTTGGACAGTGTAATAAATTAAATGTAGCTAAATTAGGCTCTATCAATTATAAATTCATTCCTCAGATCATTGTAATGCGAATGCCTGGTAAAGATAATATAGTTATTGGTATCACCAATTTAATGGCTATAAAAGAAAACGCAAGTTCTGGCTGGAAATTTATGGATATTAATGACTTTGATGAAGCTAAAATAAACTATTTGCTTCCCGAATTTAAAAATAAAATCTCATTTCCTAAAAAGTTAGCAGAAAAGCCACTAGTCATTCCTAAAGAGGAACTACAACCATCATTACAAATGCTGCTAAATGCATTTGATGGGGCGCTGAATAAAGCATCAGCAGAATAGGAAACAATACTATAATGTTCTCAAATTTTGTTATTACTCACAATTGTTTTTATATACGATGCTATTTGTAAAAATTAATTTAACAAAAATAGATTAATGAATAAATTTATTCTAATAACAATTTCTTCTTTAGTGGGATTGACAACTTGTAACGCCCAGGAATTTATTGGCATAAAAACAACATATACGACTTCGAAAGAAGTTGATCGGGCCAGAAAAATAATACATAGGGATTGGTTTGGGCCTCTAATAGATCAAGATCCAATACTAATAGGCCCATTACAGCGCAATACAGCTTATTTTGAAATAGACTACAAATTGAAGGGTGTCATTAATAAAGGCTTTCTATCCATTACTAATAAAAATCTTAATACTAAGAACCGCACTATTGATCAAATTATTAAATCTGATATTGACTGGTATTTTCAAGACACAGATTTAGAAGATCGAGTGACTGGCTTTATGAGAAGTACAGTAATTCAAGCCGGTTATTATTTTGACAATTCATCTCCCATTATTTGCATTTACTTTTTAAACAATAACACAAAGGAAATAGTTGCTGCAAGTATAGATATCCTTGGCACAAAGGATGAGAAAATAGGTTTCACTAAAGATTTTATTATGAAATATGCAATGATAAAATGGAAAATAAAGATGTAATTGAGTTCAAGTTAATTGAATCATCCATCAAATAGACATTTTTTCATTATTAAAGTATAAAAAACTTAAGTACCCTTATAAGTATTTTTATCACATAATAACAAACCACAATGCTTAAAAATGTGCCGATAAACGGCCATAAGCTAAATAGTAATAAATCAAAACTTCCGTCAGTCATAATAGCTAATATACAATTTATTGCGATGTAATAAAACATCTCTAATGACAACGACACACAACTTTTAAAAGAAGAATATTCTTGAACTTCCGCCTAAATAAAGTGATGACAGACAAATAAAGGAGCATGAATCGCCTGCCATTTCAAATTGAATATGGAGGGATTATTTTATATAAAAAAGCATTATAAATAATTTTTTTTATGAACTTTTTTCAGAGACAGTTGTTTTATTATTGAAAACTATAGCAAACCTGCTTTTTATAAAGCAGAAAATAAATCGACGTAGTACAGTATTAAATCCAAATGCACCCAAAACTTTTGGATGACGAAACAAAAAAGAGGAAACGATAAGAAACATAAAAAAAATTACTGTACATCAAAACGTCAAGATAAAGGGTCTAATGAAAATTAGGCCCTTTTGACTTTAAACTAAAGGATAACATACCGCTACCCTTTTAGTACCAATAAAGATTGTGATTGATTTAATAACTACTGCTTTCTCCTTGATTTCAACTAACAATGGACTAGTCAGACAACTAACTTCTGTATCTCCAGAGCCATCAATTTTTATAGAATACCTACCAATGGAAAGCCATAAACTTAAATTTTAACGAAAATGCGTGCTCTATAAAATGCTAGCAAGATCAAAAAAACAAGTGTAAAATTACCTGTTGTCAAAATGAGTTGTTTATAAGCCGGCAGCATATTTTCTAGACCATAAGTCAAAGAATGTACGACAGATCTAAAATTGATCATCTCCCCTAAAAAATAAGCAACGATTGAATTCATGCCATAAATCTTCAGCCATTGGAAAGGCTTCAAAACTTTTTTCAGGTCGATAATATAGTAAAACACAGCCATCATCAAAAAGCAGATCCCTCCGGAAAAGAGCGTCATACTACTTGTCCAGATCCGTTTTATAATCGGCATCTGTAAACTCCATAATAATCCGATCGCCAGACAAACAACCCCCGTCAAAACTAAATGCCAAAAAACACGTTTCGGATTAGTCTTTATCCCAGTTTTCATCATCTTCCCAGCAAGACACCCCATCATAACGGTTACCGAAAAAGTTAAACTGCTCCATATCCAGCTATAATCGTATTGATCAGAAAAAATAGCATTTCCATTCTTCCAGTACGCACCATCCATAAATCCGCGCAAAAGCATTCGATCCACTTTAATCGCAAAATTCGACTGCGCCGAATAATCCCCGTCCAATAAAAAAGGTATAGCATATACGATCAGTAATACTATAGCGATCATAACGACCTTACGAATCCCCAGATTCAGGTATAGAATTGCCGTTACGACATAGCCCATCGCAATCGCCTGTAACGTATTGGAATATAATTTAAACTGTTGCCAGTCCCAGGACAATAGATTCCCCTGCATCACCATACCTAAGATCCATAAGATTAAGAACCGTTTGAAAATATGACGGTAGATCGGCCCGGTAGGTAATCCTTTTTTATTATCCAAAGAAAACGGAATTGTTATCCCTGTCATAAATAAAAACAGGGGCATAACCAGGTCCCAAAAACGAAACCCGATCCATATTTCATGATCAAATTGACGCAATAAACTATGGTAATAAATATTATCCCAAACCTGTCCGACACCAATTAAAATAGGTTGCAGACCAACGAGTAAGAAAAGATCAAACCCACGAAGTACATCTAACGATTCTAAACGATTTGATTTATTTGAAAGCATATCCATCCCATTATTTAATTTATCGATTTTATTTCTTTCAGATCCGTCTTGACATCTTTTTTAGACATTTTTTCAATTTCAATCACCGCATCTGCACCCCCAAAATCGTTATTTCTAACGGTAACATTTTTAGCGCCTATCAATTGGATTTCAGCTCGCTTGTCGCCCGATTTCATAAAATTTGTCCTCACAATCTTATTATTATTAAACAATAATCCATCTGTACTTTTTACCGACAAGACCGGATAATCATAGACTTTGAAGTGGTTATTTTCTATTTTAATATTCTTATGCACCCAATAATTAGGTAAAAATGCACTGTTTTGCGGAGAGATCTGAATGATATAATTTCCTGGATAAGAATTATAAGCGCAGTTTTCAAATAAATTATTTTCAATCGTGACATCCTGTACCGGACCAGATTCAAACCAACCCAATGCATCATTTTCAATTAAAATGGCGTGCATACCAATGCCTATAAAAGCATTATTTTCGATGATCACTTTTTTACGGGTTGTCACCAGAATTCCTCTCGTATTCGTTCTTTCAAAACGAGAATTTCTGATCGTTACCGTAGGTGTAGCCGTTATATTCTCCAGAAAAGTACCCACTTGCACAGCTTTAGAAACGGGTTTATCCAATTCGACCAGCATCTCCCTTTCAGAAACAAGTGAAGCTTTTTTAATAATGCCCTCATTAAAAACCTGAAGCGTTGCCGGTTGCACAAATCCGATCGTATCTCCTTCATGAAATGCCATAAACCCATAACTTTGACCATGCATAAATCGAAGCTTCAATGCCGTTGTCGATACCACTTCAACCACTTTTAAATGTGTTCCATGCACATTGATGGGGTCATCATGCATACCTTTAAAACGGCAATTATCAACGATAACTTCCCCTTTACAACCAGAAAAATGCATACCGTCGGCAGAAGAAGCCATCACGCGGCCACTATGCATAGCAGGTTCGACATATACATGATCGTAATGTAGATTTTCAGAAAACTGCGAGACAATACCTAATCCCTGCATATAGTGCATATAAACATGATCCAGCACAATATCCTTCGACTCATAGACCAATGCCCCCACATAATCGCGATAAGTATCCCGAACCGTTAAGATATCACCAGATTTCCCCTTAAACTTTGAAAAATCACCGGTGAATTTCACTTTTAAAGGTGCAATGATCTGGGCTTTACTATTTCTAAAAGGTATCCAGCTGCTGTATACATTAATACCCTTTACCGTATCCACCAATATTGCGTGGAAGTTTTTGCTCACCCATTTTTCTCCGTACCATGCTAAGGTATTATCGATAATATCAAATTTAGCATCGGGATGCACATTTCCGATCACATACTGAGAAGTTGCCTCCACAATAGTAAGTTCAGACATACCAGGTCGCTCATAATCGATTTTAACATTTTGAATCCGGATATTTTCACAGTTGTCCAAAATCCAGGAAATCATTTTTCCATGAAAGATAAAAGTAGCATTGTTGCCTTCGATGGTGATGTTTTTCATTCCCTTTAAGTAAAGACCTGCCCGTTGCTTCTTGGACGGATATTCTTTCTCAGTAGAAGTATTGCTAATATAGTAAACATGCTCTTCCGCTTGATCTGGCCAAAAATCATATCTCCCTTCCGGAAAATTAATCACCGAACTCGTTTCATTGCGAGCTGCCTCGATAGCCTTACGTACTGCAGATGTCGCATCCGAGAAACTATTAGGTATAGCACCATATTCGGTTACGTCGATCTTCTTTTGTGCTTGGAGTACATTATTGACAAATAGCGCAGTCACCAGCAACAAATAACTTATTTTCATATCATTAATCCTATTTAAGTAAAAACAAATCCATTAAAAAAACGTATCCTTGGTCATAGGCCAAGGATACGATCACTACATATTATTGCGCCATACAAGCGTCCGACTTATTTAAATGATGTGGTACCACCACCTTTTAATGTCAGCTCCATTTTAAGATTAGTTTTCCATTTTCCTCTTGTAAAATCAGGCACATCAATTGAATCAGAGCGCTTTTTAACCGATTGCTCACTTAATGGGGCGATTACACTCCATAAAGCGGCATCATATACGTCTTGATCAAGCGGTAGACCATTCCGCAGACAATCAATCAACCGCCAGTCCATCATCATATCCATACCGCCATGTCCACCTATTTTTTTTGCCATCTCACCCACTTTCTGTACAATTTCAGGTCTAAATTGTTCTTCCAGACATTTCATCTCATCAGAAGAGATCCAATCATGTCCAAAAGCAATCCGCTCCGGTTCCGGCCATTTTTGTGCAATGCCCTTTGTACCAGAAATCTGATGGATACGTGAGTACGGTCTTGGGCTGGACACATCGTGCTCCACTACAATTGTACGACCTTGAAAAGTTTTGATAGTCGTCACATTCATATTACCACGATAAGTATGTTTTGCAAAAGGTTCATAGAATGGATCTTTCGCCGCCAATGATTTAGCAAGAGGTTCCATACTGAAATCTTTTGAAGACATGGATGTCAAATATTCCATTTTATCACCTCTATTGATATCCATGATCTGACAGATCGGTCCCAACCCGTGGGTTGGATAAAGATTACCATTCTTAAAATTTTCCTTTAACCGCCACATATCGTAATAACTGTTCTTTCCAAAATTTTCATGGAGCAGATCATGTATATAAGCACCTTCACCATGGATAATTTCTCCGAAAAGCCCCTGTCGAGCCATGTTTAAAGTCATCAGCTCAAAAAAATCATAGCAGCAGTTTTCCAGCATCATGCAATGCTTTTGATATTTCTCCGATGACTCCACCAACGCCCAGCAATCATCCACTGTCGTGGCAGCAGGCACTTCGATCGCCACATGTTTACCTGCTTTCATGGCATAAATCGCTATTTTCGCATGTAAAGACCAAGGTGTGCAGATATAAACCAGATCGATGTCCTGCCGGTCACAGAGCTCCTTCCACGCTTCTTCCTTATCCGCGTATACCGCAGGCTTTTTACCGCCTTTTACTCCATTGGCAGATTTTTCAGCATAGCTTCTTCTGATATCACAGATGGCATTAATTTCCACACCCTGAATATGGTCAATCCGGTAAACAGCAGAAGCACCCCGGTTTCCCACGCCAATAAATCCAATCCGCACCACATCAAGCTTTGGCGCAGCAAAACCACACATATTGTTCTGCGATTTTAAATTATGTACTGCAGCATCAGTCCAAGTTTCCTCAGCGGGATTAGCCATTAACTTATTTCCCATTATCCCTAAACTTGTCAAACCTGCCAAGCGGATAAAATCTCTACGAGAAGTTTCCATTATCGTTTTTTAAAATTCTTTCTTAATTATTTCTTAAATGACACGACCTTGATTGTCCATGTTTTAGCATTCCCATTTGCCGCTGTAACCTGGTACTGCCATTCCTTGGTTAGATCTACCGGATCACCTAATTTAGGAGCACTACCTATAGGAGCAATTTTTGCAGCGGTCGATATATCCATATACATCCACAAATAATTCTGCATCAGCTTATTGCGGACTTCCTCCGTAAAAGTACCAGACGCTTGCGGTACGTCAATAGACAATTCGATCGTATTGCTATTTGCAACGACATTCTTCTGCACATTCAGTCGCTGATAAGCGACCACCGGTTTATCATTCAATATTTTACCACTTTCATAGCGGTATTCGACATAAACATTATCAATATTATTCACATCCCAGCTTTCATACTCCGGTAATCCCTTTTTAAGACAACCGTTCAGTAGCACCAGGATCATAGCTGCGAAGCCTATTATCTGTATTCTTTTCATTTTCATTATCTTTAATCATTAAAACTTACCAACCTGGATTCTGAAGACCAAAATTTGGATTACGATCCAGAAAAGATTGCGCTATAGGAAACAGATATCTTCTCGAAGCATCAAATTCACGTACGTTATTCGACGAAAAGAAAGCTCCCGATACAATTGAAAAATGTTTTCTATCCTTACTCATATCCATCACCTGTGGAAGGGCCGTCAATTCAGGAATTGTAGCACCCGAAGCTAAACCATGATTGGCATTGCCCCCATATCTCCCCCATCGCAACAAACTCCAGTAGTAGTCATTTTCTAAAACAAGATCCACTCTTCGCTCCCTTTTATAATCTGTCCACGCTGTGGCTAGATCTGACAGTTTCGCGGGTGGCAGTTGACCATGGGTAACCCGTGTCTGATTCAACAACTCAACCGCTTTCGGTAAATTTTGCTGTAACAAGTAAGCTTCGGCCATATTAAGATATACCCGTCCCAAACGCGTAGACACATAGTGATAATCCGTTGGCACACCGACGTAGATGCGCGGGTTAACATTATTGTACACCCCTTTTCGCCAATACATATTCGTCAAGGAAGTATAATAGGCCTGACCGTTCAATTTCATCCAGCGCCCCGCATTTCCTTTCACATCCGTAGTTAATGTTTCGCCATATAAAACTGCTGAAGAGTCACTCAATACACTAGCATTCCAACGAGCATCCCTACTTGCATTCGTTATTTTCCAGATGGTCTCCGTTTTACCGGGCTTGATCGACCCCCGTTTCACTTCCGACTCACCCGCTGCTTTTGGTATCAGCGATGTCGCAATTGTTGCCTGTTCATCCACCGCATTTTTATACTGCGAAGTTTCATACCAGCGCACAGCTTTCTGTTTATCTTGATCGTCTATCACTAAATAATCATCGGTCAGATTCATCGAAGGTCCATGATCACCCCAGGCTTCAAAAATGCGGATCGAAGATTTCAATAATGGAGTAGCCCCCGCTAACTTGATATTATCATTATTCAGATTTGGGATCATCACCTGCATCGGTGTTCCATCGCAGGTTGTATTGATCGCTTTACGGTAAACCCCAAAAATAATTTCGTTTGAATTTGGTTTCACTTCGTTGAACATCGCCCCGTATTCGGCCTCCAATTGATATCCGCCAGACTTCACAATCTCACCATATTGGATCACTTTCGCCAATAAAGGATTGTTTGGTGCCACCGTATTAGCCTGTGGATAACCTTCATAAGCAAGCGCCTGTAAACAGACCTCCGTTAACATTGCCGCCGCGACATATTTATTAGCTCTACCGTTTATTTTTGCAGTTGCAAGTCCTTCAACGGCATCTTCCAGATCTTTAATAATATAACCATAAGATTCCGTCGGATTTTTTGTCGCCGGCAGCATAAGCTCATCATTTGGTGTCAGTACCTTATCGATCCAAACAATCCGACCAATTCTTCTTGCTACATGGTAATAAGACATCGCTCTTAAAAACTTTGCTTCCGCGATCAATTCTTTCTTATCTGCCTCGCTAATCCCTGCAGATGCACCGACATTCTGAATAATCAAGTTACAACGACGTACATTTGCCCAGTTATTAAACCCCATATCTGACGTTCGGTCCAACCGTTCTGTAAATACATTTGCCGCACCATTATAGGTGCCATCCATGCTGATCAGATTCATGGTCCAGGCATCCGTTGCAGGACCCCCGTTAAAATTATTCATGATACCGTAAGTGCCGAAAATAAACGTCTCGGCATTGGCACGATTTGTCCAGATAACTTCCTCTCCCACTTTATCAAAAGGCTGTGTATCCAGCACATCCTTACATGAGTTTAAGGATAAAGTCAACATGAATAAAGCAGCCGATATATAGGTAATCTTTTTATTATTTTTCATATACATTAAACTTAAAATCCAACATTTACACCAATAGAAATTGTACGCTGAATCGGGTAATTTTCATTATTTTGATCCGATTCCGGATCCACAAAATATTTCTTCGTATTCGAAATGGTCAGCAGATTGGTACCACTCGCAAAAACCCGGAATTGTTTAAATTTTGTATTCTTCAGCAACTGTGATTTTAGGTCATAGCCCAATTGAAAATATTTTAAGCGCACAAAACGAGACGGTAATATCCAAAAATCACTACTCACAAAGTTATTTCCGCCATTGACGCCAGAGGTAGATACCTGCCTTGGGAACAGCGCATCGGTATTGTCTGTACGCCAGTAGTCCTGTTGAAATCCGTATATAAGCATATTATCAGGATTACTGCCCTGCATTATTCCACCTAAATAGCGATCCCTGTTACCAGAACCCATTATTACTGCAGACAGTGACCAGGCTTTATATCCAAGATCGATTGTTGTACCATAATTGATTCTAGGGAATGAGGCATTACCGATACGGGTCTGATCATTGCCATCAATTTTACCATCGCCGTTAAAATCTTGATAGCGCAAATCACCGGCAATCACATTGATCGAACTGATCCGTCGGGCACCATACAGTAAATCTGCATTATCCTGATAAAACCCTTGACTGGTATATCCCGTTGCAACCCCCAGATTAAGCGTTCCGGATTCCCTTGTATATGGATTTTTAAGCGCTGCATCATCCTCTCCGGGATTACGTTCCCACAGTTGGTTGAAATAAGTAAAGTTAACACCTAGTTTATACGAAAAATCGCCCTTTCTATCATTCCAGGTCAGATTAAACTCCGCCCCATGTCTACGCATCGCTCCCGGATCAAAGTTTATAGGAGGAAGCCCAATACCTAAGGTGGCAGCATAACGTGTATCTGCTACCACATACCCAGTGGTACGTTTATAGAAATAATCAAATGAACCACTTAAACGACTATTAAGGGAACTGAAATCCAATCCGATATTTCGTTCGCGGATACTATACCAAGAAAACATCGTACTTGGAAGGCTCCCCGGCTCAGAAGTTCCCTGCACCGGTCGGTCATTGACCACCCATGTATTTGCATTGATGGAGTACCCTGGTACATATGAAAACGGCGTAATTCCTTCTGCACTACCTACCAGACCATAAGAACCTCTTATCTTCAAATAATTCAAGATATTACGCTCTTTCAGCTCTTTAAAATAATTTTCTTCAGACAAGGCATAACCACCTGAAAAGGCATAAAATGTACCCCATTGTTTTTGTTTTGGAAAAAGATCCAGCCCATCATAACGCAAGGATGCATCTACGAAATACTTAGCATCATAATTGTAAGATAGACGCCCCACATAACCCGCACGTCCACTTTCAGATTCCGAACCACTGGCCAGTTGGTTTACTGTAGGTCCTGCCACAAATTGATCAAACAATATTTGATATTGCTGACGTGTTGCCGATACCGAGCTGCCTAAATTTTTAGCTTGTTCATATACTCCAGTAAAATCCACATTATGCTTACCAAACTGTCGGTTATAAAGCAAATAACCTTGTAATAACAGCGTACTTCCATCACCACGCGTTGCGGTTAGATTCGGTGGATTTCCCAATATGGGTGTTTTACTGCCATTCGCATAAGAGGGAGCAGTCAAGTTCCAGGATTTATTTTTTGAATTCCACATGTTATAGTTTCCATTGGCCTTTAAGGTCAATCCTTCTAAAAAAGGAGCTGTATATTCTAAGGAAAGAATACCATTAAAAATCCTCGAATTGAACTTATAATATCCCGACTGGTCGGATAGTTCTACCGCAGGGTTGTCCGTTGTATTTGCCGAAGGAAGACCAAATTCATTATAGGCAAGCTGTGAAGATTTTCTTTGCTGAATATGCTGAAAGAATGCGCCATAAGAAGAAGCCGTAGACGAACTTGGAAGTATATTATCTTCGACGTAACCATCCAATCCCGTAGTCACTTTCAAGTTCACCTCTTTAAAGTTACTCACCGTATTCAAACGATAGGTAATACGCTTATTATGGTTATTATCTGTCCGCAGGTTACTGTTTTGATTATAGTAAGATCCCGAAGCAAAATAAGTTAATTTTTCAGTTCCAGAAGTTACAGACAAATCGTGTCGCTGTTCAGAAGCAAAATCCTTCATTCCAACTTTTCTCCAGTCGGTATTTGGATACTCAAATGGCTTTTCCTGTGTTCTGTAAAATTCCAGGATATTTTCCGGAGTAGGTATCTGTAAACCCTCAAATTTGTATACATCATTGATTGTTTTCAAATTCTCATAGGAACTCAATTTTTTGGGAAAAATAGTCGGTTGAGAAATCGTTTCATTAAATGTATAGTTGATATCCATCTGCCCATTCTTTCCCTTTTTGGTGGTTACCAAAATAACACCATTTCCACCTTGTGCACCGTAAAGCGCTGTAGCGGCAGCATCTTTTAATACCGAATAGCTCTGGATATCACCAGGGTTGATATTCACAAAGTCATTAGCAGAACGAATCACATTATCGATTACATACAGCGGTGTACCCGCACCACGAATAGAGACCGAGCTTTTAGCTCCCGGAGCACCCGAACTACTGGTTACTATAACACCCTGTATACGACCTGCAATACCATCATTGATAGACTGAACCGGTAATTTAGCGACATTGTCGATATCTAGGGTACTGATAGAACTGTTGATATTCTTACGGTTACTATTACCATAACCAACCACAATAACTTCATCCAAAGCCGCTACATCGCGAACCATTTTAATCAATAATTCATTTTGACCAGCTTTCACCTCCTGGATAAAAAAACCTATATATTTAAGTACAATGGTCGCATTTGGTTTACAGTCCGTCAATGTAAATAAGCCATTTTCGTCTGTCGTCGTACCATTTAAGGTTCCCTTTTCAAGTACCGTAGCACCGGCTATCGGCTCTCCTTCTTCATTGACGATTTTACCTTTTACGGTCAGTTTTTGTACAGATAAATCTTTCTGTGGTAACAAATAGATCATACCGTTCTTGATTTTATAAGAAATGGCATATCTATTTTTTAACACATTAAGTGCTTCCTCTAAGTTTACATTTCTAAAATCAGCATCAACAGTACCAACAGATTCTATAAAATCAACATTATAAAAAATATCATGATTTGACTGCTGTTTAATTTGTTCCAGAACTTCTGCTAATGGCGCATTTTTCAGGTGTAGATTTATTTTTTGGGAATACGCAGCTCCATAAGAGGTTAAAGTTCCCAAAAGTGTTAACATGGCGATTAATTTCATAATCAGTAAGTCATACATAATTGGTCTATGCTTAAATTTTAGGCAATAGACCGCATAATACAATTTCTTGTATAGAATTTTTAAATTCATACTTTTGTAAGGTTAGGTTATAAGATTCGTTTTTTAATTTCCTGGCATTATCGGATGTGCTGGTACCACATCCGATTCCTTTTTTTAATCGTGTTTGTTTTTTATCATAATCATATTTTAAAAGTTAATTGGTTATTTATTAATTTTATTTTGAGGCCACCTACTTCATTTAGAACTTCCACAACCTCATCAATCGTAAGTTCTTGGGGAATTTTCCCTTGAAAGCGTAGGTCGGGCACAGTATCCCAGTCCACCTCCACGTTATACCAACGCGTCAGATCTTTCAGCATAATTTTTAACGGCGTATTGTTATAAATAAACTTGCCTGTCGTCCAGCCCAATATTTCATCATGATCAACAATTGCTTGCTGCTTTATTTGCATGTGATTTTTCTCGATATCCAGCTGCTCCCCAGGTCTAAGCATACGTTCTGATCCAATACGGTCGCCTTCTAGCACTTTTACAGATACTTTACCTTCAAATAACGCTGTGGAAGCCGCTTCTTCATCTAAATAATTGCGCACATTAAATTTCGTCCCGAAAACCTGGATTAATTGATTCGGAGTTTCCACTAGAAATCGCTGTTCTTTATTATGAGCCACTTCAAAATATCCTTCACCCACAAGTTCAGTCCCTCTATGCTCATGATGAAAGATCATTGGAAATTTAAACTGCGACATCGAATTGATCAGCGCTACACTGCCATCTGCCAATAATACTTCCATGTGCTTACCCTTAGGAACATCAAGACTTACCCATTCTATACCCTTTTCTTCAGTTCCTTTTTTAGTGAGAACTTGGATTTTATCGACTGATAATTGCTCGATCCGAGCTTCTTGATTTTCATACAGGAGTTTTGGACCATGGGCTATTGAATCTAAATAGACCACATCACCATTGGCAAACAAAAGCTTCGATTGAATCGATTTTTTTTCTAATGAGCTTGAAGCGACAGAAGAGACTCCATCTGCCTTTAAGAAAAATTTATACATAGGAACTGAACTTGCAAGTAACAGGCAAGCTGCAGCATAAGAAATCCATCTGATATTTTTTTTGAAGAATCCTTTTTCTTCGGCAGGGTTTATCCGTTTGTTCAAATAGGCATCTGTTTTCAAAAATGACTGGCGCATTTTGAATTGAAAATCAAGATCATCACTTAAGTCATGCGACCAGTTCGATTCGATGAGTTTCTTTACCTCTCCTTCATATTGGTCGTCAGCAAAATACCGAAACAAAAGATCCAACTCTTGCTCAGTACATTCTTTCCGCAAAAATTTTACGAATAATTGGTTTAATTCTTTTTCAGACAATGGTTTATTGTTATTGATTGTACCTAATACGAATCGTAACGAAAAACCAATTACTTAAAAATGTAAAAAAACAAAATAAATATGTAATAATCTGATTTCCAATTCTTTTTTATTATACGAGATGCCTTAACAATATGACTATTTACTGTAGCAATCGAAATATTGAGCAGTTTGGAGACATCTTCATAGCTTCTTCCTTCCAATTTACAGAGAATATATACTTGACGGCATTTTTCAGGCACCTGCTCTAATATTTTATCTAAATAAGCTTGAGTTTCTTTTAGATCAAGAGCATTCTCCGTATCATTTCCAGAGGTTTTTAGGTAATAGGTTTTAAACGTATCTAATTTCTTTCTATTGGCAGTTAACTGACGTAAATGATCATAAACCAGGTTTTGAGCAATCATATAGAGATAAGATTTAAAAGATTTATCAGGATCCAGTCTGTCTCTTTGATTCCAGATTCGAATAAATACATCCTGAAAGATTTCCTGACTCAATTCGTGCGATTTTATCAACTTAAAAATAGCGGTATAGATTAAGGGTCTATAACGATGATATAAGTCTTCAAAAGCTTCAGTACTCCCTTCAATTAGCTCCTTAACCCTTTTCCTTTCCTCTACTGGTTGCATTTTATTGATTAATAATTAGGTATGTATAATAATTAAGGTCAAAATTATCATAAAATTTAGAAAAACAAAATTACTTAAGAAATCCCGCCCTACAAATTTATGATCGATTGTAAATACAAAAAGATAAGTTTCTATCTATACATTTTATCATCCATTACAATCTCCAGCCCGCCCCAGCGCAATGTATTTAATCATAATCAGTTATTACAATAAGTTATGAGGTTAGATAGTTAGCAGGTTAGAAACTATTACTCTTAACTCCGTTACAACATCACTCGTTACGGTGTCACTATTAACTTCGTTACTTCTTCACTTGTTTCTTCATTACCTTAATTTGCCTCCGCTAGAGGAGCATCATAATTCCATATTTTTTCTACTCAATAATCTTGTAAAAAGCATTTTAATAAAAAGAAGTAATTTTCTAAAAGCAATTTAGTTGCATTTACAATATATACCTTTATATTTGTCAAAACTTAGCCGAATAAAAATGATCGTTAAAAAATTTAAGCATCTGCCCAGTCTAGTGGTAGTTCTTGCAGGTTTAAATTCCACTTCCGTTTTTGCACAAGAATCCCATCAAATTAAAGGAACAATCTTTTCGCAAGATTACGGAGCAAACAAAAAACCGCTGGCGAATGCAACAGTCGCCATTCAGAACATAGGACTTAGCACCACAACAGACCACAATGGAAACTTCAGCTTCTCTGCCATTCCTGCTGGACAACTGAAAATAAATGTATCTTATGTTGGAAGAGTTACTTCCGATACAGTAGTTTATTTTTCAAGTAAAATACCCCATCTTGAATTTGTACTTCGAGCCACAAATTTCAGACTGCAAGAAGCAGATGTAACTGCAAAAAATGAAAACAGCTATAATGGTACTTCTTCCCTGATCTCGCGCAACGCACTGGATCATCTACAGGCAAATAGTTTGGCTGATGTCATGGCGCTTTTACCTGGCGGAACGGTCAGCAATCAGGATCTCACCGGTAGTAAACAGATCAATATCCGTAACGTGGTCGGTTCAAATAGTAACGCAAATGCATTTGGCACCGGTATCGTGTTAAACGGTGCTCCAATGAACAACAATGCCAATCTCCAGACTATTTCCGCTACTGTTGCCGGAAATACGGCACCCTTAGCCGGCGGAGCTAACCCCAGCGGCGGTTTTGATACGCGACTACTTGCAGTCGATCATATCGAATCGATCGAGATCATACGTGGTGTACCAAGTGTTGAGCACGGTGATATTACCAACGGACTGGTCATCGTCAAAACGCAGGCTGGACAAGCGCCATTGAGAATCAATGCGAAGACCAATCCGAATATATACCAACTATCCCTCTCAAAAGGTCTTTTACTTGGAAAAGATGCCGGTGCATTAAATATCGCTTTAGACTATGCCAAGAATACCAATGATCCGGTACAATCGTACCTGAGTTATCAGCGGTTCAATGCAAACGGCCAATACAGCAATTCTTTTTTTGATAAAAGATTGCGTACAAACTCTACTTTAAGTGTGCTTTTTGGAAAAGATACGCGTAGACAAAATCCGGATGATGCCGTAACCATGAAAGCTTCCAGCGGACGTGATCTGGGCTTATCTTTCAATACAGAAGGAAACCTCTCCTTCACTGCAAAGTGGCTTAAAAACATCAACTATGTCGCCAACATTGCTTACACCAACAAAACCGCCTTTGCACAGGAACAGCAGACTTCAGCGACAGCACCCTATTCCATGACCAAAGAAGACGGGACCGTGCTCACAAACAAACCCGGCATGCCGATTTATGATATCGATGGTCATCTTCTAAACCCTCAAAGTTTGACCCTTACTGATCATTATGCACACTATTTGCCCAGTACTTATCTCGGTATGTACAATATATACGGCAAAGAATTCAGTACCTTTTTAAAAGCGAAAGCAACATTTTTCAATAATATCGGAAATACTCAAAATAAGTGGTCAATAGGTGCCGATTATAGAATCAATAAAAACTTCGGAAAGGGAACTGTTTTTTCACCAACAGCACCGCCCTACCGCAACCTGTCTTATGTAAACTCGACTTATCGACCTCGAGCATTCCAAGACATTCCTGCATTTAACCAGTTTGGTGCCTATGCTGAAAATCAGTTTTCCATGGATCTCGGCGAACGCCAATTAGCGATAGCAGCAGGAATTCGATATGATGTTTTTTCAACCAATAAACAAGCTTTGTCCCCACGTATTAATCTAAACTATGAACTGGTTCCGCGTACACTTAATTTTCGAGCGGCATACGGTAAATTAGCAAAGGGTCCCAGCCTACTTTACCTCTACCCGCAAGCTGCTTATTTTGAATACATCAATATCAACGAGATGGCAGATTCATATCTCGCAGAAGAAGAGCGAATTTTTATGACCACAACACGAAGTTTTGAGACGAAAAACACGAACCTTAATATCGCTTCCAATGAACGTATCGAAATCGGTACAGATCTGTTTTTGGGTAAAAAGAAATTTTCAATCACCGCCTTTCGCGACCATTTGAGAAATGGCTATGCAATGGGACTCACTCAAAACTCTTTTAAACCCGTCAGTTATATAGAATATGAGCGGACAGGTGATAACAGTAAGCCCATCTATGAAGTAGCGGCAAACAACCCTGTATTGGCAAAATATAATATGCCCACCAACAACAGGCAGATCAATACCAAGGGAGTTGAAATTGACTTTTCTCTCGGAAGATTTGAAAATATCCGGACCGAATTTGCTTTGAACGGTGCTTGGATCCGTAACGAAAGCTACTCCAATGATTATCATTATTTTGACGACAATAGCACAACTGGTGGTGCTGGACGAACACATATTGCCCTGTATGATCCCAACATAAGCCGTTCTTATGAGCAGTCTATGACTTCCACCCTGACCACTACCCACAATATCCCCAAAATAGGATTTGTCGTGACACTGCGTACCCAGGTCATCTGGAATGAAAGTAACTGGAACACGTTTGGGAATGATTCTATCCCCATTAAGTATATCTCAAAATTCGACGGAAAAGTTCATGATTTCGATCCTGCGCAAAGTGAAAACCCCGAATTTAAACCATTAATACGTAATATCAACCGGTTAAATGCCATTAGCGAGTCATTCAGTCCGCTCCTTTCTTTCCATATCAATATCAGTAAAGAGATCGCAGATCTTGGACGCATTTCATTCTTTGCAAACAACATGTTCAGACACTATCAGATCGCATCATCACAACGTGTAAAAGGATATTATTACAAAAGAAATGTTCCCTATTACTTTGGGATGGAACTCTCTTTCAAATTATAATTTATAAAAATCAGATCATGTCAACAGTTAAAAACTATATAGGGCTTGCCATGAGTATCCTATTACTCTTTGGTTCATGTAAAAAAATCAATTCGGCACTGGATACACCGATTGTCCAGTATTACAAAATTCAAGTCAAAACAACATCAACAATACCAACAATTTCAAATTTGGACGGATTAACGGTCAAGTTCACCAATTTTAAAGAGGGAATCGTAAGATCCGGAACCATTGCTCAGGGTCAGCTCCTTATGGATAGCCTTCCCCCGGGCTTATATAGCATCAACATCGCCGGGTTGCGAAAGGATGATCTTGAAGATTCATATTACTTAAATGCAGGTGTGGTCAATTATGGTATTGTAAAAAATGACCAGCAGCTCAATCTAGCTGTAAGCGGACTCAAACAGAGCCCTTTAGTATTTAGTCAGATCTATTACTCAGGGTCAGCACCTTTCTATTTTAGGGATCAATTTTATGAAATATACAACAATTCAGAGGAAACGGTTTACTTAGACGGTTTACACTTTGCAACTTTGACTCCGACCATAGCCACCCAAGTATTACCTGTATGGCCGACTGAAGATGGAGACAAATACGTTTATGGTGACCGCGTTTGGAAAATTCCCGGTACAGGAAAAGAATATCCCCTACTTCCTGGCGAATCCATTCATATAGCCCAATTTGCAGCAAACCATAAACTCGCACAATACAACCCTTCATCACCAATCGATTGTTCGACAGCTGAATTTGAATTTAACATGGACAATCCCAATTTCCCCAATCAGCCTGCATTGGATATGCAGCACGTATTTTATAATGGCAATTCATCCAAAGGATCTGTACCGCAATACCTGACCTCGGTCTTTGGAGCGGCATATGTTATTTTTCGCATACCAGAGGCATCAAACTGGGATCCTGTAAACAATATAAACCTCAGGACCAGAAATCTGGGAACCACAGGTACCCAACTTTTTGCCAAAATACCACGCAGCTATCTTTTAGATGCTGTGGAGGCAGGACACAATGCCAATATGATCACCGCCAAAAGAGTTCCTGCTGAAGTGGATGCCGGTATGACGTACGTCGGAGCAACATATATCGGACAGGCAGTAGCCCGTAAAGTCAGGGAGAAAAAAGAAGATGGCCGACCTTTCTACATGGATACAAATAATAGTACGGATGACTTTGAACGCAATACTGCTCCTCAATTCAGAAGAAATGGCGAAAAAAAACCGAACTGGAGCCATGCGAACTAAGCTAAAAAATTACGATCACCTAGCAATGAATAAAAAATGAAAATATCTTCTAAAATAGTCTATTTAACACTGATCGCAGCATTAAGCGGTACGCAGTTACATGCACAGAAAAGCCCCAACTCATTGGAACCTTCATCCGTTTCCTTAAATGAAAGTAGACGGCTTTGGCAACATACAGGAGTTGCAGCGGCATTGACGTTAGATTCAGTGCTACACTATTCCACTTTATACCTTGCACATCGTTCTGATCAAGGAGATTTCAGGCGTCCTCAGCAAGCTAGATCAGCAAATGAACAAACAATCGCCACTCGCGGTAATTTAAACCTCGGCCAGTTCTATTTGGAAGGCGGATTTAAATATAAACGGCAGCAATTGAATGAAGTCGATTTTAATGCTTCACTTATCGATCCTTACCGAGGAATGCCCTTTTTAGTCGCAGATACCAACAGTAGTGATTGGCGCAACCAGCATTATACTTTGGACTTTGCTGTAGCTTCCCCGAGATACAAAGATCGCTGGACTTTTGGATTAGAAAGCCAATATAAAGCCTCATCCGGAGCAAAACAGCGTGATATTAGAGCCGAAAATTATTATTACTCCCTCTACCTGAGTCCGAGTATCATGTATCATTTAGGCAAACACCATCTTGGAACGAGTTTTATATATCAAGATACGAAAGAAGAGTCTGCTCAATCTTTGGTCAATACCTATGTCAACCAACAATACTATACCGTTATGGGGCTGGGGCATTCCATAGCTGCACTTGGAGGAAGTGGATTGTATAACTATATGGGCAATTCCAGGGGGCTAGGTTTGCACTATGAATACAGTGGATCGGTTCGCGTTCTTCTCAGCGGCCATTACAAATGGGAAGTAGAAGATGTCAACAGCTCCTACAGCAGTCCGATGCCTGTGGGCTCTGTATCACGAAAAATTCTGTCCGCAAACGCTTCCCTATTCAAAGAAGATAACGTACGGCTCCATCGCATAAATGCAACCTTTTATCAGCGCGATATGAACGGCATCGAATATGTATTACAACGTGTCAACCGTGAGGAGGAAAATTATTGGGACATCTTATCAAAAGATATCAGATCCACATACCGCACGACAATCAGTGGTCTGAACTATACATTCTTACATAAGAAAAATGTTAGCTATAAATGGAAATTTAATGGGGGTATCCAATATGAAAAGATTGACGACCGCTATATCATCCCCGGTAGTAATAAAAAATCAGAAACATTTTTATATCAATTAGGTACCGAGAGACAGATCCTATTATCTTCCCACCTCGAACAAGGATTAATGATCGGTTTACAGACATCCTATCGTCAGCGCATCAGTGCAAACTATCATTATAAAGGAAATTTCCCTGAATATCCTACCGTAACGAAGCTCGAAAATAATGATCTAGCCTGGATGCAGAGCGATGCGCTATGCTTACACATTCCGGTCCGCTATTCGCGTCAAGTGCAGGAAAATAAGCTATCGCAACTTTATATTCAGGCTGAGGGAAGTTTAATGAAACCCTCAAGCAAAACATTTGATAAACGAACCTCCTACCAAGTGAGCCTTGGGATAAACTTTTAGATCAAGGATTACAAATGGGAGCATACAAAAAACATGCTTCCATTTGTAATTTCTTAAATGTAAGCCATAACAGCAGCATAAAAGAGATAAAGGTTGGAAGTGCTGATGACTAAACAATAGCCTATCGCACAGATTTTAACAAATAACGATAAATCTGCCCGATCTCCCTGCCTTTTATCATGAATAAACAATCCCAGTACTACCGAACACAAGGATAAGACGACCGATGTGAGCGCAAGAATTGTTTCAAAATTAACAATCCAGATAAATAAAATACTGACAAGCGCCTGGATTACGATATGCTTTCTGGGGATTTCAACGAGAGAAATAGTTCCCTTAAAAAGTTCTTCGACCTTCATCGAAACACGAGAACCAGCCCAGACCATTGCGCTGATCCCCGATACAAGCAGTAGCGCGATGACAACAGAAAATGCACGGCCTACTGTACTGCCAAAAATATTTTTAGCAGCCACTTCCCCTACTTCGACCATGCCTTTAAGTTGTGCTATACCAGACGAAGTCAAAAACACGAAATTCAGCAACATATATAAGACTGTGACCAGAGCCACAGACAAAAATAGAGACCGGTATAAGACCGTATCCTGTTTAATTTCACGGAAGATATAGACGCTTGCATTCCATCCCGAAAATGCATAGTGAACATACATTAATGATAACATATAGGGCACGGTAAATATCGCATCTATATCACGCTCACTCGGTTGGATCCGCACAGCTCCTTGATTACCGGCACTCAACCCAAAACCTATAAAAATCAGTAACACAACCACCTTAAAACCAGAAGAGATGGCCTGTAAACGGCTGCTTGTACGAATATCGATGGAATGCATGACACTGATACCGATAACCAGTGCCGAGGCCACAATTGCGGCATTACATAACGTTGTAGGTATTAAATAATTTGCAAACGCGAGCGCAGATAACGCAATTGGTGCAGAAAATCCAAATATTAAGGTGATAACCCCTGTTAGATAGGACGCCTGCTTACCGTAGAGCTGGCTCACAAAGTAAGTTTCTCCTCCAGAATCAGGAAAATAGCGAATCAACTGCCTGTAACTGACCGCTCCGCAGAAAGCAGTCAGCCCACCGATAAACCACAAAAGCATAATCGGAAATACAGAAGTGACACCCTCTAATTGAAAACCTAAACTTGTAAAAATTCCTGTTCCGATCATATTGGCAACAACAAGAGCAATCGCACCCAATAACCCTACTTTTGTGGAATATTTAGTCATTTCTTTTTGTTCATCGCTTTAGCATGATCTTGGATTAAGTCATAAGCTCGCACTGTGCTATCTTGGTTTAAATAATGCCCACGTAATGCTTTATAATTTTCTAAAACATGTTTCGCACTTTTATAAATTGCCGAATCGATAGCTGATGGCAGCTGGTCTTTGGGGTACGCATATACAAAATTCCCGGTTTCACGAGCGTAAGTCGGAATTTGAAAAAAGTTTCTTTCAACATGTATACCTGTGCTATCCGATTGTTGAAAAGCTTTAACGAAAAAATCTACCGCATAGTCCGGATAGCCAAATAAATAGCCATACCCGCGAAGCCTTTCATAGCGTTTTTCGTACTCATTGACCGTAAGCAGCACTGCAGGATCCGTACCGGGCACAAAACCATATTGTCCAAAGAACGATTTTCTTGCACTGAGCACACTGTCTACAGCAGAAATACGTAACACGGTCACTTGCAGTACCCGTGAAGAGCTGTACCCCGATCGATAAGGAACAAGAACAAATTTAAGGTCAGGAATTTGAATCAAATTTAACGCCTGCTGAATCTGGTGAAGTGTATCCAATTCACGAAACTGTTTTTCACCCGTTACAATATTCCCTTCCAGCCTTTTACTGCTATCACGATTGCCAATTGGAAAGTTAAAAGCCACAACGCTGCTCATAGGCTTAATGTGACCAAGAATGGTATACAAAGCTTCACCATCAAGTCCCGCCTGCAAAATAGAATCTCGCAAGCGAAGTATGGAGCTGTCATCTTTTTTTGATAACAGATTTCTGTTTGGAACCGTCCGACAGGAGTTATTTGCAACCACGGTTAGGACAGATAAAAAAATTAATGCGAACAAGCGCTGACTACGTTTCATATGATAAATGTGTATTTCTTATGCATACAAATGTACTGATTGAAAATTCTAAAAGCAATATTGTTGCATTTATAATTTATTTAAAGAGTAGTCCTTTTTAAATAAAGTTGTTATATCATAGAAAGCTATAGCAGACCTGCTGTTTATAAAGCAGCAAAATGGATTGACGTAGTACAGTAGAAAATCAAAATGCACTCAAAACTTTTGGATGACGAAACAAAAAAGAGGAAACGATAAGAAACATAAAAAATACTGTACATCAAAACGTCAAAATAAAGGGTTTAATGAAAATTAGTTACTTTTAATAACTCTCCAATTGCCATGAAATCCGTTATCAAGCAAAAATGGATTATTTTTCATCCAGCATACTTTTTGAGAAACGAAAAGAATTGTACTTAGTAAATAGCATTTATATATTGAAAACTATATCTTTAAAAACTTTAGAAATTATTACATAAAGCGCCATCTACTAAACCAACTTTTTTGAGACTTCAATGAAAAAATACCTATACCCTATACTTTTAATTATATTCCTATTTATCGCTTATAAATTTATAGCACAGCGCATGAGCCCAAAGAGGTTCGAATATGAAATACCTTTAATCCAATCCAGCACCTCTTCAAAAATATTAATACCTGTGACCATGAAAGATTCAACCTATCTCTTTCTTTGGGATACTGGTGCCGACGCTTCTATAATATTAAAAGATCAGGTAAAACTTAGAAATATCCCAATCGAGATCTTAAATTTTAAAGCTATAGACACCTTACATCATAGTCAAGAAACTTTCTTCGTGGAATCAGAAATAGCAAATATGGAATACGCTACGATTGGTGAATATAAAATCCCAGCACAACAGATAAGAGTAAATCAATTTAGTAAAATAAAAGACAATCATAAAGCAGGAATTGTTGGGGTTATAGGTCAAGATATTATTTCTACACTACATTGGAAAATAGATTTTCAAAAAAAAATAATTAAGATCTCAAATTTAAAATTTCCAGAAGAAAAAACTGAAAAAAGAGCACTCGTAATACCCTATTTTAATAATCTAAAATTCTCCAAAGTACCATTTTTCACATTGAATTTTGATGGGAATATGAAAGGAGATTTTCTTTTTGATACTGGGTGGTCAAATAGCATTACTATCAAAACTAATAAAATTTTTACACTATCACCATCATTAGTATTTAATAAGAATACAAACAAAATTAAATTTAATTCCCTAAGGACTGTAGAATTAGAAGATCAAAGCCCCAAAAAAAGACATAAAAAAATCATGACCCTTGATAGTATTACAATTAATAATTATGAATTTAAGAATTTTGTGATTGGTGAAGAGTATCTAAAGGATTTTAATTTTTGCACTTTCCATTTTCTACAGTTATTTCAAAGAATGTACTATAATCCAGATGAAAAGAAAATAACTTTTGCATTAGATCAAGGTCCTAGTAAATAAGAAAAGCGACGTCCCTTTTATAAAAGAAAAGTATCAAGTATAAACAATACCTTTTATAATAAAGGGGATAGTAAAAAGCTATCCCCTTTAGTTTGTGAACCTTTAAAATTAATCTCGTCTCATTTTAATAAGGAGAAGAATCTAGTCGCTTTTACGTCGCCGTACTCTCCCTAAGAGCCTACTGGTCACAAAACTCACCATAGTACCCACCACAGCCATCAAAGCTGTTTGCAGTACATCCCCTAAAGAAAAGCTTGCCCAGATCGAACACAAAGTACCCCCAATAGCGCCTATCCGGATATCATTCCATTTCATCCTGTACCTCCTTTTCTTTTTGTGAAGAATCCTCCGCCATTGGTGGCGACTCCTCCTCTCCTTTTTTGTCTTTATCATCCAGCACCGTTTCTATCACACCTAGACCCAGAGCGATATATTTAATAATATTCAATGCCTTTCCCGGCAACTTAATCGGCGCTATTAGCACAACCTGCAGCGCACGGCTTATTTTTTGAATTATATTTTTCATGTTTTTTAATTATTAGAAGGTTATAAGGTTAGATCGTTAGTAAGTTATTTAACAAAGTATTCCCCTCGTCACTCCGTTACTCTGTCACTAGTTACTCCGTCACTTCAATAAACACCTCTCCTTCCACCAGCAAATCCACCAGCATCCCATACAATTTCTTATACGCCGTTACCGACTGCACCAACCGAAAGTCTCCATGCTCAAAGACATAACCCGTTCCTACAAGCAGACAGCCCGCAGTTTCTTTGTGCGTATTGCCGATATGGATATAGACATAGCTAAAAGCAGGAATATCCTTGATCTCGATCATACCCCGATGCAGTTTCGGAAAACGGTCATAATAGTTACCGTTCATGCCGCCATCCTTATTAAAACCCAAGGGATAAATACCCAAGGGAATGGAAGTACTTCCCGGTATCTTCTTCGTGCGGGGGATATCTTCCAGCCCATAGCAGATAAACTGGTTATTCAGGTAGATTTCAGACAGGGTACTATTCTTCCCCTGCTGTTTACGCAGCACTTTTAATATAGATTTCTTAACCATGATCTTAATTATACCACCCCAGATACTGACTATTACTGCAATTCTGTTTACTACGGTCGTGTACGATCAGGTAAAGGTGTACCCCAAACTGCTCCATCCCCGCAGGAAGTTCCAGCTGTAACTTCCCAGCTTTGCGCCACACCTGCTCCTCATTGACAGCAGCAAGCTCCTGCTCTACCGCATAAGCACAAAGCAATACCCGATCATCGCCTTCAGTACAAGCTACTCGAGATACTTGTGGATCCCACGACACGGATATGGACTTACCGACACGGGAAATATCCGTTACCCGAAGCCCACTTATTACACCGGCACTCAATCTTGCTTGAGATGCATTGACGGTGATATCTGGGAATAAACCCTCCATAGCACTATGTAAAATATAGGACATGGCCCTACCTATTGCAGTCCCTTTATTTTTGCCCCGTGCAAAACCAATCTGGATAATTGCATTAACAGGATTCAAAAATTGACGTGCTTTTTGAAATTTCAACCGAACAGTTTGACGACCATTTTCAATGTTAGATTTTTTTGGAGATTGCATTGCTAATATTTTCATATCAAATCCATTATGTAGCCGGCACATAGCGCCGGCTACAGGTTAAACCATTAAGTTAAATCCAGTTCACCCAGATAATTCGTTTTACTTACCCGCTTTCCTTTTCTATCGGCAAAGAACATCCAGGCATGTGCCTTTTCACTCATGAAATGTTCCGGATATTCGATATCCACTGCCCCACTTCCTCTAGTCGGTGGAACAGGAGCCGTTAAGAACTCATCGATAGCAGGCACATACAGCAAAATATGTACAACATCATCCAGCTCGCCCTTCTGTATTTCTATCGCCTCGGGCGACCAGGTAACGGAGAGGATACCGATCGAAGCACTGGCCCCTATTATACCTCCAGGTTGCAGATTACCCTTTGAAATCAGTATCTTACTGTAGTCAAGCGTAAAATTGGGATATGTACCGACCACTGCGGTCTTGATATTGGCTTGTAGCGCCACATTGGTCGGCGTCATGATATCGGCATTGATCTGACCGAATCCCAGCTCGACAAAAGACGCTATCGGCATGATGAATTTGGCTATCGTATAAAAACGCGCCTGCTGTATCAGCTGTTCTTCCGATGCAGGTTTCGTCCGTTTCTTAGACAATCCCTTAATATAATTGATACTCTTCCAGCTCGAACCTATAATAGCTCCCGCTTTACCGCTAAATCCTCCTAGCGCTCCTTGCAAAATTTTTCCCATTGTTTTCTTATTTAAATATTAAACCATCATAAAGCATTGATGCATACCGGTATAGCTCACTTTACGAAAGCAAACATACGACAGGAAACACCTCAAAATCAAGGGGTAAAAGACCTTTGTCCACTTGCTGACCGGCCCAAATTGCGGATAAGAACCATAAGACAAGTAAATTGTCCATTTGCACTCCTATGCGTTTTTTAAGGCTTGAGGGTTAGATGATTGGTTAGAAAGTTATGAGGTTGAATGGGTATAAGGTTAGAAGGTTATGAGGTTAAAATGTTAGGGTGAACGTCTATTATCACTCTACCACCGATCACTTCGTCACTAATTAAATGTCACTTACTTATTACTACTTCACTAGTCACTCCGTTACTTGTCACTTTGTTACTTGTCACTACTTTACTTGTCACTACTTTACTTCATTATTCGTTACTATGTTACTTCATCACTAGGTCACTAAAACTAGTCACTAAAAGTTCGAGATTTATTCGGGTCGTCTTCGGGAAATTTTCAGCTTTCCTACACAGATCTTATACACATCCTATACCCTGCCTCTACTAAAACACTAGAGGAACTGTAGAGGCACAGTAGACAAACAGTATAGACGAAGTAGAGCATTGCCGAATCCATCCCGAACAGTGTGCGAATGCAATGACAAGCTAATCCTAGCAGAAAATCATACAAACTTGAAGCAAAAATGGAAATACGAAAGAAGAATTAAGGTCGCTATTCCGGGCGGAATACGGATCGATCAGCAGTCTGATCAATCGGGGAGATTGTGGTATATTTTTTTCAATTTGACCATATCCTCATAGCGATACAGTTTCCCTTTACTGGTTCGGCTATGGTAGCTGATCATGTTTTTCTTTTCACAGCGGTAGAGTGTTTTAGGCGCGATGGCTGCGTATTCGCATACCTCTTTGCTATTGACCAATACCAGGGGCGGATCGGGAATTTTACGGCAGATCAGATCTTTGATTTCCCTTTTGCAATCCAGGATCTCTTTTCTTAAAGACTCTAAAAAAACAAACCAGCAATGATGCTGGCAGCCCTTTGATTCCGATGGTTGTCCGAGACAACGACACGATTGGTTTTCCTCCATATGATTCATGTTAGCGTCAATTCCCTTCTAAACTGCTGTATAGTTAGCAACTGACAGGTTTAAAGAAAAAGCGCTACTTTTAATGGAAAATACATTTTTTGTACATTTTGAAAAGCCACCGGAAATGTTTTCGAAAAGAACGTTGACTACGGACCGAAGTTTTAATCAAATCATCAGAACGGCCTTTCAGTGTAGCAAACGAATCATCAAAATCTGCCAGCAGCACCGCATCACTGGTTAAAAAACTCTGCAGCATGAATTCCTTCTGGCTCAATTTAAATGGACGCTGCCCATTTCCATAAACAACAAAACCATCCCTCAGAATGGATCCATACTCATAAAAATTCACCTTCTCCCGATCACCTTTGTGGGCAGACTTTACACATTTCTGCAGATAACGGGCCAGTAAATTCGCTTCTTCCATCAATACCCTGAGCGAAGCCACATGCTCAAACTTGCCGTAATCATTGCATTCTTTAATCAGTAACAGCAATTCCTCGAAAGCTTTCCGGTCCCATATTTCAACACTTTTAATGGAAGCATAAGCAATTGCTATCGTTTCAAAACTTAGATCTAGGCAGAGCAGTTTCAGACGTTCCCTAAATTTTTCAAAAGTTAATGTTTTATCAAATTTATGATGATAGTACATATAGAACTTAAAATAAGTCAAATGCTCAAACTTCATAATATGAAACATCGGTACATCCGAACAGATGATTTTGATCCAAGGATTGTCCATTTTCAGCATCTCTTCCATCAGGTCTCGGTAAAGACGCACATATCTCGGAATTTCATGAAAAAAATTTTCCTTTGTAAGCCTGACATATTCGTATAATGAACTGTCAAAATAGGCTTCACCGTTCAGCTTTGCCAAGTCTATCCAACTAAAATTAAAAGTTACCATCAGCTTCTGAATTTCATCAACTCGGAGCACCGTATGACCTTTTGTACGGTTGATAACAGACCTTTTTCCAACGCCAAAAACAGCTATCAATTTTTCAGAACGAACGATTGGATTCGGTTCAATTTTAGCGATCAGTTCAAATATGCTCTCATGAAATTCTTTCATAAACGACTTTATCTACAGCAATATATTTAACACAATAAATAATACAAATTCTAAATGTATTAAAATATCGTTTTAAATAAAAATTAATTTCACTCAATTTAGTATCAAATCAAGTACAAAGCATAAAATATACGCTACAATTTCATTAAGAAACATTTTATCAACTACAACAATATTCACATGTAACAAATACTTCCAGAAAGTAATCTGCGGAATAAAATATACCTTCCTTTTCAGCGCAATAGGTACTAATTTTATGAAAGATCGACGTATATGCTACTAGGCATGCCCTATTATAAAAAAGCTCCAATTCCAACATGCATTATAGGTTGATCAACTAAACCGGATAAGGATGAAAAATGATAAAATTAGTGCATTTACGAATGTTAGCGATCGTCAATTGCGACGTTTACGCAATACCGCTGTGTTTTATAAAACTTTAGACTAAACTATGGGAACCTATTACACAGAAAAAGAAGTACTGCAAGACTTCTACTCTTATTGGGAAAAGATATATCCTCCTTTGGAAGATTTCCATCGAAACTGGCTGGAGAAAAATGCACAGATCCTGCGTGTCAAAAAAGGACAGGTACTATATGAATCTGACGATCAACAAGAAAATCTGTACATCGTATTGCGTGGTCTTCTAGTTAAAGAACGGTACACTGCATGTAACGACAGCAAGCAAATCCTTACGGTTGCTTTGCCTAATATGGGCTTTTTCACGACCATGCATTATTACAGCCAGAGCCCGGCACTGGGGGATATTGTTGCTGTCCGGCCAGGAATTGTATTGCAGATCCCCTACAGGAAAATAAAACCTTACCGCAACAACGATAAAGGCATCGATACCCTGTTACAGCTTTTAATGTATAAAAAGAAATACCAACTCGAACACTTACGGGCTATGGATGGTATTACTTTGGTCACAGACCGCCTATTCTATTTAGCAGACAATCTCCCAGACCTTTACCGCAACCTCAATAGACAGGAGCTAGCTAGATTACTTCTTACATCCGAGAGCTCGATATATCGGGCTAAAAATCTATTTCTGAGAAGAAAAAATAGTCGATAATCGTTTTCTGTCAACCGCTATTATCTATTTTGAATGGATAAAAAAAAGGCACCGGAATCTTATCGGTTCGGTGCCTTTCATTTTATTTCTGACTGAGCAGTTTATCGATATAAGCGATGATACCCGGATTCGAAGGACGAATGCTATCGTTGTCCACGATAACACCTTTTTTATCCAGTATCACGTTATGGGGTATACCATGAATCTTAAAATAAGCTGTAAAATTATTATCAATATCCTCAAGCTGGGTCCAGTTCATATTTTGATCCTTGATGATCTTCAATCTGTTTTTGACCTGCTTTTCCTTATCATCAAACGCAGCAACACTGATGAACGCAATATTAGGGTTATCTTTATAATGCTCGACCAGCTTTTTAAGATGTGGAATTTCTTCTTTACAAGGACCGCACCAGCTCGCCCAAGATTCAAGAAATACCATTTTACCTTTTAGGTCTTCTAATGTCAACGTATCATTGGTGATTGTGTTTTTTAATTTAATCGCCTTACTAATTTTATTTCCCGGCTTTATTTCACTTATGATAGCCTTTCGACGAGAAACAAGCTTTTGCAATTTATCTCTAAACGCTCCATTCGTAATCCAGGGAATGAAAGTCTGTAAAGAATCGACCTGGGCCAACTGATGTGTGTTGAGAATACCCACACGAATTTCATATTCCAGTACATAATCGCGCACTTTACCAGTAAACAGCTCCTTTACGAGCAATTGCCTTGAAAGCGGAGTAGCATTAATTTTTTGATAAACTGCACCAGGATATTTTATCAAGCCTTCATCTTCAAGAAGAAATATCTGTTCAACGAAGGATCTATATGCACTTGATTTCAAATTTTCATCTTGATTCAGTTGATTCCACAGATCTGGAAATCCGAGATCTTTCAGATAGATCTGACTTTTTTCAGAAGGAATCGTATTGTTATAGCAATAATTAGCGATAAAATCATGTAATTTGGAGTACTCCTTATTCAGTTTAAAAATCGATCTCCATTCCTTGATCGAAGGATCACTGGGATCTTCTTTCAGTAAACTATCCACTCTTTTATCATAATTTACCCATGCCACATTATTTAAATAATCGACATAGGTTTTTATATCCTTTTTAAGCCAATTGATTGTATCTCGCTTTCCTAAAGGAGTTAAATAAAGCTGCGAAAGATGTTTACCCTTCCCATCTATTACAACAGATTTCTTTGTTTCATCTGGATCACCATCTTTAATATTGGCCGTAAGTTTTAATGAATAATCTGGTGCTATATAAAGATTTAAGAATAGTAACGAGCTTTTATCCTTATCCGACAACGAGAGTATTGCAAAAGAAGGTTCCTGCACGACGTCTTGTAAATCGACCGCAAACTTCCCATCACTTGACACACCGATTGTACTATCCAATTTTACTGTTGCATTCGATAAGCGTAATGTCAATTTATAATCTGACTTATAATTTGACAGCTGTCCACTGAGCTTTGTTTGCCCGTTTGATTTAAACAGTACAGCAAATATAGCAAGCAATGTAATGAAAAGGTTTTTCATCGGTTTAATGGTTAAAAAATTTACTGAAGATAATTATTTATTCCATGATTATAGAATGACGGTATAAAATAGAAATATGGTGGCACCCCATCAGCAATAAAAAAACCTTTATCAAGATCTAGAGCAAAAAGAATCCATTTTCCCAAAAATTTGTCTATTTCAGGTCACCTTATGACCTACTTTCGCCAAAATTCCTGCTATATCTTTGAAATATACGAAAGAAGAAAAAAGGAGTAATAACAGAATCATCATGCAACAACAGAAGACAAGTAAAGGACAATCTGGAAGGCAGCCAAAAGACGGGCGCTTTGCTAGCTCCATGATGAGCTGCGGGTCTACAACTATGAGCTGCGGGACTGCTGGACAGATTGCGGTAAACCGCAGGTCTTTAAGAGGAAACTGCTGTTGCGCAGGTCCGGTGCGTGATGCACATGGACGTAGATTTACGATATTCCCCAGAAAATGGTACGGGGAAAAATTGATCTTTCAGTTGTGTAATCACTGAAAGATCGGAAGACCTATTGTTGCAGTACCTGATTACAAAGGTACGATACCGATAGTCGGATAAGCAGTAGGCCAATCGTGTACAAGTTCTCGCGAAACTTAAGAAGGGATTGTAACCATTATAAATCTAATGTTAATATAGTAATAAAGATCGGAGGCCCAAATGGCGTATTTTTCATTAAATAGCGGCGGTGATCCCGTAGATCCTCAAGACTATACATTGCAAGCAAGTCAACCTTCTTGTAGTGGCTCAAATCAAATCTGTGCTATTCAAGCGGCAAATGATGGTAATAACCATCCTGAGTTAACTGAAGCAGTAAAAGATCAAATGATTAAAGCCCTTAATAGTAGGACTTCAAATGCAACTGTAAGCTTGAAGAGCTAAGGATTACCCGTAAATAATCTTTAGTAACAAGGGGCACTTTTAACGGTGCCCCTTTCTGTTTATTTTACTTCCTCAAAGACCAGCACATCAATTTCTCGTTGCTCCTCTACAATCTGTAATCCATAATTAGACAGACCTTGATTAAGCTCCTGAAGATTTTTATAAGAAGGCAGAATAAAACTTTCCTTTACATCAACCAAATCAATTACAATCGGGTATTTATTCTGCATATCTATTCCAAATGCAAGAAAATCTGTACTCGATATTTTATTACCCTTCACCATTTTATCAGACTTATGAAAAGTTCCCTTAATGGCCCATACCTTTCTCATTTTTTTACCCCAGTAAACTTTTATGTTCAAAAACCTGTCCATATCACTCAATGTTAGTTTGGCTTGCTCTACAGGACTTCGTGGATATTTGTCTAATCTTTCATAACAGATTCCGTTTTGAGAAAGCCAAACTTGAGAGGTTACAAATGAATTAAAATCATCAAATTTTGAAGAATCAGCAACCAATAGTTCAATTCGTTCAGGTCTCAAGATAAATTTTGGTTTAAAAATCTCACTATATGCTGTTGTATATGCAGCTATAATCGATTGATTTATGATGCTAGTTTTATAAAAGCCACTCGTACTATCCAAGCTATAGCTATAGCTTTGAGTAGGCCTTCCATCTTGAAATCCTGTCAACTTAACTTCACCTAACAAGCTTTTCGCCTCAACATCTTTAATGAGAGTTACATCATTAAAATCCCATTTCAGGGGGAGAGATATTATCCCTTCCTTTGATAATTTCAATATATTGTCACGATTAATAAACTCTGAAAAAGTAACTGCCTGAACATGACCTCTAAATAACCATGCTACATGAGGAACTCCCGTATGAGGAAAGAATTGACGTAATAAGGTATCTCCATAAATAACAGGCAATTGAATTTTATTTTCTCTAATAAAAGCATTTGACTTCCAAAATTTTTCAATTGTTGCTTTATCCTGCCATGTAACCATAACAATTTGCAGGTTCTCCTTTAATTCATCCTGTAACTTCTGAAGCTTAGGAAGGGAAGCAATACATGCTGTACAAAAAGTATCAAAAAAATCTAGTAGCACAACTTTATCATTGCTATGAAGTTGTATGTCCTTTGCTGATTTAAATAATATCTGACTATTGTCCAGTTGGGGAACCTTATCCCCAACATTAAGCCTCTGACTAAATTTTGTTTCATGCTTGTTTTGAGCATGTGCACTCCATGCAATGAACATACATAAAAAGTAAAATATATTTTTGATCATCATTCCTTATCTTATATTTTGTGTTATTCCAGTTTGTTCAATTACGATTTGAGGGATTTTAATAGCATATTTATGAGAATTAGGTTCAAGTGAATATGTTTTCCCATCTAGTACACGTACTAATTGTTTTGCAAATCGAGGTTCTTTATTAAGCCTTTTAAGGTCAGCCCATCTTCTCCCCCTAAAAATCAATTCCAATCGTCTTTGTTCAAGAATTAGCGTTAATAGTTTCGTAGGATCATTTTCCAAACTTGGGGTATAAAAAGTATTACTTATCCTATTCTTCAATAATTTATTATAATCAGCAAGAGCTTGAGCAGCACGATTAGTGCGGACTGCAGCTTCAGCCCTTATCAATAGCAACTCTGGAACCGTCAGTCCAACGAAAATACCGGAAGTTGATCCATCATAAGATCCTTTAAAAGAATAATAATTTGGAGTGCCGGAGCCAATCCTAAAGAAAGCTGTTTTACGTAAATCATGGGCACCATATGCTTGATACAAATTAGTATCTACCCTACAAAATGCAATACCTAACGGTCCTGCGGAAGGCGTACTGGCTGAAAAAATGACCTCACTATTGAAACGTTTAAATGGTATGCTCAAACCTACATTGATGGTATTAAAATCGATAATTGAATTATTCATGTTCAATGCAGAATCGGCATAAGCATATGCACGCTCATAATCTGACATATCAAGATATACCCGAGCTAACCCCGCATATGCCGAGATCTTCGCTGGTCTGCCCAACAGTATTTCCTGCTCTGGCAGTAACCTAACCGCTATCTGATAATCTGTTATTATCTGGTCGTAGGTTTCCTTAAGCGTGGACCTTACGGACTTAAAATCTATATCTGGAGATAACCGAAGAGGTAATCCTAACGCATTTACATTTGAAGGAACATATACCGGAGCAAACACAACTGCCAGCTGATGTAGCGCAAATGCTCTATAAAAACAGGCTCCTCCTTTTATCCTGTCATACAAGGATAGTTGTTTATTCCTTTCAATATCCTTTAAAACTTCCAAAACTTGGTTGACCTGATAAATGGCCCGATATGATGCTTGCCATTGTTTACTATTTGCAATATCGGGATCACTCCAATTATAGGTTAATTTCTCGTCCATATCCGAAAGCCCACTCCAATTAGCGGTGCTTATAAAATAGTCATCAGAGGCAATTTCACCAAAAGTTGGATAAACCGAATTCAATGTACTATAATCATTTAACAGTAGATCCGCATGTTCCAAAGTCTTTGGAACAGCCATTTTCTGATTAGGTTTGCTATCTAAAAAGTCGTCGCAAGAAATTGTTATTATCAAGATAGCATATACGAGTATTCTAATATAATTTTTCATCTGTATAAATTTGTTTATTCATTATTCAATTTTCCCTTTAAGCATTCATGCTGCCTTCGGCGGTTTAAATTGTGATGAAGCTATCATGATTTATTCATTTCCAATGTGATTGAATAAATCATGATAGTTTCATAAGATTTCCGTTATAAACTAAAATTTAAACCAACTGAAAGAGCAAAAGGATCCCTAACAGTCTTACCATATTCGGGATCAATTCCAAATTTATTTGCACGCCATATGGTACAGATATTTTGAGCATATCCATAAATCCTTACACTTTTCACCCCCCTTAGTAAATGTGACGGAATCTGCCATGAGAGCTGCAAATCCCGTAATTTAATTTGGTCAGCCGAAGCAATAAGAGCAGAAGAATACTTATAGAACTGACTTGCAAAACTGTTATTCGGGTAAGTAAATGCAGGTACATCAGTAACAAGTTCATCACCTGGTTTCTGCCAACGCCTTGCATAATCAGCATGGCCTTTGCCCGATTCAATAAAGAAATTATTATCAAAAGATTCACGGCTAAATACATGCCCCAACTGATAGGCGATATTAAAGGAAAACTCAAGGTTACCTAGTTGAAAAGTATTTCTTAATGAACCAAAATATAAAGGCAGCAAAGATCCATGGTTTTCCAGATCAGTTACCAACGAACTGTTCACCATAGTAGCATAGTCCTTCGAGACCTCTCCATTCAGATAACCACGAGGAGAACCGTCAACTGGATCCAGACCAGCCCATTTATAAGATAATTGACTAAAAAGATCTAGCCCCTCAATTGGAGTCATCAGTAATCCTCCGGGGCCACTAATATAATTTTTAGCTCTATAATTGCTGAGATAGGATTTTTCTACTTTTGTCCTACTATAGGCAAAAACAAGATTAGACATCCACTTAAAATTATTATAGTTTATATTTTTGCTGTTTATCGAAATATCTACTCCTCGTCCTTTCAAGTCAGCACTGTTGATGTTCATTCCGGTAAAACCTGTTGTTGGGTCTATTTGTGTATTTGTAACAAGGTCAGTTGGTCTTTTGATATAATATTCTATAGATCCGCTTAATCTATTACTTGACAAAGCAAAGTCTAATCCCACATTCAACATTCCTACCTTCTCCCATCTCAAGGAAGGATTTGGAGGAGATTCTATTGATGCATAATTTTGATTAGTCGTATAGTTTGGTGAAGATTGCACATATATAATCGGATAAGCCGCAGTCGTATTGTTCACATTACCATTGTAGCCATAGGTCGCTCTTAATTTCAGCAATGAGAATCCAATATCTTTCAACAGCTCCTCTTTAGACAATAACCACGAACCGCCTATTGACCAAAACGGTTGTCCTTTACTATTACTTTTTACTCCAAAAAGATTCGAAGCATCCTTTCTAAAACTACTTGTAAGTGTATATTTCTGTCTAAACGAATAAGCTCCATTCACATAATACGAAACAAACCTATTGGTAAAACCCGTAATTTGATTGTAATCCGTCAGGAACGCTCCGCCAGCAATACCGTTTAAGGCCGGTACAGTGGCTCCGTATTTGACAGATTGAAATGAAAGAGTTTCTGGATCATATCCGAAAAAAACAGAAGAAATAGAATTCATATTCATCGATCTGATCTCAGCTCCACCGATAGCATTTATTTCATGATCACTGCCAATAGATTGATGAAAATCAGCTTGAAACCTACCTTGATGAGTATTGAAATTACCATGCAATGTGTTGAGATAATCGCCCGCGGGCAATCCCCAAGTAACACCATTTTTATCCCAAGAGGTATAAAAGTTTATCTGTTCACGCTGTTGAACAGTACCTATACCCCGCCAAATTTCGTTAGGTTGATACACATTCTGATAGGAATAAAGACCGCTTAATTTTAGTGATTTTGCTAATTGATAATTCGCAGAGATGTTAGCCATGGATTCCCTAATCGAATTAATCTGATACGATTGATCCATTTCATCCAGTGGTCTATATTTCCAATCTAATAATCTGCCGCCTGCTACAGTATCTCTAAAAATAGGATTATAAGGTACATCATCGACAATTTTCGAATTCCCATGATCATCAGCCAATTGCAGGTATGGATAATTTTGAACCATCATATTATATCCCATGGGCACATAGCTTTCTTTACTTTTTGATTGCGTATAAGAAATCCCTAGATCCAAGGTCAAATTTTTGATAGGACGATATTGTGTATTACTCTTAAGTGAAACCCTATTAAAACTTGAGGTGACCAGTGACTGTTTATTATTATCGTACCCGAGGGATATCGATGAATTTAATTTTTCTCCACCTCCTCTCATCTGCAAACTATATTGCTGATTTACCGCTGGTCTGTACATGTACTTTAAATAATCAGATCTGCTATCCACTCCCCTTAATCTATCCAACTCAGTGTTGATTTCACCCTCGGATATTGAACCTTCCTTTTTTCTCTTTAAAAGTTGTATTACAGGAGACAATGTGTAGCTATAATTTTCCATACGACTATCCCAAAAACCTTTTTCAAAGAGATATTGCTCTGCATTGATATAATCAGAACTGTTCATCTGTTTAAGCGAATAAAAATCAGGTTTTTGTGAAACAGTTAAATTAGAATTAAAATCCAACTGAAAGGGCTGATTAAATTTCCCTCTTTTAGTCGTAATTACAATGACACCATTGCCCGATTGCGCACCCCAAATTGAGGAAGCAGCAGCATCTTTTAATACAGTGATATTTTCAATGTCATTGGGATTTATGTTATTGAACATACCTAATCCAAATTCCGTATACTTACTTGGATAAGGTACCCCATCTACCACAATTAATGGCCATTTTTCCGCACTCATTGTACTCTGTCCCCGCACATTAATATTTAATAATGCTCCCCTACTAGATTGTGTATTTTTAATAGATGATATACTCGGCACCACATCTTCCAACCTGCTTACAAAATCTGTCGAAACTTTTCTATTGAAAAGCTTATTATCGACAAACTCAAAACTTCCCGTTGCCCGTTCTTTTGGTATCTTCTGGTATCCTGTCGATACGATTTCAATTTCGTCAAGTTTATTATCTTCAGGTATCAATTTCACCGTTATTGATACTCCTGAGGTATAATTGATTTCTTGGCTTTTGTAGCCTACATAGGTAAACTTTACCACTCCTTTCTGACTCTCTACCGAAAGGCTGAAAGTACCATCTTTCTTGGTGGAGGTTCTAGCCTTTTCGGCTTCGACTCGGACGGATACACCATCTAATGGTCTGTTATCTACAGCAGATACGACTGTACCGCGTAGCACATGATTGATAGGCCCATCAGCCCCGCTGTCCTTGCGGGGCGTCTGAGCACTACTCAACATATGAAAGGTCATGAATAAGCACACTGAAAGCACCTTACTGATCAGCAGTACGTCTGCTCCTCGTGGCTTGCATTGCTTCCGGAGATATCCCCAGAGCTTGTTTATATAGAATATATATGTGTTCATTGTTGTTAATTTTTGGACAAAGCTTCCCCTTTCACCGTTTCTTGCCGAGGATTGACCAGGTCGTCAATGTATCCCTCGGAAGACTCGGCGTCCACAGGTAGTGAAACTTTATGAATACTTTTTTAATTTAATTCTTGATCTTTTTCACCTGAAACTTTAGCTTTTATGATCAGCATTGGCAGTTCTTCCCAAATCAATTCGACCAACTCACCAGCAGTAGTAAATACTCTTCTACTGTCTTTCACTACGGAAAGATTCTCGACTTTCACATCTAACTGAAAGTGCTCATTCAGATCGTTCAAGATCTGCTGTTGATAGGCTTCTATACTTATACCGCTAGGAACAGTGAGCTCATAGTCGAATAACAGTTTTTCACAGTACTGGCAAGATCGACAGGGGATATATCGGACACGATCGTCACCATGAATGATGATCTGCTCACTCGGAAAGTTAGCGGGCAGTCCCAGTGCAAAAAGGTAACACTCATAGATCGCCATATTGACCATTGTAATCCGTAATACATCATTCCGTACATTCTGTACAACAGTAATGAATGGACTAATATCTTTTTCAGATGGAACCAATATAGAATAATAAGATTCCTTCGCCCTTTTTTCTAAGATAGCCTGGGGCAAATAAGGCGGGCTACCTTTAGTTCTCATTTGTCTAGCATTTTTCAATGTTCTTGTGGGTAAGAGTGTTATCATAATTGGTTTTTTGATAACGTCGACTCGAGTTTCACTCAAATACGAAAACATTTCTTCCTCTCGGGATAGCGCATAGCTGTCCCCGACGCAAGTTTTTTGCATTTTTTTAGTGTTTAAATTGGTTCCCTTTTACCCTACCCGATTGGACATAACTTGGGCATTAAGGAAACCAGGTTAAAAAAATAAAGAATGAAAATGCAATTATATAGTCCTCGTCAATTGGTTATTTGTAGTCTCCGCTATTGCATAATTTGGATTAAAGAACAAAACCGACTTTTATAATATTAATGTATTACGATAAAATATTAACGTACATTATTTGCTTTACTAAAAGAAAGATGGTACTTTTAAAGTGGAAAAAGAAAAGTAGGCCTCCGATCCTCTTTTTGTTGGAGCATCTAATTGTGTACTAATAAAATAAAAGTCGGTAACATAAAACCATTCAGGAATGGTAAGAAGCTGATAATAACCTATCAAGAGCTCGCATTTTTTAGTATCAGGTATGGTCATCACACCATGCTTTCTACTATCTGCGCACCTTTTGATTTGGTACTAGTTTCCCCTAACCTATTTGGCAATATGTTTTTTGCAACGTTTATTCTGGCGCCCAGAATATGTTCTTTATTAAATCGGAATTCGCGAACCGATGACTATAATCCTGGATTATGTCGTGAGTGGTTCTTTTGGTGGTTACTTCTCGTTTCATCATAATTAATTTTTTGGTTATGAAAAACGATACACTGTTGAAGCAAGGGAATTCCTTATTGGTTATAAAAACCAATAGGGCGGAACTCAATGCTTTTGAAACTGGTACCGTCAAGACCCCTCAAACCGAGATTTGAGTTTCACAAAAGACTAACATGAGCTCCGCCCTATTGAATAAGATATCACGAAGATAACAAAACTCAATAGATATGGCGAACTCACGATCAGCTCATGTGAAATTTGACGGTTTCGTTTCATGAGTGACATCGTTTAGAAAAGCTTAACAAGTATGCTTCTCCTAAATTCACGCTATATACTACACAAATATAGGTAGTTATAAACAATAAAGCAACTACAGTTGCAATTAAATACAAAACAAACTGATAAACAGATATATAAAATGAATTTCAAAAGATATTTAATGAAAGTTATCCCTGACTTTGAAGAGAAACTAAAAGATAAGTTTGATAAAAATGTGCTTGATGACCTATTGAATAACCAGTTATCAAAAATAAAAGGAAAGCCTTTCTATAATATCATGATATTATTAACATCAGAATTTGATTTAATTACGAAAGATACTTTTACTTTAATAATTGAAGATGCAAAAGCATCGATCCTAGATAAAAAAAATAAAGCTAACACAGAAGAAAAGCGACGAAATAATATTCAGAAATTTATTGACCAATTTATTACCCTACAAACAGATATAGCCGATTCTGCATACATAAGTGAAACACGATTGAGTAAAATCCTAACTTCAAAAATTGATGACTTTTATGCATGGGAGGTCGTTTCAATAGCAAATTCACAAAATTACTCGCGCTTAAAAGCCTTTGAAGATCTCTATAAAAATGATTCCGTTTAACATACCAATAAGAAGAGATACAAAGAAATGGAATAAGGTATAATAGCGAATATGTTTGGAGAGTGATAAATAGTGTGACGAATAACAATACGTAATTTTATTAAACTAGAATAAATATCATGAGATCATTACTACTTTTTGTATTCCTACTGTCAATGACTACTATCACACTTGGGCAGGAAACCACTATTAAGCCTATTATAGAAAATCAATCAGTTCAGAAGTATGCCTACGCATACATAGTAATTAAAGGTAAATTTCTATCAAAAAAGCTTAAGGTCAATGTTGATTTTGGTGAAACCAAAGAACAGATTAAAGCTGGTAAAGAATACTCCGACTTTCTAACTAATAAAACATCATATGCCGCAATTCTTAATCATATGGTGGACAACAACTTTGAATTAGTCGAAACTCTGGATTACAATGATATAACAGATGGCAGTGGTGGTACAACGGGAATTGTTTTTATCATGAGAAGGAAATTGTAACGAATAATAATTAGATATGGATGATCTTATTAAATCAATGGAAAAAAGTCTCTTAGCATTTGATAAAGAAAGCATTGAAAGAGAGTTAACAAGAAGAGAAAAGAAGGAAATGGAAAATCTTAAGTACGAAATCTATTGGATTAAATTCAAAAAATTTAAAGCAGATTTCGAGAGGTTAATCTTCACTGATGTTCAAGAACTAGCCAATAGTTTAAAAACCACTCTTCTGGATAAAAATATTGTGCTTAGAATCGAAACGCATATAAAAAACAGTACCAGATTTTTTGGTCCTGATCTTTCTTTTTATACAATCATATCGATTAGTGATAAATCGCTAAGCTTAAATAATCGATGGGAAAAATCCCCTTTTCTTTTAATAATAGGTAAGGATGAAAAAGATACAATTGAGCTGTACGATTGTAATCAAGATCTAGAATATGTATATAATTATATTGAAAAAAATGTGTGGGGTGACCCAATAGACCAGTTTAAATTGAAGAAGTACAATTTTTCTTTATTGAAACCACATATTGAAAAGTGGATAGATAAAAATGTAGACAGAATTCTTAATAGCTAGTCTTACAAAGAGAATAATAAGATTATTTAATCTAAAAAGCTGACCAAATTTAAAGAATTACAATAATGAATTATATAACCAAAAGAACTAATGAATCTATCCTTTATTAACATAGGAACAACGGAAATGGCACTTCTTGTCATCCCTCCTCTTCTAGTAGTCATATATACTATTTATCATATTATAAACAATAATAATTTGTCTGGCAGTAAAAGAATACTATGGCTGACAGCAGTACTACTCTTGAACGTTTTTGGATGTCTTTTCTACTGGATAATAGGTCGAGAGAAGGTTAAAGCTATATGAAACATAAATTTACAATTCCTAATTTACCAGATTCCAACTTTGAAATAGAAGTTTCATTTTGGACAGGTAAACAAACATTATACAAAAATAATGAACCTGTTCAGCAATCCACTGAAAAAGGAAAACCTTTTCTTATACCAGATAACAATGGAGGTATCGTGAAAGCATATCCAAAAGCATCATTTCCAGAGATCGTACCAGCTCTAGAAATCGATAATATAAAATACAACGTCATAGAAAAACTTCCTTGGCACCAGTCAGCGCTGTCACTCCTACCCATGTTATTAGTATTCACCGGAGGTGGAATTGGCGGAGGCATCGGTGCAGTTGCATCATTATATAACATGCAACTGTTAAGAGATAACAGACCAGGAATTGGTAAATATCTAAAAGTTATCGGTGTAACATGTGCTGCAGCTGCACTTTATTTTGCTCTAGCAATAGTTATTAAGAAATGGATTGGTTAGGAAATTGAAAGGATCCCAATAATATACATTCAAAGTTAGCAAAGGAATATTAAGCTTTTAAAAAGATAATATGATAGAAGAAATCAAACAATATATAAATGGGTTAGCAACAAAATTCGGCGCAAAAGTTGATTCAGAAAATAGCAACTCTTATGCTATCAGAAACAATGTTGGTGAAGAAGCTTTAAGAGATAATGGTGCTTATTTTGGATTTGTTGAACCTGAGGAAGGAACAAGTGGTCAATATCATGATTTTTCTCTCGTTATTTTCCCCACGAATAATGAGAAAGCATGGCTTGTATGTCTTGGTATTGGGTCTTCTGGTTTCAAAAACGATTATGAATTAGCTTCATATCCTGGTGTGAGACGCTTGTTCAAAAACCTGATAACTGAAAATGGGTATTGCAAATCTGACTTTACAGATATCGAATCTTCATTATCTAAAGCTTTTACTGGTCGTGAAGATTTAAGACATCTAAAAAATAGCATTTCTAGATATACCAAGTTTTTACCTGTTTGCGAAATCATACAAGATGCATCATCTGAAAGTGCTAAAAAAACTATTGCTGCGTTTGTAGCTGCGTATGCACAATTAAGAAACTGGCCAAACAATAATGATCAAAGAAAAGCTGTAAACATTGCTTTAGCTCCTTTTGTCCAGAAAAAAGTAATCAATACAACTTCTGAAGTCATCAATTTAATGACCGATAGAAAATTTGTGGTTTTACAAGGTCCTCCTGGCACAGGTAAAACTAGAACTGCTAAAGAGGCAGCGCAAAAAATTAAAGCTAAGGTTTTCTTTACCCAGTTTCATGCTGAAACGAGTTACTCGGATTTCATTTATGGTATTCGTCCAGACACTTCTAAAGAAACATTACTTTACAAAGAAAATCATGGTATCTTTTCGCAAGCCATAAAACATGCTTTAACGCATGTTAATGAAGATGTAGTACTCATCATAGATGAAATCAACCGTGCTAATTTGGCGAATGTACTAGGTCCTATCTTCTACTTGTTTGAGCATAAAATAGAGCACAGTGATATTGAAATCGAAATTGCACCTGGATTATCAATTAATAGATTGCCTTCCAACTTTTTTGTACTTGCAACCATGAATACAGCGGATAGAAGTCTAGCTGTAGTTGATTTTGCATTGAGAAGAAGGTTTGCTTGGTATACCATTCAACCTCAAGCCTTGGAAGGTAAATATGCTAAAGGTGTCACGAAGTTGGCAAACGAAAACTCATTCTTTAATAGTGATTTTGATGAAATAAGCAAAATATTCAATTGGTACGCGTCTAGTGAAGAGTTGTCATTGCAGCCTGGTCAAGGATATTTCATAGCGCAAACTGAAGAAGAAATGAGCAATAGAATCAAATACGAAATCTTTCCACTAATAAAGGAATATCTGCAGGAAGGTCTATTGCGATCAGCTAAAGAAGAGTTTAATACATATTTTATGAATCGGATAAATCTAAGCTTAGTTGATTAATGCATAAATCGCTTGATATATTTTATCAAATACCTTGTTTAACGGAGTCTTCGACGAAGTTAAGTGGTACAGCTATTCAAAAAAAATGGTTTAGGGCCGCGGATAAAAGAATAATGGGACAATTTCTTCAAAAATTTGTTTCATATAACCAAACGAGCTTTGATTTTTTAGGTGTAAATCCATTCCTAGTTGGCAATGACCAGCATGTAGAAATTGGTTTCCAAAGTAGTCATTATATTGGTGCAATTCCTTTAAGAAGTTCCGATACCGGTAAACAGATCGGAGACTTCTTGGTCGTCCCCCGATTTATGGGTAAGAATATATTTGAAGAGTATGTTGACATCATAAACTTACTGGGAAGTGATCTAAAAATTGATTTTCTAGAGTCTTTACCATTAGCATCTGGCAAAAACTTCCGTCCTCCACTTTATTTGGAAGCGGTTAAATTTATCCACGTTTTAGAAAAATTAGTGAAGATCCCGTGGCGGAAATTCACGAATAAAGAGATCGTAAAAGATGAGCCTCTGGGGCAGGTCAATTGGAATAAATACATACAAAATGAATACAAGGTAGAAAACAAGTTAAAGTATCCGGTTAGACAGAATTTGCTAACCGAGCTACATGCCGAATATGCTCAAATCCGCTATGTCTTTGATATTTGTACGGAAAGCCTATCGGCAAACACAACCCCAATAAAAATCAAAAGTGCTGTAAGATCCAAATTAGATTTTATAAACAGCAAAATGAAGTTTCACAAACCGCAAAAGACAAGTGAAATACAAATACATCATGCAGACAGTCTGCTGATAAAAGAATGCAAAACAATTGCAAATAGGATCTTAAAACATCAATTAGTTGATTCCATTGCGTGGCGTGTAGACTTTAACGAGGTGTTTGAAAAGTTTGTACAACATATATTCAAAGAATACGCAAAAGAATCGGGAGGACAACTATTTACAAACTTCAAATTTCGATCAAACAAATCCAAGTCATTCTCGTGGGAATTAAAACAACTTGAACCTGATGCGATCTTAAAAAAGGATACGATCGACGTATTTATTGATGCGAAATACAAGGCTCACTTATTCAACAAATACGATCAAAGTGAAAAACTAAAAGAGGAACATCGTAGAGACCTACACCAAATCCTTGCCTATAATTCGTTCAGTACTGGTCTTGTAAAATATGGTTTTCTGTGTTACCCTGCGAACGACGTCGAATGCAAACATATCAACTACCATAATTCATTAAATAACACGCAAAATAAAATATTCATTTTAGGTATCCCGCTGTCAAAAAGCGTCATTCCTCGTGTTAAAGAAGTTTTGATTAAAGAACTCGATCAAATATTTGATCACTTACAAAGCACCTAATCGTTATGTCTACAAAATTTCAAATCAATGACCCCAGTCTTGAATCGCAATGGCGTGCACTTATCTTGTTTGGTAAAAACTCCGCTACCTATAAGTTTGCTTTTGCGAAGGCCATTATTGAATTATTAGATCAAAATAAAACGACGCTGACTTTAGAGGATCTGGCAAGTCCATTCGCTCGAAATATCGTTGCGCATTTGAAAAAAAGTGATAAACAAGGGAACTCATCATCTAGTAAATTTCTAAATACCTGCAGAGATTTTATTGATTGTAAGCTGAGTGAAGATCAATTGATCCAAGAGACTACTAAATTAGGTTTTGTCAACGTGGTGGATGCTTTTCAAAATGTAAATGGCGGTATCGTCACCGATCCCTTTTATCACAAAAACTACGTGGAGGGTAAGAAAGAAATTATTCTGACAGACAGCATATTCAAGTTAAAAGAGACATTACAATTTATAAATTTAGATCAAGAAGTAGAGGCACGATGGAATTTGGTAGAGACCGCCTGGAATCTTCAGATTAATCCCAATTTGCTTGAAGTAAAACATGACGCTCTTAAAGAAGAGCTATTTATGGAATCAGATTTTATGCGTCGAATCAATATGACAACTGTAAGGGATGCTTTAAGTGGTTATCAAAAAGGGAAATGCTTCTATTCATACCAAGACATATTTTTGAATGCAGGATCTCCACAGATCTGTGCTGTGGACCATTTCCTCCCACATTTGAATAAAAAAGCACATTCGGTCGAGGAAGCAAATATCAATGGTGTGTGGAACTTAGTTTTGGCAGACCCTAAAGTCAACATTGCTAAAAGTTCACGCGTACCGCATCGTCGGTTTTTAGAACGTTTGTATAATCGTAATGAGTTCTACATAGAAAGCAAACATCCTCTTGCAGAAACAATCGTTAATCAAACAGGGAAAACAAAGGAGAGGAGGCGCTTGTTTCTTCAACAACAATACAATGTAGCACTCTCCCACTCCATTCACGAGTGGACGCCCAGTATTGAAATACCGGGTACATTTTAATACTTTTGAATATGCAAGGAATCAAAATAATACTTCTCTTCATCGCTTTAATGTTGACTGGATCAAACATGATCTATGCACACGAAGATACGGCTCTAAACAGCGCACTAGAAAAGATGACGCAGAGTGTAGTAACTAATAATCCTCAGGAGTATATACGACACACATCACCACGTTTAATTATAGTAATGGGAGGTGAAGAAAATGCTTTAAAACTATTCAAAGAATCTCTTTCAACTCTTAGAGATGTTCACAATATTACAATAGATACAGTAATCAATTATAATAAACTGGATGTTATAAAACTGGAAACCATAAGTTTCAAATTTATACCACAAATAATGGTTACAAGTGTTGCCGATACAGAAGAGAGCATTCTTATTGTTACTAATGTATTGGCGATAAAAGAAAATGTTTCGCCTGAGTGGAAGTTTATAGATACAAATTTCGTAGGTGATGAAGAGATCGATATCATGATCCCTGAATTTAAAGATAAGGTAAAAATTCCTAGATTGGCAGAGGAACCCTTAATACTTCCTAAAAAAGAAGTTCAAAAAGTATTACAAAATATGTTGAATTTTCTTGATGAAAGTCTTAAACAGAAACCTGCAGTGATCGATTACCCATAATCATTTTTTATAATCACTCATTCACTCTATTTTAAAACAACAAACGATGAGTATCAATAACTTTCTAGAATTACCTGTCGATAAACATATCGGACAAACAGAGCATTTCTTTTTGATCCGAGATGGCTTTCCTGTTTCACTAGGCCATACGTTGATTATCAGTAAGCAACTACGCAAAGATTATTTTGAGCTAACTCACGATGAGAAAATGGATCTTGATAATGCCATACTCCTAGCTAAAACGCTAATAGAAGCCGAATCAACGCCAGACGGCTATAATATCGGTATGAACTGCGGAGAAGCTGCTGGTCAAACTGTTTTTCACTTTCACTGTCACCTCATCCCCCGCTTCGCTGGCGATATGGAAAACCCTCGAGGTGGTGTAAGACATGTGATACCTAGCAAGGGGAGTTATTGATTAATATAGCACGTTGCTTAAAATAATACCATTCTCCTTTATGATAAGGAACACTGTTTTGTTTTTTTAAACTCTTATATTTTTTTCTAGTACGGTTATTATAAAATTATAAAAGATTTAACTACATTAGAATAAACAATTATTCCCTATCACAATTTAAACTTATTAGTACAAAACTAGTTTTCATTCGGATCATTAGTTATACAGTAAAATTGTTTTACATAAAAAGTACTATGAAGCATTTAAATTACGATTTCTAGTAACTAAAAACATTAAAAAAACTAAGATCAGAATATTAAGCAATAATATATTATTTTCTACCGATTCACATAATATAATTCTAATTAAGAAAAACTCCATACAAATCTAAAATGAAAAATAAGCCCCTAGAACCGATTAAATTCAATTTCTATAAATTAGATATTTTACCATTAAAAGAAAATGGAGATTTAAGAGCTAAAGATCTTTTGGATAAAATTATTAGCGTATGCTCTCCGAACAAAAATGGCAATAAAGGGTATTTAATAGATAGATTTGAAAGTAGAATTGGTGTTGATAGACGTGAATTATTTATTAATTATATTACTTATAATCATCTCCAAAAAAGATACAAGGGGTCCATTTGCTTATTAAGACGAGGCAAAACGCCAATGGTAAAACCACTAGAGAGTTACAGCTTAATTCCTTTAGAAAGCTTAAATCTTGGTTCTTTAGCTGAAACCACTCATTTTTTTATAGATGTCTCATCAACTAAAATAATTTTATGCTTCGAGTATAATTACTATGGTCCAAGAATTTCAGATTTGGAATATTATTTTAGAAATATTGGAAAAGATAATTTAGGTATAACCAAAAAAACTTCTATTACTTTTTTCTTAGACAGACCATTTGAAGAAGTACTTGATAATATTAAGGAATTAAATAGTTTCGATATTAAAATTGAACCAAAAAAAATTGCTCAAATTGAAAAAAAAATTGTTAACAGCTATTTTACTTCCTTAAACTCAATAGGCTCATTGTTTTCTCCTAAATACTTATCATTTAAAGCTTATTACCAAACACCTGGAGCAAGTATAAGAACTGATAGTAGCAAAGCAAAAAGTATGGTCGAAAAACTTATTAAAAGCTTTAGATCAGGACATACGGATTTAGAAAGTTTTGATTCATTTACAATTGAATTTATAAATCAGAATGATGAACCTGATAAATTGAACCTGATAAAAAATCAAAAATCATTTACTATCGAAGTTAATATGGATGAAATTAGATCTCATAATGATTGGTATATACTTATAGAAAATGAGTTTAATAAATTTATAGAACAACAAAATGGTTAATTATATTATAGACTTTTATTTTAAACATTCGGTAAAAATAGATTACTTTTTAAGTTTTTTAATTTGTTATGGAATTTATGTACTGCATACCAATTGTATAATTAAGACACCTAAAGATCAGACAATAACGACGAATGCATCTGAAACTATAACTATTTTATTAACAATAACTGGATTCATCTTAACATTATTAACCGTTCTAATAACTTTTAAGTCTGGAAGTAAGAGTATTAATGATGAAAATATATCAAAATCTTCTATGTCAGAGATTTTTTATGGCACATCTTTATATCTATTAACTGTTATTCAACTGAAAAACTGCATAAAGTCTTTAGTCGCTTCTTCAATAATAATATACGTAACCCGATTATTTTTAGCCGATTATGACATTATATTTTTATACTATTCTAGTATAATAGGTATATTTATTATATTATCTACAATTTGTAGATCGCTAGTTATTCTAGGTAAAATAATTGAAATTCAAGGAAATTAATTTGTATTAACAATAAATTTACTATTAAAGTATCATTTTCAAACTACCAAGGTCCATTGAATAATTTCGTATTATAAAATACGACAAATTGAAATTATTCAGCATTTTACATTACCGTATTTGTATTTCGGTTGAATTCCTTGCTATACTCTTAATCCGTACACTAATTAAAAGTCTACATTTAAATAAAAACTTCTTCATTTAAAATCCTACGATTACTGGTAATTTTTCCTGGCTCATATTCAACATCAGGATAAAAGTCCTCCGTAAAATACTGAATTCTATAACTTTCAGGAATATTTTTAATTAAATCGTACTTAGTTACATACTTTAAGTTTTCATCAGATTTATTTAGCTCCCAATCTCTTCCAAAAATTGATATACTATTCAAAAAAAAGATAAGTTGTTCATGATTAGAAAATAATGCTCTTAAAAACTTAACATGATCCCATTTTTGATAATACAAATTTTTTTCATGCTTGAAATTATCAACATACTGTATTATCATATATAAATGCCTAAAATAGTGTCCCAGCCTACTTTGATGACCATTATGATATCTAATAAAATTACTTTCATTTGGATTTTCCCAATTAAGAAATTCACAAAATGATTTATAAACCGTCCAATCGTCAATTAAAGATTTATTATTTACCCAATAAGTAGGTTTAAAACTTAGATAATTAAGTAAATGATCTATATAAATGTTATTATATCTCCTTTTCAAACTAGCTTTAATGGATTTACGTCCATTATCTGATACACCATAATATAAGACTAAATATGCAATTTCCAATTCTGAATAAAGAGAATGATCTTTACATTTATTCAATTCAATCTTATAATTATACTCATCTAAGGTATCACATGTTTGGTACTTGAAGGCTATATTAAAAGCTTTTATGTCAGACAACGCGGATTTAAATTCTTGATGTAATGCATAAAAAAAATCCTTTCCATAATAAACCTCTTCTGACTCTCTACTTTTTAGTTCAAACTTATTTACTATATCATTATAATTATCGACAAGCTTGAAGATCCTATTCTCAAATTTATCCAAGTTATAGTTTAATTCTTGATCTTTAAATTGAGTTATTACAACCTGATTTGCTTGATATTGAACATAAAAAGCTAAACCAGTGACGATAACTGCCACTAAAGCTATAAAAGGGTTCATTATACCACCAATTGTATCCCCTATAGCTCCTGTTTCAGCAGAAAAATTAAATATACTATTCTTATATTCTCTGGTAAATAAATATGGTGCTATTACACTGAATATGATTAAAAGCAAACCTATCCCCAGTAAATTCTTAATGATAGGTGAAAATTTCGGAGAGTTCTCTTTAATATCTTGTGATAGAGATTTCCACCATTTGCTTTCATTAATTAATATTACAAATATTAATAATATAAATAAAGTAAAAAGTACATAATAAACATCAGTACAGTGCATAATAAGAAATAATAAATTGATTAACATTAATTAAATAGGTTGCTAAAAATAATAGTTCAAGTATTAAACTATTATAAAAAACTCAAGTATTCCGCTAAGTTAACAATATTCTATTATTCAACAAACATCTAGAATATAAACACCTGTTTATTAATGATTTTCACGTTACAATCTCGTAATTTTATTTACAAAACTCAGCAGAAAGAGTAATGTAAAAATTATTAACCACAAAGAGACCTTATCACATCTACACCAATATCCTCTTTCAATTCACCTGCTTCATCTAAGATAGAAAACAAACCGATCTTAGCGTGAAACTGTCTTGCGTTATAAACAGCATGTAGATTTGTATCATCTAAGGTTATATGGTGCGGGTAGAGTAACATTCCTCCTGTTGCTTGCCAATAATCTGAGTAGACATAGATTTGTCTTAAATCTTGTGACGATATGCTTTCATAGCTATAATTCTTCCATTTGCTATCAATAATATAAACTTGCTTAGTTTCTTTATGTTGTAAGATGATATCGGGTCGAATGATTTTGTTCTTCCAAAACTTCCTTTCCACTTGACTTGTAACCAGCCAGTCTTTCGATGCTTGCTGAATTTTCACCAACAAATATTGCTCCCATAGATTGTTCATGTTAAACATAAGTGCTAGCATATTTTCAGAACCTGAATTTACATTAGGAGCATAATTAAGGATAATCAAACGAGAGATTTCAATAACTCTTCGGTAAGATTCGTTTTTACGTGAATAACTCAACGATTCAAAGGTCTTCTTGGTAAGATTTACATCTTTAACTTCAGGGAAGTATAATTGAACAGTTTTACAACGTCCATAGCGGTAGGTGCCCTTAGATAGTTTTCCGACAACTTTTAACGCGATATTTATAATGTGATGGAGCAAATGGTCAGTGCCATAAACTTGATGTGTTGTATAAAAACGTTCTTGATGAACGTTATTACGCTGAATATGGCCTGAAAATTTTAATTTACCTTTCAGTGCTAAAGTATTTTTAGTCTCGGAATAGTATTTTTTGATTAGGCCACGATGCTGTAAATGCTCTACTTCAGAAAGAAACCAGTCAAAATAGATATCCAAAAGATGGATGTCCTGTTTATCAACGAAAGCATTACCCACTTGCTCTACACGAAGATGCTCTGTTTGCTGAAGCATCTGGATCAATACATCTCGCCACTTAACCTGTACTGTGACACGTTCTATTTTTGGCAACACCTCAATGATAAGATTATCTATCTGAAGAACACCAACATAACTCTTGAATTTCACACCGTCATAAATGGGTATAAAATACTTTGCGCCATGCAATTCATTGAATTTAAGTAAAGCATCAAAATAATGCTTTTCAAAACGAAATAGCTGTCCACCTATAGTTTTATAAACGTGGTTTAATAAAAGCACGTCGTGCTCATATACTTGAATGACTTGATGCACTTTAACGGAGGAGTTTATTCACTGCTTCAACTATTGTATCAGCTTTAATTTCGTTAAATTGATAAGTTGGCTTCAAATTAGGTAATCGATTTACAAAAGACAAACTAGGAAACAATTCGTCTGCTTGAATATCCTTGTTATCTACACTGATAAAGCCTTCACCCAATACTAATGCGATCTTTTCTTCATCGTGGTAAAAGTATTCCTGCAATAAAGGAACAATACAATTTTTAAAAGCACTCGCTAGATCCTCTAAAGTTTTAACATTGATGAAGTATGAGTGACCTATCTGATGATTAACATCTAATAAGGCTACAATACGCATATTAATAAGCGTTAATATAGAAGCTAAATCTATCAATTGACCTTCATCAGTTTTTAAAATACCCTCGCAGTCTTTCAAAGCTCCATCTGTACGTATTAATATTGGATCCGGCATCAGCTCTGTGAAGGCAAATCGCCTGCGAAGAGCAGTATCTAATGCTTCAACAGATCGATCTGCTGTATTCATCGTACCTATTATATAGAGGTTGCTTGGCACCGATAAAGTTTCTTTGCTATAGGGTAAAGTAACTTCAAGAGCTTCATACTTTCCTGATCGTTTAGATTCCTCTATCAAAGTAATAAGCTCTCCAAATATAGCTGACACGTTACCACGATTGATTTCGTCAATGATAAGTACATAGTTTTGTTCCTGCGCAACTTTATTTACGCCCCGTTCTACTTTTAAATCATTATAGGTTTGTAATCTGTTTAAAATTGCGGGATAGTATATACCTACGCCAGCTTTAAAGTCGTATTCCTTCCCGTAATAAAGATCTTCAAGAGTTTTTATACTCAAAGTATGACCTGTGCCTCCACTAGCTTTCTTAAATTGGATGGAGGTATTCGTAAATCCAATGATTGAATAATCGTACCCTGCTGTCTTTAATGGAAAAGCGATCGTGTTATCATCTTCCCAGTCTAGTTTCAATTTATCAAATACTTCTTCAAATGGTTTTTTTAATCTATTAATGGATAAGTTTAATGTAATATTTGTCTCAGCTGCCTTGCATATATTTCTAAAAATGCCTGGTTGCACGTCATATTTCACAAATGTATCACTAGGCACTGGTTTAAGGGGCTTAATCCCCTCGACAAAATCCTCATAACTCATACTCTGGTGAAAAGTCGTAAAGACAATTTGCCCTGCTTCCAATAATCGATTGTACTCTGCTTTAATAATAGATCGATCTTGAGTTAAATCAAAAGATGGATTTATGATAGAAATAGCTTTGTTAACAGTATTGTAAGTTTTCCCTGTTCCCGGAGGACCATATAGTATTTGATTAAGAGGCATATTGATTTGTGTTTTTTCAGGTAACGTAATGGATTCATTTGAGGTATTCTTACTCGTATGCGCCTCAATTCTATTTTCCATACGACTGATTCGATTTTCAAATTCACTTAATTGAACACGGTGAGCTTTAAACATGGGATTATTTTCCTTTTCCTTTAAAATAGCAACATCAACGAGTTCAATAATTTGAGTAAGTTGCTGATCAATATCAGAAAACATCGCTTCAAGAGAGATATAGTTCTCTTGAATAGGCGCAATGAGCATCCTGAACATTTTGTTCTGCTCGTTAACCTTTTGTTTGAATAAAAATTTCTGTTGTAAAGGATCTTTTAAATCCTTAATTACATTTAAGACAGACTGATTTTGTGGGTCACTTGGTTGTTGTGTTTGCGTAAAATCAAAATTATAGGTGTATACAGATTCATTTAACGTAAAAACGAGACTAATAGCTTCTGCTGACGAACCAGGAAAGGAAACAGGCATAGCATAAAAGCTTGTCGCAAAATAATTGGACCGCTCCGTTCCAATAAAATAATCCTTCTCCGAATTTGTACCTTTCTTCTTGCGAACATTAAAGGTAAACGTCTTGTCTAATTGATGCTTAGTATACAACCAATCAAAAACTACCTTTTCAAATTCTTTATAACTTAACATATAAATATCTCAAATAATTCAAATAATTTCTTCTCTACATCCAGGCTGACATAAATGGTTAATATATTTTGCTTAAAATAAACAAATTAAATGCATTTAAAGCGGAAAAGTAAACATTTTAGTATAATTAAATTTTTAGGTTCCCTTATATAGCAGGAAGTAGTAAGTTTTACAAGATGTTATTAAGTTTACATGTCTTTATTATTCTGATTATTTATTCTCCGAAATGATTGAATACAGAAGATTGATAGAAAGATTGAAAAAAAACAATTACTTTAGTGAATTCTTACGGATGGTAAAATTCCTATTTAAATAACATCACTCTAAATGTCAGAAGAACAGAAAAAAATATTAGAGCAACAGCTTTGGAATATAGCTAATACTTTACGCGGTAAAATGAATGCAGATGAATTCCGTGATTACATATTAGGCTTTATATTCTATAAATATTTAGCTGAAAAAATGGAAATTTTCGCAAACTCTATTCTTGAACAGGATAATATTCAATTCAGAAATATATCAGAAAAGACAAAAGAGGGTCAGAAATATATCGAAGCAATAAAAGAAGAAGCTCTTGAAACTTTAGGATACTTTTTGAAACCATCTGAACTTTTTGGTGAAATTGCAAAAAGAGGTAATAGTGATACTAATACCTTTATTCTCGAAGATCTACAGAAAATATTGACTAATATACAATTGAGTACCATGGGAACGCAAAGTGAAGAAGACTTTGATAACCTATTTGAAGATATGGATCTCAATAGTACAAAATTGGGTAAAACTGCAGATGCAAGAAATGCTATTATTGTTAAAGTATTAATACACCTTGACGAAATTGATTTTAAACTGGAACATAGTGAGCTCGACGTACTGGGTGATGCTTATGAATATTTAATAGGACAATTTGCAAGTGGAGCAGGTAAGAAAGCGGGTGAATTCTATACACCACAAGAAGTTTCTAAAATTTTGGCAAAAATTGTTACTACAGGAAAAAATAGACTGAAATCTGTTTATGATCCAACCTGTGGATCTGGTTCGCTTCTATTACGTGTTGCTCGGGAGGTAAAAGATGTAAATAATTTCTACGGACAAGAGATGAATCGAACCACCTACAATCTTGCCCGAATGAACATGATACTTCATGGTGTGCATTATATGAAGTTCGACATCAAGCAAGAAGACACGCTGGAGCATCCACAGCATTTAAATGATATGCCATTTGAAGCTATAGTCGCTAACCCTCCTTTTTCTGCTAATTGGAGCGCAAATCCTCTGTTTCTAAATGATGATCGTTTCAGTCAATATGGAAAGTTAGCACCTGCAAGTAAGGCAGACTTTGCATTTGTGCAACACATGATTTATCATCTAGCGGAAAATGGTACAATGGCAATTGTACTACCTCATGGAGTGCTATTCCGCGGTGCTGCAGAGTTACAAATTCGTAAATACTTAATAGAACAGAAAAATTATTTGGATGCTGTCATTGGGTTACCTGCTAATATCTTTTATGGCACCAGTATCCCTACGTGTATACTAGTATTCAAAAAATGTCGAGAAACACCTGATGATGTCTTGTTTATAGATGCAAGCAAAGAGTTTGATAAGGTAAAAAATCAAAATATACTACGAAACATCCATATTAATAAAATTGTAGAAACTTATCGAAATAGAACTGAGATTGAAAAATATAGTCATCTAGCTTCATTAAAAGAGATATCTGATAACGACTACAATCTTAACATACCACGTTATGTAGACACTTTCGAGGAGCAAGAGGAAATCGATATTCAAGCTGTGATGGCTGAAATTAAACTCTTAGAAGCCAAACGTGCAGACCTAGATAAAGAAATTGATGTTTATTTCAAAGAATTGGGCCTTATTTTCTAATTATTCAAATCCTTAATGTTATTAATAACGAAACTACAATGACCAAGATTGCGAATAAAAAATTAAAAGTAGGTAACGTTCCTAATTTGAGATTTCCGGAGTTTGGGGGAGAATGGGAATTTAAGAATGGGAATCAAATTTTTGATAATATTTCAAATAAAAACCATAATTCGGACTTGCCAATACTTGCAATAACTCAGGAATTTGGGGCTATTCCGAGAAATCTTATAGACTATAAAATATCTGTTACTGATAAAAGTGTTGAAGGTTATAAAGTTGTTGAAAAAGGTGATTTTATTATTAGCTTGAGGTCATTTCAAGGTGGAATCGAATATTCTGAATATAAAGGTATTTGTAGCCCTGCTTACATAATATTAAGATCAAAAGCTCAAATCATTGATAAATTTTTCAAATTTTATCTAAAAACTCCTGCGTACATTATTTCTTTGAATAAAAATCTGGAAGGTATACGTGATGGAAAAATGATTAGTTATAAATATTTTTCTGAAATTCATTTACCTCTTCCGCATATTGAAGAGCAGAATAAAATTTCCAATTTTTTTAATTTAATTGAAGCAAGAATTCAAACCCAAAACAAAATAATTGAGGGTTTAAAATCGCGAAAAATTATAGTTTTAAAGCAGATCTTTGATCAGACCTTAAAATTTAAAAATGATGAAGGAAACTCTTATCCTAATTGGACCAGAAAAACACTTGGTGATATATCAGAAAGGGTTGTTTCCAAAAATAAAGAAGATAATAAAAATGTGCTAACTATATCAGCGCAACATGGATTGATAAGTCAACTAGAATATTTTAACAAGTCAGTATCAGCAAAAGATGTTACGGGATATTATCTACTAAAAAGAGACGATTTTGCTTACAATAAAAGTTATTCCGCGGGTTATGCTATGGGGGCTATAAAGAGGTTGATAAGGTATGATAAAGGTGTGGTATCAACATTATATATATGTTTTCGTTTTAATGAATTGGTCAGCAAAACCTTTATGGAACAATATTTTGAAGCAGGACTTCAAAATATTGAAATTGAAAAAATTGCTCAAGAGGGCGCAAGAAATCATGGTCTTTTAAATATCGGAATATCTGATTTTTTTAATATTTCTTTAATATTACCATCTTTTTCGGAGCAGAAAAAGATAGCAGATTTTTTATCTGTTCTAGATAATTCTATTAGTAATGAAATTACTTATTTACAAAAATTAGAAGAACAAAAAAAGTTTTTTTTGAGAAACCTATTTGTTTAGAGTATTAATTCTGCCCAAAGAGTATAGCTATTAATCTCCTTTTGACTTCAGTTAAATAAACATTTGCTGTAATAAGTGTTTTTTCTGTTTTTCAATTTGTTCTAAAATTGATTTTTCAATTTGGATTTTTTGATCGATTGATAACAGAAATGAAGCTATTCTCTTTTGTTCATTAAGTGGTGGAAAAGGTATAGGTATTTCGGAGAAATATGAATAACTTATCATTTTTCCATCTCTTATCCCTTCAAGTTTTTTGTTAAGTAGTTTAATATAACTAGGAGTTTTAAAATAATATTTATAAAAATTGGTAGCAATTTCAACTTTATTTCTAAGAATAATATATGCTGGGCTACAAATACCTTTGTAAGCAGAATGTTCAATTCCTCCTTGAAAACTTCTCAAACTAATTATAAAATCACCAATTTCGACAACTTTGTAACTATCTACGCTTCTTTCAGTTACTGTAATCTGATAATCAATCATATTCCTTGGAACAGCTCCTTGATCTTGAGTTATCGCCAATATTGGTAAATCTGAATCATGTTTTTTATTAGAAATACTTTCAAACAACTCACCTCCATTTTTGCATCCCCATAATTGAAATTCATTCTCTTCACTATCTTTGAATTTTATTTTTTGTTTGAAAATTTTTTCTTGCAATCCCAACATTTGGGTTTTTAGGTTTTCAATTATTTTGTTTTGGGTTTGAATTCTTTCGTTGATTAGTGATAGAAATTGAGCGATCTTAATTTGTTCAGATATTTTAGGAAACAAAATTTTCATTTCCGAAATCATATTCATTCTTACAGAGTCAACAGAATTTTTTGCAGATAGTTTTATTACTCTGTTATAAAATTTTTCAGAAAAAACATTATAAATAAATTTTCCATAATACCCCTTTTCAAAATTTCTCAAAGCATATACTCTTTGATGAAAATCAAATTTCCCATCAATATAATGGAAGTTTTTCCCAACACCAACACCGTCTCCTGAAGTAAGAATGGCTTCACCATCAAATGAATAACTATTTATTTTTTCAACAGTATTTGAACGAACAAAAAATGGATATTTACCATTATCAATTTTATTCTGTGTATCCTTATTTCCTGTTTTTATCTCACATATCTCCCCTAACCTCTTTGTTGCCCACTCTCCCTCAAACTCTGGAAATCTCAAATTAGGAACCTTAGTGAAATATAAATCCTCAATTCTTTATTTCTTTCCTTTGGGGTTCATAAATTTTAATAACAATGAATAATCAAAAACAAATCGTAGAGATAATTGAACTCTGGAAAACAAACAAAAAACAGTATGTAAAAAAATCAAGCTTTTCAGCTTATACACTCCTTATTGAAAATCACCTATTACCTGTATTTGGGAAAAACTATACTATCCAAGAAATTGAGGTGCAGGCTTTTGTTTTTCAAAAATTGAATACCGGATTAAGTCAAAAAACAATTAAAGATATTCTTATTGTTTTAAAAATGATTATGAAATTTGGAGCCAAAAATAAGTGGCTGGTTTATACACCATTTGATATTCAATTTCCTACTGAAAGAGAAAAATATACGATAGAGGTGTTGAGTCGTACAGATCAAAAAAAAATAATGAATTATATTCAAGAGCATTTTACTTTTCGAAATTTGGGCGTTTACATTTGTCTAAGTTCTGGCATGCGCATAGGAGAAGTTTGTGCCCTTACATGGGAAGATATCGACACAGATAGTGGTATTATAAAAGTTAACAGAACTATTCAACGTATATACGTCATTGAAAATGGAATCAGAAAAACTGAACTTATTTTAGATACGCCGAAAACAAAAAATTCTATTCGTGAGATTCCGATTAATAAAGACTTATTACGAATACTCAAACCGTTTAAAAAAATCGTTAACTCCTCATTCTATGTATTGACTAATGATGCCAAGCCTACAGAGCCAAGGACATATCGTACTTATTATAAGAATCTGATGAAAGAACTAAATATGCCTGAGCTTAAATTTCATGGCTTAAGACATAGCTTTGCAACTCGATGCATAGAAAGTAATTGTGACTACAAAACAGTTAGTGTGCTTCTAGGGCACTCAAACATCAGTACAACTTTAAATCTATACGTACACCCTAACATGGAGCAAAAAAAGAAAGCTATCGAGCAGATGTTTAAAGGCTTGAAATAATTTTTAAATTATGAATTAGGAGAAGTATAATAAGATTGCTAGATTTTGTTAGATTTGTATATAAATAGAATGATCAATATAAACTCCTAATTCATAATTATTTTGGGTAGACAATCAGAACAAATTTTAGAGGAAGAACTCATTATCCAATTGCAAAAATTGGGATATAAATATATTACTATTGTTGATGAGAAAGCACTATTGGTAAACTTGAAAAACCAATTAGAAAAACATAACCATATTCAATTTAGTGACAATGAATTTGAAAAAGTACTGAACATTCTCAATAAAGGATCTGTTTTTGAAAAAGCAAAAATATTACGTGAAAAGAAGCATCATATTTTAAGAGATAATGGTGATAATCTTTATTTTGAATTTCTGAATGTAGAGCATTGGTGTCAAAACGAATATCAAGTAACTAATCAAGTAAAACAAGAAGGTAAATATGAAAATCGTTATGACGTCACGTTGCTAATTAATGGTTTGCCCTTAGTACAAATTGAACTAAAGCGAAGAGGTCTAGAAATGCGAGAAGCATTTAACCAGATCAACAGGTATCAAAAACATAGTTTCGGAACAGGAAAAGGTTTGTTTCACTTTGTTCAACTATTCATTATTAGCAATGGTGTAAATACAAAGTATTTCAGCAACTTTGGGACGCATAAACAGGAATATCTTCAAACTTTTCATTGGACTGACGAAAATAATAATCCTTTGAACAACATTCTGAATGGTTTTACAGATTCGTTTTTAGAACCGTGTCATATCAGTAAAATGATATGTAAATACGTTGTGTTAAATGAAACTGAAAAAAGATTGATGATACTTCGCCCCTATCAATACTACGCGGTTGAAAACATAATTAAGAAAGTAAAAGAGAATGAAATCTTAAATGGTTATAATATAGAAAAAAACGGGTATATATGGCATACGACGGGAAGTGGAAAAACCTTGACAAGTTTTAAGGCTAGCCAGATTTTGTCTAATATACCTTCTATTAAAAAAGTTGTATTTGTAGTAGACAGAAAAGATTTAGATTACCAAACAAATAAGGAATATGACAATTTTAGTAAAGGTTCAGTTAGCTCTGCGACGAATACGGATGACCTTATCCGAAAATTCAATGATCCTAATGTCAAGATAATCGTAACTACTATTCAAAAATTAAACAATACGATTTTAAGAAAGAATTTACTAAAAATGAAACCTATTCAAAATGAGCGAATGGTTTTTATTTTTGATGAATGCCATCGTTCACAATTTGGAGATACTCATAAAAATATTGTTGGTTATTTCTCCAATATTCAACTGTTTGGTTTTACTGGAACGCCCATTTTAGCTGAAAATGCCGATGGAGAAAAAACGACCGCAAGTTTATTTGGAAAATGCTTACATAAATATGTAATCACTGATGCAATACGCGATGAAAATGTATTGAAATTTTCAATAGAATATATTCAAACTTTCAAAAAGAAAGACCATATCATTGATTTGAAAGTAGAACAAATCAATGAGTCTGAAGTTTATGAAGCACCTGAACGTAAAGAAGCAATTATTGATTACATCATTCAGCATCACGATCAAAAAACACAGAACAGAAAGTTCTGTGCAATGATGTGTGTGCAAGACATTGATGCAGTTATTGCGTATTACGAGATTTTGAAACGTAGAAAGTTAAATGGGGAACACAATTTAAAAATAGCAACTATTTTTAGTTTCGCACAAAATGAGGATGAAATACCAGAACGGATTATTACTCATCAAAATATGGCCGCAGAGGAACATATGGAATACGAAAGCAGTTATACGCCTCATCGACGAGAATTATTAGAAACTTATGTACAAGATTTCAATGAAATGTTTAACGAAAAACATGACATTAGAGATAATGAAGGATTTTACAATTATTACAATGCTGTTGCTCGGAAATCAAAACATCCTAAACATGAAACAGATATCTTATTAGTGGCTAATATGTTTCTCACTGGTTTTGATAGCAAAAACCTCAACACTTTGTATGTTGATAAGAACTTAAAATATCACGGACTAATACAGGCATTTAGTCGTACTAACCGTATTCTCGATAAAAATAAAACTCAAGGTAATATCGTTTGCTTTCGAAATTTGAAAGAGAAAACAGATCAAGCTATTGCTCTATTTAGCAATAAGGAAGCTATAGATGAAATCATTGTCGAGCCATATGAAAATTATGTTGAGAAATTCAATGAAGTAAGTAAGACATTATTTGAACTAACTCCTGAAGTACATGAGGTAGATAATCTTTACTCAGAAGATGATAAATTACAATCTATCTTAACTTTTCGTGCGTTGATGCGATTGCATAAAAAAATGAGTCATTACACCGAATTCACATGGGAAGACCTACAAATAGAAGAACAGTTATTTGCAGATTTTACAAGTAAGTATTTAGATTTAAAAGATACACTTGCAACTAATACGGGCACAGAAAAAACATCAATTTTAAATGATATAGACTTTGAGTTGGAATTGATAAGGCGAGACACGATCAATGTCACCTATATTCTACAGTTATTGATAAAATTTAAATCAAAGCAAACTCATAAGGACAAAGAAAGTATTGAAAAAGAAATATTCAACCTATTAAATACTGAAGTATCATTGAGAAGTAAAAGGGATTTAATTGAAAAATTTATTCTAGAAAGCTTACCAAACATTAGTGATACGGATAATATTACTGATGAATTTGAAAAATTCTGGAACAAAGAGCAAGAAAAAGCACTCGACACTTTAATAGAAACTGAAAAACTATCTGAAGAAAAAACTGAAAAACTTATAGAAAACTATCTATTCACGGAGCGAGAGCCATTAAGAAGAGAAATTTTAGACCTTCGAATTGAAGGAAGGCCTAGTGTTTTAAAATCTAAAGAAATCGGTGATAGAATCTTAAATAAGATTATAGGATTTGTGGACACATTTGTTACTGGCTTAACAGGAAGTTAGTAATAATATGTTGTAGAGTGATTTAAAACGAATTAATAACATATCTTTTGTCGTTATTAACGTATTAAGAACGACACCACCAAACAAGGAATCCGGTAATTAAACAAAAAATAAGATCACTTGTAGAACAACCTCTTTCTGCAGGTGATCTTATTTTTGGGCATCATCCTATCTACTTCGAAGGCCTCACCGCCCATTAATCTGTCGTAACACATCAGTACTTAATGAATACAAATCAGGTTTGAAACATAGATCAAGGCGACCTTGAATTAGGTTTGCCTAACATTAATTATTTTCAATATGGTTATATAATACATTTGACGGTTTCATGCTAGAACTATTTTTGTAGAGACCTTCATGACCGAACATGATAAAAGAATCTTTAGCTCTGGAAACGGCAACGTTAAGCATATTAGGTCCCATATCATAAAAGAAGCTTGAGCTTGCCATATTTGGCCCATAAACTGACGAGAAAATAATGATTGATCTTTCAGCTCCTTGCAATGCATGAACTGTTCCTATCGTTAAATTTTTCATTGACACACCAGAGCTTTGCAATACTGATTTTAAAACAGACTTCTGCAGTGCAAATGGGGTTACAATAGCAATAAGATCTCCCAGAATTAACTGCTTGGCTTGTCTGTTTTCTTTAACTGCAGCTTTATTTTCTTGTTCTTGGTAGTAATCAATAATTCGCAGCTCGTTCTGCTTGATCCATGTTGCGATTTCCTTAGCTTCACCTCTATTTGATTTACTTACAGCAGACGGGTCTGTCTCATAATTGTGATGAATGAAAGACATAGGGGCTACAACTAAATCTTTTGGAGCTTTACCTTTTTTGGGCAACAATAATCCTTTATATGCGAGAACATTGCAATAGTCTATGATTTCATTGTAACAGCGTCTATGTTCTGTAAGCCATAACCCTTTTGATAAGGTTTTCTTCTCGTGATGTGGTGAGGATTTCTGTGCTAGTTTCATAACTGAACCTGTACTACAGAGGAAACCTAAATCACTTGCCGCAAAATAATCTTCATCTATTTGAGCTAAATCATGTTTATAATAATTTGCCTTATCTACTAATTTAGTAACACTCCAAACGGGATCAATCTGTAAGGTATCTCCAACAACGATTGCTTTTTTTGCTAAACTAAACGTGGCCGCACCGACTTCTGGTGTAACCTGACCTGACTCATCTACTATTAAATAATCTATAGCAGCCACCAACGGTTCACTATCCCATTTGCTTTTTCCACCAGCATCTTGGTCAGCAAATTTCAATTTTTGAAAATACTTAGGTGCCATATAAAAAGTAGAAACAAAACATGGAAATAACATGCTGAACCTTCTCCACTTTCGCAGTGCAAGTGGACCTATGGATTTCCAGTAATTATTTTCAATGAGGGCTTCTTGCATTTCAATCAACCAGCGAGCTTCCCAATAGTGGGTAGCTAAAAAGAACATATCATTTTTTATGTCCGTTTCAAGTTCATTGAAAAAATAATTTTCTTTTTCATTTCCAATTTCCTGATATACCTTTTCTGTTTGTGGTGGATTGGCACGAATAGTATTTTTATTTTTCCAGTTGTCCCATTCAATACATTTTTTCTCTATCTGCTTAATTAAGTTAAATTTGGATTCAAAAAATAGATCTATTGCATCAATTTTGCGCAGATTAATCGCAGTTAAATCAAAATTAAATTCACGGAATAGGCTTTTTAATTGCTGTTCACGTATTCTTCCTATAAAAGGTAAAAAACAAAAAATCTTGATCCACCAAGGTTCCTTAAAAAAATAATCGTTCTTTTGTCTTTCAAATGCCGTAAGATGTTGTTTGACATCATTTATTTTACTGGTAAAATAAACATCTTCCAGCTGAATATCTTTTTGATAATGAAGTTGGCGCAGTTCGCTTTCGATTGATAAATAAGACTTCCAATAATCGGCTCCAAGTTTCAAATTACTTTGATGGCTGATCAGTTTTTCTCTTAAAAACATAGCTACTTCCGCAATATCATTCTTCTTGTCATCAGGAAATGATTCATGAAAGCAATCAAGAAAAGAACTTTTAGCCTTATTCAAGAAGGGTTGATTCTCAATTTTAGTATTGATTCCATCTTTCATTTTTAGATAAGGAATATCATCTTCAACTACTTTGGATGCACTTGGAAGAAATAATGCAAAGCTTGATATTGCAGGAATCCATCGTTTATATAAAAGACCAGATCTAACCTTTACATTTTGAAAACTATCGACAATATTTGTTACAGCTTGATTGTTGGTTGAACAAGCTAAAATTACTGTAGGTTCCTCTCCTTTAATGGCAGACTTAACAACTTCATTAGCAATTACACTTTGTAATAACGTTGTTTTTCCTGTACCAGGAGGTCCATTGATAGCGAGAATCTCTCCTTCTTGCATTTTATTGATTTCATACAGACTCTGTCTTTGCGTTATCGACAGCGGATATTCATACCCCATTTGTCCTAAGTGTTTTGTATTTTCTTGAACAAAATCTTTATAAGGTATTAGTGGTCGAACTTCGCGTCCTTTAGGTTGAATAAGATTTCCTAAAAGTGATAACTTATCTTTATTCAGGTGGATTAAATGGTCATACAATTTTATAATTCCATCTGCAGCCATTTGAATTGATTCGTCGACGATTATTGTAATTCTTTCAATTTTCTCATAGTCCAATGGCACGTATGTTTCAATCGATTGGCCTGTAATTGATGTAAACTGTCGTGTAAGATGATGGTAATATTGATTCCATTCTGTACCTACGAATTCATCTGAGAATATTTTATCAACGTCATTAATATTTGCGAAAAGATAATCAATTGATTGAGGAGGCAGTGGCTCTAAATAATCTCGGCAAATATATGGAGCGGGTGCATCGGGAATGGATAATTCGCCATTAAGTTTCAAATTTGCTCGAATTAAAAAAGGCATCATAAAATTTTCATCCTGAATGCTTTTATTATGTGCAAATTTACTGTTGATAAGAAATGGACTGATAAGGACAGAGACTTGTTTTAACTGAATCCAATCCGCATCTTTTTCCTCTTTTATACCCTTCTGATTATTTACTTTCAGACTCTCTACAGAAATTATTTGTGCAGCCAACTTATCATCTACACGTCCCAACTGTAAATTTACATCAGGTAACTCTGCAAAGTAGTAGGAAACTTTGCCCTCCTTCAATTTAATCGCTGGTCGACTGGCGTCTGCTAATGAGTTGCGCCAATATTTTAGTGTATTCAAATAGGTCATATTCCCCCTTTTAAGTTTATTAATCAAAATTAAATAATCTGTCGAATATTTAGTTTATATGCTCAAATATAATTTATTTTTTTTCCTCTTTCTTAAGAAACAAATGTGAATAAAAACTTATTGAAAAGCACTATTATTCTTAAAAACCATATCATCAACTGATTTTATGCCTTTTGGCTAAAATAGTTAATGGATGCTTATCTTTGTACTAACAGTACACGCCACGCTACCCATAAGAACAGCGTCCCAGGGCGTGTCTTTTGTTTTATAGACCTTTTTTAAGCCACATTCAATGTATGAAAAATTTCTTATCAGACGATGAGGATCAAATACATGTATTTTCTTAAATGGGTACACAGTGAAACGGATTGGCAATAAGATAAATAGTATTCTACTCCCTCACTTGAGTAAAGAAATAGAATACTGTTTTTATGTTAAAAAATTCGGATAATAATATTAAAAACCTGATTTTACGGACATTCTGGTAAACTCAATAAATTATTTGGTTGCTCACCATCATTCTTTGTTTTTAGATACTTATTGCCATATGCGCTAATAGCGACAATTACATCAACCGATACCCCGTCTTTCTTAACGAAAAAATCCCATGTGCCATTTTCAATTCCCTCAATAGCTGCCTCCTGTGAGAGTTTCCACCTTCCCCCATCATGATTTATCCCACCAATAAATTCAATCCTTTCGTATGCACTTGTACGATTTGTTTTCTTAATGCATTTAACTTCATGTTTAGTTGCCATAATTTTATAATTAATTGTGAATGATTAAATAACTTATTTATGCTGCCAACATCTACCACCACCCGCAACTTTTCTAGTGCACGATCCTCCTTTTTTAGTAGGCGCTCCGCAATAGCCAGAAGCAGTTGTTCCTCCGCCACCACCACGAGAAGAGACAGTATAACTTGTAGTAGCTTCAGTTAATCCTGAATGAGATGAAATACGAGAACCATTTTTAGTAATATATACATGCATATTATTTGTGTTACTCACTAAAGTTTGTGCAGTCACATCTAGTTCGTAGACGACAGCATTCGGGAAATCAATCTTCCAACGCTTACTTTGTCCCTTAAGAGACACCACTCTCTCATTTGCATCAAGGTAATTGATATGACATTGTTCGCATTCCACTTCATATCCGTAAACATCTTCTGTTGAATTCTCTTTACTACAAGCAAATAAAAACGGTAATAAAATAAATAGTAAAAATTTCTTCATATTAATATTTATATATAATTTATAATGTCAATCCACTATGAACGAACATATTGAAACAAAGCTAATCAGGATTTGTACTCCATGTTTACGGCATACCGTAAGTGGGTAGATCAAAGAGGCAGATCCTCGTATACTTATATTTAGTTTTTCCAGATCTAAGCCAATTGTTTAATAGATTGCTGATATTCTCTAAAAGCTTGTCCAAAAGCTGCAGTTGCTTCGTAATTACTAAATTGATACTCTTCATGAACTCCTGTTGTCGTTTTTAATTTTAACTCTCCGTATCTCACAACTGGAATTTGATAATTCCCCTTAAACCGCTTGTCTCGACTGCCATTTTTATTAACCTTAGCCCAGGTTTGCTCAATGATTTTTGTATCTGCAGGTACGCCCTGAGTTTCTGTAAATCTTACATAATTCTGCTCCATGCTTATTTCATCTAACCCTATAACTGCAAAGTCTTTGTTTTTGCTATACATCACGATAAAATTAGGATAGATATAGAGATCGGCACCGTTTGCGTTTTGTAAGAATAATGCTTGTACATCAGATTTAAATTCAGGTATTGACTTCAACCCAAAAGAAACAGTATTGCGCTTTACAATCGTACTTGCCGAAGAACGGGTAATGCGACGGTCTTCAAAGTGTGCACTTGTTACGTCCCATATTTTACGACTTCTTGTTAGTTCGATAAATGTATTGACAAGTTCTTCATATTTAAATTTCGATTCGGTATCAAAATCTACTTCTAAATTGACATATGATGCTTCTTTCTGCTCTTTTGTTTGTTTGAGTGCTTCTCTTTGAGTTTTTAAATCATTGTCTATTTGCTCTGGAATAGATTTATTGATCAATCCATAAACCAGCAAATAACTCATAGCTTTTTTGATTTTGCTAACCGTTAGGGCTATTCTAATTTTGGAAATATCTTTTTCCAATGATAAACGCTGCTCCCGTGCTAGTAATATGGCTTCTTTTATCCCCTGCATATCTTGACTAGTAATTTCATGAATAGCTGCACTAAAGATATTATCGTATTTAGAATCGTATGGTTCTAATTGTTGTGGAGAAATCGGAGATTCAAATGATGGTGAATCACCATTAACAAGTTTCTGTCTATTGTATAAACCCAATCCTGGTATACCGGTGTTGAGATAGGTTCCAGATTTTCCTAATGTGATACTAGCCCCTTTTACTCCGATTGAGGTTGAAATACCATTCTTACTAAAATTAAGATGAACACCAGGTATAATTTTTACACGTCTTCTGAAATTCCAAGCCATAATAATGTTTCGTTAAATATTTTTTAGTTAATAATTGAACACAAAACTATATGCTGAAGTCGTGAATCTATTACGGCTAACCGTAACACTTACTTCTAATTCCTTTTTAAATTTGGCTATAAATCAATCATTATAAATAGTATGGAAAATGACCTATTACTCAAACTAGAGCAGCTACACCAACGTGTCGGAAACCCAAAGGAACAAATAAGTACTGAAGAGGCTACTAAAAATGCCTTTGTTATGCCCTTTATTCAGATATTGGGCTATGATATCTTTAACCCGACGGAAGTAATACCTGAATTTATCTGTGATATAGGTACTAAAAAGGGGGAAAAGGTAGATTATGTCATAAAGAAAGATAATGAGCCTATACTGATTATAGAATGTAAGCATTGGAAGGAAACTGCTGACGCACATAACTCACAATTCCATCGTTATTTTCATGTGTCAAAAGCAAGATTTGGCGTTTTAACAAATGGTCATATTTACAATTTTTATGCAGACTTAGAGAAGCCAAATATAATGGATGAGAAACCATTTTTTACTTTAGACCTCTCTAATCTCAAAGACTCCAATATTAAAATCTTGGAAAAATTCACCAAGAATGGTTATCATCTTGAAGGGATATTGGATTCTGCTGAAGGTTTAAAATATATTAAAGCAATTAGAAAGGAGTTTGAAAAAGAGATCCAGGAGCCTTCTGATGAATTGGTTAAGTTATTGGTCAATCGTTTCTTTGATAAGCCTCTAATCGCTTCAAGAATGGCTGCTTTTAAAGAATATACGAAAAAAGCATTATCGTCATCTATTAACGAATCTATTAATTCGAGATTAAAAACTGCTCTAAGTATTAACGACACAATCCCTCAGAAAACAATAACGGAAATTGAACCTATTGATGAAAACACCGGAAATGAATCTAAAATCATAACCTCTGACGAAGAAATCGAAGGTTCTCAGATCGTAAAAGCAATTCTGAGGGAGCATATACCAGCTTTGCGCATTGCTTTTAGAGACACAAAGTCTTATTTTGGAATTTTGCTGGACGATAATAATCGGAAACCTTTAGCTAGGTTGCACTTTAATTCTGCAAACAAGTATCTGGAGGTCTTCCATGAAGGGAAAGACAAAGGAGTAAAAAAACTCTTAAATTCATTAGATGAAATCTATAACTATAGACAGGAGATCACTGATGCTCTTCAGAACTATGAGTAATGAAAATGATGTTTAATAGTATGTCCAACTACTGAATTAGGTTCGTGTAGCCTAATTTAATAGTTGGACATAAAAAATTATTAGTCAAATACTGGATTATCGTATAATTTCCAAAGCCCTAGATGATTTGATTTTGCATAATTTTGATCTCGAACAAATTGGGATTCAAAACGTATATTAGGGGGGATCGTCATTAAAACCGCATAACCATTCTTAATTAATTCTTCATTGATAAAGACATGATCAAGATAGGCATATGCCAATGTTCTACCAAAACGATCAAGGGAATCAACATCAAATTCCAACCTAATTTCCTTATTAAGGATCAAACTGTCAAGATGACTCTTTGCGACTTTACCAAAGGGATGTTTCTTTTTCTTAAAGGCACTTCTTTCTTCTGGAGCATCTATACCAATCAGTCTAATTTTAACATTTTTACCGGATCTATTTTTTCCCCAAAAGGTATCACCATCTATCACTTTATAGACATTTACATAAGATTCATGTGGCAGACTGCTTGTTGACATAAAACCCTCAGATTTGAATGTTTGTTCTGAGTGAACACAGCTCATGAGAAATACAATAAGAAAGAACAGTGCAATTATAACAAGCTTTACAGCGACATTAGTCCATTTATTCATAATATTAAGCTTAATGAACTACAATGTTTTAAGAAATTGTTCAAACTCTTTGTAAAACTGTTGTTTTGTATTGACCGCCTGAATAACCTTTACATTGGAAGCTCCGCTATCTTTCAACCACTTTTCCCAGATAACCTTAATAATCTGAAAATCGGTTGGCTGTACCTTTGAAACTCCATATTTATCGAGAGAACGATCTACCATTTCTGCAATAAATATGTTAGCGTCCTTGAGATTAAAGTTGGTCTTATTTATCGCGTAAGATGAATCTTGTGCTATAAACTCCTGCAACTCTGACTTACCACTAGCATTAAATGCTTTACGTATTTTTTCGATCATTTCCGGCCCTAACTTATACCCCTTACCTTGATTAGCGCTTTCAATGTATCCGTCCGTTAAAAGCAATACAACATTGGTATTCTTCTTATTGACGATTGCATTAGTGGTTTCATTTAAAAATTGAGGGGATACATCTACCAAAGAGGTTTTAATGGTTTCGTTAAAATAATTCCAAACATCAGCCCCTGTTTGGTTCTGTAATGAATAATCGTAAACGCGATTGACTTCATCTGCAAATTCTTGTTTATCCGAATTCAGTTCTTTACGGATATAATTAGATCTATCCAATTGCTTGCTTCCAAACTGACTAAAATCGATTGTCATCTTTTTGGGATCAAACGACGAGCTGTTTAAAATCCCTCTATTTATAAAATCAATTTTGTAAATATCTGACTGACCGGAGCTCCGATCATTTAATTTCAAAAGATCGTCAGCATGATCAATAACCTCCCGTATCAGTAAGGTATCGTGGAGAGGTTTAGGATATTTCATCATATTGATCCGATTTGACAAGTCTGGTGCGATAATAATATTATAATCTTTAATCATCACCTCTTTTTTGGCAGTTTTATCACCACCACTGCAAGCCACTAAAAATGGTAACACTACCAATGGCAATATATGTTTTATATTCATATACATAATTATTAGTTATTGAAAGCTGGGGTATCTTGGAAAAGTTCATGTTTGACGTCAGATTGTAATCCTAAATGGGAAAGCCATGCCTCACACTCTCTAACTGCCTCGCGGGTTTTTGTTTCTGCTTTTAAGATTGCGTAGACTTCATATAGGTATTTGCTCCACCCTTCCATGTAAATATTGACCCGATTTTCCATTTCAGCTTTAGAGATGGGCAATTTATCATTGTCAATCTGACTTTTGTAAATTTGTCCAATATTGCTGATCCGCTCCTTAAATGTAAGTAACTGCTGTTGTAGTGTACCTATCCTTTCATTTTGTTGGATAGGTATGTGTTGTATATGACTGATCTTTTCTTCTTTATTAACCTGCAAAGTAACAAGCTCAGCTTGAAATGCATCATTCTCCAATTGAATTTTATTAATCTGTTCTTGATATTCTTCGATTTCGGCTTGATGACTTTGTGCAATATGTTTGCTTTTTTGTTGCTGAAATGAAAGATTGCGCTCGTTTATTTGATTCATAAATTTTTCAAAAAAGAAGCTGAAAAGAAAAACACCTAATGCCCCAAGCACAAATACCAACCAAAAATTACTGTCCTGGAGAATACCGGAGAGTTGTAGCTTTTCGTCAATCTGATTTGTTTGAAATTCAATATCATTAATATTTTTAGAGACTTTATAGGCAATAAAAACATCTACTACAATAATTAAAATCATCCCTATGTTATCTATAAATAAGCTTTTAACCTTTCTAATGAAACTTGGCTTTTGATCGTCGTGCTTTCCTTTTTGAACAAATAAATCATTAAAAACCTTATACATACCTAAGGATAAAGGAATTGAAACAAATAAAATGAGAAATAAGATACCTCCAAAACCCTTAGTCCATATTTTAGAAATAGCTTTAGGATTAAATACTTCTGGCGATTCAGTACTCGCTGATCCTAAAAGCGTCAATTCTTTTATTTCCTCTTTTGAGAAAATAAAAATATAAGCTACTGAAGAATAAAAGACAAATATATATAATGCGAGTAGCAAGGTAATACCCCCCAAAATAAACATGATAGGCTTGTTCATAGCGGGTTTTACAAATTCGATCTCCAGCTCCTTAATCTTTTGTTTCAAGGATGAAATCTTACTTTCTATAAAAGGAATCTTTGTCGTATTGTTTGAAGTTATCTGCAGACGCTTTTCTTCGATTTTACTCGTCAATGCATTAATATCCGAATCTAAATTCTGCTTGTCAATTGTAGCATTGTTTTTTATCTTTTCGATCTCATGCTCCGTCTTAAATTCCATATTCGTTGAACTTAGCTTTTGCTGTTCATCTATTCTTACTTTCAAACGTTCTTTCTTTTCGGCAATGACGTCAATTTCATTGATAAAGTTAGAATACAAACTATCCATTGCTTGATGAAGGATTTGATGGTCGCCACTGTTCTCATAGGCACGATTGTATCCACTAAGCTTTACTAAGTCCTTATCAAAAGCTCCAACTTCTGATGCGATAATATTATCTAATACATCTTTATACTCCTTAAGCGATTGTTGCTGAAAATTAAGTTCTTGAACAGGTTGGGAATAAATTATAGTTTGCGGTTCTGTTTTCACTGTTACAGAGTTTTCTTTTTTTTCTGATTGTATAATATCTTCTAACAGTTCACCATTATTGATCCTGATAGCTCTGGAACGAATTTGATGAAATGTTTCAATATGTTCGGTTACCGTTTTTGAATAATTTGTAATGATAACGCTTACATGATTGTTCTTCGAATTATTGCTCCAATTATAAGAACCTGTAATAACCACATTTTGATCAATAACACAGAATTTTTGATTCATCATTCCCCAGCCTACATTCTTGACCTTGGTCACCTCAGCGCCGTGTTTCTCTAATAAGGAAAAATCTAATTTTTCATTATCTGGCTGGTCTGATATAATGATAAGAACTTTCACTTGTCGATCAAGACAGCCTTGGACTGTGGCAAATAGTTCATTATCGGTAAACCATGCCATTGCAATCAATACCTCGGTTTTGGCTTTAGAAAGCTCCTGCCTAACACGTTCATTGATACCCCTGCTATCCGACAGTGTATCTTGGATCAAATGATCTGAATTCATAAGTGTTCTTAGTTAATATGGTTAAAATAACTTTTCTGATGGTTTAATAACATCGATCCAAAATTATCAATAACCGGATCTAAAATGATACGGTTTCCCGTAACTAAAACTATTATAAAAATGGTGTTGTAAATTGAAATAATTGACAAAAAGATTAATAAAAAGCATTAAAAAACTCTTCACGACAGATAGCAAGCGAAAAAATAATTTATTTGAATGGAAATAAAAAAGGCTACCCAAGGATAGCCAAATATTAGGTTTATAATTACTAAATTTAATTACATGATGTGCAGTTACGTATCTGTTTTTCGCGAAAAACTATAACATGTACTATTTTATTTTAAATAATACCGATCTCTTTGCAATGAGCAACTAACTGTTCATTTTTAGTAAAATTAAGCACATCTTTCATGATATTGAGTCGTTTCTCAATACTGCTCAAACTGGATGGAATAACTTCTCGTTGCTGTAAATAAAGTGGCATGTCTTTTTGAGATATCCCTTCGTATAATAACCGAATGATGTGTAGATCAAATTGTGTAAACTCATGCGAGTTGCGCTCTTGAATAACTTTTTTTACATCTGGCGATTGATAGGTTTTATTATTATATACAATCTGAAGTGCTTCGCGTAAATGTCGCCCGTCATGTCGCGCTTTACGGACCATGCCATCAATTTCATTTAACTTAAACATCTCACTTATCTTACTAGTTCGATCTTTTGCTGTGAATAATATGACCTTAATATCAGGTTGCACCATCTTAATCGCTTTAATCAGTGATAAGCCATCTTTTAATTGCTGTGGACTTTCATCATCTTCAAATTCGATATCAGTAATAATCAAATCATATGGATCCTTATCGCGAAGCGCATTATTTATCCAGGTCAATGCATGATCGCAATAATGAACGTACTTGACATCTTCGACACCAAGATCTTTAAGTGTTTTCTGTACTGAAATATTGGTCATCTCGTGATCTTCGGCAATGAGTACTTTTTTAAACATACATTATCGTTTTTTATAATATGGGTATATTGATTTTCACACTAAGCCCCTTCCCCTCTTCTTTGACAAAGATAATTTCACCACCAATACCTTCGATACGGGAAACCATATTAGATAGACCTTTTCCATATGTTTTTGAATCTGCTAAACCAATCCCATTATCTTTATAAAAAATTTCTAACTGATTACCCTGGTTTTCAAAACGAATAACAACTTGATCTGCTTGACTGTGTTTTTTCATATTGACCATTAATTCCTGCAGGACATGACTAACCTCTTCCTTGGTCCTTTTATTTAGTCGTGTCCATAGATCTGGTTCATTTCCGGCAATAAGGACGCGACGGTGATCACTTGCAAATGATTTGAGTAAATCTGACAGTTTTTCACTATAAGAAGCCTCGGTTACAGTCTGCTCTTCTACATCATGTGAGATATCCCGTGATTTTTGGTACATATCATCTAGTTTATCCAATACACCTTCTCGATCAATATCTTCTTTATACTCGATTTCAGTCATAACACGATAAATTCCATTGGCCACAACATCGTGGATCTTCTTCGAAAGATGAAGCTGGTTTTGTTTGATCTTGTTTTGTGCTTCAAGTTCAAGTCGCTGTTTACGTTTTTTGTACCAAAAGACTCCAAGAACAATTGAAAACAGGAGAAATCCTATACCAATACGCTGAATTAGTAAATGTGATTCCTTTTTTTCATTCTCTTTTTCCAATACTAAATTCTGTGCTTTGCTCTTTTCGGATTCATAACGAATTAAAGCAAACTGGTTCTTAGCTAATGTTCTTGCATTTTGAAGACTGTCGTTTAAGGTAAGATAAGTTTTAAGATAGCGCTGAGAGTAAATAAGGTTTATTTGGACCAAACCTCTTAATGCGTTGAGTTGATCATCAGCACTTTTAATTTTTTTAGCGATCTCATATTGCTTACTCAGATAATATATGGATGAATCCATATCTCTACCTTCATAGTATTTAGAAAGTGTTGCATAACTTGAGTTTTGCCCCCATAGATCATTTTCTTTTAACCGTATATTTAAAGCTGTATGGTAGGCAGGGATTGGATTATAAGAATGACTAGACGCCCATTGGGTTTTTGCCAAATTATTTAAAAACTTGGCGTAGTCTGAACTTCCTTTAGGGGCTTTGACAAGGATTTCTTCAGATAATTTAATGGATTCATCATAACGCTTCACGTTTCTCAAACATACAGCTAAATTATTTTTGCATAAAAGATTACTTGCTTCATTAGTTGAATATTGAATAGCTAGCTTGTAATAAGAAATAGCTTGATCATATTGTTGCATCTCATCAGCAGAATTGCCAATTGTATTATATAAATAACACAAAACATAATGATGAGCTAAATTTTTTGAATCTAAATATTTAGTTGCTTCCAAAGATGTCTCTTGGGCTCCAAAAAAATCCCCCCCTTCGTATTGGTTGATTCCCATATTAATTAGACTACGTGCAACATTAAAACTGTCTTTCACTAAAAGGAATTGCTGCTTAGCTTTTTCAAAATATAAAAAAGAACTATCTATTTTTCCAGCATTTAATAGAAGAATAGCTTTTTCATAATACGCATTTGTCTTCAGACTGGGTATTGATCTTTCTTGCTCAACTTTTGAACATGAAAATAAAAATCCAAATAGTAAAAAGAGAATAATTGATATTTTGTGCACGGCCAAATTTTTAACCGAATGTATCAAATATTAGTTTAAAATACAATTTTAAGTATTGAAAATCAGGAGTAGACAAATTCTACTCCTGATCTCATTTATTATGGTCTGATATTTCCTTTATCTCCACCATCACCATCATCAGGGTCATCATAACCGGATGTTTGCATTGTAGGATTACCTTGTGCTGGTTGTGAACTACTTGGTTGACCTATTCCGAATAAAAAATATAATATTAAACTCCACATGATTCAAAAAATTAGAATGTAAAAACTTGGTAGTTCCATATGCTCCGTGCATAGGATTACTACATGCGTTTTCAGAAGGCCTTCTGAATTTTTTGGGAAGTAAGAGTGTCACTCACGGGAGGCAAAAGCTGCTTCCCAAACCGGCTAACGACTACCGTGAGATCTTCTCATTGTGAAATCTATTTAGTATCTTAGTCTCATAAACTAATCAATCTATCATCTGACTTCGAAAACAAAGGTATAGCGGTTAAAAAGCTATACACCAATCGTTTCCGACATTACTGCTATTACTGATATATTACTGGGATTACCGATATATTTCCGATATTTCCGGTGCATAAGGCAAGAATTTAAAGATGTTTTGATTATGGTTTTCCGTAATTACCGATTGGATAATTGATTTATTTTTGCAAGGATGTCTACGTTCGATAAATTTAAAAAAGCTGTAAGAGAGGCTTACTTGGAAAAAAAATCTCTTGAAGTATTACCTGATGAGTTAAATACGCCATCACCTGCAAACTTGCGGGAGTATAGTTTGATACGCTTACATGAGCAATTGTCTCAGGATGATATTAACGTCTTTAAAAATTATTTTTCTCGTCCAAATAAAGATGAAAGTATAGAAACTGCTATCAATAATGCTGACCTAAGTAAACTTAGATCTTTACAAAATTTTATCATAGGTGAAACGCTAAAACCTAGTGAAAGAATCGTCAAAATGGTCGCTATTTTAATCGATTTTCCAAAACGGCCTTATAAAAGTGCAGATTGGATAGAAACAAACATATCCGGCGACTCAGATGAATTAATCTTGTATGAAGGAGATGACGATACACAACAAATTGAGCAAGTAGATGGACCTGGTATTTCTGAAGAAAATAAAGATTGTGAAGAAACGGCTATTTCCCCAGAAGGTGAAATAAAACGTGAAGAAGAATTAATTAATCCAGATACTCTGGTAATACATAACAGGGATATGGGAGGGAAAACTATAGATATTGTTGATACAGTATCTAATCTGGTAAGTAACCAACCTATCGATAAAGATTCACCAATCATAAAAGATCAGAGAAAATATAGTAATGTTGATAATGGAAAAGCTGAAGATACACCACTATCAGGAGACAATTTATTTAGGATTAAAGGTCTTTATGGAGAATCAAATGGGGATAATAAACTATCAACTTCTAGCGATGGATCTGGAGGAGTTAATACTATAGCAGTTTCTAAACCAAATACTATAAAGGGTAAAACTTTTTTCAGGAACAAAGCAAATTATCCATATGGAGGTTTAATATTGGTTATTATTACAATCGCCATATTTTCATTTATAAATAAGGAGTGTATGTGCTGGAATGGGATTAAGTATATAAAGGTAGATTGTAGGGATAATACACAATCCAACCAGATCATAGGTTTAAATGAGGATAAGCTTAATAATTTTGAGAAAATCATGAAGCCAGATACTTTGACTAAAACAGATGTAGGTAAAGTTTGGTATTCAAAAATTGATAATGAAGTTGAGTTTTTTACTCATGCGGGGCATCACCCTATTCTAACCCGTAAATCATTAAAAGCGGCTACAGAACATATTATTAGAACTCATTCTGGTAACAAAAATTTAGATTAGTACCGTCAATAAATTAGTTAGTAATATGATTTAACATCAATAATAATAGCATGATAAAAAATCTAATTTTAATATTCACACTATCGCTAATTGTAGTGACTTTATTTGGTCAAAGCCAGTATGCTACTACAGCTAGTGGTCAGAAGGTGATTTTAAAATCGGATGGAACATGGGAGTATGTAAAATCTAATTCATCATCTATAAATAAACTATCTTCTGGAACTGGTAACTCCAATTTGAAAGAAAAATCTTCTAAGAAACAAAGAAATTCTTCAGCCAGATCATATATCAGAGGTCCACGTGGTGGGTGTTACTACATTAATGGTAATGGAGGGAAAACCTATGTAGATAGAAGCATGTGTGATTAAGAATTGGAAAAGGCTATATTTAATAAATCTGCTTTATTTATAATTAATTTGGTCATAGTTCCTGTAAGTTAACCTTTTCAGAAACTATGACTTTACTTTTTTAAAGTCCTATATTAGCACCTTCTTAAACACTCCGATCACTTTCAAATCTAACAGCTCTTCATCTCTTAATACAATTGGCTCATAAGATGTATCGGTAGATTTTGGTAAAAGCGTAATCTCTTGATGCTCCCAACCCTCTTCACTGATGGTTTTCTTGCTGCTATATTCTTTTATCGTGTAGTTGGATCCAAATTCCCGATCAACAAAATCATTGGACTCAACTAAACAGATCAATCCATTGCGGGAACCGCCTTGATATTTCTCGAATAGACATATAGCGCCATTCGAGATAATCTTGTTCATAGACTCCCCCACGACTTTACATGCAAAATAACTCGCTGGATCTACTGTGATTCCATTTACCTGAATATAACGAGTGTTTTCTGCTTGTTGGAGCTCAGAGAAACTCCCTGCTGCAATCTCAAGGTCATAGTATGGAACTGAATTTTCAGATTGGGTATCGGTAATGCTATATACTATTTCTCTTTTGTCCGCTATAGACTGCCTTTTAATGTACTGTGCCAGATACTTTCTTAGATTGTCATTACAGACGTACACATAACTTCCCTGAATACCTCGAAACAGGATGGTACGATAAATATTGAGGATATAATTTTTAAGAACTAATGGATCATTAATCGAGTTCTTACCATTTTTGTCTTTATATCGATCTTTATATACAACAAAAGCATTCGTATCGAAATCGTAATCCAATTCTGGACCGATAATAAGACCTGTAAAGTTGAGATCATAGCCTTGTGTGGTATGAATGCAGCCTACTTCATGAATTGCATTGACAGAGTTAACCCAATCAACATCGGTACTATTCCAGCGCAACTCATTATTGCCAATAACAATGTCGTAAAGTGACTTGTCTTTCTTGGAGATCCAATCCCAGGCGAAACCTGCGACCATACGACACAGGCCTTCAGAATCATCCTTACGCTTAATCTCCTTGACCATGGCATCCAGATCATCAAATAACTGAAAATCGTATTGCACGCTTTCAAAAGGTTTTGGTGATAGTGCATTGTTATCTGAGAAGAGCTGATGTACAAACTCCATATAATGTGCTCCTCCTTTTACTCGGAACTGAGAGCGCAAACGTTCAATCCGTGTACTTTCTAATGCCTGCAAATCGAGAAAACGTTGCTTATCCGCATCAGATGGCTTTACGGACTGGAACTCGTCATAAAAAATAATAGATTTATCGGACTGCAACTGCACCCAATCCAACTCCGTACAGGTTAATTCATCTAAACCCAATTGCTGTGATACTTTACGAAATGTACCATAATAAGCGGCAAGATTTTTCCATTGGCGTAAGCGATGGCCTTCATCTACGATCAAGAGATCATATTTCTGTTTAACCACTTCTGCTGGTCCAATGACCATCATTGGTGATAATCCTTTAATGTTTTTGAAGACCTTGCTGATAGTTTTACGAAATGACTGCATTGGAATAACGAGAGCCATTTCCAAGTCACCATATTTTTGACGGACATTTGCTACTAGCTGAAATAGCTCCTCATCTGACTCATCAAAATCTGCTTTATTGAAATCCTGTAAATCGGTCTTCAATAATTTAAAAAGAAATATAGCCAAGATGGACTTGCCTGTTCCTGCTCCACCGTGAATAAGGCTCACTTTAGCACGCTCATCAAGCAGGCATCTAAGAATCATCTTTAATCCATTGGTCTGTTCTCGCGATAAGCTTTTGTAGGGAGAATATTTAAAAAGATCTGAATTATCGATATGCTCAAGTGAATGACGAGCTATACCCATTTTTCTTAATTCTGACCAGATATCACGAAACAGTTCCCAATAAACTTCTTTCTGTTGATAGAACTTATGATTGGAGATCCCCAGATTACCATTTTGTAAATCAAACTGCCCATCGGCGGCGATATAGCGAATCAAATTGGATTCGATATCTAAAGTTGCTGACTTATTGAACAATTCACTCCGGATAAGGGCTACAGACTGTAACTGTTGTTTTCTGACAGTCTTAAGATGTGCTTTCATGCGGGTAACCATATCGGTGGTTTCACCAACATAAGCTTCCTTTTTATCCTGAAGAAAATAGACAATTGGCCATGACAGATAATCACGCTGCTGTTGCAATAAAGTAAGTTCCAACTGCGCATCAAATGGATAAGGAATAATCTGGAAAGGTTTGATCATTATAATTCGTTATACTTCTTGGCCGTTCCTTTTGCTTTCTCTACAGGGTACTTTTCATTATTAAGTTTCATCTTTTCCTCAACAATCTCTTTTATATCCAACCCATGCTTATCGGCAAGCAATAAAGCATACATCAAAACATCTGCTAGTTCTTTTTTTAGTTTATCGGGATCAGCATCTTCATTGCCTTTCCATAAGAAAAGCTCAAGAAGCTCAGAGGCTTCAATACTCAATGCCAAAGCTAAATCTTTGGAATTGTGAAACTGCTCCCAATCTCGGGCATCTCGAAACTGACGGATCTGATCTAATAAATGTTGAATGTCGGACATGATGAAATCTTTTAACTGCTAAGGGTTCTACCCAAATATCTGAAATATTGTTTGAAATACAATTAGGGAGAGGATTACTCCGACAAACTTATAATTGATAAATCTTATAAAATATTGGATCACGCTGCTCCGTGAGCTTTATTGCTAAATAAAACAATTATTAATAGAAGCCAAACCAACATCAAATGGCTACCATATTGGCATGATCTGTTGCGAAACCGTCGGTCAAATCGTTTTTCACTTCAATTATCATCTTATACACCGTTTTAGTGGATATATGGAAAATTACTAGAAGTGGCGTAAGATATGCCATAGCTCATAAGTGGAATTATTAATTAACATTACTCTTTAGCAATATCCCAAATTCATTATAGTAAAAAACTCACGCATTTATCAATGGTATGTGGGGCCCTAATAGTTATAGTTAAAATATCAATTATTTTTAATTAATAAAGCTCCAAATCGTCCAAAACTATCAATCGTTTCTGGAAGGTACACTAATCGGTATCCATTAATTTTGCTTTCTACATAATACCTATAGGGCAAAATGTGAAAGTCGTCAAGATAAATATATTTAGCTCCTAAAGAAAGTATTTGGGGGAAATTATAAATTCGATCTTCCAAATTTCCCAAATCATAAAAGATAAAATCATACTGATTATCCTTGATATCTCTTAAATTTGTATTTACATTAAATTGAATATTTAATAAATCACGGATAATTGCTTCTGTTTTATTAGCCCATTTAGGGTCGGTATCCATAGATCTAATATTATCATATTGGGATAAGAATAATAGGGTACTCACACCGCTCCCGAGATCTAAGATATTTGTCAAACCAAATGTATTAATTAATTTGACACAATAAGTTATCGATTCTAAACTACAAGCCATAGCTCTTTGACTATCATCAAAATTTCGCATATACTTCTCATATAGCTGTTTCATATATTTATTTTTTAAGTATTTTTTATTAAAACTATACTCCTATGCAAGGAGGAATATTTGAATTTTCTTTTGATCAGAATTTTAAACCCGGCAATCTTTTTTCTCTATCTGATATTAACATTTTATAAAGATTCTTCACCACTCTTTTGATTATAAGTATGCATATGCAAAAGAGAAATCTACTGTACAAATTGATGATCAAAATAATCAGGAAGAATTTTATAGATTTTCTTAATTCATTTAAGTTTATTGATTATTATAAGTAGAAGCATAAAATTAGCCTCATTAGAAAATGATAGATTTATCATAATTAAAAAAGTAATATTATCGCTCTGAAATTCTATTAAATTTATTTTGAAGGGCATTTCACAAATAAACACCCCCGAGAAATAAATATTTACAACTCAATAAACTAGGCATATATTCCCCAAAGTTTAAAAGAGCGCTAGAACGAATTTACAAAACATATTCTAAAATTAAAAATATTATTTTCCCATATAACATAAACACATTTTTTTAAAAAATTATAAAGTTTCACATACTAAATATTTTCATTAACATTAAACTAAGTTTTCGAATGGTTTTATGCTATTCATTTGTGCAATTATTTTTAATTTACTGAAAACATAATGAATACTTTTAGTATTTTAGATCAACGAAAAATTAATATCATTTACAGCTTATTTAGGAATAAATATTCTAAGATTTCGAAATCAATGAAAAAGTCTTCAATAAGTCATAAAGCAAAAATAACATATATAGACGTATAGCTGGCAAGCTTTAAATAAATCCATAAAATGAGAAATTTCTATAAAAACAACATATTAAAAGATCATAGAATCAATACCTTGGACAGAATTGATGATTTGGAATTATTAGAACCAATTACCCGACAAAAAATAATCAAGATTATTGCCGAAGCAAAACAAAATGGGGTTGAACTGATGATTTTTGAAACATTTCGAAGCACAGCGAGGCAACAGTTTTTATTTGAGCAAGGAGTGACAAAATTAAATGAAGTTGGAGTCCATCACTTTGGCCTAGCATGTGATTTGGTATTGAATATTAACGGAATTCCCTCATGGGAAGGTGATTTTTCAATCCTAGGAGAGCTTTCAAGAAAGCATGGGTTAATATGGGGAGGAGATTGGGGGAAACCATATGAGAAAAACGATTTTGTGGATGCTGCCCATTTACAAAGATGCTCTATAATTAGACAGCCATCATTATTTTCATTCGAATGGTATCCACAAAACGATTACAATCCATTTAAAGAGGTGTACTAATTTACATCTCTTATATAAAACTAATTTCGCGATTATATCCACTTATTAGTAAGAAAATATGAATATTTATTTTACAAATTTTTACGTATAAAGAGATGCAATACTAGGCTTAATAAGTCCAAATTCATTAAATAATATCGTATTATTATTTAGCAAGTAATATTTATTATTTAAGAGCCTAAAACCTTTGGACTCCCATTTTCTAAAAAAAACAAATCAACCCGGTTTTTCACCACATCTTTATCTAATAAAAAATGATACATACCATTCTTTAGATGCACATCAAAGTTCTCATCGTTAGTTTGATAAAATTCATATTTTGCCACCCTATCACGACTATTTTTCATACCATGATGCAATAATAGCAAATTAGATTTCGCGGTATTTTGTAAATAAGGAACAGCAGTAAAGTGCAATTTCTTATCAGCAATAATTTGCATTGGACCAATATTTTTAAAAATTCTCCATCTAAATATCGCTCCATCTCTCGAATTCATATTTCCATCTTGTATATCTGAACGATAATCATAATCACTATCCCATAAATTTACTAGATAAACTCCCCAAATATCTATTTCAGGCCGTTCCACAAGATCAAATAGGTTATTATAACGCTTATCTAGAACTTCGTCACCATCAATAAAAAAATAATACGAAGATCTAACAAATGATGCCAATCGGAGGAGTAGATTTCTATTACTCAAATCATTAAATCCATTTCGTCTTTTCTTTGCTTTGAATAAAACCTTTTCATCATCAATCAATTCATAAGTATTGTCATCGCTGGAATCATCAAGACAAATAATTCCATCAACAAACTTATACAGACTTCGGAGTGTTTCTTTAATATATTGTTCTTCATTATAGGTCTGAATTAAAGCAATAACTTTGTAAGTTCCTGTAAAAAAGTCACTATTTAATATTTGATAATCAATAAAATTGTCCAAATAACCCATTAAGCAATTGTACTTAATATCATTCCAAGACTCCCAGTCATACTGTATATTTACAGCTAACGAAGAGTTTGTTATTTTTAGATCTTTTGGAAATAATGCTTTCGCTATTTCAATATCATGCAGATTTAAACCCTCTCTGTAAAAAAAATGCTTAAACCTTCCTTCGAAATCGATACTAAATTCTCTAAATCCAAGAATATCGAACCTCGCTTTTATATTTTCAAAATAAAATTGATTGAATTTCTCATCAAAACCTCCAACATAACGAAAAGCTTTTCTTCGAATAGCAAATCCATATACATGTATGCATTTCTCGTTTTCATAAATGATAGAAAAATAATTTTTTTTATATTCTATCAAGATACTTTTTAAGCGAATCAAAAACTCTGTATGAATGTTGGCTCTTCGATCTAAAATGCATACATGCGTTTTCCGACATTTCAGAAGACAAAGATTAAGAACTGCACTATAAGAACTTGAAAAATCAAAACTTATAATACTAAGATTCAAAAACGGGAATTGCAATACCGACTCCTTTAGATCCGACCATGAAACTTGCTCAGGAATCGCGACTATAATCCTTAAGCCATTATTCGTGAAAATATGAGAATTTAAATACAAAAAATCAATCCAATCATGTAACGAATTAATTCCTGTAACAATTATATCTAAATCAATATTATTCCAAAGATCCGACATTCATTATCATTGTTAAGTCCAAAATTTTATTTTTCCATAATTCCTCGAGAAAGCCAACAGCTGACTCATAGCTTTCTTTATTAATTTCTACAAATTGCTTAATCGATTCGGACAGACTATTTTCAGATAGTAGCAATCTCAGAAAATTAGATTCCGCCACCTCTAAATAGTACAGGAGTTTATTATGACTTTTTAAAATAATATTTGCGGTACCTGTAGCAGTATATGTTAACTCCAAGCCTTCGACTAATCTAGCTGTTAAACTAGAATAGTCTCCTTCATGAAATTTAAAAAAAATCCAGTTTCGATATCGCACGTGGTCAATAACATTATCAAAAAGATTCTCTATTGAGACAAGCTGTCTAATTCTTTCAGAATTTTCATAAATTTCAGACTCAGATAATGCAAAAATTGAATTTATCTCTTGAAAAACTAAATTTCCCGGAATTTCCTCGCCCAAATATCCTCCTAATCTCCCACTTATTCCACTCTCAAGATGATCAAATAAATTATCCGCTAACAAAATGCCTCCAAATCCTTTATCCCCTACTATAATAACAGGAATTCCTGACACAGCAGCATGTAACGCATTTAAAGAACTACTTAAGAGAACACCATCATCCTGGAAATACAAATCTTCCTTTATAATATTAATAAAGGAAATATTACTATTAAAATATGGCTCTAGCTTTCTCCTATCGGAAGGCCTACCATACACATTTAACCTAAATTGTGGGAGAGTGTTGAATATCTTAACAATTTGATGCGCAAATTCCTTAGAAGTATGAAAAAGATCTAATCCTATGGATGGATTAAAAAAACGTTTTTTTGATGGTTGAAGATTTGAAAAATAAAATGTTTTTTTAAAAGGAAAAATAGCCGTTATTTTCTCTGTAGGATTTAAATAAAAAACACCAAAAACATTGTGTTTGTTATGCGCAATACCTGCAAGAAAATTTACGTGACCATTCTGGTTACAGAAAAATAAATAAATAGGAAGATTAAATCTCCTATTTAAAAAATCAATTTTAAAGTCACCTTTCCCTGACCCCAAAATAAAAACACAGTCCCACAGAGAAGAATCTATATCAGCAAGAGGCACAAGGGCCATATTTTCTGACAAGGAAGGACCTGTAGCATTAAGATGCAATATTTTGCATCGTTCAGCCTTTAATTTCTTTTCAAACGCGAAAAATAATTCACGCTCCTCAAAATTTGAACTTAAATGTAGTATCAGGATATTCATAGGCTAAAGCTGCAAGTCAGATATATTATAAAGAGTTTCAAATTTGACATCAATATTGTCTTCCCCACTCAAAAATGGAATGGAAACAATAATTTCTTCAGTATCATACTTTTTTTGAAGTTCAAGAAGTCTTGATTTACATTCAGATTTATTACCTATAATAAACCCCTCTTTATAGATGTAATTATTCTTAGACTTCCATCCCTCAAGATCCTTCTTATCTTCAAGACAGATACATTTAATAGCAATATTTTTGAGAGGAAGAAAACCATTTGTAGAGTAGAATTTTTCTGAAAAAATCCTTAAAAGATCCTTATTATCTTTTTGATATGATGTATCATGAAACAATGATAAACTAAAATTGGACTTGTGGGTTACAGCTTGTTCAAAAACTGCATCTGATGTTCCCAAAAACCAATAATCTGGGTAGGCTCCCCCCACTGGAGCAATGTACCCTCCTGTATCATTCCCATTTAAAAATTTTTGATCATTTTCAATAATTTTAAATACTTGGTTAATTTGGTTTATGAAGAAATCCATGGAATCAGATGCCGCCAATTTATGTATGTAATCCTTCACAAAGTCAGGCACCCCACCTCTGGCAAATCCCAATTCAATTCGATTAGGAAACAAAGTAGATAACATTTTAAAAGTCTGAATCATACGATAAGGATTATGATAATTTAAAAGAACCCCAGCAGCCCCAACTTTTATTGCTTTTGTTTTAGACACTATCAAACTTAGAATTACTTCTGGACTGGACCATGTTGAATACTCATTATAATGTTCACCAATCCATAACCTGGAAAATCCCAATTCTTCAATTTTTACAGAATTAAGGACCGTTTCTTCAATTACTTTTGTGCTATTAATCTTGTTTAGTGCGTAACCAAATTCTAGAATCCCAAGTTTAATCATAACAAATCTAAAAAGAAAATCTTATCCCAATTTCTAAGACCAGAATTTGGATATTTTAGGTTTAGATCAATTAAAGAGATACCAGTAACTCCCTCTAACAATCCTTGATTTTCAGACATTAAATATCCATTTTCTTTAAAATTATTTTTTGAAAAGTCAGCCCAATATTGATATGCATCAAATAATTCGTTATCTTGGAATACATGATAAAATTTATTTAAAATATAAGCGATCCCATAACCTCCGTGACAAAGAAATAAGTTTGGAGCACCATTTTCTTCGTTTGCGACACTATAGCCTGTCGTGTGCAACTGAGCGGATATTTTAATCATATCAAATGTTTTGCGAAGGAGCTCTTTATCACCTAAAGCTGTTGAGGCAACCAAACAGGCCGTTGCAATTGATAAAATTCCGTAACACCAAGAAAGCACATAAGGCTGTCTTATAGACTTTTTCCCATCAGGCCAAACGACAGATGGAAACACATAATTATCCGCATCTTGTTCTAACAGCCAATCAACACTCCCTCGAATCATCCGTAAACATTTATCGCGCTCGATATCGTACTGGACACACTTACTCAAAAAACAGATAATACTCGGAACACCATGAGCAAGACCTAAATTAAAATACGGATTTTTATCGCCATCTGGATTGTGAAGAGAAGTATAAAAATCTAACCACGAGACACTAGTATTCAATTTTAAAGATGTATCATCTAATCCATTTACTATGTCTCCCAACATTTTATGCATTTTGGCGTTATCCCCCGAATCCAATCGCTCAAATAAATAGTGAGCTTTTCCAATAGAACCTATAAACGGATCATAAATCTGGTCTTCTAAATCCCATTTTAAAGAGGCAGGAAGATTATCATCAATATCATCCAAAAATTCATCATAATCATCCCCTATTAAGTTATTATTTTTTAAAAATTGTATCAACCAAGCCAAACCTATTACTCCATATGCAAACTTAAAATTTAAAGGATATTCGGAAGCAAACTCAACATGTTTATACAGTAAATCTTCAGCTTGTTGTTTTACTTCTTCATCATTACCAATTTTATAAAGATTAAAAAGCAAAAGAACTTTACTTAATTCTCCCGTTAAAAGACCACAATTTTCAACTTTAACATCAAAGTTAACGAATGGAACAATAGGAGACATATTTTCATTAATTCGAAGCATAAAATTTTATCAACAAAAAAAGCATCATAGTTTTACGAATAGTGCACATAAAACCATGATGCAATTTTTAAAATTAATTCACTAGAAATTACTTAACATTTAATTGCAGAACAAAGGGCAGCGCTAGGATCAACAGTAACTAATGCAGCACCGGTTGCGACTCCTGCAAATGAAGACTTACTACATGAGTAGTCTCCTCCGCAACAGCTATCGTCTAAGGCTCCTAATCCAATACCCCCTCTTAAATTACTAAGGGCTTTCTCATCTAAGTTACTAATAGATTGTTTGTTTAATTTCAGTTTCTTTTTCATTTTAAAGAAAATTTAGGGTTTAAAAAATTGTTATTTATATAATTATTCGAATTATATCAGCTATTAATCACCAAATCACCACAGAAGTATCTTAATCTAATATACCAATTTTTTTTATACAAACAAAATTTAATAAACTTTTTTACAAAAAAACATTGTTAAATTACATTAAACAAAATGAATATCAATAAAAATAAGTAAATTAATATCAATTTGAAACACTTTATTTAATATTTAGCTACTTTTTTAAAACATATAAACTACCAAAAGCAGGTGCAAAATCTATTTTTAATCCAATATCTTTTATATAATCTAAATCCACAGCCTCTAATCCGACCTTTTTTAACCTATATATCACTGAATTAATATGTTTACCGAGATTTTCTATCAAAATAGGAGATTTTACTTTTAAAGCTTCCAAAAAATGATATGGTCGAGGAATAATATATATAAGAGTAATTATTTCTATTAAGTTTAGATCTTTCGAATTCTTTGAAAAATAAAATATCGCCCCACTTTCTATTCCTCTGATATTTGGTGCAAATTCGATTATATTTAAGTAAACTTCTAAAATTTTATCTTTAGATACGGATATGAGATTTTCTATAATAAGTGCTATAACTACTTCCTCAACCTTTCTATAAATATTTCTCTTATGATTTAAGAATAAATTTCTTGAAAGTTGCATAGTGATTGTACTGGCACCTCTCGATATTCTTTTGGAATTTATATTATTAGAAATTGCAAAACCAATATTCTCAAAATCAATACCACTATGCGTATAAAAAGAGGGATCTTCACACATAACTACAGCCTGTTTCAATAATGGAGTAAAATAATTACTTTCTTTATATAATTTATAATCACGCTCATCTATATTTAACCCAAATTCGTTTACCACATAAATTAGTGGGCCAATATTCCCAGAAATCTCAAATGAATTAAGGGAATTGATTTCAAATTCGGAATCCATAAAGTCTATATCTAAATTAAATCTGTCTCTGAATTTAAAATCGAGTTTGTATACTCCTGAAAACTCTAATTGTCCAACTAAATCAATTTCATATATAGAGCGATTTACAAAATTCCCAAAAAAAGCCTTTAAATGATCAATACTCATTTTATTCAATCCAAAATTTACTTCCAAAAAGTTCGAGTCAAACGTAATATTGCATTTTAGATTCATTCCATCTATAAAGAAAGTTTTAATGTTTATATTTTTATTATCATCATTTTCAATAATTGCTAGATCCGCATTAATCTTATTAGCATTTATCTTTTTATCAGCGAATAAATCCGACAATATCGATACATTGTGACATTCAAAATTTATTGTAAGTTCCCGCTCAAAAAAATGATAAAAAGTGACGACGTTATCAGCATTCATTGCAAAAATAGACTCACTGCTTTTTTGAATAAATATTGAAAATTCAGAAATTTCAGCTTTTCCATTTTCTAGTATATATTTTCCTTCACAGTTTATATTTAGATCCCGAAATCCAACAACTTCAAAATCAGAAATGATTATTTTATGAATGAACCTATAGCTTTTTGAAAGTATTAATTTAATTCTTTTCAGATAATTATCTTTTTTTTGAAATGTATTGTCCGATTCTTTCCTAAATCCAGCATTATGTAGAGAAAGAATTATAGATTCCAATTTTAGACTCTCAAACAATTTCCCTCTTTTAAAAGCCGCGCTCCGATGTACCTGTATGTAATCAATCGACAAATCTAGATTTCTTTGCCGATTACTAACACTAATTCCATAAATCTCTAATATATTTATATTTGTAATTCTAAAATTTTGGTAATGCAAATCGATATGATATTTCCCTGCTATTTTAGCTATGATATACGAAAAAATCTTCTTGGACAACGACGTGCTTGCAAAGACTTTTAAGCAAACAAAAAAAAGATAACAAATTATTTTCATTGGATTTAGGTATATTTTTTCAACATTTTTTCTGCTATCAACCGAATGGATTCTGATTTCTCCTCAAGGCTATGATAAGCATTCATCAATACAACTTCTTCAACATTTAAGGTATCTGCAATTTCTAAAATCCTATCATTAACTTCTGATGGCTTTCCACAAATAGCTTTATGGTTATTTTTCCAAGATTTTGAGGCCATTTCCTTGTTAAACTTGCTAATAATATAATCCGAATGAGAGCAATTAACCTGGAGTGCAATTGAAACTACTGGTAAATGACCATATCTCTTAAAAAACAACTCACGAAAACGTGATAGTGTTTCTGATAGCTCAGTAAGCTTTCGATCAGTATGAAACAAAGATAGACAGAAATTGGTTTTATAATCCACCGCCAATTGTATCAAACTGGGTGAAGAGCCTAAAAGCCAATAATCCGGCATTTTAGCACCATATGGTTGTATCTGAATATCTTTATATTTAAACTCTTCTGTCTGATCATGCTGCATAAAACCCATTAATTCCTTCACCTGAGAATAAAAATATTCTTCGTTAGGGTGTTTTTCAAAATCACCAAACGGTTTAAGATATATTTCCTGAATATCTCCTTTCGCCAATCCCAAATCAATTCTATCGGGATAAATTGAAGATATCATGGTAAATGCTTGAGCAATCCTAATGGGAGTATGATATTTCATTAACACACCTGCAACTCCAATTTTTATGGTACTACTATATCCTGCGAGCAAAGGTATAAGATGTTCGGGGGATGCCCATGCAATATTACTATCAAGATGTTCGCTCATCCAATACCTCTTATATCCTAAGTCCTCAAAAACTTGTATATTTTCGAATAGATGATTTATAACATCATGGGCATAAACGTTAGGAGGATAAATATTACCAAAATCTAACAGACTTAAACTAATCATAATTTACTATAATAAATACTTTAAATATCACTACTTGTCTTGAATTTTACGATTCATTATCAAGTTCATAAAAACTTCACTTTCTTGTTTAATTAAATACATATTAGTTTTCTTTATTTCCTTAGAAAAACTTGAATCGATATTCATTGATAAATATTGGTATGAACCGATACTATATATTGAATCAGTATTTCCAAAAAATGAGATATTCTTATCAAGCAATGAAACTATTTCAACTTTTTCTCCCGAATGGAATAATTTTAATGAATTTGTCTTTAAAGTAATTCGCAAGGAATCTACTCCCAAAATTTCTCGTCTTGATACAACTACCCATTCTGAAGTTGGAGTATATTTAATAAAAATCAAAATTAAAGTACTAATTATTAATATTGAAAGAACAAAAGGACCACCATATCGCACCCAAAAAGAAGGGCGCACTTTCAAAATGGATTGAGCACTCTCTGACAAAGCGCTATTGTTTATTAGAATAGATTTTTCACTTTCCAAATTCATAAATTGAGTTGATTTTTGACTAGATTAAAATAATATTTACTTTTTGAGATTAGTTCATTATGATTACCAATCTCAACAACACGCCCTTTGTCTAGGACTATAATTTGGTCAGCATCTTTAATCGTACTAAGCCGATGAGCAACAATTAAAACAGTTCTATCTTTAAAAAAAGATTTGAGATTTAAAAGTATTTCCCTTTCGTTAATTGAATCCAACGAACTTGTCGCCTCATCCAATATAAGAAAAGATGGATCCTTATATATTGAACGTGCAATCAACAACCTTTGCTTCTGCCCAGCACTCAGATTAACTCCTTCATTCCCGATTTTAGTAGATAATTTAATTTCCCCCCCTCCAACGAAATCTAATACATTCGAAAAATCTAATGCTTTAGCCAATCTAACTTTGTTTAATGCTCCATCACCACCAATGGTTATATTATTAAGTAGTGTATCGTTGAATATGAATCCATCTTGTAATACTGCACTACTCCTTTCTCTCCAAGACTTTTTATTAATTTTTATAAGTGAAACATCATTCACAAGTATCTCGCCCTCATAATCACTGTAAAAATTTAAAAGAAGTTTTATCAATGTGCTTTTTCCGCTGCCACTCGCACCCACTATTGCCGTTACTTTCTTATTGGGAATGTTAAAATTTACATTTTTTAAGATATAGTCATTCGCACCAAAATACTTAAAACTTAAATTTTTTAAAACTATATCACTTCTTTCCTCATTGATCACACAGGAATTGGACAAACCTTGTTCTTCATCTTCTATCTCATATACCTCATTTAATCTATTTAGACTTATTTTTGTATCTTGGAAAGATGTTATAAATGTTAATAATTGTAAAATAGGTCCACCCATTTGACCTATTAAAGATACAATTGCCAGCATCCCACCGAGGGAAATATTCCCTATAATAACTAAATAGGTCGCAATGCCTGTTATTAACATGTTTTTAATTTCATTAATTAATGACGATCCTAGATTTAAGGACTGTTCTAAACGAAGACTTTTTAAATTTACCTTATAAAGTTCATTTTGAATTTCTTCCCACTCCCATCTTTTTTTAGTTTCAGCATTATGAAGTTTCAATTCTTGCATACCATTTAAAATCTCGATTATTTTACTTTGATCTTGGACGGCGACTCCGAATCGTTCATAATCTATATTTTCTCTTTTTTTAAGGAAGAAAATTATCCATAATCCATAAAAAAAAGTGCCCACAAAAAAAACCACGAAAATAAACAAGCTATAATATAATAACACACTTCCCAAAACTAAAATTGAGATTACTGCGAAGAATGTGTTTAATGCATTCATCGTAACCAAGTTCTGTATTCTATAATTATCATTAACACGCTGAAGTGTATCTCCAGTTTTTCTACTATCGTAGTACGATAATGGTAGATTCATTAGTTTAATAAAAAAACCTGATAACATAGAAATATTGATTTTAGAACTTAAATGAAGTAAGATCCATTTCCTAATTGCTTCAATTGCAAAGCGGGAAAACAAAAAGAATAATTGAATAATCAAAATTATTAGTACAAAATTTATGTCTTTATTTTTGATACCAACATCGATTGTACTTTGTGTAAGAAAAGGAAAGAGAGTTTGAAAAAAAAGACTAGCTACCAACCCTATGAATAGCTGGAACAATAGTTTTTTGTGATCCTTGACATATTTTTTAAATAATGATAAGGTAGTTACAATATTAGTTTTATCTGTATGATAATTTTTTATACTTGAGGTTGGTTCCAAAACTAACAATGAACAAAATCCTTCATTGCTCATGCATTTTTCTTCAAATTCCTTTTTACTGTAGTCCAACAACCCTCTCGATGGATCAGAAATATAAACTCTGTTTCTCTTTATCTTATAAATCACAACAAAATGACTATCCATCCAATGAAGGATCGCTGGAAGGTGAACTTCGTTAAGCAATGTATCGTAATCTAAAGCAACACCATATGCGTGAAAACCGACTTCCTCCGCTGCCTTCCTTAGATTTAACATCGTAGTTCCATCTCTGGAAGTATTGCAAAGTCGTCTGATATCATCCAACTTACTCCATACTTTATAATGTAATAAAACTATTCTTAAACAAGTTGGACCACAATCCATCTCATTAACTTGTCTAATTGTAGGAAACCTATTCAACATTGGCTATTTGGGCATTTAAAGAAACATAATAATTTAATAATAAAGAATAACAAACAAATTCATGCGAACGCTGTTTGACGTTGAAAATTCTATTCATTGACATATGTAGCAGACTACTTTGTATACTACCCAAATCGTCCTCATCATTTTCTAGTATTTTTGTCTTAATGATCTTACATAATTCTAATTTTTCCTTCAGAAGCTCTTTTAATTGCACATTTTGCCCAATATTTTGCTTATACTGCGATAACTCAAATGAAATTATCTGCTTTTTTTCCCTATACATAGAAGAAAGCTGATGTCTTAATTGCTTGTCAGCAAAATGCTCATTAAAAAAATAGTCATAGAGCTTTCGAAGCATTTCTATTCTTTCTTTCAATGTTAACTCAAAACCTTCAAATGTTTGATCCAATACTATCAAAGAAATTAACCAACGCTCATCCTCATTTCCCGATTTAAATAGTCTTGACAATATTTTTTCACATATCTTCGTATCGTTGAAGAAGAAATCTTCAACAGTTTCTATAGCATACGGCTTATACCTTTGAATTTCTCTTTCATAAATATCGGTTTGAATTGTTCTGACGATCCCACTGTTGAGATAACTAGTTATTTTTTGATTAAGTAAATTTACTATATACGTCAAATCATCGCTGTTTTTCAAATGAAATCTTACTCTTAAATGCGTTTTTGGATCAGCATATCTTATGAAGAACCATTTATCAATCTTTTCTGTCTTTAAAAGCTTTTTCGCTAGTGGGAAAATTACTCTAATCAAAATCTCATCTGTTGCGCCTTCAGAACAATAAATTTTATAAAACAGCCATTCAGAACCGATAGAGAATTGCTTTTGGACAAACTTCTTACTAGATTTTTTTTTAACGAATGGAACTATTGATAAGTTTTTAACAGGCTTTTCTTTATATAAAAAAGTTAAAATCTGATTGGTATACGAAGCCAAGTTATTGTCGGTCACATAAGAATTTTTGGAATCAAATAAATACTCTGTAAAAGAAATATTACTTTTCGTCTTTATTTCCGAAAGGAATGTTAAGAAACTCAAATCGTTCTCAAAATCGATAAATAATTCATCATCTCCTCGGTCAAGAAGTATTATTCTAGTGGGAATATTAAAGGCTTTCAAAAATTCATTCAAGGCATTTTTGCCATGGTGTATCAAATTTAGAAAATCCTCCCTTTTAAGATTCCAACGTGCGGCTTGTAATATAAAACTCTTATATTGTACTCTTGGTAAATATGTTCGTCCTTTCAAAAAGTCTCCCCAACTAAAACCAATATATTTTCTGTAATTATAGTTTTGAACATCTCCTAAAAAACGATAAATAGGTGTCTTATCGAATCTATAATTGTGGGCACTTGTAATTCTTGGAACAATCTCTTTTTTTAAGGATTTACTGTAAAGAATAATTCGACTTTCACTTACGCCTACAAAAATGTCACTTAACATGATTTTGTTTTTAGCAACATTAACATTCCCCAATATCGAAGTTTGCCACTCTCTCATCAACGGTTTAACAAGAATATTAGAGACCTTATCGTTTGGAGAATAATCAATCTCCGCTATGATTTTTTCGGATAAAAGCTCTTTCTCAATAAAATTAAGATCATTTACAATTTTATTGATCGCATTTGATGAATTCGAAAACCTCGCTATAAGATTTCCACTAGAAGATCCCCCGACTGATTCCACTAAAATTTTACCGTCGCGGTTTAGCATCCTAAACACAAAATAAATCGTTTCGGGAATATCTGACCAATCTTCTAAAAGAAGATCAATATCTTTATCATCAATTTCAATACTATTCGCTCCAGTTTTTACCGCCTTCATATATTTTTCGAAAATAAATTCCTGAAGGGGATCCCATGAAAAATTTCCAGGTCCACGAACCACAGGAAAATCAAGTCCATCAAGTAATTCTGAAGTAATTTGATCCCTCTCCTGCCCATCAAAATAGCCTACTCCGTGTTGAGGATCAAGTGCAACAGATAGTGGAAGAAATTCGTCTTGAAACTTTTCAACAAACCTGACCTTAAATTCTTCTAGACTATTATTTTTTCTATGTGGACTTATTTTGTTCAATAACTTAAGTACCTGTATTAGCTCCTTCTGAATATTTGTTGAAATGGAAAACTCATCGAAATCAATGAATGTATCGATCTTCAAAACATTACGTTCAATTAACTTCAATCCTATTCGCTTGAGAAGATCTTCTGAAAACTTTTGAATACTTAAAATCTGATCTATATCGTCAACTTTTGAAGATATGCTCAAAAGCTTATGAAGATCTTGAAACCACCAGCGATTTTTAAGTTGTGGATTTTTCTTTAATAATTCATAAATTTGATTTTCTATATTATCGTGCACTCCAAGTTTTAATTCACTAATTAAAACACTTGAATCTTTTAATTCATTTAAAAAATCTGTTATTTCTGAGTTGGAAAAGTTTTCGTCACTCAATTCTTCAGAAATAGAAGCTAAAGTTCTTCCGGATTTCGACAAAGAAAGAATTTTTTTCAGAAATGGACTAGCATCGACACCGCTTAGTTTATGTTTCTTTACTTCTCCATCGTATACTTCTTCAATATACCTAAATTGGCTTCCAACCTGATAAATAGTATTATTTGGATAAAATCTCACGCTTTCTTTGATAATATCATCATTTTCTAAGAAATTTAGTATCCTTCTTAAGTAGGTATAATCAAGATTAACTACATATTTCTTTTTACCGTTTAACGTACACTTGGTGTCAGTTCCCCATTCCCCAATGGATAAACCTGATATAACACTAAAAGGCGCTGGCTTAAAAGATAAACGATTAATATATTTATAGAGTGTTTTAGATTCTCTACCGAAATTGTTAGAAAAATTAATTTTATTTTGTTTTAGATGGTTATAAAAATCCTTAGAAACTATAGAGAGTGAATTATCAAAATCTCTCGTTGCTATAATCTCATCTAATTTCCCGCTAACTAGATAATCACTAGAAAGAGTAGGGGCTCTCATCACAATTTGTTTATAAAATAAATAAGGTATTTTTTTCATATTTTTTATCTATCCATCCAAAGTTTGAAGGCTCTTACTTTATCTTTAGGAACTACGATTTCAAAGTCGGTCTTAGTATTCAGTTTCAATAATAAACTATTTTTAAAATAAGGTATTACTATTGTTATTGCATCAACATTAACGATTACTTGTCTGTTGCATCTAAAAAACTTTAAGGGATCTAACTGATTAACAAGTTCATCAAGTGTACTTCCTAAAATAAACCGCTCACCTTCGAGGGTTTCAAGTATCACTGAGTTATCTATATAGATATAACAAATATTAGAAGTTTTAACCACGAAATACTTTTCACCTTTTTTAAGGAGAAACCGTTCACGTAAAATATTTTTAGAATTATAAGTATCGAGTTGCGTAATTAACCGGCGTAAAGAACTATCGATTTTATAATTTGAACTATTCTGAAATACCTTTTTAATCATTTCATCAAACTGTGTTTGTGAAATTGGTTTTAACAGATATGACAATGCATTATAATCAAATGCTTTTATAGCATAATTATCAAACGCAGTAGTGAATACAGTAGGGCAATTAATCTCTAAATTTGTAAATAGTTCAAATACTAATCCATCACTCAGTTGGATATCCAACAATAATAAATCTGGCTCACCGTTTAGCATTAACCATTTTTCAGCTTCTTCAATACTTTTCAGCCATGCTATAACCGAAAGAGATTCAATTTTAGTATTTCGAACTAGCCTTTCAATATTATTGTAAGCAGCGATTTCGTCTTCAACGACTACAATTTTCATATGCTATTAATTTAATTTTTCCATTGGTTTGATGGGATTGTAATATGGGTACTTTGACAATGAAGAAATTGTCAATGATATCAACATTCACTTCCTTTGTTGAAAGCATAGCATATATTTTTCTTAAGCTTGCCAAACCAATCCCATTGTTTTCCTTTGTAAAAGAATCCTTTTTACCAAACATATTATTTGAGACTATCACAAATTGGGAGGTTACATCAATCGTACATGTCACGCGATGACTATCATCAATAATGTTGTGCTTTATTACGTTTTCAACAAGATTATATATTGACAAAGGAGGAATAAGAGCTTTCTCATCAATTTGTTGTGAATAACTTATTGATAATATTAAATTTGAACCATATCTTTCTTCAGTCATCTTTATGAATTTATCTACAATCAAAAGCTCTTCTACTAATGATACAGTCTGGTTGTCGGCGTTCTTTAAAAGATATCGATACAGTTCGGAAAGATTATGTAAAAAGTTCAATGCTTTTTGGTTAGTATCATCTATCAGAGAATAGAGAGTATTGAGATTATTAAATAAGAAATGGTGTTCTAACTGGCCTTTTATAGCATTGATACTGGCAGTTTGAAGTTGCTCTTGTAATAGAACATTTCTGCGCATATTAGAGATAGACACAGTCACAGCTCCATAAATTATAGAATAGATATTTAGTCCAAGCCAAGTGGGAAAAAAACGACTCGTTAAAAAGAGTCCAAAAGATTCTTCAACGTTCCAGGTTCCTAAATAAAACTCCAATAGCTTTTCGATCAGTGTAACAGCCGCACCAATTAAGAGAAATAATACAATCTGAATAAATCGATTAAGTCTAGGTTTTTGAAAATCAAATTTTCCACAGAACCACATTAAAAATGCCACTGGGATACTATAAATTAAAGATCTTGGAAAAATCAATAAAAAGAAATCCGTGATAGAACCCAATACGTAACTAGAATTAAACTGAACTTCACTTGAAAGAATAATTGCAAACAATAGAAAAGCAAACAGGTAAGCCCTAAAATATGTATTCAAAAATCTCTTCATTACACCTTGCATTATGAAATAGTTTTAATTTTCTAATTATTTAACTTATTAATTAACTGGGATCGATGCACCTCCAGCGTTTTTATCTTCAATCACATCCGAATTATCCTGTTTCGCACTCTTTTTAATTTTTCCAAATTGATAACGAAAACCTATACGTAATTGTCGTATTTGTGCTACTATTGTAGAATTTTGATTAAAATTATGTCCTGAAACTTCAGTATGTAATTTTACATTTTTATTGAATGGCTCAAGTATCGAAAGGGAAATGCTTGAACTTTTATTTATTATACTTTTCTTAACACCAATCATTGAATACGAGAGCGCATCTGAATACCCCTGTAAATTAATTTCTCTCGTATTATAGTTGGAATATAAGTCTACCGAGATACCTTTACTGAATTTTGCAGAAGCAAAAATACTGGCATTCATGATAAACCCCTTATTGGAATAAGCATCACTTGAAAGTTTACTATAAAAAATGTTTAAATTTGGTGCAACAGAAAATTTGGAATCCTGATATGAAAAATAGATATTTCCTCCTAAAGATCTACTTTTTCCTATATTTTGAAAGGTAACAGAGTTTGTGCCATCTGAACCTACATCTCTTTTCTCTTGAATGGAATTATTCACGATTGTAAAAAAAGGTGACAGTGTAAAAAACAATTTGTCAACTGAAAAATTTGAATATGCAACCTCTATTTGGTGACTTTTTTCAGGTTTCAAGTTTGGATTTCCATAACGAACATTATTTACATCAGCACGATTTATAAAGGGGTTTAGGAATGTAATACCCGGCCTCTGTAACCTCTGATTATAACTTAATCGTATAGACTGCTTGTTCTTTCCAAAAGATTTCACGAAAGACAAACTTGGCAAAAGATTGCCAAAATCATTTTCGAAAGAATGCAATCGGTCAACTCTTCCATCATTTATTGTATTTTCGTAACGCAATCCCATAGCGGATCGGAAACCTTTTCCTAATGAAACATTGTAACTGTTATAAACAGAAATAATCTGCTGATCATAATCCATTTCATTCAATGAACTGTCCATAAGTTCAAAACTTTGGCTAGCATTATCAAATGCCGACATCTGCGAAGAACTATTAAAAGCTCTTCCAATATATTTCATTCCTAATTCAAAATTGATCCTTTTAGAAAGAGGTTTCGAATAATCTATTTGTGCCGACAGTTCTTTACGCTTTTGTAAATTAAAACTTCTATCATCATAAGCACGAGCTTGATTAAGATAATAATGGTTATTATCATCCGATGAACTTAATATAATTGATGAAATCAAAGCGTGATTTTCACCCTTCAACTTCAAATTGTGATCCAGATGTAAAGAATAACCTGGTTTTTTAATCTTATTATCTATTGATCGTGAATTTTCATCCGTTCCCACTCCTTTAACCGAGGACCAAAAACTTATATCCTCATACCTATCATTATTAACATCATTCACCTGAATTCCGGCAGATAAAATATTTTTTTGAGAGAAGCTATAACTTGATGATAGATTGGCTCCATAAGACCGTCCAATGGCCTTTATATCACTTTCTTGAAATAAATACTGTGTTTGATCTCCATAGCTATTTCTCTCTAATTCGGAATGAATTTTATTCCTATAATAATTGGAAGTTAAAGAAACATTTGATGAAAACTTCGTGTTACTTATACCGCCCCCTGCTGCTATATTCGCATTTCCAATTGATCCCGCCGAAACATTCACAAATGCATTTATGCCTTTAAGATCTTTTTTTGTGACTATATTGATTATGCCCACAGTACCCTCTGCATCATATTTGGCACCTGGATTTGTAATGACTTCTACACGTTTAATCATACTTGCTGGAACTAATTTCAACGCATCCGAAACTGATCCAGCAATAAGAGTAGAAGGTTTGTCATTAATGAATACTTTTACGCTAGAACTTCCACGTAGTTTCACCTCCCCATTAAAATCAACGCTAACATATGGTACTTTTCTTAGTAATTCGTCTGCAGTAAAACTATCCGAATTATTCCCTCCATCAACGTTATAAATTAGTTTACCATCTTTTTCTTCTACTAGTGGAACTTTTAATTCCACAGTAACCTCATCAATGGCTCGGCTCTTTTGAAAAAGCTTAATTATTATAGGATCTTTTAAGATGGACGAAGTTTTTAAAAAAAAATCCAAACTATCGTAACCAATATGTGAGATTTTAAGTAATATTGAATCACTGAGAACTTTGCGCATCTGAAATCTTCCCGCCTGATCAGATGACAATCTATCGATAATTTCTCCATTATTAATAGAAATTACTTGAATCGTCGCAGACGGGATGACCTTCTCTGTTGTTTGTTCTAAAATTTTTCCGTAGAATATTACGCTATCTAATACCATTCTCTGGGATATTACATTTTCTACATTTTTCATGGATCCCCCTTTTGATAGTAAAACAAATGTCAATGAAAAAAATATTACTAAGGAAATTCTTCTTATGCTCATATTAAATTAGTTTATAAAATCTAAACTATAAAAGCATCTTCATAATCCCATCAAAAATACGATGAGGTCGAAATTCCATAATTTAAAACCGAATTTTTGCATTTAATCATATTTTAGATTTAAACATGAGGATGAAAGAATTGACCATGTTAAATTTTAGCACATTGCAATATTCGTATTTTGTAAATTTCATTCTTCCCCACAAACTATTTCGCAGAAAGAACAATCTTATAAATTAATATACTATTTATTTCAATTTTAATAAATATACAGATTTTTACCATTAATAGGAATATTTAAATGAAAATATTCGAAATATTATTTTATAAAAAAATTAATAATATTAATTTTAACACCGCTAATATTAATAAAACTGAACTTTCGGCGCAAGCGCGTTTTAAGTTGCACTGTTAAATCTCATAAAATATTTGGTCTAGTGGTTTTTACTTCACTTATAAGAATATTCCTATCAATTGTTCTATGTTTTTGGTGAGTTAACAATACATGATGACCTTAATTTGTTTTAAAAAGTACAGGATATCAAAAAAAATATAAGCGGATTCAACAAAATTTAAAACATATCAACTTGAAGTTATTGTAACTTTCTCTAAAACTTATGAAGCTTTAGAGGAGCCGTGCAATATATTTTCTGGTTCTCCCCTATTTATTAATGCTATTGTAATCACTAGTTGTCATTCTTTATATCCAGTTATGCGTGATGCTCTTTTTCTGGAGGTTCAAAATGAGATTATCGTTAAAAAAAGTACTATGACTACAAGATTGATAAGTAAAAAATTATCTTTACTTATCAAAACAAGATTTGTACTTAATAAAACTGAAAATTATGCGTTGGGTAATGGAAGTTAAATTATCTGAACTGGAATAAACTTATTTTAATCAATGAGAATTATACTGATAAATCTATTGTTGAAATTTCACATAAAAATCAATATTCCGATTTTAAAATAACAAAAACTATGAAAGCTATTCCGATTATAATTAGCCCCTCTTTTATTCCATATAATTATTAAAGATTTATGGCAGCATTTCATATTTTCATTTTCTAAATTATCATTCATTTTGTCTATAAGTCTGGTTAATTATTTTGAACCTTAAATATAATTAATATTTACGATGATGAAATAACAAAAAATGAGTGTATAAGAAAGAATCCCTCCTATACCATGCTAGATATCCTATTTGCTCTAATTAGCAGTTCATGACAATTGTTTATCTTGGCTACGAAATGAAACACGAAATGAAAAAAAATAAACTTTGGATTTCGATAAGTATTTTGTGTGTCATAGTTCTGGGCACTATGGTTTATTATAGTTGCTCTAGAGATGAAAATAAATATTATCAAGTATCATACACTGACATAAAAGATTGGGAAAAGGATAAGCGAAAAGATTGGTCGAATAAAGATAGCTCTGTGATCTTTTATAGCCTTTTTAAAAACCTGTCATTTTTAGACGACTATGTTATGAATTCTTGTATTGAAGTAAGAAATAAACAAGATACCCTATTTTACCTTAGACAAACAAAGTATAACATGCAAGAAGAGGTTACCGGGGACGGTTTAGTTGTTGCACATCAAGATAATTATTCTATTGGCGGTTGGTGGAAAATAACACCTAGGTGCCAGCACCGTTTAGATGGTGATAGTCTAGAATGGAGTCAAACATTAAAGGAAAGGAAAGATATTGCAGCACAGCTAGTAAATGCCAGTGAGTTGAAACATGCGGTCTATAAACTGGAAAAATCGGGCCTAGTAAAAGTAAATGACGATGAGAATCCTTTAAACCGTCAGAACAAGAAATCTTACGATATCGAGGGAATATATTATGTTAGCCCATTTAGCTTTGCTCCTGTCAGTATGTACAAGCTAGATTCGAACAGCAAGCGACTGTTAACGGATAATTAGCTAATAACTTTGAAAGCGAATCAGATCCTTAATTAGCACCAGCTACTTTCAAGTGGCTATTAAAGATTTAATTTCTAACATTTTGATTATTTCTTTCCAAAACCTACTTTTGCAACATAATTAACCCATATTTAATGAAAGGAATACTAATTTCTTACCTAGCTTGTTTATGCTTTTTTGTGTCCTGTAAAAAGGTAGAAAAAATAGTCGAAACAGTGCCTGACAGTAAGGCAATACAAATTGAAACGCTAATCAATGAAAATGCAGATGAATCGTCTATTACTTTCTCTGGCCGTTTATTGTACCTCAATGATGAAACAATTCTTGATCATGGTTTTGTTTTAGAATACGAATACCAGAACAACGTTGAGAAAAAAGAAATAAGATATTCGCTAGGCAACAAAGCAATTACAGGAAAGATTAACCATACGATCAAATTCCCCGCTGAAATCGAGAATGCCACTCTTATTAAGTATTACTATTATGTCAAAACAGATAAAGATCTTTATAGAGGAGAATCTACTAGCGTTGCCTTTAATTGGTACGATATCGAATACAATAATGATTTTACCGCTTCTCCTAATGATAAAATCACAATCAACGGAGACTTTAAAAAAATAAAAGACAAATATACGCTGTATGCTAACTATGACAGTAAAGAGGAAATACCTTTTACAGTAGGAAATGATCTAAATACATTGACATATACTATTCCTACGGATCAAATACATGGCAATACAATGAACCCAATACTCCTAAATAAGTCTCATGCTACGGGTGTATATGGAAGTGCATCACTGCCTTCGGTCAAGATAGTCGGAAAGCTAGAAGAGCCCACAAATTACAGCTACATGTATAGTGAAAAGATAACTTTGAAGGGCCTTGGCTTAAGCGGTACCCTAAAAGAACCTTTTTACATCTTGTTTGGCAACAATTCATTGCCATATCAACCTGAAATGGACTTATCAACCTTGGCTTATAAGCAACCTGCTAAAAGTTATAAATTAGGCTATTTCAACGGAAAAGACTCGGTATTTTTTAAACAAAAAATTACAGTCAAACAACCCCTGGCAAACGCATTACAATTTTATGTCGCAGAAGTCCACCCTGGTAGTTCGGGAACATTTATTGGTCTAGATTTCTCCCAATATGGTGAATCTGACCTCACGACTTATTCGGTTGGTAATAAACCAGCATATGTCAGATCTAATTGGACGGGGATTCATGAATTTACTATTGACAACATTCCTGAAGGTGAGTATCCTTTATCGGCAACGAGTCCCTTTTTTACGTATACAAGTCAAGCTAAAATTAAGGTCAAGAAGTTGCGACCAACTACTATAGCGCAAAATAGAGGTTATTATGATCATTTAGTAAAGATAACCGGTAATTTTAGAGCAGGTATCCCCTATCTGGTCAAACTTGGTAATCATGATGCTGGTATATCGTCACAATCTTTACGTGATGGTCAAATTAATGTTCTAATTCCGCCTATTCCTGCAGGTACGTATCCTGTTTCTGTCGGTTACCGTGGCAAAGATGATCAAGAATATATAAGTAAAACCAACTTCAATGTGGAAGTACTCGCTCCTGAATTTACAGATTTCTACCCTAAAAAAGGCAAGGCTGGTGACCAAATCACACTGGTAGGCAAAGGTATATACTATGGTATGATTTATTTTGGCGGTAGACTAGTATGGCGCGAGTCTGGTTTTGATGAAATTAAATTTACCATACCACGGGATATACAATTTAAAGGTAAGATCGAAATCAACCTTCTTTTTGGAGATAAATGGATAAAAGGTAAAGAAACATTTGAATTAATCTAATAGTTGAATATTAATATGCTCCTACATAAAAAACTGCAATATATCCTCCTTCTACTAACGATAAGTAGCGTGATGCTATCTATATCGTGTAAGAAAGTAAAGGAAGTCGAATATGTGCAAACGACCGAAGACAAGATTGTCGTACAAACGCGACATATGGAACAGCTGAGTAAAACTGGTGTTACGCTCTTTGGATCTATCGATACGATACAGAACCAAAAAATCTTAAGTTATGGTTTTATTGTGAAAACGATAGATCAATCCGGAACAGAGCGCAAAGAAAAGGAAATCGAGGCGGGTAAAGAAAACGCAGGCCCTACGATCACATTTCAATATAAACCGAACGAACCGTTCTCTTTGGATATCACGTACGCATATTGCTTTTACGTACGTACGGCAAAAGGATACTATAGGGGTGAATTCAACTCCTTTAAACTGGATGGATTCAAAAGCCAGACACAAGCATTTGAAAAGTCAAAATCTGGAGACGAACTGGTTGTAAAAGGTAATTTCGAAAAGATAGACGCTAATTATAAGTTTAAAGCGTACTTTCATAATCCCAACACAAAAAATATAGAAAGTATTGAAATACCTTATACATTAGCCGCGGATAAAAAAACAATCCGATTTAAAGTACCCCATGCAAAAGGGTTATACCATGGTGCGGAAATAGGCTTTTTATTCGAAAGAAGAGAGTTCCCATATGGATCTTTTTATGCTGATGTGGCTAAAACAACTATCCTAGGAGAGGTCCTCCCACCAACGAAAACCGTATTTAGTCCATATGATATGATAGAGATCAAAGGGATAAATGTACCGCATCATTTGCATCCATCAAAAGATTTCATGTTAATATTCGGTGATATGAGGATACCCTTTGCCAGTGAATTGCAGTTTAATCAAATACAAGATCTACAAGTAAAAGGAAATCGTCTTAAATTTGGGTATACAAATGGTGTAGAAACGGTAATCTTTAAAGAGGAAATTGAATTTTATGTACCGGATCTATTGAAAGTGATGATTGACCATCCATTTGTCCATCCAGAAGGTTTGGTCAGCATGCGGTGGGCAGGTTTTTCGGATTTTACCACAGGAATGTATTTTGATTTTACTGTTGGTGGTCTACCTGTAAAACATAATGGTGTAAATGGGGATAACTTTGACTTTACAATCGGTGATCTAAAAGCTGGAAACTATACTTTAAATATTAAAGATTCGTTCTATGATATCACTATACCTAATCAGATTACAGTAAAAAACTTTGACTGGACCTCGAGTGATAAATCTAGTGCCTATGAAGGCGAATCGATTACCGTTAACGGAACCTTTTTTAAAGGCGCGATGTACACCATACAAGGTAAAAATAACCTCTCTTCTGAAATCATGTGCCAAAAAGATGGAGAGATAACGTTTACCTGGTACCTCAACAATTTTGAAACAAATAAAATCAAGGTTGGTTACATAACAGGAAGTAGAGAAAGTAGACTAAGCGACAAAATACTCGAAATAAATTCACTAGGAATCACATTAGAAAGTTTTGCTCCTGCAAGTGGCCTCACGGGTTCGGTGGTCCACGTAAAAGGTAAAAATATCAAATATGCACGGAGGATTCTTATGGGGGATATCCAAATTACACCGATACCGATTAGTAATGACGAAATCATGTTCACCGTACCCATGATGGCCAGCAAAGGGAAAGTTAAAATATCAGCAGAAGCCGCGAACAAAATCTATCAGTCTAGCGGTTATTTTGAAACCTTATGATGAAAAACTATATTGCTACTGCACCCATTTTTCCACTTATTTTGAGTTTAATCTAATGAAATAACAAAAAAATGAGTGTATAAGAAAGAATCCCGTTATTAACCAATTTGGGATTCTTTCTTTTTAGGATGTCTTAGCACGACGATCTACACATCTTTAAACACCCTCTCCTATGCCATGCTAGATATTCGATTTGTTACCATTAGCAGTACATAACAATTGTTTATCTTGGCTACGAAATGAAACACGAAATGAAAAAAAAGAAATTTTGGAATTGGAAAAGTATTTTGTGTTTCATAGTTCTGGGGACTATGGTTTATTATAGTTGCTCTAGAGATGAAAATAAATATTATCAAGTACAACACAGTGAAATCAAAGATTGGGAAAAGGGTAAACAAGCAGATTGGTCAAATAAAGATAGCTCAGTGATCGTTTATAACCTTTTTAAAAACCTGTCATTTTTAGACGACTATGTTATGTATTCTTGTATTGAAGTAAGAAATAAACAAGATACCCTATTTTACCTTAGACAAACAAAGTATAGTATGCAAGAAGAGGTAACCGGGGACAGCTTAGTTGTTGCACATCAAGATAATTATTCTATTGGTGGTTGGTGGGAAATAACACCCAGGTTACAGCACCGACTAGATGGTGATAGTGTAGAATGGAGCAAAACATTACGGGAAAGAAAAGATATTGCAGCGCAACTGGGCAATGCCAGTAAGTTGAAACATGCGGTCTACAAACTGGAAAAATCGGGTCTAGTAAAAGTCTCTAACAGTGATAATCCTTTAAACCGTCAGAACAAGAAATCTTACGATAACGAGGGAATATACTATGTTAGTCCATTTAGCTTTTCTCCTGTCAGCATGTACAAGCTAGATTCGATCAGCAAGCTGTTGCTAACGGATAATCGACCAAAGACTTTAAAAGCTATTTCGATTTTGGATTAGCATGTGCTATTTTTTAAGAAGATGATTAAAGATTTTAAGAACTTGATGTAGATCCTTTATAATTAGAGATTAATACAAATCTAGCTGATTCAGATCTCCAAATATTAATCCTGTAATAACGCTATACCAACAAACAATGCCTATAATTATAAGTATAATCTGTTTTGTTGAGAAAGATGATCGGTACTCACTTTTGAACCGGCTATCTTGAAGTTTTGCATGATTGGATGCTTGAAAAGGTGGTATCATCAAGAAAATCCATACTAAGGAAAACACGCAAGATAATATGGATATAAGGGATGTCAAGTTAAAAAATATATACAACACTAAAAGTTAAACTGGATTATAGCTCTTGTTGTAACCAAACGATTTGGCGTAATCCAATATTCTTGTAAAAAGTGAATAAATGAAGAAAACGGAGAAAATAGTACGTCCTGCAGGCTGAAGATGAAGATTGTCTTTCTCTTCGATAAAGCGCCATTCTTTGTATACCCACCAAAGTGCATATACTCCACCTGTAGCAATATTAAGTATTGTAAATTGTTTTGCAGTGATCAGCTTTTGATCTGCTATCGGATAGTCCAATGACAGGTTCTCATTTGCTAAATTTTCATTCATATTATTTATAAATCTGGTTTATTATTTTGAATGACAAATATGGTTAATATTTACGGTATGAAGTGAAAGTCATTAAGATTACTACCCTATTACCATTGCAATTATTAACGATTCATGTATTTTTTATATTCAAACCGTGTTTCTATAACGCAAAATGTAGGAAACATGTAAAACTTAAACAATGCAATTCTTAAAAATACACAACAAAAATAACTCCTGAAAAAAAAATACCAATCTATTCAAGATAAATCAAGCACCTAAAGATAAATAAACATTAATTTAAATAAATTCTCCTTAATAAGAATTTATTATTATCTTTAGACAACTAATTATAATACATAATTAAAAGACAGAGCCATTATTATAGCTAAAAACGAGACCAATTCTTGATATGAATAAAATAATATCAGTACTATCTGTAATTTTATGTCTGACCTTTTTTTAAACAAAACTATATTAATTCACAATGTTTATTTAAAACTTAAATTTCATTAAATGAAAAATTACTTTTTTTTATTCGCCATCATGATTGCCCTCATGTTTGGTTGTGCAAAAAATATAACCGACCCTCTCGTTGAAGAAGAGCAGGTAGTTACGGATAGTATTTATCAGGAACCAGAAGACCCATTCCTAGGAACTCCAGATAAAATGTCTGTAGTTATGGTTTCTGCGAGTAAAGTTATGTATAACCAATGGCAAAAATTTTTCGTTTGGAACGAACATTCTTATATCATGGTTTGGCCAAGTGAGAACAGAAAGTTAGTTATAAAAGATATTGACAAAGCATTAAAAGGCATAATAACAGATGAAATAACAAAAACAGAAGTTACAACAAATTTTGTATACAAAGGAATAGGTGTTACTTTTCAAGACTTAATTCCTGGAAAATACGTGGTAGCCGTAATTCTGAATGAAGATGTGGAAAAAGGGAAACGAGCATACAGTACCAAAGAGATTACGGTAAAAGAATATGGGAAGATCTATATGAAGAAGATTTTCTCTTATAATGCAAAAGATGATGAATTTGAAGAATGGACAACTAAATTGATCGAAAAATGAAAATTAAATTAGTAATAACGGCAATGCTAGCCATTCTTTTTAGTTCCCTCAAAGCACAAGATGTAATATTGGGAGAAAAAAAACCGTGCCCAGGTGAGACATATGAATATTTTTTTAATGGCGCGTCTTGTGATGGAAATCTAAGCTGGTCTCTTATAGATGGAGTGGTTATGCAACAAACATCTAATAGCGTTAAGGTAAGATGGAATGAAGGGATTGTAGGAAATGGGAGATGGAAAATTCGCGTTATATATAACCCTCGAAAATCTGATGGATCATGTGGTACTTCTACATTCTATGATCTACCTATAGAAGTAAATGCTGTATCAGAATTTAATATCGTCGGCGACAGAGAGATTCCGGGCGGATTTAGGGGAGTCAAAACCTATACTGCTCAAATCAAGAATTCATTTTTTCCTGCAAGTTCATATATGTGGACAGTATTTTCAGAAGGAACCGCAACCAACTATACTACAACGTTACCAAGTTTCAATTTGAATATTACGAATGATGGACCGAAGTGGATTTCGGTACGAGGTAAAAATTCAACATGTTCATCTTGGGGTCTAAGTATAAAAGCAGATATATTTACAACTACAACATTTATAGGACCGGATAATTTATGTTCCGAAGCAACTTATACCTTAATCAATCCGGGAACGGTCACCCTTGAAAATGCGGTTGGCATAGCTACACTTACTCCTTTGGGTAACAACCAATGGAAGGTAACGAACAATGGCCTAGGTGGAGATGTAACACTTAAATCAACAAATGGTTCGAAATCTTATACAAAAAAGATACGTGTTGGTGCATATGCAAAAATTGTTTATAATGGAGGAAATTCTATGCCTGGTGGTGCAAACGCTGAAATTTATGCTGATGATGTTACAGGTGGTACCTATACTTGGTCGGTTGTGGGCGGAGTAATTGTTTCAGGAAAATATAGCCAGACTGTCATTGTTAGACCAAATGCAAATCCATCAAATAAGGTTAGCAATAATTTTAGTGTTTCACTTACTTATACCAACAGTTGTGGAACAAGTTACCTCAATGCTTCCTATGCTATTCCTCCAAATTCAGGTACAGAAATAGATTACGGAGAATAACTCAATATAAATAAATAAATTACTGATAATCAATTATAATTGAATTTTTAAGTATACAAAATTCAATTAGATTTAATTCATTTGTTCGAGTTAAACCCAAAGAAACATTGTGTTGGAAACTTCTAAATACACAATAAAAACAGTTACATTGAGAGGAAATATATAAGAAGGATGAAAACCTAGATTTACTTCTAGGTTTTCATTTTTAAGAAAATAATATTACCAAAAGTCGACGCTTGATATTTTATATTTTTCATATACAAAGATGCTTTAATTATAATTGATTAAGCATTTTGGCAGCTTGATTATAAAGTGATGTATTTTCTTCTCTAATATCAAAACATTGGGCTATACATTCAAACATGTTATCGTGAAAGGTTAATATATAATGTTTATACATTTTCCATTTTTTAGGATTATACTGTGGATGTACTTGATCTATATCCTGCAGTGATTTAATTAAATCAGAGTTTTTAAGTTCATAAAATGAGTAAGACTCCATACCCAATTTACTATACGGATGTCCATGTATGGTTTCATCTCCAGGAATCCCAAATGAATACTTTAAATACATGTTAAATTTCAAGACACAAACACTCGTATCATCAATAGTATTCCGCTCTTGTGGAATGGCAGATAAACTTTGTTTATCTACAGAAAAAGTAATCAACAACTCATTATCGTTTGACAATAGTATTGGCGATGGCGAACCACAATCCATCTCAAAAAGATCCTTTATTTCTATTAATTCCATTAATTTGTTATGTATTTTGATGAAACATAGACTAAATATTCATATGCCAATTCATTAACGATCATCACTCCTTCCCTAACATGCTGGTTAATGATGATCATAACGGTATTCAACACGATCTAAAGATTGAATATTTCCCTTATTATCTATACTATAGAAGATCGCCATTTTTTTATGACAAAAAACAGGTCTACCGCCCATTATGGCCGGAGACCAGACACAGGCATTTTTTTTTATAGCAGATAGAATGTCTCCATGACCAGGTTTATCTGATTCGACACTGCTTAGAGCGGTAATCATACCATTCTTCATCACGATAAACTGAACGGTAATCGAATCAGTCTGTGTAGCCGTACTCGGTTTAACTGCAAGAAGTTCCATTGTCGATGATAATTTCTTTAGGTAAAAATTTAGACCATGATAGACTATCGGATCAATTTCTGCGCGAGTAAAAATACTATATTCTTGCATATCATAGTCCGAAACATAACAGGGAAATACCGTATCAAGAGCCAAAGGCTCTTCAAAGAATAATGCAGCTTTAGATTTACTCCATTTATAACTGTAGTCACTAAGATGAACGACATACCGCTTACCCTGAGCGAAGTGGACACGATCTACCTCTATTTTCTCAACGGATAAATTACCGATTTTGAATGAATACAGTGGAAAATTACTTCGGATTATCGTACCCGTATCATTTTCACTATTATATAGGTTTTGAGAACCGAGCCAACGAACGGTGACCAGTTCAGGTTTTAAACCGGTATACTTTTCAATAAGATCGGGCAAGGCAATACGGTCTGCAAAAAAATCTTCATCGGTATCTACATGTATAGAACCCCGGTAAAGGCTACCATTTATCGTTGTATCCTGTGCTGACTTCGAGATCCGCTTATAGAGTTCCAACTTGATCAACCGGATCTGATAAGGACTAACCTGTCTGCCATTAATGAAATAGGCCGGTTGATCGGCATATCGGACATGAGGAGCATACCGCTCTTCCGTATGAAAATATACGGCTCCGGCATAACGTTTACCTTCCAGCGTAATGCTGTTCGAGAAAACATTATTCAGCTTAGCTTCTGGATTATTAAGTAAAGCCTTTCGCTTGATAAGCTTTCCATTAAGCAAAAATGCGTAATCTTTGAATGTCCCATATTTTTTCGGGTATAACGCGGCACTGTCAGGAGTATTGGAGTATGTGGACTGGGAAAAGACCTGTAATCCAGATAGAACTATAATAAAAACTAGGATATATCTGTTCATTGAAAACATGTTATTGTTTGTCCGATGTTTGCTATACAGCACGAGCAATCAAATAAGGGCTAAATAATATCTTGTTGGTTAATTGCATAATGGTCTATCATTAATCTCCTCCTAAAATAACATTAATAAGTTGATGATGCTATATCTATCAAAAAATGATCACCACATTTGCGAAAATACCCTTCTCTCTTTTGTTATTTTAGACGATCAGATCACAGATAAACTTTTGGATATCGGTGGGGGGATGGATGGCTAGCGGGATAATAAGACTGCAAGTAAAAAGTCCATATGAAATCGGTAAAACATTTGAAAAATGAAAATATACTGGTAAATATGATGTACTTTTTCTAAAGAATTAATAACTAACCTACCACTAAAATCGGCACAATACTAACTACATATTGTGCCGATTCTAAATTTGACCTCTTTATTTCATTCGATACGAAATTGTATCTTCGATTGCGAATGACAAGAGACGACCGCTTCCGCCCCGTGGTAGGGTATCACGTTTGATGATATGAATAGGACTTTTATCTGAACAGACATATTGAAGTGCTTGCGTAAGCAATATCATGGAAAAGTTTCTTCCTGGACAGCTTCTTTTTCCCATACCAAATGGCATATATTTAAAACCTTTGGCGACTTCGGGCTGCAAAAAACGCTCAGGATAGAATTTTTTAGGATTTTCCCATATATCACTGTTACGGTGCAACTCAAATATCGGAATCATAAATTCGTGAGAAACACCTCCAGCTTTATCATTACCTTGCGTAACATCTGACTGCTGATAGCCAAATTGACGAAAAGGAGGATAAAGACGTAAAACCTCCATCACAAAATATTTTGCAAAACCCGGATCTTCTTGGATTTTTCTCTGGTATTGAGGCCTCGCAGCTAAACATAACAAAGCATATCCCATTGCTGATGCCAGACTAAACGATGAAACCAGCATACTGGTAATCTCACCCCTGAATTGCAACCTCGTAATTTTACCAGACTCTTTCAATTCAACAAGCGTCGAGAACCATGAATTTGGTCTAGGAATGCTAAAGTCATATACCATCTGTTCTAATTTGGAAGAAACGCGCTTCATATACAGTGACTTTTTGAAAAATAAGCAATCTAAAAAATACCGTACGGGACGCATGAATGGCATATGAAGCCTTAGCGAATACATCAGCCCCTCAAGCACCATGGGTCGTGATCCATGTGGAAATTTGGTGGTTTCAATATAATCATCCAGTGGTTTCAGTACGTTTACCTTTAACATTTTGTCGAGCATGATGCGATATATTTCGCGCACGAGCTTATCGGTGACCTGGAAGCTCTGTTGCTCCTGATGAGATTCGAAAGTGGGAAATACATGATCCATGAGGTCATGTGCTATCAATGGGATTGCCTCATCGGCAGGCATGTGTGCACGGGATATCCTCTTGAGCCACATGGCGTGATCATCTTCACTCACCACAATGGAATTTTTACTGAGGTGAAATTCTGTCAGCATTTTCATCACAAACCGCGAACGTGTAAAGGATGTTTTTGCATATTCCCCTATTCGTTGCGGATCTGAAGAATACTCCAGACGATTCCTAAGCCATGGCAGGGTGTAGACTTTGCCACTACCCTGCCATTTAAATAGATTGAACTTTAACATACTACAAGTTTATTTTTTCATCAACCCGACGTTTCAAAAACCATAGACGAATCGAATTATAGAATAAACCAATCTTGAGACTTATTTTAAGGATAAGGAATCGAAGTGCATATGGAAGCTTAATCTTTGAGAAAGATCCCAGACCGTATGAATATACTGCATTGACGAGTTCAACATCTTTAAAAGTGGTTACTTTTTTATTAATCAGTTCTGCTGTAGCAAAGGTATATAACTCTTTTGCCAAACTGAATTCTTTCAGTTTTATCAACGCGGTAATCTGACGCAAATAATCGGACCAGAACTGATGCCATTCTGAATCTGATGAACGCTCAACAATACGTGGTGCCACCAGATAATAAAGCTGAACGGCGGCTTTTTCTTTTGTGCTACTCATTTTCTCGTCACGTATAAACCTAGCGAGCATAAGAGGTTCACTATCATCCGACATACCTAAACTTTTGACAACTGCTGTAGTTAAGAAACAACTGCTGTCATCATTGTTGTCATCGTTATTGTCGTCATTATTGTCATCGTTGTTATCATCATTATTGTCGTCGTTGTTATCATCATTGTTATCATCGTTGTTATCGTCGTTATTATCATCATCTCCCTGCGGATCATCCTGATCATTGAATTGATCTGCATTCTCTTCATTAACAGGATCATTATTCTCATTATTTTCAAGATCATCAGCCTGTTGTCTATAATTTCTAATTGCACTGCTGGCGGCGTTAAATCCTGCCCCTACCGCTTTCTTAATACATTCAAAAATTATCATACCAGCAACTGCAATGCCGATAGAGATTCCCGCTTTCTCCCAAGTTTCTCCACTTTGCTGTTGCGGCGAAGGTGTTGGCGGTGGTGTAACTCCGTAATTGCCATGGATGTTTGGACTTGCAGGCTTAGTGCCCGATGTTGGATAGATATAACCAAAGAAGTTTTGACCTGTAAAGGTATTATCTGCATAAATAGAGAAGTAAGTCCACTGCATATTGATAACCAAGGTCTGGTTTCCAATTACACAGCTAAAGTAACTATAGAAAGGATTAAAAGTCGCCTGTACCGTAGTGCCTTGAAAGGTAATTGTCGAGCCATCTGATGATATGGTCAGTGTACTTGGTGTTGTACCATCTCCCAGATTACAGCTATAATCACCTGCCCATAAAGTGGGACTATCTACTGTAGCCGGCTGCAGGGCAGCTTTCGAAGAATATACATTACGCCGTCCGCTAGAAGTGATGTTGCTCCCTTGAGATAACGGAGTCAACGAAACTTCAACATCAAAATTCAGTGTTTCTGTTCCGCCATTATTTACATAACAAGATTTAAATGTCAGCCTACCGTTATATGGAAATGTGTCGGAAGGTGATATGATAAATACTCCTGTCACATTATTGAAAGCGACATCGGTATCGGGAATTACAATAAGTTTACCGCTATTGGGCAATGCCAGCTGTATCTGATAATTTGACTTATTATTGAATATTTTGATAAGTAAACTGGGGTTATTACTGGAGTCGAATGTTTGATAAGTCCCATACAGAATGGATGGATTGGTACCAAAGGGTGGATAATTAACAGTGGGTATATCTGAACTTACAGTATTAAATGCAGCGTAATCTCCCCCGGTTACCGTTAAGATTGCACTGTCAACCTGAGCAGTAGTTACGCCTGTAAAACCAGATGTGTTGATGAAATTCTGGACTGCGGCATCTGCTTGTTCTGCTGTACCATTATTTGCAATTACAGTATTATAAGTAGAAAATAACTGTAAAGTTGTACCATTTTCCAATAAACTGTTTAAGAAAGAATTAGCTCCGCCCTGACTTACAGAGTCTGCCAGAGAAACATGTGACACACGACTGGTAGAGCCCGATAAGACGGCACGCGCCTCCTCTTTGCTCAGCGAATAGGATTTAACTAATTTCTTAGGATCGTACTTCAATGATTTTAAAACTGTTACATCGGTAGCTAAATCATGCATGAGTTTTAATAAGGGTGCGCTTGCACGACGTAATATATATCCTTCAGGAAGTTGGTGGTTATTTAGATTTTCAGCTATTTTCTTAGTTTTACTATTATTATCTATTTCCCAAGAGGTAGGACCTATTATAACTTGAGCACCAGCTTTGCCATATCCAGATGTTTGTACACGTTCTTCGTCGGCACCTAACAATGTTTGCGGTGGAATGTATAAGGTGGTAATACCTGTTACGTGTTTACGTTGCACTTCGGGATCCAAAAGATCAGAAAGTTTGAGTTTAACTTTTGACGAAGGGATTCCCGGAAAATTTGAACCGCGAAAGAGTACACATGCATTATCTCCTCCGTAATCTGCTAAAAGCGTATTAACCAGTAAATTGAAATTTTTACGTTCATAACCTTTGAAATCAAACTTACCGTCTGCAAAAGCGCCAATCTGCAACATAATAACCTGACCATCTGTATTCAATCTGCGTTTTCTGATATAGTAATCTGTTGCATCAAGTATCTGACAGCCATTTCGGGATGGATCAACTTCCAATTCTGCAAAGATATAATCCATAGTCGTAATTCCTGGATACAATAAACCTTCGTACCCCTCCTGACGACTCTGGTAAAGCACGCGCCGGACGGCTTTTACAAAAACACCTGGATGACCATAATAAACGCCACAAACGGATTGTCCTTTCCGCACCGCTGCCAGCATAACTTCGGCCATCTGCAGATAAGTTTCATTCCTGTTTTTTCCGATTCCATAATACTGATAAAGATCGTGACAATGTTTGTTTAACGACCGAATGTAGGCCGCTGTTACTCCATCTGCCGCATGATAAAATACGCGATCTGCAGATTTAATTTCTGCAATTGACTCAAGTGTCATGTGTGAAATTGCTTTGAGCCCTGTACCTACAAAGACAATACGACCTTTGTTTTCAATAGATGCTCCGTTGGGATTCATTTCATTTTCCATAAAAGTTATTTTAATTATTTTAAAACTATTTATTATATTAAGAAACTTCAGTAACAAGCAACATTAAAGCATTAGGTAAGGATATTTTGATAAAACACCTATCATCACAAATAAAAAATCACAATAACAAAAAAGACATAAAACTAATAAAGAAGAAGTTACAGGAATATTCGCGATTTAAACAGACAGACAACAAGTATAATTAAATAAATGTTTGACTTTTTTTTTAATTATTTTTACCTTTCCTGAAAAACAATAAAATAACTTATAAAAAATCTAATAATTCAATAATCATTAATATTCTTAAAAAGATATATCAAATAAAAAAAACAGTAAAATCAAAAAAAGAAATGAAAAAAATCATCAATAATTAACATATAGTATATTTAAAAAAATAATTAAGTAACAATTCGGTTACAACTAGAATTCAACAAGTTTTATTTTAGCTGATATTTTTAACCTAACCAAAATTAATCTATTGTGCTGTTCGGCCATTGAAGCTCAATTGAGAACAGGCTCTTACATAATTGCATACTATTATGATATTTAACAAATAAAAGCCATTCTTGGCAGAATGGCTTTTCACGAGATTGATAAAAGGTGATATATCTTATAGTCAGTTCATTCGAATCCTTGCAACTTTACTTTTCGAATAAGATTTCCTTACAGATATCGAACTTCGCTTAATAAATTAAGTATCTTCTGGTCTTCCCATTAGAAATCTGTTCTATTATGGCGTCCGTGTACATAGACTGCCATCGCTTCTAAAGTATTTGCGGTAATTACAGCTATTATTTACCGCAATAAAAGCGGAGATTACGTCTCGCCAATTTTTCTTCCATTTTTTCCGTCAATTGAAGCGTAATCCGCACACTTCACAAATCTTCGAAGCTAAGTTGGCAGGCATTTATTGTTTAAAATTTTTATAGTGATTGATGACGATATTTTGTGCTTTCAGATCGTGCATCATATTGTACAATCCAAAAAATGTACGGTTCAGATAAATAAAATGTTTCGAACCTCTATTGGTGTTCATCCCTTTTATATTGCTCAGTTTCGCATACCGCTGACCTAAATCTGCAATTTCCTGAAAGAAAGTTTCATCAGAAAAATCAAAATTCACGACATTGAAAGGTCTTGTAAATAATTCCAACAATTCGTAGAATAATTTAGTAAAAAACTCCTGTTCCTCTGCTGAATCCTGATCACTCAGGATCTCAAGCTCGTATAATTTTTCTTTGTAAAATTTAGGGTTATCCAGATTCTTACGTTCAGCCAATTCAAAGTAAGGTTTGTAAAAGTCATTCGGAATTTCCTTGATGCAACCAAAGTCAATGACAAGCAACTTTTTATCTGCCGAAACCAAAAAATTTCCGGGATGCGGATCAGCGTGCACCTGCTTCAGAACATGCATCTGGTACATATAAAAATCCCAAAGTGTCTGTCCGATCTTGTTCAAATCATCCTGAGAATTGCCTTGTTTTGTAAACTCTGAGAAATGCTTTCCATTCATCCAATCCATCGTGATGATTCTTTCGCAGGAAAATTCTGGATAATATGTAGGAAAAGCGAGATTCGGAAGATGAGCACATTTTTCAGAAATTTCCTGACTTCTTTTCAGCTCGAGATCATAATCTGTCTCCTCAATTAATTTATTTTCCACTTCCTGAAAATACGATTCCGAACCTTCCTTTTTGATGTTAAACATCTTCATCGCAATCGGTTTTACCATTTTCAGATCGCTTGAAATATTTTCTCTCACGCCCGGATATTGAATTTTGACTGCAAAATCTTGACCATCTTTCTTGGCTTTATGAACTTGTCCGATGCTGGCCGCATTAACAGATTCATCTGTAAACTCATCAAATAGGTCTTCTGGATTTTTTCCAAAATATTTTCTGAAAGTTTTTTTTACTAAAGCTCCGGAAAGTGGCGGAACAGAAAATTGAGATAAAGAAAATTTCTCTACATAGGCTTGCGGAAGAATATTTTTTTCCATGCTCAGCATCTGAGCAACTTTCAAAGCAGAACCTTTCAATTCTTTTAAAGAGTCGTAAATATCGGTCGCATTATCTTCATTTAAAGTTTTTCGAGCTTCGTCCTCATCTTTATCTTTTGTAATTTTATTTCCGTAATATTTGATGTAATTAACGCCAACTTTGGCGCCTGCTTTCAGCAAACTGCTCGTTCTTTCTAACTTTCCTGTCGGTATTTTATGGAGTGTTTTCATTTTTAAAATTTCATTGCTAATAGACGTCAAGAATTTCCATCATTTCGATTGAAAAATAGTCGGATTTTAAATGCAGATGTGTCATTTAACTTTTTCTAAATTTCTCTTTGAATAGAAACTTGCCGAGGTCGACTACTTTTCGCAATGGTTCATTATCCATCAATTCAAAACCTGTATCAATTGTTTTTTCAATGAAAATATCTGTTTTTTCAAATGATGGCGAGGTATCTTTTTTCCAAAACTCGATGGCAGAAACCAAATGAAGCCAAAATGCTTCTTCTCTAGCCTTGTCATGAAAATTTTTCACGTCATCCTTTGCTTCTTTAATTATGCTCCAATCGTTAAAATCGAGTGTTTTGATGAAATTTCGATGCGCTTCTTTGAGTTGATCTGAAATTTTTGCAACATGTAATTTATCATTCGCCAGAATCATCAAAACCAACGAACGGTTCATCGTCATGTTTTCAAAAAAGATAAAATATACGTTCAAAAGCTTTTCTTTCGAAGTGATCTTATCAGAAATATTAACTTCTGACGCCAATGCTACGGACTTTTCAAAAAGATTGACCAACATTGATTTTTCAATCTGCTCGAAACTTGTAAAATAATCGTAGAAGTCTTTTTCTTCAAAATCATTGTCCTTTGCAAAACGGTAAATATTTTTTGGCCGCTCACCGTGATTCAAAATGTACTCTCCGTACAATTCAAATATTTTATCTGCTGTAATTTGATTTTCCTTTTCCATCTTTGTATTTATATCTTACCATACACAATTTAGTTATATTTTAAACCAACTTAATAAAATAAGGTGTAATTTTACACTATATCAATGAACCAATAAATGACTAGTGGTAAAATATAGGTTTAATCTAATTTAAGGCCGATTTTGGAATTTTAAAGGTTTACTCATTATCTGAACATGAGCGGATCCCAAATATGGGTTAGATTACGCAAATGTATATTTTATCTATTTGTTTTTATAAGTTTCTATATCGAATCTCATGAGTTTTGCCTATGGTTTATGAACAGTTTAGCCCAATATTGACCAATAGCTTTTTCAGATAAGTTATTTCTCCCCTAGATAGCCCAGGTTCTCTTTCTACACGTTTGAACGGGATATCTTTAGATACGATATCAAAGTCTGTTATTTAGCTATCCTTGAGGGGGGATGAACATTTACATATCAGGATTGTTATAATCTTATAATATCATTTGAGCACTTTATCGATATAAATAGATACTCCGTCAATATGCAGAAAACTCGTAAAATACTTAAGATCTTTCCATCGCTGAAGATGTTGCTAGCTCTGATCATTTCATGTGTTGTTACTGCATGTACAGATCGAGCAGATTCTGATAGAAGCAAAACAGATACAACTACTCATAATACTGATACACTGTCACCCACAAGATCAACAGAAGAGCATACACCTCTTCTTAATATCGATGCTATAAAAAAGGCTTATGCAGCTGTCAATAAACAACTAGAAGATGGTCAATTGGATTCCACAACATTTAAATATTCTTGCAAAGATGAAAAAAATGGGACGGTGAGTTACTTTACAAAAAATGGTAACCTTAGACTAATTGTCCACAGATATAATGAATATGATCATTATGAGGCTGTAGATCGTTATTTTGTACAGGACAGCACTTTATTTTTCACTTACAGTACAAGTACTGCGTGGTCTTTTGAGGATGGTCCAGAAGGCTCAACGAAGGATAACATCAAAGAAAATCGAACTTATCTCATAGCGGAGAAGCCGGTTAAATGTTTGGAGAAAAATTTCACAATACGATCAAAAGCATCCACTAATCCTGATCCAGAATCAGTTCCTAACCGAGATGTTAATTGCCAATCTGCCGCAATTGTATTAAAACCGTATCACATATTGACAAAATACAGATTTAAATCTACTGCAAATTGCTTGGAATGATCATAAATATCTTTTATTTAGATATAACGGTCAAATCCATAGCCATCAACAGCTAGTCAGTAATTACCCAAAATTAAATATATACATATGATTCGTCCCTTCTCTTTCTTAATTCTTGCAGCTATATTAATGACGGGCTGTCAAAATCAAAAAAATGTTTCTGACACAGCTGAAGTTAAACAGGATACGTCAACGTTAATTTCTCTGGAGACACAACTACAGGCGATTGACCCTAATTTTTCCACAGATTCCGTACTACTATCGTTCTCGGTGTTCAACCATTCAGATACGGTACAGCGGTTTTGTAAATGGGAAACACCCTTTGAACCGATGTTAGGAAAATATATGGAGATTATCGATGAACAGGGAACAGAAGCGCAGTTTACTGGTCCGATGGCAAGAAGGGTGATGCCACCTCCTGCGGAAAGCTATATTCTAGTGCAACCACATGATTGCGTCAGTACAGTATACAACCTTGCAAAAAACTATACGATCAAACCGGGAAATTATACTGTTAAATATACTGGCGGAGGTGTGAGTGGTCTACAAGAGGTAAATGAAGTGAAAATTACAGTAAATGGAAAGTAATGCGTGGCTATGTCGATTGTGAGGATCAAAACTTATAATACTACGCCCCTCTTTTAAATCACAAAAGCATATTTCTTGATCGAATTCATAATATGGCAATCGATGGATTTTTGAATCATGATGACTATACATCAATTTTAACATAAACAAGCAGTACTTTTAGCACTGCTTGTCTTGTAATTAGCTTCAGTAAAAAAACGATAACAACATGATCACTAAAATAATTTTGAGAATAAACCTGGTTTTTTCCAGTTCTTTTTGTACTCATCTGCCAAAGCAACATGATCACTGTAGCCCAATACAATGTCAAGATGTTGATGTGCTTGCTTCAAATCGCCACTGACATACAAAGCTTTTGCCACTAACAGATGAACTTCTTCGGAGGTATCATCATATCCCCGATCTTCGGTCTCATAAATATGCTTTAATTTATTGGAGTACCTAAGCAAGGGTTCCAGTTGATTGTCAGCTGCAAATAATTTGATACCATATAGCAACCATTGTAGATATTCCGGCGCGTCAAATGCATCTTCACAATAAGAATCATGTGCTGTAAAAAAGTCAATTCCTGCTGAATACTCCTCCATGAAATAATGACTTTTCATAATCATATACAACGTTTTTGCTTTATCAAAGGCATTAATAATAAATTCCTTCTTATTGCCTAAGTATAGGCGAGCTGTATGGTTGACATTTTTGTAGTCTTCTACTTCATTGTAAATTTGCATCAGCACATAGGGCGCATGTGCTTCATGCGGATACTGCTCAATAATATGCGTATAATAAGCGATCTTTACATCATGTGGTTCGTCGTCATAAATATCGTATAGCAGTCCTTCAACAGTATTTTTCGCGGCTTCATAATCTCTAAAATCATAATCGGAAATATCAGGATTCTCGATATAGTGTTGATAGATTTTAATTAGCAATTCCTGTGCTTCATCAGCAATATTTTCAGTCTCCCCTAAGCCATTCTTGACAACTAAATAATCGGATTGGTGTTTTAGATATAAATAAAAGTTGGAATCTTCTGCCGTATAAGTATGAAAGAATTTTGTTAACGCGGCTTTTGCATCGACATAATTTTCTTGTTTTATCAGTGCATCTAATAAAGTATGATGGAGTTCCTCAAATTCACTATTTTGCAGACCAATATGGATCACATTGGCTGCAGTCCCATAACATCCATTTTTAATAAGTTCTATACTATAGTTATTGCAGCACATGGCCCAATTGTGTCTGCTGCCGAGATAGTCACTTTCATAACTACCTTCTTCGTAATATGCCTGGAAAGCATGAAAAGATTGTTCATAAAGACCCGATAACATTTGCTTGAAACAACGCAAGATCTTCCTGATCTGTAATTTCCTCCGTAATAAATTCGCTAAGTTCAACGCCGTCATTGTACAGGTCCCGAGGCAAATCTTCAAATGTTGGAAGTTCCAGATCGATTGCTCCCGTTACTAAATATTTGGATATAAAATAGCGTCTCCAGGTTATGGATGCCGATTTAATTTCTAGGGCTTTGCTCAGCAGTGGTAATGCCTCTGCGTGGCGTGCTGCTTCATGTAAATAGGTGCCTGCAAAATGATACAACGAAAATTTATCGGAATGCGTCTCCAACAGCCTCAGTGCGTGATGATAATAAAAATCGGCCTTTAGATGCATCCTCTCAAAATGATTCCGCTCAACGATTAACTGGAAATAAAACACGTCATCATCGACAAGTCCATTCTTAATGAGCTTATCAAAACGTTGATGCCATTTCACCAGCCCATCCAAAACGTCCTCTTTACTATTTATTCCTCTGATCAATTTCAATAAGATGGCCTTTGTCAAGGCCATATCTGCATTTTCAAAAGCTATTTCTGCAAGATACAGGTAGTCGCTATCATCATCGCTGGCAAATTGCTGTATGTGATCTGCTATAACCTGAATGATTTGATCGGGAGGTATTAATTTATTTTCCTGTAGCAGATAAATCTTCTTCATCAGGAAGATCGCATTATACTGATCCCGCTGTTCTCTATCTGCTGTAAAATATGTGGTAAAGAAAACCATTGCTTCATCCAATGTTTTCAAAACAGCCGCTTTTTCTCCGACAGATTCATAAATCCTAATTAAGAAATCATAACCAGATGTTGCATGGTTAGGATCTTGAATTAAACGCTGTGCATAACCGATATAATCGTTCCTATTTTCGGACGTGATGTGTCTTTTGGAAAGATTAATATAAGCTAAATTATAATCGTTATTCAATGCATAACTTAGTATATGCTGTAATGCTTCTGAATTTTGGGGCTCAAGGCTTATAATTTTCTTAAGATAAGGAACCGTAAATTGATTCATCGTGTCATAGACAAGCTCCGGGTGACCAGGGTATACATAATCGTAATGTGCAATGGCCATTAAAAACAATACCGCTGTATCGTCAGGATGATTTTTAAGATGCTGCTCTCCTTCTTCTATACATAGTGCAAGATCACCTGAATAAAATAAATTTTCTAACTCCTCGATGTTCATCTATATAATTATTTTGTCGTGTTGTTTACTTTTTAAATATCTAATCAAAGTTAGTGTATGAACAACCTTCAAAAAATCCCCGGTTTCAGCTACTATTTAAAAAGGTGAATCATTCCATCTTTGATACAACGCATAGGTTTCATCTGAATAAATTGTTTTTTAAAGGTGATTCAGCTATCATGAGTGATTTGATCCATTGCAATTTGCAGGTTTTTAAAACTCATGATGGTTTCATCTGAAATAAACTGTTTTTTAAAGGTTATACAGCTATCATGAAAGATTTATTCATTGCAGATACATGATAATTATCATCATTAAACTTTTATTTTTGTAAAATAGAGAATCGATGTTTACCTTTGAACGAACAGTACACGCCACGCTACACATAAGAACAGCGTCCCAGGGCGTGTCTTTTGCTTTATAGACCTTTTTTTAAGCCACATTCTTTGTATGAAAAGAAAGCGTTCACGATAGAGGAGCAAGTTCAACAATTAAAAGATCGCGGATTATTTATCTCTGAATCAGATAATATGAAGTCGGTAGCAAATGCCATAAAGGGGTGGTATGAAGCTGATATTTACCTGTAAAAAATTAGCATTTTTTATTTTAAGTCTAGCTTCACATCATGCTTTCCCGAATTGAGTATAATCTACATAAGCAGAAGTTCAATAAAGAGCAATATAATTTAAATAAATAGTCCAGCTAGAAGTACAAAATAGATATCAAAAATGACAGAATTAAATTTTAATACTGAAAGACTATATTTAAGACCAATTTCAGAAAAAGATATAGAAAATATTCACCACTTACACAATTTAGCTGAAACCGATGAATATAATACGCTCGGAATTCCCAAAGATATGAATGAAACAAAAGAAATTGTTGCGGGCTGGACTTTAGAAAACAAAAGATATGTATTTGCCATCGAACTAAAACAAGGGAATGAATTTATCGGGTTAATCGGTATTACTTTAGGTAAAGAGAAATATAAAAATGCGGAAGTCTGGTTCAAATTGGATCCCAGATTTTGGAATAAAGGTTATGCAACAGAAAGTTTAAAAAGAATAATAGCTTTTGGTTTTGAAGATTTAAACCTTCATAGAATAGAAGCTGGTTGTGCTGTGGCAAATACGGGTTCTATTCATGTATTAGAAAAGGTTGGAATGTTGCGAGAAGCGCACACACGAAAATTATTGCCCTTAAAATCGGGCTGGTCTGATAATTATGGTTACGCCATTTTATCAACCGATTAATGATTACGCTAAATAATGAAAGCAACCAAATTACTTGGATGCTTACTGAGCATAACTTCTATCGTTTTGTGTCAGGAAAAGATTATCGTTAAAAAAATAGCAATGGCTGAAGAGCTAAAACAGTCGATCCCAATAAATATTCTGAGAACGACACTAAAATTAAAATATTAATAATAACATTTAATGAAACATCAATTTACATTACCGGCCTTTCCTGAATCAAATTTTGAACTTGATATTGCTTTTTGGACGGGTAAACAGATTATATATAAAGACAATGTGGCTGTTGAGCGATCAACTGAAAAAGGAAAACCCTTTCTAATACCAGATAGCAATGGAGAGATCGTGAAGGCCTACGCTAAACCTGCATACCCTGACATTGTACCTGTATTGGTAATCGATAATAATAAATATAATATCGTAGAGAAACTTAAATGGTATGAAGCTGTACTGGTTATACTTCCCTTTTCAATCGTATTTATTGGTGGTGGAGCGCTAGGCGGTCTCATTGGAGCTGTTGGTTATATATATAATATACAATTACTAAGAAATGATGACGGCAAAAGCCTTAAATATTTAAAAGCAATTGGTGTCGCTATTGCGGCATTTGCAGTTTACTTTTTGGTTAGCGCTGTGATTTGGACGTGGATCAACCCCTAATATTTAGCAAATCGCTATACTCCGAAGGAATATCATTTCGAAAATAAAAAAGACATGATGCTATTACAGGTAAAAAAAGAAGATTAATATTGTAATAATAAATAAACTCATGGGTATAACTAAAGTATTATGCGGTCTTATTATAAAGGATCAACAAATTTTGATTTGCCGTCGAAAACCCGAGAAATCTTTAGGTGGATACTGGGAGTTTCCAGGTGGAAAATTGGAAGAAGGTGAAACTTATGAGGAATGCTTAGCGAGAGAACTTAAAGAAGAACTAGATTTGAGGGTGACAGTTAAAAATCATTTTAAAACGGTCATCTATCAATACGATCAAAAGACGATTGAACTGATATCCTATCGCTGCGAAACAGAAGATGCTGTAATCAAATTGGTGGATCATGATCAAATAGAATGGATCGAAGTTCCAGATTTATTAAAATGGACGCTAGCCTCTGCTGATGTTCCTATCGCAGAAGCATTAATAGAAGCGTATAAGCTATCTAAATAATTCATTCTTAAAGACGTGCCCAAGTATGCGAACTTAAATTTTAGGATTAAGCGAAGAGTTTGTAATGCTTTTTTTGACTAAAAAAGATGTTTGGTACGAATGACGATGATGCCAAAGATGATCATGATGATGCTGATGATCGAAAAGATAGCATAAGTAACGGTGAAACCATCACTAACACCAATGTCTTCTGCATAATATATTTCCATATGAGCAGGTACATTTTGGGGATCGACACTCTTTAAATCCTTTACTAAACGAACTTGTTGTTGCTTATAATTAAATTGGAGGATCGGATAATGTACGTATCCGAATCGCTTGTTTTTTACACTGTCTACCCCAATGACATCCGCTCTAATTTTACTACCAAAAAGCATCAATCTGCTGTCTTTAAGTAGACCGAATGCAAGAAACAAACCTAGTAAGAGCAAAATAACACCGAAAGTTTTTTTGATGATCATGCTTGCAAATCGTTTATATTGATTGTCTAATAAGACGAAGATAGTATTTTTATTTTATGTATAATCTTCATCTCTGATACGGAACTGCTCTTTTAAATTATTTGCATGCATAATGACTTTTTCAGTATCGCTGAACCGTATATCCCCTTTTGGAAAATCAAGGGAAGTTAAATGCAGTGGTTGACAAAGTGCTGGTAGCAATAGGAATTATACCAATATTGGAGCATATTGAATTTGAAGAACTTTTATTAATAGTACCACTAACAGAATTGGATCCATTGCTCTACAGATGTTAACTTAAATATTATTACCTTCGACTATTGTTTAAAGAAATAAACGCAAGTTAAAAAAATAAAAATTGCATTACTTAAATTAAAATAATCTTTACATGAAAAGAACAACCAAATTCATCATATTTTTATTTCCCGTTGCTGTTTTCATTTATGGATGCAGTAAGACTAACGATACGCCCGAGTTACCGGAAAAACCTGAAGAAAAACCGAAGGCTATGTTAGACACCTATATATACTTGCGAAAAGAAGTCATCGATTTTAAAGCGTTTAAAGGTTCTTCCAAAGGCGGTATAGATGTTTCTGGCTCTGAAAAACCAGAATCGTATTGGAATTCAACCAAACTTGCTGATTACTTTTACGATACATTAACTGTTACTAAAGATAGTATTTTAGAAAGGCCATATGAGTATGAAATCAATGATTTCAGATATGAACAACGAAAGGATAGTGTTTTCCGCTGGAATCGTTATGCAGATTTTTGGGAGTTTTACGGCATAAAAAAAGGCGATACTTTAGAACATTATGTATGTTTCTATAATTTTCAGAAGAACACTCCACCTTTCGCATCTGGTGTAAATGGTCACAATTCAGGTGAAGTAAAATATTCACAGTATTTTAATAATGAAGCGCCCTTTTTTAAAGGGCCTGAAGATATGAAGAATGAGCATGATGAAGTCGCGTGGTACAATATCAAATACATATTTGTTAAAAAGAAATAACTTGTAAGTGCATATTGGCTTTATACCTCTCTTTGATATTGTAATGTTATAATACCAAAGAGAGAAAGCGCCAGATTTTTTGATGTACAATGAAAAATTAATTCTATTAACATTTCATATTAATTGTTTTACCGGACTCCTTAAACGACGCATATCAGGGATGAATGACCAAATATCAGGGATGAATGACCAATATGAGTAATGGTATGACCTATATCAGGGACGAATGATCAAATCCGAATAAAAAACATAAAAACGATTGAAGAAATTAATTTTTTTTATCAAATAAGAAAACATCATTGGTTTATTTTCTAAATGGTTCATGATCAAAACTGTCTTACTTTGAAGTTCTCTACCTTAATAGATCTGATATGTCCAAAGCATGTGGATTAAAATTACTTTAAGTATTGATGCAGTACTAGATCTTCTATATTTTGTACAGACTTAAGCGAACCACCTGTTAGTAAAAGCAATCTATCACTGACATCCATCACATGTGTATAATAATGATCTGAAATGAGTATTCCTTTTAAATGTTTTACAGCTAAAATATGTTGTTTAATCATGTCAATATAGAGTGGACTGAGTCCTGAAAAAGGCTCATCAAGAAGGCAATAATTAGCCTTAGAATAAAGGACCAACAAACACTCAAACAAACGAACGAGACCGGTGGAAAGATCACCTATTTTAGATAATAATCTCTCCTTTACAATATCGATATCCATAATTAGTGAATCTTCCAAATCAAAATATTGAATAGCACGTAATAAAGTCAAGCGCTTTGGAATAAAGCTATACTGAGTTAGATAAGTAATCTTCTTAGTTTTATACCCTTGATTAAAGATCTGCCCATCACATTTCATATACGCAAAATCAGGATTACAGTTGCCAAAAATGCAATCCATCAAAGTTGATTTACCAGTACCATTACGCCCCAGTAAACCAACTATAGTTGACAGTTCAAGTTCAAGGAACAGACTGCTTAGTATCATGCGTCCTCCTCTACTGTAACAGAGACTATCTAAATATAAAGAACGATCAAGAGGCATAGCAATAAGAAAAGTATAAAATCTAATGAATAAATACTGATAAGCAGCAGTTTTGGAGATTGTTTGATGTTTTTCAAAAACACTACTTTTGATTTGAAATTAAAAATATATTCTCCGATAAAAGATAAGACGCTACCAATAATTTTGAACCAAAAAAAATATAAAAGGACTTGTGGACCATATCGCTCTACTAATTCGGCCATTTGTAAGGTCAATATTAAAGTCACAAAAAGATTAAAAAGGATTAAAAACCAGAAAAACGATAAGGATAATTTCAGTTTATTGGGATGCATGTTTATTAATTGGTCTTTTAGAAATATATAATCTAAAAATACAGATTAATAATTATAGCATAATGATAAAAAAAGTTAAAATATTAGCTTTTGATCTTCAATTAGATAGTTCAATGACATGTCCTCATTTTCTAGATTTAATTCACATTATCTAATAAATCCGATCAACTATTTTTCAAATGGCAAATAGGCTAACATTTACAATGATTTAGCTTCTACTATTGTCGCAATACACATTAATTAAAGGGAATTTTCTCCATTTGAAAGTTAGATTATAATACTTCATAAAATTTAAGATCAATTGGAGAAGTTGTTCAATTAAAAGCAATTCAAATTGCTTATTTTAGCAATGCTAAAAACTAAAAAAGGATCAGATATTATTTCGTGAAAGGTAAATGAGCAATAGTCATATTTATATATTAAGTGGTTTAGGTGTTGACCGAAAGGTATTTTCAAAAATAAATTTTGAAGGGCTTAAGGTATTCCATATCGACTGGATCGCCCCGCTAAAAAAAGAGACTATGGAAGCATATGCTGAGCGACTGTCATTGCAGATCAATGATGAACAACCGATACTAGTTGGTCTCTCTTTTGGAGGAATGATGGCTATGGAAATAGCTAAAATAATTAAGGTGCAGAAGATTGTACTGCTTGCCTCTGCTAAAGGTGAATATGAACTTCCTTTTCTTTACAAAATAATAGGTGCTCTAAAACTTAATTATGTTCTACCGAAGACTTTTCTAAAGCAGCACAATAGGTTGGTCGATTATTTCTTTGGGATCAGCTCAAAAGAAGATAAACTGATGCTCAAACAGATATTGCAGGATACTGATGTCAAATTTTTAAAATGGGCGATCAATCAAATCTTAAACTGGAAAAATAACGTGGTCCATTCCTCTGTCATCCATATTCATGGTAACCAAGATCGTATCATCCCCATTCGTAACATTAAACCAACTTATGTGATTGAAAATGCAGGTCATTTTATGACCATGACTCATGCTCGAGAAATTGAGTTGTTGCTTAAAAAAGTATTATAATTTAATGGAATTATAGTCCGATACTCTTAATTAATACAAATTTTAAAATCAGCACAATAGTCATAAATATGCGACAATTTAAAATATTTTTCTACCTGGTCATTGGACTTTCTGTATTGATTATGATACTCCCCACTTTCTTGTTAGAATTTACGGAGTTTTCTCTGGCCATAAAATGGACCGTTAACTTTTTTGTATTACCGATATTAATCGTGATGATCCCAAGTTGTTCCTTCATTTATTTGAAATTTATGAAGCAAAACGAAACCCCAAATTATACAACACAAATACAGACAAACTTAAGGTCAATTTTTAGAATATTTTTTATGACACTAGGTATGACATTTATTTTTAGTGGCACAGTTGTTTCCTTTATAATTCTTAGCAACGCTTATTTTCAGGGCAGCAAGAGCATAGATATAAGTGGAAAGATTATCGACTATTCGTTAGGTAGCAGGAATAATAAGCATTATATTGAAATTAAAGACAATCATTTTGAAAGAATAATTAAACTGCAGGTTCAACAACCATATGAAATCGGTCAAACATTTGAAAAAAGAATGTATATCGGAAAATGGGGACTGTTATTTCTAAAGAAATAGCAAAGCAATGGGTAATCACTCATTTAAGGATAAATTCTTCCGTAATTACCGCTAAAATTTAATATTTGTCAACTACTTATATAGGAACGCTATGTATATTGAAAGCACATTTCAATCAAAAGTGTTACTACAAAAGATAATACCTCATTATAAAAGTACTATCTTCTATAAATCATGAATATGTTTTTTATTTTTACTTCTGATCCAGGTTTTGATAGACAGCTCTCCCACCGACCCAGATTCCGAGTACGGGTATATTCCGTAGTTTCATAAACGGATCGGTTAGAGAAAGTGGATCTTGAGTTATAATTATAACTACGCATAACGGAATTTCAACGCGGATAGCCTACCTCAAGAAGTGCATTCATTGAGAAACATAGCCATCCTACTTGTTTATTTCCTCCACCTTAATTCCTGGTTTTGCATAAGATAAACGACCTACAAATTCCGGAATAAAATAACGGTCCAATCCGGCTACAGCCATTGATCTTGCCTTTACATGATCGACAGTACCATCCTCTTCAATAATCAGATCATCCAGTAAAATCTGGACGATTTCGCCAATGACAATCGTTGTTCCATTGAGCGGTACATCCATGATTTCTCGCAACTCCAAGCCTATCCTGACAGTTGATTCTCTGACAAAAGGAGCTTTAAATCCATCGGTATAAAACTCATTGAAATGGCACTTTTCAAATTCAGATACCCCAGAACCATAACTGGCGCTAGTCTGATGGGCCTGTTTATACCAATCTGGCAATACATTGTTCAAGGTATATTGGCCGGTAGCTTGGATATTTTTAAGGGTATCGTTATGCTCGCGTTGAGGTCTCATAACGAGTCCTATCAAGGGCGGGTTGGCTCCTAAGTGAAATGCTGAACTGATAATACTTAAATTAGGTGATCCATCTATGCTACAGCTACCCAAAAGATTGACTGGTTTAAAACCGATCAGACTATTGATCAGGCTGATCCGATAGAATTTTTCCATCTCATCGATCTGATTTCTTTTTATTGTTATCATCCTATTTTTTATTTAAACAATTGTTTTCGTGAACTACTTCAATCTTTTTAATAAATAAGGAATAAAAATAAACTAATTTATCATAAAAATTTTCAATAAATGATATAAAAATTCATATAAAAGGCCATTTTAGAATCATTATCTACTAAAAATATATTTATAAATTTTATGGTCTTTATTATAAACCTAGAATATGCTTATATTCGAATATTGCAACGATTTAAAAAGAATACCTCAACACGATGATCAATGGGAATCGATAATTTAATAGCTTTAATTTCAGCTTACGCCAGATTTTCTGAGGCTGATATTGCGATTATCAAGTCAAAATTTACAAAACATAACTTTAAGCAAAAAGAATATATTCTTCAAGAAGGTCAGGTCTGCACCCATCTACATTTTATTGCGATTGGTTTGTTACGCATCTTTTACGTAAGAGATGGCAAAGAGATAACAAGCTACTTATCGAGTGACAATGGTTTTGTTTCCTCCTATTCAAGTTTTATAAACCAGTCAAAGTCTTATGAATATATCCAATGCCTGGAAAAATCGCAAACGCTCGCCATCACCTACAAGGATATGCAGGAGCTTTATGAAACTGTTCCCCAATGGGAAAGAATAGGAAGATTTTTCTCAGAACAGAATGTGTTATGTTTAGCAGATCGGCTGTTAAAACTCCAATCTATTCCAGCCAAAGAAAAGTATCTTGAATTTTTAAAAACATCTTCTGAAAAAATAGTGCAACGGACACCCCTTATCCATATTGCATCGTATCTAGGTATTACTCCTGAATCGTTAAGTAGAATCAGAAGCGAGATTTCTTAACATTTATCAAGGAGAAACAATAAGCGATTAGACATTTTTGTATAAAAAAATACAAGAATGAAAGAGATCGCTAAAAATGTATTCCAAATTCCGGTGCTACCAAGAAACAGTATCAACTGCTATATCATTGACGATGTACTGATTGATGCAGGAATAAGAAGTTCAAGCAAAACCATACTACAGGCACTTAAATATAAAAAAATAACCACCCATGCCTTAACTCATGCCCATGCTGACCATCAGGGAAGTTCTGCTGTGCTATGCAACACGGTAAAGATTCCGCTCTGGACTTCTGAATTGGAAAAAAACAATGCTGAGTCTGGAAATGTCATCAATGAATATCCGAATAAAAGGCATTTTATTGCTCGGTTTCAGCAACATTATTGGGCAGGAGCAGGTCATCATGTGTCGCGTATTCTGAAGGAAGGCGACACGGTTGGTAGTTTTACTGTTATTGAAACTCCTGGACATTCACCTGGTCATATTTCATTTTTTAGAGAGGAAGATCGGGTTTTAATTCTTGGGGATGTGCTTGTGAATATGAATTTAATAACGACTGTTACCGGATTAAGCCAACCACCCGATCTATTTACTAAGGACAAGAGATTGAACCTAGCATCTATTCGAAAAATCTATAGCCTAAAGCCCAAGATCATTTGTTTTGGACACGGACCTGTTTTATATGATAAGGGGGAATTAGAACAGTTTATGACGAATCATTATTCTTAACAGAAAATGTCTAATAAACTTATTATCAATAAGCATTGAAAACATATAGCGAACGGAATTATTAATCATAAACTTAGTCATCGTTCACACTACTCCTCTTCGGTTCGCCAGTCTCGTTTAAAATCATAAACATACAACTATCAACCCCATAAGTACAATGCATATTGTTAAACTTAATGGATCCTGGAAAATTGTTCATGTGCTTTGGAAATTTAACAACGCAGAACAGCATTAAATATCCATTTGAAATGAATGGTTGTTAAAAAGGTCGGACAGAAGAAAAAGCCTATCGGCGAGATCTCAAATCCTACTGCTTTTCATCTGTTCTAAAAAGGCTCTAGAAGGTGCTCTAGAGCCTTTAATGATCGGAATGGGGTACCGAATTAAAGTTTTTATATTGTGTTACGCTAAATTATACATTTTTTTTACGGATTAAAAGAAACATCACAAATAAATGTCTCTTATACATAAATAAAAAAAATAGTTATAAAGAACCATTGAGACATGAGCTACCTCTTCTAATGCCTTAGGATAAAATGATGAGAAGCTTAAGACGGCTTCAAATTAAAAAAAGTAAATTATCCCCCATGACACAAGTCCCATTACACCACAATTGCCGACCTATAAGCTACTTACAATACATCCACACAATTCTAACTTTATTAAATGCAAGATTTAACGATTCTTATACAAGATTGGAAAATAATCAAATAGGAATTACACTTTGTCTGGGTTTGATTCCAAGTTTTTACTTGTAAAGTACACGTTATCCTCGGTCTATCATTTAATTGCTGCGATCCCCTCATGCCAATTACCAAGTTTAATCTATCTGTACACTAACAGCATGCTCTTGAATAGCATTCAAACCTTAACCGTATAACTACCCGGTCATGTTGCGCTACGCTAACGTATTTTGGTCCAGCGACAGCGAATATCATACACTTTATAACGAATATAGCTTAGCAGTAGGCTCCCCCTTTTCCCCTATTTATATTTGATTGTAGGAACTATACTTAATAACCTTTAAAAACAAGAAGATGAAAAAGATTTTAATGACTCTTTGCGCTATCGGACTAGTGTCCTCTGCTGCATTTGCGGGATCGGGTAAAATGCCAAAAAAAGTTAAAGATGCGGGAATATTCTGCGAGTATACGCTAAATATCTACGACTCCAATGGAAATTTTTTAGACTCGGAAGTCACATTATCCTACCAGGGTAGTGGATCTTGTGGCCGATTTTTCAAAACCATGCGATCGTATTACGCATCGCAAGGATACGAACTGAATTAACAAAAACAACTGATTATACACTAAAAATTACACATGATGAAAAAGCTATTATTTGCACTGATTGCCACATTTGGTTTGTGTGCTTCGAGCATGGCAACTGAAATGAATACTAAACATGTTTCTAAAGAAACTGCAGTAAAGAACGAAAAGGCATGGAGATGCACAATGTCTGTAACCGTTTATGTGAACGGCGATGCTGTAGGTTACGATGTTTATCATACAACGACCAATGGTTCGTGCCACACGTTCTTTAAAGCCATTAAAAAAATGTACACCGATCAAGGCTTTTCGATGAATTAGGATAACCTAAATTCAAAAGCTTTTCTAATCTGAGCCATAGTGTTATTTTTCCTATGGCTCAGATCATATTTATAGTTCTGTTCGTACACGTTATAACCGATTCTACAATTAAAATATAATACCAATGATACGTAATGTGATTTTACTGCTTTTAGCGGTAAGCGGAAGTCTAACTTCGAAAGCCCAACAGCTGATGGCGAGTTACGAATATATTCCTTCGCCCGTCGCCACCTTTAAAGAGGATGTCTATTATGACGGAACGGTAAAGATTGCGGTGCGCGACTCGATTTCGCTAAAAAAAGAAGCAACCACAGGCCAGTCTGAAGATGAAATGGAGTCGAGTGAGCTTTCTGTTGTGCTGGACGCTGGCAAAATATTCCGTAAAATTGTTATCCAAGATCCTAAACAAAAGGGACTGATAGAAACCCGATCACTTGACAGTAAAAACTATCTGGTAGAAGATCACACCTTTAAAGCGATCAACTGGAATACCGATTATCCGGAAGAAGAGAAATTCGGAAATAAAATGTGTAAAAAAGCTACTGCCGACTACCGGGGTACAAAAGTTGTGGCCTATTATGATCCGGCTATTCCTGTACCGGCCGGACCGTACAAATTCGGAGGGCTTCCTGGTCTTATTGTGATGCTATACACCGAAAGTGCTCATCCGCACTATTGGTTGCTTAAAAAAGTATCCTACCCTTTCGAAGGTCAGATTCCTGTAGACCGTGACTATATACAAACTTTGCCTAAAGTGTCACTGAAAAAATATGTAGAGCAGGATGAACGTAAGATTGCAGAGCAGATGCGCATTATGCGTTCCAAACTACCTGAAGGGGTCGAATTCAGTACCGAAAATAAAACGAAGACTCGAGGCACAGTAGAGCAGGTGTATGAATGGGAGCATGGTTCGAATTAGCTTGTTGCTGTTATTTTTAATACAGTTTTCACAAAGTTACTGCCAAACCTTGATACGGGGTAAGGTAACTGCACCATCGTCTACCCCAGCTGGTATTCGCGTCAATCTCGTTGCTGAGAATGGTTCTGGAGGTTCGCATTATTCCTTTACAGATGCCAAAGGCATGTTTTTCTTTTCGGGAATAAGTCCTGGAAATTATACGCTTCTTTTTCAGTCGCTGGCCTACAAGTCCCTCAGCAGATCCATTCATCTCAGTTCAGATACCCTGGAACTTTCAATCGAGCTGGAAGAAAGCAGGATACAGTTGCAGGAGGTATATGTAGCACCAAAAAAATTTATTAGGGCCGGGCGCGATACTATTGAACTTGATGCCAAAAACTATCTGCAAGGTGAAGAGCGGACTGTTGAAGACCTGCTTCGAAAAATTCCGGGGATGCAGATCAGTGAAAACGGCACAATCAAAGTGGGTAATAAAGAGATCGAAAAGGTGATGGTGGAAGGTGATGATTTATTTGGAAAAGGTTACAAACTGTTAACGCAGAACCTAACGGTACATCCGATCGAAAAGATACAGGTACTGCAGCGATACTCAAACAATAAACACCTGAAAGGAGTTGAACATTCTGAAAAGATAGCACTCAACCTGACCCTCAAAAGTGAAAGTAAATCGCAATGGGTAGGCAGTATCGATGCGGCAGCAAGTGTAATCCCTATTGATTTTTACAATGCACAGGCTAATCTGATGAATTTTGGAAAAAAAACAAAATATTATCTATTGGGATCGGCCAACAATAATGGTCTGGAGACTTTACGGGGTATAGACCATCTCATCTTGAGCCAGGATCCGAACGAACCTGGTCAGATAGGTCTACAGGTTTCAACTCCTTCCCTATTGGAAAATAAACCGACCTTAAATGAGTTTGACCCGCAACGGTCAAACTTCAACAACGACAAGCTTATCTCCTTCAATGGTATCTTTTCGCCAAGAAAAGATCTGAAGATCAAATGGCTGGGTTTTGGTAATAGCAAAAAAAATAGTTTTGTGAGGCGGAGCTTATCTGAATATGCAATTGAAGATCTTAAATTCACAAACCATGAAGATCTTCATTATACCAATTCGGATATTAATTATTTCAGCAAAATAGAGCTGCAATATGACCCGGGTAAAAATTCAACTATTGCGTACATAGGTACATTGGGCAACATTAAGGCAAATGATATAGGCGAACTAACTTTCAATGGTATCGGATCATTGGAAACGATTAAAAAACGAAGCCTCCTTTCAAACCATTTACTGAGCTACACGCAGAAATTAGCCGAACGTGCCGTACTGGTCTCTGCATTCCGCTGGATCAGCCAGCATTCCCCCATCAACTATGCGGTAGACCAGTACCTGTATGGCGATCTGTTTGAAGCCGAAGGTATAAAAATTGATAGTATAAAAAACGTATGGCAGGATACCGAAAATAATGTGGAATATTACGGAATCATCACCGAGTTGGTTAAGCGCGATGCGAAAGGCAACCCCTTCAGTGCTTCAATAGCGCATGAAATTACAATTCGTGGCTTCAATTCGGCATTCTATCTGATGAATAGTTCTGGAGATACTTATCGTCCAAAAGATTTTTTTAATAGATTGAATTTTGAAGAACATAACACAGCCCTATCCGCACAGTACACCTGGAAATCCCGAAGGCTGGAGTTGACACCGAGCATCACAGCACGACTGCTTCATTCGACCTTACACGACAAAATTGCTCCACAGATCCAGTCCAGCATAAATAAATTATGGTCTCCAAAATTTACACTGCTATGGAGAACGCATAGCAAGGGTAAACTGCGCAGTGAAGTTTCCTATCAGATGAATATGTCGCAAAGTACGCTTGATGTACTGCCAAACTATGTGTATAAAGGTAATCGTACTTTTTCCAGCGGTTTAAAAGAAAATCCCGTACTGGATGTATTTCATATTAATGCAGTTTATACTTTAGGAAAAATGACGGATAAACTGTATACAATCTTATCGGGAGGATATAGTCAGCAGTTCGATTACATCGGCCAACAGCAGCAACTGAATCCTGACTATAACCGCAACAATCTTGTTCTGTTTAAAAACAGAACCCTGACTTATTTTAATGCGCAGCTAAACTATTTTGTAGCTGGGCTAAAAGGTAACCTGAGGCTTACCGGAGACGGTCAGGTGGCGAAGTACCAGACACAGATCGAAGCACTTCCCCCTTTACCGATCCAAACGGCGGTTTACCAGCTAAGTCTGGACTACCGCAGTGTCTGGGAAAGTCCGATCAATATTTTTACTGGTTTGCAATTCCATAATTCGATAATTCGAAATGGATTAACAAGAAGCGTTAGCCAGTCTAAATTTGAAGCGAATATCAATGCCCGCTTGAGTAAAAAAATACGTGCATCGCTGAAGAATGAACTGTACCGATTTGAAAAAGGACAGTATAGCCCGAGCCAATATTATTTGTTCTCGGACTTTGCCCTACAATATTTCATGTTGAAAAAAATACAGGTTGAACTTACAGCAAAAAACCTATTTAATACGGACACGTTTACGCAATCTGTGCTCTCGGATAGCCATCAGTCAACCCAGTCCTATGCGTTACGTGCCAGACAGCTCATGCTTGGTATAAACCTTAGTTTTTAACCCACTTAGGAAAGTGTGTGCAATCCGATCCGCTAATCGTGAAATTATTGAGCGACAGATTGAGCTAATTTTTCAATAGTACGGGTACTTTGCATTATCTTTAAATATAATTATATTCATCTCGTATGCCTTCTGCCAAAATAAACAATATAACTGTCTTTTTACTTACACTGTTGCTGTTTTCCTGCGGTAAAAATAATCGCTCTTCTAGTGTAACAGAACAAGAAAACAGCACTTCAAAAAAAGATTATATCGCCTTTCTTATAAGCACGGATACTTTACCATTAGTGGCAAAAATAAACGCCATAACCTTAGAAGACAGTATCCTTGCTAAAAGGAAAGATAGTATATCAAGAGCAATGCATTATTTCTTTCAAGCAAAGCTTAACTATTGGGATAGCGACTTTCAAAATGCGTCTATCTTGCTGGATAGTATGAAGGTAGGACACCAATCTGGCGATCTCTATTTTTTAAAAAAATGGGCTTCGCTGGAACAACAGACCCGTGGAAGTAATGTCGTAGATGCTGCAGTGATGAAAAAAATACAAGAACTCCTGCAAAAAGCAGAAAATGCATCCAGTAGGATCACTTACCTTTTTTATGACCTCACCGCCAAGTCATTTTATCAGAATAAAAACGAAAAGGCGGCAGCAATATATGTGGACAAATATTATCACGCTCACCCCTATAAGGAGCATCCTGTTGTCAAACGACGCTACTACGATATGATATTTTTGCTAGCATCCCGACTGGATGATTATGAGAAAATGGCAAAATACAACAAACTGGCAAAACAGCTGGCATTAGAATCTAACGATAATCTCGCCTTGGCACGTACCTACGACAACGAAGCGCAAATCTACGCCCGTATGGGATTCTATGATGAAAGTCTAAAGATGAGTAGAGCGTTTGTTTCCATTTTAGAAAAAAACAACGATATCCATGATGTAGCTTACAACAATTTAGCCAAAAGCTTTATAAATATCGGCCAACTAGATTCTGCAGTATATTATTACAAAAAAGCGATTGCACTGAATAAGAAGAATATGTCAGATAAACCTAGATATCTTCTTTACAAAGGCCTGTCCGAGGCCTATGTACTACAAGGTGATTACAGAAAAGCATATGAAACCTTAGATATGGCTAGCCAACTTGAAGTAAAAACGATTAAAGAGATCGAAGCGGCTAACATTGCGGAAATAGAAGAGAAATACGAAGCAGAAAAAAAAGACCGTAATATTCTGACCTTAAAGAGTAAAAATCAGCATAATGAAGACATCATTAGGCAACAGAAATATATGCTGCTTTCTGGTCTAGCTTTGGCAGCAGGATTGCTTGCACTTATCTATAACGTGTATCAGCAAAAAAGTCTAAAGCAAAAAAACAAATTACTTCACAGTGATAACAGTAGGCTAAAACTGGAGCATAAGCTTTTGCAGACCCAGCTCAATCCACATTTTGTTTTTAACTCTATCGCCAACCTGCAAGGTCTCATCGCAACAGGAGACAGCACAGAATCTGTACGTTACCTTTCCTCGTTTTCCCAATTGCTACGGGATATATTGGAACAGAGCCGGATGGATTTTATAGATCTAAATGAAGAAATTATCTCGCTCGAAAATTATATCCATTTGCAACAGATGCGTTATCCCAACCTTTTCGGCTACCGCATAGATATAGATGAACAACTGGATACCGAAGAGGTGTTTATACCACCTATGTTATTGCAACCTTTTGTAGAAAATGCGATCGAGCATGGGTTTAGGAATATTGCTTATAAGGGCGAACTTATTATCCGGGTTGAATTAGAGGAAAATGGTCTTATCATAACGATAGATGATAATGGAAGCGGTCTGACACAGCAAAAAACACCAAGTCAGAAAAAGAAATCGTTGGCGCAAGATATATTGAGAGAACGTCTGCAGTTATTATATAGACTCAATAATCAGCAGGCACATTTTGAGCTCATTGAAAAAAAAGCCTTTGGCAAACAAGGCATTAGCATTAAAATAAATTTACCCATTATCAAAAATATATAAGGAAATTATGATAAAGGTCTACGTTTTAGAAGACGAAAAAATTATTCTGCGCCATCTGCTGCAGATACTGAATGAAATGCCAGACATCAAGGTGCTTGGCTATACCGAAGGGATCGCTGAAGCGAAAGTGGAAATACCTCTTTTAAAACCAGATGTGATCCTTGCTGACATTAGACTTAAAGATGGCAATAGCTTTCAATTGTTTGATGAGATCGGAACAGAAAATTTCCAGATCGTTTTTTTAACAGCATACGATCAGTACGCCATTGAGGCGCTGAACCTGGGAGCACTTGGTTATCTTTTAAAACCAGTAAACAAAGAGTCACTTCATGCCATGCTGGATAAATGCCGACAGCACCGTGGGCAAATGACAATGGATCCGGAACGTGTTACTCTAGCTAAAGATCACTACCTCTCTCCGGAAACCCCATTGAACCGGAGGATCGCACTCAAAAGTCAAGAGTATATCGAAATCGTATCGATGGACGATATCCTTTACTGTAAAAGCGATAAAAGTTACACTTCGTTTTTTCTCACAGATAAAAGAGAGGTGCTGGTCTCTAAAGGGCTCAAGCTCTATGAAAATATGCTGACTAGATGTGGTTTTCTCCGTTGCCATCAGTCTTATTTAGTAAACTTCTTATATGTAAAAAAATACTATCGGGAGGGTTTTCTCGAAATGACCAATAAAGAAATGATACCGGTATCAATTAGAAAAAAGGAAGAGGTCTTATTGTATCTGGAAAATTTAGCCTGATGGCTGTCTTGCTCCACTTTCTTATGCATTAAAATTAAACGGTAACGACGTGGTATACTCATTAAGCTGCTTCAGAACGTAAGACTATTTTACAGGATGCAAAACTGCTATAAGCTATAGGAGTTTTGCATCTAATTGATAATAAATCGTATTAAAATATTTAATACGATTCGATCATGAATGCAGCAAATCAGCAAGAAATGGATAATACTCAAAAGATTTGAAAGCTCTTCAGATCCTTGATTAGCAATTTATAGTTGCTTTGTTTTAGAGATGTAAATATTCAACTGGACAGCGGCATCATAGTTCATCAAATCTTTAGGTCAAAACGCACTTTGTTTTATCATTAATCTTCACCTAAAGTAACATTAATAAACATTGATGCGCATTATATTTTACTCAGTTTATGCATTTTTGAACGAAACTTAGATCAAGTCTTGAAGTTGCTCCACATGAAGACTGGGAATCTGAACAGGCCTGATGCGATCAAAATAGGAGTCGGAGATTAACATCTGAACCGTTTTCTCTATAAAATCCAATTTTACTTCCTTGACCAATATCAAATTTGGTTCTACAGAGAAATAACCATAATCTTTAAATTCACAATCAAAATCTTGTCCTAGACGAATGATATCATAGAAGTAAAGATGATAATATTCTCCATTCAATAAGACATAAATATCACTTCTGTAACCTTTGCTATACGCCTCATATTGTGCTGATTCACTATTATCTAAACAAAATATTTTATAACTATTCATTTCAATATCTGATTTAACTGTAGTAGTTTTTATTAGCCATCGATCATATACTATAATATTTTTATATGCAGAGTACCATCAAGTTAAAAAAAAGAACGGTTTATTAAATAGCTTCGTTTTGGTACAGTCAATAATACCGATTTATCGACCGAAAATATCTTAAAATTGATATTCACTAAAAAATCAAATGGAAAAGATCTGTTATGTTATTGCCTATGATGCCTGTCTATCTTAATAAATATAGCTAAAAAGGAGCGAATGAAGATATTCTTAAACCTTTATTAAAGTGAAACAGATTTAATGTTGAATGAATTTGTCAATATCAACTACGAAATAATAAAAAAATCTCCTTATGATTGTAAAATGGAAACCCTAATAGTCTTGGATCTAGACGAAACCCTGCTTTATGCTGTGCAAAATAAACTTGAAAGAGATGAAGACTTCAAGTTGGATTCGTATTTCATTTATAAAAGACCTTATTTAGATCACTTCCTTACGTTATTAGCAAGGGATTTCAAATTAGCAGTATGGAGTTCGGCAGACGATGTTTATGTAAAACAATTGGTTGAAAGAATCAAACCTGCGCATATTACATTTGAATTTATCTGGGGAAGATCGCGAACGACAAAAAAACGTAAAAGTGTGACTGATGACTACTACTTTGTAAAAAGATTATCTAAAATAAAGCAAAGAGGATTTAAGTTGGAAAGGACGCTTATTATCGATGACACAGCTGAAAAATCAATGCTAAACTATGGTAACGCAGTCCAGGTAGTTGAATTCACGGGCAATCCTTTGGATGATGAATTGCTACAGTTATCGAATTATCTTCAAAAACTAAAAGACGCCGAAAATGTTCGCGTAATTGAAAAAAGATTTTGGAGAAATGCATAGCAATGTTGCTAATTCTGACCACTAGGTGAGAAAAAACATGCTACAGATCAGAGATTCAGTTTTCCTTAAAAATTTAATTGCATTAGAGCTGTTGAAAAGGTATACACCCCAGCATAAATGATCACATAACTTATATTGTGGGTATGGTTAGCTATCTAATATTTTCTTTCGAAGGAAACACCATTGAATCGATAAACACCACTCGGATTGGCTCCTCCAAACCATAATTCGCCATCTTTACTTTTATATATGGTCCAGATATGTTGACTCTCGACACCGTCTTCTTTCGTGAAGTTTTTGATGGATTTACCATCGTATCTCCATATACCAGAGCCTACCGTCCCAAACCAGACATGCCCTAAGCTGTCCTCTCCAATCGAAAAAACTTTCTCAAGAGAATTACCTTTGGTATCCTTCTTTTTTAGTTTTTGTTCCTTGGAAAAATTAATCACTTTTTTACCGTCATATTTTAATACACCGATCCCATTATTGGCGATCCAGAGATTTCCTTTTCCATCTTCCATAATACTACGGGCATGCAGATGTCCGGTCTGATCATTGAGACCCAAAGATTCATCGTTAAATATTTTGAAATCGGAGCCATTATAACCGATCACTGCACCATAGCTCCCAAACCAAAGTGTTCCATTTTTACTTTTGACAAATGCTGTACTAATGGAATAATGATTCTCATGTCCTGGTTTTGTTTTAATAGGAAATTTACGATATGAAAGTTTCTGTCCATCATACTGATACACCCCCGGATCTCCTTCAAGCTTGTTGTACGCCTCCATTTCATTTCCTTTAAAATAAAGGTCTTGATCTTTTATTTTCCACTCGCTTTTTGAGTTATAATTTTTTGCTGTATAAATAGTCATGTGCTGTCCATCGTATGTACTTAGACCTTTACCGCATTCAAACCACAGGATACCATTCGCGTCTTCATACATATTTCGGACCTGATTGTGGCTTAATCCGTTTTCTGTTGTAAAATAATGAAGTCTTCCATCCCGAAGCATGCCAACCCCTTCACTGTGACTGCCAAACCAAATATTTCCTTTGCTATCTTCTAAGATTGAACGTATACCACTGTTGTATTTCAATCGTGTGGAATCGACTTCATTTTCAATGGGTTGTTTCTTTTTTTTAATCTGATTTGTTTGACTTTGATTTTGACAGGATATTGTGACAGCGATCACAAATAGATAGCAAAGGACAAATACATATGGTCTATTTAATGTAACTTTCATCTAAATAGTGTTTTTTGAAAAAGAATGGGTCGAGAAATTATTCAGCGTTAATCAAAGGAATACCGGCTTAGATTTCTCCATTCTTCTTGAAGAATACTGTAAACGTAAGTTCCTTTACTTTCACCATAAGACTGAATATTATAATCTCTTAAAAGCCCTTCTTTAACCGCACCGATCTTTTCTATTGCTCTTTGTGATTTGAAGTTGTTGATATCTATTTTAAACTCTACTCGACGTAAATCTAAAATGTCAAAGGAATAGTCAAGGAGAAGTCTTTTACAAATTGCATTTATACCTGTACCTTGATATTCTTCGCCAATCCATGTCCATCCGATTTCTAACCTTTTATGCTGAAAACTGATATTTCCAAACATCGTTAATCCGATTGGAGCACCCTCTTCCTTCCTGATAATGATGAGTGGGTATAATTCCCTTTCCTGTTTTGCATGAAGACAGAAATTAAAATAATCTGTCAGATCGCTTCTGTTTTTTACTCGAGCTCCAAATTCGCCTAATGCTGTACTATAGCTAATAGATTCTATTTTGTCCATATCATCAATGGTCAAGGGCCGCATTAAAATTGACTCGTTTTCAAGAATCAATTCGGATGAGAAAAATGTTTCTATATTCATTTTTATGCTTGTGGCTAACAGTTGGTTATACTAGCCTAATATACATAAGTTCCGTAACATTATTTATAACAGTAGTTTGATTCTTTTAAGTTCGAATATTTTTTTAATAGACGAATGTTCGTATATCATTAAATAGTTAAATGATAAATTCAATATCAAAGAAAGCCATGGTGGTGAAAACATAATACAAACTGAATGTATTATTTCCAAAAGTGCGATACTTTTAGAAACAATACACTTAGTTTGTATTGACGGCTAGAAAATTAATAGCATGATAAAAAATGCAACAATGATTGCTCTAGTCCCAGAAAGGATTTTGAACTAAATTTTTATTCTTATCAATTTCCGACTGAGGCACTGGAAACCAATAATTCTTTTCTGAGAAAAGACGTTTCTGATATACTGACCTTTTGAAAAACGCTTTCGGATTAGCGTCATTGTCATCTTTTTCTGTACCAGAAAAATTCATTCCATAAAAATTACCATTAATGGTCTGCTCTCCTATTTTCCATCTCCGAATATCACGATAACGAATTCCCTCATTGTTAAGCTCTACACGTCTTTCTTGACGAATGGCTTGACGTACCTGCTCTTGACTACTTGGAACGGGTAATGCGGACGGCCCTGTTCCATATTGTGGAATACCTCCCCGCTCCCGAATTAAATTTAAATATTTCAATATATCGGCGTGACCAGGGTTACTTTCATTTAATGCTTCGGCATAATTAAGATATGCTTCTCCTAAACGATAGAGAATACCTGGCCGATAAGGATTCGTGCCGTTACGAGGGTCATAATCGGGGTGTACTTTTTTTCGTACCAGGTATCCGTTCTGTGGCGCATCATGTGTCGGTCCACCATCCCAACTTCCTAAATAAAATTCAGTTGTTCGATTTTCTCTCCTAAACCAAGCGCCGTTATACAGCACAGAAATATAAAACCGTGGCTCCCGATGGGGGTACATATTAAAAGTTCCCTGTAGGGTTACAATACCTCCTCCTTTGGATTCTGCCCATTGTGTATTCCGAATTTCATTGGCACTTGAAAATCCTTTCTCCCGATACCCTGAGAGGGGATCATTGATGGTACGCCCATTTTCCATATAAAAAGCATCAACCAATGATTGTGTAATTCCTAAACCTCCATTGCCTCCTGTCCCACGTGGCTGGGCATGTCGATCGTATTCCCCAAAATCTGAATTAGGTCTTGCGAATAATATTTCTTTATTACCATCTTGCGGTCGTCTGAACATCATATTCAGATATGACATAAATGGATCTATGCTTCCATCTGAATTATATTCATAATAGAGCTTATGTCCAGAAGCTTCGGCACGATCGATAAGTAATTTACTGGCTTGCGTGGCAATGACCCATTTATTCGCATCGAATGTTGCATTATAAATGGCCTCTCCTTTATTATTTACAAAAGATTTGTAGGCGCTATTGCCATTAACTAAAGGGCTTGCCGCAAATAAAAGTAATCTTGCCCTAACAGCTAAGCACATAATGGAAGTAGCTCTTCCATATTTTTGTGTATTCGTGTAACTTGCAGGCAGCACCGCAGACAGGTCTAATAGTTCCTGATCGATCCATTTGACGACATTGTCAAATGGCGTTTGACCTAGCATTAACTCTTCTTCACTGCCATTGGGATCTGCCATACCGAGTTGAAAAGGTATTGCTCCGTATGTTTCCAGCAACAGCGAATAATAATAAGCAATCATAAAACGAGCTTCCGCCTTCATCAGGTTTACTTCGTCTTCGGTTACCAATTGTGCAGCATTGGGTTTGACATGTTCTAAAAAGATATAGGCAGAGCGGATTCTTTTAGGCAGCTCGCTCCAATAATTAGGATCCCAATCACTAGTCGGATTCCAGTTGCCGGTTTGTTTTGCAAGTAAGGTCCAACCAAACTGTTCCCATCCTGTAGATGGCGCCATATCGTCTGATAGTGGATCCCATCCGATCGAACGGGTATAGCCCCAATAGGGATCGGGAATATTACTATATATACCTGCAAGCCAATCCTCAGTACGCGTTTTATCATTGAACACCATTTCTAATGTCAATTGATCATCTGGCATCTTATCCAAATATTTTGTGCACGAGGTTAGGGCAAAGGTTATAAAAATGATGGATATTAATATCTTAGATTTTTTCATTACAGTATTTTTATAGTAATCAGGCTGTTATTTAAAATTCAATTCCATACCTATTGACATAGACTTCATAATTGGATAGCGCATACCATTATTGACGCCTAGCTCCGGATCCCAAAGCTTAAAATCTGAAATAGTCAATAAATTATTCCCTCTTAAGAAAATACGTAGGTTTTTTATTTGAATGGGATTTATCCAGTTGGAAGGCATATTAAAACCCAGTTCAACATTTCGCAATCTCAAAAAACTCATATCTCGCAACCACCAGGTTGAGGCCATATTATTATTGGAACTTTGATAATCTGACAAACGGGGATAAAAAACATCTTGCCTTGGATCGGCTACTGTCCACCGGTCGGATACGTTATCAAACATATTTCCCATAGCACCATTGGAACTTCCAGGAATAAAATTAGATCCTCCGATAATACGGTCCGTCTTGGAAAGTCCTTGCATAAAGAAGCCAAAGTCAAAAGATTTATAGCGCACATTTGCTCCAAAACCGTATACAATCTGAGGATCTTCTGTACCTCCTATTGCAGTTCTGTCAAATGCATCAATTACACCATCATGGTTTAGGTCCACGTATTTAATATCTCCAGGACGAACAGGGCCAAAAGTATGTTTAGGAATATCACTTTTTAATTGTCCATTAGCGACATCGGCAAAATCCTGTTCCTCAAAAAGACCATCTGCCACCAAACCAAATAACTGTCCGATTGACTTCCCTGTCGAAGAACGCGATGTGCCAATTACTGCTGAAGGCTCATCTTGCTCAATGATTTTGTTATGTGCGTAAGTGAATGTACCTCTTACTGATAGAAATAAATCTGGATTTAATGCTTTACTAAATTCAACAGATGCATCTACTCCTTGATTATTCACTTTACCATAGTTTGCCCACGGCGCATTTGTAAATCCACTGGAGCCGGGTATAGACCGACGTTGCATAAAAATATTGCTGCGCTTTTCTGTAAAATAATCGATTTGAAAGTCAAGTGCATTCCACAACCCCAGTTCAAAACCTACATTGGTCTTTTGTACCGTCTCCCATGTCAAATCAAGATTTCCCTGATCCCCTTCAATTCTGCCCGATCGCCTGAAATCATTATTGATACCCCACGAATAACCCGTGGACTCATTAATGGTGGTAATATAAGCGAAGCGTCGACCATCCAGTTTATCATTTCCGACTAAACCGTAAGAACCTCTGAACTTAAGTTTATTGACCGTACTTCTCAGATGTTGCATCCATGTTTCTTCTGATAGATACCATCCCAATGCAAAAGAGGGGAAGAAACCAAACCTTTTACCAGGAGCAAAATTTTCAGATCCATTATAACCAAAATTGAACTCACCTATGTAGCGGTTAGCGTAGTTGTAGGAAAAACGACCTGCAATACCTTGATTACGGTAAGGCAACAGATCGCCATTATCGTAGTTTCGCTGATTATAGAGTACCATCCCCTCAACATTATGGTTTCCGAAATTTTGAACATAGTTGATTGCTCCTTCTAAATACATACTCTTATCTCCCCAGTCAGATCCTTTGCTGTAACCTAAGAACTCCTGCCCATAGCTATCTATAACAAGTTTCAAACGTCCTTCTTCATCTCTTCCTATGGCCGGATTGTAATAATCCGGATCTTTACTTCGTACTACAGAAGTGCTAGAATAACGATCGAAAGAAAAGAGACCTCTTGCTTTTAACCCTTTTAAAAAAAAGGACAAATCTTGTTCTATGGAAAATAAGGATTCAATTTTGCTATCACTTAATCTCTCATACCCGCGTTGCGTCGCTAGTGCCCACGGATTGGTACGTCCTGAGGTACGTGGTATTTCTCCGCTCGAGTAAATGGTTGGGTGGACGTATGGGGGAATTGTAAATGCCTCCTGAAAAAGAGCATCAACACTTTGAGGTGCACGATTGCGATCTTGAAGATAACCGCCAATATTCAACCGAAATAAAGTAGTCGGGCTGACATTTATATCCACATTGGAACGTACGTTGTACCGATTTAATTTGGAAGAAGAATCCCAATCCTGCTTCTTATCTCTTTCTATGATACCCCCTTCTCTATAAAATGAAGTAACTAAGGAATAACGCAGAATATCTGAACCGCCGTTGACACTTAAATTGCCCCGACTGTTTCCTGCTCTATCTTTTAAGATCTCATCCAACCAGTTGACATCTGGATACAGGTCTTTATCTACACCCTTGCGGATATTATCAATGCGCTCCTGTGAATACAGCCCTGTTTCACCACGTTCTTCACGGATACTGTTCATAACCTCTAGGTATTCTGCAGCTCCGACAAACTTTGGTAACTGAATGGGAGAAGTTAACCCTTCTTCAAATCGAAACGAAACATTGGGCTTACCCACTTTTCCTCTTTTTGTATTGACCAAGATGACGCCATTTGCTCCCCGAACACCGTAAACGGCACTGGCAGCAGCATCTTTAAGGACAGAGAATGATTCTATTTCTTCGGGATCCATATTATCCAATGATCGTTCGACGCCATCTACTAAAATTAAAGGATTCCGATTCCCGCCAAAGGTACTGATGCCTCTGATCCAAAAATTAGAATTATCATATCCTGGTTCTCCAGAACGTTGAACAGCAATCACTCCGGACAGCTGGCCAGCAAGATTATTGCTTAAAGAACGTGTTGTACCACTTTGTAAACGCTTTGGCTGTATGGTGGTAATGGCTCCTACTACTGAAGCTTTACGTTGGGTACCGAAACCAACAACAACAACTTCATCTAGCGCACTTACACTATCCTTTAAAACAATTCTGTACGAATTTCTATCTGTTAATTCAATCTGTTCAGGTGCATAACCGACCAAACGAACAGAAAGATAACTATCTGTAGGTGAAATACTTAAACTAAAGCGTCCGTTATCATCTGTAGATGTACTGCGGTTACTCACATTTCCAGTAACAGTAGCATTTGATAAGCGGTTACCACTTTCGGTCAATACCTGCCCTTCAATAATCCTATTCTGAATAGCCTGCTCAACTTTTGCTGATTTCTTTAGAATAATGGTGTAGTCTTTCATGACAAAAGATACATTCATTCCGGTAAACAATTTGTTCAGAATACTTTCTAACTTTTCATTGTGAAATGATAATTTTATTTTTTTATTTTCATCAATATCATTGGGTGAATAAACAAATTTAACACCCATCTTTCCATGAAGGTCATGCAACGCCTGCTTAATCGTTACATTATTAAATTCAATGGAAATTTCTTTTTGCAACGTTGCTTTCAGACGAGAACTCGTCGTAGTGATGCAGATGGTCAATAAGACCAGATACATCAGAATTCTGACACCCCGAATATTTTGTTTTGTTTGTTTTGGTTTCAATTGATTCATAAATTAGTTTATTAAAAAATTGGTGATTTTAATTGTTGACTGTTTATTTGACTGTTACATAGATGACTCCTTTCTTTTCTTTAAAATCAACACTATTTGTGAGTGCAATCATGTGAAGCACATCTTCGATCGTATTGTATCTTGTAAATATTCCGGTAAGTGTTTTAGTGCTTGTCTCTTCATTCATTTCAATCGATTTGCCGTACCAGGTACCGATTTCATCCATAACTTGTCTCAGTTTTTCATTTTCAAAATAAAACTCGCCTTTTCTCCATGAATCTATTTTAGCTTTGCTGCTTTGCGAAGAAATCATAATTTTAGGTTGTATTGCTTGAAGAAATGCTTTATCTCCAGGTTTAAGGATAACCGTACCCTCCGAATGATTATGTGCCAACTTGATGCTACCTTCTTTCAACAGTACGTTTTCTTCACCTGGTATAGTCGTCGAAACATGAAATTGTGTCCCCAAGACTTCAATGGTTTGTAGCTTAGTTCGGACAGTAAAAGGAACCCACTTATCTTGAGATTGTTGCTTAGAAACGTCAAAATCAACTTCCCCTACCGCCATCACTTCCCTTGAGTTTATCCCAAAATTGGACTGGAATGAAACGGAAGAATGTTTATTTAGGCTAACTTTCGTTTGGTCCTTTAAAATAACGGTAAACGGGGTTTCGGATGGATTATTAATTTCTATAAGTTCGACTTTTTGCGATCGCTCCATATGGGTCAGATCTAAGATATGTCCCTCTCCTTTTTTGTGAAGTGTAGTGCCTACTGGTAGTGAGTCGAGTAGATTAATGCGGTGCTCTCTGTTGAGGGTTAATTGAGGAAAATCACGAGCAGTATGTTTACTTCTACTTAAAGACATAATGGTGTCCTTTCCTTGATACAAGAATAAAGCACCTAATGAAAGAACAAACAATACGCTTGCTGCAACCGCTAACTGATAATGCTTTTTTCGATTGGAAATTTTAATTTTCCGAGCTATGGCGGCGTCAACTTGCTGCTTAATATCTTTATTAATGGATTCATAATCGATATGATCAAGATCGTGAATATCGAGACGGTCATATATTTTTTCAATTAGTTGATCCTCATTTTCTGAGGTTTTACCGGATAAATACTTATTAAAAATATTTATAATAAATACTCTAATTCTAGTTTTACTAGTGGACATATATAAAGTTTATAAGTTGGTCTTTATTATATGTCGTGATTTATAGCGAAACTCCCAAAAAATTAAAAAAATAAAAATAATATTTCCTTCAACTGGTTTTTCAACCATTTGGAGGCTGTTAATAATTGGTTTTGAACAGTTTTTGGAGAAACATTTAATATTTCGCCAATCTCCTTATTGTTCAAGTCATCAAAATATTTGAGTTTGAAAATTTCTCTTCTTTTCTTCGGCAGTTTATCAATCCAGTAATTTAGATGAACTTGAAGTTCCTCTTCTCTAAAATTATGATCTGCCTGATCCATACTTGCCATGTACTCAACAATCGTTTCTAGACTTTCTAGCTTTTTAGTCGATTTCCTAAACTGATCAATAATCTTGTACCGTATAGCTGTATATAGATAGTTACTTACCTGTTGAATTTCTTTTTCATGACGCTTGACCCATAAATCAATATAAACATCCTGCACAATCTCTTTACTGATCAATTCATCATTTAACCTTGAAAAAGCGTGCTGATATAAACCTTTCCAAGTTCTTTCATACAATACATTATAAGCATCCACGTCAGATCTTTTCACCAAAAGATATAATTCTTCTAAAGAATAGAGATTCTCAGTGTACATGATATGAATAAATAATGGGCCCTTAGTTTATAGTTGTTGCGGGCAAGATAACAAAATCCTATATCACTACAAGTGCTGGATAGTTTTTTATTTAATTTTTAATCCTTCATAAAAAAGGAGCATTATTTTTTTATTTGCTTTTCAATTCATGATAAAGCCCATAATCAACATATGCTGAAATTTAAAGACTGTAGCATATAATAAATCATTTTTACAGCATTCAGAGGAATGATTTAAAACCAACAGGAAAAAAGGATCATATAAAAAAAACCGTTTGGAACGACCAAACGGGTTTAAAAGAATAAACGAATAACTATAACTTTTTAATTTTCATGTATACACTCTTCGAATCGCTTCTTTGCTACATCTGGTATCTTATAATTTGTCTACAGGGAAATCCATTATTTTAAGCTTCATCATTATTTCAATGGATATCTTAAACTTTTATTGATGAACACTATTGAGGAACTTATTCGCCATAAACAATTTTACAGATATCAGGTACAGGAATAACTGTACTTTCTAAACTATTATTTTGCAATATTATAATAGTTTTATCGCGGTCGATATGTCTTTCAATGTATGTGATATAACCTGCCCAATCGCCAGAATGAGAAACTACTTTGCCGTATTTTTCTGAATTTTCGATGAACCATCCATACCCATATGCTGTAGCTTGCCCTGTGGAAGTGTCATGGGAAGAAAATACCAACTTCTTATCATTATCGTCAATCAACTGATCGGTATATAATGCCCTATCCCATTTCAAAAGATCTTCAGTTGTTGAATTTACCATTCCATCTCCAACGACTCCATCGAGAAAAACTTCATAATTTTCGTTTCCTAATTCATCTGGAAGTATTTTTCTTTTCAAACTGTCGGAATAAATATATCCCTCGGCGTAATTCTCAATTTGCATTGGTTCGTATCTTCGCTGATATATAAACGTCCTATTCATACCGAGTGGCATAAAAATATTTTGTTTTAAAAAATCATTAAAAGAAGATTTACTGACACGTTCAATAACTGTAGCTAATACTAAATATCCGGTATCACTGTACTCCCATTTTTCATTTGGCTGAAATTCTCTTTCCGGCTTAACCTGTTCAAATAATTTAAGAATACTGGCATTGGTTGCGATATCATTCTTGTTCCAATATTTTACAGCTAGCGTCATATAATCAGGGAGGCCACTGGTATGAACTAATAAATGATGTAAGGTAATTCCTTTATATGCGGCAAGTTCTGGAACATACTTAGAAACCTCGTCCGAATAGGATAATTTTCCTTGCTTCTGAAGTAGTATAATCGCCATTGCTGTAAATTGTTTAGAAACTGATGCGAGTTCAAAAGCAGTATCATGATCAATTTTTCTTTTTGATTTTTCGTCGGCCAAACCGAAACTTTCCTGATAAAGAATCTTACCTTTTTCAGCGACAAGGACATTACCATGGAAGGCATTGCTACGATGTAAACTGTCTAGTAGATGGTTAAGCTGTATATGTCGAGTATCTTCTTGTGCAAGGCAGAGCTGCGAAAATAAAGTGAATATAATTACACCCATAAATTTAACTTGGTTATTCATAAAATAATTTAAAATTATTACGATCAAAAATACTATTTTTAAATAAAGTAAAATAATTTTCCCAATTAAATATTTTCATTGCTAAAAAAACCGTTTGAAGACACATCAGACTCCAAACGGCTTAAAAGATATTCGATTGATAACTTTTGCTTATAAACGCAGACGCCCCTAGCACCTCTTCGAGATCAGCACCAAAAAAAATCGCATTCTCAAATTATGTTTTTCGTTCTTTTCTCTTCTTTGGAATGTAAATACAATCTTTATGCTCGACATATTCAATTTTATATTCGAATAGAAGTTGAACAGTAATCATTAATTATCCTTCAAAATCGCCGCAGTCGTGCTCTTTAAAAAGTGGTAAAGCTTTTTTAATTGTGAAATACTTGGCTATTCTTTTATTTTTTAATGCTAAGTTATGGCCTTCTAATACCAGCTCATAAACAGGTGCTTTATCTATTTTTGTTAAAATATACGTGCGTTCTGATGTTTTTAAAGTTGTTTTATTTCCTTCGATAGAAGCAACGAAATCATCAATTTCAAAAGTGTCTTTATCATCACAGACATTGGTCCATATCATTTTATTCTTTGTGATGGATAAATTCGCTAAATCGCATGAATAACAGTTCCCGGAGAATTCTATACCGTATTTCACATACACATTTGTACTTGTGCTATCCAATACATCAATAGGGATTAAGGTTGAAAGATCAGTCGGAAGATCCACTTTAGTTACCGTATTTTTTCGAGGAACAGGCGCAGCGGCTGTATCTACTTTTGGAACTATATCAGTAGATTTATCCCCTTTCTTTTCGGCAACTGGTGAACAAGAAGCGAGTAGAGCCATCGCAAAAGAGAAGTTGATGATTACATTTTTCATGTGTATTGAATAATTTTAAAGTCTTTCATTTATCTTTTTTAAAATTGTCTAAAATATGCCCTTCAATAAATCCCTGCTTTCGGCCATATTAAGCCAATTTGAATAGTAATATCTTTGCTAAAAGACACAAAAAATGAAAACATTATATCCATTCGTCATATCCACCCTAGTTGTTACTTTTGTGGGATGTAATCCGTCTCCTCAAGCAACTGAAACTAGTAAAGAGACCACTGAAGTTACGAAGAAAATCATTACATTAACTGACTTCAAAAAGATAAAAGGTGTAGATAATATACAGGATGTACCCTTTCAATTATTTACCAAACTAGATTCTGTTCATTTTTTTATGGCTCCAAGCAAAGATGCTGATCACCTAAAAGTAGCTAAAAATAAACTCGATAATTATTACGGATTTGAGGAGTTTGATGATTTTTACGCGATCCATTTTAGCATTGATAATAACATTTCGAATAGCATTGAAGCTTTTGTTCTGAAGTCAGAATTCACAGCCTCATTTGATCTGACCTTAGAAGGTAAAGATCTTTATGAGATCAGAAGCAGCTTATTGAAAAAGGATCAAGACTTTAAAAATAAATCATTCTATAAATTCGGGACAATAGCAGAGGTCTCAGCACAAGAATTTAAAACAGCTTCTAAAAATCGAATCGATGAGGTCTTAGTGAAAAATCCGAAAGTAAAACTGAAAGATGGCAACTGGGTGTATACAGAAAATGGAAAAGAAATCGTGATTGTACAACATGAGAATGTCTCCACAGAAGAAGGGATGTTATCCAATGAATATATCGGGCAATCTCCCTCCCTGAATTTAGAAGTTTTCAAAGAAAACTCTCCTGAAGTATACGATTTGTACTACTCGTTTTATAATATAAAACCCGAAGTTAGTTTTAGAACATTTACTGGTGGTTATCCACAGATTATTCCAGGTAAAAATTGGATTTCTTATGTCAATTCTAACAATGACGTAGGAAGTGATTTTGCTATTAACAAATACGCGGAGCAAGTTTCTGATCAAGAAAACCTGCTGTATATTAATTTTACCAATTTCAAAATTGCAGATCATAAAAAAGCTTTTTGGGTGGATAACGACACTTTTTATGCTGAAGTATTCCCGACAAATTCAGCCCCAGCGAAGGGTAAAAACCAAAAGACAGCTTACCTAAAAATTCAGTTGAAGCCTAATCTATTTTAGGTAAGAATATATAACTGCTATTTTCTGATCAGCAGCAGTTGATCACCATTTTTCACCATATTAAAGGACATAACTTTTGATATGGTGAAAACCTCTGTTGGGGCTTCGCATGTTCCAGATCGTGCAATGCTATCAATCTGCATTTCAATTTGATCTGCTTTGGTGAAATAGTATCTTCCAAATATTTTTGTGAAACAATCATTGCCACATTCCCAACTATCATAACTTTTGAATCTTTCTTCATCGAGAAAGTCTACTGCGTAAAAATTGAAAATAAGTGCCGTATCTATTCTTTTTGATAAGCGATAGGTTGTATCACCATCTATCGTGACAAGCCCTCCTTCCTGAATGATCCAGTTGGTATTATTAAGATCGTTAGGGAAATTGCTTTTCTTTCTTTCAGCATCTACACAACTTAGAATCGTTATTGTCAGCAAGAGGCTAAAAAATGTGAAGGCAGCAGTTTTTTTCATTGTCGCTTTATTTTTTTTTAATAAACAAACTCTTTCAAGTACAATCATTGCCAAAATTTGTTTGACCTTTTCACGATCTTTAGAACAAATCCAGGTATTCTTTCTTTAATGATCTCTTTTGGATCGCTTCAATGAAAGCACTAAAACTGTCCGACACAAGTTCTGTTTCTTCAAACTCAGGTTCTTGACCATAATAGATTTTCCCAAAATTTTCTTCTGAAACATGAAGAGCAAAATAGGCATAACCTTTTTTAACAGATAGAATAATAGGTACATGTTGATTCCAAAAATTCTTTACCACTTGTTGATTTTCAACATCTCCATCAAAAGCGTCTAAGGACAGAATTTCAAATTCATTCCATTGGAAATCATTTTCATCATTTGTCTCATTAAAATCTGTAATGCTGTTAAACCATGTTGTATCGGAGTGGTTCGTGAGCAAGGAGTATGTTTTTAAAAAAGCAAGATAATCATCCGGCAGGTTCGAATATCGTGTCTGAAATCTTTTATTTAAATTTTCATGATCAGAATCCTTCGTAATAAAATGTAGGTCTTTACTTAATACGTTCATATTTTCGTTTTCAGATGTTTAAATTTTTGCAAAGAAATTAAAGGTCTGCTCAGCTATAAGTTTTGGATTGGTAGCTGCTATACCATCGATCCGGTCTTCATACAACTGGATATTTATTAATTTAACATCATTAGGTATTTTATAAATTTCATCTTTGGTATAATTATACCCCTTCACATCAGCGCTTTCCTTGCCTGAATATTTTTTAATCTCTACATAATACCGCAATGTGATGGTATTACCCTTTTGTTCTCCTCTTTCAAAACGAATTTTTCTAACCTGATGAACAGCATGGCCACTGGAACTGATGTTGCCCTGCATCCGAAATTTAAGAGTTTCAGCATTTTTATAGAGCATGTAAATAAGAGGAACTAGGCGTTCTGTGACTTCCTTACGGCTCACATAAGTTTGTATTGCACCAGTTTCTGGAATTTCTTTTGATACCCGCTTTGGTTCGGTGTAAATAGTAGAAATCTGCAATTTCTGAACATTTGTTTTACAACCGAATAATGCTAAAAATGAACTTAAAACTGCCAAATATCTCACTTTCTTATTCCTACTAAATCTTTGAATTAAAGATAACAAATGATACCGTTTGAAAATATCCCCGATACTGGTAGTTTTTAGAGTTTTAACTTTTTTTCCAACAACCTATTTATACATCCACTTTAATGATCACAGTATAACGATTGCTACCTGAGCACCTAAATTCTCTAATTCTTTAACGCTGCTGTGTATCCATTTTTTAGGACCTTTGTGATACAATATACGAGCTTCCTTACTCATTTGAAGCGCTTCAGCACCCGACAATCGGTACTTCGCTTTTAATAAGGAGACTATTTTCATTTTATTCGGACCGATATCTGTGATATACACCTCAGCCTCCTGCCAATCCGAATCGCTGATCATTTCATTTTGCTCCTCTTCTGCCATCTCTGGCATCTCCAGCACATTTTGATAAACTTCATCCCAAAATTCATTGCCTGAAATACTAAATTCCGTTAATAATGAAAGTAGGCCATTTTTATCATACCGTAGCTCAAAAATGGTTCGTAAAACATTTTGAAAAGTATCAATGTTATCCGCCACTTTAATAGGTTTCCATTTTCCTGCACCATGGAAGGCAAAATAAACGGGAAAATTTTCTTCTGAATCGTTAAAATCGATAAAAAAAGGGTCTGCAAAATAATTACTGGCAATGACTAGCCAACTTTCCTTGAAATCTCCTTCCTTTTCGCCAATCAAGCTTTTGGATGCAATCGTATTAAAAGCGTATCCATCTTGGAATGCCAGCAGTTGATCTACTACTGGAAAGTTTTCCGGGAGACAGAGATTTTCAATCGAATACGTTTGATTCCAAAAATTTAATAAGGAAGGAAACTGACCAATTTGCTCTATGAGGCGCTTATTTTCACTTTCAAAAGCCACCTGCTGTTCCGCTGTTAATTCGTTTTCCTGTTTATCTTCGTTATCAAAAGGAAATTTTCGTTGCATCCAATGCAGTAAATCTCGATCTAATATTTTAAAATATTTTTCTTCCAGGGTGCCATAAGAAGTAAGATATACCTTTTTGTCCTCGTCATTTTTAGAAATTACAGCCACTTGTCCTCCAGAATCATCGGCCACAGGAATATAATAGGGTAAATACGTCTCAAACTGATGGGTTGTAAAGCGTTCTTTAATAGCCTCCTCATCTTGAAAAACACGTATGCTATCAGACACGATTTCAGAATTAAATTTCTTCTGAAATATTTTAATAAAGTTCTGCCAGTGATTGGGTAATTTCATATGCCTATTAATTCAGTTGACTTTTCGCATCGTGCAGTATTTTTTCAGCGTTCCGTCTTATCTCTTTGGGTAATAACTTAAAATTTGCATCTCTTTCTTCTCGATACTGATCTTCTTCCTGAAAAGGAATCCAACCGGTAATCTTTGATTTTAAGAATGTTTTTCCGCCCCCATTTGTGTAAACGATAACTTTCAGCGGTTTAGCATCTAAACCATCTGATTCTTGAAAATAAGTAAGGTAAAACTCAGGAAAACCATCCTTATCTGCATCTCCAACTTCACAGTAATTGATGAGATAGATCGGTTGTGCCAATCCTACAGCAAAATCTTTAAAGGTAATTTTTGAAATTAATCCGCCATGATCTTCCAGAAAAATTCCTGCGTGCAGATCCTTGGGGTTATCGTTAAGATATGCGGCCTGTGCAGCTTTGCTTTCGTTTAAAAACCAAACATAACTTCCGCGGTTGGGAACAAATGATTGAACAACCATTACCGGATTTCCGGGCAATGGATTTCCAAGATCTTCAATTATTTCATTGAATTTTTGATCAGAAGGAAAATACACTCCTGTACGTATCTGCGCAAAAGAGGATAAACTTAAAACACAAGCAACAAGTGCTAACAGCATTCTGAAAATCATAAATATCGTATTTGGAGTTTATTATTAATTTTCTTTGTATTCTTTTCCAGAACAAATGTCAATATAGTAATAAATAGTTTGCTCTGCATTCAATTTAACCGTAACCAGTCCATCCGAATTAATGGATTGATAGGCTTTTGATCCAATGTATTGTATATTTTTATTATCGTAAAGTGCATACAATCCACCCTGTTCTTTTTGAAGCGCATAGATCTGATTTTCAGTATTCAAAACCGATATTTCATGATATTCAGGCTTTATCTCCCATATATGTTGGCGTCGATTCCACAAGCCTTTAGTGCGAAATTGTTGTTCGTCTTCAATCGGAATAATATATAAATCACCCATGCCTTCGTATGAATTTATTTTCCCAAATTTCCAATTTTTATCCATGTATCTATTTGGTAAAATCATCTTTCTATCGGGCCAGACCAAATTTCCTACTTGATCCATGACCTTAAAATTATACGTATCAATGGTATCAACGACAGTTCCTTTGGTATCAATATATAGCCAATCGAACGCCCAAATAGCATGATCATAATTAAAAACACCCAATAGAAAATAAGGTGAATTAGTTATTGAATACACTAGGGTAGTTTTTCTTATGAAATCGATCTGTTTAGCTGTTGCCTTTGTGATTTCCTTTGGAAATACCTTTTCATATTGTGGAAACGGATAAACAGCATTGGTTTCGCTATCTAATAGTAGTTTAGGAACTTCAGGTGTATAACGTTCTTTATTAATTTCATTGAGCACGATTGTTTCTTTCTCAAATTGCATTGAAAGTGTTTCGACACCTTCCAATCCGTTGTGAATTGGTTTTTTATGGTTGAGTTCATAAAGGGAAAAACCTGCATTAGAAGCTTTAATAAAGCGTTTATTTTCAAGCAATTCAGTGATATTATGTTCAATTTTATTCAAGCGATTTTTTTTGATTTCATACAGGGTACCATTCCAAAAGATGTGGTTTTCATCTACTGGGATAAAATTTAAATAGTAACTGTCGTCCAAATATGGAACATCCTTATGAAGTAAAATTTGCTTAGTTTCTACTACTCCTATTTCAATGTTGTGGTAGTTTTTTTCTTTTTGGATTCCACCCCCCAGAATATTCCATTCCCATTTCCAGATCGGCATCTTCTTGACATATTCCAGTTCTCTTTTGTAAAAAGTTAAACCATTTATAACGTTTAAGTTGATTTCGCTGGCTGAAAAATCCAAAACTATTTTTCCATTTTCGTCTATGGCCGCATATTCATTCTTGTCATTTTCAACAATTGCAAAACCTGTCGGTGTCAATAGGGAGGCCGTACGGAATTTTTGATTTGTGACAGCTTTCAAACTTGTTTTATCTACATAGATAAAATCATTTTGCTTCGTTAAAAAAGGAACACTTTTTATGGTCTTCTTTTTTAAAAGGACATCAGGAGAATTGTCCTTTTTTTCTTGTGTACAAGCTGTGATTGAAGTCAACATAAATAGGATACTAAAAGCTATAGTTTTCATGCTTAATAATTTTATTCATCTTATCCATCAATATTAGATAGAATATAAGATGAATACTATCCCAGTTATCAGCTATATTTTAGCATATTATATGGTTTCCAATTGGATTTTAAAAAGACAAATAACTTAGACACTCTCCTATTTCTTGAAGCTTATGTTTAGAGATTGACAGTGCGTATAAATGATCTTCCTTTATCAGACATGTCGATAAATATTATTAAATTAGTTTATTTAGACGAATTACCGGATAATTAAAGTTTATCTAACATCACGGTTATAAAAAAATGAAGGAATTAATTGAACTTTCGAACAAAGAAATTACCATCAGCAGAAATGAGTTTCTGAAATTAAAAGGTAGCATTGATACAAATTTGTATTATATTGAAAGTGGAAGTTTGCGCATTTTTGTTTTAGACGAATCTGAAGAACAAACGATTAGATTTGGTTACAAAAACAATTTAATCGTTTCGTTGGACTCTTTTTTAACAGATAAACCTTCTGATTTATTTATACAAGCTATAAAAAAGACGGTCGTAAAAGTAATTACAAAAACGCAAATTGAACAATTTTTGGAGGTAGAGAAAAACAGAATTTTATGGATCAAAATTTTAGAAAATTTGGTCATCCAACAAATGGAACGCGAAGTCGATATCTTAACAAATTCGCCTAAAGAAAGATATTTACGCGTTTTAAAACGAAGTCCGCAACTTTTTCAGGAAATCTCGAATAGACACATCGCGAATTACCTAAGAATGAGTCCTGAAACTTTATCCCGATTAAAAAAGTCTTGACTTCAATCAAGATTTATCAGAAATGCTTTTTAGAACTTTGCATAAAATATAAAGTTATGCAATCAGAAATATTAATAGAGAAGCTTTTAGAGCAAACACGGCTGTTTATAAATCAAGCAGAACGACTAAAGACCAATGATCTGCATTCCCTAACATGGAAAGAGAATGAAATGTCCTGGAATATTTTAGAATGTTTAGAGCATTTGAATCTTTATGGCAATTATTATTTACCACTGATAGATACTAAAATAAAAAATGCTAAATGCAAATCTGAATTTGATTTTAAAAGCGGTCTATTAGGAAATTACTTTGCCAAAAGTATGTTACCCAAAGAAAAACTCAACAGAATAAAAACATTTAAAGACAAAAACCCACTAAATAAACATTTGGATAGCACAGTTGTTGATCAATTTATAGCTCAACAAATCAACTTAATGGATCTGTTAAACCGATCTAAAAATGTGAGCTTGAACAAAGTGAAAATTGAAACCTCAATTTCAAATCTGATCAAACTAAAACTCGGTGATACTTTTCAGTTTTTTATTAATCACATCATCAGGCATTTAAAACAAATTGATTGTATACAAGAAAAAATGAAAAAGAGCTGAACTCATCTAACCGATAAACTATAAATGCTGGAACCACATTATTGAGGGATAAAAGGCCCTAAGCGTACCTGAATAATACACTATTCAAGCTAGTACGGAAACCCCTATCGACTTTAAATCACTGAAATTGGATACCTTAGGAGTCGTTAAAATTAATTTAGTATTTAAAACAACAAAAATGCCGTTATTTTAAAATAACGGCATATCGGTTTAAATTGTAAATCACTTTTGAAAATACCTTGACTTCTGACAGGATTTTCTTCTATATTTTATATTAAAACTTACTTCGACCATTCAAATGGCTTAGTACAAGGATCACACTCAAATTTCAAAACCTTACCTAAACTTTGTGCTTTTCTACCTTTTTTTACGAACACATAAGCCAGATCTAAATATTCTTCCACTTCCTTTCCACTTTCATCCCTTCCTTTTAATATGACAGAATAGTATTTTCCATCGCTATCTTTTTTATAAAACACCTCATTAACAGTAACTTTTTTAGGTGTTTCATTATCGCAGCAACTGCACCACAAAATCACAATTGGTTCTTTTTTAAGGTATACGACTGCCGCTTCTGCTTGCTTCTGTGTTAAAGCCTGAAGTTGATCTGCTCGCGAAAAAAAAGCAGTACATAACAATACAAAAAGTAAAATGGTCTTTTTCATATGGATTAATTTTATGGAATTCGATAAGCAAATACTATGCCTTTTGACATATTAACGATGGAATAATACGGAAATTGTTAGTATATCTAACCCGATATTTATTAATAAATAACTTCAATTTTTAGCTAACCGACGACCTCCTTAATTAGTAAGTGCATTGTTTTCCAGAAGATTTTCAGTAGTCAATAACATTCCTTAGAGACGAACAATGATATTCCTCTATCTCACATTATCATCACATAAACCTACTCAGGTATTTTTTCTGTTAAAATTTCATTATCGGCCATGTCATAATACTTGCATGTCATGGAATGCAGCGAAACAGTCCATTTTTTCACACCGGTCTCCGCACAATGTTTGCAAAAAGTGAAGTAATCAGTCTCCCCTTTTTGGTGTATCTTTAAATAATCCCTAAATTTTAATGGATCACAGACTGCCTTAATTTCTAAATTCGCATACGAGGGTTTTGAAACGGTCTTAAATTCATTTTCACCGATATACTCGGTGTGACTATCTCGTACCCAAGTCTCGAATGCTATTACACCTAACTTTTTTATTTCTTGAATATAGTTAGGAAAATCTGCTCCGGATTTAACTTTGCTATGCGCTTCCTCGATGTGCTCTATTGTAAACATCTTATTTGTATATTATTTTCTGTTATTATTGTTCATATATATTAAAATTCATAATTTGAAGCTACAAACTACTTTTTCAAAGGGCCTATGTCTTTGTAAGTGTTGATAAGCAGTCCCGTGGGAGTTGCTTTAGAGCTTACAAATGCAAATTCGCGCGCGGTTATACCGTCTCCTAACAATCGTTTACCCTGACCAAGCAAAACAGGATAGGTAATCAATACTATCTCATCTGCAAGTCCAGAATCTAACAATGTTGATGTTAACGTGGAGCTTCCTACAATAATCAGATCAGGTCCAGTTGTTGCCTTAAGCGCTGTAATTGACTTTAGCACATCTGTACCCAGGTCTTCTACTGGCCCCCAACTCAAACTCTCCGGTCTGTGTGTTGCAATATATTTAGTAGCTGAATTGATTGCAGTGGCCATTGGAAAATCTCCAGCATTGGGCCAAAATCTACTGAATATGTCATAGGTAGTACGTCCAAGGAGTAGGTCAAAATTTGGTCCATATGCTTCAAAAAGAAGTGCCGCACCAGCTGGGCTTCGGTATGCTGTCGTCCACGCCCCGTACTCATAATCGCCGTCATGTTCGATCACACCATCAAGCGAAATATGTTCAAAAATTCGAATCTTTCTCATGTCTTTTCAATTTGGTCAATGATTAATCAAAATTAACATATACGAGTTATGCGATCAGGGTGTATTTGCGACAATACAAGGGGGCTTTTAGCCATTCCTTTTGTATTTTTTCACAAGAAACTGATCAGTTGTCTATAACAATCTACTTACAAACTCTTTATCCAATTCTTCATGATACTTAATACCTCGGGCGAAATTGTTTCTTCAATAGTAACATATTCATTCACTTGACCTGTTTTGGCATGTTGAAACAAATGATTCAGCCCGGGCATTGCGATCACTTTAAAATTTTTATTTCCTGCTTTGGTAAGCAACGTCTTAAACCCAGAAAGGTTTTCCTGAGCCGATACCTGCACATCTTTTTCGCCGTTCAAGGCTAATACAGGTATCTTAATTTTTGTTAAAGTGGTTGCTGGATCATACTTCAAAAAGGATCTCATCCAGGGCAGAAAGAATCTTGCCGCAAATTCATCAATATTATTATAAGCCTGCGGTCCTGTATAACCAAGCTTAGCCAGAAATGCCTCAGGCTGGCTATTGAGCCATGCTTTCATTTTCTTTGCAAATATTGGCTTGAGTTCCTCATTGTCTGAATAAGTCGCCGAAAGATCAAATAACATATTCAACAGACTGTCAAATCTACTAACCTCTTCCGTATTTAATCCGAGCTGTTCATAATTACTCTTCAACTGCATCGCCATTAATTCCCGGCCTTTAATACCTACTCCTGCCAAACTAACGATGAAGGCTACATCTTTAGACTGCACAGCTGCCATAGGGCCGATAATACCACCTTCGCTATGTCCTATAAGGCCTATTTTTTTGCTATCAATCCCCTGATGTGCCTTCAAGTATTCCATACCGACCAGCACGTCTCCCGCAAAATCCAATGATGTCGCATTCATCACCTCACCTGTAGTTTCTCCAACACCGCGATCATCAACACGTAATACAGCAATACCATTTCTACTCAGATAATCAGCAATGACCCAAAAAGGTTTATGTCCAAACAAAGTTTCATCACGATCTTGCTGCCCAGATCCTGTAATTAAAATAACAGCGGGTACTTGCTTATTCGTATCGGGTAAAGTGAGAGTAGCACCGTATTGAATTGATTTATCGGCATTGTAGTAAATAACTTTTTCTTCCTTGTAAGGGAAAGGAGCCTTGGGCATCTGTGGCCGCTTAATCTCAAATTCCTTTGCAACTCTTTTTAAAACCAATGGTAGTGCGCCTCCTTGCTTCCACTCGCCAGCCAGTTCAGTTCTACCTGATTTAAATGCACCATAGAAACCTCCGCCTATTTGAGCTGAAAAAGCAGTTACACTGTCATTTGTAACCTTTAATTCAGAAACCTTCAATCCCATAGCACCTTGATCTGGGCTATCAAAAACGGCAACGTACTTATTTGTTAAGCTATCTTTCGATATTCTTAGAAATATACGGATATTTTCTATTTTGCCCTCCCATACTGTTTTAGAGGGCAGATCTTGCGCTGCCAATTGATTTATAAAGCACGTAGCTGTTAAGAAAGTGAGAAGTAATTTTAATTTCATAAAGAGGGTGATTGGTATTATAATCAAATATAACTATTTACTTTAAGGGATACGCTCTTTATAATAGCCAACATATGTATCAGTATTTATGATGTCTGTAGACTTAAACGGATAAGTATCCCATAGGACACAAGTAAAATATAAAATTGCTAAAGCATTTCCTTATGTGCCATAAGATAAGCTAATGCTTCTTTTACTGCCTGCTGGCTACTTTTCGGATTAAATCCTAATTCATTTCTTGCTTTGGAAATATCAAAATCTTGCTGCAATCCAGAAAACATGGCGATTTCTTTAGTTGTAATTAAGGGAGGTCTTCCACTTAGCTTTGCTGCAAACTGCATCAATCCGGCAATACCATATAGTATGAACTTCGGGACAGAAACGGGAATACGCAGGTTAAGTTCAGGATAGAGCTTTTGTGCAAGTTTTGTCGTTTCCGTAATACTCATGCATCTTTCATTAGTGAGGATATACCGCTCTCCAGACCTACCTTTCTCTGCAGCCAGATAACAACCTTCGGCGACATCTTTAACATCAACCCAATTGAGTGCAATATGGGTGTCCATGGGAATCTTCTTGTTTAAGATTAACCTCAATACGGCATAGGATACATTCAGCGGAAGTAAGGATTCGCTGCCTATCATTGCTCCAGGCATAACGGAAACCAATTCAACACCTAACTCCTTTGCTAGCTTAAAAGCAAGCTTTTCGCCGTCATTTTTAGAGTTGTAATAGGCATCTCTCCGGTCGGGATTGTAACCGTTACTTTCTTTTGTTGGCGTATGTTTATAGTTCAAAGCAGCTATGGAACTTACATATACAATTTTAGAAACACCAGCTTCTGCAGCTGCTTCTATGGTATTACGAATACCTTGCATATTCACATCGTAGATTTCTTTCTGTGGATCTTTAGCCCATAGTTTAAATGCGGCCCCCACGGCATAGAAAGTATCAACACCCTGCAATGCTCTTTTAAATGATTCCTTGTCTGTAATATCTGCCTGAACGACTTCACAATCCAGATTGTTGAAGTAATCTAGATTTCTAATATTACGAACGGACGCTCTAACGCGAAAACCTTTATTTATTAATAATCTTACTAAGTTGTTTCCCAAATGCCCGTTTGCTCCGGATACCAATACCAAATCTTTAGTTTTCATGTTCATTGATTTTAAATGATAAAGCAAAGTTCTGCCTTATTCATTTTAAACCACTCCACAAATGTTACTTAATGATCTTTTTACGGATACGGCTCAAACTTTTAGGGTTCATTCCTAAAAAAGAAGCGATATATTGCATCGGAACGTGATGAAGTATTTCCGGTTGTTCGTTCATTAGTTTTAAATACCGCTGCTCTGCCGTCAGTGTTGCCAACTCCCTGGATCTTTTTTCATTGTACGATAACGATTGCTGAAAAACATAGATGCTAAAGTCTTTGAATGATGGTGTCTGCTGTATTAAAAGATCTAGATCAGATCTGGTAATACGTAAAAGCTCGCATTCGGTGATGCATTCAAGATTTTCGTCTGATCGGGTCTGATTGCTAAAATTTATATAAGATGTGATAAACCCGGGAGGGCAGTTGATATGAGTCGTCACTTCATCACCCTTTTCATTATAATGAAACAAACGTACAAAGCCTGATACCACAAAATATAGATAAACTGGAACCTTTCCTTCCTCTTCGATAATACAATTTTTAGGATAAAGAACAGGTTCCATAAAACGCCTGCATAATTCTTTTTCCTGATCGGAAAGGATAACATGCTTGGTGATAAGCTCAATAAACTTGGCGTGCATGGGTTAAAATTTAATAATGATCTGTACTTTTTCGAAAATTACTTTTTACAAGAAAATTGTTTTACTAATTTTCTACTGCTAAATCCATAATTTTCTTATGCATTACCGCAACGCTAATTTACGGATAAGAAGTAATAATGTTATACTATGGTCCGTTTATATTCGCTGACGTAACCATCGTATCTTCATTATTAGCGGCGGCTGAAATAATATCCACGCACCTTGTTACCCCGTACTATTTTGCGAAACAGCACCAATCGTCTTTGATTGAATCTGCCAAAGTGATGCAACAGTACGAATAGAAGCACCGGAATACTGATCCAGCACAATACACCGAAGACGATCTTCAAAGCCGCCAGCATGGCATTGAGCTGCGAGGCCGGATACATCGCTATCCCATTGGAAAAATCACCGATATCCATATAGAGCGCACTGTCATAAAGACTCTGCCATTGCCCTTGATAGGAAGCCCAATTTAATATAGCTGCACCAAGTGCTGTTGCTACAAATGTTCTGACTATGATCAATACCCCCACAATACCGAGAAGCTCATCCATATTCAGACCAGAACCGGCATAGAACCAGATTCCAATATAGAGTATTCCCATCCCTAGCCCCTTTAAGAACATCGGAAAATAAAGATATTCCATATTCATCTGTGGCTGTATGAGCAGATACATCATCAGGCTATGAATAAAGAACACCAGAAATCCCGAAGCAATAAAATACTTCAGTAACCATTTATGCTTAAAACTCATATACCCATAAATACCGGCCAATATGATTCCAGGAATCATCCATAGATTCAGCTCCGAATTTAATAGATTATTATAGCCCAGTGCTCCTACTGTATATTGCGACAGCAAAGTAGAAGTCGCCAAATATATCCCCATCAGCAACAGCAGCAACATACTGTACCAGATGTTGACTCTTGCGGTGAACAGTTCAAATTTGACTAATTTACGTTTTGCTCCCTTTTGCCTATAAATTACGATTGCTATAAGTAGTAGACATAGCAGAATAGACACGATTATATAAGGAGAATTAAACCAGCCCTGTTGTTTCATAAAGGTAAGTGCAAAATCCAAACTCAAGGCTGCAATAGCGAGTAAACCTAAAGAAAGCCAATCAATCTGTGATAAGGGCATCCGAAAAGAGAACCGTTGATTGTGCTGAAAGATCAATGAAAGCGCCGCAATGACCAGCATAACAGCAGACATCAGAAAATAGGGCGCCTGCCAGCTTCCGTCAAACACGACGTCGGCCATGAGGTAAGCTGATAACTGAGACAGACAGATCGAAAGCGGATAAAACATCGCGTAGAATTTACCGCGATCTTCAGTAGGCGTCAGGATGACCATCATGACCAATAAAAGCTCTATAAAAGGAAAAGTTTTAAAAAAACCAATAAAGAAACCTGCAATAATAACGACCAAAGGATTGTCAGTCGTACCAATACAGTACGATAACAGAGCAAGAACAATCGAACAAAACACAATGATTTCCTTAGAGCGGAAACGCATTTTCACCCGCAGACTAAAGATAATAGCTACTCCCATTCCGATTGTAGTAGCATTACTTGCCATCGCCATATATTCCGTATAGGTCGCTAGCGCCCCTGAGATATCGGTAATACTATTGCTGTAAACGCTATTGATACTGAGTACCGGGATCAGAAAAATAAAAATGAGCAATAACATGAGCGGTTTGGGGACCCAGGTTGCAAACAATCCTTTATTATACATTATCTTAAAGTAACCTCCACATTCATTCCTGCACGCAACAGTTTTAAGTCCTCGGTTTTATTTTCCGAAGTAAATTCTATTCTTACAGGTATTCTTTGCTGTACCTTTACAAAATTACCGGTGGAGTTATCCAAAGGTACTGCCGCATACCGCGCACCTGTCGCGCCTGAGATCGCCGTGATTTTCCCGACAAACTCCTTTCCCCCCAAAGCGTCTACCTGAATGGTCGCTAAAGCTCCGATCATAACATTCTCCATCTGCTTCTCCCGATAATTGGCCGTGATCCAAATGTTATTACTGTCTACGATAGTGGCTACCTGCTGACTTGGACTCAACAGCTGTCCAATATTGATCGTCCTTCTTCCCATGATACCATCATGAGGCGCTGTGATAACCGTATATGAAAGATTGAGCTTAGCCATATTTAATGCATTTTCAGCACGTTTGATCTCTGCATCGTTCATTCCTAAACGGGACTGTACCTCAGTCACCGTAAGTACCGAAGTACCTTGCGCATTGGCTACAGCTTGGTATTGCGAAGATACCGCCTCCAGAACAGCACTACTCGCTTCATATTCCGTTTTCACCTGGTCGAATTGTTGACGGGTTACTGCCTCGTCTTTCAAAAGATTTTTATAACGGTTAAAATTCTGTTCCGCATTCCACAATCTAGCTTTTGCCGAAGCAATGTTGGCCTGAGCGGCATCGCTGTTGGATTGTGCTGTACCGATATTATTAGTTGCTGTTCTGACCGAATTAGCCGTAACATGCTTAGATGCAAGTGCCGATAAATAGGCGGCTTCCGCCTGTCCCAGTTGAGTCTGAATCTCACTATCATCCAATATAAGTAAAGTATCTCCCTTTTTTACGTACTGATGCTCGATGAAACGAATATCTTTGATATAGGCCGATACCCGCGTATTGATCGGGTTAATATAGGATTCGACCTGTGCTGCATTGGTAAAACGGTTATTACCGATATTGAAATAGGCGTGGATCACCCAATAGAGTCCTGCCAATACCACTAATAACACCAACATGCTGACGATCGTTCCTCTGTTCTTTTTTTTAGGCATTCTCTGTTTTACTTTACTTGATTTAACACCTGTATTTTCTACCGAATCTGTGCCTTGATTCTGATCTTGATTTTGTGACATATTTTTTATCTACTTCGATGGAGTTAGCTTCCAGTTCTTACATTTTCCCGCTTTCTTTCAATAATTTGTAATACGCAAACACGATATTGATTTCCGAGTTGGTGTACTGCAGTTCAGCATCCAACTTCGCATTGCTTGCATCGATCATATCAAGCAGAATGGCTAGCTGGTTATTGTATTTACTTTCCATGATTCTGTAATTCTCCTCTGTCAGATCTTTATTTTTTGCCAATGTTGAGTTCTGGCTACGTGTTTCATTATATTTTATGTAGGCGGCATTAACCGCAACTTCGATCATTTTTTCTGTTTCATTTTCCTGCGCTTTAGCTTTCTCTAATTCATATCTGTTAGTCTGTATCTTTTTCGAAGATTTATAGAGCGAACTGATATCATAGCTTAATGACAAACCTACATTCCAACCATTTGAGTACATATCCAGGGCGGGCGATGTTGTCGTAATTGGTCTTTGCAATTTATTACCTGCAAAAGCGGCTAAAGTGGGCATACGTTCGGTCTTTGTTATCTTCGTTGCTGTTTCGGATAGTTCAACACCCTTTTTACTCATGAGAACTGAGGGGTGCTGATCAATATCGTTTTGATAGAACGCTAAAGGAGATGCTTCCAAATTGGTCTGCAATAGCTTTTCATCTGCCAGGAGCTGTATTCCTTCAGGAAGACCCAAGGCAACCAAGAGCTGTTTATTCAAGATCTGCACATTATTCTCGATCACCTGTAAAGCCAGGTTTAGATTGGAGATCTGCAGTTCACCACGGATCACATCATTTCGAGTGACCATACCTTCTTTATAAAACCGGCTGATATTCTGTAAACGTTGCTCGGCCAATTGAATATTTTTACGATATACGGAAGCCTGGTTTTGCAACTTATACAAGTCCAAATAGTAGCCCAAGGCTAGCAACTTGATATTCTGCTCGTTAAACTGATAATTCAGGGTTGCGAGATCTTCTTGTAGCGATTTGGCTTCGATAGTATGTTTGACCATACCACCCTTCCAGATTAACTGAGTCGCTTCCAAGGCATAGTTATTGCCAAAATGTGGCATCTTGACCGTCGTCGAATTGGAAAAATCTTTATCAAGTAGGACACCGTCACCGATATAAAGGGCGCTGGCGCTTACATTAAGATCAGGTAGCTGTAAATTTTTAGCGACCTCTACGTTCTGTTTTGCTATTTTTATACCTGCTTTGGAAACTGACAAAGTTGGATTGTTTTCCAGAACCAAAGAAAAGAGTTCTTCAACGGTGAGCTTTTTTTGAGTAGCTTCCTGAGCAAATAGTAAGGAGTCTGAAAAAAGCAATCCGATTACCAAAAACAGATAACTGAATGGTTTTATTTTCATTGTGTGCGATACATTTTAGAATTTCACAGCACAAAAGTCGTAAAAAACAACCCCAACAAAAAGGTTGAAAGCGGGGCAAAAGAAGTCCAAATAGTATCAAAACAAGGTAACCTCGTGTTTATTCCGGTAATTTTTGGGACTTAATCCCGTATGCTTTTTAAAAAATTTACCAAAAGCATACTGATCCGAGAAGTTCAATTCCTCGGCAATCCTTGTAATGGTATCCTTTGAACTGAATAGTAAAGTTTTAGCCTCATTGAGTAAGGCTGTAGCAATGAATACAGAGGGTGCTATATCGGTAATTTCCTTAACGCAAATCGAAAGGTACTTGATCGAGATGTTGAGTTTTTTGGCATAAAAATCTAACTCTTTTTCTGTTTTATAATAATCTGTAGCCAATTCAAGAAACTGCAAGGTGATTTCCTCTTTCCGTGCATTTCGCTTTCGGTCAAATTGAAGCTGGATTTCTAATGAATCCATCAATTTATAGGTTATGGTGGAAAATATAGAGAGGATGATCTGTTCGTGAAAGAAAGATTGCCGATTCTCCATATCAGTCTGATAAATCATAAGTTCCACCAAACCTGTTAACTGGTCAAAAATCACTTTATCTGGATTGAAGATGTTTTGATTTTTCTCCGCATTGATGATCCGGTACACATCGTACCGGCTAAAGTTAAAATGAATCTTTTCCCTGATAGTCTCCCGATTATAGATCAGCATGTATATTTTAAGGTCATCGGTATAATGGCTCAATTTATAGCTGTTATGCGAGGATATCAATAGAACATGATCTTCCACATAAGAAACAGATTGGTTATTGATCTCCAAATGAATGGATCCACTTCTGATAAAAATCATGCTAAAATTAGCGGGCCTCAGGATATGGCCCATCTTAGCATTTTCAAAAAAGTCTTTTTCATTTAGTATTCTTATCAATGACATCAGCAAACTCTTTAAGTACTAAAAGACAAACTAAGATAAAATTATTTTATATGCAATATTATCTTTTGACGCTGTCTATAGAATGGCTCGTTTACTTTCTATTACATGTGCGGTTTAGAAACTGTAGCATAATTTTTAGCTATTACAGCTCATGTGATCAGCATCAGTCACACAGAACTATGATTTACCCAATTATTATTGTACTTTTAAATAGATCAATCCATTATGAAGAATAACACCAAGATCACCAATGCAAGTATAGAATCGGCAGGTTTACCGAAAGACGCCAAACATGTTATAGCAGAATATATCTGGAATGGATTTGATGCGAAGGCTACAGAAGTCTCTATCGACATCGAAAGTAATAGCCTCGGATTTATAACAAGTATCTGCATTCATGATAATGGGGAAGGGATTCCCAGGGAAACACTGAACCTTTCATTTGGAAATTTTTTAGATTCGCTCAAGAAAAATAGCTTAAAACGGAGCTCCTATACGCGTGGAAAAAAGGGAAAAGGCCGTTTTTCTTTCTCACTCTTTGCCACACGAGCAACTTGGAATACCACTGTTAAGACAGATGATGAGCTGATTTCCTATAGCATACGGATAGATCGTGACGCTAAAGAACAGTATGATATCGGGGATATCAAATCAGCGGCTAAACCTGAGGGAACTGGTACAACTGTCAAACTGGAAGGTATCTTTGGACTAACAGCTACTACACTGGAGTCTGAAGAATTTACAGATTTTCTTGCACAGGAATTTGGTTGGTATCTGCTTCTCAACCGGGATTGGGGGTACCGCATCCTCCTCAATGGGACCACACTTCATTATAATAACCTGATACAGGAGACCGACAGTACGATATTCACTCTTTATAGTATAGCGGAAAACTCGTACAGCTTCCGTGTAAACTATATCCGATGGAAAGAACAGATCGGAGACCGTTACTATTACTATTTTTTAAACAGCAACAAAACTGAAGTAGCAAAACTGCTCAGTAGTTTTAATAATAATGCGATCGACTTCCACCACTCGGTGTATATAGAATCTGACTTCTTTGATCAATTCGAGCAAGCTGATATCGCGATTTCTTCGGAAAGCAATCTCTTCAGTGAAAAAGAACAGCAGGTTATTTATCGTAAATTACTGGCTGAATTACGTGATTTTCTGGAGCGTAAACAGAAAAAATATATTCGCGAGCAGGCAGTCACAGTCAAACTTGAAGAACTGGAGAAGAAAAACCTACTGCCCCGTTATAGCTCGTCGGATATCGATGTAAACCGAAAAAGGATTTTACTATCCCTGATTCAGGAACTGTATATTGCCGATCCACGTGCCTTTGTTGGCATCAAAGCTGACCTCATACGTACTTATCTCGGTCTTCTGGACTTGCTCTTGCAAACAGACCGTAAACAGGATATAGTACCACTTTTTGAAAATGCTATTGCGCTTTCGGAAAAAGAGCGTGATACGATCAGAAAGATACTGGAAAGGTAGATCTGCTGTATTCAATGGGTGAACTTAAAATTTAAGCATTTTCCGTATCCAAATCTGAAATTAAATTCATTTGGAGGTTAGACAAGGCTGCGAAATAATTGAAAAATGCTTTTGACTTTCTGTATAATTGTCTTAAACATAAAAAATATTTAAGACAATTATATTTCTATACGAACGATCATATTCAGAATCTATTGATATAACGATTCGCGTATTTGAAGAAGACTTTTTTCTAAATAAGAAGTATCCACTGATTTTGGGAATGAACTCTCGAAATACAGTTCATCAATTTCACATTGTATCACTTCCACCTTTCTACATAATTCGTCATATGTCCATCTGCCTGATTTTATTTCGAGCAGTGCTTCACGATTAGGGCGCTTAAGAATGAGTTCTCCCTTTAATAACAAATCTCGCGCAACCTCCATAAGACGTATAGTATGCATCATATTTTTAGCATCATATCCTTGTCCATGTGCGACAGTTCCAGCATAACGCATAACATTACGTTTCTTTTCCCACTCCTTATACGCCTTAAAATCTTTACAATATGAAGAATAGGCTTCATGATTAACAAAGAGCAATGCTAAGGTCTCCTCTTCTTTCTCAATGGAACTCAAGGCAACTTCATGGCTATCTGCTTTTGCCATTATACCGCGATATAATCCTTGCTCATTCTTATCATAATATAATGCAAACACATTTTTACAATGATTCAATTTAATCAATCCGCAAAAGTGAGACTTTAGCTTATGATCCTGTAACCATGATTCTAAAGGATAACTTTTTCCGCTACTCATTATGTAAGCAAAATCTAATAAACTTTTCCGCGCTCCTACATGTGGATTATTGATCTTTTTGTTCAAGCCTTTGGCTTTTTTCACCTGCTGCATCGCATATTGAACAAAACTATCTATCAATCCCATATTAAGGAGCTTTTTAAATTGAAAATTTGCCATTAATGGATGCTTTATCAATATGGATGCTGAAGCACAAGCCAGTAGTTCCATTGCTCCCGGATTATTTTTACTGAGTAATTCCACAAATCTGCCTAATTCATAATATACCTCATCATGACTATCGTTATTAATTTGAGCGATATAGCTTAAACCATAGAACACATTTTTTGGTAAGTAAAACACACCTTTAATATCTGTATCAGATACCGCTGTATCTAAACCGTAAGCCCTGCTTCCTGTTATTACTTTAAACAGAATCAGATTTTGATCATGCAGATCTTTAATTGTCATCATCTTCTTTACGAATTAAGTCTATAAAATAACTATTGATCGGTTCTACTGAGATTTTTAAAGCAGGTAGCATCATAACAGTATCTTTAAGTTTTTTGAATGTATTTTTCATATAGATACACAACTTCTCATCCGGAGAGAATATAAAATCTTCTCTAACTGATGCTTTTATCATAATAATCGACTCCAGACTTTTAATAAGATCGGATGGAAGCAATTGCATTAAATCTTTCATTTCCATTGGCGCATAAGATCTGTTTGTTTCAATCCATAGAGCTGATAAAAGACTTCTAGCAATGTAAAGAAAATCTTTCAGCGAGATGTTTGACTGATCAAGCCCTTCCATTTTCTTATTACATAAACCTAAATAATGGTGCATATGTGCACGCAAGTTAGGTGCATAATCCAATAGTGTGATAAAATCATTTTTAAAAAAACTATAATCTCCATAACAAATTGGGGATTGCAACCATTCATATAATGTACAGTTACTTTTGTAAAGTAGCTTCAGTACTTTGCGAATATCCCAACCATAAATATCAAGATCACCAACAATTGGGTACTTAATATCCTCTTCTATAGAGAAGACCGATAGATAATCAGTCTTTCGTCTTTGATAGATAAACCGAATATCGTAGTCACTGTCTAAAGATGGAAAACCCCATGCACGACTTCCTGACTCACATGCATAAAGTATCTTTATATTTTCCTTAATTTCAATTTCTTGAATGATTCCGCATAAATAATGATGATCCATTTTCAATTTTATTTTCCACAAAGGAACATTCCTTTGTACTACATGACAAAGATGAGATCTACCTACTGCAGCTTAACTGCGCAATAAAAATTAATAATATAAAAAACTGAAAATCAAAAAAATAAAATATTTAAGATCAAAATAAACCAAGTCGAATCGCAGTAGCTACGCAACTTGATTGCGCAGGAATATAAATCATTTATTCTCTATCAAGCTACTGTATAAGTGTATAAGAAAAATTAGAGATAAAGTTCCAAACTATAGTACCATAATTATGAGCAATTGTGAAATTGTTGCCAAGCGCACTATTCACTTCATAATAAGTAAAAAGTTGCTACATTTGTCTCAGTGAAAAATTTTTCAATCTTATTGATATTATCAATTTATTTGTTTTCAACAACTGAACTGATTCAATTGTTGAAAATTCCTGTATTAATTTCTCATTGTATAGAACATAAAAATAACAACAGTAAACTGACGTTTGTACAATTCTTAAATGATCATTATAATATTCCTGTAAAAGATAATGACCGGGATACAGATGAAAAACTTCCTTTTGTAAAACATGTCAATTTTTTAAACATCACAGCAATTTCTTCTACCGTGTCATCGGAAGTACCATTAATGACATCAAGCATATTCTTTGAGAAAAAGCTGTTATTTTATCCTGATCAGTATTATTTAAATACTTATACCTGCCATATTTGGCAACCTCCAAAAATTTCTTAATTATTTTCATTTTTTTTATCCTTTATCTGTATTCATTTGTTGTTAGTTAAAACAGCATTTGGTTACGTTCTGGATTTCTTTAATAACCTTTGCTGATCATGCAATTCGAGGTTATTAGGGAAACATTTCTATATTCTCATTGAATTGACGCTTAAAAAAACAATAAAATGTCAAATGAACAAACGGCTATAAAAGCAACCTACTTTAGTATAATTGGAAATTTTTTACTCGCGCTCTTAAAATGGTTAGCTGGTTATTTTGGAAATTCATACGCGCTTATTGCAGATGCAATAGAATCTACAGCAGATATATTTTCCTCTTTTCTGGTTTTATTTGGATTAAAATATGCAAAAAGGCCGGCAGATGAGAACCATCCTTACGGACATGGTCGCATTGAACCACTTGTAACATTTGTCGTAGTGGGCTTTTTAATAATTTCAGCGACAATCATTGCTTACGAAAGCATTCAAAATATTCGCACCCCTCATGAGTTGCCCAAACCATGGACTTTATTCGTCCTATTGGCGATCATTATCTGGAAGGAAGTTTCTTTTAGGGTTGTCATTAAAAAAAGTAAAGAAACTGGAAGCTCTTCATTACGAGCCGACGCATGGCACCACCGAAGTGATGCGATCACTTCGGTAGCAGCCTTTATCGGCATATCAATTGCTCTGATTTTAGGAAAGGGCTATGAGAGTGCCGATGACTTTGCAGCGCTATTTGCTTCGGGATTTATACTTTACAACTGCTATCTTATCTTTCGTCCTGCCTTGGGAGAGATCATGGATGAAAACCTTTACGATGATTTAATCGCTGAGATACGTATCAACGCTGTAAAGGTAGATGGTATCTTGGGTACAGAGAAATGCTTTGTTCGTAAATTAGGCACAAAACATCTGGTTGATTTACATGCAATTGTAAGTGGTGATATCTCAGTAAAAGAGGGCCATCAATTAGCGCATAGGCTTCAGGACTATCTGCAAAAAAAAATGCCCCAACTGGGAAACATTTTAATACATATTGAACCAGATTAACACTGGCAGTCTGAAAGAACAATCCCAAAGGTCCTATGAATTCATTAAAAACTAGAAACAACTGGATTGAGCGACACGTAAATCAAAGATGATATGTAATATCTTAAACGAAGATTTAAAGGTTTCCTACATGGGTGTTTTCCCACCACTTTCACCTCATTAACAACAGATTAATAGATGAAAATTATTAATTCATAAAACTATCCGTGTTGTTCCTATCATATATTTTGATTCATTTAATATTCTTAAATTTAGGTTATGGAACTAAATAAAGCATTTCAACAAATCACAGAAGATTTCATCTCGCTACTTGATTCTTTAGATGAAAATGAACTGAATACGAAACATAAAGCTGACGATTGGTCGCCTGGACAAATCGGCGATCATATATTGAAGTCTTATGCTTCAGCAGAAGTCATGAATGGGCGTACCGAATTGACTCATCGGAAACCAGATGAAAAGGTAACAACCATTAAAGATACATTTACGGACTTTACAATACGCATGAAATCTCCTCAAGCGATATTGCCTTCTGAAAAACGACTCGACAAACAGCGTCTACTACAAAATCTTCGTGATCGCATTGCCCAGATCGAAACCATAATTAAGGAGAAAAATCTTTCAGATACCTGTATCGATTTTGCCATCCCGGAATATGGTCCATTTACAGTTTTGGAGTGGGCTTGGTTCAATACCTATCATACACAGCGACATGTACATCAGTTAAAAGATGTAATGCAATCAATTAAATCTTAAAATATGACTAATAAAGATCTCATTTTAGCTTATTTTAATTGCTATGAAATAGGTGACCGGAATAGGCTACAAAGCCTGCTGGATGAAGATTTTCAATTCAGTAGTCCTCACGATCCAACGCTTACTAAAGAAGACTATTTCCGAAAGTGCTGGCCATTTCATAAAAAAGCAACTGCATATCACATCGATACCTTCCTGGAAGACAAAAACAGTATTTTTGTCATTTATACCTGCACGACTGATAATGAAAATAAGTTTGAAAATGCCGAATACTTTCAGATCGAAAATGCAAAAATAAAAAAGGTCAGGGTATTCTACGGAACGCTGAATTAGTTAATATTTCTATTAATTTCATCACCCATTACACTATTCGTTAGCCATACCCTCCTCGCTTAAAATCACCCGCTGATTTTAATCATTGTAAACATAATACTTTACCCTGTAGCATAAATAAATGCGCAGTACCATAAGCTTTCATAACTAGTTCTCCTATCTCAGAAGATTTATAATAACACACGAGTCTTAAAGGCACATATGTTAATGGAGCCGTTATTCCTATACCTCCTTTCCGCATCAGCTAATGATTAAACAATAATTTTCCTTTTTTGACTTAAGTCAAAGGTTAAGGTTTGCAATACTTGCAGATTTGCACTCATAATAATAATTAAAACAAAAAATTATGAGTGTAACATTAGAAAATGGCATAACCAGTAATTTTTACAGGGCCATAACGCCGATTATAATATCGGTATTCGGAGTGTATCTTACCATAGGGATTGCATTGGGTGTACTCCCAAAATTTGTTCAGCAAACCTTAGGATTTGACAGTATCATCGTAGGCCTTGTTATTGGAATGCAATTCTTGTCGACATTATTAACTCGGGCATATGCAGGGAAACTTACAGATACCAGAGGAGCTAAAAAAAGCCAAATGATCGGTGTAGTACTTGCAGTAATAGCTGGCATTACATATCTCCTATCAGTTACAATACAAAGTAATGTAATCTTTGCATTAGCCTTACTCGTACTAGCAAGAATCATTCATGGTGTAGGAGAAAGTTTCTTGGTTACAGGAGCGTTAACTTGGGGAATCGGACTTGTCGGACCATCAAATTCTGGAAAAGTAATGACTTGGAACGGAATAGCGATGTATGCAGGTATTGCAATTGGAGCACCTTTAAGTATTTGGATCAATAAAAGTTATGGCGGTTTCCCAGCGTTTATCATGATCATGCTCCTGCCCTTTGTCAGCTGGCTATCTACAGTAAAACTACCCGCAATAGTAGTTGACAAAGACCATGTCAGAACACCTTTTTACAAAGTAATCGGAGCTATATCCGGACAAGGATTAAGTCTCGCTTTTTCTTCAATGGCATTTGGCTGTATTGCTTCTTTCATCGCCTTGTTTTTTAGCGAAAAAAATTGGGGTGATGCCACATTAGCTTTTATGGTCTTTGGGGCTTGTTACATCTTAACCAGAATTTTCTTTGCTTCTTCCCCCGATAAATATGGCGGTTATAAAATTGCATTGCTTTCACTTATTATTGAAGTGATTGGTCAAGTTTTGATCTGGACTTCCGTATCAAAAACGATTGCCATTATCGGATGTGGGATGACAGGGATTGGGTTTTCACTGGTTTTTCCAGCTCTAGGTGTTCTAGCTATCCAGAAAGTAAAGCCACAAATGAGGGGGACGGCTTTAGGTGCCTATGTAGCTTTTGTTGACCTTTCTTTGGGATTGGCAGGGCCTCTAGCAGGGTTAATAGCTGGCTGGTTCGATTACCAGACTGTCTATTTATTTGGAGGAATAAGTTGCATCCTCTCGATGATAACATTAATGATGAATAAAAAATAAGTATAACAATGGAAAATACATTAAAAATGTTTGGTAAAGATGCCAACGAAAGGGTTGAGAATGCTGTAAAGGAACTAAAATCTGGTAAAGGTGTTATCCTCTTAGACGATGAAGATAGAGAAAATGAAGGTGACCTGATTTTCTCGGCAGAAAACATGGACATTCAGGATATGGTGCAGATGATAAGACACTGTAGTGGTGTGGTCTGTCTGTGTCTTACAAATGAAAAGGCTGATGACCTCGACTTACCTTATATGGTCAATGCCAATTCCAGTCTCTTTCAAACTCCTTTTACAGTTTCGATTGACGCTCGGGAAGGTGCAACAACAGGTCTTTCGGCATCTGATAGAATTGCCGCTATTAAAGCGGCTTGTGCTGAAAATGCGCAACCTGAAGATTTGGTTCGACCGGGGCATATCTTCCCATTGCGCGCTCACGATCATGGTGTCTTAGGAAGAAATGGTCATACCGAAGGCAGTATCGACCTCATGAGGCTGGCTGGTTTAAAACCAATGTCCGTACTGTGTGAACTAATGGAAGATGATGGAACCATGTCGCGTCTGCCACAGATGATCGCTTTTGCTCAAGATCATCATCTAACGATATTATCCATCGCCGATATTATCGAATACCGAAAATTGCAGTTAGTAGCGAATGAATTATAAAGTCTTTTAATCCATCAAAAATTCAGCATTAAACAATACCATAATGAAAAAAATACGTTTCGTATTTACCGTTAAACGCAAAGAATTCCTGACACCACATATGATTCGTGTGGTGTTTGGAATCAGTAATGAACAAGCGGTACTTTTAACGCATATAAAGTCCGGATCTAATAATAAAATTTTCATACCACCTGCCGATAGAAATGTCATTTATTTCCCTGAAAAAGAATCAGAAACAAGACCTGAATTGCTGGCATCAATAAGGACATACACCAATCGCAAAATTGATCTGAAGAAAAAGGAACTGACCATTGATTTTGTCACCCACGGAGATAATGGACCTGCATCTGCATGGGCATTAAAAGCTAAACCGGGCGATGCACTCGGTATCGGTATGAAAGAAAGTATGAAACCCTTAATCCCCGAAGCCGATTCCTATCTACTAATAGGTGACGCAACAGCATTGCCCGTAATCAGTGCAATTTTAGAAAAATTAAAACCCGGGATTGATGTTAAGGTTATTTTGGAGGTATCTGCTAAAGAAGATCGCATAAATATTCCATCTTCGGCAAATGTAGATATTGACTGGCTATACAACCCGCATCCTGAGAAAGGAAGCAAATTAGCGTCTACAGTAAAGACTTTTAAATTCGCAAAGGCAGACCTGCGTAATTATGTGTATTTAGCCGCTGAATATGCTACTGTCAAAGAATTAAGAAACTATTTTAAAACTGACCTAGAGTGGGATCCACAGATGATATACAGCTGCAGCTATTGGAAGTCTGGTGAATCTGAAAGCACATATATTTAAAGATACAACACGCCAAATAAACAGCGTTACGATCGAGCTTTTATTGGTAAATTTGTATATCACTGATTTCAAATACATGCAAGAACTATTAGTTTCATATATTAAAAGTAAAATATCATTAACGGATAAAGATCTAGAGATCATTTTGTCCCATTTTAAGCCAATGAAGCTCAAAAAGAATGAACTCGTACTAACAAATGGGCAATCCAGTCAACGGACATTTTTTGTTACACAGGGATGTCTGCGCATTTTCTTTATCAATGAAGAAGGAACCGACTCCACCCGATATTTTGCTTTTGAGAATCAGTTTGCAACAGCATTAGTTAGTTTTATTACTTCCGAACCTTCAGAAGAATTTATTCAGGCTGTTGAAGATTCGGAAGTATATTACATCACACATAAAAGCTTTTATCATCTTCTGGATATCATACCCCTATGGGAAAAATTTTACCGTATATATCTTGAAATTGCTTACGTAACCAATACCAAAAGGTTAATGTCTTTTCTAATGCAGGACGCTTTGGAAAAATATCGGCAGCTCTTAGACGAAAATCCGATTATTGTCCGCAGATTATCGAATAAGCTTGTCGCTTCCTATCTCAATATTTCCCAGGAGACGCTAAGTAGACTAAAATCAAAAATCTGATTTTCTTTTTTTGACTCAAGTCAATATTTTAATATTTTCTATTGACCAACTTTGTATCACTAATACAAAGACAATGAGCAACCAGGCCAGTACCTTCGAAATATTTTCAGGAATTATTCTTCAGAAGAATAAAATAGCTGAGCATACATATCATATCAAAATTCAGAGTATGGATTTTTCGCGCATCCACTATATTCCAGGTTTTTCTATTGATATATTTTTATCCAATCCTTATTACAATCCACTGAGCGAAGTGCGAAGATATTCATTCTGGAATTATGAACCGGTCTATCATGTTGCAGACTTTGCCATTAATACCTTTTCCAATGGAAAGGGGGCACAATGGGTTCAAACCTTACAGGAAGGCGATACCATGTTTTTCAAAGAACCGTCTAGTGAAATAAGTATGAATGACACAGCCGACCACTACTTTTTAATTGGGGATATTATTGCTTTATCTCATTTATATGAAATAAACAGAGCCTTATCGGTAAGTAAAAAAGTAAGTAGTTTTATTTATGCAGAACATCAAGAAGATATTTTTCCAGATCTCGATCATAGTTTTCCTTTAGAAACGCACATAATTGAATCATTAGATCCGCAGAAAATTATTGAATTGATTTCCCTTAATTTTCCTGAACATCAAACAAATATCATTGCTTACATACTTGGTGACTCTAAAACAGTATCCTATATTTATAATTATTTAAAAGATAATCCAATGTATGACATCAGTACGATTTACATCAAAAGCTTTTGGAACAAAACAATCATTTAACATGAAATAAAGATGATTATAGCTGGTACAAAGGGAGATTGATCAAAATCAAAATAACAAAATTACCCTACGAAGCTCTATGAATAGAAGAATAGATTTGAATAGCGAAAGAACTACGATGGCAATGTTACGAACATATTTAAATTAGATCACAATAAAACTAAAAAAAATCAAGTCAAAAGAGCTTTCAAAAGAAAGTAAATAAGCTCAGATGCCACCAATCGACATTTTTTTGTATTTGGACAGAAAAATTAATCAGCTTGAAATGCAATGACTTAATGTTTTTGAGTAAAAAAAAAGTACATAAGTTTTGGAAATATAGATCATTTAAGTACTTTTGCATCACCGAAAGGGAAACGCGCTCATAGCTCAGCTGGATAGAGCATCGGTTTTCTAAACCGACGGTCTCAGGTTCGAATCCTGATGGGCGTACTTAAAATCTTCTTTACTTTTGTAAAGAGGATTTTTTGCTTTATGACTTTTTCACTTGAACATTTCTTTCGATCCACTTTTCAAATTTTTCAACAAAGGAGGTTAGAAAATCATGTGTAGAAGTATCTATAAGTTCTCCACTGGCATCAAACAACTTTGCGGCATGGCTGATATACGCTTCCGGCTGTTGTAAAGTAGGCATATTTAAGAATACCAAAGATTGACGAAGATGATGATTGGCACCAAAAGCACCTAATCCTCCAGGGGTACAACTTATAATAGCCGCAGGCTTACCATCCCACACGCTCTTTCCGTATGGTCTTGAACCTACATCCAGTGCATTCTTAAGTACTGCAGGAACCGATCTATTGTATTCGGGAGTGATAAATAATACCGCGTCATAAGGATTGATTATTTCTCTAAAATTTTGCCAGGCTACAGGTACGTCTTTTTCTAAATCCTCATTGTACAATAGCAATTCTCCAATTTCAATATCATCAAACTGCATACCGGCTATTTTAAATTGGCCAATAGCTCTTCCTATCTTTTTATTGAAAGATTCCTTTCTTAAACTTCCAACGATGAGTGCAACTTTAAATGGTTTCATAAATGATCATTTGTTTCTTTAATAACGTACAACAGTAGCTTTTGGTTTGCATATAATTCGCTGATTTGTCATGACACAACATGATTTCTAAGTTTAAAAATCATTACATTAGCGAACCATTAAACCAAATATTTTAAGCATTATGATGTCAGATATCTATAGAGAAAAATCACCTTTATCAGAGCAGGATTGTTTCGTAGTATTCGACCGCAGAAAATCATCTTTTACCTTTCCTGTACATATACATCCGGAGTATGAACTGAATTATGTAGAAGGAGCGTCTGGAGCGCAACGGATCATTGGAGATTCCATTGAAACCATCGGTCACAAAGATTTAGTTCTTATTGCCAATCCGGAATTAAAACACGCATGGAAGGATGGGGAATGCACATCAACAGACATTCACGAAATCACCTTACAATTTCACCCCTCGCTGGTTGAACAGATCTTAGACAAAAAGCAATTTCAAAGCATACAGGAATTATTTAACCGAGCATCCAAAGGAGTTCACTTTGGTACCGCAACTATTGAGAAGGTGCTTCCCTTACTACGCATTTTGACCATGGAAAAAGATGGCTTTTACGCTGTCATGAAACTCTTTATCCTGCTATATGAATTATCCAAAGGAGAAGACCTCAGAGAACTTTCTAGTTCCACAAAAATGGGTATGACTCCAAATGAAATACTCCTACAAAGACTACAGAATTACATTTCTAACAATGTTAGCCACATGATTCGACTACCGGAAGCTGCCAATACGCTGAATATGAGCCGGTCTACATTCGCTAGATTTATAAAATGCCACACGGACATGAATTTCACCGATTACCTGCTCGATTTCCGAATTAATCTGGCCACACGAAAGCTAAAAGAACAAACATCCATCGCAGACGTTGTGAACCTCTGCGGATTTAATAGCATTTCCTATTTTTATAGAGTCTTTAAAAAAGCGAAAGGGGTTACACCCGCAGAATTTAGGGACAACTGTAAAAACCATCAGCTCATTATCTAACAACAACCTAGAGACATAGTTCTCATCATCTTCCACATTCCAATGCATACCTGATTCAAAATAGGGTTTATTATGATATAAACCCTATTAAATAGCCTCCCCCCCTTCCGCGTCTTTCCACCAAAGAGCTTAAAATTCAAATAATTTGAGTGTAGAGTGCAAGAGTCAAAAAGACCAACAGTGCATAACAGACTAAATATTAGCCCATTAATACTTTTCAAACTCTTAAACGAATAGTTTTAAAAATGAAGCACAACTAGCCCAAAAGCCGTTCCATTCGGCGATTTACTCCTCCTTTCTCCCCAATTTATATAAACAAAGAATAAATAGTTCAATCAACTTGAATCTATTGTACAATTTACCAATTGTGTTTTACCGTAGTTTAGCCCCCACTGATTACTAATAAACCAATTAGCAGCTTAAGGATAAATCATTTTACCCTTAAATCCGCCAAACATGACAAACAACTAATTATCAACAAGAATATGAGAAAAACCATATTACTATCACTACTTTGCAGCTCTAGCCTATTTGCATGGGCGCAGCAGGCTATTCCAGTTAAAGGAACGGTAAAAGACAAAGAAAATAATCCAATTGTCGGAGCAACAATTATTGTAAAAGGGACCACAGATGGCACAAAGACGGATCAAAACGGTAATTTTTCAATCAACGTTCCTACTGGAAAACTTCTCCTCATTACCTATGTAGGTATGCAGCGTGCAGAAGTACCGATTAAAGACGACTCGTTTATCAATCTAAGCCTGGTAAGTGACAGCCAACTGGATGAAGTAGTCGTTATCGGCTACGGAACGGTAAAAAAACGAGATCTAACGGGAGCCGTAGCCACTGTTACGGGTAAAGATTTACAGTCTAACCTTGCAAAAAGTGCTTCAGGTGCTTTGCAGGGCCGTATAGCCGGCGTAAGTGTTTCCAATGCTGGTGGCACACCTGGAGCGGGCATGAGTATCAATATTCGCGGTCTAAGCTCCATGGGAAACAATACACCATTATATGTCGTAGACGGTGTATTCAGTGATATTAACCTGGTAGACCCTAACGATATTGCATCATTAGATGTGTTAAAAGATGCTTCTGCAGCAGCAATATACGGTTCTCGTGCCGCAAATGGTGTGGTAATAATCACAACTAAAGGTGGAAAAAGAGCTTCACCTGCTACACTTGGAATAAACGCCTACACAGGTATACAGAGTCTTCCAAAAAAAATGGACCTGATGGATGGACCACAATGGAAAAAATTTCAAAAAGAAAATAAATATCTCCCAACACAAGCTGAAAGTTTCAATGCCAATACCGACTGGCAGGATGAGGTATTTGACACGGCTCCTATCAATAAGATCAATGTCGATATTTCTGGAGGTGGCGAACGCTCTACCTATAGTGTATCTGCGGGCTACCTAAATCAAGAAGGGATCCTAAAAACAACGGGTTACAAAGCATTCAATGTTCGTTCAAAGAATACATTTAATTTTTTTAATGATCACCTCCGCATCGGAAATACGTTTCTATTAAAATCAGGTGATCGGAAATATTCGGATTTGATCATTACTGATATCCTTCGCCAAAATCCTTTGCTACCGATCTATGATGAAAATACGCTGGGTGGTTATGCCACCTATGCACCCTGGATGAAAAATTTAGAAAATCCTGTAGGTTATCTAAATCTATACAATAAACATGTTTATCAAACAGATATCATGCTTAATGGTTATGCTGAAGCAGATCTGTTTGTAAAAGGCTTAAAATATAGGTTAAACGTTGGAATCAACAGAACTTCTGGAAGAAATTACAACAAGAATGAAGCTTATACCTATGGTACAGCTAAGAATCAATCTTCACTCAATGAAAACGCTTTCTTCAACAATCAATGGTTGATTGAAAATACCATTCACTATGACAATACTTTTGACAAGCATACGATTTCCGCATTAGCGGGTTATTCTTCACAGGAAAACTCCAATCGGGGGTTTGGTGCTGGCCGAAAGGATATACCGATAGGAACTGACGTAATTGGCGCAGGTTCTCCAGCCGAACAATCCACCTCCGGAAATTTAAATGAAGCCGCTTTAATATCTCAATTTGGCCGATTAATGTATAGCTACGATAGCCGGTACCTGTTTACGGCCACAGTACGTCGAGATGGTTCATCCAAATTTGCCAGCGGACAGCGATACGGAGTATTTCCTTCTGTTGCCCTTGGCTGGAATATGATGAACGAAGGTTTCTTTGAAAGCGCTAAAAATACAGTGAATGATTTTAAACTGAGAGCGAGTTATGGCCGATTGGGGAATCAGGAAATCGGTGATTATACAACACAAAATGTAACCACCTACGGTATCAATTATATACAGGGTGGTATGTGGTGGCAGGGTGCCATCCCCGGCAACAGCTGGGTATCGCCTCGGAATTTAACCTGGGAAGAGACTGAAACCAGCAATATCGGTTTAGATCTAGCCTTTTTACAAAGCAAATTGAACATCAGTGCCGACTATTATATCCGGGATACAAAAAATATTCTTTTAGGAATTAATCAGCCCCCTTCTACAGGACTTAGTGGTACACCCACCATGAATGCGGGTACAATCCGAAACAAGGGTTTTGAGTTTTCGGCAACGTTTAAAGATGCTATTGGAGATGTAAATTATAACTTCGGCATCAATGCATCTACCGTGAAAAATGAAGTAAAAGCTGTCACAGTGGGTGGTAAACAAGAATTTGAAGGTTATAACCCACAGGGCGAAGGTACTGTATCATGGGCAAAAGTTGGTTATCCTATTGGCGGATTTTGGGCGATAGAAACCAACGGACTCTTCCAGTCGGATACCGAAGCACAAAATTACAAAACCGCAAACGGCACAGTAATCCAGCCCAATGCAATGGCAGGAGATATTAAATTTGTCGATTTTAATGGAGATGGGCACATTGATAATAATGACCGCCAGTACATGGGCAGTCCTTTCCCTAAGCTTGCGTATGGTATTCGAGGAGGCCTAGATTTTAAAGGAGTTGATTTTGCTTTTTTCTTTGATGGCATGTATGGCAACAAGATCTATAATTACACGCGCGCCCGCATGGAACAAACCAATGAGGTAAACAACCACTCGGCACGCATCTTAGATTCCTGGACTCCAGCAAATACGGATACCGATATTCCGCGCTATACAAGAGAAGATCCTAATGACAATAAACGTCGAGTTAGTGACCGTTGGATAGAGAGTGGTGCTTTCTTCCGTCTTAAAACCATCGAATTAGGTTACACCTTGCCTACACACTGGCTGAGCAAAGTGACATTGAAAAACGGCCGTATATTTTTGGCTGCAGACAACCTGTTTACCGTAACAAAATATAAAGGTTATACACCCGATCTTGGACAAAGTAATGGTGACAATGGAGCTCCGTCGGGTGTACTAACAGCTGGTACAGATCATGGACGTTTTCCGCTGGCACGTACCATTATGTTCGGTATACAAGCTAACTTTTAATGGATAGACGACTTTTAAACAACAACCTTTAATTTCCTAAATACGATATACATGAAAATTTCAATCATAAAATGTTCGATCGCGGCAACCCTTCTTCTGTCGCTAGGGGGCTGTAAATCTGACTTTCTAGACCGCATCAATCCCAACAAACCAGTTGAAGATATCTTCTGGGTCAATGAGGGAGATGCCCAGGCAGCCATGGCTACCATCTATTCACCTATTCGCTCGCAGATGAGCGGATATTATGGTGCCTATAGTGGTTATCAAACGATGAACAGAGCAGATGATGTATGGTTCCTCGCTGGTGAAGAACCATTTACCTGGGAATATATTAATTTCTTAAACTCTGCTGGGACCTCAGCGAGTGACTTTGGCAGCTTGTATAGTGGTATAAACCGGGCTAATGTGTTTTTTCAAAACATATCCAAGGTACCAATGGATGAAAATAAAAAGAAAGAACTAAGTGCTGAAGCAAGCTTCTTGCGGGGAATGTATTACTTTTTATTGGCGGCTAATTATGGCGATGTACCTCTGTTGCTAATTCCAGCTGGTGATGATCCAGAAGGAACTAATAAAGCAGCTTCTCCAGAAGCCGAAGTATGGAAACAGGTCATCACTGATTTTAAAGCAGCCAAAGAAAATCTTCCTGTAACCAGACCTGCCGCCGAAGCGGGACGAGTAACAAAAGGTGCGGCAATTGCTTATCTTGGCAAAGCCCTTGTTTACACCAAGCAATATGCACAGGCTGAAACAGAGTTAAAAGCCTTACTAACCGCACCATACACGTATGATCTGGTTGAAAATTTTGAAGATAACTTTAAAGATAATACCAAGTTAAATAAAGAATCAATCTGGGAACTGGTATATGACAGCAAATTTGGATCAGATGGTCCTTGGGGACAAGAATCGCCAAACAGCCCACAAGGATTTGTTCTGCCAAATTTTGCCGGACCTGATGGCACCGGAGCTTGGTTCAAATTAATGCCAGGTGCTTCTGTCGTGTCAAGCTTTATTGCAGAAGAGCGTCCGGCGGGATCCGACACACGTTTTGATAAAAGGATGTATACCAGCTTTTTTTGGAAATATTCCGACTATGAAACCGGTCTGACAGATGGTGCCTGGTTCGGAAATCAACCTTTTGATCTGATGTGGAGCAATGCAAGCAGCAAAAGACAACGTGGCGAACCGGTGTATCCAACGATTAGCAATAAACCGGGGCGCTTTCTAATCAAAAAATACACGAACTTTTTCTTAAATGCAGCTGGCTCGAACAGCATGTATGATGCAACAAATCGAAATAACAATTTTCGCGTATTCCGATTTGCTGAAGTATTATTATTGCACGCAGAGGCCTGTGCAAAGAATGGGAACTTGATCGATGCAGCCAAGTCGCTGACACGTGTCCGTAGTAGAGCTGGTTTGGGGACAAAAAACTGGACCGGTGAAAACGAACTGATGAAGGAGATCATCAAACAAAATGAACTCGAGTTTTTCTTTGAAGGGCATCGATTCTTTGACTTAAAACGCTTGTATACTCCAGCCGAAATGAAACAGATCCTGATAACAAATAAAAAACAAGGAGCCAATAATTTTCAACCAAAACATTATTACCTGCCTATTCCGGAATCGGAGATGAATACAAATACAAAAATACAGCAACATCCATTATGGAGATAAGTTAGTCAAAAGCAGCTCACAATAAAGTAACCACAGTTTTCTAGCGAACACAGGAATGTCTTCGCTAGAAAACTTAAAAAATTCTTCCAGCTTTAAAAATACGATACATGATGGTAACAAGTAGAACACAAAATAACTCAGCAAATAAGATCATAAAATTAATCCTCCTGGTCATACTGCTCTCTTCTTGTGCTAAAGATAAAGCTACACCTATAATAATAGGGTCACAGCAGTCACTAAGTTCTAAAATCGATGCCGGTGAGTTACTGATCAATATTTCTAAAAATGAAGATTATATCTTCACTTTTGAAAGGGAGATACTACGGATTCCATTGCAGGATATTTCCAAGATTGAAGCTGAACTTGATCGCTGGCGCACCAAGATTATCTTCCGCGACGGTTCAGAGCTTATTGTACCGACCAAAGGTACTGAACTTGATTATATCGTTGAAAAGATAAAACTCAACCCCTCCGGATACAATCCTTTAGCGGCTTTAGTCGATGTATGGTTGCCAACCTACGGTAGAATAAAAGTAACGGTAAAGGGCAAAAACAGCTCCATCGGAACAATAACACATTTATGTCAGGAAAATGCAATCCGCCAAAGTGTACCTATTCTGGGCCTTTATCCTGATCATGACAATCTGGTTGATCTCACTTATACCGATATGGAAGGTAAGGAACGAGGCAGTACCCAGATACATATACGTACAGCAGCGATTTCACTTGCTGACTTTCCGAAATGGAAAAAAGTGAAAGCACTACCCGAAAAAATGGAACCTGGAATGAATTTAATTAACTATCCGGGTATGAGTGAAGCGGATGTATCCCTCCCCTATATGTTAGATAGTGAAGGAGAATTACGCTGGCTGTTGCTTCTTAAATCATCTCCAGATTTACAGAAAATTTCGACCTCTATCGGGCTGAAGCGGACTAAAAAAGGAACTTTTATTGCAGGTGATCAAGCACAGGCACGTGTGGTGGAAATCGATATGTTTGGTAATTTAAAGCGTCAGTGGGATCTTCAAAAACTAGGATATGGATTTCATCATGAAATTACGGAATCGAACAACGGGAACTTCTTAATTACAGTGACAAAAACTGGTGCGCGCCTGCGAAATGGTGAACCACGCATCAATGACCACATTATCGAGCTAAATCCCGAAAGTGGTACGCTAGTAACCGAATGGGATCTTGCTCATCAGCTCGATACTTCCCGCTACATAAAGCCAGATGGTATTACTCCGCCCATTTTCTCGCAGACACCCAACAACTGGGCCCACAATAATGCTGTAGGCGAAATAGGCAATGATTTATTAGCCACGCTACGCTACCAGGGAATTGTAAGTTTTAATCATTCCGGAAGTCTTCGCTGGATCATATCACCTCACAAATTATGGAAAAGCCAATATCACGCTCTGTTATTAAATCCTATTGCTGAAGACGGCACTCCGGTTACAGATCCCGCAGTTATCAATGGCGACGCACAAATCGACGGCTTTGACTGGCCATGGGGGCCTCATACTCCGGTAGCTATTGCCAATGACCGCCTACTGGTATTTGACAATGGTTATGACCGTAATTGGATATCAAACTCCATCCCCTCTAGAACGAATTATAGTCGTATAGTGGAGTACAAAATTGATGTTGCCAACAAAACAGTACAGCAACTTTGGTCCTATGGTAAGGAACGCGGTGCTAAGGGATTTTCTCTTGCCGTGTCAGGAGTACAATACCTGAAACAAACCGGAAATGTCCTTTTCTGTCCCGGAATGGGCGTGTCCACCTCATTGGGAACAGGGGGCCGCATCATGGAAATAAATCCAAAGACTAAAGAAATACTATTTGAACTTGAAATCGCGGCCAACAGTGGCTTCGCCTTCCACCGTGTAACCCGCATGCCTTTATACCCAGAGAACTACTAAATTGAAAATACTTATAGATTTTACTGCCTGATGTCGACTATATTTGAAAACCAAAAGAAACAAGTAGCTGAATACCATGAATCTTTACTTAACCGACCCAATTATTGCATTCCTTCATCAAATGGTATTATACAGCGTTGTGAAAATCCAGTAATTACAAAAGATCATATTCCTTTGCATTGGCGTTATGATTTTAATCCACAGACGAATCCCTTTTTTTTAGAACGCATAGGTTTTAACTCGACTATGAATGCGGGTGCACTCTACTGGAAAGAAAGATACCTCCTTTTTATCCGTGTAGAGGGCACAGATAGAAAATCTTTTTTTGCAATTGCTGAAAGTAAAAATGGTCTTGACAACTTTCGCTTCTGGGATCGTCCGATCTCTGTGCCAGATACCGATCCTGACGAAACAAATATTTATGATATACGACTCACTGTTCATGAAGATGGCTGGGTTTACGGAGTCTTCTGCAGTGAAAAATTAGACCCTAACGCAGCACCAGGTGATCTCTCAAGTGCTCTTGCTTCTGCAGGCATTATACGTTCAAAAGACCTGATCCAGTGGGAACGTCTCCCCAATCTGCGTGCTTCCAGTCAGCAACGTAATGTTGTGCTTCATCCGGAGTTTATCGATGGAAAATATGCACTTTACACAAGACCTCAAGATGATTTTATCCTGGCCAAAAGTGGTGGCGGAATTGGATGGACATTGATAGATGATATCGCTAATGCTACAATACAAGAAGAAAAGATCGTCAATTTCAGACATTACCATACGATCAAGGAAGTTAAAAATGGAGAAGGTCCACCTCCTATTAAAACGACTAAAGGCTGGTTGCATTTAGCCCATGGTGTGCGTAAAACCGCAGCGGGTCTAAGATACGTTTTATACCTCTACCTCACCGCCCTGCAAGACCCTAGTCTATTGATTGCGGAGCCAGGTGGGTATCTGCTAGCCCCTCAAAAAGATGAAAGAATTGGAGATGTGTCCAATGTTTTATTTTCAAATGGATGGATTGCAAAAGATGATGGAACTGTTTATATATACTATGCATCCAGTGATACACGCATGCATGTTGCCATATCAGATATTGACAGACTACTGGATTACTGTCTTCATACACCAAAAGATGATTTTAGATCATTGGAATCTGTAAAAAAAATAAATCAGCTGATCGACAAAAATCACGCTTACCTCGCTAAAATGATCTAAAAGAAATTTCAAGCCATCGGCCAGAAACATCAATTTTTTCTTAAAGCCGTCATGAGTTCTCATAATTTTAGGAATTCATGACGGCTTTATCTCAACGATACAATCATTAATTTCTTTAAAGTCTTCATCTGCTTATACTAAATTGTCCTGATAACGATGTATATGGTAACATCCCTATCGCTGAAAACGGGATAAGGAATAGTAGAAAAAAAATGTATATTTGGTTACCGAAGAAACCAATTTACAAATCAATCACTAGAAAGGAATAGTTAATATTCAATGAAGCTCCAACTCATAGATATACTTATAATAGTCGTCTATCTCATCGCTATGATCGTTATCGGCTTATTATTAAAAAAAAGAGCCTCAAAAAATCTGGACTCCTATTTTCTTGGAGGCAAAAAACTTCCTTTCTACATGCTTGGTCTATCGGATGCCTCTGGCATGTTTGATATTTCGGGAACCATGTGGATGGTCTATCTTGCATTTGTTTATGGTTTTAAAAGCCTTTGGATTCCTTGGCTATGGCCCGTTTTCAATCAGGTATTTTTAATGATCTACCTTTCAGTATGGTTACGGCGTTCCAATGTACTAACGGGAGCTGAATGGATCCGAACACGCTTCGGCTATGGACGAGGAGCCAACCTGTCCCATACAATAGTAATCTTATATGCAATAATTGGGGTTCTTGGATTTCTTAGCTATGGTTTCATCGGAATCGGAAAATTCATGGAAGTATTTTTTCCCTGGGAGTATATCTCTCCCTATGTTCCCATTCATCTGGAACCAGAATCTGTCGCCAAAGTTTACGGCATATTTTTTACGACTATTGCAACCTCTTATGTGATGCTTGGAGGCATGCATAGCATTGTTTGGGCCGATGTTGTCCAATTCAGCATCATGACCATTTCAGGAATCATCATTGCGTCAATAGCCATGAATAAAGTGAGTCCGGAAATGCTTGCAGCACATACACCCAAAGGGTGGGACTCACCTTTTTTTGGATGGAAATTGGATCTTGATTGGGAGGATTTAATACCCTCTATCATGACTAAAATCCAAGAAGATCAATATAGCTTGTTTACGATATTTGTTATGATGATGCTTTTCAAGGGAGTATTTATGAGTATGGCAGGACCAGCAGCTAACTATGATATGCAAAAAATACTTGCCTGTCGTAGTCCAAGAGAAGCCGCACTCATGAGTGGCTCGGTATCGGTCATTTTATTAATTCCCAGATACTTGATGATCATGGGTTTTACAGTACTTGCACTTGTATTTTTTAGTGACGAATTTAAGACAATGGGAAATAATATTGACTTTGAAACCATTCTTCCTAAAGCGATCAATGAATTTGCATACGTAGGGCTCGTAGGTATTTTGCTAGCAGGGTTGCTCGCTGCTTTTATGTCGACATTTGCCTCCACTGTAAATGCTGCTCAAGCATATCTGGTAAATGATGTTTTTCTAAAATACATCCACACAAAAGCATCCTCCAAAACTCAAATTAGAGCAAGCTATATCATATCCGTACTGGTTGTTGTTGTCAGCACCATAATTGGCCTTTACCTGCACAATATCAATTCTATTTTACAATGGATCGTTTCTGCATTGTATGGCGGATACATCGCTGCTAATGTTTTAAAATGGCATTGGTGGAGATTTAATGGCAATGGCTTCTTTTCAGGTATGTTTACAGGTATTGTAGCAGCAATGGTGGCACCATTGTTTTTCCCAGACATATTGCCTTTGTATTATTTTCCGATATTAATGTGCATTTCATTGATTGGCTGTATAGCAGGCACATTACTATCCAAACCTACTGAAGATAAAACGCTCATAGACTTCTACATTAAAGTACGTCCGTGGGGTTTCTGGGATCCAATTATAAAAAAAGCACAAGCCCAATATCCCGATTTAAAGGAAAACAAAAACTTCAAACGTGATATGTTCAATATTGTTATCGGTATTGTGTGGCAGTGTTCATTGACATTAATACCGATGTATATTGTTGTTCAACAAGGATTTCCATTAATAACCAGTATATTGGTTCTGAGCATTACCTCGTTAATATTAAAGAAAAATTGGTACGACAAAATGAATATGGAAGAGAAAGAATACGATGCATTTATGAAAAAGAATTTCACACCATAAAAAACTGAAGATTTTTCCCTCCCAGACAACTACATTTTCATAATAGATCCAATATAAAATATAGTTCAAATCGGAAAATGTATATCTACAACAGTCGAAATATGGCTTCTGAAACACGGTATTATCGGATTTTGGAAATACAAGTAATGTTTGTTTTATCGAAAACATCGATCTCTTTATCATAAAACAAAAAACTAATAAAAATTAACATACTTAAAATCAGTAAAATCACTGCTCAAAATCTATTTTTACCCTTATTTTTTTAAAATAAATTTGGTAGGAATGTTAAAATTCGTACTTTTGTCGCGGAGAGCTGGCAGAGTGGTCGAATGCGGCAGTCTTGAAAACTGTTGACTGTCATAGGTCCGGGGGTTCGAATCCCTCGCTCTCCGCCAACAAAAAATAAAGCCCAACTGCAAAGTTGGGCTTTTGTTGTTTATGAAGTTTTTGAAGCTTGCTTAAATAAAACTCTATAAACAACAAAAGAAATGAGCAAAGCGAATGGTTATATTTTGTGATTGAAGCCCCCCCCTTTTTAGGATCATGAAATAATCCCTCGCTCTCCGCCAAAAAACAAAAGCCCAAAGTAATTTGAGCTTTTATTTTTTATGATATTTTGCAAGCTTTTTTATATTACTATATTCTATAGGGCTGCCTCTTCCTGGGATCATAAAATAATCCGCCACACTTTCCAAATATTAAAAACGATCGGTATCGAAATAACAAGCATACTTTATTCTATCAAAGATTCTTTAAATTGCAAGATAAAGAAATCTAGGATTTCAACTTTTTTATTTTTTGGAAAATGGAATTAAAGACAATTTGAAATTGTTTTAATTTCCACTGATAATTTAAACAAACCGATGATATTAGAATTAGCGATATTACATGTAAAAGCAGGTAAGCAGCTTGCATTTGAAAATGATTTCATCACAGCCAGCCAATATATTGCAGCTATTGACGGCTATATAAGGCATTCACTAAAAAAATGTATCGAGGTAGAAAACCAGTATGTACTTCTAGTGGAGTGGAGTTCTGTAGAAGCACATGAAATTGGATTCCGCCAGTCTCCGCAATATTTAAAATGGAAAGAGCTGCTTCACGACTATTATGATCCCTTTCCTCAAGTTTTTCATTACGAAGATTTACCTCAAAAAATATGATAAATTATAATAACAAACGTTTTTCTGCTGTAAACAATAGCAATAATGGAGAAACATCCCATGAAACAGTTTTTCACTATAAACAGATTGACTATATTGTAACAGCTCAATATAACGGAGGTAAAATCATCCATGGTCAATTGATTGGTCTCGTGAATGAGCAGGGTGAGATTGATATGCGCTATCAACAGGTGAATAGAGAAGGAAAATTAATGACAGGAATGTGTAAATCTAAACCCGAAATCTTACCGAATGGAAAAATAAGATTACATGAAAGCTGGCAATGGACTTCGGGAGACCTATCTTCGGGGCAGTCTATTATTGAAGAGTTGTAAACCATATTTTGAATACCAATACTAAAACAATAAATAATGAATTTCACGTTCCACCAGATCAATAACATTAAAGTAGCAGAATTAATTTCCGATGGTCTAGTCATAAAAACGGCAGATGATGCCGTAGATTTAATAGGAAATCTTTATTATGAAGATCTCTCTAAAGTAATCGTACACGAAAAAAATTTGATATCAGATTTTTTTGATCTTAAAAATAAAATCGCGGGAGAAGTATTGCAAAAGTTTTCTAATTACCGCATGCAAATCATTATTATAGGTGATTTTTCTAAATTCACTTCCAAAAGCATGATTGATTTCATATATGAAAGTAATAAAGGAAGACAGGTTAATTTTGTAAAAACACTAGAGGAGGCACTGTCACTTCTTGCAAAATAAAAAGCATGAAGGAGTGATTTTGAACTTTCACAGGCAATTCAAGTATTATTCATAAGCTTGAATGAAGTATAAAATTTAAATTTTCTATTTTTTAAAAAAAACTGCTTCAGCAACAAAACTGTTAGATAGGAAAAAAACAACAGCCAATATTTGCTGGCTCACATAAAAAGCCCTAGCTTTACCTCAATATGAACCGCTTTAGACTACATATCGCAAGAAAATCGCAACGCATCTTATTTGTCGTTGCAACGGTTTTTTGTGTACTGTTGACTTCCTGTGCAATAAAAAGTAGCATCAAAAGCTGGGCAGATATAACAAGTAATACAGCAAAAGCTCCGATAAAAAATGGAAATCTATTTTCCAGCAACGGAGCTGAAAAATGTATCAATAGTGAAAGCACAGATACACAGATATCACAAGCTGTTTCTTTTCATGTTGGTGATTTTGCTCCACTTGTATTATTTACCCTTGCGTTTATGTTGCTGCTTAACATTGTTATCCGCAGTCAACAAGTACACCCCAATTATGGTCATCTGAAACTATCAGGCTCCATCCCTATTTTTATAAGAGATCGCAATCTCCAAATTTAGTACTTCTTTTTACCTTCCTATAATCCTATTGATCATAACTTTTCAATAGGCAAAACTCTATTTTATTCTAGACAGCTTGTTGTTATTTCAACGGCTTTTCAAAACGTAATATCATTATGATAAAAGACATAGTGGCAGCTATATGTATATGGCTTGCCCTTGCATCCGTACTACCCTTATACGGACAGCAAAAAAAAGAAAACACATTGCGCAGTTTATGGTCTCAGGTGGAAGAAAACTACCCTGGAATAGGTGTTAAAAAAAGTGCTATAAATGCGGCCGAGCTAAATGCAAAAGCTGTAAAAAGTGCTCATCTTCCACAAGTAAAAACACAATTTCAAAACACCTATGGCACTTATGAAGGAAGTGCCGGAGCTTTCTTTCCGCAGCCCGGTTTTTTTAATGTAAGCGGAAATCCTGGAACATTAGAAGGAAGCAACTTAGCGGCAAATAGCTTTGCTTCGGCTACTGTTGAATGGGAATTGTTCACCTTTGGTAGACTTAAAAAAGAAAATGAAGTGGCAGAAATGCTCGTTCAGAAAAAAGTTAGTGAACAGGAAGCTTACATCCTAAATCTCAAAAAAATACTTTCTGAACGCTACATCACATTGCTTTATAATCATGCAAAATTAGAATGGTCGAAAAAAAATACAGCACGCTTAGATGATATCCGTAAAATCAGTTCAGGTTTAGCGGCTTCGGGTCTTAAACCTGCGGCAGATAGTCTTTTGGCTACTTCTTCTTATGTGCAGGCAATGGGTGAGTATGATAAATGGAACGGTAATAAGCATGCTTCCTATATCAAACTCCAAGAACTATATGGCCAAGATACTGTTATGTACAGTTCATCCATTCGGCATTTTTCAGATCCCATGGAAAGTCAGGATGTAAATGCTAGTCAGGGCATTAACGACAGCCATCCAATATTAGCTGCACTAGGCAAACAGGTGCAATACTATACGCAAAGCGGAGAAGCCCAAAAGAGAGCAGCGATGCCATCACTAAAGCTACTAGGTGGTTATGCTTATCGAGGGACAGGTGTTAATTCTAATGGTAAAAGTTCAAGTGCATGGCAAGACGGTTTTAGAAATAATACGAATAATATGCTTGTTGGTATAGGCATAACCTGGAATATAACAAGTTTGTATACAAACCGATTAAAAGGTAAAGGATTAAATGAAGAAGCCAACAGCGCTAAATTATTGCAAACGCAATATCAGGATGCGATGGAAGCAGATTTATCAGCATCTCAAACAAAAAGCCACTGGCAATATAAGCAGTTACAAAAATCTCAAATTGCCGTTAAACAGGCACAAGATGCTTATGGTATGTACATGGCCCGTTATAAAAGTGGATTGATCACGCTTAGTGAATTATTACAAATCCGCATTTTACTTGAACAGGCCGAGAATAATCATATCGAAGCCTCCCGTTCGTATTGGATGTTACTGGCATATGAGTCAGAGCTAACGGCCAATTTCGATTATCTGTTTAATAACCTTTAATATATAGATATGAATCTAATAAGATTTGCGCTCAGGAAACCCATTGCTATCATGGTAGCGGTCATTACGATTGCCTTTTTTTCTTATAGCACAATAAAAAAAATCAATGTAGACATCTTTCCTGAAGTTGAATTACCGGCTATGTATATCGCTATGCCTTATGGCGGATTATCCCCGGCCTATATGGACGGATTTATGGCAAATGAATTTCAGAAGGTGCTCCTATTTGTCAGCGGTGTTAAAAATATAGACTTTAAAAGTGTTCAGGGACTCAGCCTGATGAAGCTTACCTTTTATCCAGGTACCAACATGGCACAAGTAGCCGGAGAAGTATCTACTTCAGTTTCAAGAGCGATGGGCTTTCTACCTGCTGGTGCAGTACCGCCGATGGTAGTCCGTTTTGATGGAAGTTCATTACCGGTAGGTCAGTTGGTCTTTGAAAGTGACAAACTCTCGATCAATGAAATACAGACACTTGTGTTAACCAAAATCAGACCGATGTTTGTCGAAATCCCCGGGATCACCGCACCCGCACCTTTTGGAGGTAATGCGCGTTCTATTGTCGTCGATATTGATCCCGAAGCGATGCAAGCCAGCGGACTAAGTGCCGAAGACATTACAATTGCCATCACCAAAAGCAGTATTCCTTCTCCTGCCGGAAATATCCGTATAGGCGATGAAAATTTAATGGCTCCAATTAACTCAATCGCTAAAAATCCGGAGGAGTTTTTAAATACACCGATCAAGACCACTGATAACCGTACCATCTATGTCAGAGATGTCGCTTCTGTGTCAGATGGCGCAGATCAAACAGTGGGATATGCATTGGTTAACGGAAAACGCTCCGTATACCTGCCCATCATCAAAAAAGCAGATGCTTCTACACTAGATGCTGTAAATAATTTAAAGTCCTCCATGGATAAATTAAAGAATCAACTTCCGGAAGATGTGGATGTCCGTTACGAGTTTGATCAATCCAAATACATTGAGCGCTCACTTTCTAATCTGATACATGAAGGCATACTCGGTGCTGTTTTTACGGGATTGATGATTTTCTTATTTCTAGGAGATACGCGGGGGGCTTTTATCGTAGTACTGACAATACCGATTGCTATACTCTCAGCTGTTATGGTTCTTTACCTATTTGGACAAACCATCAACATCATGACACTAAGCGGCTTAGCCCTATCGATCGGTATTCTTGTCGATGAAGCGACAGTGACGATCGAAAACATCCATCAACATATGGAAATGAAAAAAGGAAAACAGCGCGCTATTTTAGATGCGTTGCTTGAAATATCTGTTCCAAAGCTTTTAATTCTACTTTGCATTCTAGCAGTGTTAACTCCTGCTTTCATTATGACCGGTATTCCTAAGGACATGTTTATTCCTTTATCAATGGCAGTTGCATTTGCAATGATAGCATCCTTTATTGCCTCTCAAACATTCGTACCTATTTTGGCGAATTGGTTAATGAAAAATAAACAGGAAATTGTAAGTAAAACAAACAGAAAAAAAGCTTTTTTTGAGAAATTCAGAGTAAATTATGCTTACAGAATGCGCAAGTGGTCCGCAAAATCACTTGGTCTTTTTTTACTCTATATCGTACTTTCGGGGGGAACAATCGGTTTGTTATTAAATTTCGTCGGAACCGATGTCATGCCTGTATCAAATAGCGGTGACTTTCAATTACGAATACAAGCCCCGCAAGGAAGCAGAATCGAAAAAACAGAACAGATCGTCAACTCCATTACTGATGCTATCAAAACACAGCTTCCTGAAGATGGCATAGCGATAACTTCTGCTTTCGTGGGCATGCAACCTGCAACATCCCCGATCAATCCTATTTTTCTGTTCACAAGTTCTTCACATGAAGCGGTATTGCAAGTATCCGTAGATCAAAATTTGTATGCTGGATCTATGGAGGACCTGAAAGAAAAAATAAGAACTTCAATAACTCAGAATCATCCACAGATAAAGTTCAATTTTGAACCGATGGAACTGACAGAAAAAATAATGGGACAGGGAGCTATGACGCCCATTGAAATTAAAGTTGGTGCCGGACAGCTTAAAGCTGCAAATACACATGCTTCGAAAATTGAATCGAATTTGAAAGAAATACGTTATTTACGAGATGTACGAATTGCTGAACCAATCGCCTACCCTACTCTTGAAATTGAAGTTAACCGTGACTTAGCCGGACAGTTTGGATTGACCATGCAGGAAATCACGAAGAGCTTAGTGACCGCCACCTCTTCTACCCGTTTTACAGATAAAAATCTTTGGGTAGATCCGAAATCGGGGCTTGTTTTTCAAGTTCAGGTTCAGATCCCCGAGCATATCATGTCATCAGAAGAAAGGCTTAAATCACTTCCTTTAAAGAAAGGAAACCTTCGTCCGGTACTTGAAGATATTGCCACTGTTCGCCGAGTAACCGCTCCGGCACAAGTAAACCGCAAAGGTCCTAACCGATATGTCACGATCATAGCAAATGTCTACAATCAAGATTTGGGAACAGCTTCTACAGCCGTAAAAAAAGCTATAAAAGATGCGGGCGAACCTCCACGTGGTGTTAGTATATGGACTGAAGGTACAATGCAACTTCTTGACGACACATTAGGTAATCTTTTGACAGGATTAGCTGTAGCTATTATGGCTATTTTCTTGATGTTATCTGCGTACTACCAGTCTTTTAAAGTTCCTTTAATTATCCTATCAGTCATTCCTGCTGTAATTACGGGGAGCTTAATTGTATTATTTCTTACCAACAGTACTCTTAATTTACAATCATATATGGGTATTATCATGTCCATTGGTGTATCGGTATCCAATGCCGTATTGCTCATTAATCAAGCTGAATATTACAGAAGAAATATGGCCTTAAAACCTACAAACGCGGCAAGATTAGCTGCTTCGTCAAGATTGCGTCCGATATTAATGACTGCCGCGGCCATGCTTGCCGGTATGTTGCCTATGGCGATAGGTATTGGAGATGGCGCTGAACAAGTAGCACCTCTCGGTAGAGCGGTTATTGGCGGTCTTATTGCATCTACAATTGTTATTTTACTGCTTCTACCGCATTTCTTTTCTTCGCTCATGTCCAGAACATCAGTTAGTAGCCCATCTCTAGATCCTGATGATGAGACAAGTCAGTATTATTCTAATAAAAAAACATCATCCATTTAAAATATCACATCATGAATACGACAATCTCTAAATATAAAATATCAAGTTTAACGGGCTTTGTTTTGCTCCTCTTTACATGTATGTCATGCGCTCAGCAAGAACAAAAAACTAAAAAAGAGAATAAAAAAGCGGACAAACAAGTAAATTATAGTACTGCGGCGGTGCAGTTCATAAATCCGGAATATGAAATTTCAGTTCCAGCAGAACTGAAACCTTATGAACAGGTGGCTGTTTTTGCAAAAGTATCAGGATTTATAAAACAGTTATATGTAGACCGTGGTGATCATGTACGTAAAGGACAGCTATTGGCGATACTAGAGGCTCCAGAAATGAATCAGCGATATCTTTCTGACAAAGCTACTGAGCAAAAGATATATAACGATTACCTCTTTGCACAACAAGCATACGATCGGTTGAAAGATGCATCAGCGACAACTGGTGCTGTAGCAGCAATTGAATTAGACAGAGCAAAAAGTTCCGTTGAAAGTGCACGTGCAGCTTACGAAGCTTCTAAAGCAGGTACGACCCATACATCACAATTACAGCAATATCTGCGTATCACTGCCCCTTTCGATGGCGTCATTACAGAGCGAAATGTTTCCGTAGGAGCATTGGCAGGAACTTCATCCAACCAATCGCTGTTCATGATGGCACAAGGTAATAAATTACGCTTAACTTTATCACTTCCAGAAAAACATGCGGCTTCTGTTCAGCAGGGTGTCCAAGCGAATTTCACCGTAAGTTCACAGCCTGGAAAAACATTTGAGACAACATTATCTCGTACTTCAGGATTACTGAATCAGCAAGATCGGTCACTAACACTAGAATTTGATGTCGACAATCCATCAGGTGAATTACAAGGAGGCGAGTATGCACAAGTTAAATTAAAACTAAAACGTAAGCAACCCTCTACTTGGGTACCTAAAAAAAGTGTTCTAACGACACAGGCTGGCACTTTTATACTTATATTAGACGATCAAGAAATTAAACGCATTCCTGTCAAGGAAGGCGTACATTTGGATACGTTAACGGAAGTATTTGGCCAAATTTCGACAGAAAGTCAAATCATATTAAAGCCATCAGAAGAAATTAAAGAAGGAAAAATAAACAAATAGAAATAAATATGAAAATCCAATTCAATAGGAAAATGATCGGCATGCTTTTGATTGCATGCAGCATTACAGCTATATCCTGCAATTCAAAAACTAAAGGCACGCAAAATTCAAAGTCGGACGAAACAGCAGAGGATAGTACAGTGGCTACTACAGCTATCCAAGCAAACGAGGTTAGCTTTAAAGATGAAAATGGAAAAGATATCACCCTAAGCTCACTAAAAGGTAAAGTGGTATTCATTAACTTTTGGGCGACGTGGTGCCCTCCCTGTATTCATGAAATGCCTTCTATCAACACTTTAAAACAATCCTTCAAAGGTAATGATGACATCGTATTTTTAATGGTAGATGTAGATGGCACGATGGAAAAATCAAAAGCATTTATGACCGAAAATAAATATGATTTACAAGTGTATATTCCAAATGGCGATATTCCGCAAGATTTCTTAGGAAATGCAATACCAACTACGGTAATCATTAACAAAAAGGGAGAGATGGTAGATCGTATGGAAGGTGGGCGTGATTATGCCGATCCTGAAATAGCAAAATCTTTGAATGAGCTTATTCAAAGCAATTAATACCTTATTGTAAAAAATGTAGCTCATTATTAATACAGTGAGACCAAAAGCCTTCATCTGTCCACGATGAAGGCTTTTTTTATGCTCATTAATTTACTTCTCCCGAAGTGAGCAATCAAGAATCCAATGCTCAAACAAAGAAATGTTACTTCTATAGTAAAAAATAAAAAAGCACATTTGCTAGAAAGCCTATTTTACAAAACAGCATGAAATAATCTTTGAACTTAAAAAAATATTGAATTATTATATTTTTTCCTTCATTATATAGATTTATCTCCTTATTTTTATATATGAGCAAAGCAAGTTTTGCTCATTAGTAACCAAATAAACTATAAAATACGCGATATAGATTAAAATTTATAGCTAATAATTCCCTGTTCTTTTACATTAACTATTTTATATGAAAAAAAACTTACCTTTTGCAACATGCACTTTAATTGGATTTTTACTTTTATACAGTATATCGGCTCGCGCCCAAGTACCCGATAGTACGCAAGGAGAAATTTTAGAAAGTTACCCCAAATTTCAGTTCAAGGGGCTTTTTCAAGGAAGGTTTACAACAAGCCTTAAAAAAAATGTTGATGTAGAAGGCCTTCACCATACAGATGATAAGGGCACCAATAATTCCTTTTCGCTCAAATACATGCGCGCGCAACTCAAAGGACAAATTAGCAGAAGAGTAGAAGTTGTTGCTTTAGCAAATTTTGCTGATTTTAAAAATGATCCCAAGACCCGAGTTTTAGAAAACGCTTATCTACGGTACAGTTTTAATCCCAAAGTTGCCATTACTGTTGGGCAGTTCAGACCTTGGTTCGGATTAGAAGAAACCTATCCCGTGGATATCATCAAATCATTGGAATGGTCTAATCAATATACCGAATTTGGAAAAAATGGTTGGACAAGTTTTCAAATTGGGGCTTCAGTAGGCGGTACATTACCGTTAGGGACCATACCAATGCGTTATGCCGTTTCTGTTGTGAATGGAAATGGGAAAAATCAGGTTTCGGATAAAGATAATGGAAAACAATTTTTAACAAGGATCGTATTTGATCTGGCAAAAAAATATGATTTCAGTATTGGTTTAAACGGTGGTACGGGTACCGTGTTTAAAAGAAATGTACATGCTTTAGCATTTGATGTATCGTCTAAATTTCAGCTTGCACATAAATGGAATATAGATTTTCAGATCGAAGCTAAGCAGGCGATTAATCACAATCTATACTTCAGTCTCGAAGAAACAGAGCGACTTCAAGATATCTATCAATACCAAATGCGAGGAGCTTACTTCTTACCGAATATGCGTTATGAAATTGATTATAAAAACCTGAAAGCTATTGAGTTTTCTTGTAGATATGAATACTTAGATACTGATTTCAGACAAAAATCTAATCCTAGACAGTCTTTAGTTCCTATGGTAAGTTTGGAATTTCTCAAAAACTACGGGGCTAGAATACAAATGGGTATGCAGATGGATTACTATAAACATCAAATTGAAAGTACAAACAAATACAATGGTAATTTGTTCATTTTACAAGTACAAAGTCGATTATAACCTTAAACAGAAAATATGAAAGAAGTGGACATTAAAAAGATGGGTATAACCTTTGCTTTCGCATTGATTATTTGGTTTATACCTATACCAAAGGGTGTGTCACCCGAGGCTTGGCACCTATTTGCGATATTTGCGGCAACAATCCTGGGTATCATACTAAAAGCTGCCCCTATGGGTACCATGTGTATGTTGGCCATTGGGTTCACCGCTTTTACACAGGTTCTAGCACCTGGTAATGCCTCTCTATCCATAACCAAATCATTAAGTGGTTTTGGTGATAAAGTAATCTGGCTTATAGGAATCTCATTTTTTATAGCAAGAGGTTTTATTAAAACCGGCTTAGGAAACAGAATAGCATTTATATTTATCAAAATATTCGGAAAAAGTTCTTTGGGATTAGCTTATGGATTGGGGCTTGCAGACGTTTGTCTTGCTCCTGCTATTCCTAGTAATACTGCCCGAGGTGGAGGTATCATCTACCCCATTATGAAATCAATGGCTATTAGTTTTGGATCTCTGCCAGAAGATCCGAGCACACATAAAAAAATCGGTTCATATCTAACGCTTAATAGTTATTACATGAACCTCATTGCCTCGTCTATGTTTCTTACCGGAACGGCGAGTAATCCCATGTGTCAGAAATTTGCTGCAGATTTGGGAATCAATATCACTTGGATGTCATGGGCTGCGGCTGGATTTGTACCCGGACTTGTTGCATTTTTTATTGTTCCGTTAGTCTTATACAAATTATATCCACCAGAGTTAAAAAAAACTGCCGATGCCCCTAAAATGGCGACTGAAAAGTTAAAAGAAATGGGTGCTATTAAAACAAATGAATGGCTGATGTTACTTGCTTTTTTTATACTGTTGGGATTATGGATTTTCGGAGGATCACTATCTATAGATGCCACAACTACGGCATTTATTGGACTGACACTGTTACTGCTCACATCTGTCCTGACTTGGGAAGATGTAAAATCAGAGAAAGGAGCATGGGACACCATTGTGTGGTTTGCAGTATTGGTCATGATGGCCAGCTCTTTAAATGAACTTGGTTTTATTGGCTGGTTCAGTGATTTGATCAAAACGGAGATCGGCGGATTAAATTGGATTATTGCCTTTCCTGTCATCATTTTAGTCTATTTCTACAGCCATTATATTTTTGCCAGTGCTACTGCACATGTTGCGGCAATGTACGCCGCTATGCTCGGAGTTGGAGTTTCCTTAGGTATTCCAGGTATGCTATTGGCCATGATGCTTGGTTTCGTAGGATCTATATATGGAGTCCTTACTCATTATGGACATGGACCTGCTCCGGTTTATTTCGGTAGTGGCTATGTCGATCTCAAGTCATGGTGGGTAAAGGGTTTTGAAATTGGAGTGCTGTTACTCGTGATCTACATGGCAGTTGGTGGTCTGTGGATGAAAATAATCGGTTATTATTAATTCTTTGCTTATGTTATCAACCCTATCTCGAAAATTAGTAATGTGTTTGACAGGTTTATTCCTGTGTTTTTTCCTTATCATTCACTTTTTAGGAAATTTGCAACTGTTTTTACCTTCCGAACAGGCCCATACACAGTTCAATGCCTATTCTCAATTTCTATCTGGTAATATTTTAATAAAAATAGTTTCATATGTACTTTATGCAAGCATTCTGATACATGCCCTGGACGCTTTGGTCATTACCCTTAAAAATAGAAAATCCGGAAAACAGTACCAACATGATCAAAGACAAAGGGCGAGTAAATGGTATAGTCGTAACATGGGTATTCTAGGTACCATTATTTTAATATTTCTAGTCATTCATTTTCAAAATTTTTGGTATGTCTATAAATTCGGAAGCCCGCCGATAGATAGCAACGGTAATAAAGATCTTTATATTTTGGTAGTTACCACTTTTAAAGAATGGTGGTATGTGCTCATTTACGTCTTATCTATGGTTGCATTATGCTACCACCTCATTCATGGTGTACATAGTGCAGTTCGTACTTTAGGGCTTTTTCATCCGAAATACGTCAAATGGATAAAAACCTGTGGGATAGCTTATTCCGTAATCATTAGTGTCGGCTTTGCCATGATGCCCATTTACATTTATTTTACACAATAGTAACCTTTATATTTTAAGAACATGAATTTAGATGCAAAAATCCCCGAAGGTTCTTTAGAGAAAAAATGGGAAAACTATAAAAAAACTGCAAAATTAGTCAATCCGGCAAATCGTAAAAAATTAGACGTCATCGTAATAGGAACTGGATTAGCAGGAAGCTCGCTTGCTGCATCTCTAGGTGAGATGGGTTATAATGTAAAATCTTTTTGCTTTCAAGACAGTCCTAGACGCGCCCATTCTGTCGCAGCACAAGGTGGTGTCAATGCTGCAAAAAATTACAAAAATGATGGAGACAGCGTCTACCGGATGTTTGTTGATACGTTAAAAGGAGGAGATTTCCGTGCTCGAGAGGCTAATGTATATCGAATGGCTGAGTGTTCACTCAACCTCATCGATCAAGCCGTTGCTCAAGGTGTCCCTTTTGGTCGAGAATATGGAGGCTATCTCAACAATCGTTCTTTCGGTGGTGTTCAAGTAAGCCGGACATTTTATTCAAGAGGACAGACCGGACAACAATTGCTACTGGGATCTTATCAAGCACTTATGCGTCAAGTCGGTAAAAAAACAGTCAAACTTCATGCGCGTCATGAAATGTTAGATCTGGTGATTATAGAAGGAAAAGCGCGTGGTGTAATTATCAGAAATCTAGATACTGGCGAGATTGAACGCCATGCTGCACATGCTGTTGTACTGGCTACTGGAGGCTATGGGAAAATCTATTACCTTTCCACTTTAGCGATGGGTTGCAATGGTTCTGCTATATGGAGAGCGCATAAAAAAGGTGCATTAATGGCCAGCCCAAGCTGGATTCAGATTCATCCGACATCATTACCGCAGTCTGGAGATTATCAATCTAAATTAACACTCATGTCCGAGTCTTTAAGAAATGATGGACGCATATGGGTACCACTTAAAGAAAATGAACAGCGCTCTGCTAATGACATTCCCGAACAAGAAAGAGATTACTATCTGGAAAGAAGATACCCAGCATTTGGAAATCTAGCCCCTAGAGATATTTCTTCACGCGCTGCAAAAGAAAGAATTGATGCCGGATTTGGAATCGGTCCCTTAAAAAATGCCGTTTATCTGGATTTTTCTAAAGCCATTAAAGAACAAGGAATAGACAAAATAAAAGAAAAATACGGTAATTTATTTGACATGTATGAAAAAATTACCGGTTATAATGCTTATCAAGTACCGATGATGATTTCTCCATCGGCCCACTTTTCAATGGGAGGACTTTGGGTAGATTACGAATTAATGACGACAATTCCTGGGTTATTTGCTTTAGGGGAAGCTAATTTTGCAGACCACGGAGCTAATCGATTAGGAGCAAATTCTCTCCTTCAAGCCTCCGTGGATGGCTATTTTATTGCTCCCTATACCATAGCAAATTATCTCTCAGGTGATATCCACACGGGAAAAATATCAACGGATCATACGGAATTTGAGAAAGCAGAGCAAGAAGTCAGAACACAATTGCAACAATTCAGCAAAAGCAAAGGAACCAAAACTGTGGATTATTACCATAAAACTCTTGGTAAAATACTATATGATTACTGCGGCCTTGCCCGAAATGAAGCCGGATTAAAATTCGCGATCTCGGAAATTCAGAAATTGCGGGAAGAATTCCATAGAAATGTTCATATTCCGGGAAATGAGGAAACAATGAATACAGAAATAGAGAAAGCAGGAAGAGTCGCTGATTACCTCGAAATCGGAGAATTAATGTGCTATGACGCCCTGACTAGAAATGAATCTTGTGGTGCACATTTCCGTGAAGAATATCAGACACCTGAAGGCGAAGCAAAAAGAAATGATGCGGAATATCAATTCATTTCGGCATGGGAATGGAACAACGCATCTGTTCCCATTCTTCATAAAGAACCACTATCTTTTGAAGTCATTCAACCAATTGTACGTAGTTATAAATAATTAAAATTCAAGCTATGAAATTACATCTAAAAATATGGAGACAAGAGAATAAAAATGCTGATGGCAAACTTGTAGACTATACTTTGGAAAACCTCAATCCGCATATGTCCTTTTTAGAGATGCTAGATACATTAAATGAAAAGCTCATATTAGCGAATGACACACCTGTTGAATTTGACCACGACTGTCGTGAAGGAATCTGTGGACAATGTGGTATGATGATAAACGGGATTGCGCATGGACCGCTGAAAAATACGACTACCTGTCAATTACATTTAAGGTCCTTCAAAGATGGTGAAGTGGTTTTTATCGAACCATTTAGATCTGAAGCATTTCCTGTAAAAAAAGATTTAAAAGTAGATCGTTCTGCATTTGACCGCATTATCTCTTCAGGTGGATTTGTATCAATCAATACAGGACAAGCACCGGACGCACTGACCATTCCTGTAACACATCAAGTGACAGAAGCGGCATTTGATGCTGCTGCCTGTATCGGATGTGGAGCCTGTGTTGCCACCTGTAAAAATGGAAGTGCGGCCCTTTTTACATCAGCCAAAATCAACCATATGGTATTACTCCCACAAGGTAAAGAAGAAAGACTTACAAGGGTCATTGCTATGGTGAATCAAATGGATGAAGAACTCTTTGGCCACTGCTCCAATACGGAAGCCTGTGAAGTTGAATGTCCACAAGGTATTTCAGTACTCAATATTGCACGAATGAATTATGAATATAATCGAGCACATCTATTAAAAAAATAAAGGTTGTAAATACCAATATTCTGGACTACAGTTCATAAAAAAAAATTGACCTTAAGAATCAAAAATGGATCAAATAGCAAAACAGCATTTAAATCATTTTATAGGAACTTGGGATACCGAAGGTATTATTCTAGAAACCAATAATGCTCCTGCAGTTAAAATCAAAGGGACTGATACATATTGTTGGATTCTAGACAATTCTTTTATTTTGCACCAGGCAAATGTCATGATAGGAACGTCAAATAGCCTTACCCATGAAATTATAGGATATGACGTCGTACGTCAACATTACAGCATGCAATATTATAACAATCAAGGTCAATCTGGCTTTATGAATGCTATATTAGACAATCACCTTTGGACATTTACCGGAACTAACTTAAAGTTTAACGGTGGGTTCAGTAAGGAGAACAATGAATTTTCAGGTATTTGGAAACAGCTGACTGATCATAATAGCTGGAACGATTTTATACACATAAAACTGACAAAAAGATAAAGTTGGTATAGGGTAAAACATAAAAATATTTTACAAAAAACATCAACTCTGCCCTTTTTTTCTATATTTAAATAAATTATAAAACTCTAAAATATGAAAAAGTACTTTTATACAGATGGCTACACAAACTTTGGTCCCTTTACTCTCGAAGAGCTCAAATATAAAAACATTACACCAGAAACAAATGTATGGTATGAAGGAATGGGTGACTGGAGAAAAGCCAGTGAGGTTCCTGAGCTTGCTGCTTTATTTTCTTCAAACATAGCCTCCCCTCCTAATCCTCCCAATCCATTTCAAACAACTGGACAATCTCCCTTCAACCAGTCAGCCGATCCGCAAAATAAAGCCTATGACCCATTTTTAAATATCGTACCTAAAACATGGTTAGTTGAATCTATTTTAGTTACAATTTTATGCTGTCTTCCTTTTGGAATAGCGGGAATAATAAATGCAGCAAAAGTTGAATCCAGATTCTATGCTGGAGATCTGCAAGGCGCACAAAGAGCATCAGATGAAGCTAAAAAATGGACTAAAATTGGTTTTATTGTTTCCATTGTGATGACAGTATTATATGTACTATTGATGATCTTAGGTGTAGTTGGATCTATATTTAATTATGGTAATTAAGAAATATTATCTATGGTCCATTGGGATTATACTTCTATTCATCTTAATTCTTACATATAAGTTCTTTAATCCGATACAGTATGACATTTTTCCTAAATGCCCATTTTATGTCATTACAGGCTACAAATGTCCCGGATGTGGATCACAACGCGCCATACATTATCTTTTAAATTTTGACCTCCAAAACGCATGGAGGCAAAATTTTTTACTGATCATCGCGATCCCCTATATCATCACAGGATTAATCTTTGAATATCAAAAATCACCTACGCCAAAAATGCTTAAATGGCGAAAGATACTATTTGGTTATAAAGCAATTGTAATCGTTTTTATCATTGTAATTGGTTTTTGGATAGTAAGAAACTTATAAAGTAGAAACAGTTACTGTAAGTCGCTTTAATATAAAAAAAACATTACGGTAAAAAATACTCATTTCAGATCATCCGTTCTATTTGCACGATTTTAATGAAATGATCTTACTTTAGGAATATGGATAAGATCTTATAATTAACTCCCAATTCCTATCAAGAACTATCTGTGTGTTTTAAAACTCATAAAAAAAGGAGCGTCTTATTAAAAACGCTCCTTTTATGTATGATAAATTGTTTAATTACAACTTACGTTTTACTTCAACTTGTTCGTATGCTTCAACGATATCACCCTCTTGAATATCATTATATCCTTGAATATTCAAACCACACTCATAACCGAATGAAACTTCTTTCACATCGTCTTTGAAACGTTTCAATGAAGCTAATTTACCTGTGAAAACAACAACACCATCACGGACGATACGAATATCATTATTGCGGTTAATTTTACCATCCAAGACCATACAACCTGCAATTGTACCGACCTTAGAGATTTTAAACGTTTCACGAATCTCAACGTTAGCAACGATTTTCTCTTCAAATTTCGGAGCCAACATACCTTCCATTGCCGATTTAAGTTCTGCAATAGCATCGTAAATGATAGAGTAAAGACGAATATCAATTTGCTCTTGTTCAGCCAATTTACGTGCACCTATAGATGGACGAACTTGGAAACCGATGATAATTGCATCAGAAGCAGAAGCTAATAAAACATCTGACTCTGAGATAGCACCCACAGATTTGTGAATTACATTCACTTGAATCTCTTGTGTTGATAATTTCAATAATGAATCAGATAATGCCTCGATCGAACCATCCACGTCACCTTTTACGATCACGTTCAACTCTTTAAAGTTACCGATTGCCAAACGACGACCGATCTCATCCAAAGTAATATGTTTCGTAGCACGCATACCTTGCTCACGTTGTAATTGAAGACGTTTATTCGCCACATTACGAGCTTCCGATTCACTCTCCATAGTATAGAACTTATCACCTGCAGTAGGTGCCCCAGCCATACCTAAGATTTGAACCGGTACAGAAGGACCTGCTTCTTTCACACGCTCACCACGTTCATTTGTTAAAGCTTTCACTTTACCACTATGAGAACCTGCTAAAATAGGATCTCCCACACGTAAAGTACCTCCTAATATCAGTACTGTTGTCACAATACCTCTACCTTTATCCAAAGCAGCTTCAATTACAGAACCAACAGCACGTTTGTTCGGATCAGCTTTTAAGTCAAGCATCTCTGCTTCTAATAATACTTTTTCTAATAAAAGATCCACATTCAATCCAGTTTTTGCTGAAATCTCCTGTGCTTGGTATTTACCACCCCAATCTTCTACTAATATATTCATTTGAGACAACTGCTCTTTAATACGATCTGTATTAGCACCTGGCTTGTCAATTTTTGTAAATGCAAATACGATTGGCACACCAGCAGCTTGTGCGTGGTTGATTGCTTCTTTCGTTTGTGGCATGACAGCATCATCCGCTGCAATAACGATAATTACGATATCTGTTACTTTTGCACCACGAGCACGCATCGCTGTAAAGGCTTCGTGACCTGGAGTATCTAAGAAAGTGATCTTACGTCCACCGTCTAATTGTACCGCATAAGCACCAATATGTTGCGTGATACCACCTGCTTCACCACCTGTTACATTTGCTTTACGCACGTAATCTAACAAAGATGTTTTACCGTGATCGACGTGACCCATTACCGTAACAATCGGAGCACGAGAAATCAATGCATCTTCATTGTCAGCTTCTTCAAGATCAGCAATCTCTTCATCTTCAGGTTTGATAAATTCAATTTGGTAACCAAATTCATCAGCAACAATGGTTAAAGTTTCTGCATCTAGACGTTGGTTAATTGAAACAAACATACCTAAACTCATACAAGTTGCGATAATTTGTGTAACAGCCACATCCATTAAGTTAGCAAGTTCGTTTGCCGTTACAAATTCTGTAACACGCAACACTTTTGCTTGCATTTCTCTTTCTAATGCTTCCTCCTCCGCGTTAGTTGCGACATCGTCACGTTTTTGACGTCTCAATTTCGCACGTTGAGCAAATTTACCTGACTTACCAGCACCACTTAAGCGCGCTAATGTAGCCTTGATTTGATCTTGGATTTCCTTTTCAGTAGGCTCCTCTTTTGGTACATTAGGTCCATTACTTCTATTGTTGAAGGCTGGACGACCTTTATTTGCACCTGGACCTCCTGGACGGTTATGATGTCCTCCTGGACCTCCCGCTGGACGGTTTTGATTATTTCCTCCTGGACCTCCTGCTGGGCGGTTTTGATTATTCCCTGCTGGATGATTTCCACCAGTACGATTTGGATGATTTCCACCACCTTGGTTTGGACCTCCAGTACGATTTGGATGGGTACCACCACCCTGAGGCGGAGTTCCTGTATTATTCGTACGTTTACGTTTACGCTTATGATCATTACCAGTAGCACTTGAAGAAGATGCTACAGGCTTATCGCGATGAGAAGGTCTTGCCGTAGGCAATTCAATCTTACCAATTACTTTTGGACCTGTTAATCTCTCTGCTTTAGCACTAATAACCTCATCTGCAGGATTAACTTTTTTCACTTCCTTTACAGGAGTTTCAACCGGTGCTTTCACAGCAGGTTTTTCATTTTTTGGCTTTTCTTCTACCACTTTCTTCTCTTGAACTTTAGGAGCTTCAGTTTTAACTTCAACTTTTTGAGGTGCAGCAATGACAACCTTAGGTGCTTCTGGCGCTTTCTCTACTATTTTTTGTGCTTCCACTATCGGAACTTTAGGAACTTCTACTTTAGGCTCTTCTTTTACGATAGGTTTTGGAGCTGTAGGAGTTGCTTCCTTAACTACCTCAGGCTTCTTCTCCACTTCCTTTGGAGTTTCAGCTTTCACTTCTGGAGTTTCCTCTTTCTTAGGTTTAGATCCTCTTTTCAAAGCATCTAAATCAATTTTACCCACAACCTTCATACCTCCAGTGTGTGTATTTGATGAATTTTCCTTTGCTTCAGAACCCGTTACCTTTTCAACTGGATTCTCTTTTTTATCTGCATTAGATTCTTCTCTTGTATTTACCGCAGCATTTTTTATCAAAATATCTTTTGAAGCTGCAGTTTCTTCATAATCGTCATTTTTAGATGATTCTTTAGGAGAAGCGACTGGCGACTCATCACGACGAATTTTGCCAATCACAATTTGTTTAGCTTCATCTTTCACGATCTTGTCACCTTGAAACTCTTTCAACAGCACATTGTACATCTCTCCGGATAGCTTAGTACCAGGTTTGGCGTCGACGTCATACCCTTTTTTCACTAAACAATCTACGGCAGTAGATATGCCAATATTGAGTTCCTTTGCTGCTTTAAGCAGGTTTGTACCTTTTCCTTCAGTCATCTATTATTTTAACTAATTAAATATTTAATACAAAAATATGTTTTTTTTACATCTCTATAACAATTAAATTCGAAATAGAGATGAAAATAAATTATGTGGCTTCATTTTATTCAAATTCAGCCTGTAAAATACGTAAAATGTCTTTTACCGTATCTTCTTCCAAGTCAGTCCTTCTAGACAACTCTTCTTCTGTCAATGCCAATACTGAACGAGCTGAATCTAAACCTACACGTTTCAATGCATCAATTACCCAGCTTTCGATTTCATCGCTGAATTCTTCGATATCCACATCTTCATCAAACTCGTCATTCTCACGATAAACATCGATCTCATAACCTGTCAATTTACCTGCCAATTTGATATTGTGTCCACCACGACCAATTGCCAAAGAAACTTGATCAGATTTTAAATACACTGCAGCCGTCTTATTTTCTTCATCAATCTTGATTGAGCTAATACGAGCTGGGCTTAATGCACGTGTAATGTAAAGTGAATGATTCGTTGTAAAGTTGATTACATCGATATTTTCATTACGCAATTCGCGAACGATACCATGAATACGAGATCCTTTCATACCCACACAAGCACCAACAGGATCAATACGATCATCATAAGATTCTACAGCCACTTTAGCACGCTCTCCTGGTTCGCGAACGATTTTCTTAATCGTAATCAAACCATCAAAAATCTCAGGAACTTCCAGTTCAAATAAACGTTGTAAAAATTCTGGAGCAGTACGAGAAATAAGAATCTTAGGATTATTATTCATCATATCCACTTTGTAAACTACTGCACGAATGCTATCACCTTTCTTAAAATAATCTGCAGGAATTTGTTCTGTCTTCGGTAAAATTAATTCATTACCGTCATCATCTAACACAAGCAATTCTTTTTTCCAGATTTGATAAACCTCGCCGATCACCAACTCCCCTTCACGGTCTTTATATTTTTTGAAAACTTCGTCTTTCTCCAATTCCAAAACTTTTGAAACCAAAGTTTGACGGGCTGCTAAAATAGCACGACGACCAAAACTCTCTAACGTTATCTGTTCAATATAATCATCGCCAACTTCTAAATCAGCATCAAATTTCTTCGCTTCTGTTAATTCAATTTCAAGATCATCATCTTCCGAAAATTCATCTTCAACAACAACGCGTGTTCTCCATATCTCTAAATCTCCATTATCAGGATTTACGATAACATCACAGTTTTCATCTGTACCAAAACGTCTACGGATCATACTACGAAATACTTCTTCTAAGACAGAAATAACCGTAGGTCGGTCAATGTTTTTAAACTCTTTAAACTCTTGGAAAGAGTCAATCAAATTGATATTGCTGCTCATTTTTATTTAAATGAAATTAACACCTTAGTTGCTTTTATTTGTTCAAAAGGTATAATGCGAGCAACCTGCTCCGCTTTTTTACCTTTTTCTTTTATTGTTTCTTCAATTGTTATCTGTGCATCCTCAACGGCTAACAATGTACCTTCCGTTTTTGTACCATCATTTAACTTCACTTGCACATTGCGTCCAATATTTTTCTCATATTGCCTTTGATTAACAAAATTAGCATCTAGCCCCGGAGAAGAAACTTCAAGACGATAAGCTTTCTCTACTGTCCCCTCTTCTTCCAACTGAAATCCGACAAATTTACTAACCTGTACACAATCATCGATACTAATTCCCTGATCACCATCTAGCAAAACTTCCAACACGCTGTTCGGATGAAATTTAACACTTACAATAAACAAATCATCGCGATCTGCTAATTTTTCTTGGACGAGTTCGATAACTCTTTTCTCTACATTTTGCATATTCTTTCGAAAACGAATAAAAATACTGAAATCAATGAATTAAAAAAGGGGGCATACGTTGCCCCCTTCCTCTCAGATAAGACAAAGGTAAATATTTTTTTTCAACTATCAAAATATAGATAAAAAAGATCCATCAAAATGATCCTCTAACCCTTATCTACAACCGAATTAATTGTTTTTTGCATTTCTGCCATCATGCTTGTCAAAGTCTCCATAGAAGGTTCATTACTAGGTTCCGGAAGCGTTGTACTAATAAACGCTTTTGCTTTCCAAACTTCCATAATATCACTCGCTTCTACCCAATATGGATCGTAGCTCTTATTATCAGAAACTAACTTCAGACCTTTATCTTCTTTAAATTTAAATGCTATTCGCTTGTATACAACCCCCTCATCTTTTGAAACGACAATATAGGTCTGCCCTGGCTTAATATCATTCCAGTTCTCAACATATTCTGCGACGACAATAGAACCACTAGCCAAAGGACGCATCGAATCACCCTTGATTTCAAAAGCCCGATAGGTTCCTTGATTGAACATAGGTAACGAAAATTTCGGTAACGTTGCAACATATTCCGGATCAGCATAACCATTCATATAGCCAGCGCTCGCTTTTACAGGAACCAACTCTATATTTTCGCGGTCAAGCCCATCAACTGTAACACTAAGTACCCGCAAATTAGAAGCATTACTTTTAGGAGCCCGTTTCCATTTTTCATTTATCTCATCATTAGCAAGCTCATCCATTGAAAGATCATAAAACTCTGCTATTTTTTTTAGTAACTCATATTTTGGCTCTGCCCGATCTTCTTCATACGCCCCTACAGAAGCACGTTTTATCTCCATTAAGTCAGCAAACTGCTGTTGTGTAAGCCTTTTCGTTTTTCTTAAAAACTTAAGATTGGAAGCTATGTTTGGCATATTTTTTTAATTTTAATTTTTAATATCTAAAAATATTAGTATTATTGTGCCAATAAAATTAGTAAAAATTATACAAATAACCAAATTTATTAGCTCAAAACATGAAATCACACACATTATACATCATTACGGACAGCAACAGACAGTTCTTAAATGTAGATATCACATCAGACTTTAACCGGGCGATGAACGAAATAAAAAGCAGCTGCAACATTTTCTTTCCAAATGGCCCACACTTAACTCGTGTCGTTTATATGGAAAAATTTGATTGTCAGGAACACGCTGAAAAGAGACAATTTGAATTAAATCACTTTACACGGATGCAGAAGGAGAAGCTCATCAGAAAACAAAATGCGAATTGGAACAACCTATGTCCAACTAATATGGATACTTCCAAAAAAAAATCGGTTGTTTATACTTCATAAACAACCGATTTAAAATTTTTAAGAGAATGTATTAATCACCAAAACCTAGTGAATCACGCGGTCTTATTGCCGCTGCATCATTATTGGTAGATAAGACGTCAGAAGCATCATCATCTCCAGAAGTTGATAACCCTTCTTCTTGAGTTGTACCACCATTTTGCACATCTTCCAGACCGTCGATTAACATCTCATCATCTACAGCGGTTGAATCTGAGACAACCTCTTCACGAGGCGGACGAGGAGTTTCACACTTATACTTCTTTGTAATTTCCACAGTTGGAGCAGGAAATTTACCCTGCGTATAGCCTAACTGCTTATCCTTATAAACAGATTCCATAAATAAACCAAAAATTGGTAGCGCAGTTTTAGAGCCTTCACCGGTCTGCGAATTTTTAAAATGGATATTTCGATCGTCACAACCGACCCACACCGCAGTTACCAGATCTTTGGTAACACCCATGTACCACCCATCTACATACTCCGAAGAAGTACCCGTTTTTCCACCAATCTCATTTTCCTTATCAAAAAGATCATACTCCCATAATGCCTGTGAAGTCCCTCCCGGCTCTTCCATTCCTCCGCGAAGCATATAAGTCATCAACCATGCATCTTGTTTATCCACTACCTGCTTACGTTCAGGTTTAAAAGTTGCAATTACCTTTCCGTCATAATCTTCTATTCGAGAAACAAGAATAGGTGTTACACGTTCACCGTGATTCATCATGGTAGCATAACCATTTACCATTTCAAAAACTGAAACATCATTTGGTCCCAAACCGATCGATGCCACAGGGCTCAATTTACTTTCAATTCCAACTCGATGTGCAGCTTCAACAATTTTATCAGCCCCTACTTTCTCTGTCAGTTGAACTGTAATCGAATTTACCGAACGCGCCATGGCCCAACGCAATGACATATCCCGATAGCTAAAATTCCAGTCAGCATTTTTAGGCTCCCAGACTTCAATTGAATCTCCTTTATCAATCTTGATGGTTACGGGCTTATCTTGAATCTGATCACAAGGTGTCATACCGGATTCCAATGCAGCTAAATAAACAAAAGGTTTGAATGTAGAACCTGCCTGTCTTTTAGATTGATTAACATGATCATATTTAAAAAACTGATGATCGATACCTCCTACCCACACTTTAATTTCAGCAGAATAGGGATCCATACTCATCACACCCGTATTTAACATCGTTACATAGTATTTGATCGAATCAACAGTGGACATCTCTACTTTTTCACGCATCCGCTCTCCTTTCCAAGAAAATACTTCCATTTCTTTTTTACGGTTCAAGTAGAAATCAATACTGTCAGTACGTTGATCATATTTTTTCACCAAAAATTTATAATAGTCTGTCTTTTTTACCAAGTTTTCAATAAATCCAGGAATTACCTTACCAGACAAATCACGCCAAGGCTCTTCACTACCCCATGCATTCTTCAATCTCCGTTGCAATACCTGCATCTGCTTCGCAACAGCTTCCTCGGCATGTTTTTGAAGTTTTGAATTGATTGTAGTATAAATCTTTAGACCATCCTTATAGATATCCATATCATTTTCATCAGCCCACTTCTCCAGCCAACGCTCTACCGCTGCCCGTAAATAAGAATCTTCACCCGCATGTATATCTTTGTTCTCAGTACGTAATACCAATGGCTCCTTTGACAACTGATCAACCTGAGTTTGATCAATATACTTAGCCTTCTCCATTTGAGTTAAAACGACATTTCGGCGCTCACGCGATTTGTCTAGATTACGCATAGGATTATAAATTGTTGTTCCCTTCAGCATACCCACTAATACCGCAGCTTCATTGATGCTAAGTTCACTTGCATTTTTACTAAAATAACGTCGTGCAGCCGTTTGGATACCATATGAATTATTACTGAACGAAACTGTATTTAAATACATCGTTATAATTTCATTTTTTTCATATCGTGACTCCAATTTATAAGCGGTCATCCATTCCTTAAACTTGGTTACAATTAAACCAACACCAGGTATTTTACCAAGAAGACCTCCCGATTTATTATAACGTGTACGATATAAGTTTTTTGCCAATTGCTGCGTAATTGTACTAGCACCTCTTCTATCTCCCGATAAAGTAGAAACAATACCAGATCCGAGACCTAAAAAATCAACTCCGCTATGTTTATAAAAGCGAACATCCTCTGTAGCCACCAGCGCATTGATCACATTTTTAGATATGCTGTCAAAAGCCACTGGATTACGGTCTTCATCAAAATAACGACCTATCAAAACACTATCTGCAGTATACAATTCGGTTGAGATATTAACACTGGGCATCGTAATATCCTTTTTTGTAGGCGAGTAGCCAAATAGCCCCAAAAAGTTAAGCTGTATAGCACAAACAAGGACGATTAAAAAATATATAGCAATTGCTATATAGCGTATATATTTATTCTTAATACGTTTAAACATATGGTAAAGGTCTAAAAATGTTTTGTGAAAACAAGCAAAAAAAATAGCTTTTACATGCCATAAAGAAGAATTAACGAAATTTAACATTTCATTATTCCAATTCTGATAATTAGGAGTATAAGATTATGGATAGCTACAAAAATTATACCCAAATACCTTTTCCATGTATTTTTGTTTCTTAAATCAATATAATTTATATAAATTTATATTCGAATTAGTCATAGAAAAACATGTTAAAGCAAACCTTACAACAAAAGTTATTACAAAAACTATCTCCACAGCAGATTCAGTTTATTAAACTTTTACAGGTTCCTACAGTCTCTTTGGACGCACGCATTAAAGAAGAATTAGAGGAGAATCCAGCACTTGAGGACGGCAGTTTAGCAAACATGGCCGAACCGAACGAAGAATACCCAGATCGCGATCCAGATGAGAGTTTTGATAGTGAAGAAAGCTTCGACAGCGATGAGTTCAACGTAGATGAATATATCCAGGAAGATGATTATACTGATTACTCCAACAACTATAATTATACTGACGAAGATGATGATAAAAAAGAGATTCCCATTGCTGTACAAGATTCATTTTTTGAGAAATTACAACAACAGCTCGATTTACTAGCCTTAGATGACCGTGATTTCTTAATCGGTCAGCAAATTATTGGAAGTTTAGATGATGATGGCTATCTACGTCGTCCAATATTAAGTCTCATTGATGACCTTGCGTTTTCTCAAAATGTTATCGCTACTGAAAGCGAAGTATTAGAAATGTTAAAGGTTATTCAAGATTTTGAACCGGCAGGTATCGGAGCTCGTGATTTACAGGAATGCTTGCTGATACAATTACAAAAGAAAGATCAAAATAATCCAACCATCATTCAGGCAACTAAAGTTGTAAAAAATTATTTGGATGAATTTACCAAGAAGCATTATGATAAACTTGAAAAATCGCTAGGGTTAACCTCAGATGATCTTAAAAATATTGTAAATGAAATTCTAAAGTTAAATCCAAAACCAGGTGATTCAGGAGCTGTTGCAGGTAAACAGTTACATGTCATTCCCGATTTTCACATCATTAACAACGATGGAGTACTTCATCTAACATTAAACGGACGAAATGCACCAGAACTACGTGTTAGTCGTTCTTACCAGAACATGTTCGAACATTATGAGAAATCCGATCAAAAGGATAAAAAAATGAAAGAAGCTGTTCAGTTTGTAAAACAGAAACTCGATTCTGCGAAATGGTTTATCGATGCGATCAAACAAAGACAGCAGACATTGCTTAAAACAATGAATGCCATTATGGAGTATCAGTATGACTACTTTTTAACAGGTGATGATGTTAAGCTTAGACCGATGATATTAAAAGATATTGCCGATCGTATAGGTATGGATATCTCGACTGTATCCCGTGTTGCCAACTCAAAATATGTACAAACAGAATTCGGTACATTTCTACTTAAATCATTTTTCTCCGAAGCTATTCAAACAGAATCTGGAGAAGAGGTATCCAATAAAGAAGTTAAAAAGATCTTAGAAGAATGCATCGCAAATGAAGATAAACGCAAACCTCTTGCTGATGAAAAGCTGACCGAAATCTTAAAAGATAAAGGTTACAATATCGCTAGACGTACCGTTGCAAAATATCGCGAAGCACTCAATATACCCGTTGCACGTTTACGTAAAGAATTATAATAATTAAAAGGCCACCTATAAAGTGGCCTTTTAATTATCATTTCATCTCATTTTTCTCCTCAATTCAATTAGATTATTATCTTTGTGTTTGAAAATAAAAAAAGTAGCAAATCACACTTTGTTTTATACATGGTTTCTTGTCAAGAATAGAATCACTGACATTGGATTTAGCTAAAATGACTGTCGCACGCATACAATATAAAAAGTTTTAATATTCGGACGTAGTAATAAACTAAATAGTTTTATCAATAAAATCATGATTAATCCGCATCTTTTATAGTTAGATGTTAAAAAGTTCATTTTATTATTACGCTACTATTTACAAGGAAATTAAACTGTTATAATTTAAGTACACACAACCCTTACTATAATATTTTTTTTAAAGACGAATGAGAGCAACAAAAATTGTTACCCTTACAGCCTTACTAGCGACCTTAGCCTGTGCTACAAAAGCGCAAGAACGAGATGATAGAGCTACTATCTTAAATTTCAAAGGAATTCAATTCCATAGCAAAGATTCCCTTTTCTACACAAACTTCAGATTTAGAATGCAAAACCGTGCCGGTTTCACAGAAAAATTAGACGGAGAAAAGAACGGTGAATGGGATGCACGTGTACGTAGACTTAGAATGCGGGTCGATGGTTACATCTACACACCTAAGATTAGCTACTCATTACAATTAGCTTTTACAAGAAGTGATCAAGATTTCGATGAAACCGGTATTCCAAATATTGTACGTGATGCCGTTGTATTCTATAACTTTACTGACGATTTCTACATCAGTTTCGGTCAAAACAAATTACCAGGAAATAGGCAACGCGTCAATTCATCTGGACAGCTCCAGTTTGCAGATCGTTCCTTAGTGAATACCAGGTTTACTTTAGATCGTGATTTCGGAATGAGTGCCAATCTGAGTAAAAAAATTGGCGAAGTACCTATTAATGCAAAAGTTGCCATATCAACAGGTGAAGGTAGAGCTGCAAGCGGAACAGATGGAGGCTTATCTTACACAGGTAGGGTAGAATTTTTACCATTCGGCAATTTTGAAAATGGAGGCGATTATTCCGAAGGAGACATAGAGCGTGAAGAAACACCAAAACTATCTATTGGGGGAGGTTACAGCTTTAACGACAGAACAACCCGTATAGGTGGTCAAACGGGTAAATATGTTGAAAATCCTTTTACTTTAAAGACCAGCTTTATAGATGCAATTTTTAAATATCAGGGTTTTGCTTATCAAGCCGAGTATATGCGTCGTGATGTCGACAATCCAATGAACATCGATTTACAGGGAAATACCGCCTATGCTTATAAAGGTTTTGGAGTTAATCAACAGATGTCTTACCTGATGAATCATGGATACGAGGTGGTAAGCCGCTATACCTTTGTCCAACCTCACAAAGATATTCGGGCATATGAAAAACAAACAGAAATTATTGAAGCTGGTATTAACAAATATATGAAAGCACATCGCTTAAAATTTAATTTGAGTGGTAATTATACTTTTAAAGATGGTCAATTTGACAATGCCGATCAAAAGAACTCCTGGGGGTTTCTATTTCAGGTTGAGTTAGGAATTTAAAGATAAAAAGGTTCAGTTTTAACAACTGAACCTTTTTATCTTCTATTACTCTTCATCCAACTCTTCGAATTTTTGTAAATCAGATTCAGCGCCTACCTTATCACCTAAAGATTCCCGTATTGCAGCACGATACTGATAAAGATCTGAATAGTAAGGATTCAAGTCTATAGCACGATTATAATCCAATAAAGCCTCCTCCTGCTTTCCTACACGTTCGAACATATCTGCGCGAAGTACATACGGATAAAAGTCATCCTTCATTAAGGCAATCAATTTAGAATAATCGACGATAGCATCTTCAAATTTCCCTAATCTTTCAAAAAGCGAAGCCCGCTCCTCATATATGGCAGTATGTTCAGGATTCAGAGATGCCGCTTTTTTATAATCCTCAAGAGCGGCGTCATGTTCGTGTAGACATTCCAATAACTTTGCTCGTAAAATATAAGCAGAAACACAATTTTCATCAATTGATAAAGCTTGATTACAATCCTCAAGGGCTTCTATATACAAAGTTAATTTACTGTAGATTGCCGCACGGTAAACATACCATTCTGTTTGATTATCCGCCATATTGATTCCTTGAGAATACAAACGAATAGCTTTTTGATAATCATAAATGTGTACATATTCCAAAGCGAGCTTCGTTAAGACATCTAATCGTTCTGGATCTTGTTCCCAAGTGCTTTCCAATTCCTGAAGTTCCAGCTGGTCCATTTTAAGCGTTTCTAAATAGGAAAGATGCTCATGCCACTCTAGCAGACTGTGATAATTGAAATCGAGACGTTTTGCGACTTGATAATCATAAAAAGCTCCCTCATCATCATCTAAACATCGATTCAGTATACAGCGACAGGCATAAAAATAAGGTTCTTTGGGGAAATCAGTAATCGCATTTGAATAAATCTGGATAGACTTATCAAAGTCTCCTTTCATAAAATAGCATAATGCCAAATAACTATATCCTAATGCCGTTACCTGGACTTTTTGAGCCTCATAAAGATATTTGGTTGCATCGTCTTGACCGGCTTGCATACTTAGCATACCTTTTAACAAAAGTGACGCAACAGGTTCCAATTCCTTAGCAACTTCCAATTCACTCAAAATATCTCGATACTCTTCTTTTATGTTAATATTAAAATTTAAAAGCTCCCGGATCGGTAAATATGCAAAACTAGCGAGTAAAGTAGTAGTCCCTCCCTTTACATTAAAATCTACTCTAATCCGCTCCTCACTAAATAATTTTCGAAGTATATGTTGAATCTGTTGCATACGCAAAGGTACAAGGATGTACAGCAAAACAGAAATATATTTCGCTATTCCATTTATTCTGCAAATGAAAAACAAATATTCCTACAAAACGAAAAGGCTTAAACTATCAGTAGTTTAAGCCAGTTCTATTGTCATAGGGTAGTTTTAGACTAATTCGTCACTATATACATAGCGAATCTCCTCTCTGAGATTATAGCGTGAAGACATTACTTCACCATATGCACCAGCGGTACGTATAGCAACAAGATCTCCTCTTTTCGATAATGGCAATGTGACCTCTTTTCCAAAACAATCGGAGCTTTCGCAGATAGGTCCTACAACATCATAATTGATAAGTTCTGTTGCATTTGCATCTCCAAGCTTTTCTATTTTATGAAAAGCCTGATATAATGCAGGTCGCATCAATTCAGTCATACCTGCATCTAATATTAAAAAGTTCTTCTTAACACCATTCTTTACATAAAGTACTTTACTGATTAAAGAACCACATTGCGCAACTAATGCACGCCCTAACTCAAAATGGACTTCCTGTTGTGGAGTTCTTTCTAAGAATTTATCAAAAATATCAAAATATGCTTCAAAATCAGGAATTGCATTCGTATCTGGGTTATGGTAATCCACTCCCAATCCACCTCCAACATTTAAAACTTTGATGATGACACCACGTTCTTCAAACCAATTTTTCCATTCATTCACTTTCACACAAAGGCTCTTGAATACATTCATATCTGTTATTTGAGAACCGATATGAAAATGTAAACCAATAAGTTCGATATTCTCACACTTCCGTATCACAGCTGCAGCTCTTTCAAGTTCCGCATTTGTAACACCAAATTTATTCTCATCTAATCCCGTTGTGATATAATGATGGGTATGTGCATCTACATTAGGATTAATACGTAATGCTACTTTAGCTTTTCTTCCCTGAACAGCGGCCAACTCATTGATCACCTCCAATTCCTGAATAGACTCGACATTGAAAGCAAAAATATCGTGCGCTAAAGCAAGATTAATTTCCTTATCCGACTTACCTACACCAGCAAAAGTGATCATTTTTGCATCAAAACCTGCATTAATAGCCTGTTGCACCTCATTTCCACTTACACAATCTGCTCCAAAACCTTTACTTTGGATCATTTCAAGCAAACGGCTGTTGAAATTTGATTTCAAAGCAAAATGCACATGGAATCCACGCTTACCGGAAGCGGCATAAGCCGCATCCAACGTTTCTTCCAAAACGTTCAGGTCGTAGTAATAAAAAGGAGTTTCCTTTCCTACGAACTGACTCTCTATATTTTCGTTTTTCATTTTGGTTATTTCAATTAAAATAAACGGTTGTGTAACGAGCGTAATGCTTCCACTTTATGATCCGTGTCCAACAGAACTGATACATTATAATCCGAACCTCCATATGAAATCATTCGGACCGGTAAGTGTTTTACAGCATCCAATACTCGGGCCGCATACCCATGTGTATTCAAGTCAAAATCACCTACCACACATACGATGGTTTGGTGTTCATCCACCGACACAGTCCCAAAATCTTCGACTTCTTTAATGATATCCTGTAGATTTTTAGTATCGTCTATCGTTACAGAAACAGCAACCTCCGATGTTGTAATCATATCAATTGGTGTCTTATAACGTTCAAATATTTCAAATACACGACGCAAAAAACCATAAGCCAAAAGCATACGTGAAGAATGAATATGAATAGCTGTGATACCATCTTTAGCGGCTATTGCACGAATACTACCCTTTTGACCACCTTCTTTACTAATAAGCGTACCTTTAGCCTGAGGATCCATCGTATTCAACAAGCGAACCGGTACATTATATTTTTGAGCAGGAAATACCGATTGCGGATGTAAAATTTTTGCACCGAAATAAGCTAATTCTGCCGCTTCGTCAAAACTCAAATGCGCAATTGGGGTTGTATTTTTTACTATTCTCGGATCATTATTATGCATTCCGTCGATATCGGTCCAGATCTGAACCTCTTCAGCTCCAATAGCAGCACCGATTAATGACGCAGTATAATCCGATCCTCCACGACGCAGATTATCTACCTCACCAAAAGAATTACGACAAATAAAGCCCTGCGTTATAAACAACGTATTATCAGGATAATTGGCAAGTAAAGGAGTCAATTTCTCTGTTATATAGTCTACCACAGGCTCATTATCCTCGTCAATCTTCATAAAATCTAATGCCGGTAATAATACGGATGGAACATTGATTTCTGTGAGATGAAAATGGAATAAAGCAGTTGACATCAACTCCCCCTGTGCTAAAATGATCTTATCTTCTACAGGAGTAAAAATCTCATGTGCAAAACTTTCAATAAAATTAAAATGCGAATCGATTAAGCTCTTGCCGTTTTTATATCCAGCTTCAGTTTTGAACAATTCCTTAATGAGGTCTTCGTACTTGTCTTTATGCTTCTTTATTAATTCCTTCGCCAAGTTCTTATCATCTGCAAGATATGCTTGACCAATTTCTACTAAAGCATTTGTTGTCCCAGACACAGCTGACAACACCACAACTTGACGCTCAGAAGGGTTTACAATATCTAACAACCCCTTGATGCGCTCTGCACTACCGACAGATGTACCACCAAATTTTAAAATTTTCATACTGAATTACATTATATTTAAATTTTGCCGTGAATATAGGCAATTACTTAGTTTTTTTGCAAAAAAATGCGGCACAAATACATAATGTTTTTGTGCCGCATCATTTTATTATGCGGAAGAATTACTTCTTAAGATTCTCGATAATCAATTGTGCCAATTCAACACCGATACGTTCTTGCGCTTCATTTGTTGCGGCACCAATATGTGGTGTCAAAGAAATTTTTGGATGTTTCAAAATCTCCAATCTCGGAGTAGGCTCATTGTCAAAGACATCTAATCCCGCAAAAGCTACCTTACCAGAATCCAAGGCTTCGATTAAAGCAAGTTCATCAATTACACCGCCACGGGCAGCATTAACTAAACCAACTTGATCTTTCAACAATGCAAATTCAGCTTGACCTATTGCTGGCTTATCTAAGAAAGGAACATGTAAAGTAATAAAATCAGAAGTTTTCAATAAATCTTCCATGGATACTTGATCTACTGGTAATTCCACTTCAAATCCTTGAGTCAGGGATAAAGTTAACGTTTTAGGCCCATCAGCTAGATCGTAATACACAATATCCATCCCAAGACCTAATCCAATCTTCGCTGTCTCACGTCCAATACGTCCAAAACCAACCACACCCAATGTTTTCCCTCTCAGTTCAGTTCCGCCTGCATACGCTTTTTTCAAAGCACCAAACTTACTCTCCCCAGATAAAGGCATTTGACGGTTTGAATCATAAAGAAAACGTACTCCATTTAATAAATGAGCAAATACCAATTCTGCAACTGATAAGGAAGAAGCAGCTGGTGTATTCAACACCGCTATTCCTTTGGAGCGTGCGTAGTCGACATCAATATTATCCATGCCGACGCCACCACGTCCGATCACTTTTAGGTTTGGACAAACATCAATTAGGGCTTGTCTAACTTTCGTTGCACTACGTACCGTAATGGCATCGTAAGCTTGTAATTTTTCCGCTAATTCTTCCTGCGGAATATGATTTGTATCTACTTCAAATCCGGCATCCTCCAAAAGTTGTTTTCCAGCTGGATCGATACCATCATTTGCTAATATTCTCATGATATAATTTCGATTTTATTTTTTCAATTCTTCAAACTCTTTCATTGCATCTACCATAGCATTGATGCTTGTTATCGACAATGCATTATAGATTGATGCTCTAAAACCACCAACTGAACGATGACCTTTAATACCGATCAGTTCACGTTCTTTAGCTAAAGCCAAGAACTCAGCCTCTAATTCTGCAGAATCCATGACAAAAGTAACATTCATACGAGAACGATCTTCTACGGCAGCAGTTCCTTTGAAGAATGGGTTACGATCAATTTCATCATACAACGTACGAGCCTTAATGATATTCTCTTGTTCAATAACCGCTACACCACCTTTTGCTTTCAACCAGCGTAAGTTAAGAAGAGATACAAAGATGGAGAAAACAGGAGGCGTATTGTACATTGAATCTGCCGAAATATGAGCAGTGTAATCCAAAATAGATGGAATCACACGTCCCTTTTTACCTAAAATCTCATCTTTAACGATTACTAAAGTAGCGCCTGCAGGACCCATATTTTTTTGTGCACCAGCATAGATAAGATCAAAATCACTCACATTAATCTCACGACTCAAAATATCCGAAGACATATCAACGACAATTGGCGCACTTGATGCTGGAACATCAAATACTTCCGTTCCGTAAATTGTATTATTTGACGTATAATGAAAATAAGCTGCATCAGCAGGAACAGTATATTGCTTTGGAATATAGGTATAATTTTTATCGCTCGATGATGCTACAACCTCTACATTTCCGATCTTCTTTGCTTCTTTAATTGCTTTTGAAGCCCATACACCAGTATCCAAGTAAGCTGCTTTACCATTTTCAGGCAACAAGTTTAACGCCACCATTGCAAATTGTAAACTTGCACCTCCCTGTAGGAACAAAATAGAATATCCTTGCGGCACATTTAACAATTCGCGAACCAATTTAGTTGCTTCATCCAAAACTGCTTCGAATTCTTTGGATCGATGCGAAATTTCTAAGATGGATAAACCAGTATTATTAAAATCAATTACAGCTTGTGAAGCTTCTTGAAAAACTTCCTTTGGCAGAATGCAAGGACCTGCTCCAAAATTATGTTTCATCGATATATAGTTTGTTTTTTTGTATACTTTCTACGGTTCGACTAAGCAATCGTTTGCTTTCCGAAGATCAAAGGTACAAGTTTTCTTACTTAAATTTCAACAAAAAATCAATATTAATGAAATTTAGAAAAAAGTAACACCGAAATGATAAAAAGATAACATAAAATACTTGAAAAAACATTAAAAATGATATTATGTCTAACCTATAATAAGATCACTTTCCACGCTTGCTCAACCTCTCCTTTTTTTAATAACTTCTGTGCATAAAGTTGTAAATGTATCAAACGACTATTTTCATCACCAATAAATGCATTAAGGAGATCGAAAATTTCTGGTTCATCACGGATAGCATCAATCTCCATATCATCGGGTAATTGTTCAATACGAAGTAACTGCTGTAATTCTTCTTCTGTAAATACAGAAGAAACTTTAACAAACGGTGGTAAATCTGAAAATTGCATATAAAAAAAGCTGACCTTTAAATAAAATTCAAAGGTCAGCTTTATCTAGCATATTCAAAATAGCTATTATAACTTTTCGATCATACGATCCGCAAATTCACTTGTTTTCACGAGCGTTGCATCTTCCATTAAATTATAAAAATCAACTGTTACAGTTTTGGCTTTAATTGTTTCGCTCAATGCTTTAACTATAGCATCCGCCACTTCTTGCCATCCCATATATTCGAACATCATCACACCACTTAAAATTACCGAGGAAGGATTCATTGTATCGGTATTTGCAAACCGGGGTGCGGTTCCATGCGTCGCCTCAAAGACAGCATGCCCAGTATTATAATTGATATTTGCCCCAGGAGCAATACCAATCCCCCCAACAATAGCAGCAAGGGCATCTGAAATATAATCGCCATTCAAATTCAATGTAGCAATAACAGAATAATCACGCGGATTTAGTAAAATCTGTTGCAGAAAATTATCTGCAATGACATCTTTAATTAACAGTTTACCAGCAGCCAGGGCTTCCTGTTGCTCAGCATTAGCTGCAGCATCCCCTTTCTCCGCCTTAGTTCGTTCCCATTGACCCCAGGTATATGTTTCCTTAGCAAATTCTGTCTCGGCTAATTCATAACCCCAATTTTTAAAAGCCCCCTCTGTAAACTTCATAATATTACCTTTATGAACCAAAGTCACAGAAGGTAATTTATGCGCTAAAGCATGTTCAATTGCTGCACGTACAAGCCGTTTAGAACCTCTTTCCGAAACCAATTTAATTCCCACCCCCGTATCATTCGAAAAATTATAATCGACATGAAGTTGATTACGAAGAAAATCTTGAATTTTAGTCGCATCTGCTGTACCCGACGCAAATTCAATACCGGCATAAATATCTTCCGTATTTTCACGAAAAATAACCATATTAACATATTCCGGATGCTTAACAGGTGATGGGACACCCTCATACCACTTTGTAGGACGTTGGCAAACAAACAAGTCTGATTCCTTACGCAAGGCCACATTGAGAGAACGGATACCACCCCCTATCGGCGTTGTTAACGGTCCTTTAATACCAACTAGATATTCTTTCAGTACATCAAGTGTCTCTTCCGGCAACCATGCTCCAGTTTCATCAAATGCCTTCTCTCCAGCCAGTACCTCTTTCCATTCAATTTTCCTTTTACCACCATACGCAACTTCTACCGCACGATCAAAAACTCGAACCGAAGCACGCCAAATGTCAGGGCCTATACCGTCGCCAATAATAAATGGAATGATGGGCTGATCAGGCACCTGTAGCGGTCCATCCAGAGACTTTGTTATTTTACTTGCCATAGTTCAGTTTATTTATCTTTATTGAACATGTTTCCAATTTCCTTACTAATCTTTCTGAAGATCGGCGCCGCTTGCACATCTTCATATTCATCAATATGTTGATTGTCTACCCGGCTCGGAAATACAAGGACCACATTTTCATTCTGATGAATACGTTCCAATTTCTTTGCCAAACCATCTAAAGAATCACGGTAAGATACCTCACCATAACGCGATGAAACATAAAATAAAAATGCATTATCCTCTCTAAATGACTTTAACCCCTGCATATGATCCCAATCATCATAGATCTTATAATTGACAGGAACTGAATTTTTAATTTCTTCCAGAAATATTTTAGTAGCCTCTTCAGTACGTTTATCACACACAAAAGTGACCGAAATTGTAAGCTCCTGTCCTAATTTAAGCACTTTTTCTACCCAATATTCAAATCCAAATTCGGATTGGGCCAAAGGTGGTGCGAAAACAATAATTTTATTATGCGTAATAAAAGGTTTCTTAAATTGGCACATCATAACATTTGCAGAAGTACGGTTTAAAATACTTTCAGACTTCTCACCAACAATTTTATCGACAAAATTACTTGCACTTGGCCATCCTAATAAAATACAGTCAGCCATCACCTCTTTTGCACTACGGCTAATTCCACTCGGAATATTATAATCAATCGTAGTAGCAATACTTACTTCGGTTTCACTACCAGAGGCATATTTTACAATATTATCCAAATTTTTACGCGCTATTGCCATATTCTTTTCCGCTTGCTCATTATCCTTAACAACGGAAACAATACTTATGGGATAATGCGATTTTTTGCTTCGCATCAATGTAGCAAAATCCAGAAGCGGTTTCATGTTCTCCATATTTGCTAATGGTATCAGAATATGTTCATCATGTTCCTTCACAATATTGATATGGCTTTCGTCCTGATCTCCATCCATTACTATTTTTTTCGATGCACCTTCTGTCACAATAGTTGCAACAATACAGGTTACCAAAATCAATAAGATTGTACCATTCAACACATTTTCATCGATAATCTCATTTTTATACCCGACCATGATCACAGCAAGAGTTGCTGCAGCGTGTGAACTACTCAAACCAAAAATAACATTTCGCTGTCCTGAGCTATATTTAAAAACCAATTGCGTCATCCATGCGGCTCCCCATTTACCCAAAATGGCAACAACTGTTAATGTTGCCGCAACAATTAAAGCCTCCGGTCCGCGTAGCAGCACACTGACATCCACGATCATACCTACGCTTATTAAAAAAAACGGAATAAAGATCGCATTTCCAATAAACTCAATACGATTCATCAGGGCGGACGAATGCGGAATTAACTTATTCAACGCTAATCCTGCAACGAAAGCACCAATAATTGGTTCAAGCCCCGCGATTTCAGACAAGAATGCGGCAAAGAAAACAATCGATAATATAAAAATATAATGTGAAGTTTTTTCACTTTCAATACGTTCGAAAAACCATTTCGCAATGCGAGGAATCACGCCAAACATGATAAAAAGGAAAATTGCGAAAGATACACCTAAAGTAACCCAAAATTCCTGTCCGATATTCCCTTGCGAAGCTCCGGTGATCACTGCCAAAATAATCAGAACAGCAGTGTCCGTTAATATAGTTCCACCTATAGTAATAGCTACAGCTTCATTTTTAGAAATACCATAACTATTTACAATCGGATAAGAAACCAATGTATGAGTAGCAAACATACTGGAAATCAAAATGCTGGCTAAAATACCATAATCCAAAAGATAAAAACAGACCGGGAAACCGATAGCAATAGGAATAATAAATGTGAAAAAACCGAACCATAAACTCTTATGCTTGGTTTTTTTAAACTCATTCATATCCAGTTCCAGACCAGCTATAAACATAATATAAAGCAAACCTATCGTAGAGAAAAGGTCCACTGCAGAGTTTTTCTCCAACCAGTTCAGTCCATGCGGACCAATGACAACACCAGAAATAATCAAACCTATAATGCCCGGAACTTTAATTGAACGTAATAAAATGGGCGATAATAAAATAATAAATAAGACGAGCGCGAAAATGAGTACTGGACTTTTTAAAGGTGCTTCGAAAGCATGCGATAAGTGATCTAATACGTTTCTATTCATAAATATATAAGCTAAATCTAGTATACATTTGAGTAAGATTTCTGGCAGAAATCCCCTTATCAAACTTCTAAAAGTAAAATATTTATTTCGGAACTACAATTAAAGCACTTATTTATTTGAAAGAAATCGCGCGAATTGGGCTGATTTTAGTGATCAATAGAGAAGGGATAAACAAAGCTAACATTCCAATAATTAATAGCGAAACATTGATTAAAATGATATCCGTCCAAAACAACTTGACAGCTACATAAGAGATGTAATAGGTTTGCTCATCTAATTTGAAAAAATGAGTGTAATCTTGAAAGAAATATAAACCCAGTCCTATAAAGTTGCCCAATAATAAACCTAAACCAATTAAATAGAGCGCATTATACATAAAAACACGTCGAACTCCATCATTATGAAAACCAAGTGCTTTTAAAATACCGATCATAGAGGTGCGCTCTAAAATTGTAATCAGTAAAGCTGAGACCATATTGATGACCGCAACTAAAGTCACTAATATAAAAATAATAGTAGTATTCATGTCCAGAAGATCTAGCCATTGAAAGATATCTGGCACCTGTTCACGGATGCTTATAGCATGCATATCCATTGGAACCAGATCATCAAGCTCATCAGTTGTTTGTTGCAACTTTGAAAAATCTTGAATACGAACCTCATACCCCCCCACAGCTGTACTATCTAAATTATTAAGTTTACGAATTAAATCTAAAGAACCTATCACATAAACCTTATCCAATTCTTCAGAACCTGAGTTATAAATTCCTTTAATCTCAAATTTTCGCTTACGAATAGGCTGTTGAACGAAATACATAATAAAATCATCACCAACCTTTAGCATCAACCTATTGGCAAGATACTTAGATATCAAAATTTGTTCTCCCGGTCCTTCTTTTTGTTTTAGATTTAATGTATCACCCTCGACCAATATCTTTTTTAAATAATTTTGATCATAGTTGATATCAACACCCTTTAATAAAACTCCCTCCACCTCATCGTTAACATTGATAATCCCAGGTTTTGTAGCAAAAGAATTTACACTAACTACATTTGGATGATTTTTAACCGAATCCCACTGTATTGAATCTAAAGCAATGGGTGAGTTTTCGTAGGAATTGTTCAGATCGTATCGCAAGACCATGATATCACCAAAAAAACCACGCTGTTTAGCTGTAATTTCAGATTTGAATCCTCGCAATACACCAACAGAGAGAATAATTGCAGCAATTGCCAGAGCTATTGCTCCTATAGTAATGCGCACAATCAATTTGGAAAAAGTTCTTTTTCCTAAAAAAGTGATTCTCTTGGCTAAAAAGTATGGAAAATTCAAGCTTTTAAATTATTTATGTAACTTCGCAAAGTTAAAAAAAAATGTGAAGCAGCCTATTTTATTCCTGTTGTTTCCATCATCTCAGTATTAAAACAACAAAACATAGTCTATTATGCGCATCATATTCATGGGAACCCCGGACTTTGCCGTCGCTTCATTAGATGCCCTTGTGCAATCTGGTGAAAATATTGTAGCTGTCATAACAGCACCTGACAAACCAGCAGGTCGAGGACAAAAACTTCATCAATCTGCAGTCAAAGTATATGCTGAAGCTCATAATATACCCGTATTACAACCTGTAAAATTAAAGGATGCTGATTTTCTAGAAGAACTGCGATCTTACCAAGCAGATTTACAAGTAGTCGTAGCATTCCGAATGCTACCAGAAGCTGTCTGGAAAATGCCTCCTTACGGCACGATCAATGTCCATGCATCGTTATTACCTCAGTATCGTGGCGCCGCACCAATTAACCATGCGATCATCAACGGGGAAGAAGTTACTGGAGTATCCACATTTTTATTGCAACATGAAATTGATACAGGAAGTATTTTACTATCCAAAGAAGTTACAATTGCGCCAGATGACAATGCCGGAATTTTGCATGATAAACTGATGCATACAGGAGCTGAAATACTGCTCAAAACTATAGCAGGTTTAAAAAACAATACCCTTACACCAAAAGCACAGAGCAACTTATTAGCGGAAAGTGAATTAAAACATGCGCCTAAAATATTTAAAGAAAACTGCCAAATTGACTGGAAAAAGGATGTCGACAGCATTTATAACTTGATTCGTGGCCTAAGCCCGTATCCAGCAGCCTTTACCAGCCTAGACAATAAAGTATTAAAACTATATACAGTATCCAAAGAATATGCAACCCCAGATATTGCACAGGGAGATTATAAAACGGATGGAAAAACTTATCTTAAATTTGCAGGCAATAACGGCTATATCAGCGTAAAGCAATTACAGATTGAAGGTAAGAAAAAAATGGAAATCATTGACTTCTTAAGAGGGTACCGCTTTTAGTCGCTTTGCTCCTCCTCTTTCGTTACCTCAGCCGTATCCGCGACATATTCCATGATATCTGCTGGCTGGCAATGCAATGCATGACAGATAGAAGCCAAAGTATCCAAACGCAATGCTTTGGCTTTTTGATTTTTAATAATCGAAAGGTTTGACAGTGTGATGCCTACCCTAGCACTAAGCTCATTCAATGACATTTTGCGATCGCGCATTACTTTGTCTAAATGTATAATAATTGGCATAATCAAAATTATATGTTTATTGAAAAACATGTATTTCATAAAAAAGTTTTGGTCATCGAAAATTTAATTTCTTGTAGAATCAAATGTATCATTTTTTTTTAGAAATTTAGTTTTTCAATACGATTCTTAGTCGCAATTCCGTTACACAAGCAAAGCGCATTCATTACCAAATGATTACAAATTTATTTAGAAGTTCAAACACTATTATGACCGAATTCAGTCATTTTGGAATAATTTTTGTTGCGTTATAAAGTAAATAAAATTCCTCATAATCAACAAGATATAATCACATATCAACAACAAATATTAAAATAATTCGTTTTTATTTTGTATTTTTGCAAACATTTCAGAGAAGAAAGGTATTAATATAATTAATGAGACAGCTCAAAATTACACAATCGATTACCAATCGTGAGTCACAGTCGTTAGACAAGTACTTACACGAAATTGGTAAAGTAGACTTAATTACAGCAGAAGAAGAAGTTGAATTAGCACAACGTATTCGCGAAGGTGACCAAGTTGCCTTGGAGAAATTGACTAAAACCAACTTGCGTTTCGTCGTATCTGTAGCAAAACAATATCAGAATCAAGGATTAACCTTAGGTGATTTAATCAACGAAGGTAACTTGGGCTTAATAAAAGCAGCTAAGCGTTTTGACGAAACAAAAGGTTTTAAATTTATCTCGTATGCGGTATGGTGGATTCGTCAATCAATCCTTCAAGCTATTGCAGAGCAATCTCGTATTGTGCGTTTACCTTTGAACCAGGTCGGTTCATTAAGTAAAATTAGTAAAGCATTCTCTAAATTAGAACAAGAGTATGAACGCGAGCCTTCACCAGAAGAATTAGCAGACATCCTTGAAACAACAGTCGATAAAGTTTCGGATACATTAAGTAACTCTGGAAGACATGTCTCTATGGACGCACCATTCGTGCAAGGGGAAGAAAATACCCTATTAGACGTATTAGAGAATCATGATCCAGATACCGATAGTTCCCTTATCGATGAATCTTTATCTGAGGAAATCAGACGTTCACTGTCAACGCTGACAGAGCGTGAAAGAGAAATAATTGTATTATTTTTCGGACTTGGATCAAACCACCAGTTATCCTTAGAAGAAATCGGTGAAAAATTCAATCTTACCCGCGAACGTGTCCGCCAGATCAAAGACAAAGCTTTACAACGCTTACGTCATACATCTCGTAGCAAGATCTTAAAATCTTATTTAGGTTAATAGTATTAACAGTATTTCTTAGATGCGCAGCCAAAAACTGCGCATTTTTTGTTCTATTAGATTAACACAGTCATTGCTACTCACTGTCAACGTACTGAACACCATCATTTAATTATACCATATTTACTTATTTCTTTGACCAGGTGCAAATGGTTTCGCAGATTTTGCTCCAACAGCTTTCTTGGCTTGTCCAGGTGGTACTTTACCACTATTTCCAGCGGTTCTCGTTGTATAACATGAGGTTAAAAATACCATACAAATAAAGGGCAATACTAAACAAATCTTTCTCATAATAATTATGTTTTATTATAAAAGACTAATAACGTGCCAAATATACGTTTGGATACAACGCAACTAATAGAATATATTAAAGTAATCTAATAAATCTTCCAATTAATAGCTATTCACCTAGTCTTCTAAGTTGATAATATATAATTCAAATTATATCTCGTTATTTTGTTTATATAATATCTATAAATTCTTTAAGAAATAGATAACCATATATAACTGAAATCGGGGATTTTAAAATTATAAATTCGCACGATCTTTATAGAAAATAAAACAGACAATTTTAACAGTAAAAAATGAATATGCAACAAGTGCTCATCCTTTTTATATTATCTCTATTTTCATTCAGTTGTTCAAGGGAAACTTCCGCATCGGATATGATAATCATTAAAAAAGATTGGTCTGTGCTAGATCTTGAATTTGAAAAATCCACAATTGAAGATTTTATTGTATTTGCATCATCAAAAAACATAGAATTTGAAAGAGATTCTTTATTCTCTTATAGTGAATACGATAGTATAGAATTTTCTAAAGATGACGATTATGAACAGACAATTTGTTTTACAAACGAACAGCTTGGTTTAAAATTTATTTTCTCTCAACAAAATGAAGGTGAGGATAAGCAGAATGCTAATCATACTTTCGAAAAATATGAAATTTCAAATTTTTCAAAAGTTAAATTTGCAAATGGCCTATTACCAAAATTTCCATCAAAGGAACGAGATCGAATTTTCGTCAAAGATTCTTTATTAAACAGCATAGATTTGTATGAGGCCTACAGCAAAAATAATTACATTACTGCTGGAGTACAAAAAGTAAATGACTCTATTTTTGAACTAAAAATAATCATTGGATCACAAAAAATAAATTAAACGAATAAAAACAGGAAAGAATCAAACCTAATTTTGTTCTTGAAAACCATTCATAAAGTTGCTATTTTCTTTATTTATAACTTCATGATCCTGAGTCATCAATGTATTCATAGGAAAAGAAATATAAACAATCGTCCCAACATCACTGATGTTTTCAAAATAAATATTACCGCCTACCCGTTGGAGAAGATCCTTACATAATGAAACTCCAAGTCCTGCCCCTGTACCATTAACAGCTTTTCTATGATCCCAACTGTTTCTATTATTAAGCTTTTCAACAGTCGATTCTGGCATATTGATTCCTTCATTTTCTATATATAATAGAAATTCGTCTCCATTCATCTCCGAAACTCCTAGAGTAATTTTACCGGCATATTTACAAAACTTGACGGCATTACTAACGATGTTCCTAACGACAAAAGAAAATATATCTCTGCTCATATACAAATAAACATCTTTAGGAAGACTCTCTTCTAAAGAAATATTATTTGACATTAAATCTTTTTGAAATAACAACAAGACATGCTGAATCTGTTGAGAAATATTAAACGTTTCCTTGTTTTCTAAGTTATCACGGAGCTGAGATTCTGCCCATAAAAGCACCTCATCCAACATATTTTGCGAATGAGAGATTTCTGATCCTAATTGCAGTAAAACTTGTTCCATATCAAGTTTTGACATAAGCGATAAGTCAACGGTATTCAATAACATATTCATTGAAACAAAAGGAGTTCTTAAATCATGTGAAGCAATTGATAATACCTTGATCTTAAAAAGTTCGGAAGCTTTCAATTCTTCATTATACTTTTTAATTTGATCAGACTGCTCTTCAAGTGCTAAATTAGTACCTAAAAGTTTGACTTTTTCCCGCTTTAAAATGCGATTTTTCCGAATCAATTCATAGAGTAAAAATCCGATAATAATTTTACTCACAATAATTCCGGTTATCAGAATTGTAATAATTGTTTGACTTTCCATAATTTCTCACACCCTAAGATCTTTCATGATCAAATAATTGATCAATAAAAATACCATTACATTAAGCACTTTTACAAAAGATAGATGTTTTGTAGTATTTTAAAAAAAAATCTAAAAATACCTAACAAGTAAATATAAGTATTTTTGAGCTCCAAATATGTTTCAATATCTGTAACAATTTCTTAAATAGCATGAATTCAATAAAAAATACGAAAGGTCTTCTGTATTTATACAGAAGACCTTTGAGATGGTACATGAATCAATTCGAGTTCTCGACAGTAATTACTTTTTTATTGTACTATACTAAATATTTATTTTTATTATCGTCAAGCATATGATAAGACTTCATATTATTCTAGAGTAGGATTAAAAGTTCCACCCCAATCTTTATTCTGTGATATTTTAGGATTTTTATCAATCACAGATTGAGCTAATGGAAAAAAGTAATAAGTATCGGGTACAAGATTTACTTTATTTCCCGTATTTGGAACTTGTAAAACACTGTATTTAAACTGATTTTCCTTAAGCTGATAAGTTTTGGCAAGATTTGCAGCCTCATCCAAATCCATTTCAGCTCCATTACTAAGAATAGCAATAGCCTCTACACCATATTTGGTCGTATTATTAAGTATATTCAATTTTCGTGTTCTTCTCAGATCCCAGAAACGGTGTCCTTCAAAACAAAACTCAATATTCCGTTCTGCCAAAATTGCATCTCTCATCTGAGTACGGTCAATAGCCGTAATACCGTAATTTCCGTCACTTCCTGCTTCAATACCTGCACGCCTCCTGATCTGTTTTAGAATGGTTAATGCGGTATTAAAATCCCCGGTTTCGTTTGCAGTTTCAGCATAGTTGATCATAACCTCCGCAAATCTCATCAATACAAAATCCACATCATATTGAGTTTCTACTTCTGTTTGCTTCAGCGATAACTTTGAATTTTTAAGTATAAAAAATCCACTATATCGATTCAGATTTTCTGATGGTGTTTTAGCCTTCGGATTAATACCAAAGTTATCCAGATCTGCGGCTATACCCACAGAGGTATATTGACGTTTCCCTGATTTCCCAGAAACTTCGTAGATCTTGCCATTCCATACAATAGATTTGTCGAACCGAGGATCCCTGTTTTCCCAATAAGATTGTAAAAACTGCTCATTCGTTTTAAAATACTTTCCTGTCGGATCTGAGAAAGTCTTACCATCTTTCATGGGAAATGACTTGACAAAATCCCATGTTGGAACTGCACCTGCTGCGCCTCTACTTTCAGAACCCGGGCGCACTCCATTATCCCAACTCGCCACTTTATTCGGATAAGAATTGATTACAGCAAAAACAACTTCAGATCCCTTCTCCTGCAAAGCAATGTTAGCATAGTCTGGAGTCAAATTATATCCATCCGCCTTTAACTTATCATAGGCAGCTTTATTTGCAGCATGCGCTTCTGCCCAATACACATTATTATAAGGGTTAGTTGGATTAAATTGAGGGGAAGCCTTGTACAATAAAACCTTAGCTTTAAAAGATAGTGCAAAATTCCCATCGATTCTACCATAATCTCCTGAACTTTTGGCAATCATAGGCGGCAATATGGCAATCGCCTGATCTAGATCTTTTATCATTAAATCAAAGCATTCCTTCGTTGTATTACGAGGTGTTTCTAGATCATCTTTCTCCAAATCCTGCGGTACAGTAATATAGGGCACACCACCATGATATCGAACCATATTAAAATACATATATGCTCTCATAAATAAAGCTTGCCCAAGAACAGCATTTTTTACATCTGCATTTAATCCTGCACTTTCGGTTACTTTTTGAATTGCAGTATTAATTCTACGGATAGTGGTATAATCCCAAGATTTATAAGCGGCATTGTTAACAGTGATAGCATCCAAAGGAAAAGATATGCCCATTAATTGCTCTGAATTGGCATCCGCTGAAGCATTCCAATTTCCAAACATGGGATAAAGATTCGTTATATAGGCATTCACAAGATTCGGATCATTCCATACCTTGCTTTCGTCAAGTGAATTAAGATCTTCAATATCTAACACATTTTTACAAGACGCTACTGTAAATAAAAGTGCTATTAGGGTATAAAATATCGTTTTCATAGTTTTTTCAATTAAAATTTAACATCCAAACCCAAGGTGAATGTTTTCATAACAGGATAGGAATCATACATTTTCTGTTCCGGATCATGAAACTCGGTCATAGGAGAAAGCACAAATAAGTTTGTTCCATTAAAGAATACATTCACACTGTTTATTTTCATCGACTTTGTAATTGACTGCGGTAAACTATATGATATATTTAAATCTCTTAGGCGCAAATATGCACCATTACGAATCCAAAAACTCGAAGCACCTGTTCCCGACTCCTGCCAGTTGGAACCCACTACTCTCGGATAATCTGCCTGTGGATTATCTGCTGTCCAAACATCGCCTGCCCAGATAGGATAATACGGTCGAAAAGTACCGCCATGCTGACGAATTCCCCCACCTTCCAAATTACTGATAACACGATCATATGCCAGTACACCCTGCAATAAAGCTGAAACAGAAAAACCTTTCCAGTTTGCATTTAGCCCAAAACCGTAATTGATGCGTGGAGTATTATTTTCGGAAAGCAACGTCAGATCATTATCATCGATCTTACCATCTGGGCTTTCAGAATAATTAGCTCCACGAATATCTTTGTACAAAATCATACCTAAGTATGGATCACGACCATATGTTTTAAACCCATTGCTCTTCAATGCATCTAATTGCTCCTGTGTTCTAACAAGATCCACAGCTTCAAAGCCGATGATTCGATTTTCAGGTCTTCCTATTCGAGATTCGAAATTGCGCGTTCCCCCTACAGCAAATGCAGGCTCTTCATCATAGATATCCCAACGATCTTTTGCATACCCCATATTAGCTGTGATTCCATAACCTACTTCACCCACACGATCATTCCAATTAATAGATACCTCTCCACCTTTATAACTTCGAGCAGCATAGTTTTCCGGAGCCAATGACCGTCCATAATTATCAGGAATTTTCAAAGTACGCCGTCCTAAAATATCTGTTTCCTTACGATTAAACACATCTATTGAGCCACTTAGTTTATTATTTACAAAACCAAAATCCAAACCGATATTCACACTTTTGGATGTCGTCCAAGTCAGGTTCTGTGTAGGTGTATCACCATAGGCAATACCATTATAGTAACGATCACCAAACATGTAGCCACCTGAAGGCCTATATTTTTCCTGATACAAGAATTGTCCGATCCTTTGCGCATTAACATCAAGATCATTCCCTGTTGTTCCATATGAAGCTCTTAACTTTAGATCACTAACCGTATTTTTGATATCTAAGAAAAACTGTTCTTCCGACACACGCCAAGCGGCTGACATGGATGGAAAAAATCCCCACCGTTTATCACCGGGGAATAAGGGCGAACCATCATATCTAAATGAAAATTCAGCAATATATTTATCTGCATAGTTATAATTTGCACGTCCGATAAATCCCCTTCTAGAATTAATAGTTTCATACGCATCTGTAGCTCTAAAATTACGATCAGTCGGGTAAATAAACATTTGATCAATACTAACAATTGGATTTTCAGCACGGGATGTTACATAGGTTCCACCAGCTTTAAATTGTTCATAGACCAACAACGCATCAATGGCATGTTTATTAAATTTACGGTTATAATTCAAAAACCAGTTGACCTGATATTCCCACTCCCGTTGAGGAGAATAATCCATAAAAGGCTGTGCTTGACTAAAAGTAAAAATATTCACTTTGTCTTCTGAAGGTGGTGCAGGTATAAACCTATTTCCATCCGGATTCAGAGAAGTAAATGTGTAGTTCTTTTGGAAGGTCATAAATCTTTTACGCATATAATCTTCTGCGAGATAGCTACCTACAACTTTTGTAGACAAGCCCTCTATAAGTTTATCCAACTTATAATTCAACGTCATGATTGGGTTTACCTGACGAACTTTACGATCGATATATCGATTCCCAACTACTTGGTCAATCACATTCCAGGCTTGCCAGCTCCCCATGGGTGTCTGAACAGGATATGCTGTTGGGGAATTACTTGGAGATCCATCTGCATTTAAATAAAACGGATACATTTTAGGCCAATTGAATGTTACGCGATAAAAATCTGACACATCAAAATCATCATCATTAGCGGAAGTACTAAATGGCCAATAAAAACGCTTGGAATTGATTTGATTGGCCGAGATATTAACATCAATCGTAAAATCATCCGTAATCTTGGCACTGACATTACTCCTTAAATTGAATTTTTCATGATCCAATGATTTGTAAGATCCATTTTCTTTACGATAACTGACTAAATTATAATAAGTAATTCGGTCTCCACCACCCGACACCGAGATCGATTGTCGGTGACTAAAAGGGTTTCTCCAGATATTATCATTAACACTGTAGTCCTTATCCTTAAAATAATCAAACTCAGCCTGTCCATTGGGTGCTACCCATGGTTCTGTTTTAGAGCCATTTTCCCACAGAAATTGGGATACCCGATTTTGATAAGTCAGTTCATCAGCCGCAGTCGTAATATCTGCTAAAAGCGTTTGAGTAGGAGCACCAAAACTATAATTACTTTGCACATTAAATACAGGCTCCTGAGCTGATCCCTTTTTAGTTGTGACAACCACAACACCGTTACCCGCTCTTGTCCCGTAGACCGCAGCTGTTGCAGCATCTTTCAAAAAACTCATCTGATCCACTTCATTGGCTTCCAAAGCATCGAATGCCGCTTTATCCCGTACAATTCCGTCAATCACATACAAAGGTTCTGCAAAACTACCACGAATGCGTAGGCTTGAGGAAGCTCCCGCCATACCCGAAGTATTCGTAACATTTATACCTGCGGCACGTCCAGCTAAGGCATTAGAAAGGTTAGAAGGCGAAATATTCTTTACTTGTTCGGCATTGACCGAAGCCACTGAACCCGTAATATTTGCTTTTTTCTGCTTTCCATAACCAACTACTACAACCTCTTCTAAACTTTCCTGTTCTTGCTCTAGCGCAACAGTAATAGCAACTTTATCTTTTGAATCAATATTATAGTTACTAAGTACTTTGGTCTTGAAGCCTACAAAACTGATTTTAATTTCGTATCCCTGCCCCTCTGGAATACGGTCAAACGAAAAAGTTCCTTCTGCATTCGTCGTATTCATCTGTTTATACTTCGTAGACAGATTTTCAATACTTACAGTAGCGCCACTGATGGGATTATTACTTCCATCCCTGACAACTCCACTTACAGAAGCTGTTGACTGGCCGTACCCTACATGAAATCCCATACTCAGTAATCCCAACATTCCGAGTCGAAGGGGCCAGTTAGTACGTGGACTTTTAAATCGAAGTAGCAGCACAGTTTGAAACTGATGCTTTTTAGATAAAAAGTTGTTCATAATTTGTTTGGTTTAATTGTTTATTATTGTGGATTGGTGTAGTTTATACCGGCATGATGTAAGTAGTTAATTTCCCTGATAATTTCTTCAAAGACATTCGTTTTATTCGTAAAAGTTCCGCTGTAAAATTTATTACTGATCAATGATTTATCGTATTGCAACTTGATGTCATAGTTTTGCATCAGAATTGTCAAAACATCCTGTAAGGCTATATTTTTAAACTGGATGATCTGGTTGTTTTGAAGAAAATGACCACCTCGATCTGTTCCTATTGTATGCGTCTTTATCTCCTCGACAACCTTTAATTCACGATGATCCAAGGTAATCTCTTCGTGCGGCAAAAAGGTCCGCACTAATTCTTTCCCTCTCTGATGATCCACAGCTTTCACCTCTATTTTACCTTCCATCAATTTGATCTGGGTTTGAGTAGATCGCAATTCATCAACACTAAAAACCGTTCCTAAAGCTGTAGTGACTACACCGGTGGAATGTACACGAAATGGCTTGGATTTATCTTTGGCAACCTCAAATTTAGCTTTCCCCTTCAAATACAGCACTCTCTCCTGCTGAGTACTAAAATCTTCAGCATATTTGATTTCTGACTGCGGATAAAGTGTAATAACAGATCCGTCACTAGCCGTTAATAACATATTGTGATTGCCTGAATTTATGTAGTATAGATTACTTACCTCCTCTTTCTCATCTTCAATAGCAGCTATTTTCCTAACATCTGGCGCAGGCTTATTTAAAAATGGATTTAAACTCACATAAAAGCCAAGAATAAAAACAACTATAGCAGCCGCAGCGGATACAATGCGAAGTAATTTCTTGTTATATTTTAAAACATTTTGCTTTTTAGCAAAAGCGAATATTTTAGCTTTGATTTCCTGCTGATGGGGATAATCTAAATTTTCGTCAGTAAGATCCCATTCTTCTTTAGACAATAGCTGATCAAGAGATTCTCCCAAATGTGCTATGTAATCTTCCAGATAAGCAGCCTCTTCAGCCGAACATTGATTCTTTAGGTATCGATTGATAAGTTCTCTCGTAATCTTCATATAATAAGAATACGGCAGAAACGTCACTTACCCCCAAGCCTATTTTTAAAAAAATAGATGAATGATAAACACAAACATTTTTTTCAAAACTTTTAATGCCAAAGCGATATGATTTTCAACGGTTTTGGGTGTAATCGACAATCTTTCTGCGATCTCTTTATAAGTCAAATTTTCGAACCTGCTCATCATGAACACCTTTCTTCTAGATTCTGGCATTCTTGACACGATGTCCTCATACCGTTCATTCAGTTCCTTTAAGCGATATAACTCTGACGGTGTGGGAACTTGATCAGTTTCAACTTTTAGATGCAATAGATCCTGCCTCTTCCTTTCTTCTTTCACAATATCCAAAAGTGTGGTACGAGCAATGCAAAATAGTTGAGCTTCTATTTCCACATGCACTTTCTTTTGAAAAATATTATTCCAAAGCTTGATAAATACACGTTGGACAGTTTCTTCGGCAATATAAGTGGAAGAAGTCTTGCTTAAAGCATATTGATAGACTTTTCGGTTCCATTTTTCATAAATACGCTCAAATTCTGCGGTAGAGATCAAGGTTTGGTTAGACATATCTTAGGTTAGTGCCGAAACTAAGATAGCTATTAATACCAATTATTCATAATTATGTTACAATTGATTAAAAACAAATAAAATCATACACCAAACAGAGTTATAAGGGCTAGTAAATTTTATTTAAACCATTATTAAAAGAATTTAAAACCATAAAACATCTAAATGAATCAATTTAATCGCCTTTTAGAATAAAAAAAAATATCAATAATTGAATATATATGTATCCATAAAAAAAATACTCAAATTACAGTTTCAATAACAAAGAAACGTAAACATTTACTTACGAATTTTTAAAACGTATCGATTGAAAAGAAAATTGATGGTGACAGCGGCATTTAACTTAATGAAATCATTGTAGATACTGGCAAATTTACTTAAGTTTATATAAAATATATGTTATGAAAATAGCCTTCTTTTCAACCAAGCCATACGATCGAGAATTCTTCGAAAAAGAAAATGAAAAATATGGTTTTGAACTTCATTTTTTTGAAACACATTTAGGACCTCATATTGTAAATGCAATTGAAAATGAAGATGCAGTATGTGTTTTTGTAAATGACAAACTAAATAGAAATGTCATTGAAATTCTTGCGAAAAAAGGAGTTAAGTACATCGCTTTGAGATGCGCGGGATTCAATAATGTTGATTTACAAGCTGCTAAAGATTTCAACATTCAAGTTTGCCGTGTCCCCGCTTATTCACCAGAAGCTGTAGCAGAACACGCAATGGCTATGCTATTGACCTTAAACAGAAAAACTCATAAGGCTTATAATCGTGTGCGTGAACAAAACTTTGCATTAAATGGTTTATTGGGATTCAATCTCTACCAAAAGAAAATTGGTGTGGTCGGGACCGGTAAAATAGGAAAAGCATTTGTTAAAATAGCGCTGGGATTCGGAGCAGAGGTTATTGCATATGATATATACCCTGATGAAACGTTGATTAATCTAGGTGTAAAATATGTCGCATTAGAAACACTCTTTATGGAATCTGATATCATATCGCTACACTGCCCTCTTACAGCTGACAACCATTATCTAATTAACAAAGAATCTATTGATAAAATGAAATATGGTGTCACCATAATCAATACGAGCAGAGGTAATCTGATTAATACCAATGATGCAATACAAGCATTAAAAACTAAAAAGATAGGCTTACTTGGTATCGATGTTTATGAGCAGGAAGAGAAACTTTTCTTTAAAGATTTATCGGCAACAATTATTGACGATGACACCATTCAGTTATTGTTGAGCTTCCCTAATGTTTTAGTTACTGCCCATCAGGCTTTTTTCACAAAAGAAGCATTAGAACAAATATCTCAAAGAACACTGAAAAGTATTGATGATCTGATAAAAAAAGGAACAACTGATCCAGAAGTATTACTATAATTGATGAGCTCCTGTAAAAAAATCCCAAGCCGCTTTCGCTATATCTGAAATAATACGTTCGTTCGTTTCCTGATTTTCTTTCGAATGGGTTACAAAGACACTGATCACAAAGTACTCACCGCTTGGAAGTAAAACAATTCCAACATCATTGAGTGCAGCCGTTATTCCAGTTTTCTTATTAGTTCCAGATGAGCCCGTCTTATGTGCTACAACTGTTTGATCAGGAAGTTGTCCTTTCAATTGTTTAAGACCTGTATTAGTAGACTTCATGGTTGTCCACAAAAAATCATACATCGGCATCGAAAGCAAATTATTCTTGTTCACATAATAGGTCTGCAAAATTCGATTCATTTCTTTGGGTGTTGACCAATTCAAAAACTGTTTATCCCAATTACTTTGCATCGTCTTTTCATTAATTTTAATCGATATGTCTTTAAATCCTTTTTTTGCGAAATAGCTTTCTACAACCTGAGGTCCACCGAGAAGTTTTAAAAGAACATCACATCCTACATTGTCACTTAAAGTGATTGTATATTCCAGAATTTCCTTTATCGTAAGCGTTGTTCCGGTAGGATATTTTTCCCGAATTGGACTCCAAATTTCTGGTGTAAGATCACGCTTCGTAATTTCTATCTTTTGATCAAGTTTAAAATTACCCTTATCGATTTCTGTTAACATGACAATCGCCAATGGAAATTTAAAAACACTTTGCATAGGAAGTCGTCTATCGGCATTTACACCCAATGTATCACTATGATTAATGCCGTTTATTGCTACACCAACAACAGCATCTTTGTTCTGCATGATCTGCTGAATATTTTTTCTTAAACCCTCTATACTTTGTGCATGGGCAGTTATAGTAAATAGTAATGAAAAGAGTGCAATTTGTAAGCGTTTTCCCATGGGATTTAAATCATTTATGTTCTGATATTTTAGGAAGAATAGATAACAGTTAATCTATATATCCTCATTCATTTTGATTGCTGACTATTGATAATAGTACGCAATCACAGTCGGTCGAGCAACTGTAAAGTTAAAATTATTTTTTACTAATCACTGTTAACATCAAGTCAGGTTATTAAAAAAATAAGCCGTCTACACGAATGCAAACGGCTTTACTTATTATATATTGAGTTAGCTTCAATAAAATAAAGAAACAACAATCATTTACAACAATCTAATATACAAATAATTAACAAAATCATCGCAAAATTTTCTCCATTTTTTTCCCTTTTGCTAATTCATCTATGATCTTATCGAGATATCTAACTTTCTGTGTTAAAGGATTTTTAATTTCCTCTACACGATAACCACAGATTACACCAGTAATAAGATTGGCATTAACATTAAGATTTGCATTTTCAAAGAATGTTTCAAAATTTACTTTCTGATCAATTTGACCCTGCAACTGTTGTTCATCAAAACCGGTTAACCATTTTATAACCTGATGCAGCTCCTCTTTTGTTCTACCTTTCTTTTCAACTTTTTCGAGATAATGAGGATAAACCGATGCAAATATCATTTTTGCTATTCGTTCATCATGTCCAGCGATACTTTTCATACTATTATTTTATTTGACGATGCTATTCAAGATCCCCTATGGGTTCCCAGAGTTCAATGATATTACCTTCAGGATCTAATACATGAATAAATTTTCCATAATCATACTCCGAAATTTCATCTACGATAGTGACATTATCTTTTTTTAATTCCTCAACCAGCGCAACAAGGTTTTCGACGCGGTAATTGATCATAAAGGGCTTTATAGAAGGATTAAAATATTCAGAATCACGAGGAAATGTACACCATGCTGTTGACCCCTTAACCGATGGATCATCAAGGTCGCGCCATTTAAAAGTTGCGCCATATTCACCAGCTTCCAAACCTAGATTTTTGGCATACCAATCGTTCATCTTTTGAGGATCCTCGCATTTAAAAAACACACCTCCAAGTCCAGTTACTTTTTTCATATTTAGGATTTCAAATAGGGATAAAATTTAAGAAATTATCGCTCATTTTATTAGAATAAATATACTAAAAAAATAGGTCCAATAATATGTTTCGTACTATTTCTTTACTCAAATTGATCTCCGTAATTTATTGCAAGCTGTATACTGCTAGCTCATGTTCGTACAATTATAAAAATTTTCCCTTTCTTAAAATATATCCAATTTATTCTATATTTCAATTTTGACCAATATCAAGATGAGAACCCAGAAGTTTTATTTAATGCTATCACCAACTATAACCACTTGTTGGAAGAGAATCATTTTTTTAAGAAAAATGAATTTTCACAAATTATGTTAACGCTACAAGAAAATAACCTCAAAAAAACAAATAACCTCTAATTTCTTAAATTGTTTTCAAACTAAATATTATAGGGAGGCTTCATATTTGCATGCTTCCTCTATCAATCGTTCTATATCGTTTCCGCATATAAATGACTGTAAATGTTTAAATTTCACCTCATCCCAATCATAAATTTTTAAATCACGCAATGCAATAATCGTATCCGATTGAAACCTAAACTTAATATGCTTTGCCGGATTTCCAGCAACAACACTATAGGGCTCAACATCTTTTGTAACAACAGCTCCTGAAGCAATAATAGCGCCCTCTCCAATCTGAATACCCGGAAGAATCATGGCACGCATCCCTATCCAAACACCATCACCAATTATAGTATCTCCTTTACTTTGATACGATTCTAGGATAGACTCAACAAAAGGATATAAACTAAACCAATCAGAACGATGCGTATTATTTCCCCCCATCAATATTACAGCTTCAGCCGCAATACACACATACGAACCAATATATAACTGATCTATAACCCAGGCAGGTTCCCATTGATTTAAACTGTACACATCTCCATATAAATAACGAACAACACATTCTTCAAAATTTCCAGTCCAGGCGTTACTGTAATAACTTGTGTTGCCCTTAATATGAATATTGGGATTGGTATGAGTTTCGTGCAAATATTCAACACGGGACCAATGCTTAATCTGATCTTGTTTTGTACTCATTCTAAAATCTTTTTATGCAATTTATAAAATATTCTCAAATAGGGTACGATATGAATATGATATAGGAAGTAGTTCTAAAAAAAAGGAGTATCATTTCTGATACTCCTTTTTTTAGAACTACGCTAAATTTTATCCCGCTAAAGCTGCTTCGACAACAGTAGTCAGCGAAGTTGTTGGACGACCGATCAAAGTAGATAACTGTTTTCCATCATCATACAAATCACCATTTGCAGCTCCTTTATCAAAACTTGCGATAGCAGTTGCTAATCCTTCAGGTAAACCTGCTTCTATTAAAGCTTTCGCATAATCTGACTCACTTAAATTTTTATAAGGAATAACTTTCCCTGTTTGATTTGAAATCTCTTCAGCCAACTCAGCTAAGGTGTAAGCATAGTCACCTGCTAGCTCGTATACCTTATTTTGTTGATCTGCACTGGTTAAAACTACTGCTGCAGCTTCAGCATAATCAGCTCTCGCTGCAGATGCTATTTTCCCCTCTCCTGCACTACCAAATAACGCACCATTTTGTAAGGCTGCAGGAACAGAAGCGGTATAATTTTCAGTATACCAACCATTACGCAAAATAGTAAAAGGCACACCCGATGACTTTAGAATTTCCTCCGTTAATAGATGTTCATTTGCCAATACCAGTGAAGATGTATCAGCATGTAAAAGGCTCGTATATACAATCCATTCTACTCCCGCCTCTTTTGCAGCCTTGATAACGTTTTCATGTTGCGCCTGACGCTGTCCAATTTCATTTCCTGATATCAATAATAAATGATTAATTCCTTTCAATGACTCGACCAAAGTATCCGGTTTATTATAATCAAATAAGCGTGCTTCGATACCTAAGTCACGAGCTTTTTGAGTGTCACGCACTAATGCAACTAAATTGCTGCTTGCAGTTCTTTCTTTTAATTTTTCCACTACCAGACGTCCTAGATGTCCAGTTGCACCTGTTATTCCTATTTTCATAAATTCTATATTGTAATAAATTTTGTTACATTTAAAAGCAAAAAAAAACTAACGAAATTTCTTCGCGAAATTTTCCAATGTCAGCCCTTTTAACGAATTAATCACCAATTGATCGGTATCAGAATAGAGCTGATCCAACTCCTTATTAATCTGTTTACCGACTGGACATTGCGGATTCGTATTCAAATTCTTTTTACCTAGCACTTCAGTATTCTTCACTGCCACATAGATATCTGCCAATGAAATTTGGCTACTCGGCTTATTTAACCGAGAACCTCCCTCTTTGCCCTTACGTCCTATGACAAAACCTGCATCTTGCAATGCACTTAGTTCTTTCCGCACCATCGCAGCATTCGTGTTAATACTACCTGCAATCCAATCCGAGTTCACCCAATTTTCTCCACTATCAGCCAGCAATGTTAATATATGTATAGCTGTTGAAAATCTTGTATTATTCATATCGTCAACAAAGTTAGGAATATTTTTTATATTGTAACAAGTTTTATTACAATTGAATTTGAAATGACAATTCCCCTGAAAAAATCATAAAAATAGCATGAGCTCCACAACAAGACTTAGGTCTAGATTATCCTAATGAAATATGATTAGCGATAACCCGTTGTGCATTTTAAATAGTGCTAATTTTTAAATTATTGATATTGCTCTTAAAACTCCCAATATTCTTTCGTAATTTGCGAATAGGTTATTCATTCTAAATCGTTTTTTCGTAAAAACAATTTACTGATTATCAGAGTAATGAACAACTTATTTATAGCCCTAAATCATAATGCACAACGGGTTTCTTTAATTTATTAAATCTGTTTCAAAGGTCGTACCTCCAGTTTACATTCACCCTGGAATAATGACACCTGATACCGCTCAAACCTTTATCTTACCCAAGTGCATACTGTCTGTATTACCACCACCATAGCTCTCTACAAAAAATATAAACACTTCATAAGTCACTTCCTTTTTATGTTTCGGGATTTTAACATTTTGTTTGCCAGATATTAAGCAGTCTTTCGAGTCGTTCATCAAAAGTGGATATTCAACCCCATTATCTTCTGCATTATACAGGATTAAGAAGGAATCGTAAGACCTGGTGTTAAACTTCTTCTCCAGATAGACATCATATTCCCAAGTAACGCGAATCACTTGATTTTCTTGATCGAAATCCATCGTGTAGGAAGTGATGGGATTCGGGCTTCCTTTGGCAATCATAAATTTCTGCCAGTCAACTACAAAATCGTCTTCTTTCTGAATAAGTGCTTCGTTCAAATTATAAGACATCGCCACATCATATGCCCGCTTAGGATAGCTGTATGCCTTATAACCAATATTGATAACGGAATTTAACATACTAATATGCGACCTCACAATTTTGAAGCGTGTTCTACTGAGCTGTTGCTCAGGTGTAGGTGCCCGTTTTTTAACACGAGGGAGAGAACGCACATAATTTCCTGTTTTCGTTAAGACAAACACAACAGAACCTGCTTTCCCGGAAACAGTCCCATTAACGCCATTTTTGATGATTGCCATAATTACCTGATTAGTTTATAGATCATTAAGATAAATTATAGATAATTAAGATAAACATTAAAACGGAAACATCCTAATACCAAATTTTAAGTAATAGCACTTTTTAATCAATTTTTATACAGTAATCAGTCATTATTGATGCAGTCTACACTGAGTGATCACTGAGCAAGCACTGAACAAACACTGAACAAATAATGTTAAAAAGTATAATTTGGTAATCATCTGATCTTCGTTTGCTGCACCTAAAAATTAAAGAGAGGAACCTCCGTTTGTGTAACAAAAATATTCTGGCTGAAACTCATTGCACTTAGCAAAACTGATGAAATGGAAGAAATAAGCATGAGCCTGCTCCGGCTCGCATGAAAAAACAGTTTACTGATTATCAGCGTAATGAACAACTTATTTATCTTATTTATAGCCCTATATCATAATGCACAACGGGTTAGTGATATATTAAATCAAACTATTTATATTTTTTTATCAAGAATTTTGGCAAAATTACCCAGTTGTTTTAGTTTAAATTTCAATTCATCGTTCCAAGGAAGCCCATAACAAAGCCTCATACAGCTATTATATTGATCTTGGAGGGTAAACATCCGTCCTGGTGCAATACTTATATTGTGTTTAAGTGCAAATTCGTACAGTTCGGCCGTATCTATGTTTTCATTAAACTCAACCCATAATGCAAGTCCTCCTTGTGGACGACTTATTTTAGTTCCTTCCGGAAAGTATGAAGCGATAGTCTGGGCATAATGCTGAAAGTTGTCAGATAGTGTACTTCGAAGATGTCTAAGATGATTGTCGTACCGTCCAGATTTTAAAAAGTTTCCTACAGCTTCGTGGACCACGGATGTTGAAGATATAGCATGTACGAGTTTTAACTTTAAAATCTGCTCTTTATACTTACCCGGAGCAATCCAACCTACCCGATAACCTGGTGCCAAAGTCTTTGAAATAGAACTGCACCAAAGCACATTTCCTTCTGTATCATAAGATTTACAGCATTTAGGTCTTGTAGAACCAAAATACAAATCTCCATATACATCATCCTCTATTATTGGAATATGATGCTTTGATAATAAATTAACAATTTCATTTTTATTACTATCGGGAATACAGCTTCCCAACGGGGTATTATAATTTGGTACTAAGAGACATACATGAATAACTGGTATTATTTTTTTTAACGACTCGATATCAATTCCTGTAATCGGATGGGTTGCCACTTCAATAACTTGTAATCCTAGACTTATTGCAAGCTGTAAAATACCAGGATAACAGGGACTTTCTAATGCTAAAGTATCACCCGGTTTAGTTAATGCCATTAAACATAAAGATAAAGCATGCATACCTCCATTAGTCGTTACCAAATCACTTTCTTGTAACTTCCCTCCCCATGCTAATGATCGGATAGCAATCATTCTTCGTAGTTTTAAATTTCCTTCTATTGGTTCATATTCAGTTCCTCCTTCCTTTAATGCCCTTGTAGCGAGAATAAGTTCTTTTTTCAATTTTGCTAATGGTAACAAATTACCAGAAGGAATGCCAATAGAGAATAGTGTCAGATCTGATTTTCCCATATTTGCATATACACGACTAATAAGTTCCTTTGGCTCGACATTGTCAATGCCTAGCGAAGTTTTACTTACTTCCGTTAATGGAATCTTTAGGTAAGACGCCGGACTAACAAAATAACCCGACTGAGGCTTGGATTGAATAAGAGACTGTGCTTCTAATTCAAGAAATACACGTTTGACAGTGTTCACACTTACCCCTTGCTCATGACTGAACGTTCGGATTGATGGGAGACGATCACCAGGTTGCAATAAGCCACTTTTAATTTGATTACTGATTTTACGAGCAATTTCATCGTATAAAAAATCTCTTTTCATAATATAAATATAACTGTATCCATTAAATAAATCAAAACTGATACTGTGCTCATAAATGATGTTCATGTACTTTTGATCAAATGAAAATTTAATGAAAAAAACAGCTATAAATTATGGAACAAAAATTCGATCTAACGGATGGATTAATGGCATTATAGGCGTATTATTATTCAGTGGCTCTCTTCCTGCAACAAGAATTGCGGTACTAGATTTAAATCCTATATTTTTAACTGTTTCCCGTGCCACAATTGCTGGGGTACTTGCTTTAGGCGGATTAATAATTTTCAAAGAGAGAAAACCTACACAGAAACAAATTATTCCTTTGTTTATAGTTGCAGTCGGTGTTGTAATTGGTTTCCCTCTTTTAAGCGCTTTAGCATTACAATATCTGACATCCGCAGATTCACTTGTATTTTTAGGACTGCTTCCACTTGCAACCGCTAGTTTTGGCGTGCTTCGAGGTGGTGAAAAGCCGAAACCTTTATTCTGGCTATTCTCAATAATAGGTAGCCTTTTTATAATAGGTTATGCTATTGCACAAGGAATAACAACCTCACCACTTGGTAATTCATTGATGTTAGTTGCCGTGATACTGTGTGGATTAGGATATGCAGAAGGGGCGAAACTCTCAAAAACATTGGGTGGCTGGCAAGTAATTTCCTGGGCGCTAGTCTTATCACTGCCATTTATGATACCCCTAGTATTTTTTTACAGACCATCATCATTTGCAAACGTAGACATAAAGGCATGGTTCGGGCTAGCATACGTCTCTATTTTTAGCATGTTTATAGCTTTCATATTTTGGTATAAGGGATTAGCTCAAGGAGGAATTGCATCTATTGGACAGTTACAATTACTTCAACCGTTTCTTGGACTAGCCGTAGCATCAATTTTTTTGAATGAAAAAGTAAGTCTTAATATGATAGGAATAACGATGGCTGTCATACTCTGTGTTGCAGGATCAAAAAAATATGCTAAATAATAAATCCTATTTAAAATAAAATTATGTTTATACCCAATAATTTTAAAATTGAGCATGAAGCTGAACAGATTGCTTTCATGAAAAAATATAGCTTTGCCACCATAATTACAGCAAAGAATAATATTCCAATTGCTACACAGCTACCTTTTGTTGTAAACGACACTTCGGATAAACTTATTCTTACTGCCCATTTTGCAAAAAATAATGAACAAATCGCGTATATTTCAAAAAATACTTCGCTAGTCATCTTTACCGAGCCCCATGCTTATATATCTCCTCTACATTATGATAAAGTAGAAAGCGTACCTACTTGGGATTATATTGCTGTTCATGCTTATGGAAATGCAAAAATTATAACAGATGAAGAAGCTAAAATCAACGCTTTAGAGCAAATGATTTTATTTTATGAAAAAGATTACTTACAACAGTGGAATAATCTTTCTGAAAAATTCAAAAAGGGAATGATGCAAGGTATAGTAATCTTCGAGTTAGAGGTAACTGAGTTACAAGGGCAGAAGAAATTAAGTCAAAATAAAACAAAAGAAGAACGTCAACGAATTATACAACAACTAAAAAGCAGTCCAAGTAAAATAGATAACGATCTTGCTTCATACATACAAGATACTTTATAATTGAATAATAGATAAATCGACAGGTCGTTACTATGAGCGGTTAGTTATACGAAACTAAATAATGAACTCAATGATTAGATTTCTTACATTTTATTAATAAAAAGGGTTGACTTTCATCAATTTCCTCAATCTCAAATAGCCCAACATGCTTAAACTCGGATTCAATAGCATGCTCATCATAGAAAAAAAGCTTTACTCCTTCGAATACTTCATAACGATCCTTATCAATATATCTTCCTTTTTTGTAACTATCAGCCTTCTTAGAAATTGCCGTAAAAAACATATATCCGTTGACATGGAGTTGATCATAACAATCCTGAATTAGTTTAATTCTTTCTTGGCTGTCCAATAAATGAATTAAAGCATAACAAAATATACCATCATATTTATTTTGATCAAAAGGCATATCAGTAACAGATCCATTAAAAATCAGCATATCCGATCCATAATGAGCCCTCGCCATCTTGATTGCTGTCTTCGATATTTCTATTCCCGTAACAGCCATACCCTTATCTTTAAAAACCTGAGCATTACGACCATACCCTATTCCCGGGATAAGTACATTTTTAACAAGCTCTTTGATAAAAAAATCAGCCGTTAAAACCGCTGTTTTTGCTGGTTCGAAACCCCACATTTCACTTTTTTCAACAAAAGCAGATTCCCAAAATTCTGCTTTTTCTTCTTTATTTTTCATTTCTATCATCTAAATACCTCCGTAACTTGAAAAATAATACGCAATCCCCAAGTGACCAAAAGTAAAGTAAGAAAATTCTGTTAAAACATTACTGTTTAGTGAATTTTGGATTAATAAACTCCCATTCTTTTATATGTGCTGGTTGATGTTGATGATCTACTATAGTATCAAATTTTTTAATTAGTTCTGGATGCTGAGCAGCTAAATCCTGCTCTTCCTTTCTATCATTTTCAAGATCAAAAATCATCCAAGGTGTCCTACTGTAGCCTTTCTTACGGACATCTAATTTAACAGCTTTCCATTTCCCTAAACGGATTGCGATCTGTCCTCCGTTTTCCGGATATTCCCAATATAAAAAATCATGATCTTGTTGTTCATCTGTTTTTCCCAAAAGTGTTGGCAATAATGAAATACCATCGGTATTTTCAATTTTTTGACCAGTGACTGCAGCTATTGTGGCCATAATATCATACTGCGCTGATGCAAAATCAGATTTCACTCCCGCCGAAATATTTCCTGGCCAAGATGCAATAAAAGGCACACGGATCCCTCCTTCGAATACATCCATTTTTAGACCTCTTAAGTCACCTACGCTTCTAAAGAATTTTGGATTTACACCGCCATTAAATGTCGTGCCATTATCACTAGAAAACATAATAATTGTATTCTCATCAAGACCTAGCTCCGAGATTCGGTTCATTATTTTACCGACCTGAGCATCCAAATAAGTAATCATTGCAGCGTATGTTGCATAAGGATATTTAGTAGCTGCATATCCTTGCTGTCCATAGTAAGGTTTTTCATCAAAAACACCTTTGTACATATCAATATATTCTTGAGGTGCCTGCAATGATACATGTGGTTGCGTAAATGGCAGATAAAGAAAAAATGGCTGTTCCTTATTCTCTGAAATAAATTTGAGTGCTTTTTCAGCCATTATATCAGTTGCATATTCCTTCCCTATATAATAGTCAAAATCTGCGTCTGTCGCTGTAGCTGGATTAAGGGCCTTATGCACATCCATTACAGGGTTGTTCAATGTTAATCGCACATCATTTTCCCATAAGTGAGTTGGATAAAAATTGTGAGCTTGTTTCTGATCTAAAACCGAGATATAATAATCAAATCCCTGTCTCAAGGGGCTGCCTGGTGTATTATTCATACCTAATCCCCACTTACCCGCCATAGCTGTACGATATCCGATCTGCTTCAGCATCTTAGGAATGGTTAATGTGCCTTCCGGCAGGGGCATCTGCCCACCTTCAAGACTATCAGGAAATCCACCAAGTTCATAATTACCACGAATATAAGCATGCCCACCATGTTTACCGGTCATAAGCATAGCACGGGATGGTGCACATACCGGTGTACTAGCATAATGTTGTGTAAAAGTCATCCCCTTCTCAGCTAATTTTAATAGATTAGGAGTTTTTATTTTCTGCTGCCCATAAGGCTCAATCTCACCATACCCCAAATCATCTGCATAAATATATATGATATTTGGTTTAGTACTTCTTTGTGCATAAATGTTTCCAATAGCAAAAAATAGACTTACTAAGGTGCATATGTTTAAATTTCTAATCATCTTTATGGTTTTTTTTACAAAAACTACATTTGTAAAATGTCGTTAAGTATTTAATATAAAAGGTATAATTCAAATTTATTATTATAGTCACAAAATAATAAAAAATGAATACTTCCACCTAAAATACTTTTACTTTATCCTATACGATCATCAATAAAAAATATCAACTTCAATAGTTATTAAAAAAAAATCAGAATGAAGCTAAAGAAAAGATGCAAATGATTAGAAAGAATAAAGATTATCGAACTAAGTTGGAATACTGAGATCAAAAAAAAAAATAGCCCTAAGGCTATTTTTTTCAAGTAATTCACTGTTAAAAAACATATATCAACGATTTCCAGTAGTAATTACAATTTCATTACTATTAACAAGATCATGGTGAGAAATTTTAAAGCCCTTTACTTTTTTCCCATCAATTGAAATACCGTTAATAAACCCTGCATCACCTTTACGATCCCTTCTGATAATCAACTTATCTTTACCGTGATGATATTTTGCATCTAAATGTATCGTCACCTTATCGAATACCGGAGTTACAACCGTGTACTCCGGCCTCCCTGGACATAACGGATATATTCCCATCATATTCATAGATGCCCAAGTAGACATTGTGCCTGTATCGTCATTACCAGGTATTCCTCCTGGAGCATTCTTAAAATGAGTTTCTAAAATCTCCGTTACTAATTTTTGAGTACGCCACTCCTCCCCCTCGATTTCCGAAAAGATATGCGGATAAAGCATATCAGGTTCATTAGTAACGTCAAAATATCCTTTATCAAAAGTGGCTTGAAGTTTTTCCACAAAATTACGCTTACCCCCCATTAATTTCACTAGTCCAGCAATATCATGTGGAATGGCAAAAGTATAATTCCAGGCATTTCCTTCATGAAAACCAGGATTTGGTTCGAAATTAGCACCTTGCAAAGGATCAAAAGGGGTTAGAAATTTACCATCAGGAAGTATAGGTCTAAAAGTTCCATACTCTTTTGAATAGTAGTGCTTATAACCTTTTGCCCGCTCAGCAAACATTTTAGCATCTTCTTTCTTTCCTAGTGAAGCCGCGAACTGTGAAAGGTTCCAGTCCGCAAGGAAATACTCAATTGAATGAGACACTGAGTTATCAAATTTGGCACGTAGTGGTACGTAACCGTATTTTACATAATCAGCATTATCAGGACGAATTTTATTGGTACTATCTATAGTTGTTGCTGATTTATAAAACGCCTCATATGCAGCTTCATGATCATAATCTCGAATACCTTTCATCCATGCATCAACGATAACGGGAATTGCGGGATCTCCATCCATGGTATAAGATTCGCGACCATAAAGCTCCCATTTAGGCATCCATCCGCTTTCTTTATAAATATCGATCATAGAACGGATCATCTCTGTTTGTCGGTCAGGAAACAATAGACTCATTAACGGTTGGACATTGCGGTAAGTATCCCATAGAGAAAATACAGTATAACGATTTCCTGACGTTTTTAATGTTTGACGGGTCTCCATAGCGGGATATTGTCCATTAACATCCTGAAGAATATTTGGATGTATTAGCGCATGGTACAATGCTGTATAGAAGACTGTTTTCTGATCTTCAGTACCACCTTCGACTTCGATTTTCGACAAATCTTCATTCCATCTCTTAGAAGCGGCTAATCTGATTTGATCAAATCCGCCTTTGGGTTGTTCTTGATCTAAATTTTGTCTTGCATTTTCAATACTTACGAAGGAGACTCCTACCTGAACTTCAACCTGCTCGTTTTCAGAAGTTTCAAAGCTTAAATAAGCACCAATATCATCCCCAGACATTTCGTTATGATATGCTGTAAAAACTTTATACTTTCCAGCATCCTTATTCCAATCGTTTTCCCAAACTTCTCCTTGCTTCTGAAATTTCCAGTATCCCTTTTCCGAAGGTTTCTTACTCAACCTTAAGACAAAATAAATCGGATATACAGCTTGATTATTAACATAACAAAATGATCCCAATAACTTTGAACCTTCAATCTCTCGATCGTTAACAAATCGCATCGTAGCTCCCGTTTCATTCGTTAACCCTTCACCTAAATTAAGTAAAATATGGCTTTTCCCCTTCGGAAAGGTAAATCTGGAAATTCCTGTTCGTAGTGTCGCTGTAGCTTCAGTTTTCACACCATATTTTTCTAAAAAATTGGTATAGTAACCCGGTGCGGCACTTTCATTTTTGTAAGTACTTCCATAATTCCGATAATCGACATCAAGACGGCCTGTTGTTGGCATCAGCAAAAGACTCCCCATATCTGGACATCCTACACCGCTCAGGTTAACATGAGAAAATCCCGTAAAAAACTTATTATTATATTCATAGGGAGTAGACCACCATTGTGCATCCTTATTAAATTTGTTCAAAGATGACCCCATGACATTAAAAGGCGAAACGTTCATCAGCCCCTGCGGAACCTGTGCACCCGGATTAGTCGTACCATAGTTAGTTGTTCCAATAAATGGATTAACATATTCTACTGGTTTTTTTTGCGCCAATGTCGCATGCGAAAGAAAGAGAAAAATAAAACTATGACCGAGACTACGCCAATTTATAGTTTTATTTAAATTAAGTACTGTTTGTCGTTCTGGTAGAGACTCTGTACAAATACGACCAAATTTAATGGTTTTGTATGTACTATTTAACCATGATTTGACAATTCTAAAATCTTTCAAAGTAACTAAGCTTTTTATTTTCATTTATTTTAATAAATTATTATTGCGCCATTTAAATAGGAATGTCACAATCTTTTTAGCATTTAAATTATCGATCTACGTTATTAATTTGAGAATTACCCTAATCTGTCTCCTTCCCACGGCTTACTTTTTCATTCAGGTTTCCAGATCATTATATCAATTTTAATCATCTACATGTCAAGAAAAGATGACCTTGAGCTCTCTTCTCATAGGAGTGATCGTAGCATTCGAATAATTTCGTATAAAAAATCAATTGAATCCACATCAGATGTGTAGACTTATCTGTGAAATATGGATGCGCGCTCATCAAAGATTAAGAATGCACCTATTCTCATCAAATAAAAAATAAGGATTATCCTAGCTACAATAATACATATAATTAGAAGATCATACAATACAGAGACATTCTTAAACGAAATTCAGCACATACTTCTTTTTATTTAAGATGGAGCAGTATTATTTTAATCTTTTCTCTAATTTAAATCTTCACTTTTACTATTCAATACGCGTGTTTTTATTTCTTGTCCTATGGCAAGCAGTGCTAAACAAAATAAAGCTATAATTGTTAAAATTAATTATTTGAAATAGAAACAAGTATGAACGGTTTACCGTCAGGATCTAAAAAAATAAACTAGATAACAATGGAATTTGCACACTTCACCAATTTAAAAAAAATGAAAGTACTAATAAAATTTATGCTTGCACTAGGTGTGAGTATAACTCTTCCCTTTATCATGGCCAAAGCTGCTGATAAAATTGCTGTAATAAATAACGTTACGCGAATAACTGAACAAAACGCCCCTTCTGTCATTTTAAATCAGCAAGGAAATATTGATTCATTAATCCAATATTTTCAATACACAACGAAATCATTAAAAGATGACATATCAGGATTAAGTGAAGCACAACTACAATTTAGTCCTGGAGAAGGAAAATGGTCAATAGGTCAATGTCTAGAGCATATCATACGCTCAGAAAGTCTGTTATTTGAAATGGCAAAAAAAGAATTGGGAAAAGCGCCACAGCCTAACCGGAAAAATGAAGTCAAATCAACTGATCAAGGTCTCATAAACATGATGACTGATCGAAGTCAAAAATTTCAGGCGCCAAAAGAACTGCAACCCACAGGAAAATATAAAAATAGCCAAGTAGCAATAAAAGACTTTCTAGCGGCTAGAGAGCCTGTTTTATTATACATCAAAAATGCAAATATAGATGACCTTCGTAATCACATCAGTGAGTACCCAACAGGCGTAGTTGATGGTTATCAAAACCTACTTTTTATCGCCGCTCACTGTGCTAGACACACCAAACAGATTGAAGAAGTATTAGCAGATCCAAATTTTCCAAAAAAATAAATCATGAAAAACCAAACATATCAAATCGATATTCACGCACCAGCTTCTGTAGTATTTCACAAAATGCTAGATAAAGAAACCTATAAATTATGGACTTCCGAATTCAACCCTACATCAGATTATGAAGGAGGATGGAATAAAGGTGATAAAATTTACTTTATTGGACAAAATAAAGATGGTAAACGTGAAGGTATGGTAGCTAAAATTTTAGAAAATATCCCTAATGAATTTGTTTCCATTTATCATTACGGTATATTGGATGGAGATATAGAAATCACAGAGGGACCTGCAGTCGAAAGCTGGGCAGGTGGTACAGAGAACTATCATTTTAAAGAACATAATGGAATAACAAATGTAACTGTTAAAGTAGATACCACAGAAGAATACCTATCTTACTTTGATGAAACTTGGCCCAAAGCCTTATCAAGATTAAAAGAAATTTGCGAATAATATATATACTATTGATTATGTTTGAAACAATTGAGAATTACTATCACAGTAAAAAAGAACCAATAAAAAGTTGTTTACTAGCATTAAAAGAAATTATTCTCAGATTGGATCCGCTTATAACAGAAACGCAGAAATGGGGCATGCCCTGTTTCTGCTATAAAAATAGAATATTTTGTTATCTGTCAATAGATTCAAAAAAAGATATTCCCTATATCATGATGGTAGAAGGCAGACATTTAGATATTCCAGCTCTTGAATCGGGAAATCGTTCTAAAATGAAAGTTTTTTATGTTGATCCCAACGCAGATTTCGATTTAGTTACGATCAATCACATCATGCAAGAAGCACTGAATCTTTATAGAACCGGATTACTGAAAACAAATACAAAAAATACATAAACAAAAATCCTCAACCATGTAGCTACCCTATTATAAAGAATAACAATAGGTTAATCTAGGATCATACACGATCAATTCTATGAGCACACCCCCCACCCAAGTACAACCCTAGGATCATACAACAGGGACTATACGATCACACTTGCACCGCACAAGGACTAGCCTAGTATCATACAACATGAACTATACGATGATACTAGATCCACTAAACAAACAGGCCTTCTATACCTTTTCTATGCACAATATGCACATATCAAATAGCCAATGTAGCTTATTATATACCTATACGTTAAGCTATGATACATCACATAAAATCGTAATGAAATAAAAATTTTACATATATAAAGTAATTGTTGGTCTATAAATTGATTGTATTAAGTTATGGCAAGATTTTTAAAAGTAATATTCTTATTAGCTATTATTGCGGTCTTCGGATGGTTGCTATGGTCTAAGTTTGAAAACAAAACTACAAAAGTTACAACACATCAACTTTTGATCGAGCGAATAGAAGCAATGGGCAAGCTTGAATTGGTCAAATATAGATTTAGCGATGTTGTTGAACATAAAAATATTACAACATTTTTACCCGACGCAAGTGTACTACTGATCATAAAAGCAGATGCCGTTGGATGTATCGATTTAACAAAAGTTAAACAAGAAGATATTGAAGTTTTTGGAGACTCTGTTTCTATGCGTTTACCTTTACCTGAAATTTGCTACATAAAGATAGATCATAAATCTTCCCGAGTTTACGACACCAAAATGGCATTCTTTCGAGAAGCTGACCTTGTAGATGAAGCCTATAAAAATGCGGAAAAGGAGATTGCAACCGAGGTAAAAAAATCAGACATATTGCAACAAACCCGAGCAAATGCGCTAAATGTTTTCACCCCTTTACTTAAAGGACTAGGTTTTAATAAAATTAGTTTGTCTTTTGAATAATACATCGATTAACATATTTTAATTGTAATCAATAAACGCGCAAATCGGAAGTTATGATTAAATCATAACATCATAATTAGATCAAAATTTCACATCAAAAAAAATAAAACGAATTATTTTTTTTAGGAATCAACTTCATAAATAGTCATGATTATTTATGAAGTCGATAAACAGTTCTAAAACTTAAAATGAAATCAATCTATTGATATGAACGATCTAAATGCAATGCCATTTGTATATTACAACGTTTATAAGGCGTATTTCGTCCTGCTATTTTTTGAAATCCTAATTTATGATATAAATTAATTGCTGGCTTTAAAATAGTATTACTTTCTAAATACAAATTTTGCGCTCCTAATTCCTTTGCCTTCTTTAATACCGCCTGCCCCAGTAGAAATCCAATATTTTTCCCTTGTGCGCTCGGTGAAACTGCCATTTTAGCCATTTCATAATCATAATCTTCTTGATGCATTTTAATCAAAGCACAAACCCCTACAGGCTTATTGTTATAAAGTGCGACCAATATTACCCCCCCCTTATCCAAAATATAATCTTGAGGATTATTTAACGCTTTATAATCAGCCTCTTCCATTTCAAAATAAGTAGAAATCCATTCTTCATTGAGCGACCGAAAGGCCTCCTGATATTCCGGTTTATACGGAACAATTTCTACAGCTTGACTTTCCCGTATTTTTTTTTGTTCATTTACTCGCTTAAGCAGAGACTTTTGTTCCAAAAGAAACTCCCATTCTTCTATTGCTTCCCAAAGATTATGTGTTGCTTCCTCGATTATCATTTCAATTGCCGCATCGACATCTTGACATGAAACCCGTACCTTATCGTTCAACTTCTTTCCTTTTTCAGTCAAACCTACAACATTTCGACGCTTATCATGTGTCAATAAGTTATCTTTGACCAATCCCGCAGAAGTCATTTCTCTTATTATTTTCGTAACGGAAGGTTGAGAATGTCCAATTTCATTTGCTATTTCAGTTATTGTTTTTTCGCCTTCTTCAGCCAAAATAAAGAAAACAGGAAACCATTTCGGTAAAAATTCCACGTGGTAAAGTTCGTATATCTGTGCAGCATCTTCTGTTACTTTATTGGTCAGCAATCGAAGCCTGCTACCTAAAGCCATTTTACCTGTCTTGTTAAAAAAATCCATTCTATTTGTTTGATTTATAATTTTATACTTGCTTATCGCTAATAACTTTCGCTTTGATTGGGAAAAGAAACTGATTTGACGTCCTCAATATAATGACGGGTAGCTTCAGACATTACCGTATGTAAATCTGCGTATCGACGTAAAAACTTGGGCGAAAATTCATCATTCATTCCCATAACATCCTGTATAACCAGAACCTGTCCATCCACTCCAGAGCCAGCAGCAATTCCAATTGTTGGTATTTTTAGCATATCTGAAATCTTTGTTGCAGTATGTGATGGAATTTTTTCACCACGATCTTTCATCTGTTGTAGCGTTCTTTTTGTGTTTTTAGATGTTTTCTTTAAATAGTTTGACATATTGACAAAATAAATACTAAACACTATAACCAATTACATAACTGATTATGCAAATATATTAAAATATTTATTTTTCTAAAAATTTTTTATTTGTCACCTCTTAATTTTCCATTTCAAAACCTACCTATTTAATGATTTACTTAACTTTACGAATCTCCTTCTATCCGTTACGATATTACTCAAACAAATAACTATAATCAGTACAAGAACTTACCTTCAAAAAATAACAATTATTAATACACAAAAAACAAAATGAATAAACGTAAAAATAACTTTTATGTCATCACAGGAGGGCCTGGAGTGGGCAAAACTACCTTGATTGATGCTTTAAAGTCTAAAGGATATTCTACAGTTGCAGAAGATGCCCGATCAATCATTAAACAGCAGATTTTAAGAAAAGGAGATGCTTTACCTTGGAAAAATAAAGATTTATATGCTTTATTACTGCTTAACGCATCAATAAAAAGCTATCATGCAATATCCAATAAGAACGATAACATTTACTTCTTTGATCGTGGTATAGTAGACACCATTTGTTATGCAGAAATGATTAACTTCAAAATTCCCACTGAAACGCTTCAAAATGCAAAAACCCATAAATACAATAGCACTGTATTTATACTTCCCCCTTGGGCGCAAATCTATACAACTGACGATGAAAGAAAACAATCATGGGAAGAAGCTCTCTATACTTTTGAAATTATGAAAAAAACTTATTTTGATAATGGTTATAATGTAATAGAAGTACCTATAGGAGCTGTTGATCTAAGGGTAGATTTTATATTGAAGCATATATAGACTTTTCCAGATCTCAATATTTCTGAGCAGTCCCTCAAAATAAAAAAATTCATCTCGATCATTTGTCAAAATGAAAAAAAATTTCAACGATCAAAATTCGTAATAATAGTGCAGTTACATTTGACCAATCCTTGATACCTATCCAAATTTTGGTTAACTTAGCCATATTGACAGCATAGAGATATTTTTTTTGAAAAATAGTTTCTAGTCATTTACTTATCGCAACAAAGCATAAGTTGTGTATCTTATTGGCTTTTGCCATCTATTTTAGAGATTATAAAAAAATCTCTTCATCTGCATACTCATTTGGAAGTATGGTCTAGAATTAAAAATTCGATTTTAAAGACGAATTATTGCACTCATCTATTTTAGATGAGTATACATGTTAATTATATTATATGACAAATTTTAAAGTTGGAATTATTGGTGCTGGCCCCAGTGGGCTAGCTATGCTACGAGCATTTGAATCGGAACAGAAAAAAGGTAATCCCATCCCAGAAATTAAATGCTACGAAAAACAGGACAATTGGGGTGGAATGTGGAACTTTACCTGGCGGACAGGTGTTGGTAAATACGGAGAACCCCTACATGGTAGCATGTACAAATACTTATGGTCAAATGGTCCAAAAGAATGTCTTGAATTTGCAGATTATACATTCACAGAACATTTCGGTCAAACAATATCCTCCTACCCTCCGCGAGAAGTACTTTTTGATTATATCCAGGGACGTATCAATCAAAGCAATGCCAGAGATTACATCCAATTTAATACCGTTGCAAGATGGGTGGATTATATTGAAGACAAAAAACAGTTTAGAGTTATCTTTGATAATCTAAAAAAGAATGAAACTTTTGAAGAATTTTTCGATTATTTAGTTGTAGGTACTGGTCATTTTTCCACCCCTAATCTCCCTTACTTTAAAGGAATAGAGAATTTCCCCGGCGCAGTTATGCATGCACATGATTTTCGAGGTGCTGACCAATTTAAAGATCAGCGCTTACTCCTTATCGGAAGTAGTTATTCCGCTGAAGATATTGGCGTACAATGCTACAAGCACGGAAGTAAATCTGTGACAATAGCTTATAGAACAAGTCCGATTGGCTGCAACTGGCCGGATGGCATAAAGGAGAAAGCAAAATTATCTCATTTTGAAGATAGTATAGCGTACTTCGAAGATGGCAGTCAAGAAGAGTTTGATGCGGTCATATTATGTACTGGCTATCAACATAAATTCCCATTTTTACCTGATAATATGCGATTAAAAACCAATAATTGTCTATATCCAGATGACTTGTTTAAAGGAGTAATCTTTAATCATAATGAACGTCTAATATTTTTAGGAATGCAAGATCAATATTATACTTTCAATATGTTTGATACACAAGCTTGGTTTGCGCGTGATTACATGCTAGGAAAAATCCCGTTGCCACCTAAAAAAGAACGCATTAAAGAAATCAAAAAATGGATGGATGATGAAGCACTTACAAAAACAGGAGAAGATCATGTTGATTTTCAAACAAATTACATCAAAGATCTAATGAGTTATACAAATTACCCAAACTTTAATGTTGACAAAGTGGGCAGCATGTTTAAAAATTGGTTAAAGGACAAAGAAAATAATATTTTAAATTATCGAGATCAAATCTATACATCGGTCATAGATGGAACTCAAGCAGAAACTCATCATACAGCATGGATGGATGAACTTGATGATAGCCTTGAGAACTATCTTGAAGAAAGTAAAGAATCTGCTATTTAATAAAATTTCTAAACTGATATTTGAATACATTTTAATAAAAGGAGGAAGCTAAAGCTTCCTTCTTTTATTAAAATCAATAGTTATTAAGACTAACATATACGCGTGTCAATCCAAAAATTATCACGCATTTTCAAAATTGATTCTGGAGTGACCCTATTTAAAATATAGGATTGTTCTGCGTTTAAAAGGTCTTTTTGATCCTGTTCATCTTCAACAAAAAGCATTCGCAAAATAGCATCATTTTCCACTGCTTCTATATCAGACTCCACTACTTTTGTATCATTCGATAGAAACCAATTTTTAGCTTCTTCCTTATTTAAAAATTTTAAATACATTAAACAAGAATCAAACTCTCCTAATTCTTTTACTACTTTTTCTGGATATTGATTTCGAATGTATTCTTCATATAGTTCACGTCTATTATTACGTAAAGCATAATTTCTTATTACCAATCGATGTGGATCACTCTCTATGCTAAATTTTTGAGGATTTTCTAAAAATCCGTAATGCTTATTGTATCGAACAACACGCGCATTCAAACTTTTTTTATCATTCTCCATAAAAATCTCTTCATTACTTATATACATAACAATCAAATGCTTATAGTGTTTAATTATTGTATATAGGAATTCAAAGCAAAGAAATCTAAGAATAAATAATATAATTTAAAAACGATTGTCAATACTACTTACAAGGCTCATAAGTAAGGAAAATGACATCTTTTACAAAAAAGTAAATTCACCTTTAAAAACTATTTCTTTATCTACTAAACTATAATTTTCATCATATTCAGCTTGATAAAAAATGACGTAAATTGGTTGTGTTAAATCTGTAACTGATATCAATTTATCTGCTTCCAAAATATCGATTTTGTCAATAGTACGATTCCCTGTCCAGCTTTTAGCAGTACCTTTCGCATTGGGATCAAACCGATGATCTTGAGCTGATGTAAAATACCAGTAACTTGGTACATCGTTACTCAACGTTAAAGTTTGATTTGGATTAAATTGCTCATCTGCCATTCCAGTATTTTCAAACCATGAAACTTCATGATCAATAATGCCCAATGCTGCGAGATAAACATCCTTATCCAATGTTGCCCCTATTAAAAAGCCTTCCATCCCTTCTGAGTTTATTTGAAAAGTGAATGGAGATTTAGCAAGTTTATACTGATCAAAAGTGTTGGAGATTATTTCCCCACCTTGGATGATACTAACTTCCAGTTGTTGACAAAAACTCATTATAGAAGTAAATAATAAGCCCAAAGTCATAATCAATCTAGTCATGTAAAACGTGTATAATAAAATTTTAAATTAATAACACAAAGTAAAGTAAATCCTAAAAGACTAAAACCCCTGTTTTCCGCTAATTTTGAATGATTACATAGATTAAAATAAAAAAACACGATTATCACTTAAAAGCTATTTTATAATCTCGTAATTTTAACAATCTTTTTGTACTCTTATTCTGTCTTTGCAAAAACCAAAATAAGTGTCTTTAACACAATACAGCTATTGATGAAATACATTCAACTATTCATTGCGTTTATGTTTGCAGCAAATAACCTATCTGCTCAAAAAAACATTACGATCGGACAAACTGATCAGATATACTCTACAATACTCAAAGAAAATAGGACAATAAACATATATCTACCAGAAGGATATCATGTTGCTGATACAATTAAATATCCAATAATTTACATATTAGATGGTGGCATAGAAGAAGATTTTATTCATATAGTTGGAATCGTTCGCTATTATACACAACCCTGGATTGCGCAGTTTCCAAAATCAATTGTTGTCGGTATCGAAAATACGAACAGAAAGAGAGATTTCACATTTGCAGTGTCCAACTTGGACTTCCTGGAAAAAGAAGGTTTTAAAAAAGAGAATTTTCCACAATACGGAAAATCTGAAGCTTACATTTCATTTCTTCAAAAGGAACTACAGCCCTATATGGAAAATAAATATAACGCTAATAAACACCGTACTGTTATTGGAGAATCATTAGCTGGTCTATTAGCGTCTGAAATACTCTTAAAACAACCTGATTTATTTACTAAATATATTATTATTGCGCCTAGTTTATGGTGGGGAGAGCAAAAGCTCTTATTTGAAACGGCAAATTTATTAAATACTAACATCAAAAAATCACTTAGCGTATATTTAGGAGTTCCAAATAAAGATGAAGATATAAAAATGTATAATGAATCAATAAAGTTTTCACAATCATTAAAGCAAAACAATAATATCAATTTATCATTTGATTACTTACCAACTGAATTACATGCAACGATCGTACACCAGGCAGTATATAATGCTTTCAAAAAATTATACCCTAAAAACTAAATAATATTAAAATCAATTTGTAATTTTTAGACGGTGCTAGTTCGATTAACTTTCAATTTTTTATAGCAAGTAATATCCTGAAAATATGTTAAATTTACTAGACTTTCAACATCAATACGATAATTGAGAAAGCGTCAATTATAAATTTCATCTCCTAAAAATCGGTTTATGAATACTATTTTGAGAAATTTATTAGCGATAGTGGCGGGCGTGGTCATTGGCAGTATAGTTAATATGATATTTATTACAATCAGTAGTTCTATCATACCTCCACCAGATGGTGCAGATGTAACCACGACAGAAGGACTAAAAGCATCAATGCATATGTTTGAACCAAAACATTTTATTTTTCCCTTTTTAGCACATGCCATCGGAACTTTAGTCGGAGCATGTATAACAACGTGGCTAGTAAAAGGCAAAAAGCTTAGTTTTGCTTTTATAATAGCTTTATTTTTCCTAGCGGGTGGTGTAGCAAGTGTCTTTATGTTGCCCTCTCCATTGTGGTACACAGTAATAGATTTAACCATAGCTTATATCCCAATGGCATACTTGGGTGGAAAATTGGGATTAAAACTAAAATCGCAGAAGAACTAATCCAGAAACTTTTATTGTAGTTTTTTTAAAGCACAAAGAAAAGAAACTTCCTACATAAACAGCCTACCAAAATATGTTATAATAGCATTTCGAATAATGTAAAAGAATTATTTTGATAATGAGCTGGCATATCAACAGCCTCTTTAATAGTAACTACATCAACAATTGTAAACCCACATTTCTCGTAATATTGATTCAAGCGTTCATTTCCTGCGGTGGTATCCATTCTAATAAAGCTTTTACGCTCTTTTCTGGCCAGGTCTTTAACAAATTCTATAATAATATTGACAAAATTCTGACCTCTAAACTCTGGATTTGTCGCTATACGGTGAATATAAATTGCCGGATCTTTGTCTTTCTCTTGCCATATAATAGGATCTGAAGCTGTCAATAAAAAGACACAAGCGATTTGATTATCCAGAACAATCTTATAATGTTGTCCATTTTTTATCTCTTCAAGTACAGCTCGAGCGTCAAATCCTTTCCAATTCACTTTTCCTAAAGCATGTTGATAGGCAATTGCCTGCTCATACAATTCCATATGTGCAGACAAGTCGTGAGGAGTACTTTTTTCTATAATCATGCAGTTAAAATATAGTTTTCCTTATAAATATAGATGATTAAACTACAATATTGTCCATTCATAAGTTTTTTCTGTCACATTATAGTTTTATCTTTGATGCATGACTATTGAAGAGCTAAAAGAATATTTTAATACGGTTTCATTACCAAATGAAATACAAATTACAGTGGATATGCATATCTTTGATTTACCTAAATTTCTGCAGGCAAACTTAGCGGCACTTGATCGCTGGAACAGAGAGTTAGAAAAATGTCCTTCCTATGTGCGTTTAATAAACTTAAAGAAAGCTATTGAAAATCAATAACCACAATGACAACATTTTAAGAATTACAAATCGTCTTATTGCTGCAACAAGCTATGTTGAGTTGCGGTAAAAATATTTCTGAAGACAATGTTCATTTCCTGTTCGCGTTGCGCCGCGACTATCCCGCAACCAGGAAATAATTCCACAGTATTATTTTTAATTACAGACACAAAAATCCGGCTTGCAACTGCGATCTTCTCATAAACATCCCGGTTTTCAAAACCCTGCAATATATTATCCCAAGATTGTTCTGTCAAACAATAAATCTGATTCTTACGTTCATTAAAATCGGATTGCATCTCGTCCAAACGTTTAAACAGATTTTTACCTTTGTCTTTTAACCAATCTACATCTTGAGATTTTACAATATAATACTTTTCAACAAGATCTATAAATCGGTTATACATCCCGATAAAATTACTCAGCAAGGTTAATTCCGCAAAAGGAATGAATGGATACCGATACAGAAGATCAGGCCAGGTACTTTCAGATTCATTAATCAAAAAACTACGAGAGTTTCCCACAAAATGATTTTCAACAGAAAAACTATGGCTAGCCGTGCATTCTAATCCAAAAGTATCCCAATCATAATGAATCAGTACATCATCCCGGTCAAAAAAGAACGAATGGATCATTTGCTGACCGTTTTTATCGAGCACAGGTTTACCATCTTCCGTAATGATACAATTTGCGGTAAAATGACTTAAATGCGGAGCTCCAGTAGCATATTTCCAATGGCCATGAATACGATATCCCCCATCCGCTCTTTCTGCATATCCAGATGCACGTCCACTTCCTCCTAAACAAACTGCCGGATTTTGAAAAATTTCTGTTCCTATTTTCGGATCAATAAAACCGACAAATAAATTAGCTCCCGAACATAAAGTTACCGTCCATGATAAACCACCGTCATGATAGGCTAATTCTTCTAAAAATTTCACTCCATCTAAAAGAGTTAATCCCAATCCACCAAGAGATTTCGGAACCCAAATTTTAAACCATTTTTCACTAATTGCCAAATCTAACTGCTTTGCAGTCATCTTTTTTAAAGAAATTGCCTCGTGTTGTTGGTCTTTTATCAGATTAATTTGATCTTGAGTAAGTATCATATGTTAGTTCACGTTTAAGAATTCTCTTCCAGTTAAAATAACCAAAGAAAGCCATCACAAATAAAAATACAGTCAATGCTGCGAATAGTAGTAAATCTTTATGATAAAGCAAAGGGATCGCCATGAGATTACTAATATTTAATAATATCCAATTTTCTATTTTCCGCTTTGCCAGCAACCACATGCCTGCCCATGCAGTACAAGATACCAAGGCATCCCATAGCGGAACATCTGAATCTGTAGCATGTAACAATCCGAAATAGAATACGGTAAATCCTATAATACATATCAATAAGACAATAATCCAGTCCTTACGTGATGCAGTCGATATGATATGTTGATGATTACTATTTTGTTGCCAGTAAATCCAACCATAAATACTCATTAATAAGTAATACATGTTTAAGGCAATTTCACCGTATAGTTTTGCGAAATATAAAACGTAAATGGATATCACAATACCAGAAATACCAAAAAGGTAATTAATAGGTTTATTAGACTTTGCAAACCAAACCTGCAATATACCAAAGCCTACTGCTAGCCATTCTGCGAGGGATGTAGCTTTAACCTGCTGAAAAAAATCGTTTAAAATTTGATTTAACTGCATTTAATATGTGTGTAAAATAAAAACAATACACACTTAGGGAGTCGCTATAAATGCACGATTTGTGAAATTAAAATCCCTACGCCAGCATTATCCGGATCAGGTATATAACAACAATTGCTCACTGTGATGAGCAATTGTTGTTATTGGGTATAATCTCAGCCTGTAACAGTAAATAATACTTCAAGCACCCCATAAGTATGGTGAAAAGAAATTAATCTTTAAAATTCTCTAATTTTAATGCTGTATGTGTACGCTTTCTAGTGGCTTCACACAGTTCAACATTATCATTTAATGATTGCCCATGTGAAGGAATCATTTCACGCAATTTCTTGCGATATTCGTCTGCTTTTGCACGTTCAGGAAAACATCTTTTCAGTAATTTAATCATGATAGCGACAGAAGTCGATGCTCCTGGTGAAGCTCCTAGTAAGGCTGCAATAGAACCATCTGCTGCGGATACAACTTCTGTTCCAAATTCAAGAACACCGCCATGTTTAGCATCTTTTTTGATTACTTGAACACGTTGACCAGCAACCTCAATTTTCCAGTCTTCTAATTTTGCCGTAGGCATAAACTGCTTCAAAGCATCCAATTTATCTTTTGGACTCTTCATCACCTCAGAAATCAAATATTTTGTCAAATCCATATTATCCCGACCTACGGATAACATCGGTTTAATATTCGACAACTTAATCGATGCAGGTAAATCAAAGTAAGAACCTTGTTTTAAGAATTTAGTAGAAAAACCAGCATATGGACCAAATAATAAGGCCTGCTTACCATCAATATAGCGTGTATCAAGATGTGGAACAGACATCGGAGGAGCACCGATAGATGCTTTACCATATACTTTAGCGTTATGATCTCTAATAACATCCTCATTCACACAACGTAACCACTGTCCACCAACTGGAAAACCACCATATCCTTTTGATTCGGGAATTCCAGATTTTTCTAACAGCAATAAAGAATGTCCACCAGCACCAATGAATACAAATTTAGCATTAATTGTTCTTTTCTCTCCAGTTTTCAAATCCTTAACTTCCAACTCCCAAGTGCCATTGTCATTGCGTTCAATGTCGCGGACTTCTTGTGTAAGATGTAATGTAATATTATCTTTTGCATCTAGATGTTGTACCAAATCACGCGTTAGAGCGCCAAAGTTCACATCAGTTCCTAAGATCATTTTCGTTGCCGCAATTTTATCATCAGCAGGACGACCTTTCATCATAAGTGGAATCCACTCATTCAAAACAGCTTTATCTTCGGTATATTCCATGCCTTTAAACAAGTTATTCTTGGATAGTGCATCATATCTTTTACGAAGAAAATCAATATCTTTTTCGCCAAAAACAGCACTCATATGAGGTACTGAGCGAATAAAATCTTCAGGTTTTGTTATGACCCCTTTATCAACTAAATAGGTCCAAAATTGTTTGGAAACCTCAAATTGTTCTGCAATGCTGATTGCTTTATCAATTTTTACAGAACCATCCGCTTGTTGTGGGGTATAATTCAACTCACATAATGCAGAGTGACCAGTTCCAGCATTATTCCATGCATCCGAACTCTCTGCTGCAACAACATCCAAGCGCTCTAAAATCTCTATTTTAATATCTGGGCTTAACTCATTGATAAGTGTGCCCAAAGTTGCGCTCATGATACCTGCGCCAATTAAAACGACGTCTACCTCTTTGGTATTTTTTGTTTTTTTACTCATGTCTTCGTGATTGATGCAAATTTAATATAGATTTTTATATTAACGCAATCCTTTTGTCAAAAAACTGTACTTTTTAAAATCACTTATTCAAAAATACCATACTATTATTAAGAATTCCCTAACACAGCCATTTTTATGAATAGCTGCCACATTACAAATAGTAGTATTATAATATCCTGAGGAATGTTAATTCAAATTATTATTTAGAATTAACGAATTAAATTGATCCGAGTGTTGCGATTGTAGTATACTTTTAACATTTTTGCAAGCACCCTTATTACATATAATACATAAGAATGAAACTACTTGAAGGAAAAACAGCTCTAATTACTGGAGCATCAAAAGGAATAGGAAGAAAAATTGCTGAAGTATTTGCCCAAAACGGTGCAAATGTAGCATTCACATATTTATCATCTGTGGAAAAAGGCCAAGCTTTAGAGCAAGAACTTCAGGCTTTTGGAACTACTGTAAAAGGTTATCGTTCAGATGCATCAAAATTTGATGAGGCTGAAAAACTCATCAATGATATTGTTTCAGATTTTGGAACTATTGATGTGGTTGTTAATAATGCTGGAATAACAAAAGATGGTTTGTTAATGCGTATGACTGAGGAAAACTGGGATGATGTGATCAATGTAAATTTAAAATCAGTATTCAATGTCACTAAAGCAGCTTCTAAAATCATGATGAAAAACCGTAAAGGATCTTTCATCAATATGAGTTCAGTAGTAGGTATACAAGGAAATGCTGGTCAAGCTAATTATGCAGCTTCTAAAGCTGGTATTATTGGTTTCTCTAAATCAGTGGCAAAAGAATTAGGCTCAAGAAATATTAGATCAAACGTAGTTGCTCCAGGTTTTATACGCACAGAAATGACGGATATTTTAGATCCTAAAATTGTTGCTGGTTGGGAAGCTGGTATTCCTATGAAACGTGCGGGACAAGCAGAAGATGTTGCAAATGCATGTCTATTTCTTGCATCGGACCTTTCAACATATGTCACAGGACAAGTATTGCCTGTAGATGGTGGTATGGTATAATATATATATAATACATATAAAAAGGTTCTTGATCAGCTCAAGAACCTTTTTTATTATAGAAGTTTTTATATATCTATATTTGCACTGAAATTTTAATCGTATGAACTGGAATCGGGTATTTGCTATTCAAAATGAAACAGAATTTAATGAAATTTGCTTGGAGACTTTTCATTTTCAAATGGAAAACACAAGCATTTACAGACAGTATGTGCAATATCTAAATAAGAAAATTCATACAATAGATCATTACACGAAAATTCCGTTTCTCCCAATCGAACTATTCAAATCTCAAGAAATTATAGCTGACAACTTCAGTCCTGAAATTGTATTCACAAGCTCAGGTACAACAGGAATCACCACAAGTAAGCATCTGGTGGCTAAAAAAGAAGTATATGAAGAAAGCTTTCGCACTGCTTTTGAACAATTTTATGGAAAAATAGACAACATTGCCATTTTGGCGCTACTTCCATCCTATTTAGAACGAACAGGCTCTTCATTGATCTACATGATCAATGATTTAATGCAACATAGTCAACAACCCGAAAGTGACTATTTTTTATACAATCATGAAGAACTTTATCAAACCCTTATAAAATTAAAAGCAAGAGGCACGAAAACCTTGCTATTCGGTGTGACATTTGCACTTCTTGATTTTATTGAAAAATATGAATTGACATTTCCGGAGTTAATCATTATGGAAACTGGGGGAATGAAAGGAAAACGTAAAGAAATGGTCCGTGAGGAAATTCATGATTTATTATGTAAAAGCTTTCAAGTTCCAGGAATACATTCGGAATATGGAATGACTGAATTGCTATCACAGGGCTATTCATATGGTAACGGGATATTCAGACACCCCAACTGGATGAAGATCTTAATTCGGGAAACAAATGATCCGCTAACTCTTGCTGAAAATAAAAAAACAGGCGCTATCAATGTTATTGACTTAGCAAATCGATATTCGTGTTCTTTTATTGCAACCCAAGACCTCGGAAAAATCTACGATGATGGATCTTTTGAAGTCTTAGGTCGCTTTGATCAAAGTGATATACGTGGTTGTAATCTTCTCGTTCAATAAGTTTTATTTTAAGCTGGGATCTTGAAAGGTATTTCCAGCTTGCATATCACCAGAATCATAACCTTTCTTAAACCAAGCTCGTCTTTGAGCTGAGGTACCATGTGTAAAAGAATCGGGTACCGCATAGCCTTGAGCTTGTGTTTGTAATTTATCATCTCCAACTGCTTCAGCTGCCGCCATACCATCTAAAATATCATTATAGTCAATCTCGATATCAGATAATTTATTAACATGATGTGCCCAAACTCCTGCATAAAAATCAGCTTGCAATTCGGTCATGACAGAAATTTTATTATTTTCAACTTCACTTAATTTTCCCCTCATGCTGTTTGTCTGAGGTAAAAGTCCCACTAATTGTTGTATATGATGCCCTACTTCATGTGCTATTACATAAGCCAGAGCAAACTCACCTTTAGCACCAAATTTGGTCGTCAACTCTTGATTAAAAGTTAAATCTAAATAGATTTTATGATCTCCAGGACAGTAAAAAGGTCCGTAAGATGCTTTTCCTATTCCACAACCATTGGTTTCGGTACCTCCATCATAAACAACTAAATTTGTAGGTTCATAATTTTTACCCAACTGAGTCTTAAAAAGATTTGTCCACACATCCTCAGTACTTGATAAAACGATACGCGAAAAGTCTGTTAATTTAGCCTCCTCTGCACTAATTTCCCGTGGCTGTCCAGTCTGCTCCGTCCCCGTCATATTTTGAGCCTGCTGCAATAATTGAGATGGATCTCCTCCCATTAAAAAACCAATTATTAAAACAATAATTCCACCTACACCGCCCAAAGTTAATTTTTGACCACCTGACATTCCTCTCCTATCTTCGAAGTTGTCACTTTTTTTACCTCCTTGCCATTTCATATTGATATCATTTAAGTTAGTTTCAATTAATATTAAATAAGATACACATTTTATCGTGTACAGCATCGCAAATTATATTCCAAATTATTAAGCATTTTTTGATTTGTTATGTTAACCTTTTATAATTATAAATATTCATTATGTTTGCACCTAAATCATTTGCAACTTATCCAAAATTTAAATGAAACTAGAAAATCAACTATTCGAGAGAGCGGGAAATAAATGTGAATTGAGTCAAGCAACTGATAATTTAACATTATATACATTGCCCCCTGACTTACAAGCTACAGCTGAAAACACGATTGTTGTTTGTCAGAAATGTGCCGATCAGTTAAATAAAACAACACAATTAGAAGCTGAATATTGGAAATTCCTGCCCGATACCATGTGGTCTGAAGTACCAGCAGTACAGGTAGCTGCGTGGCGCATGTTAAATCGTTTAAAAAACGAGGGGTGGGCTTCTGATGCGTTAGATATTTTGTATCTGGATGACGAAACATTAGAATGGGCAAAACAAACAGGAGATCATGAAAATGATGGATATGTCGAGTTTCATTTAGATAGTATCGGTCAACAATTATTTGAAGGGGATTCTGTAGTCCTTACGAAAACATTGGATGTAAAAGGATCATCTATCCGGGCGACTTTAGGTACAGTCGTGAAGAATATTAGACTTGTGTTCGATAATACAGAACAAATTGAAGGAAAAATCGATGGTCAGACGATTGTGATTTTAACAAAATATTTAAGAAAGCAAAACTAAAAAAATAAGGCTACAATTTGATTGTAGCCTTATTTTTTATTTCTGTTTCGGATAATCACGCATATGTGCAAATTCGTAATTTGGATGTAACTTCAAACTATCGATTAAATCACTTAACATTTTCTGTGCTTTTCTTGTCTGAAACATATCATCATGCATCAACAGAACAACGTTATTCTTCGAAAATGAGGTGCCGTTACGTAATCTATTATTTATCTGACGATATATAAAACTCACCGATTCGACTGGCATACCAGAAGGTTTACCCTTTTTCCATTCACAATCCCATCCCATAGAACGGTAACCATTTTGATATAATAAATCGGCCGTACTTGAACCACTTTGCATATCAATACGTTTACGATCTGCAAAGTACCAAATATTACGTCCTGGTAGACGGACAATCTTATGTTTAAGATTCAGTTCTTTTTCATTTTTATCAAAGTCCTCATACGCTGATTCTGCGTTGCTATAAAAATAAGTAAACTTATTATTTGCATGATTGTAACTGTGATTATAACAATCCACCAGCGGATTGTTCATATAACGTTCATAATATTTATGCAAACCCTTACTCATTCGGTCATGCTTTCCAATTAAAAAAGCATTAATCTTTATATTCTTAGCTGTAGCTATTGAATCAATAAATTGACTACCATTTAAAGGTCCATCATCAAAAGTCAAATAAATATAACGAGGAGACACAGAGTCGGTTAATAATTTCGCCGTATCAACTTCATGATGAAGAATACTCTTTTTACCCTTTACAGCAATTGTATCCTTTTTAATCTCTTTCTCGACAGTATCTTTATTTAAATCATCGATATCATCTATACTATCAACAGTTCCAATAGTAACCGAATCTGTCTTTTTACTCCCACCTTCATTGCACGATTGTAATGCAAGAGATGTTACCGATAATAATCCAAGGAACAACCCCAGATTGAATGCTTTCTTCATGTTATAATTCACTATTAACCCTACACATAAACCACTAAAGCTGCTATTTGATAGCTAATGATTTAAACGATGTAAAAGTAAGATTAAATTTAACAGAAATCCAATTTTATGAAACCTTTTTTCTTTTGGAATAAAAACATTTTTTCATCAAATGAGTCATATTATACTATTTGATCAAAGAAAATGCTTTCAAACCTTCATTTAAATAAGCTAGATAAGTAGTAGCATCATAATCAGCACCTTTTGGTTTAACCAAAACCTGACGGTTTGCAGGATTCATAAGCACATAAAAAGGTTGTGAATTGGATTCAAACTGACTCGATTGTAAATAACTCCACTTACTTCCAATTGTCTTCAACAATTTTCCCGAATTCGTTTTTTGTTGATCTTCAATAGCAAGCTCAGTGCGGTCATCAACATAAAGTTGGATGATAACCACATGATCTGTTAAAAAAGAGCGAACTTGAGGATCTGTCCAAACATTTGCTTCCATTTTTCTACAATTCACACAAGCATGGCCTGTAAAATCAAGCATAACCATTTTATGATGGGTTTTAGCATATTGTAAACCCTCCTCATAATCAAAAAACACATTTAAGCCAAGCGGTGCATGAAATAAATCTGAATATTTGCGTTTAGAAACGTCTGTTACATCCGATCCACTAATCAATGAGCCTTGATTTAAATCAAAGTCCTGCGTACTTTGTGGTGGTAAAAAAGCAGATATTGATTTTAAAGGAGCACCCCATAATCCAGGAATCATGTATACCGTAAATGATAGTACAATAATAGCTATGAAAGTACGGATTACTGACAAATGTGGCAGATTACTGTCATGAGAAAATTTGATTTTTCCAAGTAAATACAGTCCCATTAAACCAAATATAACAATCCATAAAGACAAAAAGACTTCACGGTCGAACCAGTTCCAGTGATAAGCTAAATCAACATTAGAAAGAAATTTCAATGCAAATGCCAATTCTAAAAATCCTAAAACAACTTTAACACTGTTAAGCCAACCACCTGATTTAGGCATGGCTTTCATAGCACTAGGAAATAATGCAAAAAGAGCAAAAGGTATAGCTAATGCAAAAGAAAATCCAAACATACCTACAGCCGGACCTAGCAAAGCTCCACTTGTAGCTGCCTGTACCAATAAAGTTCCGATAATAGGTCCAGTACAAGAAAAAGATACTAAAGCTAAAGTTGCTGCCATAAAGAATATACCAGCCCATCCGCCTTTATCAGATTTTGCATCCATCTTATTTACCCATGAACTTGGCAGATTAATTTCAAATGCACCCAAAAAAGAAGCCCCAAAAGCAACCAGCATCAAGAAAAAGAAAAAATTAAAGATACCGTTCGTTGATAATGCATTAAGGGCATCCGAACCAAAAATCATCGTTACCGCTAAACCAAGCACAACATAAATAACTATGATTGAAATACCATAAAACAAAGCACGAATAAAAGATTGCGATTTATTTTGATTTCCTTTTGTGAAGAAACTGACTGTGAGCGGTAACATGGGGAAAATACAAGGCATTAATAAGGCAGTAAAACCGCCTAATAATCCTGCTAAAAATATTCCAAGCAGAGATTCACTACTTGCATGCTCTTCTGTTGTGATTACAGCCGTAGTTTTCTTAAGATTCTGTGCAGTATCAATACCTGCAGAATCAATCGAAGTTTCAGAAATACCACCATCAACGAACTCCAGTTCGTCCATCTTTAGTAAAGTATCTGCCTCCTGAGCGTGCGCAAAAGCTGGAAGAAGAACTATTAAAAGTAATAATTTTATGATAAAACTTTTCATAAATAATTAAATTATAATGCCGAGTGACAGGTTACAAATTGGTTAAACCTAATTACAATGGGAGAAATCCCATTGTAATAGATTCTATTTAAAATAAACATAGTGCCTAATATGCGATTAGGCTGAAACAAACTTTATATCGATTCAGTATTAAAAAGAGATTTTGCTAACCTACTGATAGGTTTAAATCCAGTGAAAGAGAGATCTGTTGAAATATATCCAGCTGCTGCAGGTTGTTCTCTTACTAAATCTGTACTCAAATATTTCTTATTATCGTCGCATAATAAGGTGACAACAACAGCTTCTTCCCCTAATTGCTCTTTTAATTTAATTGCTCCAATCACATTCGCTCCTGAAGAAATTCCTACAGCTAAGCCCAATTCTTTTGCTAATTTTTGGGCCATTATAATAGAATCACCATCTGAAGCAGAAACGATCTCATCCAACTCGTCCATTTTCACAATAGCCGGAATAAACTCATCAGAAATACCCTGAATACGATGCGAGCCAACCTTATATCCAGTGGACATCGTTGGACTTTCAGCGGGTTCCAAAGGATGAATCTTTACACGAGGATTTAAGCTACGAAGATGACGGCCTACTCCCATAACCGTTCCTCCTGTGCCTACACCAGCAACAAAAGCATCTGCAACTAAACCTTGTGAGGCTAACTGTAAACCAATTTCACGACCAGTCGTTAATTCATGAGCTTCGGCATTGAATTGATTTTCAAACTGTCTGGGCAAAAAGACCCCTCCTTGCTGCGCTAGTTTCTCACTTAATTCAATACTCCCCAAAAAACCACCTTCTTCTTTACTAACCAACTGAATATCTGCGCCCATACTTTTTATAATATCGATGCGTTCTTTACTCAACCAATTGGGCATAATAATTTTCACTTGATGTCCTAAAGCTTTACCAATAGCAGAAAAAGAAATACCTGTATTACCGCTAGTAGCTTCTATAATAACATCGTCAGGCTGAATTTGACAATTCATGTAAGCTTTATACATAATATATAGCGCCATACGGTCTTTGATACTCCCTGTAAGATTATAATTTTCGCATTTCACATAAATCCTCCCAGCTTTCCCTTTATATGAGTATTGCAGCTCCAGCATAGGCGTGTTTCCTACTAAACACCATAAATGTTTAAACCTACTATCAAGCTCGGGTGACAAACATTTACTAAACATCAATTCGTTATTCATGATTTATTATTTTAAACAATATCAGTCCACAATCATTCGAAGACCTAACATTATCAGCAAAATTGACATAAAACAAAATAATATTCACTACATAATGATTAAATCAGTAAATTTTATCTAAATAATGATATATTTAAGAAATATTACAGAATCAACCAATTCATTACATTCATATCAATAAAAAATACAAAATGATGCTTGATGAAACCGACACCAAACTATTAAGAATTTTACAGCATGACGCTACACTTAGCAATAAGGAACTAGCATTTAGATTACATAAATCTATCGCCGCTATACATGAGCGTGTAAAAAAACTGAAACAACAAGGCTATATTAAAAAAACTGTTGCTATTCTTGACCGGCAAAAAATAAACATGGGTCTCATATCTTTTTCACAGGTATTCTTAAAAGCACATACAGCCGAGGTTTTAAATGAATTTGAAAAAGAAGTTGCTAAATTTCCGGAAGTTATGGAATGTTATCAGATGGCTGGATCCTATGATTTTATGCTTCGAATAGCAACTAAAGATATGCAGGCCTATCACGAATTTTTACGATACCGCTTAGCCGTACTCCCACATGTGAACACCGTACAAACCTATTTTGTTCTATCGGAAACTAAAAGTGAAACAGCTTATCCGATTTAAAAAAAGAGTTTTAATTAAAAAAAGGGAGAAAACTACAGCTTCCTCCCTTTCAATTAACATATAAAAAACTATTCACTATCTTCTTCCATGTCCCTCACCTCTTTCTGAGTGACGATCGTGGCCTCTTTTATCATTTTTCTTGTCAGATTTTCTATGCTCCGATCGATCTCTATGATTTTCATGTCGCTCGACACGATGATTATCATAACGGTCATTGTGACGTGGACGATCATAATTACTTCTATGGTCTCTTATACTTACCTGATTTCTGCGATGAGCGTAATGACCATAATCTCTTCTATACCGATCGTGATGTCTCCATGGATCTCTATCATTGACAACTACTTTATAGGTATTATAAAAATTAAAGTTACGGTATCGACTAGGCAAGCTTCTACTGGTAACCCATCTTCTACCATGATAATGCGTATACCGACGATTGATTACATCATAATATACATTAATTTCTGGAATATAGTAATACCTTACGTAATCATACCCCACTGGGCCCCAAGAAGGTTGATTACCAATGTTAATACTCACATTAACTTGTGCAGTAGCAGGTTTAACAAAAAACAAACCGCCAACTAAAACCGTCAAGTAAACTAATTTTTTCATACCTGCTCCTCCCTTTATTTATGTTTTTCAATTATTTATAGGTAGGACTCTATTTTTTATAATAAGATTAATGAAAGGTTGTTAATATTTGTTAATAACGTTAAAATAAACTCAATATCAACTTGTTAAAATATCAATTTAACAAGTTTAGTCCAGCTAAGAAATTCCTAAATATTTATATAAACACGATTCATTTAAAAAGAAAAAATCATTATTTACTTTTGTCCTATATTTAAATCTTAATACGTTGACAAAACAAAATACAATATGCCATTGTGGCAATTCACTTCCTTATGAAAATTGTTGCAAAATAATTCATTTAGACCAAAAAGAAGCTAAAACTGCAGAACAATTAATGCGTGCAAGATATAGCGCATTTGTTGTTCAAGATATTGATTTTTTATATACAAGCTTTCATTCTGAAACTCGTAAGTTGCAAAACAAAATAGAAATTGCAAGATGGGCAAAGGAATCAAAATGGATGCAGCTCCGCATTTTATTTAGTAATTCCAATATTGTCGAATTTGAGGCACATTACTTGGATTCGGAGCTGAATTTACAGATTCATCATGAAAGATCCACTTTCAAACAAGTGGATGGAATCTGGTATTATGTCGATGGTAAGTTTATTTCATAAAAAAGGGATCTTATACTTGTTATAAGATCCCTTTTCTGGCTTTTAAAAGATATAGCACTATCCCTCTAATTCCGGTTGGCCATGATCATCTCTATATGGAGCCTCTTCGTCAAACTCCCCCTCCCATTTAGCAACAACAACTGTAGCTAAACAATTTCCGATCACATTGACCGAAGTTCTGGCCATATCCATCAACTCGTCAATTCCTAATATAGCCGCAATCACAAATGTTGGTAAACCAAATTGATCTGCAGTAGCAATTAATATAATTAATGATGCTCTGGGAACTGCGGCAACCCCTTTAGAAGTAATCATTAATGTAAATGCGATCATTAACTGCTCTCCAAAAGTCAAATGTATTCCAGCCGCTTGAGCAACAAATATCGCTGCCAAAGATAGATACAATGACGTTCCGTCCAAATTGAAACTATATCCTGTAGGAATAACAAAAGACACAATCTTACGAGGTACTCCAAATTTTTCCATAGCAGACATAGCCTTGGGCAAAGCTGCATCAGAACTTGTCGTCGCAAATGCAATAGAAACAGGTTCTTTAATCGCATTAATAAACTTTAATACAGGGATTTTCAGATAAAGTGCAACAGGCAACAATACAAAAGTTAGGAAACCTAATAATGCTAAATACAAAGTTGCTAACAACATGAATAGATTTTTCAGAATATCTACTCCCAAATGACCAACTGTAAAAGCCATTGCGGCACCAACTCCGATTGGAGCAAAATACATGATTAAGTTCGTAAACTTAAACATTGTTTCTGAAAGGCTTTCCGTAAAATCAACCAATGGTTTTCTTTTCTTTTCATCAACCATTGCTAATCCAATACCAAAAAGAACTGAAAACACCACGATCTGTAAAACTTGATTGTCATACACTGCTTTTACAATATTTTCGGGAAAAAGATCTCTAAAAAATGCCATAAACTTATAGACAGGATGAACATGATCTGGTAAAGTTTCTAAAATCTGTGCGTCATTACTTATTTGCGTTTTTGGCAGTTCTTCATGAGGCATATGTGCAACATCAACACCAACCCCAGCTTTAGTCAGATTTATAGCCCCAAGACCAATAAAAATAGCGCAAGTCGTAGCACAAAAGAAATACAGCATAGACTTCCAGGCCATACGACCAACCTGTTTCAAATCAGAATGACCAGCAATACCATAAACTAACGTTGCAAACAAGATCGGTCCTACGATCGTCTTCACCAACTTAATGAAACCTTTACTTAGCGGTTGCAATGATATGGCAATATTTGGAAAATCTAAACCCACAAAAATACCCAAGATCATACAGGTCAAAATCCAAGTTGTTAGATTCTTCCGAACAAGAGCATTAACAATCAACACAGTAGCAACAATCCATCTTACTGCCATTAAAAATGATGGAGAAAAATTGACCCAACTAAATTCGTAACATATCGCAATAAGTGCAGCAATTGTCACCGAAACAAGGGTAATTAGCCCCATTTTTGATTTATACATCGGCAAACTTTTTATAAGGTAAAGTACAAAAATAAAAAAATACTAGGCTTTCACAAATATTAATATGGCGGATTATAATAACAGCAAATTTATTGGATACTTGAGGACATAAAAAAAGGTAGAATATGTTCATATTCTACCTTTTTCAAAATTTTATTTTAAAAGCGATGCTTTTATTCAGCGTGTAACCAGGCTTTCTTTGCTAATAGCTCCTCTTCAGATTCACGAACCTCTTCGTCATCTACACAGCAGTCTACTGGACAAACAGCTGCACATTGTGGTTCATCATGAAAACCAACACACTCTGTACACTTGTCCGAAACAATGTAATATACTTCATCTGATACAGCAGCTTGAGAATCGTCAGCATCTAACGTTACTCCATCTCCAAAATCAATAACTCCATCTAATGCCGTCCCATCTGAGAATTTCCAACTCACTCCAGCGTCATATATTGCATTATTTGGGCACTCCGGTTCACAAGCACCACAGTTAATACACTCGTCTGTAATTTTAATCGCCATTTATAACCTCAAAATTATGATAAAAAACTATTTTTGTACTATCATTTATACAATCAAATCATTTTACACGTTTAAATTAAGAGTAACTTGGTTTCGCTGATTGTATTAATAACACAAATATAATACAAATTTGTGTATACACGTTTATTAATTTTTACATTTTGACAAAGAAACAACGATTAGAAGGTTTTGCAAAACTTGCGAACTTGTTCATTAATGATCATGCAGAGCTGCAACATTTAGTTGCAACTGCTCATCATAAAAATGCATGGTATACCGCAGAACACGTTAATAAAGCCTTTACTTCTTGGAAAGCAAATTTAGACCTTGAGCTATTAGAAAATTGGTTATCGCCATATCCTGATATTGAAAGTGACAAAACTGTAGGTTTAGTCTTAGCGGGCAATATACCTCTTGTAGGGTTTCATGATATATTATGCGTATTGGTCGCTGGTTTTAAAGCACAAATTAAGGTTTCTTCAGACGATGCTCTTCTAACAACCTATGTGATTCAGAAATTGATAGAAGTTGAACCAAGATTTAAAGATCGCGTGCAACTAGTGGATAGATTAACTGATTTTGATTTAGTGATTGCTACGGGTTCTGACAATTCTTCGCGCTACTTTGAACATTACTTTGGAAAAAAACCACATATTATTAGAAAAAACAGAAACAGCATTGCCATCATTACAGGTGAAGAATCGCACGAGCAACTAAAAGCTTTAGGCCATGATATCTTTGATTATTACGGTCTGGGATGTCGTTCTGTATCTAAAATATTTATCCCAAAAAATTATGACATAAGTCATTTCTATGAAGGAATTGAATCTTTTAAAGATGTGAACACACATTATAAATACAATAATAATTACGATTATAACAAATCCATTTATTTAATAAATGGTGACAAGCATTATGATAATGGGTTTTTATTATTAAAACAAGATGACAAAATAGCATCACCCTTAGCTGTAGTTTATTTTGAAGAGTATGATAACTTAGACAATCTTTCTCAGCACTTAAACACCTTATCAGACCGGTTACAATGTGTTACATCAGAAGCACCTTTAACGATCAAAACACCAGCTTTTAAATTCGGTGCCGGACAAAATCCTGCTTTAGATGATTATGCTGATGGAGTCAATACACTAGAATTTTTATTTGCAAACCAGTAAGCATAGCCTTATATTCGTGGAAGGATTTTTTGAAATAAAAAGTACTAACTTTGTAAATAGATGTATATAATCAAAGTAAAAGGAGTTGCCAAAATCCCTGACTATGTTCAATTAAGAGATGATTCATTCACTCTTTTAGCATATTTTAGGGTTGATCGCCCCGACAAATCTTTGGACAAAATTGGTCTCGGAGACAAGTCAGCGTACATTATGCAAATGGTAAAGGATTTGCCATTTGGACAAATAAAAAAATTAGAATTATAGTTCAATGTCTGGAAATACAGTAATCACATTAAAAAGCGTCGATATCTACCAACAAAAACATTTGGTCTTATCGAATGTGAATTTGAATATCAATAAAGGCGAATTTCTTTACCTCATTGGTCAATCAGGAAGTGGAAAAAGTAGTTTGCTAAAAATAATCTATGGCGATTTATATATTGGTAACGGAGAAGGACTAATTGCAGGTTTTGATTTAAAAAAACTGCATGAAAATGATGTCCCCTACCTGAGACGTAAGTTAGGAATCGTTTTCCAAGATTTTCATTTATTATCAGATCGCTCTGTAGAGAAAAATTTAGAATTTGCACTTAGAGCCACCGGCTGGAAAGATAAAACGCAAATTGAACACAGAATGCTCGATGTGCTCGAAAAAGTAGGACTTCGCTCGAAATTAAAAAAAATGCCTCATGAACTTTCAGGAGGAGAACAGCAACGTATTGTTATTGCACGGGCACTCCTTAATAATCCGGAAATTATATTGGCCGATGAGCCAACAGGAAACCTTGACCCTGCTACTTCTGAAGAAATTGTATTGCTTTTACGGGATATCGCTTCTTCTGGAACAGCAGTTTTAATGGCAACTCATGATTACCAAATAATCCGTAATATGCCTGCACGCATCATCAAAACCGCTGATGGGGTATTGCTAGATCAAGTAGAAATATAACTGTCAATACTGACAGAAATCCTGATCATCCGACATTTTGTTAGTCCATTCTCCCGGTTACTGACAAGCTGTCGGATTTTTTCATTTTGGCAACAACTTTGACTGTAATTAGATTTTAGAGAAAGAACATTAGTTTCCCACATAGAATTAAGAAGAAATGAGCGAACAAGAGAATAATAACGAGACGATTCAAGATCCTATTGAGGATAATACAACGGAAAATCAAGAAGAGACGATTGAACTTTCTGTTGAAGAGAAATTAAGTGCTGAAGTAGCAGAGGCAAAAGATAAATATGTACGTTTATCAGCAGAATTTGATAATTACAGAAAGCGTACAAGTAAAGAACGTGTTGAATTAATTCAATCTGCTGGAAAAGATGTGATCACAAAACTATTATCAACAGTCGATGATTTTGACAGAGCTTTAAAAGCAATGGAAACAGCAACAGATGTTGAATCAATAAAAACTGGTATAGAGATCGTCAATAATAAATTCAGACAAACTTTAGAACACCAAGGTTTAAAAGAAATGGATGTAGTCGGTAAAGAGTTTGATGCTGATTTACAAGAAGCAATAACGGCTATTCCAGCTCCTACTCCAGATTTGAAAAATAAAGTTATTGATGTTATTGAAAAAGGTTACTATTTAAATGATAAAGTAATCCGTCATGCTAAGGTAATTATAGGTCAATAAGATAAAAAAGATGTCAAAAAGAGATTATTACGATATATTAGGTGTAGCTCGTGGTGCAGATGAAAAAGAAATTAAATCTGCCTACCGTAAACTTGCCGTAAAGTATCACCCGGATAAAAACCCTGGTGATCATGAAGCTGAAGAAAAATTTAAAGAGGCTGCTGAAGCATATGATGTATTAAGCAATCCTCAGAAAAAACAACGCTATGATCAATTTGGTCATGCGGGTAGCTCTGCTTCCGGAGGCGGTTATGGTGGTGGCATGAATATGGATGACATATTTAGCCAATTTGGAGATATATTTGGTGGAGGTGGTCATCCTTTCGAAAGTTTCTTCGGTGGCGGTGGCGGAGGCTCAAGAGGAGGCCGTCGTGTTGCTAAAGGAACAAATCTTCGCATTAAAGTAAAATTAACACTCGAAGAAATTGCTAAAGGTGTTGAGAAAAAAGTAAAAGTAAATAAACAAGTAAACTGTCATACCTGCGATGGTAGTGGTGCAAAAGATAAATCATCTTTCCACACTTGTAATACTTGTGGCGGCTCAGGATCTGTTCGCCGCGTAACCAATACAATCTTAGGCCAGATGCAAACTACAAGCACTTGTCCTACTTGTAATGGTGAAGGGGTAGAAATTACCGCAAAGTGTACTACATGTAGAGGTGAAGGATTAGAAAGAGGTGAAGAAACAATTGCGATCAACATTCCGGCTGGTGTAAGTGAAGGTATGCAGCTTTCAATGAGTGGAAAAGGGAACGCAGCTCCTCGCGGAGGTGTTGCCGGTGATCTAATTATCCTCATTGAAGAAATTCCTCATGAAGCATTAAAAAGAGATGGTCTAAATATTATTTATGACCTATATATTAATTTTGTAGATGCTACATTAGGAACAAGCGTTGAAGTTCCAACGATTGATGGTAAAGCAAAAATTAAAATTGAACCAGGAACCCAGGCCGGCAAGATATTAAGACTAAAAGGAAAAGGTATTCCTGAAGTCAATTCTTACCACAAAGGTGATCAATTGATTTACGTGAATATCTGGACGCCTAAAGCGGTCTCATCTGACGAAAAAGAGATTTTACAGAAATTGAAAGAATCACCGAATTTCAAGCCACAACCTGGTAAATCTGAAAAATCATTTTTTGAACGGATCAAAGAATATTTCGACTAGAAATATTAAATAATAAAATAATTATAAGACCATATGTCAGCACTGACATATGGTCTTTTTTTGTGTCATAATAAAAACTGACATTTTATCACAAAAAGTTAAATCAATATAAATATCAAAATATATTATAAATTATTTTTTCATAATGTCAATTTTTAAACCTCTGAAAACGTTTAAATTACGATTAACACAATTTATCAATACATTTCTATGACATTGAAAAATCAATTTGGTATCTATATTGATAATATCAATCAAATAGTCAAAAGGTTTGACTATGGATATTGTAAAAACAAACTTTAAAAAAAATGAAAAAATTATTACTTACTCTAACAGCAGTAGCTGGTCTAACTTTTGCATCTCAAGCACAAGAATTTGGTTTCAAAAAAACTGACTTTATTGTAGAAGGTAATTTCTCAGCAAACACAAAAAATAATAAAACAGCTGAAAAGAAAGAAAACTCATTCAACTTCAACCCATCTGTAGGTTATTTCGTATCTGATAAAGTTGCAGTTGGTTTAGATTTCAACTTTGGAAACTTAAAAGAAACAAACTATTCTGGTACAAACGATACGTACAATAAATCAAGCAACTTTGGAGTTGGTGCTTATGGTCGTTACTACTTTTTAGATTTAGGATCACGTTTTAAAACTTATGCGCAATTGGCAGCTGGTTATCAACAAAGAACTGGAGAAGTTAACAACGGTACAACAACTACAGACATTCCTAAAGTTAAAGGATTTGGTGCTGGCGCTGGTTTAGGGATGAATTACTTCGTTACTGAAAACATCGCGATCAACTTTGGTTTAACAGACTTATTATCTTTTGGTACAGCTAAAGAAGATGGAGGTAAATCTTCAAACGAATTCAATGCTAACATCAACAGTTTTAACAACTTTTTTGATACAGCTAAATTTGGTTTAACTTTCAAATTCTAATCATATTTGAAAATAAAGAAAGAAAGGTCCGTCTCAATATAGACGGACCTTTCTTTTTTAAACATAGCGCTTGATGATACGCAGCTTATGCGTGTATTTATTCCAATCCCTATTAAATATTCCCTCTTGATCCATCCTATCTATTCGAACACGGGAAGAAGCGTGAATAATGGTTTCAGAGTCCAGCATAATACCAACATGATTTATCCTACCTTCTTCATTATCAAAAAAAGCAAGATCACCAACTTGAATCTCTGACAAAAAGTCAACTGTCTGCCCTAATTCAACCTGTTGATAAGCATCCCTTGGTAAGGAAATACCAAAGGATTGATAAATCAATTGTGAGAAACCGGAGCAATCAATTCCAAATTTAGATCGCCCTCCCCAAAGATAGGGTACCTCCCAGTATTGCTTTGCGAGTATTGCAACCTGCTCGATGAAGTCTTCTTGCTCAAAATGCAGTTCAATTGCATTAAGCTCTACTAAATGATCTACTCCAATATAAGGAAAATCCTTTCGTACAATAGTTCCATGTAAAAGCTGTATACAAAGATCATTATTGATAAGATGCCCCCCAGCAAAACCGATCTTTATCTTACTTAACGACTGGTATTCCTCATACTGATCATCTGTTATTGCTAAAAATTGTCCATTCTGTATCCAACCGACATAAGAGTCCATTTCAGTACGAACTTTTGTCCAATCCTTTGATTTCGTCAGTATTTCGAAAGCTTCTCCAAACAGCAATTGTGAAACCATTTCACTCCGATGTGATTCCTCCGCCCGCAATGGTACAATTGTTAAATTACATATTCCAAATTCCATATTTCTAAAACAAAAAACCGTATATTCAAGTTATTAATATGTACGAATATAAACTTTAATATCAGAACCATGGATACCAATGTTGTAAAAATAACCAGAATATTAGTTGCTGTGGACGATGAACCATGTTCACATAAAGCGATTTCCTATGCTAAAGAAATGGTTAAAAAATTTGAAGCTTCAGTAGCTTTAGTGACGGTTACCTCTCCCACTTCTCCTGCCAGCTATGGTGCAGATCCGCTGTTAGGTCAACAACCAATCATCATACCCGAAGTATCGGAAATAGAGCAGCAGAATGCTCAAAAATACTTAGAAGAACTAGGACAAGAGTTTGAAGGCGCTAATGAAGTTTTCTTATTCAATAGAATAGGCTCGGTAAAAGAAGAGATATTGGCCACTTCTCATGAGTGGTCAGCTGATCTCATCGTAATGGGATCAAATGGTAGAACAGGGTTTGATCATTTTATCTCGGGCTCCGTTTCTGAAGCTGTAATTAGAAAAGCAACATGTCCTGTGCTCGTTGTACCGGGTAAATGTGAATAAGCTAATTCAAAGCTAATAGTTCTATCATAATAAAAGCCATTTGCGATATGCAAATGGCTTTTATTATGATAAATTTCTTATTTTATTAAAGTTTGATTAAACGAGCAACAAACATACTATCTGCCTTTTCATAATATCCTTTTAATACCTTATAAGAATGGAGACTATACCCCAGTTCTTTTTGGATATAAGCAATCACCTCCTCATTTTCTTTCTCAAAAACAGAACAAGTGATGTATACCAACGGTTTACCCACTTTCAAATGCAATGAAACATTTTTAGCAATTTCTTTTTGCAGTGTGGCAAACTCATCGATCTTCTTTGCATTAAAGTAACTCATATTTTCAGGGCTACGACCCCAAGTTCCTGAACCTGTGCATGGAGCATCTAAAATAATTCCATCAAAAAGCTCAGCACCCAAAATAGGCGTAGTATCTTTCGTTAAATCAACTATTTTTTTTCGATAAGCTTTTATACCTGCCCTTTCAAAACGTTCATCTAAATTGCGCAGAATACTCATACGAACATCTGAAACCAATAAATTAATAGTTGGATGCTTATCTAGAAACAATAAGGCCTTACCACCAGAAGCGGCACAGGCATCCCACCAATTTTCTTTCGGCAAAGCATCCATAAATTCAAGGGTGCGCTGAGAAGAAAGATCTTGCACTTCGATTACACCGTCGAGATCCTTAAACCGCTGTAGTGAAGTTCCATTTGCTAAAGCAACAGTTTGTTCCGTTATAAATTTATAACCGATCTGTTCCGCTTCAAAAATAGCTTTCACAAACTTTTCCTTACCTTTTCTAATCCGAATAAATAAGTCAGGTTGCAAGAATTGATTTTGTATAAAATCAACCTGATCTATCGCAGATGAAAGGTAATTTTTAAAAGGAAAAATGGTATCAAGCTCCAATAATTCTAATTTTTTTAAAAAAGCTATTTTTTCTTCCAGTGATAGGCTTAAATTCCAATCAGGTTCAAATAAAGCGACAAATGGACTTTCTGTTTCACATAAGTACTCCGCAATGATTAATCTTTTTTGTTGAGAAAGCTGCGTTGCCCCCTTACCCAATCGAAAATAATTATAACACAAACGGGAAGTCCATTTTCTGTCCTTTGACCCCATTTGCTTATTAAGTTTAAAAAAGGATGTTAGATAACGAGCAAACGGCTCATTCCCTTCATAACCATCCATTGCTCTTTCAAAATTACGAATTTGCTGCTGTACTCTTTTTTCACTAAAATCACTCATCTTTACTTCCTATCAAAACTATTATTACGATACACCATAAATCGAACCCCTCTATTTACATATCCCCACTCAGGAAAGTAATCAAAACTAAAATCACTATTTATTCCAGAATAGGTTTCCCTAACCAGATGTTGCGCGTAGTCATCGCCATACTTAGCAATTAAGCCTCCAAAATAAATAGCGGCATCGTAACCTTTATAAGAAAAATCTGACGGAATTACCTGAAACTTATTCTTATACTTTTGATTAAATCGTCTTGTTCGCTCAGCATTTTCATCCACTAATGTTGATGTCGTCACGGTCAACTCATAACGATCAATATTCGTGTAATCTTCAAAAGATAATTTTGCCCAATTTGGGTGACCATACAACTTAAAAGCATAACCCGACTCACTGCTTTGCACGTCCATATTTGCTAACAATGCTCTAATCTGATTTCTATTTGTAGTACCACAGACAATATGATTAGTCCCAGCTACAACTAAGTTTTCGTTTAATTCAGCTATAGAAGTCACAACTTTTATTTGCAGACTTTTATTATAGCCCAAAGCCTCAGAAGCAAAGTTATCCAAAAACTGTTTACTATCACCATCTTGTATATTGTAAACCAAAACCACGTCGCCGTAAGCATATTGCTTGGCTACATGCTTCGCCATAATTTCAGAGTGAGCACGAATAGAAGGTGTTAAAGACACTAGATTGGGAATCGCAAACTCGGAAGCCAAAGTTGCCGCTAAAGGTGAAATTTGTAAAATATTTTTCTCTTTAAAGGCTTGTGCAAATGCTTTAATCTCTTTTGGATAAACAGGTCCTACAATTAAATTGGCATTTTTTATAGACGCAGAAGCAGCTAAAGATGTGTTTCTAAAATTATCATCTTCAGAATCTATAACCTTTAAACTAAATTTACTTCCCTTTTCCCCTAATTCTTCCAACCCAAGTTGAAACCCTTGATAAAAATCTAACGCTAAAGCCGATCTTTTAACGTCTTCAGCCGTGGGACGCATACCTGCGATACGGTTTAATTGAAAAGGTAAGAGAAGAGCAATTGATTTTTGATTTTTAAGGTTTTCACTCGCTTTAGCAGCTTCGAGTTTTCTGGCTTCTTCAGCCTGTTCAGCAGCAGTTTTACCGCTATTATTAGAAACAGTACCCTGCTCACCTTTACTAGAAGGTGAGCGAAGTACGCCTATTTTTTTTGTCGTACAGCTTGCAAGACTTAAAGCCAATGCTACTGCAAGAGCAATTTTATTCCCACTCAATCGTCGCTGGTGGTTTTGAACTGATATCATATACAACTCTATTAATGCCTTTGACGTGGTTGATAATTTCATTTGAAATCTTTGCCAACAAATCATAAGGTAAGTGAATCCAATCTGCAGTCATGCCGTCCAATGAACCTACAGCACGTAAACTAACAACATGCTCATATGTACGCTCATCGCCCATCACGCCTACAGAACGAACAGGAAGAAAAATCGTGCCAGCTTGCCAAACTTTATCATACCATCCTGCTTCTTTCAAATTACGGATGTAAATATCATCAGCTTCTTGTACAATACGTACACGATCTTCAGTGATATCTCCTAAGATACGAATAGCTAACCCTGGACCTGGAAAAGGATGTCTGCCTAAAATAGCAGGATCTACACCCAATGTTTTACCAACACGTCTTACTTCGTCTTTAAATAAAGTCTTCAGAGGCTCTACTACTTTCAGCTTCATGTAGTCAGGTAAACCGCCAACATTATGATGCGATTTAATAGTCGCAGAAGGACCCTTAACTGATACCGATTCAATAATATCTGGATAAATAGTACCTTGACCTAACCATTTTGCCTCAATACCTTCAGGTAATTCCTTTTGAATTTCTTTTGCTGCCTCATCGAAAACATCGATAAAAGAATTACCGATAATTTTACGTTTTTGTTCAGGATCAGAAACACCAGCTAAACGACCAAAAAATAATTCTTTTGCGTTTATACCTTTAATGTTAAGTCCCATGTTTTTATATGAATCCAAAACCTGTTCAAATTCACCTTTACGTAACAAACCATGATCAACAAAAATACAATGCAAATTTTTGCCAATGGCTTGATGTAATAAAACAGCTGCAACAGTAGAATCAACTCCTCCTGATAATGCCAAAATTACGTGATCGTCACCTAACTCCGCTTTCAGAGAAGCAACACTTGTTTCAGCAAAAGCATCTGGAGTCCACTCTTGGGCACATCCACAGATCTCAACAACAAAGTTTTTCAATAAAACAACACCATCTGTACTGTGGGTCACCTCTGGATGAAATTGAATACCAAAAGTTCTTGTACCGATAATGTGATAAGCTGCTACACGTACTTTATCTGTACTTGCGATAATTTCAAAGTTTGAAGGAACTTCTTTAATAGTATCACCATGAGACATCCATACTTGAGACTGAACCGGTACACCCGCTAATAATTCATTCTCAGCATTCACAAATTGCAAATTAGCACGTCCATATTCACGGATTTCTGAAGGTAATACTTCACCTCCTGATTTTTGAGCGATATATTGTGCACCATAACAAACACCTAATAAAGGAAAACGCTCTTGAATTGATTTAAAATCAATTTGAGGAGCTTCCTCTTGTCTTACTGAATATGGACTTCCCGAAAGGATTACTCCTTTTACAGTCTCGTCAAATTCAGGTAATTTGTTAAATGGGTGAATTTCACAATACACATTAAGTTCTCTTACACGACGCGCGATTAATTGCGTGTATTGCGAACCAAAGTCAAGAATTATAATTTTTTCTGGCATGGCGCAAAGTTACGCATTTGATATGAATTTATAGAAAGGAAATTTGACTTAAATCTTCTCAAAATACTCATTCTGTATAAAAACACACCCTCTTTTTTATTGCAAAAAAATAATACCTTTTGATCAGGCTTAAATAACATTAATCACTAAAACAGTTTTCCCATGCTGCTTTAAATTTTGAAGAAAATCTATAATCTTCCTTTTCCAAAGTTTCTAGTAGCTGTTTTTTTGCCTCATATTTTGTCTTGATTTTAATGTCCTGAAATAAATCTTTAGACTTATTTTCTTTCCCATCAACGTGATATAAGACTGCTAGACCTACCAAAATATCAACCTCTGCAGGATCAGTAACAAGCGCCCGTTCAAACATTTCAATAGCTTTAGATATTTGATTCAATTCAAATAAAGCATAAGCATAGTTACTTAGAATCATTGTTTGATTTGGATTTTTACGTAAAACCAAATCATAATATTCAGCAGCTTTTGGAAAATTATTAAGAACATCATAGGTCAGTGCCAATGAAGCATATATATCTAGATCAGAATTTCCCAGACTAATTACTTTTAATAGGTCATTTTGCGCCTCTTGATATTTCTTTAAATCAAAAAAGATAGCATATCTATTTTCATAATAAACAGGATTATCACGATCCAATTCAATAGCTTTATCCAAATCCTTCTTTGCAGCTTCCAGCTTATTTAGATCTTGAAATATCAAACCTCTATTATTGTAATACATTGCTGCTTCTGGAGATTTTTTAATTGCGTTCCCAAGAAGCTCAACAGCTCTTAAATTATCTTTTTGACGTTGATAGGCCAAGGCTCCATAAAAGAAAACATCAGCTATAAATCGAGGTTCTTTGATATCTTCTCCACTTACCATGCTATTCTCGAAAAGCTTAAATACATTTATCAATTCATCATCCTTGCGCATCTAATTAAGTAGCTTCAAATAATTATTATAATAACGAGCATTATTTTTTTCCAATTGAAGCACCTTTTGATAATCAGATCTTGCTAATTCGGGTTTTAAATCAAAATAATAAGTATTACCCCTTATATCGTAAAACGAATGATTATCAGGATCTATTGCTATACCCTTCGTGGCAGTTTCAATAATAGCTGCATTTCTTTTCAGTGCAATTAAGATGTAGCATTTCACTTCGTAATAAGCACTAGTCTCCTTATTTTTAGCGATTAAGCTATTGATAACTTTTAAAGCTTCTTCATGCTGTTCAGACTTGTTAAGATTCCATGCTAATTCATACTTATCATCGCTAGAAATGGTCGAAGTATTTTCTTCGGTCTCTACTGCAGTCTCCGCCTCCTGTGCGTAGACCACACAGCCTGTCCCTAGCATACTTGCTAATAGTAGAGTACTCACTACATTCATTGTTATCTATTTTATATTTTAAATTTACAATTTCTTCTTTATGAATAATCACGATTAATCACTTAAATATATAAAAAAAAGCTTCAGACCTTTCGATCTGAAGCTTTTCAATATGCCGATATGTGAGAATTATCTAATAATTCCAGCCTTAATTAATTCGGCTTCCATCTCTTGTTGTAATTTCAAAGCCTCTTCTCTTGCTTTCTCCGCAAAATCATGTCCTTTTGAAGCATAGATAATACCTCTTGTGCTATTTACTAAAAGACCACAATCCTTATTCATTCCATATTGACAGACATCTTGAAGAGAACCTCCCTGCGCTCCAACACCCGGAACTAAAAGGAAATGATCGGGAGCATGCTCACGAATCTTAATAAAACCTTCACCACGGGTCGCACCTACTACATACATCAGGTTTTCAATTGTTCCCCATGTATTCACTTTATCAATGACTTGCTCAAATAACTGCAAACCTGATTCATTCTTAAAATTTTGAAAATCCAGACTTCCTGCATTTGATGTCAATGCCAGTACAATTGCCCATTTTCCATCAAAATCCAAAAAGGGAGTAACAGAATCATTTCCCATATATGGTGCTATCGTAATGGAATCAAAACCTAATCCCGATTGCTTTTCATCAAAAAATGCCTGTGCATACATTTTTGATGTATTTCCGATATCACCACGTTTAGCATCAGCAATACTCAAACAGTCTTTAGGTAAAGCCTCCCAAGTTTTTTGCAAAGACTGCCATCCTTTAATACCGTAACTCTCATAAAATGCGATATTCGGTTTGTATGCGACACACAAATCTGATGTAGCATCAATAATGGCTTTATTAAACGTATAAATTGGATCCTCCTCTGCCAGTAGATGCTCAGGTATTTTTGTAATATCTGTATCTAAACCAACACAAAGAAATGATTTTTTTATCTTAATCTGTTGAATAAGTTCTGCTCTAGTCATACCGGTTATTCTGTACTTATTTTTTTGTTAATTCAATTATAAAATCTGAAACTTCCTGGCGAGAATAATCTGCTAAACCTTCATGTTTAGTAGCAATCTCACCATGCTTATTGATAATCAATGTTGTTGGTATAGAACCACCTAACCATTCTTTAGGAATTTGTGAATTTGGATAATAAACAGGTAAATTTAATTGTTTACCCGCCATAAATTTATTTGCCTTCTCAGATTCCCCCTCAATTTCTACAATCAGAAAAACAACTTCACTATTACCTTTCAATCGTTCATATAACGTAGCAATAGAAGGCATTTCTGCAATGCAAGGAGGACACCATGTGGCCCAAAAATTAATGAATACAACTTTACCCTTTAGATCGTTCATGTGCACGATCTCCCCTTTATCATTTTTAAAAGAAATGTTATTATGAACAGAAATCTGCGAATCTAATTTTTCAGGTTCTTCCAATGTTGGTTTAAATAAACCAATTTTCATTAAGCCTTGTTGAAAATAAGCTCTACTTGTTGGCCACAAAAGCAAAAGAATGATAACGACAAATACTGAATTGCCAATTATTTTTTTTGTTTTCGGATTCATGATCGACATTTAAGAATCAAACTTTTCTAACTGTTTAAGCAAAGTCGCAAAATCCTTTGGATATGGGGCTTCAAACTCAAACTTCTTTCCATCAATTGTAAAGTCAACATACCGGGAGTGCAAAGCAAAGCGCTTCATAATTGGTAGTTCCTCTTCATTTTTAGCCAAAGAAAACCCACGTTTTTTAATCTGTGACAAGTATACCGGTTTTCCATGATACATATCATCCCCCACAATTGCAGCTTTCTGTGTGGCTAGATGAATACGAATTTGGTGCATACGGCCTGTAATAGGCTTACATTCGACTAAAGTATAGTGGTTAAAATAACGTATAGAATTAAAAATTGTAGTAGCCGCCTTACCTTTGGCGCGATCTATTGACACATTTTTGCTTCCTTGATTTAAAATGGGTAACTCAACTTTTAAATCCGTAAATGTATGTGTGCCTGCAATGATAGCATGGTATACCTTATTGACACGACGTCTTTCAAATTCAATAGAAACGGAACGGTAGGTCTCAGGATTTTTAGCAATCAGTAATAGTCCAGAAGTTTCCTTATCTAAGCGGTGACAAATCTGCGCATCTGCGTAATATTTTTTTGCTAATCGTAAAATATTGATCTCTCCTCCTTCACGTTCATCTAACGAAGCAATGAAAGGGGGTTTATTGATAACAATCAAATTATCATCTTCAAAAACAATTAGATCGGAAAATTTTGGAAATTTAAATAAGCGAGTTTCGTTTTCTCTCATCCTGCAAAAATAGTAAAATCAAAGCAATTTAATCTGCTAATTACCAAACTATCATTTTAAAATCAATAATTAATGACCTTAATTCAACGAATTTCTCTAATTTTGGTTAATTTAAACAAATCAGTAATGTCTGTAAATAAAGAAATAAAACGTATCACTACAGTACAGGTACAGGAAATGAAACATCGTCATGAAAAAATCGCGATGTTAACAGGTTATGATTTCACCATGGCAAAAGCACTTGATGAAGGTGGCATCGATATCATTTTAGTAGGCGACTCCGCTGCGAACGTATTTGCAGGCTATGAAACAACACTGCCCATCACCTTAGACCAGATGATCTACCACGCGGCATCTGTTGTAAGAGGTACAACTAGAGCAATGGTTGTAGTAGATCTTCCTTTCGGCGAATATCAGGGAAGTATCGATCAAGCCTATTTATCTGCAGTACGTGTCATGAAAGAGTCGGGAGCACACGCCCTTAAATTGGAAGGTGGTCTAGAAATCATTGACAACATTAAGAAAATTATAAATGCGGGAATACCAGTTTGTGGACATCTGGGATTAACACCACAAGCAATTAATAAATTTGGAAATTTTGGTGTTCGTGCTAAAGATGATAATGAAGCCGAAAAATTAAAGGCCGATGCGCTAGCACTGCAAGAAGCAGGTTGTTTTGCCATCGTGTTGGAAAAAATACCAGCAGCACTTGCTGCCGAAGTAAGTGCAAGTTTAGCGATACCGACTATTGGTATAGGCGCTGGTAACCAATGTGACGGACAAGTTCTAGTTGTCAATGATATGCTAGGTATGACAAAAGGCTTTAAACCTAAGTTTTTAAGACAATATGCACAATTATATCAAGAAATAACAGGAGCTGTAGGACAATATGTAGCTGATGTAAAATCAGTTAATTATCCAAATGATAATGAACAGTATTAACATATAAACTGTCATGACCAAAGTTATATTAATAGTTGGACTTATTTTATTTTTATTGTACTACATCAGTAAAAAGCTGTCCGCGTCATTTACCGCAACCAATAGTCCAGCTATTATTGTAAAAAATGGTTATCAAAAAATAGATACATCCAAAGTTGTCATAGCAGATACATCTCAAAAGGTAATGAAAAATGTAGGCATAGGAGCAATTTTATTGATTATTATGCTTGCCCTGATAATCAAAATAAAGATTTTACTATTTCTATTTCCAATATCAATATACATGATTGGTTATCTTTTTCTTTTTAAGAATCATTTAAAGAAAACGAGCAGTCAAGTAATTTGGTATAATAAGCAAACTGAAGATGTAATCATTGAATCTATGACAAAAGACCCTTATCACTTTAATTTGTTACGAGATGTTAAGGCAGTGCAACAAATTGAATCAATCCAAAATACAAAAGGATTATTATTTGGGTACTTTAGAATAAAAACACAAAAAGAGATTATAGAGATTCCTTATTTAGTTTTTCAAAATAATCCAAGCAATCATTTATTTTTTGATTCTCTACAAAAGAATTTTAAAATAGATATTCAAAAGAAGATATTTCCGATCATCTAAGACCAGTTATAAATCTGGTATATAATGAAGATCGAAAGAGCAATTTCTTAAAATGTATTATAAAAAAAGCTTCTATCCTATTTGGTTAGAAGCTTTTTTATCGTACTACGATAGGTTAAAAATCATCCTCAATAATCTCTGCAACTCGACCGATCTGCCCATCCATCAAGCGAACCTTAATCCCTCTATGATGAAACGGTGCTGATGTCAAAAGATCCTTAACAATACCTTCAGTAAGCTCTCCTGATCGCTGATCTTTTTTCAAGATAATGTTAACCAACATACCTGGTTTAATCGTTGCTCTTGTTTTTCCGTCCATAACTACAAATATCTAAAAATAAAAAGGGTCTTACAAATTAAGTAAGACCCTCCCTTGTATAAACTTTATATTGCTTACTTGAATAATTTAAAAATGTCATTTCCAAAAATAAAGACCATTAGAGCAAGTAAAATAAAGAAACCTACCATCTGTGCCTTCTCTAAGAATTTCTCACTTAATGGTTTTCCTTGAATCATTTCAATCAACAAGAAAACAACATGCCCCCCATCTAATGCCGGTATAGGCAATAAATTCATGAATGCCAAAGCCATAGACAACATACCTACTAATGACCAGAAGCGTACCCAGTCCACTTCAGTACCAAACAACTGCGCAATACCTACAGGACCTGATAAAGCTTTATCGGCACGAATCTCTCCCTTAAATATCTTACCAAATCCTTTTGCATTATCAGTAATAACCGTGAATGCTTTCTTTGCCCCCATTGGCAAAGACTCCATTAAACTATAATGGATCGTAAATGTTTTAATGGTTTGATCCGGATTAACATTGAAACCCAAAATCGCATCAGAAGGCACAACACCTTTTAAAGATTGTTCTTGACCATCTCGTACGATTTTCAGTTCAACTGGTTTTCCAACTTTCGCTTTCAATTGATCTTTAAGCTGATCAAAAAACTGAATTGGCGTATTGTCAACTGCAATGATACTATCGCCTTTAATAAAGCCCATTTTAACAGCTTCTGAACCTGGCTGAGTTCCTGCAACAGAAGTCATCTTCATCCGTGGTTCTATAAACTTCTCATCTTTTTTATCCGCAATAGTATTTAAAATATCCGCTGGAACATGAATTTTTGTATCTACACCAGCACGATTTACAGTCAGATCTACTCCTCCCATTAATAGTTTAGAGCTAATTAAATCTGAATAGTTTTCAATCTTAGTACCATCAATAGCCAAAATACGGTCACCCGCCTGCAAGCCAATTGATTTACCAATTTCTCCAGGTACAATACCATTCACCAATTGATCATTCTTGATATCCGTAGTGCCCATTTTAAATGTTAACATCCAAAACACAACAACACCGACAACGACATTAACAATGATACCACCCAGCATCACAATCAGACGCTGCCAAGCTGGTTTTGAACGAAACTCCCATTCTTGAGGCTCTCCACTCAATTGCTCAGTATCCATGGATTCGTCAATCATACCAGCAATTTTAACATAGCCACCTAAAGGCAACCAGCCAATACCATATTCACAGTCTTTATATTTGAATTTAAATAATTTGACACCCCATGCATCAAAAAATAAATAAAATTTTTCTACTTTAATTCCAAAAGCGCGTGCCGCTAAAAAATGGCCCAACTCATGCAATACGATCAAAATTGACAAGCCCAATATGACTTGTGCCACCATAATTAAAACACCCATGTATCTTCTTCTATAATTATTTACTTAATTGATTATTTCTTGCGCAACTCTCCTTGCAGCATAATCGGACTCAATATAGTCATCTAGACTTGGTCTCGCAAGATAATTTACTTTTTGCAATACAGTTTCAATCACATCACTCATTCCTAAGAAACTAATCTTATCCTTCAAAAATGCATCGACAACGACTTCATTTGCTGCGTTGAGTACACAGGCACTATTCCCTCCCTTTCGTAAAGAATCATAAGCTAATGCCAAATTTCTAAAAGTTTCCAAATCTGGCTTTTCGAAAGTTAATTCTGGATAATCCATAAAATTAAACCGTTCAAAAGTATTCTTTAAACGATTTGGATAAGACAGGGCATACTGTATCGGTAACTTCATATCTGGCAATCCGAGTTGTGCTTTTAAAGATCCATCTTGAAACTGTACAAGCGAATGTACAATGGACTGAGGATGTACAATTACATCAACTTGGTCTACTTTCAGATCAAAAAGCCATTTTGCTTCGATTACTTCAAGTCCTTTATTCATTAATGAAGCCGAGTCAATCGTAATCTTAGCACCCATTACCCAATTCGGATGTTTCAAAGCATGTTCCTTTGTTACGGAAGTCAATATCGAACGGTCCTTTCCACGAAAAGGTCCTCCAGAGGCAGTGATATATATTTTTTCAATCGGATTAGCTTCTTCACCGACCAAACATTGGAAAATCGCTGAATGCTCCGAGTCGACTGGCAACATCTTAACTTGATATTGAGAAGCTAAGCTCATCACCAATTCACCCGCAACAACCAGTGTTTCTTTGTTAGCTAGTGCGATATCCTTACCGCAGGAAATAGCCTTAACAGTAGGTCTGAGTCCAGCAGCACCTACAATGGCATTCAAAACAACATCAACCGACTCAAACTGTACCACTTCTTCTAAAGCCTGCATACCTGAGTAAACCGCAATTTGAGTATGTCCTAATTTTGATTTAACAAAATCAACTTGTTCTTCATTGATAATAACAACAGCGTCAGGCAAAAATTCTAATGCCTGCGCTACTAACAAAGTAGCATTTGAACCGCAGGTCAATACTACAACATGAAAAAGATCAGGAAAGGCGCGTACCACATCTAAGGTTTGTGTACCTATACTACCCGTTGAACCTAAAACCGCAATTCCTTTTTTATTCAAAATCAAAATTATTTATTAAAATATATTACTTAAAATACTCGGATCTTCACTACCCTTATATTCTTGAACCATATCTCGGTAAGCAACTGTATAGACAACAGAAGTTAACGGGATAATTAAAAATGAATTTATTAAACTAAATATAATTGCCATAATGGAATACTCCATATAAACACAATAAATATTTAATACACTAATAAAAGCTAAACTCAATAAAATTAAAAATAAACGAATTATATTTCCTTTCGTAATCGCCAGACTCCAACGCAAAGACTTCATGACACTAATTCCTTTATCAATAATAAAAAAAGGAAAGAATGAGATACGAAGCAATATAAAGAAGGATAAGATTGCTCCTACATTTGGTACGATCTCAAATGATACCACCTCCGTATCTATACCCATATAGATAAGGGGGAAACAAACAATCATAGCAAAAAAAAGAATCAATATAGAAGCTAATGTAAAAACGACAATTCCACCTAAAAAATTAATTAATTCTGCCCAGGAAGGCCATGTTTTAACAACACCCACATGCTCTTTATGATCCAATAAATTCAAAATAAATTTAAACAGAAACAATTGTAAGCCCAATAAAGTTACAGCAAATAACAGCATCAAAGGAATTTTGAGAAGTATACTTGAGGTCTCCAAATAAAAAGTTAATTCATGAGCAACAACAAACAATAAAAAAATAGACAATAACAATCCCCCTATTGAGAAATAATGTCCCTTTAGTATATGAATTGATCTGCTTAAAACTTCATTAACAGCAAAAGTGCTCTCCTTGAGAAACTGAATCATCGAAATAAAAATAAATTACACAAAGATGAAATAATTTTTGGTTATCAACAATTTAACAACTCAATATTTCATCTTTTTTTACACACAAAAGATAGCAAAACAAAAAAGCCTTCTCAAATAATATTCTGAGAAGGCTTTAGTTATAGGTACACCTCTATTTAAAGTCCTTTGGAACCGGTTTTTCTAATAAATACTGATAGTAAAAACGTACACGTTCTTTAAAATCATATGCATTTTTAGATCTTTCAAATCCGTGACGACTACCAGGATAAATCATCAACTCGAAAGGTACAGAACGATCGGTCAAAGCATCAACCAATTGCATGGTATTTTGCAAATGCACATTATCGTCCATATCGCCATGCATAATTCTCAAAACACCTTTGTAATTATCCGTATAAGTTAAGACAGAGCCATTTTTATATCCCTCTGCATTATCTTGTGGCGTATCCATCCAACGCTCTGTGTAATGGGTATCATACAACTCCCATGATGTCACAGGAGCACCAGCTATCCCAAAATCAAAAACATCTGCGGCTTTAGTCATTGCTAAACATGTCATATAACCGCCATAACTATGGCCAGTAATCAAAAATTTATTTTTAGCTACCCAAGGTTTTGCTTTAAACCATTTCGCAACGGTAGAATAATCTATAATTTCCCAGTGCCCCAGATTGCGATGCATAAGTGCTACGCCCTGTTTTCCAAATTGTCCAGATGCACGATGATCAGCCGACACTTGAATAACGCCCTCATTAGCCCAATATTGACTTCTTGTACCTTTCCATGTATCTTTCACAGTACCTGCGTCAGGACCACCATATATACTGAAAATAACAGGGTATTCTTTCGCTTCATCAAAATCCGTCGGATAAGTCACGACAACAGGTAAATCATACTGTCCATCATCAGACTTTATAGTAAAGTATTTTGTCTCACCAAATTTATAGGTATTAAAATCCGATGCTCTACTATCAGCCAGTTCTTTCACAATTTTACCCTTATTGTCAACTAGTGCTACCTTATTAGGTGTGCTTACGTTAGAATAATTAGTTATGAAATAATGTCCGTCAGGAGATACTTTTACATCATGCGAATAATCACCAAATGTCAGTCTTTTCATATTCTTACCTGAAAAGTCAACACGATATAGATCATAACGTGCCGAATTCTCTTTACGTGCCATGAAGTAAACTACTTTTGCCTTCTCATCGATATACTCTAATGAAGTCACCTGCCAATCACCCGATGTAATTGGATTTAATAACTTACCATCTAAAGTATAAAGATAATAATGAGCCCAGCCTGTCTTATCTGATTTTAATATATAGTGTTTGTTATCGGCCAGATAGGTGATGCGCTCTTCATGATCTAAATTAATCCACGAAGATTGTTTTTCATCATAAATTTCTTTCTTAGCCCCAGAATTAGGATCAACTTGATAAAATTTCAAATTATTCTGATCACGATTCATCCATTGAACCATGATGTTTTTACTATCAAAACTCCAATAAGGTTGGCCAAAATATTGATCATCCTTTTCGTTAAAATCAGACCAGGTCACTTCTCCACCAATAGCATTTACAAAACCGACCTTAACTTCTGGATTTGGATCTCCAGCTTTAGGATAACGCGTTTCTTCTAGATAACCGTGTTGACCTTTCGACACATAAATTGGAAACATAGGCACCTTTGTATCATCAAAGCGCATAAAAGCCAACTTCTTACTATCTGGCGACCACCAAAAAGCTTTATAATTAGTTGATCTTCCTAAGATCTCCTCATAATACACCCACGATGACCAACCATTGTAGATAACATCTGTACCATCGGTAGTATAACGAATTTCCTTGCCTGTCGTTAAATCAATCGCATACAAATCACTTTTACGTGTAAAAGCAACAAGTTTGCCATCTGGCGAAAGTGTTGGGTTTTGCTCTGCAACATCAGGCGAGCTTGTCAACTGTTTAGCAGCTTGACTACCGTCCTGAATAAAAATATCATTTTTTGAAATGTATACTTTGACAGATGATTTAGCCGGAATTACGTACAGTTCACGTTTACCACTTTTCAAATCAACTTGATACGTTTTACCATCTTGAGCATCACGCTCTAGATAAGCTACATTGTTTGCCCAGCCAGGATAGCCGTTCACATTTTGTGTTAATGAATTTCGATTTCCCCAAGATTGATCAAAATCCAATCGTTTTTGTTGCGCCTGAACTGTAGATTCTGATACCAGAATAAAAGCCGTAAGACTTAGCGCGGTAATTAATTTACTCATTTAAATATGAAGATTATCTAAGTTTGAGCACTAATATAGGAAATTGCCCCTATTTACAAGAAATTTAAGTTGTAACAAGGTGATTAGACAACTCGAATTTAATTAATCATCAAACAGAGACAATTGATAACCCTCGAAACGGTCATTACTTTCATCTCTAAAATTTGAAATCGAAATCCCCATTAGCCGGACCTTTTTATCAAACTCCAGCTTTAGCAACAATGAAAGTGCAACTTGATACATATCTTCTTTATGTTTAAAAATCTCTAAGATAGAGATACTTCTTGTCAACACCGTAAAATCTTCAAATTTTACTTTTAAAGTCAAAGTCCTCCCCCATTTACCACCTTTTTCAAGTCGTAAATAAAGTCGTGAATTTAAGTCTTCCAAAATTGATTTTAATTCATCTAACTGTCCAATATCATTAGGAAAAGTATCTTCAATACCAATAGATTTACGAATACGATTTGGTACAACTGCTCGATTGTCAATACCTCTCACAATTTGATAAAAAAAATCTCCCGATTTACCAAACCATCGCATCAAATCTACATGCGATTGCTTTTTTAGATCGAGACCTTTAAAAATACCCAAAGAGCGCATTTTATTTGCTGTTACTTTTCCAACTCCAAAAAATTTTTCAACAGGTAGCTCCTCCATAAAAGTTACAATCTTTGAAGGGCCTATGAAAGTTAAACCATCAGGTTTATTCATATCAGAAGCTATCTTTGCCACAAATTTATTAACCGACACCCCAGCAGATACTGTCAAATTAAGTTCGTCTTTTATTTCACGTTTAATTCTCTTAGCAATCTCTAGAGCCGACCCAATATGTTGTTTATCATGCGATACATCTAAAAACGCCTCATCCAAAGATAGCGGTTCAACCAAATCAGTATAACGATAAAAAATGGAACGAATATGATCGGACACCTGTTTGTAAACATCAAATCTAGGACGAGTAAAAATTAAGTGGGGACATAATTTTATAGCTTGTATAGATGACATAGCCGACTTAACACCATATTTTCTCGCCTCATAACTAGCGGTGGCTACAACACCACGTCCATCAGGAGATCCACCAACGGCGATAGGCTTACCCCTTAATTCTTCAAAATCGCGTTGATCAACAGAAGCAAAAAATGCATCCATATCTAAATGAATTATTTTCCTCTTCTTATTTAATATTGTATCATCCATCGTTTTTCAAAAAACAAATTTAGATAATATTATACAGAGAAGTCTCAACATTTACTATTTTGAATTCATCATTACCTAATGCAAAAAAATAAATACACAGATAAAGGATTGATTATAATCAGAATAACCGGCTCCTTTCAGCAAATAAATGCATTACTACATAATTACATTTTTAGACAACCAAAACCAGTATTAATTAAGGAATTATAAATACCGATATAAAAAAGATGGCCCAAAAATTGATTTAAGTATAAACGAAACTTTATTGTTCATCTAAACAATTTTACTTAAGTTTATTATAAAATTAAACTCAGATATGACTAATTCTACAGATACGCAACAAAAAAAAGGAGGTTTTAAAAAATTTTTATTTATCACCATCTTAGTTATTTTAGCAATTGGAGCTAGCATAACGTATTATAAATATTACTTCGTTTTTGGGGAAGGTGTTAAATCAGGATATTTAAACTATGCTGTCAAAAAAGGAAATGTTTTCAAAACATATGAAGGAAAACTTATTCAAGAGGGTTTTGGACAGATGAAAGCTGGTGGTGTAGCAAGCAATCAATTTGAATTTTCAATTGAAGACGATACCGTTTTTAAACAACTGGAATCAAATAGTGGAAAATACTTTGATTTGCATTATAAGGAATATCATGGAGCACTACCTTGGCGAGGAAATACGGTCTATATTGTAGATAAAGTAATCAGTATGAAATAAAAGAAGCACTGTTTTGTAAACAGTGCTTCTTTATTATAATCGTATATTCAAAAGTTATTAAAAAGGCGCATCGTCCGGCATGTCATTCATACGTGAAGGCATTGTAATACCACCAGTCATCCCGCCCATATCACTACCACTAAACATAGCTGAAGGATTCATTGCTGGAGAACTGAATGATGTTGGATTATTAAAACCATCCGCGGCGCCAATACCTGTGAATTCATCTTCCAAATCGACAAACTTCACATATTTACCGACAAAACGAAGTGGTACAATTCCAGTTTCACCATTACGATGCTTAGCAATAATAACCTCTCCTACACCAGCAGTTGAACGACCTTCTTCATCTTCAGTCATACCATAATATTCCGGACGGTATAAAAATAATACCATATCTGCATCTTGCTCAATAGATCCGGATTCACGTAAATCAGAAAGCATAGGACGTTTTGAATTTCCTGGACGAGACTCTACTGCACGGCTCAATTGTGAAAGGGCCAATACCGGAACATTTAACTCTTTTGCAACAGATTTCAATGCTCTTGAGATACTACCGATTTCCTGCTCACGATTACCACCACCTTTTCCTTCTGCCTTTCCATGCATAAGTTGTAAATAATCGACAATAACCATCTGGATATCATGCTGCGCTTTTAAACGTCGGCACTTGGCTCTAAATTCAAATACGTTTAATGCTGGTGTATCGTCAATAATTAAAGGCGCTTCAGTCAACCTTCCAATTCTAGAATGCAGTTGCTGCCATTCATGATCAGCTAAATTACCTTTCTTCAACTTCTCCTGTTCAATTTCTGTTTCTCCAGCTATCAAACGATTAACCAATTGCACCGAAGACATCTCAAGAGAGAATACAGCTACAGGCTTATTATGATCTACAGCAGCATTACGTGCTACAGATAAGACAAAGGCCGTTTTTCCCATCGCAGGACGAGCCGCAATAATTACTAAATCTGAAGGTTGCCATCCCGAGGTCATACGATCTAATGCCGTTAAACCAGAAGGAACACCTGTTAATCCATCTGTACGATCACGCAACAATTCCAAATTTGATATTGCTTCACGCATGATATCATCCATTTTCCTAGAATCTCTTCTTAAATTATTCTGGGCAATATCAAATAAACTCTTCTCTGCATGATCCAAAAGATCAAAGATATCCGAAGTTTCATCATAGGCACTATTAATAATCTCTGTTGAAACTTTAATTAATTCACGTTGAATATATTTTTGCGAAATAATACGGGCATGAAATTCAATATTAGCAGCAGAAACAACACGATCAGTTAATTGTGTTATATAATATGCTCCACCAACCATTTCCAGAGCTCCCATTTTTCGAAGCTCAGCAGTAACAGTTAATAAGTCAATAGGAGATGATTTCTGAAATAAGCTAAAAATAGATTCGAAAATTTTCTGATGAGCGTCTTTGTAAAAAGATTCTGGCTTAAGAATATCAATAACTTCACTTAAGGCATTCTTCTCCAACATCAGAGCTCCTAAAACCGCCTCTTCCAAATCTAAAGCCTGTGGAGGAAGTTTACCTAATCCACTGACTAAATTATTGAGTTTGGTTCTACGCTCTCCGAAATTGGTCTTCTTACCAGTTCCAGTATTACTATCTTCAAAATTATTATCGTTACTCATCTTATATGATATCCAAAAACTTGTGCATGTACGCTAAAAAACTGATAGCGGATAGCAAATGTAAAAAAAATAAGGTAGACATTTTTCAAGAGTTGTACACAGTCAAATTAGTTGTGAAAACAATCACCCCAAAAGCTTTTGATAAACATTGATTTACAACTCAAGTTTTCCACATTTGATGTTGAAAAAAATGTTGATAATAAAAAACAGCATCTAATTAACAAGATATTAAGTAACTGTTAACAACTTCCACCAATGTTAATAAAGTTACGCTATTTATCGCAACAATAGCGCAATCAAAAAAATAATAAATAATTAAAAATGTGTTCAAATCGTCACGCTGAATAAAGTATTTGCAAGAAAATTTTGCTATTTTGATTTTTCCTTTTCGATCATATTAAAGCTCAATCAGAATATTGTATCTTTGCTACTATGACAAATGAAGCATCATCATTAAAACCATACAAGGACGCAAAAGACGGTAAAAAAGAGCAAGTTGCAGATATGTTTAATAACATATCCAAAACTTATGACTTTTTAAATCATTTTCTATCCTTAGGCATTGATATCATCTGGCGTAAAAAAGCAATTAATGCTTTAAAATCCATCGCTCCGCAATATATGTTAGATGTAGCAACAGGAACTGGTGATTTCGCGCTGGAATCAATTAAAATATTGAATCCAAAAAAAATAATCGGCGTAGACATTTCGCAAGGTATGCTTGATGTTGCACAGCAAAAGATTAAACAAAAAGGTTTATCTGAGCAATTTGAAGTACAACTTGGTGATTCAGAACAGTTGCAATTTGACGACAACACCTTCGATGCTGTAACGGTTGCATTTGGCGTCCGTAATTTTGAAAATCTAAATCAGGGCTTAGCAGATATCTGTCGTGTATTGAAGCCTGGCGGAAAAGCAATAATATTGGAATTTTCTAATCCTAAAAAATTTCCAATTAAACAATTGTATAATTTTTATTTTAAAAGAATAACCCCAACAATAGGAAAACTCTTCTCAAAAGATTCGAGTGCATACTCGTATCTACCTGAATCTGTAGCTCGATTTCCTGATGGTGAAAAATTTGCGGAAATTACAAAAGCCGTTGGATTTTCAAACACAATAATTCGCCCGCAGACTTTTGGCGTTTGTACGATATATATTGCCACAAAATAGAGAACCAAATTTATTTTATTTTTAAATTAATTCAATGTCAAAAACAGTATTCATTACAGGGGCAAGTTCAGGTATTGGAGAAGCTTGTGCAGAAGTCTTAGCGCGTGAAGGATATAATTTATTACTTTGTGCGCGTCGTTTCCAAAGATTAGAGGAAATTAAGGATAGACTTAATAAACAATATCCACAAATTGCGATTCATATCTTTGAACTTGATGTTCGCAATTATGATGAGGTAAAATCTAAAATTGAGAACTTACCTTCAGAATGGAAAAATATAAATGTACTTATTAATAATGCAGGATTAAGCCAAGGTTTAGATAGCATCCAAGATGGCGATATCGGCGATTGGGATCGCATGATCGACACAAATGTCAAAGGATTATTATATGTTACAAAAGCCGTCATACCGCTATTAGAAAATCAAGAGGGGGCACATATTGTCAATTTAGGATCTATAGCCGCTAAAGAGGTGTATCCAAATGGAAATGTCTACTGTGCCAGTAAACATGCAGTAGATGCACTTAATAAAGCAATGCGAATTGACTTACTTCCGAAAGGAATAAAAGTAACCGGCATAAATCCGGGAATGGTAGAAACAGAGTTTTCAGAAGTGCGTTTTAAAGGTGATATCGAGCGTGCAAAAAATGTGTATAACGGAGTTGACGCTTTAACGGGAAAAGATATTGCTGAAACAATATCTTTTGTGATTAGCAGACCCAAGCATGTTAACATCAACGATCTCATTATTATGCCAACCGCACAAGCAACAGGAACGATTGTAAATAGAAAATAATAAAATTCAGTTTAATATGACTTTAGAGGAAAAAATAAATCAAGATATCAAGACCGCAATGATCGCAAAAGATGCGAACAAATTACGTGGCTTACGTGCTGTCAAAGCAGCTATTTTATTAACAAAAACGGAAAAAGGTCACAGCGAAGAATTGACAGAAGAAACAGAAATTAAAGTTCTTCAAAAATTAGTAAAACAACGTAAAGAATCCGCGGAAATTTACAAAACTCAAAACAGAGATGATCTGTATGCGATCGAAGTTGAAGAGCAAGAAGTAATTGAAGCATACTTACCAAAGCAACTCAGCAGAGAAGAAGTGGAAGCGATTATCAAAGAAATAATCAGCACAACTGGAGCTTCAACAGTAAAAGATATGGGCAAAGTAATGGGTGCTGCTAACCAACAATTAGCAGGAAAAGCCGACGGAAGGACAATTTCCGAGCTTGTAAAAAGTTTACTCGCTTAATTAGATATACTTAATATAAAAAGGGCTATAGTAATATAGCTCTTCTTTTTATGGAATTATTTTGGAAATATAAGACATTCTCTGAATTAACAACAGAAGAATTATATCGCATCCTCAAATTACGTGTTGATGTCTTTGTGAATGAGCAACAATGCTTTTATCCAGAATTGGATAATAAAGATGATCAGTGCGCCCATATTTGGGCAGAAATCAATAATGAAATTGTTGTTTATGCCCGAATTGTACCACCAGGTCTATCTTATCCGGAACCGGCAATTGGCCGAGTTGTAACAAACCCATCCTTTAGAGGTAATAATTATGGGAAAGCTCTTATAAATAAATCGCTGACCTGCATATCTGAAAAGTATGGTAGCACAGCGATTCAGATAGGTGCGCAAACCTATCTAAAGAAATTTTATGAAAGCTTCGGATTTGAACAAGTATCCGATGAATACCTGGATTATGGAATCCCACATATTGACATGATAAAACCTAAAACTTACTAATATGAATCATATTGTTATTATTACTGCCGCAATATTAGGTTCTACAGCCATTATGCTGGGTGCCTTTGGTGCACACGCTTTTAAGAAACTAATTAGCGAAGAAAAACTAACCTCTTTTGAAGTAGGTGTACGTTATCAAATGTATTCGGCTATTACCTTACTGGTCTTAGGGTTTAATTTACATTTCGACCTTTACAGTGAACGTTTTGTATTTTATAGTATAACGGCAGGAACTTTATTATTTTCTATCAGTATCTACCTCCTGTCTTTTGCTCAATATTGGAATAAAAATTTAAAATTCTTAGGCCCAATTACACCATTAGGGGGACTGTTAATGATCGCTGGCTGGGTTGCGTTAATCATTCGTTTTATTTAACTTTACCTATATCAAGGCAATGATGTCTGCCACTAACCGCTTTAATGAGCTGATGACGTCTACTTTTGCTGATACTTTTTGTATCCGCTAGAATCGTTTATGACAATAAGTAAGTAGACATGTCAACTAAAAGTAACACTTTATCAAAAATAGCACTTAAAGAGAAGACTTTTTGTGTTTTAAAATGGATAGCGATCGCCATTTCAGTTGGGTTTATTGTAGGGTCAATCTCAGCTTTCTTTCTCACGAGCTTATCCTGGGTAACAAATTACAGAGATCTTCATCCCGTCATCATGCTAGGATTACCATTAGCAGGTTTAATAATTGGATTACTTTATCACTATTATGGTGGAGCTTCAAGCAAAGGCAATAATCTCCTGCTTAAAGAATATTACCAAAGCGAACAGACCATCCCATTAAGAATGGCACCTTTGGTTTTATTCAGCACGTTGCTTACACATCTTTTTGGAGGTTCCGCAGGAAGAGAAGGAACCGCTGTACAAATAGGAGGTGCAATCGCCGATCAATACTCAAGAATTTTCAAGTTAACTCATGATGATCGAAAGATTTTAATCATTATCGGGATAAGTGCGGGATTTGCTTCTGTTTTTGGAACCCCCTGGGCAGGTGCATTATTTGGACTAGAAGTTATAACTGGTGGAAAGTCAAGATTAAAAGCACTTATACCAAGTATCATGACAGCCTTTATTGCCAACTATGCCTGTTCTTTCTGGAATGTATCGCATACACATTATCACATTCGAGAAATCATCCCCGCAATCAATCTGCAATATCTACTTTATACGGTCATCGCAGGTATAATTTTTGGATTAGTAGCTTATCTATTCACTGCATTCGGAGATATTTTCAGCTACATTTTCCGAAAGATTCAATACCCTCCCCTGCGTCCTTTTATTGGAGGTATTGTCCTTATTTTCCTAATATGGCAGCTGGGAACTACACAATATATAGGTTTAGGAATTCCTACGATATTAGCCTCTTTCGAAAGTCAATTAAATTCTTATGATTTTATTATCAAACTATTACTTACCACTTTCACCCTTTCCGCTGGATTTAAGGGTGGAGAAGTAACACCATTATTTTTTATTGGTGCAACTCTAGGTAACGTCCTATTTGGAATTATTCCGCTACCAATGGGATTATTGGCCGCAATGGGTTTTATTGCTGTTTTTGCAGGAGCAACCAATACGCCACTGGCTTGTATACTGATGGGGGTAGAATTATTTGGGTTTGAAGCCAGTATTTATTTTGCAATTGCTTGTTTTGTCGCCTATTTCTTTTCTGGAGCGAAAGGAATCTATACAACTCAGATCATCACAGGCCCTAAACATCACTTCTATCTCCACATAAAGAAAAGGCAAAATGACATCTACGAACGATTAAGGAATCTGTAATAAAAAAGTTCAAGGATTTGTCGCCAATAATCCATCCTTGAACTTTTTCAACTACAATTCTTTAAGGTGTTTATAGTTAGATTTAATCGTATCCAAAACTTCCTGCATTTTACCTCCAAGCATCAATTTAGACATTGACTTTGCCATTCCTACCATTTGATCAAAATCAACCTTAGGAGGCATAGCTAGCGCATTTGGATTCGTAAAAACATTTAATAGAATTGGACCAGGATGCGCTAAAGCAAACTCAACAGCATTCCAAACCTCTTCAGGCTTATGTACATTCATACCTTTAAAACCCATCGCCTCCGCTATAGCGGCAAAATCAGGATTTACCATATTAGTTTCGTTATCAGGAAGTCCGGCAACTTCCATCTCTAATTTGACCATACCAAGAGCCCGATTATTAAAAACAATTATTTTTACAGGCAGTTGATATTGATTAATAGTAGCTAAATCACCAAGCAACATCGACAATCCACCATCACCACATAATGCAATAACTTGCCGTTCTGGATGAGATAAAGCAGCTCCAATTGCCATTGGCATCGCATTGGCCATAGATCCATGATTGAAAGAACCGAGCATCTGCCGTTTACCAGTCCCTGAAATAAAGCGCGCCCCCCAGACACAGGTCATCCCCGTGTCCACCGTAAATATAGCATTGTCCGTAGCCAGTTCATTAATACAGTGTGCCAAATATTCTGGCTGAATTGTATCCTCCCCTCCTTTTTCTTGCATAAAACTACGCATATTGTCCTTTACTTTCTCATAGATCTTCAGCTGAGCTTCAAGGAAACTTGCATCTTCTTTTTGTTCCAGCAACGGAAGAAGTGCCTGTAAAGTATGTTTGATATCCCCGCACAATCCCATTTCCAATTTTGCGCGTCGTCCTAATCGTTCAACAGCAGTATCAATTTGAATAATCTTATTATTAGTAGGCATAAACTTATCATAAGGGAAATCCGTACCTAATAATAAAATCAAATCTGACTCATGCATACTTTGATAGGCTGCGGCTTGCCCTAGCAAACCAGTCATTCCTATTTCGTAAGGATTATCATGTTGAATCCCCATTTTACCTCTAAAAGAATACCCTACTGGGGCCAAAATCTTTTGAGATAATTGTACAATTTCAGGATGAGCCCCAGATGCTCCAATTCCGCAAAAAACGGTAACACATTTACTCGCGTTAATAACTTTTGCAAGAGCGTCTAATTCACTATCAGAAGGCCGAATGACAGGATTTACATAAAATAATTGGGTAGACACCGAAGAATCTTCAGCTTTCATTTCTGATACATCCCCTGGCAAACCGATGACAGCAACTCCTTTCTGTCCTATTGCATGCTGTATGGCAGTCTGAATAATTCGAGGAGCCTGTTCGGCAGTAGTTATTAATTGGTTGTAGCAACTGCAGTCATCAAAAAGCTTTACAGTATTTGTCTCTTGAAAATACCCCATGCCCATCTCCGAGGTATTAATTGTAGAAGCAATTACAATCATGGGAACGTGTGAACGATGAGCATCATACATGCCATTTATGAGATGGACGTGACCAGGTCCGCAGCTACCTGCGCAACATGCTATGCCATCCAGTTCCGCTTCAGCAGCCGCTGCATAAGCCCCAACTTCTTCATGACGCACATGAATCCATTTAAGTCGGCCATCTTTACGTATTGCTTCATTAAAAAAATTAAGACTATCTCCAGTAACCGCGTAAACGCGTTTTACACCTGCTTCCACAAGCATTTCAACCAACTGATCTGCTACAATCTTTGCCATATTAAATTATTTAAGTTAAGGGGAAATCAACACCCCCTATACTAAATAACAATGAAAAATAAAATCAGTTTTAAAATATTCTGTTAATAAAGGCTATAATAGCTTACCCGATAATAATAAGCCCGCAACGGTAAAATAAATAATCAATCCGGATACATCAACCAAAGTTGCGACAAAAGGTGCTGAAGCTGTTGCCGGATCTAAACCGAATCTGCGTAGTACAAATGGGATAACCGAACCGGATAATGTACCCCAAAGCACAACAAAAAGTAAAGATAAAGAAACACTTAGTGCAATATAAACCCAGTAAATACCATAATCATATATTCCCAGTTCTTGCCAAAGTAAAATTCTAAGAAAACCAATAGTACCCAATATACCTCCCAAAATCAGACCAGATGAAATCTCACGTTTCATGACATACCACCAGTCCTTAAGTTTTATCTCTCCCAAAGCCATGGCTCGAATAATTAATGATGCGGCTTGCGATCCAGAATTTCCGCCACTAGAAATAATTAATGGAACAAATAAAGCAAGAACTACAGCCTTTTCAATTTCTCCGTCAAAGTAAGCCATCGCTGAAGCTGTTAGCATTTCACTTAAAAACAAAATAATCAACCAACCAGCTCTTTTTTGAATCAATTTAAGTAGCGGAGTTTTTGTATAAGCAACATCAAGTTCATCCATCCCGCCAAAACGTTGGATATCTTCCGTATCTCGATCTTTTATCTGATCCAATACATCATCAAATGTCACAATACCGACCAATACACCATTATCCGTCGTGATAGGAAGCGCACTTCGATCGTATTTCTGGAAAATCTCAAATGCCTCCTCCATAGGAGTTGCGGCTCTGATAGCAACAAAATTATGATCAATCAGTTCTGAAATTTCAGTATCTGTATCGGCTAATAACAATTCACCTATTTTTAAATCATCAATTAGCACATTCTTTTCATCGACAACATATATAAAATTTAAGGTTTCAGCCTTCTTTCCAAAAAGCTTAATATGCTTAAAAACATGTTCAACAGTAAAATATGGTCTAACTTGGACATACATCGGGGTCATGAGATGTGCAATACTATTTTCATCATAGCCAATCAGCTTCAACGCTAACTGTTTTTCACGTTCATTTAACAAATTAATTAAGTACTTAATCAAATCATCAGGTAAATCAGAAAATAGCTGATTCCTAATATCAGGCTTTAAGTTGTTAAGTAATTCTTTCAGTTCCGATTCTGAGAGGGATTTCGCTAGGCGATATTGAACATCCTTTTCTAAAAAAGAAAATATCTCAAGTTGCAAGTCAAAATCATAATGATTAAATTGCTCATACAAAGCCTCTTTGTCTAATTTACTTAGATTTTCAGCAATATCTGCGGGATGTACTTTTATTTTTTTACTCATAAATAATTACTTTTTTAATCACCGCTAAAATCTAGAAGCTAAATTGCTAAAGTATTTTGTAAATATCTCAAAATTGAAGTTGACCAGGATTAAGCTCAATAGGATCTTTTCCTTGTTGAAATAATCGTGCAGACAGTACACCTTTCAATTCAATTTGACCATGCTCAACATGTAACCAGCTACCCTCTCGTAAACCCAACACAGCCTGACTGTTGAATTGATGAAATTCTTGGATTCTTGTCTCTCTCGTTTCACCTTTATGTGTAGAGTTAGGATCTGGATCAAGATAATGTGGGTTGAGATTAAAAGGTAAAAACTGTAACGCTTCAAAACTAGGGGGATAAACGATCGGCATATCGTTAGTTGTACCAATTGTCAAGCCCGTTAAATTAGATCCAGCTGAAGTACCCACATAACGTAAACCAGAAGCAACAGCCGATTTAATTTCACTAACAAGATCCAATTCATACAAAGTCTTGAGCAAAAGAAAAGTATTTCCTCCTCCTATAAAAATTGCTTTTGCTTTTTTTATTGCATCCTTTTGATCAGAAAAAGTGTGTAGACCTTTTACCCGAATTCCTTTATCTTTTAAAGCTTCCTGAACATGAGCTGTATATTCATCATAAGAAATACCAGATGGCCTTGCGTAAGGTACAAATATCAATTCATCGGTCTGAATAAAGTCAACCAAATCATTTTTTATATAGGTCAAAAAAGAACTCCCATGGATCGTACTTGTACTGATAACAAGCAATCTAAAATTATTATTCATATCTATCTATCTTACCACTCAAAATTCATTCAAATTTAAAATTTATTATGTTATTTCATCATTAAAAAAGCTAGTGTGAAAATGATTTTAGAAACCTTTACTTTCACACTAGCAACTCTCACATGTCAAATGCAATAAATCTCCATCAAGGATGTTAAACTAACAACAAACTACTCTGCTGATTTATCTGAAGTTGTTTTTATTTTTTTATCAAGTAAGCGCTTTTCTTCTTTCAACGCCTTATTCAATAAAAACTCTATTTGCCCGTTCACACTCCTAAATTCGTCGGCAGACCATTTTTCCAATGCCTTATATACATCACTATCAATCCGGAGCATGAAATTCTTTTTTTCCGCCATATTATTTATTAATAAAACTATTGATACAGGGTTCCCGTATTTAACACAGGAGATGCCGCCTTTTCCCCGCAGAGTACAACCATCAAATTACTAACCATTGCTGCCTTTTTATCATTATCAAGCTCAACTATATCTTTTTCAGACAATCTTTGCAAAGCCATTTCTACCATACCAACTGCACCTTCAACAATTTTAGCACGAGCGGCAACAATCGCAGTTGCCTGCTGTCTTTGTAACATTGCTCCGGCAATTTCAGAAGCATATGCTAAATGACTGATCCGCGCCTCTTTTATAATAATACCAGCTGGAGCCAAACGCTCTAATAATTCTTTTTCTAAGATATGATTAACAGTATCTCCACCTTCACGCAAAGTAATTGTTGCTTGATTATTAGGATCTATTTCCAAATTATCATAAGGAAAACTACCAGCCAAATGCCGCACAGCCGCTTCGCTTTGTGTGCGGACATATGAAGTATAATTTGTCACATCATAAGTAGCCTTATAAGTATCACCAACTTGCCAAACAATAACAGCGCCTATTTCAATAGGATTTCCCATTTTATCATTTACTTTTAAAGTTTGTCCCTGTAAATTATCCGATCGTAGACTAACATTTAAAGTAGAGTACAAAGGATTAACAAAAAATAACCCATTTTCTTTTACTGTACCAATATAACTTCCAAAAAAATTCAACACACGTGAATGATTTGGATTAATGATCATCAGACCCTTTAACAAGAACAGTGTGGTTAAAATAAATAAAATCCCCACCGCAATATACCAGGAAGAAGCTTCTGCTTGAAAGAAACATACGATTCCAAGTACAAAAAGAACAATAGCAATTAAAAGAGCTAAATAACCAGAAAGAGGTTTAATTAATTTTTCCATATTTTTTTAAGTTTTGATATTAGTTTGATATCAAATATATAGCATTAAGATTTCATTTCAAAATAAAATATGCCAGATCAAAAAGGATTCTTTATATTCGGCATAAATGTTTATTATCAAGATGTTTAAACAATCATTCTTACCCATTCAAAATAAAGATATTCAAGTATTAATATTGGGTTCTTTACCAGGAGACAGGTCCCTTCAAGCCCAAGAATATTATGCACATCCTCAGAATCGCTTCTGGAAATTAATCCAACGGATTTTTAATATAACTGACTTTCATTCTTATTCAGGTAAATTAAATATACTGCTAGAAAATAGGATCGGTCTATGGGATGTATGCGCACAAGCAAAAAGAAAAGGCAGTATGGATCTCGATATCCTTGAGGAAATTCCAAATGACCTCACTACATTCTTCTCCCAGCACCAACACCTCCATACCATCATATTTAATGGACAAAAAGCGCGTAAAGTGTTTGATAAACACTTTAAAAAAGCGGATCAATACCAGTATTACACACTACCCAGCACAAGTCCTGCAAATGCACAATACTCTTTAGAAAAATTACTTCTTGAATGGCAAGTCATATTTAAAAAAGATTAACAAATATTTACTACAATAAAAGCTTAAAATTCATAACGAATCATTATTTTTGCAGCAACATGTCAGATTTAAAATATAACCAAAGAGGTGTATCCGCAGGTAAAGAGGATGTACACAATGCTATTAAGAACATCGATAAAGGATTGTATCCAAAAGCTTTTTGTAAAATCATTCCTGATATTCTAGGTGGTGATGAACAGTGGTGTAATATTATGCACGCTGATGGTGCAGGTACGAAATCTTCCTTGGCCTATGTTTACTGGAAAGAAACAGGTGATATATCTGTTTGGCGCGGTATTGCACAAGATGCAATCATCATGAATCTTGATGACTTACTTTGTGTAGGCGCTACCGATAATATTTTATTATCATCTACTATTGGTCGTAATAAGAATGTCATTCCAGGAGAAGTTCTTGCAGAAATTATCAATGGAACAGAAGAAATTCTAGCAGAGCTCCGTGAGATGGGTATCGGTATCTATTCAACAGGTGGTGAAACTGCAGATGTGGGCGATTTAGTACGTACTATTATTGTAGATAGTACGGTAACTTGTCGCATGAAACGTGAAGACGTCATTTCTAATCACAACATAAAACCAGGCAATGTAATTGTTGGTTTATCCTCTTCAGGAAAAGCTAACTATGAGACCGAATATAACGGAGGAATGGGATCCAATGGATTAACTTCAGCACGTCATGATGTCTTTAATAAAAATATTGCAGCAAAATATGCGGAAAGTTTTGACCCAGCTGTTCCATATGACTTAGTTTTTTCAGGCAGTCAAAATTTAACCGATAAAATCACAGTTGAAACTGGTGAAGAAATTACAGCAGGAAAACTAGTTCTTTCTCCAACACGTACATATGCGCCGGTAATCAAAAAAATATTAGATCTTTACCGTTCTCAAATTGACGGAATGGTACATTGTTCAGGTGGTGCACAAACGAAAGTATTACACTTTGTTGATGCAGTACACGTTATCAAAGACAACCTCTTCCCTATCCCTCCATTGTTTGATTTGATTCAAAAAGAATCAAATACGGATTGGAAAGAAATGTACAAAGTATTCAACATGGGACACCGCATGGAACTTTATGTACCTGAAGAAATTGCATCAGAAATTATTGCAATCTCCGAATCTTATGGTATTCCCGCTCAAATTATTGGTCGCGTAGAAGCTGCTACTACAAAACAAGTAACAGTTAAATCTCCTTACGGCGAGTTTATTTACGAATAACTAAAACGTCATTAGACTTGGTATTTTATCAAGTCTAATGACTCCTTATAACCATGAAAGATAAACTAATTGTGGGTTGGAAAGAATCATTAGATTTACCGGAACTTGGTATTTTTAATATTGAAGCAAAAGTAGATACAGGTGCGGGATCATCTGTTTTACATTGTGAATCTTATGAAATCAAAATAATTGAAAATCAAAAGTGGATTATTTGCCATATTATCGTTAATTTTAAAACAAGAGAACTTCGCATATTCAAATTTCCTGTTTATCGAGAAAAAATTGTAAAAAGTTCATTCGGTCAAAAAGAAAAGCGTTATTACATATTAACAAAAGCCAAATTATATAATCAGTTTTTCGAAATTAAATTATCTTTTAGAAACCGTTCTTCCATGCGATATCCTATGTTACTAGGAAAAAGTTTCCTATCAAAAAGGTTTATCGTGGACGTGTCAAGATCTAACTTATCTCAAAAATCTGTTGGATAAAAAGAATATTCATAGACAATTGTTTATGAACCAACATTACAATTAAATCATTCTAATCATAGCAAAGTGAAAATCGCTGTATTATCAACAGTTAAAAGCTTATACTCGACACGTCGATTAGTAGAAGCTGCAGAAAAACGTGGACATGAATGCGTTGTCATCGATCATAGCAAATGCTATGTAGGAATTCAACAAGGCAAACCTAGCATCCACTATAAAGGTCAAGATATTTCAGATATTGATGCAATAATTCCTCGAATTGGTGCTTCGGTTACTTTCTATGGTTCGGCCATTGTGAGGCAATTTGAGGTAATGGACGTAATTTCAGCCAATCCAAGTCAAGCAATCACACGATCACGAGACAAACTTCGTTGTATGCAAATTTTATCTGGTGCAGGAATCGGTCTTCCCATTACTGGATTTGCCCGTACTGCATCTGATGTTGACGACCTGATTAGCATGGTCGGTGGTGCACCTTTAGTTATTAAATTACTCGAAGGAACACAAGGAATTGGTGTAGTATTAGCTGAAACGAAGAAAGCTGCCTCCTCAGTTATAGAAGCTTTCTATGGATTAGGAAATAATATCTTAATACAAGAATATATCAAAGAAGCGAAAGGAACAGATATACGTGCATTTGTTGTTGGAGGAAAAGTGGTCGGTGCAATGAAAAGAACAGCCAAAGAAGGAGAGTTTAGATCTAACATCCACCGTGGGGGGACAGCAGAAATTATCAGACTTACAAAAAATGAACGTGAGACTGCCATTGCAGCTGCGGCTTCCATGGGATTAACAGTTTGTGGTGTTGATATGATGCCATCAGACAGAGGTCCTCTCGTACTGGAAGTAAACTCATCTCCTGGATTAGAAGGAATAGAAAAAGCAACAAAAAAAGATATTGCTGGAGAAATTATCATGTATCTCGAAAAACAGTTTGAATTAAAGAAAGCTGCCAAACCAGAGATTCGTAAAAAGAAGAAAAAGCAAAGCGATTTATAAAAATTAAGGTTCCTCTAAAAAAGGAACCTTTTTTGTTTATATGAACTTCATATAATGATATGAAAAATCATCTGTTTAGAATACATGATAGAAAAGCCCAAAATTTCATTACCTGATTTTGACAATACTAAAACGAATAAATAGGATTATACGGTTACATTTGCCGATTATATTTTAAGATGCTATGAAGTTATTTCGCTACGGACCACTAAATGAAGAAAAAACAGGAATTTTAATCAATGAAGTTCACTATGACACTTCCGATTTTGGAGAAGATTATGACAATAAATTTCTCGCTAATGGTGGGCTCGAAAGATTAGAAGAGTTTGTGATAAATAACCGTACAAGCTTAAAGCCGATTCCTTCCGAGAGTCGTATCGGAACACCAATTGCAAATCCAACTAAAATTGTATGCGTAGGACTTAATTATTCTGACCATGCAAAAGAAACTGGATTAGCTCAAGAACAAGAGCCAATATTATTTTTAAAAGCTATTTCAGCATTAAATGGCCCCTTTGATAACATTATAATTCCAAAAAACTCATACCATACAGACTGGGAGACAGAACTTGCTGTTGTGATCGGAAAAAAGGGCACACATATTTCGACAGCGGAATCATCAGATTATATCGCTGGATATGTTATGATGAATGATGTAACAGAGCGTCATTTTATGAAACATAGAGGTGGTACCTGGGATAAAGGAAAGGGCTATAATACTTTTGCTCCTTTAGGCCCCTATTTTGTAACAAAAGACGAAATTGAAGACGATGGGAATTTAAGAATTTGGTTAAAACTCAACGGTAAATTAATGCAGGAAGGAAATACAAAAAATTTCATTACTCCTGTTAAAGAATTAATTTCCTATATTTCGGATTTCTTTGGATTATTCCCCGGAGATATTATTTCAACCGGCTCACCTGCTGGCACAGGTATAGGACATGTACCGCAACGATTTTTAGTAGAGGGTGATGAAATTGAATATGGAATAGAAGGTTTAGGTGTTGCTAAGAACACACTGATTAACTTCCAGAAAGAATCCAGTTAAAATCATTAAAAAAAGCACTTAAAAAATTAAGTGCTTTTTTTAATCTGCTCTAGTAGATTATTTATAATTAATTATTCCACCAGCCAATTTCTTCTCAGATTTATGTGCAGGTTTTCCATAAACTTCAATAACGCCACCCGCACGCGTTTTAGCAACAATAGAATCTTTTGCATATACCTCTGCTTGACCACCGCCATTGACCGTAACATTAGTTACATCTGTTATCAATTCTTTACCTTCATATTTACCGCCGAAATTAGACACAACATCTTGTGTGATACTTTTTCCAATAAGTGAAATTGTAGAACCTGAAGTAGGCTTAACATCTACCTTTTTAGCCTCCACATAAACAACCACTAAACCACCCTCTGCCGCGGAAACATTTAATTGATCGGCTACTATTTTCTCTTTTTCTCTATTAACAATCTTCGCTCCTTTTTTGGCAGATAAACTATTCAAAGATTGATAGTATACCTTAACACTGATATTATTTCCTTGAAGCGCATTTAAAGTATTCATTTTAATACGTAATGCACCGTTTTTGTTGATAACTTGGATATTTTCAGAATTAGCCCCTTCAGTAACAACCTCATTGGAATTGCCATGAATTAATTCAACCTGAATTTTATCTGTAACATCTACCGAATTAAACGTACCCACGTTCTGCTTTGTCTGAGCAATTCCTAATTGCGCAATAAAAAATAAAATAGCACCTAATCCTAATTTTTTCATATCAATATATTCTATTCGTATAACTATCCTGCAAAATATGCACCATTCCTGACTTTAAGATAAAATTTAGCAGATTTTAACAAAAATAAATAAAAAACACAGCCACAACAAAAAAGCGTACGAAGTGAAATTACCTCATACGCTTTTTAGTACTACTCAAATGTAGACTCAATCGATATTATAACTTGCTATTAACATCAATTGCATTCAATTCTTGGAAAGCTTGTTTCAAACGTGTAACGAAAGCTTCTTCTCCCTTACGTAACCAAACGCGGGGATCGTAGTATTTTTTATTTGGAGAATCAGCTCCTTCAGGATTACCGATTTGACCTTGTAAATAATCATGGTTTTTAGCTTCATACTCACGAACACCATCCCACATAGCCCATTGCATATCTGTATCGATGTTCATTTTGATTGCACCATATGAAATTGCTTCTGCAATCTCTTCAGGAGTTGAGCCCGAACCACCGTGGAAAACAAAATTAACAGGTTTATCAGCAGTTAAATTAAATTTCTCACGAATGAATTCTTGTGAGTTGTGTAAAATAACAGGTTGTAATTTTACATTTCCCGGCTTATATACCCCGTGTACATTACCAAAAGCTGCTGCTACAGTAAATTTATCAGACACCTTTGATAATTCTTCATAAGCATAAGCTACCTCTTCCGGTTGTGTGTATAATTTCGAACTATCAACATCAGAATTATCTACACCATCTTCTTCACCACCTGTTACACCCAATTCGATTTCAACAGTCATTCCAAGCGGCTTCATACGTGCTAAGTATTTTGCTGAAATCTCAATATTTTCTTCAATAGGCTCTTCAGACAAATCTAACATATGAGAAGAGAATAATGGTTTACCATGTTGTGCGAAAAACTTCTCACCAGCATCTAATAAACCGTCGATCCAAGGTAATAATTTCTTAGCAGCATGGTCTGTATGTAAAATAACTGCAACACCATAGTGCTCTGCTAATAAATGAACGTGTTGAGCAGCAGCGACAGCACCTAGAATACATGCCTTTAATCCATCATTATTTAACGTTTTACCAGCGTAAAATTGTGCTCCACCATTTGACAATTGAATAATCACTGGTGAGTTAACCGCTTTTGCGGTTTCCATCACAGCATTAATCGAGTTTGTACCAGTTACGTTAACAGCTGGTAATGCGAATTTGTGTGTTTTTGCTAATTCAAACAATTCTTGTACTTGATCTCCCGTCAATACACCTTTAAAATCTTTTAGGCTCATATTATAATTTGCTTTTGTTATTTATAATCTCAATATTTATGGACTAAGTTAAAAAAAAAATATTGTTCTACATAATTTATAAAGTGTACTTCTTACACTAACACAATGATCTATGCTCACTAAATAAAGAAGTTTACCCAATAGCATCTATAATTTAATATTCACCTATACGATATTGGATATCAATTACAATTTCTCTAAGTTTGAATTAAAATATAGAACAAATATGTTACACGTATACGGAATCAAAAACTGCAACACAGTGAAAAAAGCGATCAATTGGTTAGAAGAACATCAATTGCCTTATACATTTCACGACTATAAAAAGGAAGGCATCTCTGAAAATAAACTCGAGGAATGGGAAAAAGAAATCAGTTGGGAAAAACTGCTGAATAAAAAAGGAACCACATGGAAAAAACTTGATGTAGAAGAACAAGCGACCGTTACAGATGCACACACCGCTAACCAAGTTCTGATCAAAAACACAAGTATGATTAAAAGACCTGTAATTGAAGGAGGAAAGCAAATTTTGCTCGGTTTCGATGAACTAGAATACGCTTCCTCTCTAAAATAATCGTTACAATCTGACTATTTCTTCGAAAAAATTTAACAATACATCTTTTCATACTATATTTAGGCAGAACAATCCCTACAATTAAGTATGAAAAGATTACCCTTATTGTCAATAAGTATTCTGTCCTTATCATTATCAACTTCAAGTTTTGCTCAACAAAAAAGCAATTATAGTTATACTGAGGCATTTGCTCCTTTATTTTTTAATAATAATGGTGATGAATTTCGCTCAGCAAGTGGAAAACCAGGACCAGCTTACTGGCAAAACAATGCTGACTATAAAATTACAGCAACATTAGACGATCAAAAAAATACAATTGCTGGAAATGTTGAAATAAATTATAGCAATAATAGTCCAGATCAGCTGGACTATGTATGGCTTCAGTTAGACCAAAATATGTTCTCCAAAGAAGGTCGAGGTCAAGCCATATCTCCATTAACAAAAAGTAGATATGGTGATGCTAACGCAAGTTTTGATGGCGGCTATACGATATCTTCTGTCACCGATTTAACTGGTAAACCGGTTGATTATATCATCACCGATACCCGCATGCAAATTAGGCTAACTCAAGCCTTAGCAGCAAAAGGTGGTAAAACAGGATTTAAGATACAATATTCATACACAATACCAGAGTATGGTGCCGATAGAACGGGAATATTAAAAGCCGCCAAAGGTAATGTTTTTGCCATCGCACAATGGTTCCCTAGAGTGTGCGTTTACGACAACATTCGAGGATGGAATACAATACCTTATACGGGGCCTGGCGAATTTTATCGTGAATTTGGTAATTATCAGGTACAGATAACGGCTCCCGCGAATCACATTGTCGTTTTGGGGGGAGAACTTCAGAACCCACAAGAAGTATTTACGGCAGAACAGTTTAAACGCTATGAAAATGCCAAAAATAGTGACCAGACAGTCATCATACGTTCTGCACAAGAGGTCGCTCAAGCAAACTCAAGACCAAATAAAAAAAGCCTAACGTGGAAATACATTTTAAATAATGCGCAAGATATTGCATGGGCTTCTTCCTCTTCTTTTATATTGGATGCGGCGAGAATTAATTTGGTCAATGGAAAAAAATCACTTGCTATTTCTGCTTACCCAGAAGAAAGTAATGGTAATAATGCCTGGGAACGTTCTACCGAGTATACCAAAGCGGCCATTGAACATTACTCCAACAAATGGTTTGATTATCCCTATCCTGTAGCTGTCAACGTAGCTTCCAATGTTGGAGGCATGGAATACCCTGCATTATCTTTTTGTGGCAATAAAGCACGAGCTGGATCCTTATGGGGGGTAACCAATCATGAATTTGGCCATAACTGGTTTCCAATGATCGTATCCAGCAACGAAAGAGAATTTGGCTGGATGGATGAAGGATTCAACTCTTTCATAAATGAAATTGCAACCGAAAGTTTCAATAACGGTGAATATTTTAAACAAGTTGGAGATCCAAACAGTCAAGCAGTCCGATTTACAGATCCTCGCTTAGAAGCGATAATGAATACACCACAAAGCATGGATGAACGCAATATTGGTATATTGCTTTACTATAAACCTGCTTATGGTCTCAAATTATTAAGAAATGAAATTATTGGCGCAGAACGTTTTGATTATGCATTCAAAAAATACATTTCTGATTGGGCCTATAAACATCCGACACCAGAAGATTTTTTCCGTTCAATGGAAAATGGGACAGGGGAAAATTTAAATTGGTTTTGGCGCGGTTGGTTTCTAAACAACTGGCGTCTTGATCAGGCAATCAATAAAGTAACATACATAAAAAATGACCCTAAATTAGGTTCCGTTATTACGGTTCAAAATTTAGAAAAACTTCCTATGCCTGTAGTGGTTGAAGCCACAACAGTATCAGGAAAGAAAATTCGAAAAAAATTACCCGTAGAAATTTGGGAAAGAAACCAATCTTTTGACTTCAAAATAGATTCAAAAGAACCTTTAATATCAGTTCAATTAGATCCTGATAAAGTTTTTCCAGATCATGTTCCGGAAAACAATATCTGGACAGCAAAATAAAAAACAGAAAATCTCATATACAATCATATATGAGATTTTTTTATTAAAATAATTTCTTTTAAATACATTACTACTTATATTTATGTATTTTTGGTTATATAAAAAGGAAAAATGAAAACAGCATTCATACATAGTTTAAGCATATTGACACTTCTGGGAATTTCCAGTATCTTTAGCAATCTCAAAGCGCAGGAAAAAATAAAAGGAATTGCCATGGAATTGGTCAGTAGTCAAAAAATTGAAGGAGTTTCTATCAAAAATACCCGTACAAATAAAATTGTGCAAACAGATCAAGAAGGCAATTTTATTATTGATGCTCAATTGAATGATTATTTAGCGATAGAGGCTATCGGTTATGAAAAAGACACAGTTTTTGTCTATGATTATGGTGTTAAAAGAGTTTATCTAAATAGATTAAACTCAGTAATTGAACTAAATGAAGTCTATATTGAAAGAATGACAGATAGTAGATTAATTGCAGAAATCAATGCAACAAAAATCGCGGGAAAATACTCCGATGTTGGTCAACAACGTGGCGGTATCCGTCTCTCTCCTTCTCGACTATTTAGTAAAGAAGGAAAAAGAGCACGTCAAAACTACAAACTTTTAGTAGAGGAGCAACATAAAAGAGCTATCGATCGTAAATTCACAGATGACTTAATCCAATCCGTAACGCCTCTAAAAAATCCAGATTTGGCTCTTTTCAAAGAGCAATACAGACCGACTTACAAATTCATTGAGCAAGCCTCAGCAGAAGATGTTAAGCTGTATATTATAGATGCCTACAAAAAATACAACACGAAAAAAGGAAAATAGTAAATTCAACTTTATTATAAGTTCAAAAAAGCTTTAAACCAAAATATTTCACATATAAGGTTTAAAGCTTTTTCATTTTTAAAGCCTTTATACGAACATTGAATCATTAACGCGCAGATTCTTTACCATTCTATGTTCAAACTCCCAATACTTTATTTAAAAATTTCTTTCTTTTATTTTGAACAAGTTTAAATACGTTAGGCTATGTAAAAATACTTTACAACAGCTTTATAAACATTAATTATCATTATATCAAGAACAGAAACAAAAAAAACTTCCTCTTTTTTCATATAATAAACTATATTTGACTTTGAAAAGACAATCAATAAACATTAAAAAACAACCCACTTAAAATATATTTATGCTTTTTAAAAAATCGATTAGCAAATTAATCGCAGAAGCAGAGCTAAATGGCCAAGGTACATTAAAACGTACACTCTCCAGTTCTGGACTTATTGCATTAGGAGTAGGTGCCATTATAGGTGCAGGCTTATTTTCACTGACAGGTATAGCGGCGGCCGACCATGCTGGTCCTGCTGTAGTACTCTCTTTTATTATTGCGGCTGTAGGCTGTGGTTTTGCAGGTTTATGTTATGCAGAATTTGCATCGATGATCCCGGTTGCTGGATCTGCTTATACCTATTCATATGCTACGATGGGTGAATTTATGGCGTGGATAATTGGATGGGATCTAGTGTTAGAATATGCTTTGGCAGCAGCTACGGTATCTGTTAGTTGGTCCCAATACTTCAATCAACTTCTTGTAACATTAGGCGTCGAAATTCCAACTCAATTTCTACATGGTCCTTGGGAAGGTGGTATTGTCAATGTCCCTGCAATTATCATTGTTTGTTTACTATCACTACTTTTAATGCGTGGTACAGAAGAATCTTCTTTTGTAAATAACATTTTAGTTATTCTAAAAGTTGCTGTAGTTCTAATTTTCATTGTATTGGGTTGGGGATTCATAGATCCAGCGAATCACACACCTTTTATACCTGTCAATCATGGAGAAGAAATGGTGAAAAGTGGCCAGTTAAGCTTCTGGAGTTTTCTGGGTAGCGATGATTTTGGTCATTTTGGTTTTAGCGGTATCCTGAGAGCGGCTGGAGTTGTATTTTTTGCTTTTATCGGTTTTGATGCTGTTAGTACTGCTGCGCAAGAAGCTAAAAATCCTAAAAAAGGAATGCCAATCGGTATTATTGGTTCTTTGATTATCTGTACCTTACTATATGTATTGTTTTCATATGTATTGACTGGATTGGCACCTTACACTGAGTTTAAAGGTGATGCCAAACCTGTTGCCACTGCATTTGCAAAAACAGGTTATACCTTCTTAAACACAGCTTTAATCGTAACGATTATCGCTGGATATACATCTGTAATTTTGGTCATGCTTTTAGGTCAAAGCCGTGTATTTTATTCAATGAGTAAAGATGGTCTATTACCTCGAATATTTTCAGATCTATCAAAAAGACAGACTCCTTGGAAAACAAATTTAATTTTCATGGTATTTGTAAGTATTTTTGCCGGATTTGTGCCCGTATCCGATTTAGGCCACATGGTCAGTATTGGTACCTTGTTTGCATTTACATTAGTGTGCATAGGGATACTTGTATTACGCAAAACAGAACCAAACCTGGAACGTCCATTTAAAACACCATTTGTACCGCTTATTCCAATACTCGGTATTTTAGTCTGTGTATTAATGATGGCATCATTACCTGTTGAATCTTGGGAACGATTAGGCATCTGGATGTTGATTGGTGTAATAATCTACTTTGTTTATAGTAAAAAACATTCGAAAATAAGAAAAGAATATGCCGCTGAGCATAAGACAGAAGAATAACATAAAAAAGGCTGTTTCGATCTCGAAACAGCCTTTTTTATGTTATTCTAATAATTCAATATCCTAAAGAAAGGAAGCTTGGATTTAATTTTCTTCTTTTGGTTCGACCTCGGTTACAATATAAACATCCTCATTTTCTTTCTTCATTTTATATTTTTCACGAGCTATCCTTTGCACTTCACGTTGATCAGAGCGGATGTCTGTTATGGTTTCAATAATACTCTCATTTTCTTTCTCGTAAAACGCTTTCTCTCTCTCCAAGTTACTTTTTTGATGCTGGTAACTATATTGTGTTGCAAAATCATTACGATCAAAAAAACACATCCAAACAATAAAAGCTATACCAGCTAAAAAATATTTGTTTCGAATAAGTGCTAAAAATCTATCCATAGTACAAAAGTAATATTTAAGATCTATACATGCTAAATCTCAATTAAATATAAAAACATTTATCTGAAAATTAGCTAAAGTCTAATTATGAACACATTAATTATGGAAAAACTGCGTGATAATCATCTATTATAAAAGGAACCTGTAACTTTCTTCATTAGAAATGCGCAATCATCATCAAAAAATGAATCACCCATACTGTATCCATAAAACGATAAATCCAATATCATTACTTTTATATAAGCGCAATAATATTGCGGATCTAAGCAAAATTATCTAAGTTTAACCCTATTATTGAATAGAATCGAGCAAATGAAATATTATCTTATAGCAGGCGAATCTTCCGGAGATTTACATGGTGCAAACTTGATCAACGCATTAAAAGTCGAAGATCCAGACGCTACCTTCAAAATCGTAGGCGGCACGCAGATGGAAGAATCTGCAGATCAAAAGGCCTTAATACACACTTCGGAAATGGCCTTTATGGGCTTTGTCGAAGTATTAAAAAACTTAGGTACCATTTCAAAAAATCTAAAAAAGGTAAAAGAAGATATTATTAAAGAAAAGCCTGATTGTGTCATTTTAATTGATTTCCCCGGCTTTAACTTAAAAATCGCAGATTTTGCCAAGAAAAAAGGTATAAAAACATGTTACTATATTTCTCCGAAAGTATGGGCATGGAATCAAAAACGTGTGATTAAAATTAAACGTGTCGTCGATCACATGTTCTGTATCCTTCCCTTTGAAGTCGATTTTTATAAAAAATGGAAAATGCCCGTTGACTATGTTGGAAATCCATTACTAGATGCCATTTCATCTTACAAATTCAATCCTAATTTCATTACGGAACAACAGCTCAGCGAACGGCCAATCATCGCATTGTTGCCTGGTAGCCGTAAAATGGAAATAGAAAAGTTATTACCGGTTATGGCAAATTTAACCTACCTCTTTCCAATGCATCAATTTGTAATTGCGGGAGCACCAAATTTTGATAAATCATACTACCAGCAATACATTGGGGATCAAAATATACCAATTGTATTTAATGCTACTTACGATTTATTAAAGCATGCCGAAGCAGCAGTCGTAACAAGTGGGACAGCAACATTAGAGACTGGAATTCTTAAAGTACCTCAAGTCGTTGTTTATAAAGCCAATGCACTATCTATATGGATTGCTAAACAGGTCATTAAAGTAAAATTCATTTCGCTGGTCAATTTAATTAATGACTTCTTGTCTGTAAGAGAATTGATTCAAGACGATTGTACCACTTACGATATTGCACAAGAGCTAGATCAATTGATCAATAAAGCAGATTACCGGGCAAGTGTAATGGAAAATTATGAAACATTGGCCCAAAAACTAGGAGAACCAGGAGCATCAAACAAAACCGCTAAATTAATTGTTGAGTATTTGAAGTAGCGCATTAAACCTTCAAAAACGCTATTCGTCAAACAGATGTTGTTTAACATAAAAAACAAATAGCCATGAAAAAAATAATTACAATTTTTGCCCTTGTTTTTTTGGGATTTCAGTCATATGCACAAAGTAATGTTGAGCACATCAGCAAATTAGAAATTGGGAAAAAGGCTAAAAAAGTCTACAATACCAAATCCTCTGACTCAACGATTAATTTGCATATTGACACGTTGATAATGGGCGATAAAGCTTCCTTGATGTTTTACGCAAACAAAAATGTCATTTTAAATGTTGGTCACGCCATTATAGGTAATAATGCTTCTATTTCAGGGACAGATGGAAAAAATAACGGTTCCAATTTTGATATTCAAGCTAATATTCAAAAATTAGGGTCGCTGTATATAATAGCGAAGGGAGATAATGCCTTTAATGGAACAAAAACATTTCCAAATGGAAATGGTGGAAATGTTAAATTAACACTTTCAGAAAATAGCCTTGTACCGCAAAGAGAAAATAAAAAACAACCTAATTATTTGCAGATTGCAAATGAAGGTGGAGGTAAAAATGTCAATGCAACCAGCGATTTAAGATCTATTTATGATCGCGTAAGACAAGCTCCTGCTGGCTTGAGAGGACTTCCTCAAGGTCAGATCTATTCCGGTAGCCCGGGTACAGATGGCAAGACTGAGATTATAACGATTAAATAAGAAAAAGCGAGCAATGCTCGCTTTTTCTTATTTAAAATTATTTTAAAGGCATCCTTTAAGCTTTAATTCATAAGCTACGACAAGTCTCGTCATTCTATCATAGCGGGCCATACCCTCCTTTTGATTATTATGCTTCAAATAGCCATTATAGAAGATACCAAAGACTTTATTAGTCCAGCCAGTATAATTGCTCCAAAAAGTAGCTTCCTCCTTCAGATCCGCTACTACAAGTTGGGAAAGCCGTTTTTTATAAGTAGCAAACAATTCCACATCTATTCCCCTCAGCTCCTGTAGCATATATGATGTTGTTTGTAAATAGCTGGAATAGCGGTAAAAAAGCTCTGGATGATTTTTCAATCGCACATAGGCGATAAAATTTGCTTCGTCTTCAAAACCCACACCCTGTTGATGAGCCAATTCATGAACATACGTAAAAGGACTAGAAAAAACAGGCATTGCTGTATTCACATGTGCTTCATGTGTAAAAGGATTAAAATATCCTGACACACCAAAATAGGAGACCCAATGACTATTAAGGGGACCCTTTGCACCAACTAAAGTCGTTGAAAGAAAAGATTGAAAAGTCGTATCCGACTGTACTAATGCTATCATCTCTCTTTTTATCTTTTCATCCTGATGTTCCCATTGCTTTGGATTTATTTGGGACCGCAAAATATTTGTCGAATCGAGACATGTTTCCAGGACAACAAGATAATCCGCCAACTTTAGACTATCTGTGCTTAAACCTATATTTTGTACAATGGGTATCCGGTAATAGTTCATCCCCCAGCTTATGTAAAAAAACAAGTATAAGCCCAAAATTACGTTAATAAGATATACTAGGAATCTACCTGCATAAACATACCTTTTTTTAAATAGGTACTTAACAACATTAACGATTAGTAGTAAAAGGCAACAAACAGCAAAAAAGTAAAATAAGTCCCCAATACTAAAAGGTAAATAACCAAAAAGAGCTTGTGGTAAATATGAAAAAGAAGGATACCACATTCTTGAATAATAATGCTCAACAAAAAAAGTATTTCCTTCCAGAATGGTGATTATTGCAGTAATAAAACACAGTATTGCAAAACAGATAAGTGGTTTCTTTAACATAAACGTGGTTTAAATATTAGCTCTCATTCTCAAAATATAGCTTGTAATAATTCATCCCTTTTTCTTCATCAAATCCCTTTTCAATATATTCTCGTTTACCATGCAAATAAACATGAAAATTTTTATCCAGCTTTAATACGGTCTTATAAGATGCTTCCATTTTTTTAACCGCTTTGTCAGCGATATCAAAACTGCTTTGAAAAGGAGAATCAAATTCATCTTCAAATCCAGATCGGAAGTCATTAAACATTGTTGCTGCAATAGGATTACCAATTACTTCCTCCTCAAATTCCTCTTGATCAAAAGTCTCTTTTTCTTTAAAGTAATTCAATGATTTATTGAGCAGATCAATCTTATCAGCCTTTTCTAACTCAAACATATCATCCAATTTCTCATTTACAAAGTTTTTATAAACTTTCAAATAGTTACCCGTCTGATTAAAATCATCATTACGAATTTTTATCTTTAGAAAATCATCTTTCCAATAAACTGCCTCGGTTTTATTCGTTTGATCGACAACCAGCACCTTATAACCTTCCTCTTCTTCTACATTGACTATGATCACACCCTTATCCAATTTATTAATATTAATTGCTTCTTCCTCATAATCCAATTGAAAACCACCTTGATTCGGATATACTTTTAGATAAGTTTCCTTATTTTCTGATTTAAAAATTCCGACAGCATCATAATTCTCACCCTCAATCTGTACATTGTTCAATGAAACCACATACACCTCACCAGGCTTGATCTTCGGGTGCATACAAACTTCATATAAGTGTTTTGCTATCTGCTGAGAGTATTCATGAAAAGCTAATTGCTCCTTAAAGAATTGTTTTGTAAAGTGATAAATTTCATTTAACGCCAGTTCTCCATTGGGATGAAATAAGCGATAAACTTCATTTACCTTTGCAAAAGGACTCATAAAATATTGCATGAGCAGAGGGGGTAATACATCGTCATTCTCAAGTGGAACAGGTTGCTCTGATAATATATAAAACTCCTCTTGAGACTTGTTGCCTACACGATGGATAGAAAGTTGATCGAAAGTTGCATCTTGATGAAAAAACATATTTCCTATTTAAATCTTATTTTTAAAAATTATATAAATCGACAGCGATTTTAAATGTTTCGCAATGTGCATTAACAATATCTTTGATATGCAAAGAATAGCCTCCCCCCATACAAACTTGAACTGGAACCTGATATTGCAAACAATTTAACAGAACAAACTCATCTCTTAATCGACAGCCTGCTGGAGAAAGTTTCAATTTCCCCAATTTATCTGTCGCCAGAATATCAACTCCGGCCTGGTAAAAGACAAAATCTGGTTTGACTTTGTTGAAGAGATTCGGCAGATGCTGGCTAAGCAACTGCAAATATACATCATCAGTTATACCATCCGAAACAGGAAGATCCAAATCAGAACTTTCTTTGATAAATGGAAAATTTTTATCCCCGTGAATCGAAAAAGTATAAACATCTTGGTCGTCTTGAAATATATGAGCGGTTCCGTTGCCCTGATGCACATCGAGGTCGATGATTAAAATTTTTCTTGCTAGCTTATTTTTAAGCAAATAACGAGCGGCCACGGCTTGATCATTCAATAAACAAAAGCCTTCTCCAAAATCATAACCTGCGTGATGTGTTCCACCTGCAACATTAAACGAGATACCATATTGCTGCGCATATAGTGCGGACTTTATCGTACCATCTACCAGATAACGTTCACGGTCGACTAGACTCCCTGTTAACGGAAAACCAATTCTCCGAACCATCCTAGGATCTAATGTCAAATCAAATAAAGCCTGCACATAGTCGGGGTCATGCGCTAAACAAGCAATTTCAAATGACACAAGTACAGGTTCAAAAAAATTTTCCGTTTTCACTACCCCTTCGTGTAATAGCTGTAATGGAATCAATTCATATTTTTCCATCGGAAATCGATGGCCTGCACGTACAGGATGAATATATTCGGGATGGAACGCGATCTTTAACAAAGCTGTATATTTAAAACTTCACTAAGATAATAAAAAGGATATTTAATGGTTTTTATTGTGGATAATATTTAAAAATAATTGTTTCCCCCTCTAAAAAATAGCATATTTGATTTCAACTAATTAAATTTATGGAACTTAGCACCAAACCACAATTATCAGCCGAAGAGCAACGTGTATTAGGCTCTTTGATCGAGAAGTCAAAGGTCACCCCAGAATATTACCCGATGTCACTGAACGGTCTCCAAAGTGCCTGCAACCAAAAAACGGCTCGAAGACCTGTGGTACAATATTCCGATGAAACCATTATCAATACATTAGCCATACTGAAAAAAAAGGGTCTTATCGCGCATGTTGTAGGTGGAGGTAGCCGTGTGACAAAGTATAAACATAATTTTGCCATACAATTTCCATTAGTTCCATCAGAACTAGCAATCATCTGTCTTCTACTACTTCGCGGACCATTAACAGCCGGAGAAATAAATTCAAATTCAGGTCGTCTGTATGATTTTGAAGCCTTGGAAGACATTACAGAACATCTTGAAAAATTAGCATCTGAAGGATTTGTTAAAGCATTAGAAAAACAACCAGGACATAAGGAAGTGCGATATATACATTTACTCGGTGATATCGATTTGGAACAATTTGAGCAAATACATCCCCTTTCCGAAAATACGGTACTCCTTCATAAAAGAATTGAAACATTAGAACAAGAATTAGCACAATTGAAACAACAATTTCAAGAACTTTGGGATGAACTGCATTAAAATAGACTGCTTATTTTATCCTTCTTTCAATGTGATATATTAAGAATCGCGAGCGCACACTGGTAAGCTCAACTTCAAAAAAGATCATGTGATGTTAGATAAAAATAAAATCGGTTTACATTATTTAAATCCGCAGCTTCGCTTTACTTTTTATAAACAATATAAAACGGAATAACATGAAATTTGGACAGGTATCAAATCCACAAGAAATAGATTTTACGTTACCCCCTACTTCCCCGGATACGCTAAAATTATTAAAAAAGAATAAAAACAAGGAAGCATTTGCCATCTATGTCGGATGTGCTAAGTGGAATAAATCGGACTTAAAGGGCTTTTATCCGAAAGGAACGAAAGATGAACTTCCCTACTACAGTAGCCAGTTTAATAGTATTGAACTCAATGCAACCTTTTATAATGCACCATCAAAAGAGCAAGTTGAGACTTGGAAAAAAAAGACTCCCACAGACTTTAAATTTTTTCCTAAAATACCGCAATCAATAAGTCATTATAGCCGTCTATTAAACACTGATGAAAAAGTAAAGGAATTTACAGATAACATCGCTCTCTTTGAAGAAAAGTTAGGAATGATCTTCTTACAAATGCATGATAACTATAAACCTAAAGATATGGACCGCCTCCGTGAGTTTCTCTCTAAATTTCCGAAAGGACTACCACTTGCAGTAGAAGTTCGTAATGAGGAATGGTTTTCCAAAGCTGAAACAGCAACTGCATTTTACAAGTTACTTGAGGAATTTGACATTACAAATGTCTTAGTTGACACAGCAGGAAGACGCGACCTCTTACATATGCATTTAACTACTCCATCGGCATTCATTCGCTATGTCGGAGCCAATGATCCGTCTGATTACAGCAGATTGGACGACTGGGTTATGGTCATTAAACAATGGCGGGAAGCAGGTCTACAGAAACTATATTTTTTCATTCATCAAAACATCGAACTGGAATCACCACTTTTAGCAAGTTATTTCATCAAAAAGCTGAATAAGGAATTAAAACTTGATTTACATATCCCAGGTAGTGATAAATTATTTTAAAATTATCACTTAACAGTTTATGATGTAAATTGTAAATCTAATTTAGAATATCATGTAAAAAAAGAGGCATCCTTAAATAAAGGATGCCTCTTTTTAATATTTATTGCAAATTATTTTTTCGCAAAACGGAAGTTCTTTCCAATAAAACGAGCATTTGCACCTAATTCTTCTTCAATGCGTAACAATTGATTGTATTTAGCCATACGATCAGAACGTGAAGCCGATCCAGTTTTAATTTGACCACAGTTCAAAGCAACAGCTAAATCAGCGATTGTAGAATCTTCAGTTTCACCAGAACGGTGAGACATAACCGAAGTGTAGTTTGAATTCTGTGCCAAAGTAACCGCATTAATTGTTTCAGTTAAAGAACCAATTTGATTAACTTTTACTAAGATTGAATTTGCAGTATCTGTATCCACACCTTGTTGCAAGCGTTTTGTATTTGTAACAAATAAATCATCACCAACCAATTGGATAGTAGCGCCAATTTTTTCTGTTAACAATTTCCAACCTGACCAATCATCTTCCTGCATACCATCTTCGATAGATATAATTGGATATTTTTCAGTCAATTCTGCTAAATAAGCAACTTGTTCTTCGGAAGTACGGATAGCACCTTTATCACCTTCAAATTTTGTATAATCGTATTTACCGTTTACATAAAATTCTGATGCAGCACAATCTAAAGCTAGACAAATATCAGAACCTGGTTTGTAACCAGCTGCTTCAATTGCTTTTAATACAGTTTCAATAGCATCTTCAGTACCATCAAAAGTCGGAGCAAACCCACCTTCATCACCTACTGCAGTAGATAGACCGCGGTCATGCAAAATCTTTTTCAAGTTATGGAATACTTCCGTTCCCCAACGTAAAGCTTCAGAGAATGAAGGAGCGCCTACTGGCATAATCATAAATTCTTGGAAAGCAATAGGAGCATCAGAGTGAGAACCACCATTAATGATGTTCATCATCGGAATAGGTAATGTATTAGCATTAACACCACCAATATAACGGTATAATGGTTGACGAGACTCTTGGGCAGCAGCTTTTGCAACAGCTAAAGAAACACCTAAAATAGCATTAGCGCCTAAGTTTCCTTTATTTTCAGTACCGTCCAAATCAATCATGATTTTGTCGATTGCATTTTGCTCAAAAACATCAACACCTGCCAAAGCCTCAGCAATTTTAGTGTTTACATTTTCTACTGCTTTCAAAACACCTTTACCTAAGTATTTTGATTTATCACCATCACGCAACTCTACTGCTTCGTGAACACCTGTAGAAGCACCAGAAGGCACTGCAGCACGTCCAACGAAACCATTTTGTGTCGTTACATCTACTTCGATAGTAGGATTTCCGCGCGAATCCAAAATCTGACGCGCATGTACATCAATAATTAAACTCATTGTAATATTGGTTTAAACTTTTTATATAGTATTTTATACAATACTTAGTGTAATTTTTACACTAAAAAATTATATTCTGATTTAATAATCAAATATAAATAAAATTGAGCTTATTAAAAAACGTAAACCACAATTTTATGGCAAGAATGAATATATAAAGTGCAAAAAAAGAGGTTAGCAAATTGCTAACCCCTATCTTTATACTTATCGATTATTTTTTAATCAACTCAATGAAATCATCAAATAAATAACGTGAATCATGTGGACCAGGTGACGACTCTGGATGATATTGTACCGAGAACGCATTTTTGCCAATTACACGGATACCTTCAATCGATTGGTCATTTAAATTGATGTGCGTAACTTCAACTTTATCTGACTGTTCAATATCTTCTGCAACAACACCAAAGCCATGATTCTGTGAGGTAATCTCACAACGGTTAGCAATAATATTCTTAACCGGATGGTTGATACCGCGGTGACCGTTATGCATTTTTTTCGTACGGATATCATTTGCCAAAGCCAATATCTGGTGTCCAAGACAGATTCCAAACATCGGTTGGTCTGCCGCTAAGATATCTTTTACCGTTTGAATTGCGTAACTCATCGCTGATGGATCACCAGGACCATTAGAGATGAAATATCCAGCAGGATTCCATTCTTGCATTTCTGCAAAAGTAGTTTTAGCAGGGAATACTTTTGCATACACTTCTCTTTGAGAGAAATTGCGAAGAATATTCTTTTTAATACCTAAATCTAATACTGCCACACGTACAGGAGCATCTTCATTACCATAAAAATAAGGTTCTGTTGTAGAAACTTGAGATGATAATTCAAGTCCATCCATGGAAGGAACAGTAGCTAAAGTAGCTTTTAATGCTTCAATATCTAAGTTTTCAGATGAAATAATAGCATTCATTGCACCTTTATTACGGATATGACGCACCAAAGATCGCGTATCAATATCTGAAATACCAACTAAATTTCCCTCTTCAAAATAGCTCTGAATAGATTCGTCGGCCATTTTGCGACTATAGTTAATATTATAATTTTTACAAACTAATCCTGCGATTTGAATCTTACTAGATTCAGTATCATCTTCATCAATTCCATAGTTACCAATATGGGCATTGGTTGTTACCATAATTTGTCCGAAATATGAGGGATCGGTAAAAATCTCTTGGTAACCTGTAGTTCCGGTATTGAAACAAATTTCGCCAGTAGTCGTTCCAATTTTTCCCGCTGCTTTTCCGTGATAAACCGTTCCGTCTTCTAAAACTAAAATTGCAGGCAATTTGCTGTAGTTGGTCATTATTTATTAAATATAAAATTGTTTTTCCTAATTCCTTGCTTTATCGAAGTTTTGGTGTATAAAAAAAGCCCTAAATGGGCTAAATAATCAATTAACAATTGATTCAACGATAACGAAATTATCGTTTTTTACAACATTTGCGAAAGCATTTACTTCAATTTTCACAGGAGACAAAGGTATAACAAAATCATCAAAGTAAAAAGACTTTTTTTTTATATTATTGTGATATTCCAAAAATATAACGTTAAAATCACCAATCTTAATAAGATAATGAAGTGTTTATTAATCACTTTCAATTACATTGCCCGATGCATCGCGAAAATTTCCAATGACAATCATAACAAGATCAATAATATACCAGATACCACATCCGCCAAAGGTCAATAATTGAATAATCCCAGTACCGATCTTACCTACATAAAAACGGTGAACACCAAACGGTCCTAAAAAAATACAAAGTAATAAACAGGCTAACCACCTCTCATCTCTATTTTGATTATTAGATTGCTGGGTATAATACATCGGTTGACGAACACCACATGCTGGACATATTTCTGCCTTTGCATTAATAATAGCTCCGCATTCTACACAATATTTTTGTGCTGCTTGATTCATAATTTAATTAGTTTAGACACTAAAGTTACAAACTACCGTTCAATACAGGAGCTAAAAAATAAAAAAAGCGATTACATCGTATGTAATCGCTTTTTCTACAAAAAAACAATCAATTACATATTAATTGCTTTCCAAATCATATCCTTCAATTGCAAAATATTTTTTCCTGCAACAGATGATATAAAGATATACGGTAATCCTTCCGGAACTTCTTTTTCCATTTCTCTCTCCAATTCATCATCCAACATATCGGCCTTAGTAATCGCCAATAATTTTGGCTTATCACGAAGTTCTGGATTATAAACTGAAAGCTCATTTAAAAGAATATCATATTCCTGCTTTATCGTGCGCTCAGTATCTGCAGGCACCATAAACAGCAACACAGAATTTCGTTCAATGTGTCTTAAGAATCGATATCCTAAACCCTTACCTTTAGAGGCACCCTCAATAATACCAGGAATATCTGCCATTACAAAAGATTTCCCATCACGATAACTCACGATACCAAGATTAGGAACTAAGGTAGTAAAAGGATAGTTCGCAATTTCAGGTTTCGCAGCTGAAACAACAGATAATAGTGTAGATTTTCCCGCATTTGGAAAACCAACCAATCCCACGTCAGCCAATACTTTCAACTCCAGAATAATCCAACGCTCTTGTCCAGGCAAACCCGGTTGTGCAAAACGTGGCGTCTGTTGAGTAGAAGATTTGAAGTGCCAGTTACCTAACCCACCTTTACCACCCGGAGTTAAAATTTGTGTCTCTCCATCCTCGGTGATTTCAAATAAAACCTCTCCCGTTTCAGCATCTTTAGCCACTGTTCCTACAGGGACCTCCAAAATTTCATCCTTCCCTGAGGCACCTGTACTCGTAGCAGAGCTACCTGACTCACCACTGGAAGCAATGATATGCTTCCTATATTTTAGGTGCAATAAAGTCCATAATTGTGTATTCCCTTTAAGGATAATATGACCTCCACGACCACCATCACCTCCATCGGGTCCACCCTTCATGGTTGTTTTATCTCGATGTAAGTGCGCTGAGCCTGATCCTCCGTGTCCCGATCGACAACACACCTTCACATAATCGACAAAATTAGAACCTTGCGCCATAGAAATAAAATATATTTGTTATTAAAACGTCTCCGCTTTATTATTTAATAATTGTCAATAATAGCAGTCAATTCTCCAAAAATAAAATCGATATCACCAATACCGTTTACTTTGGACAATTTACCTTGTGCTTCATAATATGGTAACACATGAATAGTTTTTGTGAAATATTCATCAATACGTTTTACCAATTTATCAGCAGCATCATCCGCACGGCCAGAAATCTCCTGACGTTTAGCAATGCGTGTTTTTAATTCATCTTCATTTACATCTAAAGCTATAACTACAGAGATAGAAGAATTAATACCAGTTAAAAATGCGTCCAACGCCTCTGCTTGTGCCACAGTACGTGGAAAGCCATCAAAAATAAATCCTTTTGCGTCCGGATTTTTCTTCACCTCCTCTTCCAACATCGCAATCGTAACCGAATCAGGCACTAAGTTTCCGTCAGCAATAATCTGACTGACTTGTTGACCTAGAGCTGTCTGGTTTTGAATATGAGCTCTAAAGATATCACCTGTTGAAACATGAACTAACTGATATTTATCGATAAGCTTCTGCGATTGTGTTCCCTTTCCTGCCCCCGGAGGGCCAAATATTACAAGGTTTAGCATAGTAGTATTTAGAGTAATAGAGTAAAAAAATAAAAGCCTAATCGCTATATTGATTAGGCTTTTCAAATAGTGCGCTCAAAGGGAGTCGAACCCCTAACCTCCTGATCCGTAGTCAGGTGCTCTATCCAATTGAGCCATGAGCGCGTCAACCATTACGTCATCTTCATTGCTGTTCTTCCGTTTTGGTGATGCAAATATAGGCAAAATAGCACTGCCTCCAAATTTTTTTTTCAATTTTTATCTAATAGACTGATAATGAAACAAAATAAAAAATCATCAATCAAATACAATTATGCTTAATCATAATCAACAGATATAAAGAGCTCGCACAGGGCGAAATTCGACATATATAACCACAAAAGAAGAATTTTTAATCCCTAAATCACCCATTATACATATTCAAGTTATTTCATCTTTGAAAGGATTATCTTAAAATAATTAAAAAAAGTACCCCAAAACTCTTAAGCAATTTTTTCAGTTACTATATAAAATGCTGATTGCATTTGAAATACTCTACCTGCACATCCGTCAACGCATAAACTAGATCTTATTTTAAAAATAAAAGAAAATAAAAAACTTCTAACCAGGAATACTCATATAAAAAAACATAAAAGAAATATGGGATATTCTTTATTCCAAATCACCAAATTCAACATACAGCTGTTTGTGGTTTATAAAACTAACCGGTCGTTTAGTTCCCAAAATCATTGCCTTCGACTTACTCCAAGAAAAAGGAACACGATTCTCCCTTTCCTTCAAAACGAGCAGCTGATAGGACTTGTCTGTTTTTATCTGCTTAACATCCGATAACTTAACAGATAATACCTCATGAAAATCAGGTTTTCTACTGATCAAATGGCTCAGAAATTGTTCTTTCCTATTTCCGAATAAGATGTACTGCAAATTTACAGGCCTTGGTTTATCTTTATCAAACTGTTTATAATAGACAACCTGCTTGATTTTAAGAGAAATCGATTCTAAAAGTTTAAATCCTCCTCTTTCAAAATGACCTCTATATACATTTGCCTTAAATACTTTGGTATGATTAACCATTTCTGGCAAAACAAAAACTTCTGGTTCAATCGTATAAACAAACTCTTCGGGAAATGCTAAACAGCCAGTGCGATATTGCTCTAGATCGGCCTTAGAAAATTCAAGCTCCAGAATAATCTGATAGTCGTGTGGCTGATGAAACATAGGTAAATGTTCAGCATATATAGTCTCCATCCCCATCAATAACATTCCACGAATATTAGGCTTATCAGGATAATGAGCTTGCTGGGCAGATATTATTTTGAAAGTGAAGAGTAAAAAAAGTAGACAAATACTTTTATAATTCATTTTGGCGAAATTTAAATATAGCAACAAAAATAGCGGATAGTTAAATAAAGAGTTTAAACGGAGTGTCATATTGCTATCAACACCAATTAAACTATATGATGAAACCTTCTATTAATAATTTGGAATGGAACAAAAAAAAGCTTAGTCGTAATGAACTAAGCTTTCTAGTAGTGCACTCAAAGGGAGTCGAACCCCTAACCTCCTGATCCGTAGTCAGGTGCTCTATCCAATTGAGCCATGAGTGCATTTTGAGCGACTTTTATTTAAAGTCATACCCTTTTGTTTGGTGATACAAATATCGGGACTTTTTTCAATTCTGCAAACTATTTTCAAACTTTTTTAGACAAAAAAAGTAATATTTTTATTATCTTATTGATAGTATTACATTTACAAAGGTTATTTTTTTAATATTTTTTTTCACAAAGACGCACTTATGTCCAAAAAAGAAACGAAACTCAGCAAAATACGCATTGACGACATCAGCATTTCATATATGATAAGACCTAGTAAGACAGATAAAGCTGAAAAAACAGTTATCTTTTTACATGGTTTCCCTTTCAATAAAAATATGTGGCGCGCACAGATGCAACATTTAGACGAAAAATTTATCGGAATAGCAATAGATATTAGAGGACACGGACACAGCACGCGAGGTCATGGTTTTTTTAGTGTGGATGTTTTTGCAAAGGATTTAATCCAATTCATCACCCATTTAAATTTAAATAACGTTGTACTTTGTGGTGTTTCGATGGGAGGTTATATTGCACTGCGCACTTACGAATTAATGGGAAATACCCTTCAAGGACTTATCTTAAGTGACACCCATTCTTTTGCAGATAACAACACAGCAAAACAAAAACGATTTGATTCAATCCAGGCTTTACTAAAATATGGGAAACGTCCATTTTCAATGGGGTTTATTGAAACAGTATTTTCAAAAAAGACATTAACTGAAAACCCGGAGGCCATTGAAACAATAAAGAGTGCCATTCGGAGAAACGATTTACAAAACATCTGTGCGACACAGTTAGCATTAGCGGCTCGAACAGATACAACAGCAATGTTAGCAACTATAACAGTGCCTACTTTGGTCATTAAAGGAAAAGAAGATAAATTAATTACTGAGTTACAGACAAAAAACCTACTTGAGCATATTACTCATGCAAAGTATGTTGAATGTATAGAATCTGGTCATTTACCCAATCTAGAAGAACCCGAAAAATTCAATAGAGAGGTCAACTCTTTCTTAAACTCTTTCTAATTACAGACATAAAAAAATGCAGTGGATAAAAATCAACACTGCATTAAATTGGATGTACCAAAAGAAAACATTTCTTATAAACCACGGTATTTACTTTGTTTATATTTAAAGAAATCATTCAAATGTTGCAAGTTTTCTTTTCTTTCCTCCGATTTACGGTAAGAGATAATAGAATCCCATATAAACAAGGCAAACGCCAATATTGCAAAAAGAACAGGTATGCTCAAGAAACTACCCGTAGTACCCTGCATGATTAGCCAAGTTGAAACAACAACCGTTAATAAAAATTTCATAATAAATCCTAACATTTCGTATAATTTAAAGTGAATGAATAATACGCTGACTCTACCGCCACGCGCCTGAATAAAACCATTGATGCTGCATTTTGAAATCGCTAGCTTGCTGAAAAATATAAATAATCAGAAAACTAAATGGTGGAGAAGAACCAATATATTGATAAATCAAAATATCAGGTCAATTTTCAAAAAATCAATTGTGTATGGAGAAGATAAAACGGGTACGTTTTAATACTGATTTATATTTAAAAACTGACAAAAACTAAAAACTTTACAGTAATTAATTTCACATCAATCACAAATATACTATTTTTTTTAGATAAAACCAAGCACTGAACGGAAAATTTTAGCCAAATTGCATGTTACTTGAGATCATAAATAACTATAGGAAAAGCGAATAAAATAAATAAACTATCATTACCGCTATTAATTCACCAAAATTTCACTCATTAAAAGTTGCTTTTTTCGAACAAAAAATAGGATACGGAAATTATAATCTGTCATAAAAATGTACTAAATTTTAGGTGTTATACAATTTTTAAAAATCATTGTTACTTTTGCTAACACTGTTAACTAAAATTTTAAATATGGGTTTATCAGAGCGGAAATTGCGGGATTTAGAAAAAATTAGAGTACAGATAATTGAACAATCATGGCTTATTGTACAGGAGGAAGGTTGGCAAGCGCTATCCATTAGAAAAATAGCAGATGCCATTGAATATAGCGTTCCTGTTATTTACAAACACTTTGAAAACAAAGATGCAATTGTAGCCTATTTTACAAAAGTCGGCTTTTCTTTGATGGCAGAACAGTTAGCCTCGGCTGTAAATTCCAACAGAACTGCAGATATGAACTTATATCATCTCGCGACATCTTATTGGAAATTCGCATTCGAAAATAAGAAATACTATGAAATTATGTTCGGTTTGGGTATTCCCCAATGCGAAGTTGTGAACAGTATCAAAGAGATGAAAGTCGCATCAGATGTTATGTTAAACTGTATTTCCAGATGTATTGAAGAGAATCAAGTCAAGCAAATTGATCTATTTTTAAAATTCAAAACCTTTTGGTCTATTCTACATGGTATTATTACCATCGAATTCATATCAAACACAGCAACAGATCCAGAAGTAGTATCCCCTATCTTAACAGATGCTATTGAGGGATTTATTATATCACTAAAACACCACAATAAATAACATGAGTTTATTAGAAGATTTAAAATGGAGATATGCTACAAAAAAAATGAATGGCACTCCAGTATCACAAGAAAAAGTTGATTACATTTTAGAAGCGGCTCGTTTGGCTCCTACCTCTTCTGGACTACACCCTTATAGAGTAATTGAAATATCAAATAGCGAATTGAAAGCAAAAATTCAACCTATTGCTTACGGTCAATCTCAAATCGTAGACAGTTCACATATTTTAATATTTGCAGCTTACGATTCCTATACTAAAGAACGTGTAGAAGCACCCTTTGCACAACAGGCGGAAGAAAGAGGGTTGCCATTGGGATTTGCAGATGATTATAAAAACAATCTTTATACACAATTATCAGCGTTGTCCCAAGAACAGCAATTTAACCATGCGGCACGTCAGGCTTATATTGGCTTTGGATTAGCCGTAGCCGCGGCGGCAGAACAAAAAATTGATGCAACTCCTATGGAGGGTTTTAACAACCAACAGTTAGATGCCCTACTTGAGTTAGATAAATTAGGGCTTAAATCGGTTACAATCTTAGCCCTGGGTTACCGCGATGAAGCAAACGACTGGTTAGTAAACTTAAAGAAAGTAAGACCAAGTCACGAAGATTTCATTATTAAATTCAACTAAAATATATTTTCGGGAACTCAATTATTAGGAGTTCCCGATTCTTAAACATACATTATGAAAATAGAAATTTGGTCGGACATCGTTTGTCCCTTTTGTTATATTGGTAAAAAAAGATTAGAACAAGCATTAGCTTCATTTCCTCATCGTGATGAAGTTGAGATTATTTGGAAATCATATCAACTACACCCGCAATTCCCACAAGATGCAGCTGGTATTCCCGCAGTAGAGTACATTAAAAATGCGAAAGGTCTAACTAAGGAAGAAACTTTAGCTATGATGCAACAGGTTCAGTCTATAGGAAAATCTCTAGAGATTGATTTTGATTTCGAAAAATCACTAATTGTCAATACCCTAAATGGACATCGTCTTATACATTTTGCACAAGAGCATGGTCTTGGTAATATTTTAAAAGAACGCCTACTAAAAGCCCATTTCAGTGAAGGAGTAGACGTTAATGATACCAATATATTAGTAAACCTTGCTGCGGAAGTGGGGATGGACAAAAAAGAAGTCCAAGAAATGCTGCATTCTGATCGTTTTACTTACGAAGTCACTCAGGATATTCAAGAAGGTGTAAATCTAGGCTTACGTGGTGTTCCATTTTTTGTTTTTAATCAAAAATTTGGTATTGCTGGAGCACAACCTTTAGAAATGTTTGAACAGACACTCCGTCAAGCATATGAAGATGCTAAAACAGTTATTATCATGAATGATAATGAAGGACCTAGCTGCGACAGTGAAACCGGAAATTGCTAATAGTTTACTATTAGCAATTTTGATTGTCTGACATAACCAAAGAGTTAGCTAAACTTCTGCTCCCGAATCCCAAAATCGTGCAAATAAGTTGAACTTATTTCTTAATTTCGTTTCCTATTTAATGCAGAAAAATTGTAGTATAAATGCAGTTAACTAAACTAGAAATAAAAGGATTCAAAAGCTTCGGCGATAAGATTACAATCAATTTTAATGAGGGCGTCACGGCAATTGTGGGCCCAAATGGTTGTGGCAAATCAAATGTCGTCGACGCGATACGTTGGGTTTTGGGAGAGCAGAGTACACGTATGCTCCGTTCGGAAAAAATGGAAAACATCATTTTTAATGGAACGAAAAATCGTAAAGCGGCAAACCTGGCAGAAGTTTCACTCACTTTTGATAATAATAAAAACGTACTTCCAACGGCATTTACAACTGTCACTGTGACGCGTAAGCTGTTTAGAAACGGAGATAGTGAATATAGATTGAACGATGTAAAATGTCGCTTAAAAGATATTACAGACTTGTTTTTAGATACAGGAGTTGGAGCAGATTCTTATTCGATCATCGAACTGAGAATGATTGATGAGATCATCAATAATAAAGAAAACTCCCGTCGAAATCTATTTGAAGAAGCATCTGGAATATCCAAATATAAAGTCCGTAAAAAACAAACGCTAAATAAGCTAAGAGATACTGAACTTGACTTGAGTCGCGTAGATGATTTAATGTTTGAGATTACCAAAAATCTAAGATCATTAGAAGGACAAGCTAAAAAAGCAGAAAAATATACGCTTCTAAAAGATGAATACCGCCAAAGCAGTATCAATTTAGCCTATTACCGCATTGCTGATTTTAGCAGTGAACTGGAACGTCTTCAAGGTCAGGAATCCAAATTAAACAAGCAGAGTACCGACGCACAAGAACATATTAATAAAGCTGAAAATGCACTAAAGCAAATCCGAGAAGACAATCTGGAGCAGGAAAAAAACGTTTCCATACAACAGAAAGCCACCCAGGAATTTATTAATAAAATCCGAAATTACGAATCGGAAAAAAAAGTTAAAAACGAACAGCTTAAAAATCTTCAGGATAAAGAAAGCAGATTGAATTTTGAAATCAACAATGACAATCAGCAACTCAATCACGTTCTTTATACGATCAAAAGGTTAAATGAAGAATTATTTCATGAGCAACAGCAATTGGATAATTTCCAAGCAAACCTGGAAAAAGACAAATTTGAAGTTGAAGAGCTAAGAGGTCAGCAACAAACTGCCAAGAGCAAATTAGACAGCTATAACAAAGCAAGTACAACGCTACAGGACAATATCTATAAGCTTGAAAAGGATATTGCTGTTTTAAATATTCAAAAAGAAGCTTTATTACAAGAATCAATCCGAACAGTAACAGATACCGAATCCAAAGAAGCTGAATTAAATCAATTCAATATTACTGTAGCTGAATTAGAGGGCCGTGTAGAAACGCAGCAACAACAGTATGAGACCGCCATACAGATGGAAGAAGAATTGCAATCGCAAATTCAAAATCATACCGCAAATATAAATACCCTTAAGGAAGAGTTAAATAAAGAGTCGCGGTTGGCAGATGCTAAACAAAATGAATATAACTTAACAAAGTCCTTAATTGATAATTTAGAAGGCTTTCCTGATTCAATCCGATTTTTAAAGAAGAATGCAGGCTGGAAAAAGCAACCGCCATTATTTTCAGATGTGCTTTTCTGCGAGGAAGACTACCGCGTAGCTATTGAAAATTACCTGGAATCGATCATGAATCACTATGTCGTGGAAACACAGCAAGATGCGGTACAGGCGATTAATCTTTTAAGCGATGCTGCACGTGGTCGTGCAAATTTCTTCATATTGGATGCCATCCCATCCATAAAGACATCTTCATCGATTAATGATGATATCTTAACTCCAGCTTTGAATGTTATTACTGTTGATGACAAATTCAAGCCTCTTTGCGAAGTTTTATTACAAAATGTCTATATTTTGCAACGAGAACGCGACCATGAACTTGAATTACCACTGCCCGAGGGAGATATTGTTATTTTGCAAAAAAATGGTAAATTTTCGAAAAACAGGTTAGGTTTATCAGGTGGTTCTGTGGGATTATTTGAAGGTAAACGAATCGGACGAGCTAAAAACATCGAAATCTTAGCAAAGGAAATCAAAGCTCTTAATGAAAACATCAATAAGCTACAGGATCAAATAGCCGACGAATCCGGACGTTTAGCGGCATTACAGTCTAATTCCCAAAAGGAAATGATTGATGAGCTTCGTTTTCAATTAAACCGTCTAAATAATGAATTGATATCTGTCAAAACAAAACAAGAACAATATCAAACCTTCATTACTAATGCACTAAACCGCAAGAAGGATATTCAAGATAAAATAATAGCTATTGAAAATGATTTATTGATTGTCGAACCTCAAATTCAAGATTTCAAAAACGAACGTGAGCAGCAGGTAGGTGATCTGCAAGAATTTCAGGACCGATTTAATGAAATTTCAGAGATTTTAACTGAAAAATCCGCAAGTTACAATCAAGGAAATCTCGGATACCATCAGCAACAGAATAAAGTTTCAAACATCAATAAAGATCTCGAATTCCGCGAAACGCAGCAGGAGGATTTTCAATCTCGTATCGAACGTAATACAAAAGATCTCGAGGAAGTACAGTTATCTTTAAAAAATACAGCCCAATTTGTAGATGAAGAAGACCAAGATCTGGTGGAAATGTATACGCAGAAGGATGCACTGGAAAAAGGTTTAGAAGAATTAGAAAAGAGCTACTATGGTGTTCGTAAACAAATAAATGAGTTAGAAGAGCAAATTATACAACACCGTCGATCAAAAGAACAAGATGATCTCCTAATTTCTGAAATAAAAGATAAGAAAACAGCACTTCAAATTGATCTTAATACTTTAAAAGAACGCCTTTCGGCAGAGTTTAATATTGAATTAAAAGATCTATTAGAACAAGAAGAAACGCCAACAATCACAGAAGATCAAGATGTACTTGTCGCCAAGTGTACGAAACTCAAAAAACAATTGAATGAGTACGGTTCAATCAATCTTATGGCCAAAGAGGCTTTCGATGAGATGAATGAACGTTATAACTTCATCAATAAAGAAAAATCGGATCTATTGGAGGCAAAAGAATCTTTAATGGCAACCATTAAAGAGATTGATGATACTGCAGAGGTACAATTTATGTTTACATTCAATAGTGTTCGTGATAATTTCATCAAAGTTTTCCGCTCCCTATTTAACGAAGAAGATAGCTGTGATTTAATCCTTACAGACCCATCTAAACCGTTAGATTCGGATATTGATATTATTGCGCGTCCTAAAGGAAAAAGACCATTGTCGATCAATCAACTATCAGGAGGAGAGAAAACACTCACCTCAACAGCACTTCTATTCTCACTGTATCTTTCGAAGCCTGCACCATTCTGTATTTTTGATGAGGTAGATGCACCTTTAGATGATACTAACATTGATAAATTCAATAATATCATTCGTGATTTTTCTAAGAACTCACAATTTATTGTAGTTTCTCACAACAAAAAAACAATTGCGAGCACAGACATTATCTATGGAGTTACCATGGTAGAACAAGGTGTCTCACGCGTTGTTGCAGTTGACTTACGAGATGTCGCTTAAGAAATAACAGATCTTATTATTTACTAGATTTGCTATTATAAAAAAGGGAGTGATACAATGTGTATCACTCCCTTTTTTTATAATAATTATTCTGATGAGCTTATTTAGTCGCTACTAGAGAAACCTTAAAGTTTATCTCAGCAGAAATTAAATCATCTTTTTTACCTTCATAACTTACACCCCAATCAGCACGAACGATGTTAAAATCAGCTTCTGTTTTGATTGTTGTAGCATTTGATTCAATTACCTTAGCATCAAATGAGATATTTTTAGTAATACCTTTGATTGTTAAATTACCAGAAATTTTCACATCTTGTGCTGTAGCACCAGCTTCAGCTTTAGTCACAACAAATGTAGCTTCAGGAAATTTAGCAACATCAAAGAAATCCGCAGCTTTTAAATGGCCATCTAATTTCTCTTTGTACTCTCCTTCAAGATCTGTAGAACTAATTGTATTCAAATCCAATGTGAACGTACCACCAGTTAACACACCATTATTCACATTTAATGAACCTGATTTAATCGCAATCGTACCTGTATGAGCACCTGTCACTTTCGTTCCAGTCCATACAACTTTTGATTGTGTTGCATCTACATTAAATACCTCTCCAGCTGGAGTAGCAATTTGTTCTGTCGCAACAGAATCTTGCACTTCCGCTTTTTTTCCTTCTGGATTTCCAGCACAAGAAGACATAATAACAGCTGCGATAGCAGGTAATACTAATAATTTTTTCATAACTAACTTAATCTATTTTATATGTTTAAACACTTGATTAACCAAAGATATTATAAGATCTAAATAAAATCTACTAAAATACTATACAATATCAAATTATGACAATAACATGTTTTAGTGTCCTTTAGGAGCAACATCAACGCGACGAATATCAGCGCCTAATTTCTTTAATCGCTCTTCAATATTCTGGTAACCACGCTCTATTTGCTCGATATTATGGATAGTTGAAGTACCTTTTGCAGATAATGCTGCGATCAATAAAGATACGCCTGCACGGATATCAGGTGAAGTCATTTCAATTCCACGTAAAGGATACATTTTATTCAATCCGATTACAGTTGCACGGTGTGGATCACAAAGTATGATCTGAGCCCCCATATCAATCAATTTATCAACAAAGAAAAGACGGCTTTCAAACATTTTTTGGTGTATCAAGACATTTCCCTTTGCTTGTGTTGCCACAACCAAAACAATACTTAATAAATCTGGCGTAAATCCTGGCCAAGGTGAATCTGATATCGTTAAAATTGAACCATCAATAAAAGTATCTATTTCATATGAATCCTGCGCGGGAATAAAAAGATCATCACCACGCAACTCCATTTTAATTCCTAAACGTTGGAATACGGTAGGAATAATCCCCAATTCTTTGTAACAAACATCCTTAATGGTAATTTCAGAACCAGTCATAGCTGCTAAGCCGATGAAAGAGCCTATTTCTATCATATCCGGCAACATACGGTGCGATGTTCCACCCAAACGTTCCACACCTTCTATAGTTAACAAATTTGAACCAATTCCAGAGATATTAGCTCCCATTCTATTCAACATTTTGCATAACTGTTGCAAATAAGGTTCACAAGCTGCGTTATATATTTCAGTTTTACCCTTAGCCAATACTGCCGCCATAACAATATTAGCAGTACCTGTAACAGATGCTTCATCTAACAAGATGTAAGCTCCTTTTAATTGAGTAGCATCGACATTAAAGAAATGATTTTCCGAATCGTAGATAAACTTGGCTCCCAATTTTTCAAAACCCAAAAAGTGAGTATCCAAACGACGACGACCAATTTTATCGCCTCCTGGTTTTGGAATAGCTGCCTTTCCAAAACGTGCTAATAAGGGTCCCACAATCATAATAGAACCTCTTAAGCTTCCTCCTTTTTCTTTAAATTCTAACGATTGGAAATAATCTATATTGATATCTTTAGCTTCAAAAACATAAGTATCCTCGTCAATACGATTGACACGTACACCTAATGCTATTAAGAGATCTATTAATTTATTGACATCCTTAATGTTTGGAACATTACTAATTGTGATGGGTTCTTCAGTCAACAATACTGCAGACAAAATCTGTAATGCTTCATTTTTCGCTCCCTGAGGAATAATCTCTCCTTTTAATGGCTTCCCGCCATTGATTTCAAATGCATTCATGCGTACACCTATATCTTTTTATATTTTCCTTTGATGTTATAAGAAAAAAAGCAATTGAAAAGAAATATAAATCACTTCACAATTGCCTTATATCATACTTAAAGTATTAACAATTATCCTCTCTTATAACCGCTGTTACTATTGCTATTATTATTGTTGCTGTTATTATTATTTTGGTAAGGACGTCTATTGTTATTGTTACTACTTCCGCCACCTGAATTGCTTCTTTTTTGGAACGAATTTGTTCCCGAAGGTCTTCTGTTATTTGAGTTATTATTGTTGTTGCTCCGACTATGGTTATTATTAGAATGCCCGGAATTGTTATTAGTAGTTTGTGTCGGATTATTTCCTTTAACTCTATTTCCCGGAGGCGCACTTTTGAAATCTTGTTTGGTCAAAACTGTTCCTTCTGGCAATTGCAATACCTTGCTTGACAATTCTGCCAAATCTTGAATAATAAACTCGTCTGCTACCGCATCTTTATTCCATGTTGTATACGCCATCTTCATGAAATTAGCAATTGAAAGCGCCATTTTTTGACGTTTTTCTTCATCCGTAATGGAGATTGCTTTATTAATCATTTTCTCCACCGTAAAACCATAATGCTTGTACTTGATGTTATGTTGCGGATATGATAACAATTCTGGCTCATGCTTCACCAATTCTGGAGTTGCTTTAGGATATGGAGAATCCACGTCAATCTGGAAATCAGAAATAATTTGCAAGTGATCCCACAATTTATGCTTAAAATCTGCCACATCGCGTAAATGAGGATTTAACACCCCCATCATATCAATGACAACTTGAGCATACTTATTTCTTTCTTCTTTTGTAGGTAAATCACAAATATAGTTTACCATATTTTGCACATTCCTACCGTATTCAGCTAGGATTAGCTTCGGTCTTGTGCTGTTGTAGTCAAAGTTCATATAGTGAATTTCAGTACCAATACAACGTTGTATTCTGTACTTTGGTATTAAATTATTGAATAATTCTCAGTTTTGCAAATTTAAGCAACAATTGTTTCTGTCCCAAGTCTTTAAAGAAAATAGTTGCTTTTACTTCTCCCTTTGATCCTTCGAGGTTAACCACCTTTCCGAAACCAAATCTTTCGTGTTCCACTTCCATACCAACCTGCAAACTATTTGTGTCAGATGGAGTAAAACCAGCGGAAGGTGTATGCGCTTTGGGTAATATCGAGGTAGTTTTAAAGGGTTTCGGCTTAGGTTTCGAAAAACTATCCGTCTCTTTTTGCTGCCAGGCAATACGCTCACCTTGGAAACTTCCAGATTCTGCAGAAGAACTTTGTCTTGGTTTAAAATCCAGATCCAAACAAGATGGATTCAGTTCATCCAAGAATCTGCTTGGTTCACAGTTATTAAGTGTTCCCCATCGATATCTAGAAGTTGCGTACGAAAGTAATAATTTTTTTTCAGCTCTGGTAACTGCAACGTAAAATAATCTTCTTTCTTCCTCCAGTTCAGTCCTTGAATTAAGTGCCAACTGAGATGGAAATAAATTTTCCTCTAAGCCAACAATGAATACGACAGGAAATTCTAAACCTTTAGACGAGTGTATCGTCATCATTGAAACCGTATCCGCATTTGGATCTTTATCGTTGTCATCATTGGTCAGCAAAGCAATATCCTGCATATAAATGTCTAACCCACGTTCTTCAATATCCTCGCGTTCAGAAAATTCTTTAATACCATTGAGCAATTCCTGTATATGTTCGTATCTGGTTAAACCCTCAACAGATTTGTCTTCATAAAGTTCCTTTAATATACCTGAATGCTGTGCGATATGCATTGCCGTATCAAAAGCACTATTAGTTTTTGCTAGCGCCTGAAAACTCAAGATCATTTGACCAAATCCTCCAACAGAAGCGGCACTGCGTCCGTCCATAAACATTTGAGCATTCGCTACAATATCCCAAAGACGGTATTGATGTTGATCTGCGGCGATCACGATTTTCTCAACCGTGGTGTCACCAATACCACGACGAGGATAGTTGATCACACGTTTCAACGCCTCTTCATCGTTTGGATTAAAGGTAAGTCTAAAGTATGCAATTAAATCTTTAATCTCTTTTCGTTGATAAAAAGAAGTACCACCATATATTTTATAAGGGATATTTATTTTTCTCAAAGCTTCCTCCATTGCTCTAGATTGTGCATTGGTGCGATAAAGGATAGCAAAGTCTTTATAATTATACGATTTTAAAGACTTTTCCTGCGAAATTAATTCCGCAACAATTTTGCCTTCCTCATTATCAGAAAATGCACGGGAAACTTTTATCTTCTCTCCTTCTTCATTATCAGAAAAGACATTCTTTTCCAACTGATTTTGATTGTTAGCAATAACTGAATTCGCTGCGTTAACAATGATTTGAGTAGAACGGTAATTTTGCTCTAATTTAAAAACCTGAACAGTAGGATAATCTTTTTGAAAATTCAGGATATTCTGAATATTTGCACCACGGAAGGCGTAGATACTCTGCGCATCATCCCCTACTACACAAATATTTTCATTAACTGCGGCTAAACGCTTCACGATTAAATACTGTGAAAAGTTGGTATCTTGATACTCATCAACCATCAAGTATTTAAACTGATGCTGGTATTTATGCAGCACTTCAGGATGCTTATTTAGTAATACATTGGTCTTAAACAGCAAATCATCAAAATCCATAGCACCAGCACGATAACAACGTTGCGCGTAAGTCATATAGATTTCTCCTAACTGCCCTCTCCCATTCGAAATATCTTCCGCTTTTAGTGCTTCATTTTTATTATACTCCTGTGGCGATATGAGATTATTTTTCGCTTGAGAAATACGTCCATACACATGATTGACATTATAAAGTTTGTCATCTAAGTTCATTTCTTTCAAAATGGAACGTAGTAAACTTTTCGTATCATCCGTATCGTAAATCGTAAAATTACGCGGATATCCGATCAATTCAGCTTCTACACGCAAAATCTTGGCAAATACAGAGTGAAATGTTCCCATCCAAATATTCTTAGCCTCAGCACCAACCACCGACATAATACGATTACGCATTTCTTTTGCGGCTTTATTAGTAAAAGTTAAAACTAATATATTGAAAGGATCTACTCCTTTTTGTATTAAATGGGCAACGCGATAAGTAATGACACGTGTTTTTCCTGATCCAGCCCCAGCAACTATCATTACTGGTCCATCAGTTTGTTCTACAGCTCCTCTTTGAGAAGGGTTCAATCCTGCTAAAAAATCCAAAGCTTTCTCCTAATATTATATGTTATTTAAAATAGCTTATAAAAGTACGAAAATCATTTGGCGGATAGGCAGTCATCGTCACAAATAATAATTTTTTAACAAAATCTGCATCTTCTTATGAATATGTAAAAGACTGTTTTGCACTTCAGATAATAATGGTTAAATATTCTGTAAGATTTTCATAAGATTTAATCCAGCTTTAATAGAGGGTTTATAGTGTTTTACCTCTAGAAATCCTCTATTATCCCTTTAGAATATCTCTAAAAATAGTACCTTAGTATAAGGTATATATCAGTATATTTCCTATTAAATAGCAGCTCAACAACGTGGTATTTGCAAACTAAAATTTATCGTCATTTAAAAAGAATCAACTATACTTTTTAAGAAGCCGTAGTTCCAGATTTAAAAGCTACAAAAGAGGCAAAATTCAATTTTTTATGGAGCACATCAACAGAATTGAATCCTACTTTTTTAAGCAAATCAAGCTGATAAGTTAAACTCCGAGGTGTATCTTCATGTTCGATATAAGCAAAAACATGATCACGGTAAGATTCATCTTTCAAACTTGTAAGGTATTTACCATAGTAATTATTATAAATCAATTTTTGAATGGCATCATGATCATGAATCACCAGATCAAAAATCCAGATACTCCCGCCCTCTTTGAGTAAGCTGTACAGTTTTTTAAATGCATGCTCCCAATCTTGGTCATCACGAAGATGATGCAAAACAGCAGTTGCAATAATAACGTCATAATGATTTTCTTTTAGCTCGGCAGTTCTAAAGTCACCTTTTAATATCTTAACCTCTCCAGTTATGACTTCTTGTACACGTTCTTGTGCTTTTTCCAACATCGGCTGACTTAAGTCAACCAAAGTACAGTCAAAACCGGACATCTTTTGCGCTAATTTAACAGGGTAATTACCCGCGCCACAACCAATATCTAGCACGTGATTTAATTCCGGATACACAGCGACAATACCATCTGTAATCAGTTCCATATTAAACAAAGCATCTAAAGTCGTCTGCTGTCCTGTGTCAAGATTTGAAAACCGTGTTACATCCTGGTCAAACCGTTCTTCAATTTCTTTTAGCGTTGATTTATATTCCATCTTTCTAATTTTTAATATTTTCAAATCTAAAACATTGAATAATACTTTAAAAATACTATTTTAGGCAATTATTAATACCTTTCAAGTATCGATGGAATTAAGACATTTACATTATTTTAAAGCAGTGGCAACGGAGTTACACTTCGGTCGTGCGGCAGAAAAATTGCATATTTCTCAACCGCCCTTAACCCGTCAGATTAAAGATCTGGAAAAAGAATTAGGGGTCATTTTATTTTACCGAAATAATAAACGCGTTGAATTAACAAATGCAGGACGTTATTTTTTACAGGAATGTGATCAACTGATGCAGCAGCTGGAAAAGGCTAAGCTCATGACCAAACAATTACATCAGGCTATTTCAGGAGATTTCAGACTCGGTTACATCAGTTCGACCCCAAAGAAAATGTTGGCTAAGATATTGAAACAAATCAAAAATGATTTTCCCTACTTGCATGTCTATCTGTATGAGACCTCTTCTCAGAAACAAAAAACGGCATTAGAAAATGGGAAACTTGATTTAGGAATACTACGAGCACCTATCTTTACAACTAATCTTCAGGTGTATTCTTTGTTTAAAGATTCCTTTTGCTTAGCAACGCCTAAAAAGTGGGGTAAGGACATTCATGCACTTACTTTAATGCAAGAAGATTTTATTTCGTACAATTCAAGTTATGCTGATGATTACCACAATCAGATCATAGCCTGTGCAAACCGGATCGGTTTCCATCCACAAATTGTACACGAATGTAACACCATGCATTCCATATTAGAATTGGTGGCGAATGGATTAGGTATAGCATTTGTTCCAACTTCGGTAGCAAAACAGAATACCGAATTGCCATTAGAATTTCATGCTTTAAAAGAACAGGATATTCAGACGGAGGTCATATTAGCTTATGACAACAAAAGTCAACATCCCGTTTTACAGCAATTTATTACATTAATTAAAAAATATTATACCGCTTAACGCATAGTTATAAGCTCTGAATTATAAAACAGATCAGTTGATCAAAGAAACATCTGATCTGTTTTTTTACAACTCACGTTCTACTCCCAGGCCAAATAAAGCAAAATCATATTTAACCGGATCCAGTGAATCTAACTTTCTCAAATTTTCAGTAAGCTCCAGCGCTGTTTTCCAGTTTACCTTATCCAAGGTTATTAATCCAAATTTACGAGCGACACGCTCGACATGAAGATCACATGGACAAATAAGATCCTTCTGATTTAAACGACTCCAAATCCCAAAATCTACTCCTTTATCATCATGACGTACCATCCACCGCAGAAACATATTAATCCTTTTAACAGTAGATTTCTGTATTGGAGAACTAATATGCTTTCTCGTTCTTAATGGATAATCAGGAAGAGAAAAAAAGTAATTTTTAAACTCATCTAAAGACTTTTCAAGTACAACTGTACCCGTATTTTCCTGTCCAATTAAAAATGCATCTTCCAAAGAGGAAAAATGATTATAATGATAACGAAAAAACTGAATAAAATACAGAAGATCAGTATCGTTAAAAGTACGATGCTTAAATCCGAGCAACTGCTTTAAATCAACCTCCTGATGATTCATGATGAAATCATGTGGACTTCCATCCATACGTTCAATCAACTCTGTGCATTTATTAATGATGGTCTTCCGTTGTCCCCAAGCTAATATTGCAGCAATAAACCCCATGATTTCCACATCCTCTTTCTTTTGAAAACGATGCGGAATACAAATCGGATCATTCGGAATGAAATTGGGTTGATTATACTGTTCGACTTTTTTATCCAAAAAATCTTTAATATTAAAATCTGCCATCTATTTAAATAAAAACCATCAGTTCCTCCCAATAAAATTATCAGAAGGAACTGACGGCTAAAACTTTTTAATCTATTATTAAACTAACGCTTGTTCCAGATCAGCAATCAAATCGTCAGCATCCTCGATCCCAACTGAGATTCGGATCAAATTATCGACCACACCTACTTTTTCACGTATTTCTTTTGGAATAGATCCGTGGGTCATTGTTGCTGGATGATTAATCAGAGACTCCACTCCTCCCAGTGACTCAGCAAGTGTAAACACTTTAAATTGCGAAGAAATGCGAAATGTTTCCTTTAGATCAGCACCTTTTAAAACAATAGATATCATACCGCCGAAATCACGCATTTGTTTTTTAGCAATATCATGTCCAGGATGATCTTCAAATCCTGGCCAATAAATTTTCTCCACTTTTGGATGATTCCTAAGATATTCAGCAACTTTACGTCCATTAGCACAATGTGCCTCCATACGTAAATGTAGTGTCTTGATGCCACGAAGCGCTAAAAATGAATCCTGTGGTCCAGGAGTTCCGCCTACGGCATTATAAAAAAAGAATAATTGTTTGTATAACTCGTCTGAATTCATAACTAGTGCCCCCATAACCACATCCGAGTGACCATTAATATATTTGGTAGCTGAGTGCATAACAATATCAGCACCAAGGTCCAAAGGATTTTGTAGGTATGGAGAAGCAAAAGTATTATCAACTACGTAAAGCACTTTCTTATCCTTAGCAACCTGGCCAATAGCCGCAACATCCGCAATCTTCAATGTCGGATTAGTCGGAGTTTCTACCCAGATTAACTTCGTTTTGTCCGTTATCGCTTCCCGTACAGCATCAGCATCTGAAGTATTTACAAATTTAAAAGTGATTCCATAGGCTTCATAAACTTTAGTAAAAATACGGTAGGAACCACCATATAAATCGTCTCCCGTAACTACTTCGTCTCCTGGTTTCAATAGACGCAAAACACAATCCGTAGCGGCCATACCACTTGAAAAGGCTAAACCATGCTGACCATTTTCTAAAGCAGCTAAACAGTCTTCTAAAGCTTTCCGTGTAGGGTTTGTTCCTCTTGAATATTCGTAACCTTTATGCTCACCTGGAGAAGCTTGTTGATAAGTAGAAGTCTGATATATAGGAGTCATCACTGCACCCGTTGTAGGGTCCGACTGTTGACCAGCATGAATCGCTTTGGTTGCAAATTTATATGCCATATTATTTAATATTTATATTAATTCTGAAAAAGTAAATTTATTAAAAATCTAACGGAGATTCATATTTAAAAGTATAATTCAAGTCATTTTGCAAACGATTTGACTTTACTATTTTCTGAAATGAATCACTATTATTAAAAGCAGTTGGTAGCTCAAAACCGTATTTCTGTGCTGATGCTTCGACAACAGCTTGCTTTAATGGATGATGAGGACATACCACGTTGTATATTTTATAGTTTAAAGGCTTTACAAAACCCTCACTTATCAGCGACGCAACATCTTTCAAATGAATAAAATTGGCAGGCTGTCCGCCTGTAGTGCATTCTTTCTGCTGAAAATATTTAGCAAAAATGCGATTTTGACCAAACAGGCCTCCTAAACGGTAGATATGCGTATTTGGAAATAAACCGATAGATTTTTCAGCAAGCAGTAATTTGGACTGTAGTTCATCTTCTTCAAAACTATTCTCATCTATTTCTTTCGAAACATCGGGATATATTCCAATCGAGCTTAAAAATATTAATTTACGATAGTGTAAACTGGATAGAAAGTTACTTACTCGAAGGAACCTTTTAGTCAGGTCTTCTATTGTTGATTTATTTGTTGCAGGAACACTCACCAAGATATAATCAAAGTCTTTTGGCAAATTAATAGCAGGAGTTAGTGGTTCGTCGAAATTTTGCTCAAATGCAAAAATACCATCGGTTAATAACCGATGGTATTTTTCTGCTGTAGTGGTAGATGCCCAGACTTCATGTCCTTCTTTCAACCATAAATTAGCGACAAACTCTCCTACCCATCCACAACCTAATATGAGATAACGCATGAGTGATTGATTATTGATTAATACGCTTTTGCGAATAAAACACGTTTTGTCGAAGGCTTACCTGTAAAAATACAAATACCAGCTTCCTCTTTCGCATCTAAAGGCACACAACGAATAGTTGCTTTTGTTTCTTCTTTCACTAGTTTTTCTGTCTCCACAGTGCCATCCCAGTGACAAGATATAAAACCAGCTTTCGTTTCCAAAACTTCTTTAAACTCATCGTATGAATTTACTTCAGTAATATGAGAATCTCTGTAATCCAAAGCCTTTTTAAAAATGTTTTCCTGAATTTCAATCAATAAACCTTCGATTCTATCTGCTAATCCAGCTTGTTCAACAGTCTCTTTGGTCTGTGTATCACGTCTTGCTAATTCAGCAGTTCCATTTTGCATATCACGTGCTCCAATAGCTAAGCGCAATGGTACACCTTTTAGTTCCCATTCTGCGAACTTGAATCCCGGTCTTTGCGTATCACGATCGTCATATTTCACTGAAATATTTTTACTTTTCAATTCGCCAGACAAAGCATCGATAAAAGTATCAATTGCTTGCTTCTCTTCTGCTGTTTTAAAGATTGGAACAACAACAACTTGGATTGGCGCTAACATTGGAGGCAATACCAGCCCCTGATCGTCTGAGTGTGCCATAACCAGAGCTCCCATCAAACGCGTCGAAACACCCCATGATGTTGCCCATACATGCTCCAATTTACCTTCTTTAGAAGTAAATTTCACATCAAAAGCTTTAGCAAAATTTTGACCAAGAAAATGTGAAGTACCTGCCTGCAGAGCTTTACCGTCCTGCATCAATGCTTCAATACAATACGTGTCTATCGCTCCAGCAAAACGCTCGTTTTCAGTTTTACGACCGCGGATAACCGGCACGCCCAAATATTTTTCAACAAAGTCACCATATACATGAAGCATTTTTTCGGTCTCTTCAATTGCTTCTTCCTGAGTCGCATGCGCCGTATGGCCTTCTTGCCACAAGAATTCAGTGGTACGCAAAAATAATCTGGTACGCATTTCCCAACGAACCACGTTAGCCCACTGGTTCACTAAAATTGGAAGATCCCGGTAAGATTCGATCCAGCCACGGTAAGTATTCCAAATAATCGTTTCTGATGTTGGCCTAACAATTAGCTCTTCTTCCAATTTAGCATCTTCATCAACAATAATATTTCCGTTACCATCATTTTTTAAACGGTAATGTGTCACTACTGCACACTCTGTTGCAAAACCTTCTACGTGTGATGCTTCTTTCGAGAAAAATGACTTGGGGATGAACAAAGGAAAATAAGCATTACTGTGACCAGTATCTTTAAACTTTTTATCCAAAACCGCTTGCATACGCTCCCAAATAGCATATCCGTATGGCTTTATAACCATACAACCTCTCACAGCAGCGTATTCTGCCAAGTCAGCCTTGATCACAAGGTCATTATACCATTGCGAATAGTCTTCTTCACGACTTGTTATACCTTTACCCATATTATTAATTCAAAAATTATTGTAACATTGTGATTAAGAATTCCGTCTAATAAAGGAATATAAGTTTTAAAAATAAATATTTATTATTTTTGAGAACACGATTAAACCCTTATCTGAAATTTGGGTCTAAGATAGTAAATTAGACTGTATTGTCGAACATAACGACTTAGTATATTATGAAAAAAAATAGTTTTTTACTCGGCGCTATTGTGATTTCAGGAGCCCTTACGCTGGGATCTTGTACTACTAGCAGACCAATCACTCATAGTGATGATGTCTATAATAATAATGCCCAGGCAAGACCAGCTTATCAAAGTCCGGATTACTACTATGCGGACGAAAGTGAAGCTGATCAAGTCCAAGATAACGGATATTATAGTGATGAATATTCTGATGCAGAATATGAAGAAGGAAAATACGAAGACTTAGAATATGCGAATCGAATTAATCGATTTTATTATTCTTCACCAGGTATGACCTACTTTGATCCATTCTTTGATCCTTGGTATGGTATGGGAATGGGATACGGAGGCTTTTATGGTCCTTCATTTGGTTTCGGATATGGTAATGGTTTTGGAGGTGGCAGATGGTCCATTGGCCTAGGTTTTGGTTTCGGCTATGGTTCTGGCTGGGGTTACAATCCATGGTACCCAGGATGGGGCTGGGGCGGTGGCTACGGTGGATATTGGGGTAATGGATATTGGGGAGGCGGCTACTGGGGTGGTGGCTATGGTGGCGGATACTGGGGTAACCACAGATCACGTGACTTAGCAGCACGTTCACCTTACCGTGATAACTACAACACACGCTCTAGATCAGGTACGCGTTACAGTGATGGTGGAAGAACTACTGGACGTACACGTTCGAATGCTGTCGTCTCTAGAGATGCGAACGGCAGAATTAGCAGTGTTGGAAGAACACGTTCATCCGCATCAAGCAATAATCCAAATGATACCAGAGCAGGAAGAACACGTATCGGTTCAAGCAATACCAACAGAGGTGATTATAATAATGGTGTTGGCAGAACACGTTCAACACGTTCCGATAATTACAACAACTCAAATGGTAATGTAGGCAGAACACGTTCTACAAGTTCAACAAGAGTACAACAATCAAACCCAGCGACAAGAAGTACAAGTAGAGATACTTATCAACCTTCAAGAACACGTTCTAGCGAACCGGTTCGTTCATCGCAACCAACGATGCGATCACAATCGAGCGGAAGCTTTAACAGTGGCGGTGGTGCCACTCGTTCATCAGGTGGTGGCGGAGGCGGTGGTGCTACACGCAGTGGTGGAGGCCGTACAAGATAAATATGATTCATAAGAAGAGTGGTTGATGAAAATTCAATCACTCTTTCATTACTACTATATATAAAACTATATGACTATTAAAAAAATACTTTTTGGGAGTGTACTAGCTATAGGTATGGTTGGCACCGCAAAGGCCCAGTCAATGACGGAAGATGTACTTTTGTTTTCTCAAGGAGACAATGGAGGAACAGCTCGTTTCAAGGCTATGGGAGGTGCTTCAACTGCATTAGGTGGTGATATTAGCGCTATAACTGGAAACCCTGCAGGTTTAGGTTTTTATAATCAGTCTGATGCTTCTGCAACTTTACGTTACCAATATGGGAAAAATAAGATGAATTATTTCGGTAACAAAACCAATAGCAAAACAGACAATTTTAACTTGGATAATGGTGGTGTTGTATTTCATTTACCGACCACACGTTACGGCGGAGACTTAACAAAAGGCTGGTTAAATTTTAATGTTGGTATTGCATACAATCGTACGAATCTTTTTAACAATAAATTAGACTATAGTGGCATGAATAGTGACAATTCGATCACACATGCCTATGCAGATCGAATGATTGATGAAGATGGAAAAGAATGGTCAAATGACATGAAATCATCCTTTATGTTTGATCAAGCATTTGATAAAGTTGGTAAATTTTATTTTCCAATAGCTGAAGATAAAGGAAGTGAACAATTGAATTCAGTATGGACCAAAGGTGGGAAATCTGAAACAGCATTATCTTTTGGCTCCAACTATAGCAATAAATTTTATATCGGAGCAACTTTCAGCCTAACAGACTTCCGTTATGAAAAATCTGCTGTTTTTACAGAATACGGCATAACAAAAGATGCAGCTGGTATTAAAGCATTGAATCCTGAATCAAACTATCTAAAGGCAGACAGAGAAGAGGCAAAGTTTGTTGATGTGGACTACGAACTATTTGACCATTACGGCCAAGTGACTCAAGGATCTGGTTTTGATTTTAAATTAGGTATGATCTATAAAGCCACACCTTCTTTAAGTTTAGGATTTACGGCTAAAACGCCTACATTTATGTCAATTACAGATGAATCGACCTCTTATACAGACATTAACTACTTTAAGCCAAATGCCGATAAGTCATTCCATAATTTTGCATCTAAATATTACGACACCTCTTACGACTATAACTTACAAACCCCCTATAAGCTTTCAGCTGGTCTTACACAATATTTTTCTGCCGGTCTATTAACTGCGGAAGTTGAATTTGTCGATTATGCAAGTATGCGCTATAGAGATGTTTATAATAATAATTCAAACGAGCAGCAGATGAATGCTAATATTAAAAACACATACCAGGCAGCCTTCAATGTACGCGTAGGTGGCGAGGTATTATTTAATCAAATATTAAGCGGAAGAGCTGGTTTCAATTATAATGGTAATCCGTACAAAGATGCTGAATATAAAACTTATGGCATTTCAGCTGGTCTAGGTGCTAAATTAGGCCGTGGAGTATATCTTGATCTAACAGGTGTTTATAATGCCAACAACTATAAAGAAAATCCTTATAGAATCACTTATGAAGGCGACTGGAATACGGTTAGTCCAAGTGTTGACGTTAAGAATAGCAGAACAAATGTAATGTTAACGATAGGATCAAAATTCTAGATCCTATTATACTAAAAAAGGCCTATTTCATATGAAATAGGCCTTTTTTAGTATAAGTTACCTTTAAGCCTTTTCTGCTTTTCGTCTTACAAATAAGTTGTAGTTCTCATGCTTATCTACATAGATCTCCTCCCCTTCTTCAATAAATCCATCCAAAGCCACAGCATCATACCAGACTCCCTCTATTTCAATCTTACCAGATGGGCGCAATACAGTCTTTGCTACTCCTTCCTTATTCAATAAATTGGACTTTAAAATAGAGGAGGTATATCCTTCTTCCGATTTTTGCTCTTCCTTTAAAACAAGCCTTCTAAAAACCGGAGCCTTTAATAGATTTTTTCCAAAGATAACCATCAATATGATCGACAGTATCATGGCTCCTACAACTAATAAAAATGAATTAAATAACATACCTGGATAAGCGAGTTTAAAATCTAAAAAATCATTGGCAACAAGACTAAAAGTCAGACCGCAAATAACGAAAATTATTCCTAATATACCGGCAATTCCAAAACCGGGAATAACAAAAACTTCTAAAAGAATTAATACAAGTCCTACTATAAAGACGGCGATTTCCCAATTTGCGGCTAAACCTTGAATATAGAGTGGTGCAAAGAAAAGTAATGCTGCTACAATCGCAACAGCAATAGCAAATCCTAAACCAGGAGCTTGCATTTCGGCATAAATACCACCAATTATTAACAAAATCAGCACCCCACTTACAGCTGGATTTATTAAAAAACTAATAATATGATCAATAGTGCCCTTACGATAAACCGTTTCTTGTACATTGACTATATTTAAGTCTTTATAGATCATATTACGATTGCTAACTTCACCCTTTGCCAATCCAAACTTAACAGCCTCACTGCTCGTTAGCGTCAACAATTGTCCATCTTGCTTTATCGACGGCAATGATACATTAGGATCAACAAAAGCTTCTGCCAATTTCGGATCACGATGTTTTACCTCTGCCGTTGCGCGCATCAGTCCTCGCATATAAGATTGGTACTTCTCCGGAAGTACTTCTCCATTAGCATTGACAACACTTGCTGCGCCTATACTTCCACCCGGATGGATATAAATATAGTCACTCGCCAAGGATATCAGTGCCCCTGCAGAAGCTGCATTATTATTAATATAAACAATCGTCTTAATCTTTGAGTCAAGCAATTTTGTCCGGATAGAGTCTGCAAAATTTAAGGCTCCTCCGTATGTATTCAATTCCATTAATACATAATCAACCTTTTTACTCTGTGCGCTGTCGTAAACTTGTTTTACTGTACGCCAGGCACTTGGCCCTATATCATCCTTTAATTCAAACACATATATCTTTTGGGCAAAACTTGATGTGAATAATACCAAGCTTAAAAAGACTGTTATTAAAAATGATTTACTAATTTTGCCTTCCATAAATAAGATTATTAAAAAAAATAAACAAGCGATTAATACATTTGCTATGTCTAAATATACTATTTCTAAAGCATTTTCTCAAACCTTCAGATTTCCGGTCTGGAAAATAGAAATAGATGAAATAAGCAGATTAATTGCTATTGAGTGCCGCGATCCTGAAAATACTATTCCTTACATCACAGTTCTGGATTTTAAAGGTATAGTGCATTTAGATCATTTTAGACTACCAGAAAAGGAATGGACTTTAGCGGCTATCCAAGATCAAGTTGTCGTTTTAAGGAAAGTTTCTGAAAATAGCCCTGTATCTCCAGGTGTTTGGATGCTATTTCATCAGAAACCAGATACTACTTATTTATACCATCAATTTCAATATCTTGGGATACTCAATGGTTATGTACATGTTCGTCCACAACATATCACTGCAGGTTTCGAACAGTATTTCTCATTTCTTTCAAAAGAAATTTTAACCACAGTACCTTCAGAAATTAAACCTTTTGAAAATGATATAGTCTTTCCTTTGGAATTTAATGCGCAAAAACCTTCATTTTTGCAGCATATTAAAAATAATGAAGATCTATGGATCAGTAAATGCAATGATCATTTTCTATGGTCTTATCATGAAAAACGGGACAAAAAATATACCATCAGATTGTTGCTTTCTGATAAAAAACAGGTTCTAGATGAAACGTTAATTATTAGCGATCTGGATTTAAAACTGGTGCAAATCTATTTTCAAATTGGGTGTCAGATTTTTCTTTTAACACACAATAAACAAGAATTTGTATCGTATTTAGTATAATTGTAAAACATGATGAACATTCTATCAAAATCTACCACATATAAAACACTAGCATTCTTATCATTAGCAATGTTAGCGATAAATCATAACAATGTGTCAGCGAGCACATTTACGGTTGCAGCAGCACCAGACTCCATCGGAGTTGAAAAAATTGATGGGCAAGAATATGTTCTTTTCAAAATTGAAAAAGGCGATAACTATTACCAGTTAAGCAAAAAATATAAAACTACTGTAGGTAAAATAACGGAATTAAATGGGAACAAAACTTTAGCTCTTGGCCAGATTGTCAAAATCCCGACCGGTCGCATGTTTTATGTAACTCCAAACAATTCAAAGAATTCGACAGTTAAAGGCTCCCAAAAAGAACTGATCGATTATAAAGTTGGTAACCAAGAGACTCTGTATGCTATTTCACGTAAATTTGACGTAACTGTTGAAGAAATAAAGAGGGCAAATAATCTGAGGTCAAACAGTATCAGCGGAGGCCAAATATTAAAAATCCCTAATAACAGTAACTTAAATATACCTCAAAAACCAGACACGCTATTTATCGGTCCAGATACCACTGCTATTGAAGAACCCGTTATTGCAGCTAACAAATATGGAATTCGTGAGAAAACGGAACGTGGAATTGGCGTTTGGATAGATGGGCTGAATGAAAATGGGACCAGTAATTTAGCATTACATAAAACTGCGGCGGTAGGTACCGTGCTTAAAATTACCAATCCGATGACAAGAAGCGTGACCTATGCTAAAGTGGTTGGTAAATTTAATGAAAATGCAGATACACACAATGCAATCGTCGTTTTATCAAAATCTGCAGCCGCTTACATAGGCGCTTTGGATAAGCGCTTTCAAGTCGAAATTACTTACGGAGTTCCTTTAGAGGATTAGTGCTGATCGATTCTTTTCGAATATTATATATTAAATGAATAAAAAACCATATGTCATTGGAATCGCAGGTAGTAGCGGTTCTGGTAAAACATTTTTTCTAAACTGTTTTTTGAAACACTTTAGTCCCGACGAAGTGACGCTTATTTCACAAGACGACTATTACATACCAGCAAATACAAAGACGCAGGAAGAAAATAAATTGTATAATTTTGATCTTCCAACTTCGATTGACCGGAATGCTTTTTATAAAGACATTAGTGATCTATTTGACGGAAAAACAATTTATAAAGAAGAATACACATTCAATAACCCTGCTATAAAACCAAAGATGCTGGAAATTAAACCAGCACCTATTTTGATTATTGAAGGACTGTTTATCTATCATTATACAGAAGTAAACAAATTAATCGATCATCGGATATTTTTAGATGCAAATCAAGATATCGCATTAGAACGCAGATTGCGACGAGATCTAATTGAGCGTGGTTATTTTGAAGATGATGTTCGCTATAAATGGGTTAATCATGTTTTACCGTCTTACAATGAATATTTATTGCCCTACAAAAATAGTTGTGATCAGGTTATAATCAATAATACGGACGATCCTGAACCGATCTGGAAGATCACAGATGATATCTGCGCGGATTTAAAAGATAAAATTTATAAATAACAATAAAAAGACTGTGTAGAACAGTCTTTTTTACTTTCAATCGTTCCTAAAGGGTTTGTGCATACTTATTATTTACCTATCTTTGCGCCAGCAAACAAATTATACTAATGAGCCATTCTGTAAAGATTAAAAATGCTTTAGTGTCTGTATATTATAAAGACAACTTAGCACCATTAATTCAATTATTAAACAAATACGGTGTTACCTTCTATTCTACAGGTGGCACAGAAGCTTTCATCAAAGATTTAGGTATTGATGTAGTTCCTGTAGAAGACCTAACGAGCTATCCTTCCATTTTAGGTGGCCGTGTAAAAACATTACACCCAAAAGTATTTGGTGGTATATTAGCGAGAAGACCTTTAGAAAGCGATCAACAGCAACTAGCACAGTACGAAATTCCGGAAATAGATTTAGTCATTGTTGATTTATATCCTTTTGAGGAAACAGTAGCTTCTGGAGCTTCTGAAGAAGACATTATTGAAAAAATTGATATCGGTGGCATTTCATTGATTCGTGCGGCTGCTAAAAACTTCAATGATGTTGTTATCCTATCTTCTAAAAATGATTATACAGCTTTAGAGGAAATGTTAGCAAATCAAGAAGGTACAACTACATTGGAGCAACGTAAAGAATTTGCTAAGCTTGCTTTCAATACTTCTTCACATTACGATACTGCTATTTTCAATTATTTCAATAAAGAAAATACGCTTGATGTATTCAAACAATCGGAACAAAAAGCTCAAGTATTACGTTACGGTGAAAATCCACATCAAAAAGGTGTTTTCTATGGTGATTTAGATGCTATGTTTACAAAACTGAACGGCAAAGAATTATCCTACAACAATTTGGTAGATGTAGATGCTGCAGTTGCTATCATTGATGAATTTACGGAGCCTACATTTGCAATTTTAAAACATACAAATGCATGTGGTGTAGCTTCACGTCCTACAATGAAACAAGCATGGGTGGATGCTTTAGCATGTGACCCTGTTTCTGCGTTCGGTGGTGTTTTAATCACTAATGGTGAAGTAGATGCTGAAACTGCCACTGAAATCAATAATTTATTTTTCGAGGTTCTTATTGCGCCTGCTTACTCAGAAGAAGCAATTGCAATTCTTACAGCAAAGAAAAATCGTATCATTCTAGTTCGTAAGGAGGTTGAATTACCATCACAACAATTCAAAACATTGTTAAATGGTGTTATACAACAAGATAAAGACAATACAGTTGAAGGACCTGAGCAAATGACTGCTGTTACTACAGTTGTCCCAACAGCGGCTCAATTAGAAGATTTATTTTTCGCAAACAAAATTGTTAAACATACCAAATCAAATACAATTGTATTTGCTAAAAATGGCACATTGATCACTTCAGGTGTTGGTCAGACATCACGAGTTGACTCATTAAAACAAGCTATTGAAAAAGCGAATGCTTTCGGATTTGACTTAAAAGGATGTTCAATGGCTTCTGATGCTTTCTTTCCTTTCCCTGACTGTGTTGAAATTGCAGCAGAAGCGGGTATTGCAGCAGTTCTTCAACCAGGAGGCTCAATCAAAGATCAATTATCAATCGACATGTGTAATGAAAAAGGATTAGCAATGGTGACGACAGGAGTGCGTCATTTCAAACACTAATCTTCCGATTGAATCATATAAAATAGAAGAGACTGTTACCTAATAAGGAGACAGTCTCTTTTTTGTTTATAAATAAAGTCAATCTGCAGAACGAAACATTTTCGACAATCTTTAAAAGTGTCATAAAATAGCATATAATAAATAAAGGCGACCTATGGTCGCCTTTATTTATTATATGCTATAGTAACAGCTTAAATGCTTGGTACGTTTACCAATTCATTTGTATCTGCATTATAGTCGATACCATCAAAATTAAAACCAAATAGGTTAAAGAATTCGTCACGGTAACCTTGAATGTCAGAAATTTCTGATAGGTTCTCTGTACAGGCTTTTTCCCAAAGTGCAGCTACTTCTGCTTGAACATCAGCTCTCATTTCCAAATCATCTACACGGATACGACCTTTTTCATCCAATTGAACTTTACCGTCAGCTGTGTAAAGACGCTCTGCAAATAAACGTTGCATCTGCTCAATTGTACCTTCGTGAATACCTTTTTCTTTCATCACTTTGTATAGTAAAGAAATATATAAAGGAACAACAGGAATTGCAGAACTTGATTGCGTTACCAAAGCTTTATTAACCGAAACGTACGAAATACCGTTAATATCTTTCAATAAATCATTTAAAGCAGGTACAGTACCTTCTAAATCATCCTTCGCACGGCCAATTGTACCGTTACGGTAAATCGGGAATGTTAACTCAGGACCGATATACGAATAAGCCACTGTTTTAACACCATCTGCTAATACACCAGCTTCTTTTAAATCTTCAATCCAGAATTTCCAATCTTCACCCCCCATTACTGCTACTGTATTCGCAATATCTTCTTCATTATCAATCGGATTAATTGTGATATCAGAAATCACACCAGTATGAAAATCCACTGTTTTATTTGTAAAAGGAACATCAATCGGTTTCAAAACAGAAGCATATGAAACACCTGTTTTTGGATGTGTCCGTCTCGGAGAAGCTAAACTATAGATTATTAAATCAACTTGACCTAAATCCTGCTTGATTAATGCTATAGTTTGTTTTTTGATTTCATCAGAAAAAGCATCACCATTGATACTTTTTGCATAAAGACCAGCCTCATGTGCTTCTTTTTCAAAAGCAGCAGTATTATACCAACCAGCTGTACCAGGTTTCCCTTCAGCTGCCGGTTTTTCAAAAAATACGCCAATTGTTGCTGCTCCAGAACCGAATGCTGCTGAAATACGAGATGCAATACCGAATCCTGTTGATGCACCAATGACCAAGACTTTCTTAGGGCCATTAGCAATTTCACCTTTAGATTTTACGTATTCAATCTGGTTTTTAATGTTTTTCGCAGTTCCTTCTGGATGCGAGGTTAAACAAATAAATCCTCTAGTTCTTGGTTGTATAATCATAATGATTAATTTTCTTACTCATGTTTTATTAAGGATGCAAAATAAACAAATTTTAGTAACAATTGATGCATAAATAAAGAATATCTTTTCAAGACATATCAGATAATCGGTCTTGACATTGTCCTATTCATTAATTACTTTAGAATTTACAAATCCTGATTCTTATATAAACATGCTCCTTACCACTAAATCAAAAGCACTTTCATTTGGTATATTAGCCTCATTATTTTTCGCCAGCACTTTTGTCCTCAACCGCATCATGGCAGTTTCGGGAGGTGGATGGCAGTGGTCTTCAGCTTTACGTTTTGTATGGATGCTACCGATATTGTTACTTATCGTTATTATACGTGGAAATTTAAAACAATTATTGATTGAAATGAAAAGAAATCTAGGGCAATGGTTGCTCTGGAGTACAATTGGATTTGGAATTTTCTATGCTCTATTGACATTTGGGGCAAGCTATGGTCCTTCCTGGTTAGTCGCAGGAACCTTTGAATTTACCATTATTGCCGGTATGTTTATAGGCCATTTCATGCAACGTAAAGAAATTCAACAGCCATTTTTCTAAAGCGACCTTATTTTTTTCCTGTATCATCTTTTTGGGTATCATTGTCATGCAAATTTCTGAGGCTAAATCTACTCCGTTGTCAACAATATTGCTCGGAACTATTCCTGTACTAGTAGCTGCAATTGCTTATCCTATTGGTAACCGTAAAATGATGGCCTTAACAAAAGGCTCTTTGGACACGTACCAGCGCACATTGGGTATGACGCTCGCAAGCATGCCATTCTGGATTATTCTGATGTTCTTTGGCTTTCAGGAGCATGGACTTCCCGATCAAAGTCAATTGTTACAGACCTTATTAATAGCCTTATTTTCTGGTGTTATCGCAACGCTACTTTTTTTTAAAGGGACAGAATTAGTGCAACATGACCATAAAGCACTTGCCGCAGTTGAGGCAACACAGGCTATGGAAGTGATTTTCACATTAATAGGGGAAATTATCATATTGCAAACTGCTTTCCCAAACAACTTGGCTACAACCGGTATTTTACTTGTAGTAGTAGGAATGTATCTGCACAGCAAAAATCATTAATGATTTAATGTTTTACTAATTTTATCCAAATTAAGACTATTAGCCATAGCAGAAAAGATCTTATAATAAGTGCCACGATGATCGTATAAATCTTCATGAATGCCCTTCTCGACTACCCTACCCTTTTCCATCACCACTATTTCATTGGAATCTATAATTTGGGAAATACTATGAGAAATAATAATAACCGTCCGATCCTTTTTTATAGCATCCAAACTATTTTTTATTTGTTCAGTAGCAATGGCATCCAAATTTGCAGTAGGTTCATCTAGAAAAATAATCGGAGGATTTTTCAAAAACAAGCGGGCAATCGCTATTCGTTGCTGTTGCCCCCCTGAAAGCAAATGGGCTCCAGAATCGTAACCTTGAGGCAACTCCATAATCTGTTCGTGAATGTAAGCTTCTTTAGCTGCCTTAACGATTTCCTCTTTACTACTCCCTATCTTTCCATATTCAATATTTTCAAAAATCGATCCTTTAAAAATATGGTTGCGCTGAAGAACCATACCGATATTTTTTCTTAAAAATTTAGTATCATAGTTTCTAAGATCAACTCCATCTAATAAAATCCGACCAGCTGTAGGTTCATAAAATTTATCTAAAAGATTTATAACTGTACTTTTCCCTGCACCGCTTAATCCAACAAGCGCTGTGATCTGATTTGGTTTGATTTGAAAAGAAATATCTCTTAGTGCATGGGTGCCGTTAGGATATTCAAATGATACGTCTTCAATCACAATATGGCCTTTTATCTTATCTGGTATAAAAGTACCGCTTCCCTCAATCAAATCATCTGACTCCAATATTTCGAAAAAAGATTCCGAGTAGATTAAAGCATCATTTACCTCATCATAGATACGATGCAGTTGACGAATCGGAGCCGAAACATTTGAAAATAACATAATATGAAACATAATCGCTCCAATTGTAATCTGATTGTCCAGCACCAGAAAAGCAGTTAAAACAATAATTGCAACAACTGCTATCTGCTCAATAAAATTCTTCAGACTATCAAAAATGAAACTTGTCTTTCGTGTTTGCATCTGATTTTCCGTCATTTCAAATTGAATCTTCTCATGACGGTCTGCTTCTTCAGGTTCACGTACAAAAGATTTTATGACCAATATAGAGTCAATTAAATTAATGATTCTATTATTCTTGGATTCTCTATATTTTCGCATCTGCCGTCTAAATCCACTGAGTTTTCCAGCTTGTGTTTGACTGATGTAGAAATAAATTGGTATCACTGCGAGCCCAACCAATCCGACGTACACATTAGCCATAAACATACATACGAGCGCCACGATGGCATTCGCAAATAAAGGAAGGATATCGATAAAGAAATTCTGAACTAAACGTGTCAGCGAGCTAATTCCCGAATCAATCCGTGTCTGCAATTTTCCGCTTTCATTTTCTTCTGACGTATAAAAAGCCATTTTATACGTCAATATTTTTTCTACAATCTGTTGTGAAAAATCTCTTGCAATAAATATACGTAGTTTTTCACCGTAGAATTTCTGTCCAAACTGAATAAAGGAATAGACAATCTCTTTTACCAAAAGAACAGCAGAGATAATCCCTATCAAATGCATACCTCTAGACAGCGGTTCTTTAGCGACCATCAAGTCACTGATAGTATCTACCGTATATTTCAAGATGAAGGCATTAATCTGCGCGGCAAAAGATCCGACCAAGGTTAAAACTAAGGTATAAAAGATGAGGTTTTTATAGGGCTTGGCAAATGGTGTTATCTTCTTGAACAGTAGTGATATGGTCATATATTAAGGCGTAAAAATAAAAACGACAAGAAAATTCGTTATATTAATCTGACAACAACAATAATACCGAAAATAAAAAAGGGAAATGAATACATTCATTTCCCTTTTTTATTTTATAAGACTAATGATTAACCAAAAACATCATTCAAGATTTTTGCCAAACGCAAACCACCTCTAAGCATACAATTTTCTGCTTTATAAATGTTGTTGTAGATATAGCTATAAGACAAGTTTGCGTTAAGCTCAACATCTGCGTAGATTTTATCTGAAAGCTGATTTGACTCATACAACCAGCTCGCTAGTGTACCACCTTGTACTTGCTTAACTTCATTTTTACTCAAAATATCCAATACCGTTGCATATTCGGTATAGCTATACTTTTCACCATCGATCAAATCTGAATCCCATACGCGGTGTATATTAGATTTTTTTCCGAACCAACTCACCTCAATTTTATTTCCACCTTGATCTTCGGCTCTACTTACGTGCATCGGCTGATGCGCATCACCGATTAAATGGATCAGCATGTATAGATTTTGTTTCTTTTTTTCAAGCGATAGCTCTTTTTCTGCAAATGATTTTTCCAAGCGCAACACCGTCTTGTATAAATTTTCTTCACTGGAATTTTCCATTGCTAACTGAAAATCAGCCCAAGGTAAGTGTGGATTAGTATTTATAAAATGAGAATTCCCTAATTTTTTAAATTCATCATGCGGATCAGACTTTATAAAATCCCCCCAGTTGGCCCAATAAGCTAGTTTCTGATTGCCAATTATTTTTTGAATATTCTTTTTTGCTTTTTTTGTCAGATGACGTTCTGCGACCTCAGCAACGACACGATGTCCAGTAGATCCCCATGCGAATACGGAAGAAATCTGCAAAGTCATTGCGAGTACAATTAGACTTTTTAGTATATTTTTCATAAACAATACAATTTTAGCGCAAAGGTAAAAATTACATCCTCAAATAAAACCCTATTGACGTAATAAATTAACTTTTGAAAATTTCAAACCCATATTGAGCATCACACCAAAACTCATCGAGAGCAATTAATCTTGGTTTGAAAAATGATATCAGATCGGGCCAGTCTTCTTGTTTAAAAATACTTTTTCCCTCCATAGTCATATAGATCATACTTACAGATTTCCCTTGTTCATCTTCCATCTCCAGATCCCAGATCCATTCCTCTCCTAGTATAGCTGTTAGAATGGTTTTGTACTCTTCAAACTGCTCCATCATAAGTTTACGCATTGATAGGTCACGATGACTCCACTCAATTGCTATTAAAGAAAGGCGTTTATCTGCCTCCATCTTAAAGCGTAGATTTTTAATACCGGTTCTATAGTTTACCCAATTAATTTTCTCTCCATCAGCAGAGTTATTTAAAGCCATATACTGTCCAAATCGGGTCCAAAAAGTCTCCTTCAACTGTTTTACTTCTTCTCTTGAATACATGGTACTAAATTTTAAAATGACGAAAATACTACTTTTATTTTCATAAATGACTAAACATTCGTCTCCACTTTGGCGTTTTTATTGCATGTACCCATAGGAACAGCTCACAGATTTATGAACAAATCATCATTATTATGGATAAGAAAAAATCACTTTTCATACTCGCCGCTACCGCTGCCGTCACGTTCGCTTACAATGCGTTAAAACCAGTAAAATCCAAAGTCAAAGTCATCGAACCTTTTGACATAGATCGTTACTTAGGCAAGTGGTATGAAATAGCACGGCTAGATTTTAAATGGGAAAAAGGTCTGTCACAGGTTACTGCTACTTATAACAAAAATAATGATGGTAGCATTGCGGTAAATAATCAGGGATTTCATGACCAAAAAAATAAATGGAAACAGTCAATCGGTAAAGCAAAGCCTATTGATTCATCAAAAAAAGCAGCTTTAAAGGTATCCTTTTTCGGTCCATTTTACAGTGGTTATCATGTAGTGAAAATTGATCAAGATTATCAATATGCACTTATTTTTGGAGACAATTTGGATTATATGTGGATATTATCCAGAGAAAAAACAATACCTGAAGCTATTAAATTAGCCTATTTGGAATATGCGCGTAAATCTGGTTATGCCATCGAAAACCTGGTTTGGACCAAACAAGATTAGCCAAAAATAGGTTTTAATACACCATAGTCAAGAGTTGGGTCTTGAGCAAAAACTCGAGCCAGCTCTTCACGATCTTCCTCCGTGATAATCCCACCAAGTCCCTTATTGTATAATTCAAGCAAATACAAGGAAGCCTCAAGCTTGTTTTCATAGGTTAAAATTGCACTTCCCACATAAAAATTTAATACCGATACTGCATATTCACCGAAAATGTCAAATCCAAATCCTGCGCCCGAATGTACTGCAAAACGCATATATTTTTCAAAGTCAGATTTTAAAATTTCCTTTAGCTTGTTTTCCATATCCGCAAAAATGCAATATTATAGTGAAATAAAAAAAAGAGATGAACTTCGTTCACCTCCTTTTTCTGTTCCAATTGGACCTATCGTACGCTTATAGCAACGATACGATCCAATACGCGTTCCGCTTCAGGTGCATCAGCTGCTGCTTTTGCAAACTCAGAACCATAACCTTCAGCGCCAATAACCTGACTACTAGGACCTTTTCCAATCAAATATACTTTAACTACCTCAGCGCGATCTGTAGATAATTTCTTATTAAAATCCTCATTTCCAGTTTTATCTGTATACCCGCCAATCTTTACAGTTGCTGCAGGGAAAGCTTTTAGAATTGCCGCTATGTTTTCTAATTGAACTTGACTTTCAGGAAGCACTTTAGCCGTACCTGTTTCAAAATTTAAATTATCAAAATTAAACCACTTATCTTTCAGTTCATCCTCGCTCAGCGCTTTGTAGTCTGTTTTTAGAAACTGCACCAACTGATCTTCAATACCACCTTTATATGCTTTTAACTTTACACCATCCGGCAAAATCACCTCTAAACTTTCGCGAACTACCGGAGTAACAGCAACAACAGTCAAACTTGTGTCTACAGCTGCTGTATTCATGCTATCGGTAACAACTACCTGATCTTTCTCCCCTTTACAACCTTTCCCAAATAAGAACCAAAGAACAGCAATAATTACGATGGGTATTAAAATTTTCCAAATTCCTCCACCGCCAGAAGACGGGGTTTCTGTATGTAATGGATCAACAATAGGGCCTGAAGGAGGAGGTGGGATAATAGGCACATGATCTATAGGAGGTACAATCGGAGGTGCTACACCCACGGGGGTATCATGATGCACAGGTGGCGGTGGAACAAGCGGAGGCGTTTCAATAGATAGCTCCTCATCTTTGGAAACAGCTTCATTTGTGACCTCTTCTGGGTGAGTTACTTTAGGTTCCTCTTTTGTAACTGGCACTGATACCAATATTGCTTCTACAGGCTTATCCGTAATACTGCTATCGTGTAATTCACTATCAGTAGAAGAGGATCTAATTTGATCGGTCTGAGCAAAAGAAGTTCCAAATGCAGCTAATCCAAATCCTGAAGGCAATGCGGCTGTAAAATTATCCTTATTTTCATTTAATAATCGACCGATTGCACTTACATCCCAATTTGTTCCATTTTGTGTTAAACCCGAGAATACAGCAGGTAATGAAACACTTAATAACTTTTCTACAGTGGATTCATTGCCTCCAACAAGGCTGCCTAAACTCGAAATAATTGAATTAAACTTGTCTCCAAAGATAGATTGTAAAAGGTCATTGTGATGAGGTTCAATAGGCTCTGCATCTACCAATCCATTAATACGTCCTGTTTCAGTATTGGTTTTTAAAAAGTCACCAAAATTAAAATCTCCATAATATTGTTTAGCTTTCTCTACAATTGCAGCTAAGCCAGTTCCTGACTCTTTTTGCAACCCTAAGAAAACAATAGGAACAATTGCTCCAATAGCTGATTTCACTTTTTCTTTATCTTCCCCTACGGAATTACCGAGCTTAGATAAGACTTCATCATTAAAAAATTCTTTAGCAGAATTTAAAAGGTTAATTTCCATAATGTTCAAATTTTAGTTTATCCGTTACTTTAAGTTACACTTCACGATCAAGTGCTATGCTACAATTTCACCTTGTTGTAACAATTACATACCAAGAATTGTTTTAACACAATATATAATGCTGAATTTTAAAACTTAACATTAAACAAATATGGGTTTGTTATATTAGCCCTGATATTAAGACTATAAATACCAACATCAACTATTATTAAACATGATCAAACGTACACTCGCAACGACATTTTTCTATTTAGCATCACTATCTATTTTATTTGCTCAAAATAAACCTAAATATATATTCTATATGATCGGTGATGGTATGGGACTCAATCAGGTCAATTCTACAGAAGTCTATTTGGCAGACCTTGAAAATAGAATCGGTTTGAAACCTTTAGTATTTTCGCTTTTTCCTGTCGCTACTTTTGCCTCCACATACTCCCTATCCAATGGCATTACCGATTCGGCTGCTGGTGGAACTGCACTTGCTGTAGGGTCAAAAACTAAAAATGGTGTTATTGGAATGGACTCAACACAAACAAAACCTTTAAAAAGCATCGCTTATGCGGCTAAAGAAAAAGGCTTAAAAGTTGGCATCACCACGAGTGTGAGTATTGATCACGCTACCCCTGCATCATTCTATGCACATCAAACAAGTAGAAACAAATATTATGAAATAGCAACCGATATCACCAAATCAAATTTTGATTTTTTTGGGGGGTCTGGCTTTTTAAATCATAATACGACAGCTTCTAAAGAAACTGCTACCCCTATTTTTACTTTATTTGAGCAATCAGGTTATACTTTGGCTTTCGGAAAATCGGATTATAATCGACTAAAAACAAAAGCTGATAAAATCATCTTAATGAACAATAAAGATACTGATCCTGAATCTTTAAAATTTGCAATTGATCAAAAAGATGGAGATCTCAATCTTAAAGAAATTACTGAAGTCGCAATTGAGTCGCTGACAAAAAATAACGATAAAGGATTTTTCTTAATGGTCGAGGGTGGTAAGATTGATTGGTCCAGCCACAGCAATGATGCGGCAACTACACTGCATGAAGTAGTCGATTTCAATAACTCGGTACAGGCTGCTTATGATTTTTACTTAAAACATCCGGAAGAAACATTGATCATTATTACCGCAGACCACGAAACAGGTGGTATGACTTTAGGAAATGGAAGTAGCAATTTAAACTTCAAAGCCCTCGTAAATCAAAAAGTTTCTCAGGGAGAACTTTCTAAAATAATTACTAAAATACGTATAGAACAACCTAAGACAACCTGGGAGCAAATCAAAAATATACTAGCGGAAAATCTTGGTTTATGGACAAAAATTAAAGTCAATGAACGTCAAGAAAAAGCTATGTTCCAGGCTTATGAAAATAGTTTTATCAAACATGTAAACGCAACAGAAAAAAGCCTGTATGCGAATGATGAAAAACTAGTAGCTGAAGCTGTCAAAACATTAAATGAAGCCGCTAATATTTCATGGGCTTCTGGTAATCACTCTGCAGGTTACGTTCCTGTTTATGCAATCGGAGCTGGTTCTGAACTGTTTACTCACAAAATGGAAAACACGGATATTCCTAAGAAAATCGCACAGGCTGCGGAATTAAGCTTATAATAAGCAATAAAAATGCGGGGGTAATCAAAAATGATTACCCCCGCATTTTTATTTTAAATCTTCATCTATTTATCATGCTGTTTATGCATCTGTTTTTTCTCGCTTTTAATATTTAAAAATTCGACTAAAACAGAGAAAGCCATTGCAAAATAAATATATCCTTTTGGAATATGCTGATCAAATGCTTCTGCTGTCAGCGACACCCCGATCAAAAGCAGGAAAGACAAAGCTAGCATTTTCACGGAAGGATAATTATTGACGAACTTACTGATCTGCTCGGAAGATAGTAACATAATAACAACAGCAATAATTACTGCCGCAACCATCACACCTATTTGATCAACCATACCCACCGCAGTGATTACAGAGTCTAATGAAAAAACAATATCTAAGATTAATATCTGAAAAATTGTACTTAAAAAAGTTGCGCCCTTTTTATTGACTTTATGTTCTTCTGTATGCCCGTCCATTTTATGATGTATCTCGGTCGTACTTTTATAAATTAAAAATAGACCTCCAATAAATAGAATCAGATCCCTACCTGACAATTCGAGATAACGAGACCAGTCCGGATTGTTGATACCAAAAGTAGTTGCAAGATTAATAAATGGTTCCGTCAAAGACATGATCCATTTAATTGAAAATAACAGAAGCACACGAGTTACTAATGCCAACATCAAACCTAACTGACGGGCCTTTTTTTGCTGTTCGGCAGGGAGTTTACCGCTAAGAATAGAGATAAAAACAATATTATCTATTCCGAGCACGACTTCCAGTACTGTCAATGTCAGTAGTGAAATCCAAATCTGTGGGTCTGAGATCCATTCCATAAAATATGTTGAGGGTTTTTATAAATTAAATTATTTATAATGTGCTAATGAAAAAACATGGGGACTAAACCGGGTTAATCTTCCCTGGCTATTTAAAAAATCTAGGCTTATGACAAAACAATATCCAGCGATTTCACCACCTAATTTTTCAATCAATTTACTTGCAGCCACTACAGTGCCACCTGTAGCCAGCAAGTCATCATGGATCAGGATCCTACTACCTTTTGGAAAGGCATCTTCATGCATTTCTATAGTCGCCTGCCCATATTCAAGAGCATAAGACTCTGAAATTGTATGAAAGGGTAATTTGCCCTGCTTACGGATGGGAACAAAAGGAATCTTCAAACGATTAGCCAACATCATTCCAAACAGAAAACCTCTGCTCTCAATACCAGCAACAGCATCAAGTTTACAATCCTTTACCTGTTCTACAAAAGCATCGACCATCTCTTCACACAACTGCGCATTTTGCAGTAACGATGTAATATCCTTAAAAACTATTCCAGGTTTAGGGAAATCATATACATCCCGAATAATATGTTTTAATTTTTCTTCAAGCATCTTTAAAAGATTAAATACGGAGCAAGTTTACGCAAAAAATCATCATCTAATAAGATGACCTTTTTTAAATCTTCCAAATTACGAAAATGACCATGTTGATTTCTGTAATTGACGATTGCAGTACTTTGCTTAAAACTAATATAAGGATGTTTAGACAAAGACTTTACATCCAGCTCGTTAATTGTTAATTTTGAAACTGCATGATGAGAACTAATCTTTAAAAAAGGAAGTATAGCCTCAAATGTTTCAACAGGTAGCCCATAAATCTCTTTAATCTGATCAACAGATATAAAGCCCCCCAGAGACTCTCTATATTTCACAATCCTTTTGGCAAAAGTTGAACCGATACCTCTTAGCGCTATGAAAGCAGTAGTATCTGCATTGTTTATGTCAACCTCTAAAGGTTTTAATTTATTTTCAGCATTATTCGTAAACCAACCTGCACTATTTTTTTCTATACTTTGAACCTGATTTTTAACTGTCGTTGGTGCAATTTCAATATAATTTTCCAATTGCTTAAATTTAGTCGGAGAGATAGAATAGATCTTAGCTAAATCTTCCTTTTTATAAAACCGGCCACCTTTTTCTCTATAATTGAGTATAACTTGAACCTGCTTCTCTTTAAGTCCCAGTTTTAGCCAACCTGCTTGATCCAAACGATTGGGATCAAATCGAAATAAACTACCTTTAACCTTTTTATCATAAGGATCTTTATCCTTATAATCCCCTAAAGACCGATAATCATTCGATTGACCAACACCTGTTGTATCATTTTCAACAGATGTAAAAGCCTGAATATTGTAACTTTCTAAATTTAAATCGGATTTGTTAAAAAAATTAGCTACAAAAGGAAAACTGAACAGGAATAGCATCAATATACTCAGTACAAAGAATCCATTCTGTTCAGTTCTTGAGAACTTGAAGTATTTAAAAAACTGACGTAGCACAATAATTTAGTTTTCATTTAAAATACATAAAATTTAAATAAAACAAAACTAAATAATCTGAAAACCAGATAAATACTACATCAAAATACGTTATAAACTATTTTTATCTACTTTTTCTACTTTACTATCGTTCTTTAAAGTTTTAGAAATAGCATCAAATGGCCTTGAGACAACCTCATCACCTTTTTTAAGACCCGATAAAATTATAATATTTTTATCGTCCTGAATGCCTGTTTTCACAACGGTTTGTTTAACCAGTCCATTGTTAAAGACAAATACATATTCTTTCAAACTGTCTGTGCTTAAACTATCTGCTCCTGTACCATTTCTTATGGTAACAGATTGTATCGGAATAGCCAACCCCTTCTGATGTTTAGTAAAGATCTGTACTGTTGCAGATAAACCTGGTTTAAAAGGAGAGGCACTATTCTCCTTAATTAAATCCTCATAAGAGCTCAATTGTATACGCACTTTGACATTAAAGTTTGTAACCTGCTCGGTTGATGAACCAGCAGTCACTGTAGCAATATTTTTAGATGAAGAAGCAATTTCAGTAACGATACCTTTAAATTTACGATCTTGATAAGCGTCAACTTCAATCTCTGCTTCGTTTCCTACACGGACACGATTAATATCATTTTCATTCACATCTACATTGACCTCCATAGCGTCCATATTGGCAATACGCATGATTTCTGTACCCGCCATCTGTGCCGTTCCAACAACACGCTCGCCTAACTCAATAGATAATAATGACACGACACCGTCACTTGGCGAATAAATTGTAGTACGATCTAAATTATCTTTTGCTTCTTTGACAGTTGCCTGAGATTGGTCTATACCAAATTTCGTAGATAATACAGTCTGTCTTTGTGCTTCAATAGCTGCTAAAGTTGAGTAGTATTCTGCCGAGCTTTTGTCCATTTCAGCTGCTGAGATTACTCTTTTGTTAAACAATTCAAGATTTCTCTTGTAAGTTGCTTCAACATTACTAAAATTAGCTTGTTGCTGTTTTAATTGTTGTTGTGCAGCTGCCAGATTTGCTTTCTGAGAATTCAAAGTAGCAATAGACCGTTCATAACCCGATTGCAAGATATCAGGTTTTATACGACAGAGAACTTGTCCCTTTTTCACTAAATCACCTTCTTTAATATTTAGTTCCACAACTTCACCAGATACCTCAGAACTCAATTTAACTTCAAATTCTGGTTGAATTTTACCACTTGCAGAAACCAGCTCATTGATATTCATTTCCTTTACAGGATCTACAGCAACTTTAACGATATCCCCTTTTCCGAACCATCCCAATTTGCTGCCAACTAAAACCAATATTAATATAACGACTGCACTTATTAATATGATTTTTGGTAATTTACTTTTCTTTTTAGCCATTTCAGATTTTCATTAAGGGGTTATTTAACATCAAATTTAATTGGATTTCCAACATAATAATCAATTATTTTATCTTTAAAGATCATATTATACTTTGCTTGGATTAAATCAAATTCAGCTTTATTTCTATTTGTTTGTGCGGTAAACAGTTCAATACCATTTGCCATACCTATATCATAGCGTTCCTTGATCACTTGAAATGCATCTGTCGCACTACTAAAAGCCGCTAAACTAGATTGATAACGCTGTGCTGCGGCAGAAAGGTCTAAAACAGCCTGATTAACGGTTTTATTTAAATTTGTTTCTAAAAGCTGTTGACTGGTTTCTGCCAATTCTAGATTAATCTTAGCTTTTGATACATTTATTCGGTTCTTATTATTATCAAAAATTGGTACCGACAAAGTCAGTCCTGCCCCAAATGATTTATTTTGATTAAACTGGTCACCAAAAGGAAGATAATCTCCGGTAATTAAATTTCTTCCTTTGGAAGAATAATTGGTACCATAACTCACTCCTAATGAAAGAGAAGGATAATAGCCTCCTTTGGCAATATCAATTTGTTTTAATGCTACTTCCTTATCTAATTGAGCCTTCTTTACCTCTGGATTGAAACTTTTAGCTTTTTCGAAGACATTAACTGCCGAATATTGACCGAGCACATAATCCACCGCTTCTACTTCCGGTTTAACCAATTTCAATTCTGCTTGTGGAGACATCTCCATCAATTGTTTTAATGTCAATAAAGAAGATTCATAGGCATTTCTAGCATTTACCAAATTAAGCTCATCCGTGGCAACTTGATTTTTAGATTGAGAAAGATCAGCCAAAGTTTTATTACCTACTTGAAATTGGATGGAATCATTTTTCACCTGTTCTTTAGATAAAAGAATCTGCTGTTGGCTCGCAATCGTCAATTCACTGTTTGTGATTGCTTCCAAATAATTAACCAATACAGATAACATCAAATCATATTTTATCTTTTCGATTTGCGTAGCGGATGACTCTAATAGTAATTTATTAGCTTTAATCTGGTTGATCTTCTGAAAACCTTGAAAAATGGTTACATTAGAACTCACAGAAGCGCTTGATGTCCTCGTCCATTCATTTCCCGTGATCACGGTACCCGATACCTGGTCAAATGCAAATCCATTATTAAATCGCTGATTTACACCTATGCTCAAATCGGGATATAAATTAGATTTTGCCTGATAGACGTCCTGCGCCGCTAAATCTTTATTTAAAGTAGCCTGCTTAACCTGCAGGTTTCTTTCTAAAGTAATTCGAATAGCTTCTTCTACGGTTATTTGTCCTTGTCCAAACCCCGCATACCCCATCAAGGAAAACATGATGGTCATAAAAGCCATTTTCTTATAATTTTTTCTATCGTCCATAGTAAGAACCTAATAGTTTTAATATTTTTGCTAAAATAAAAAAGTATGTATCTTGTTAAAGCACCTTTCTTTCTTAAATTATTATATCCAAAATCAATCTGGAATAAATCAAGGAAAGAAAACAAAATTTACCTCACTTTTGATGATGGTCCTATTCCGGAATTAACTCCATTTGTTTTAGATACTTTAAAACAGTACAACATCAAAGCGACTTTTTTTTGCGTAGGTGAAAATATTAAAAAAAATCCACATTTATTCGAAAGAATTTTGTCTGAAGGCCATCAAGTCGGAAATCATACTTACAATCATTTAAAAGGCTGGAAAACTGACGATGCTAAGTATCTCGAAAACATCCAACAGTGTCAAGAGCTTACCAAAAGTAAGCTATTTCGCCCTCCATATGGAAGAGCTAAAAAATCTCAATTAAAAGAACTCTATTCTGCATATGAAATTATCATGTGGGATGTTCTAACCGGTGATTTTGACCTTTCACTTTCCCCTGACCAGTGTTTAAAAAATGCAATCAGAAATACCGAAAATGGATCAATTATCGTTTTTCATGACAATATTAAAGCAATACCTCGTGTAGAATATGCACTTCCTAAAACTATAGCTTATTTATTAGAGAAAAACTACCGATTCGAAGTATTATGATTTGCTTTTTCAAGTACTTTCAGTTCATAGTATTGCGCACTACTAACACTAAAATATCCAAGTGCCCCATTAGATATATTGGATATCGGATTAGAGGGAGCTGCAGAACCTGGGTTTAACCCTTTAACATTGGACCAGTATGTGTATACATCCTTGGCGATACATTGTCTCAAAACTTGAATTTCGTCTCCAACTTTTATGTCTTCATCTTCATTACTTATTTCATGCTCAACAAATAATCCATCATTAAATTTATCACTAAATACATCGCTAAATTTAAATTCCTCATCATTCAATTTCAACTTATACTTGTAATAGTTATCTTGATTAGCTGGATCATTAAAACCAAATGAAGCATATATATATTCATCATTAAATCTTTTTTTACGAACTAAACCGATGGAATCTACTGCTACATATTTAGGCATGATACAGGTTGACTCAAAATGGCTTCCATCAGACATTGTAACTGATAAGGCATATCGATCACCTTCTTTGAAAGTCATTCTATCAATAACATAGCTACCATTATTCCTATCAGCAAATTGATAAGAACGGCCACTACTCATATTTGTCACTTGCACATAAGCGCCTAACACCGGATCGTTGGGTGATGTATTCGAAAAGTCGACAACACGGTTAATGGAGATTGTTTGAGACACATTTGCATTATGCAGATCTCCGACAATAACATATTTACCTACTACAGCATCTAACTCTAAATCTATTTTATCTTCACATGAACTTAAAAATACGGCCGTTACCAACACGATACAATTAAAAACAGTTTTTATATTCATCACAATAATTTATTTATTCATTAATAATCAATTCTTATAGATCATCACGCTAATGCTTGTTTTGATGATTTAACTTCTTGAATACCTATCGGTACCTTACTTTTAAAATCATTAAAATTTAAAATTCCAGGTCACAGAAGGAATTATACCGAATAAAGCGATACGGTAAGCCTCCGTAATATTAGCATTATCCTCATTCTCTCTAAAATCAATTAAGTACGCATTTTTTCTGTTGTATGCATTATAAAGCCCAAAAGACCACGATGAGGAATACCTTTTATTGAGCTTGGCACCTGGATCGTAAGTTGCAGATACATCAAGACGGTGATAATTAGGCATCCGATAACTATTGCGATCTGTATAATAAAACAAGGTTTTACCGTCTACCTGATATTTTCCAGAAGGAAAAGTAACCGCATCACCTGTGTAGTAAACAAATGTAGAGCCCAAAGTCCATTTATCTGTCAGCTTATACATCGCTACTAAAGCGACATTATGAGTTTTATCTTGTCTGGCATTGAACCATGCTCCATTATTAATCTGATCAAATTGACGCTCACTTTTCGATAGCGTATAGCTCAACCATCCTGTTAATTTTCCTTTATTTTTTTTCAAAAACCATTCTACGCCATAAGCTCTTCCTTTACCGAATAATAATTCTCCATCCAACATTTCGTTTGCCTGTAAGTCAGCACCATTCTTAAAATCAATCTGGTTTTGCAGATCTTTGTAATAGGCTTCTACCGAAGCTTCATATTTTGCATTTTCAAAATTCTGAAAATAGCCTAGTGATACTTGATTTGCTAACTGTGGTTTGATGTTATTGGAACTTAAAACAAATTGATCTGTTGGAAGGCTTGATGTCGTATTCGTGAGCTGATGCAAGTTTTGAGAATTACGATTTAAGGATGCCTTTATACTTTGATTGTCATTGAACATATAATTTAATGACAATCTTGGTTCTACAGTGAGATAATTTTGAATTATCTGATTTTTCTCATAAATAGTTTTCTCTGTGGCATTTCCATCAGCATCAAAACTATAGATGGTACCTGGCCCTAACATACTATAGTTATTAACGCGTATACCGTACAATGCTTTAAATTTATCTGATATAGACCATTCATCTGACACGTAAACAGCCGTCTCCAATCCTTTTCTTGGTTCGATCTCAATTGTGTTTACTGCAGATCCCTCTCCCCCAAAAAGACTGGCAGGACGAATTGTCTGAACAGATGCTTGAACTCCAAACCGGATCTGATGATCATTATTAGGATAATATTGAAAATCTTGTTTAAAATTCAAATTTTCAATCTTTGAAGTGATTTTGAAGTTTGAATTATCTTCAATATTCACGTTGTAATTAAAATCGCTGTAGATAAATGTTGTGTTACTAAAGAGCTTATTAGTCCAAACGTGATTCCAGCGTATCGTACCAGTCGCATTACCCCAATTAAAATCAAACAAATCACTATAGGCCATGGCATCTTTTCCAAAATAACCAGATAGAAACAAGGAATTCTTATTATCAAAACGATAATTTACTTTAGCATTCAGGTCATAGAAAAACAATTTGCTTTTGTTTACATCTTCATCCTTCGATAATTTAAGAAATAAATCGGCATAAGTTCTACGTCCACTAATCATAAAAGACCCTTTGTCTTTTACTATAGGTCCTTCCACTTTAAGTCTAGATGCGATTAAGCCCACACCTCCTTCTACACCAAGCTCTTTGTTATTTCCATCAATCATACTGATGTCCATAACGGAGGAAACCTTACCTCCAAAATGTGCCGGCATACCACCTTTATAAAAATTCACATCTTTAATCGCATCAGAATTAAATGTAGAGAAAAAACCAAATAAATGTGACGCATTATATACCGCTGCTTCATCTAGTAATATTAAATTCTGATCACCCCCACCACCACGCACATAAAAAGAACTACTGCCTTCTCCTCCACTTGTCACACCTGGTAGCAATTGAATTGTTTTTAAAACGTCTTGCTCTCCAAAAACAACGGGAATATTTTTAATATCTTTTATTTCTAATTTAACCAAACCGGTTTGCACACCAGATACATTACCGATCTTCCGTCTTCCTGACACCACAACTTCTTCAAGCTTTCTTCCTCCAGGGGTCATATCAACATTGAGTACACTATCTCGATCAATCACAACATTGAAAACTTGCTCATCAAATCCAACATAAGATACAGCAATAGATTGATTTCCGGCAGGCAACTGAATGGAATAGAATCCATAATTATTTGTTCTTGCAATCTGACTAGAATTCAAATCCCGAATTACTGCTCCAATTAGAGTTTCACCATTAGTTGCGTTTTTAATGTATCCAGAATATTGGAATTTGCCCTGAGCAAAAATTTGAGAAAAAAATAAAAAGAACAAGACAAAAAAGATAGGTCTAAGAGATCGTAACATTATTTTGATTTAGTGTTTACCAAAGATAAAAAAAGCCTTGTGGTTAGCAAGGCTTTGTGTCATAAGTTTATAATTAATTAATAAAGATTTTGGAAAAACAAAAATAAATCATTTATTCATAATAGCCAATTATTTATTAATTTTTTACAAAAGTATCTTTTTTTATAAAGAACTCATTGAAAAATGCCATCTGATAAATGATTGATTTAGACCAATAATCCCAGTTATGAGCACCTGACCGGGTAATAAATGTATGTGGAATATTGTTATAATCTAATTTATCATGAATTGCTACATTTACTTTATAGAAAAAATCTTCCTTCCCACAATCTATGATCAAATCCAATTTGTTGGGTTCAAGCAAATGCACTTGATTGATAACTGATTTATTCTCCCATTCAACAGGATGAGCCGTATAGGTTCCGATTCTACTTTTGATATTCCAATTCATAGGAAAAGGACGAATATCCAATCCACCAGAGGTACTTCCGGCGGCACCGTATATATCCTGATGATTAAGCGCTAATGTCATGGCTCCATGTCCTCCCATGCTCAATCCTGTTATTGCTCGTCCTGATCGATCTTTCTTTGTTGAATAATTAGCATCAATGTGAGTTATTAATTCTTGACTAACAAAAGTATCATACTGATAATTTTGATCACCTTTTACGTCCCAATACCAGCTATCAAATCCTCCATCAGGACAGACAACTATGTATTGATAGTTATCAACAAGCTTTTTTACAGCAGGAACATTATTTACCCAATTATCATAACGTCCACCAAAACCATGAAGTAGATAAAGCACGGGATATTGATTTTTCTTATCGTATTTTTCAGGTAGAATTACAACAGCCTTTATCCCTTTAAGCATACTTTTACTATTGATTGTTAATGTATCTACAGTAGCGGCATGACCTTTAATGAGAAATAAAAAAAATAGTGCCACTAACCAATATTTGAGTTTCATGTTCATTGTATTATTGTTTTTCAAAAAAATAAAGTGATGATTTAAGTCCAAACGGACGTTCACTGATGGTATAAAATCCTTCTCCGTTTAATCCAAAAGTAATAGCTTCCCCTTGCGGTTCAACCTGATAAGGAATTAATGTTGGTTTCCTAGACAGAGCCTGTTCAATAGAATCGTTCCTATTTCTAGTCCAATAAAATATTTGCGTTAAGTTCTTAATTATTATCGCACTACCTGTAGGACTAATATTTGCGGAAGTTGTAAAAGTAAATGGCAATGTTTGAACGGGTGTCAATAGGCTGAAATTCTTTTTCACATTATTAAATATTGTAGCCTTGTAAACTGTTGATTGAAAATCTCTTTTCGAAATAACATAAAGCTGACGATCGACGGGATCAACAAATAAAGCTTCTGCATCCCGAGGACCATTCTTATATCGCAACGTAACGGTACGGATTACTTTCTTCGGAATATGAATTAGCGTATCACCATGCTGATATGTTGGCTCAGGAAATATGTGAAGTTTTATATTTTCACGTTTCGAATTATTATCTCCAATATCTGCTAAAATTAAAAATGAATTTCCATTGATGATTACGCGCGCGATATCTTCACAGTCCTTCACAACAATGGATTCTAGTTCATATGTACATAGCAAACTACATTTCTTATCGATCAAATAAACCCGAGCCTTATCTCCACTATCATTGTGCACCCAAAAACAGGATGATTGTTTCGCACTGATAATTCCGGACAATTCATTTAATTTCCTATCAGAAATCTCACCTAAGGCCACCTGCGATTTAAAGAGCTGTTTGCTGGTTTGGGTAAATGCGATATGAAATTGTAAAAACAAAAAGGAAAAAACAATAACTTTGTTTAATAGGTTCATGCGTTAAAAATACAATATTTTTTAATCAAACAACGTTTTCTATTTACAAATGAAGCATATGATCAAATTTTCATCTCTAATATTTTTACCTCTTACAGCATTTAGTTTAACATCTTTGGCGCAAACAAATGATTTTACCATTAAAATGAAAAGCGGTATCCAGAAAGAGCAGGCATTGCAGGTAAAATATTATAATAGTGCAGATTGGGAACCTTTTTATGCTAAAATAGAATCTTTCACTTACGATCCTAATTATAATTATGAACTGCGAATTAGAAGAACAAAAGTAGCGAATTCACTACCTAATAAATCTAGTTATCGTTATACTCTGCTAAAAACAGTACAAAAATCTGAGGTCAACTCGGATAAAATGACCTTAGAAATCAATGATAAATGGGTAGATTGTCAGGGCGTAGGGCAAATGAAATGCTTACAGGTAAGATCTACTCCCAAAGATGATTGGGAATATTTTTACAGTCATATAAACGGATTTGATTACGAAGAAGGTTATATTTATAAATTAATAGTGAAGCGTACCAAAATCGAAAATCCTCCGCAAGATGCTTCAGCTTATCAGTATGATCTTGTAAAAATTGTGACAAAAACAGCAAGTAAAAACAAAAGATCTTTACCAACAGCCGCAGTATTCTTATCTAGACATAAGTGGAAATTGATTAGTTTAAATGGAAAAGACGTAGCGAAATATAATGCTTACCTACTTTTTGACGCTGAAAAGGGCCGGATATCAGGAAACTCGAGCTGTAATAATTTCTTTGGACCCTTTATCATTACTAGTAATACGATTGAGTTTCCAAATATAGGAACAACGATGCGGGCATGTATGGGTGATAATATTGAATCTGACTTATATCAAATCCTTGAAAACAGAGAACTTCATTATGATATAGCGGAGCAGACTTTTAATCTTTATATTAAAAATAAACACGTTGCAATTTTCGGTCTTACAGAAAAATAAGTCTTCAATAATGCTTTTTACAAAAACAAATATGTAGGATGATGTGTTTTACAATAAAAAGATCGTAATTATGTCATATACAAAATTCACAAAACTGCATCAGCAGAGTAGCTTGCTGATTTTAGGAAATGTCTGGGATGCACAAAGTGCTAAAATAGCGGCATCTGCCGGATTTCAGGCTTTAGGGACCTCCAGTCATGCAATTGCTAATTCACTTGGCTATGCCGATGGAGAGCAAATACCTGTGAATGAGTTATTATTTGTAGTCGAAAGAATAGTGAAATCCGTAAAAATACCTGTTTCTGTCGATTTTGAATCTGGTTATTCGGACAACCCATTTGAAGTTGCTAAATATGTAACACAGCTTTCTGAAATGGGCGTTGTAGGAATCAATTTGGAGGACGGAAAGGTGGTTAAGTCTGGACGCAAGCTTGGTAAAACAGGTATTTTAACAGAAAAGATTGAGGCAATTAAATCGACTACTAAGAATATATTTATTAATGCTAGAATTGATACCTTTACCACTAAACATGAAAATGCGCTCGAAGAAACTATTAAAAGAGCGAAAATTTATGAAGAAGCAGGTGCTGATGGTTTATTTGTACCACTAGCAGAAACTAAAACAGATATCGAAAAAATTGTTAATTCAACACGTTTACCGCTTAATTTATTTCTAACAGATAAACTCGCAAAACCCGCTGTATTAGCAGAACTAGGTGTGAAAAGACTGAGTCATGGGGCAAAAATTTACGAATATTTAGTCGCTCAAAACACAAAACTATTTCATGATTTTTTGGCAAATCCAAAACTTCCTAAATAATATTTTATAACAGCTATTTTATTAATTTAAATGGCTGTTATAATTTTATTCCTCACTCAACTGCTGTAGTGCTTCTTTAAATTTAGTTGACTTAAAGTTCATTCCCCCTACATGTTTATTTACCAGTACCCCTTTTCTATCCAGAATAATTGTTGTTGGTATAGATTTCGTTTGCAAATCCACCGGTAGCTCTGTTTTAATACGATATACTGGAATACTATACTTTCTTTTTTTCATAAAATGCTCCCCTTTAACTGCATTGCCGTCCATATCTACTGCCATGAAAATGATATTCCTATTTTCTCTCATGTCGAGATAAAGTTGATTCAGTCCCGGCATCTCAGCTAGACAGGGCATACACCATTTTGCCCAATAGTTGATCACAACAACCTTTCCTTTCAGATTGCTTAAATTGATATCCTCACCATTACTATTTTCAAATAAAACATCATAATCTTGTTGCAATCTTGATGAATACTCTTTTATATTTATGGAAACAATAAAGGAGGAACAGATAAATCCAATCATCAAAATTAACCATCCTACATTTTTTTGGTATACGCGCATAACATTATTTATAGTCTAATGTCAAAAATAGAGTTTTTCATCAACTTTTATAATAGCATTAACTAAACACCGACCTCACAATCAAAAGATTAAAGAAATAAAAGATAACCTTTTGCTGTATTCCTTAAAATGGTAATCTTATTTTAATATATAATCGCTATATTCATTTAAACAAACTGATACATGATCAAAAATAATCAGCTTACAACTAACATATCAAAGAAATATGCTTACAATAAACAATTACGAAGATTATAAATCCTATGAAGGAAAGCTTTTGGGATTATCAGAATGGCACAAAATTGATCAGAAACAGATCAATAGTTTTGCAGATGCTACTCTAGACCATCAATGGATTCATGTCGATAAAGAAAAAGCTGAGTCCGAAGGACCTTTCAAATCTACTATTGCGCATGGATACTTAACACTCTCACTCATCCCCTACCTTTGGAAGCAGATCGCCGAGGTTAGAAATGTGAAAATGGAGATTAATTACGGTATTGAAAATCTAAAATTTGGCCAAGCTGTTTTAGTTAATAGTGAAGTTCAGTTGCAAGCAAAAGTAAAATCTGTCACCAATTTAAGAGGTGTTATAAAAGTTATTATTGAAGCTACATTATTGATTAAGGACAATGCTAAACCTGCATATGTAGGTGATGTTATATTCCTTTATCACTTCATGTAGTAAATATACAAAGCATCCATGTTCATATAATTGGACATGGATGCTTCGTATATTTAACAAAAGCTAAGCGGGAGATACCATATTCCGCTTAAGTTTTTTATACATACTTTTAAGCGATGGTGATAAAAAAATAACAATCAGAATACCAATGCTGATGAGTGACATCAATTCATAATAATCCATTGCAAAACGTACAAAAGCCTGATTTTTGACACGTTCTGTCACCAATTTGACCGCTGTTGCATGTTCATGAAACTGAAGACCATTTTTCAGCAACGTTGCACTTTCTTTTTCAAAATAACGCTGTAAAATGATATTATTCTGCTGCAGATAGTCTTGAAAAACCATCTGATGTTGATTGGTGTCAAATAATTTGAAGAAATTTTGTAAACCGATACTACTGGTATAGCCCAAATACCGTATAGCCAGACAAACCGCCGCCGCAGAAACGGCCAAATGTGACTTCACACTCGCTATTGTAAATAAAATAGTAGGCACCATGATCAATCCAACCCCAAATCCGTGGAGCCATAAAGGAATCCAGAAATAATAATCGTTCCCTTCGCTTTCAAAAGAAAAAAACATCACCTGATGGAAACTCAATAAAAAACAATAACCTAATATCCAGATCCACTTGACTGCTTTATGGGCAACAATCCAGTACATGGAAAATAATACCCCCATTATAATTCCTAAAATATTAAACCACTGCACATAGGATAAATGGATCGGATCTAGTTTTAAAACCTGAGAAAAATATTGATTGGACACGGAAAGTGAAAATCGTTCGATATACATCATAAAAAGGATCAATAAGCCTAAAAATAAGCGTCGATTTTTAAAGATGGAAATATCAACATACACGCGTTTTAAAATCATCTGACGAATAATAAAGCAAATTAACAAAGCAATCCCCAGTAACAATGCAACCTGCATATGCTGATCCGAAAACCAGTACACTTCTTGTCCATACACCATAATATAACCAAAGGCAATGATGACACCACTAAAATAGATACTACTTGGCCAGTCTAGTGAAAACAAAGGATAAGGTCTAATATGACGTATTGATTTCATTGAAATCAATACCAGTAATAAGCCCGGCATAAAAGCTAACGCAGCATAAAGATATAGTACATCGAAATTAAAGGAATCAATAAACTCTGCAGTAACAAAACTGTTAAAAGGAGAGCTGCAGAGCAACATTCCGAAAAAGATAGAATAGGTTACCTCCTTGGCTCGCTCACTATTTAATCTTGAAAAAATCATCGATATGGATAGGTTGACCGCACTTGCAAATAACATTCCCTGTAGAAAGCGCAAAGCATAGACCCAGGTAATATCCGTAATCCAGTACATCAGAAAACAATTAAATATCTGTAATAAGTTGAATATAACATAATATTGCTTTACTGGAAAAAAGAGGAAAAAACGTCTTTCTAAAATATAAAAGCCAACAAATCCGGCATAGAACAGAATTATCAAAAACTGAACATCGCTGGGCTGACTGCCATAATAACCTGCAGTAACTTGAATATTGGCTCCGGGCAAAAAGAATAATACCATACTCGGCATTAAGCAACTGAATAATATTAGCTTAATCAGCCATTCCGGAACCCATTCCTTAAATATCTCTTTCACTACTTTTTATTTTTAACAACCGATACATTGACATTCATGCCTGAGCGCAAGATTTGTTCACCCTGCTTTTTATCCAATTCAATTCGCACTGGAACACGTTGTACTATTTTAACAAAATTTCCAGTTGCATTATCAGGAGGTAACAACGAAAAAGAAGAGCCTGTAGCAGGGGAAATTGAAATAATTTTCCCTTTAAAGACTTGATCGGGATAAGCATCAGCGATCACCTCTACCGAATCATGAATACGCAGATAGCGCAATTGGGTTTCTTTAAAATTTGCAGTCACCCAAGTCGGTGTCTCAGCATTAACAATAAATCCCAATACTTCACCAGCATTAACCATCTGACCTTCTTCTATACTCCGTTTGCCAATCATACCGTCATAAGGAGCACGAACCACTGTGTATCCAACATCCAGATGTTTTCTTCCTGCCGCAGCAGCCAGTCTATTCTTTTCTGCACTGACTACTGTTTTTTGCACTTCGACATCTCTGACACGCTCTTGCGAAGCTTCCAATTTATGCTGAAGTGCGGCCAATTCACTTTTATACACGTCTAATGTCGCTTTCACATCTTCCATTTGCTGGGCTGTGGCAGATTTTTCTTCATAAAGAAATTTATACCGATCATACTCTAGTTGTTGCTTCGTTACCCTAGCCTCATTTGCATCAATAGATTTCTTTAATGATTCATGCTCCTCCATTAGGATCTGCTTTTGACTGCTCAACACATTCATTTCAGCATGCTCTTTGTATACAGAAGCATTAGCTTGATCGGCCTCGTATCTATATTCACGTTGATCAATAATCAGCAACGTATCACCGCGTTTTACAAATTGGTGATCATGGTAATGCACAGAGACAATGTACCCTCCCACTCTGGAGATAATGGGATTGATATACTGAGTTACCTGGGCATCATTTGTGTAAGCATAGTTTAACCGAATCCATAATGTGCGTCCTCCCCAGAACAATAATGCACATAATACAAGAGCTGCGATCCAGTTCGTTAATTTTGTCAACTTAGCATCGGTCAATAACCAACGAGATTTAGGTTTCATTAAATAGTACCTTTTAAGAATTCAATAAAATAATAGTGTTTCTGTATTGCTATTTTAGCAGTTTCGAGTTCAAATAACGTTTTTAGATGCTCCATGTCTGCGTCTAACAGATCTGTGACAAGAGCTGATGCTTTAAAATAACGGTTTTTGATAATACGAGCATTTTCTTTGGCAAGACCCACATTCTTCAAGCACACATCTCGTTGTACACAAGCTAATTTATAATCCAGATGTGCTTGCAAAAGTTGACGTTGCATATGCTCTTCTTCTAGATGATGCTTTACTTCTTCTCTATCCAATGCAACTTTCGCGACTCTAACGAGATTTTTATTGCGATAAACAGCTGAAATTGGAACCTTCAATTTGAGGCCCACGATTCCTAAATTATACCAACTATCATTATATGGATATAGAAATATTTGTGGATTGGCAAAAGTAAAATTACCAGCAATACCAAGTTCTGGTAGATAATTTGCTTTAGATTGCTTAATTGCCAGCTGTTTTATTTTCACTTCCTGTTCAGATTGCTGCAACACAAAAGCATGGTGTTTAGCAAAAGCCCAAGATTCATCATAACTTTCAACCCTTACCATAAAATCATGCGGTATTGGAACGATTGTGGCATCGCCACCAATAATGAAATTTAATCTCTGATTGAATGCTTGAATATCATGGTCAATTTGAACCAGCAACAGTTCGCGTTTAGAAAGTTCCAGTTCCATACGCAATACATCACTGTGGAGTAAAACACCCGAAGTATATAAATTTTTTATCTCTTTTAACTGTGCTTTCTGATCGACAATATCTGATTCAATTAGGGTTTTATCCATATAAGATCTTTCTAGATCTAAAAAGAGATTACAGACATCCAATTTAATACGTGCTTTATCATTTGCCCAAGCAATAGAAGCAAGCTCCTGTTCCAGTTTTCGGGATTCGATTTTCATTAAATCTTTATGCCCATTGTAAAGATTTAGATAAAAGTCAATTCCCGTATCATATAAATAATGAATGACATCGTGTTGACTTGGTTTGTTAAATAGTCCATGATCATAAACGGGCATATTAGTTGCATAACTGGCAGCACCGTGTAACGAAATTTCGGGGAGTAATTCCATTCGCTGTTGCTGGATCGCCAATTTACTTTCTTCAATCCGCAAATAGGACGTTTCTATTTGCTTGGAATTCAGCAATGCCTTACTGATTATATCTTCTAAAGATGTTCGTAACGTATCAGAAGCCTGTACTTCTGAAATAGCAGATAACAACAACCCAATTGTTAGCACCCGCTTTACCATGCTGGTAATAGATATCACTTTCGTTTTTATAAAAATTTTGCGTTGCAAACATAGAGACTATTTGGATAAATAATTTCTTCACAATTGCCAATATATTATGCATAAAAGACAAAATCAAATAAATGATACACCAAACAACTCAATTAAGACACGTTATAAAAACGTAATAATTCTCTTAATGAAAATTAAATTCCACAATAGAAATATACTTACCATTCATGCTGTGTTTTTTTCTAATATAAAGCCCATATGACGTAAAAAAGGTCTATTGAATTACGGGAATGTATTCAGCAGACCTTTTCCTTATGGTATCATATATTTTTTAGCTAGACCAAACCATAAAAACCTAACTTATTCCTTGGCAGGCTATAATAAAACAGTTATAATTTAAGAACAGATTTTAATCAAAATCAAAGAAATCTGAAAGAAATGATTTCTTCTTTTTAGGATATTGTTGATGTTTATTATGGTCATCACGATGACCCTCGCGGTAATGTTCACGATAATCGGATCTTTCCCTATTGCTATGCTCTGTACGGAGCGATCGATCTTCATAAGTATTTGAAGATACTTTGTTTTGCTCAGCGGCATAAGACATCAGCTTATCAAGTTCTCCTTTATCCAACCAGACACCTCTACAAATAGGGCAATAATCAATTTCAACCTGATGACGCTCTGTCATCAATAAAGTTTCGTTGCAATTTGGACATTTCATATTTTTCTATTTCTAATTTTTCAATTAATTAAATAGCAATTTACTGAAATTAAGGTTGTGTTCTAGCAACGATGTCCCACATTTCACATTATTTAACAGGATATTTCATTTTGATATAAAAATAGTAGTTATCCGTTGCATTTAGTGTCATTGATATTTTTATATCGTTATCAAAATATCAAGAATAACATGTCTTTTACTTTACAATACCTTTAAAAATGTTCTAAAAAAAGAGAGAAATAAAGCATATCTTTGCAACATGATTAATGTATCCAATCTTTCTCTTCGCTACGGTAAACGCGTATTGTTCGAAGATGTCAATCTAAAATTCACGCCTGGTAACTGTTACGGTATTATTGGTGCCAATGGAGCTGGAAAATCGACTTTCTTGAAAATTGTTTCTGGAGAAATTGATCCTTCTACAGGTTCCGTTGCTTTTACACCTGGCGATAGGATGTCGGTATTAAGCCAAGATCACTATGCTTTTGACGAATTTACAGTTTTGGAAACCGTAATGATGGGTAATCATGAGCTGTACAAAATCATGAAAGAGAAAGATGCGATCTATATGAAAGAAGATTTCTCTGATGCTGACGGCGAACGCGCTGGTGAATTAGAAAGCTTATTTGCTGAAATGGACGGCTGGAATGCTGAATCAAATGCCGCAACACTCTTAAGTAGTTTAGGTATTAAAGAAGAATTCCATTATAAATTAGTTTCAGAAATTGACGGTAATCAAAAAGTACGTGTCTTATTGGCGCAGGCTTTATTTGGTAAACCAGATATTTTGATTCTCGATGAGCCTACCAACGATCTTGATATTAATACAATTGCATGGTTAGAAGATTTCTTAGCTTCTTATGAAGCTATCGTATTAGTTGTATCCCATGATCGTCACTTCTTAGATGCTGTATGTACGCATACAGTAGATATTGATTTTGGTAAAATGACCATCTATACCGGTAACTACTCTTTCTGGTACGAGTCTTCTCAATTAGCGTTGAAACAACGTACTGATCAGAATAAGAAAACTGAAGATAAGGTTAAAGAATTGCAGGAATTTATTCGTCGCTTCTCGGCCAATGCATCAAAATCAAAACAAGCAACTTCACGTAAGAAAGCTTTAGATAAGATCAACATTGATGAAATTAAGCCTTCTAACCGTAAATATCCTGCGATCATGTTTAATACCATGAACAGAGAACCAGGAGATCAAACTTTACAGGTAGAAGGATTGAGCAAAACAGTTAACGGCGAAGTTTTCTTCAAAGACATCACCTTCATGATTAACAAAGGTGATAAAATTGCAGTATTAGGTGCAAATTCATTGATTACTTCGGCATTCTATGATATCCTTACAGGACGTGACAAAGATTTCAAAGGAGATATTAAATGGGGTATTACGATCACTCCTGCAGATATGCCAATGGATAATTCACCTTTCTTCGAAGGTAGAACAGAAAATCTGGTTGATTGGCTAAGAGATTACACAACAAACCCTGATGCTGATGAGCAATTTATTCGCGGTTTCTTAGGTAAGATGTTGTTCTCTGGAGAAGAAGTCTTGAAAAAATGTTCAGTACTTTCCGGAGGTGAGAAGATGCGCTGTATGTTCTCCAGAATGATGCTTCAAGGTGCAAACTTCTTAATCTTTGATGAGCCAACGAATCACTTGGACTTAGAATCCATTACTGCTTTGAACAACGGTATGGTAGATTTTAAAGGTTCCATGTTATTCACTTCTCGTGACCACGAATTAACTGAAACGGTAGCAAACCGTATTATTGAATTAACGCCAAAAGGTATCATCGACAAGTTGATGACTTACGATGAGTATATTAATAGTGAAGTTGTACAGGCACAGCGTGCTGAAATGTATAAATAAGAATTATTATCTATAAAAAAGAGAGGCCTTGATTGTTATAATCAAGGCCTCTCTTTTTTATAATCTATATTAATTTGAATAAACTCCAAAATCAGCTAAATGTGAATAGAAGAAATTACCCCACGAACTTGTCGACTCTATTTTTAGATACTGTGTATTTAGTACCGATGTAAAATCTACATTGATCCAACTTCCTGACACTTGTATCAATTGAGCTGTTTTTACCAACGACCAGCTAGTACCATTTGTACTTGAGTAAATATTAATATCCTTCATCGCCCCGTTTAGGTTATCCCGATTTCTAAAAGCGACTCCTTTTACAGATCTCAAAGCCCCCATATTCACAGAAAAATAATGCGGCTGTGGCGTTTGAGCTGACGACCAAGGCGTATGCCATATTGTACTTCTATTTTTATCTAAAACGTTGCTTGCAGGCGCACCATTTTCTTGACTATCAGCTGCTATGATTGACCAGCCTGTTGTCGGTAACAAGTTGTGAACAACAACTTTAGACAAATCAGGAAGATTATTGACAAAACTATATAAGTAACTATAAGTCGACCGGCTACCGTTCTCATGCATAAAACCAATACGAAGCTGATAGTCTCCAGTTAAATCGTAAAAATCCGCCAATGGGCACTCAAATCTAAAGCTGTCAACGCCAATCACTTTAGTCGACCATTGCACAGCATCATAATCCTGATTGCCACCATATGGACTTCTATCATGCCAAATCACGACATCTTTCACCGGCTTAGTCGCTGTAAACTTACCTGAAACAATAATTTTATTGCTAGCTACAGAAGCTGATAATGATGTAATATCTACAGAGGCTGCTTGGTACCAATCTGTACGTGTTACTGTACTGAATACTTGACTATTATTAAATGTTGCTGTAGTAGCTTGTGTCAGCGAAGTTGTAGAGATGCCATAAGTCGAATTACCACTTCCCATCAATGCCGTACCTAAAGTAGGAGCCAATGTTTTATTCATGCGGTTATGGCTAGCGTTAAGACCATGACCTAGCTCATGAATCATTCCTCCAATCCATACTGTTGCTTTCCATCCGATATCGCCACCTATTCCTAAATTTTTAGCGTCTAAATTCACATAGTCCAGCGCATAACATGTGGTACCCGTTCCATAAAATGGCGGACCTCCTGGATTCGCCGGATCACTATTGTAAGTAGGAATGACAATCAGATTATGCTCACTTTTCTTTGCAGAAGGATTTAAAGCATAGTAAGCATCCACTTCCGATTTCACTGCGCCACTCCCCCCCTCATAAGGATAAGTTGCTTTTCCAAAATTACCTGAAACGTAGATAATGTTAATTAAAGAATCGTTGATCAGATCCAAACCAAAAGATTTACGACCAAAACCTTCGCGGTCCATGTTCGAAGCAAACATTTCCTGCGCATCGAGTAATATCTTACTCAAGCGCTTTCTGAAATTTGGTATAGAATCCAAATCATTCGGCACAAAGTAAACAACATTTAATTTGTAGGGATTGTTGCGCCATTCATTAGTCAAATTAAGCGCTTGCTTTTTTCCTAGACCGGATTCATCCTTGTCATAATTACTCAAATCCTGTGTAATGTCTTTACAAGAGAATACAGTAAGTAGCACTATACTACAGAGTACGTAAAAAGATTTATTCTTCATATTTTATGTTATAATGGTGTTAACCGAATTTATAAAAGACAAATCATTTTAAAAAAAATTATTTAAAAAATATAATATTTTACTTAACGCAAACGATTGTTTTTCGCAATCAACTATACTATTTGTAACAAAAGCATAGTAAAAACTATTTCACAACCAAAATATTAATTACTATTAAAGAAAAATTACAAGCAAATTGATCAACGATGAGGTCATAAAACTGATTTTTCTTATAGTGAATGTGGCTTATAATTCATTTAGGCAAGTAAACATAGAATAGATTTAAATTTCTAGTAGAGGTGTTCAAAACCTGAATCATTAATAGCTAGATTGTTTTTTATTCCAGCCTCCTACTTACATCCAAAAAAATTATTGTGATTCTTTTTATCTTTCTTATATAGCGGAAAGATGTTAATGATATAATCAAACGAAAATAATTACTGCAGGTAGCTTTTATACGAAAAAAATCATAAATTTTTAACAGATCAAGATTGAATATTTTATATTGATTTTTAAAAAAAAACCTTTCTAAACGTAACTTTAAACAACATTCACATTAAATTATAAGCACTCAATTACAGATAGTTAAAAACTAATAATTACTATTATTTAAAAATAAATGCTGTAATATGAAAACTAAAAAATATATTTGTCTACCAAATCGATAGATTTAATATTAAATATGAAAAGAACATTACTAAATTTTATTATCATCGCGATTATTGGGGTGGCCAAAACTACTCCATCTTTTGCTCAAGGGTCCAATATTATTGAACTCACCGGTCATATTATTGACCAGAACACAAAAGAACCTTTGCCCGGAATTACCATTACAATTCAAGGAACTGTAAACGGAACATCAACGAATAACAAAGGTGATTTTAAACTCAACACAAAGGCAAAATATCCTTTTACATTAAAAGTATCTGGAGTTGGTTTTGAAACAAAAACTTACGAAGTAACAGGTCCAGAATCCAACTTAAATTTAGCATTATTGACGCAAACGATTCTCGGAAAAGAAGTGGTAGTCACGGCATCACGAACACAGGAAAGTATCTTAAAATCTCCTGTTTCAATTGAAAAATTAGATATCAGAGCTATTAGAGAATCACCTGCCCCTAGTTTTTATGATGCACTAGAAAATGTTAAGGGTGTTCAAATGACCACTTCAAGCATTACTTTCAAAATTCCAAATACTAGAGGTTTCAATATCCCTAACAACTTTAGATTTGTTCAGTTAGCTGATGGTGTAGATATGCAAGCGGCGACATTAGGTGTTCCATTAGGTAATGCCATAGGTCCCACAGAATTGGATATTGCAAGTATAGAAATAACTCCTGGCGCTTCTTCCGCTCTTTATGGTATGAATGCCATTAATGGGATGGCTAATCTATTGACCAAAAATCCGTTTTTATACGAAGGATTAAGCGTTTACTCCAAAAATGGGCTAAATCATACCGGCGGTACTGGTCGAGAATTGAGTAATTTGACAGAGAATGCCGTCCGTTTTGCCAAATCTTTCAATAATAAATTTGCATTCAAAGTCAATCTTAGCTATTTAAGAGGAACAGACTGGTTGTCTAATTCTTATCAGGATCAAAATCCAAACACATTAAACACAGCAAACCCTAGCTTCCCAGAACTTTCGGGAAGTAACAACCCCGCCTACGATGGCTGGAATATTTATGGTGACGAAAATAATAATGCTGTGACCCTTTCGGGTTTGAACATTAATGGTAAAGCAAATCAATCTCTAATTGTGAGACGTACAGGTTACAAAGAGGAAGATCTTTCAAAGCCTACAGTTGAAAATTTAAAATTTGATGCCGCATTACATTATCGCCTTACTGAAAATGCGGAATTATCTTATAGCTACCGATTTGGTCAAATGGATGGCGTCTTTCAAAGAGGAAATAAAATTCAATTGGATAATGTAAAGGTTCAAAATCATAAATTAGAATTAAAAGGAAATGACTATTCTATAAAAACCTACCTTTCTACTGAAAACACGGGTGACTCCTACAATATTAAACCTTTGGCAGACAATTTAGACCTGACTCATTTATCTAATAATGCATGGCGAGATCTTTATAAAAACTCATTGCAAACACAGTTAAATGAAGGAATATCTTTAACAGATGCTTTAAGAAATGCTAGAATAGTAGCTGACAAAGGTCGTGTAGAACCTGGTACAAAAGATTTTGATGAACTAAAAAATACCATTACTAAAATCAATAATTGGGATCATTTGAATGCAGGTGTTAAAACCGGTACCGCAACAGGTGGTGCTCAATTGAAACAAATGAGCAGAACTTACCACGTTAATGCACAATGGGATTTAAGCCGACACATCAATATTTTCAACTTATTAATAGGCGGTGATGCGACTATTTATGAAGTGGTTCCTGACGGAAACAACTTTGTGGATTTTAAAAGACCTATAGCAGACAGGAGTCAGCCTTTGTCAAATGGTTCTTTTGGTGAAAATGTCTATTACAAAAAAGTTGGGGGTTTTGGACAGATTACAAAATCTCTTCTGGATGAGAAATTAAAACTTTTTGGATCATTACGGGTTGATTATAATCCTGAATTCTCAGCTAAAATTAATCCTAGGATTGCAGCAGTATATACCCTAAAGGAAAAACATAACCTAAGAGCATCTTTTCAAAATGGATATCGCTTTCCTGCTCTATTTGAAGCACTATCATTTGTCAATAACGGAAATGTACGTCGCGTAGGAGGCTTGTCCTATATCAATGAAGGACTTGGATACTTAGATAATTCATATACCCTTCAATCCGTAAATAGTTTTAATGCAGCGGTAAACAAGGATGTCGCAACTGGATTGACAGCTAATGATGCAGCACTTAAAAACCGGGGACTTTTAGCTGTTACAAATTTAAAGGCAACAGAGCCAGAAAGTATCAAGTCTTTCGAAATTGGCTATAAAGCGGTATTGTTTCAAAACAAACTAGCTATTGACTGGGATCTTTACAGCAATGTCTATAATGGATTTTTAGGTCAGGTAGAAGTCGCCGTCCCATCTACAGATAAGATCACAACAGATGCATCTGTTATTGATATGTTAGCTAGTAATAGATCCAAACAAACCCGTTACCGTGTTTATACGAATGCTAAAAACAGTTACAACAATTATGGAAGTTCTCTTGGTATTACTTATAACTTCAGTGGTAACTATACAGTATCCGGCAATATTAACTACAGTGATATTACTAAAAATAAAGAATCTGATTTATTTGTTACCGGATTCAATACTCCTAAGTGGGCATCTAATCTATCTTTCGGAAATAGACAGATTCTGCCAAACGTAGGTTTTAATCTTGTTTGGAAATGGCAGGATGCATTTGACTGGGAAAGCCCGCTTGTTAATGCCCGTGTCTCCGCTTATAATAATATCGATGCACAGGTTAGTTACAAGATGCCTAAAACAACTATTAAACTTGGTGGAAGTAATATATTAAACAATCATTATATACAATATGCAGGTGGACCGACACTTGGCGCTTTATACTATATGGCTATCACTTTTGATAACATCTTAACGAAATAATATTCCCTCCCCCCTTCTATTATAATTGGTTTAATCCTCCTCATCTCTCGATGACGGAGGATTTTTTTAAACTTTATTTTAAGTAAAGCCCAAAATACCATACCCATGCTATTAAAATAAGCTGCATCGGAAGTCTTTGTGCATATAAATAATTCATCCCCGGCCCCGTATAATCGGCTTTAAAAATATTGATCATCTTTCTCGAAGAATTAACATTTGCAATGAAGACGACAACAAAAAAGATAATGAGCAATATTGCAGTGGTTGCTCTTAATGAGGGTATCATCAATCCGATTCCAGCGGCAATTTCGAGTACTCCCGTTAAGTATACTAAAAATAATTTTGCAGGAATAAAATCTGGCATCATCATCACCATACCTTTTTGAAATCTAAAATGCGACAAACCAGTGAAAATGATAAAAACAGTCATACCAAGATTACCTGCAAATAAAAAATCCCAAAAACCATAGACTAATTTTGTGCCTATCAGGGCAAGAAAAAAAGCTGTAAAAAGAATAATTAATAATTTCATAAGTCGATCATTAGTTTGTCCTAATCTAAATCTTGTTTTAAGTTTACAAGTGCATCACTTGAGAAACAAATAAATTAACGATTTGTTACAATCAAAATGATCTGGTAAATTCAGTTCTTTTCATTAGCACTATTTTTCAGATAAACTTTTATCTGTTTTTTTACATTAATCCGAAATTATTCACAAAAAAAACAGCCGTATATATATTTACGGCTGTTTCTATTCTTTTAAGTTTTTATCTTATTTAGTGTAAGCTTGATGTATCCACTTTGTTCTTACCTTGTTTGATCATCAGCACGAATGGTACACAGGCTATGAATAATATCCCGATGTATAAAAACACATCCATATAAGATAAAACAGTAGCCTGCTTCATGACTGAACCTTCTAATAATTGATAAGCTTTTCCTAAGGCTTCATTCGGGGTAAATCCTTTAGCTATAAAACTAGCCTGCATCTGATTGATACGTTGCTGTACCTCAAAATCAGTTGGATCTAAATTAGCTAATAAATTAACCCGATGGCTTTGACTAAAGCGAGAAATAAATGTCGTAATCAAAGCAATACCAAATGAACCACCCAATTGACGCATCATCCCCGTAAACGCCGCTCCTTCACCAATACTTTTACCCGATAAGGTCGACAATGATAAAGTCATTACTGGCACAAACAAGAGACCTAAGCCCACGCCTCTAAATATTAAAGGCCAAAACATGTGTTCCGCTCCCGTATCATTCGTCAGACGGCTGTACATCACAAATGAAAAACCAAAGAATACACATAAACCTATCGCGACCATATATTTCTGAGGAACCCCATTCTGAATCATCTTACCGATAAAAGGCATCATGAAACCAGTCATCAGCGAACTCGGAATAAGCAGTAAACCTGCATCTGTTGCTGTCCATCCCAAAATAGACTGGGTGTAAATCGGAATAACAAATGTCGAACCGAACAAGCCGAAACCGAGTATAAAGCTCATCACGACACCAACCTGTAGATTTTTATCCTTTAAAACCCGCAAATTAACAATCGGCCGATCATAGGTCAGCTCTCTCCAGACGAAAAACAGTAATCCTAAAACTGATGTAACCGAAAGGATAACAATTGTACTATTGGAGAACCAATCATCCTGCTGTCCATGTTCCAGTACAAACTGTAAAGAACCAATAAACATAATCAAGAAAACCACACCCCACCAATCCACATCTTTAGCAGCTTGTTTTTCACCATATTTAGGACTCTTAACAAATGTAAGCGTCAAAAGAACAGCAATAATACCTAAAGGAACATTGATATAAAAAATATAAGGCCAAGAGAAATGATCTACGATATAACCACCTAGAGGAGGACCTAGCGTTGGTCCAACAATAACCCCCATTCCATATATGGCCTGCGCCATACTTCTCTTTGCCGGAGGATAACTTTCGGTAATAATAGTCTGAGCAGTAACTAATAATGCTCCACCACCCATTCCCTGTATAAATCTAAAAAATACCAGTTCCCAAATATTGGTTGAATTGCCACATAAAAACGAAGCAACCGTAAAAATAATAATAGAGGCTGCAAAATAATTTCTGCGCCCAAACTGTTGCGATAGCCAACTTGTCATGGGGATCACGATCACATTCGCGATTGCATATGCTGTAATGACCCAAGCGATATCCGTTAACGTCGCACCCAATGTTCCTTTCATATCATTGAGAGCAACATTGACGATGGTGGTATCCACAATCTCCAATAAAGCACAAAGAACTGCTATAATGGTGATGATGACACGCCGATACCCATATTCAATGAGACTATCCTGATCAAGTGTAGCTGTCATAATCTTATTTTAAGTGAACGTCAACGTCAGCGTTCATTCCTGGACGCAATAAAGCAATATGATCAGCTGTGTTAGCTTTCGTTAATAATATCTTCACAGGAAGACGCTGTACTGTTTTCACAAAGTTACCAGTAGCATTATCCGGAGGAAGTAAAGAAAATTTAGAACCTGTTGCCGGTGAAAATGAATTCACTTCACCTTCAAATTCGATGTTTGGATACGCATCAACAGTAACTGCTACCTTTTGTCCAATTCGAATATCATTCATCTGTGTTTCTTTGAAATTAGCAACAACCCAGGTCTCATGATTATCAACAATGTAAAATAATGCTGCTCCAGGATTAACCATTTGTCCAGGTCTTATTTTTACATTAGAAATCTGACCGTCTACAGAAGCAGTAACTACTGTATACGAAAGATTCAATTTAGCGGCGTCAACAGCTGCTTTAGCGCGTTCAATATTAGCCTGTGCTACTGCTGTTTGTTTACTTGCGACATTTGTTTTACTCAGCACAGCCTGACGTTGTGAATTTGACGCATTTCGCTGTTGTTTTAAAATCTCAACTTGCTTCTCCGCCTCTAGCTTAGTTGTTAAAGCCTGTTCATATTGCTGTTTTGTAATTGAATGGTTATTATAAAGATTCGAATACCGGTTGAAATCATTTTGAGCTTGTTCTGCACGAATTTGCGCAACATCAATACTTCCAATATTAGAACGAACCGTCGCATCAGAAATCGCTACATTAGCAGAAGTGGCATTTACATCAGCTTTCGATACTTCAAAAGATCCCTCTGCGCCCAACAAAGCAGCTTCAGCTTCTTTTACCTTTATCAGATAATCCTGTGTATCAATCGTAAATAATGTATCTCCCTTTTTAACAATATCATTATCCTTTACATATACTTGTGCAATATAACCACCTACTTTAGGAATGATCGGGTTCATATTTTTATCAACCTGTGCGTCATCTGTTGTTTCATGCGACTGACTGTGAATGTATTTATAACCACCATACCCTCCTCCAACTAAGATAAGAGCAATAAGAATGAAGACAAATTTCTTATTTGATGGTTTCTTTTCTTCTTGATTTTCCATTGATATTTATAATTATTTTGTTGTTAATTGACCATTTACTAAAAGTAAATCATAATATTTCTCTACAGTATTAGCTTTAGAAATCGCTAAATTAATTTTTGATTGTAGCTGTTGAACATCCGCTTCTAATAAATCATCTGTATCCGCTACACCATTATCATATTTATCCTTTACAATACGATAATTTTCATTCGCTTGATTTACGGCCTCTGTATACAATTGATTTTGAGAAATCATTAGGTGATAATTTTCATTCGCCTGTTGTACCTGAACTTTAATTTTGTCGTTCATAATAACTACATTTTCATCCACTTGACTTACTTGATTACGGGCGATATTGACATTCTTCTTATTTTTATAAAGTGATCCAATATCGTAAGAAACTCCTACACCAACATTCACCGCATTTTTCACTGTTACCAAATTATGTACATCCAGTGCAGCATACCCACCCGTTAATGCTATTTTTGGCAAAGCATTAGATTTCTCAATATTAACTTTATTCAAAGCAATATCATGTTGTGCCTGTAAAGCTTTCAATTCATTTCTATTGGCCAACGCGGTTTGAACATCAGAAAAATCTCCTACTACAGGTGCCTCATCCAGATTGATCGCAGAAACTTGAGTTGCCTCATCTAATTTTAAAAAATTAACCAACTGGTAATTTAAAACATTCGCATTTTTTTTTGCTTCCTGAAGAGAAACCTTATAATTAGACAATTGCAATTCAGCTTTTAAAAGATCATTTCGTGGAATGATCCCATTCGCCTCCATCGCTTTAAAATCTGTCACACGCTGCTCAGATCTTTTAATATTTTCTTCCATTAAAAGTGCAGTCTGTTGCGCTTTATACAAATTGATATACAAGCTAATACCTTGTTCTGCCAATTGATCTTTTAACGCTAAAGCCGAGAACTCCTCCATCTTCACAGCATTGCCAGCTGCTGCGATACTATTTTTAATTTTTCCACCTGTATAGATGGGCATACTTACAGAAGCCTGTCCCAGCATTAACTGATTAGCTTTAATATCCATCGGATCTGAAGATGATGATACAGGTATCCGAAGTTTAACATCCGGAGAAGTCATTGCTAAATATTGTCCGCTCAACTTAGCGTCAGGAAGTAAACTATTCTTTGAAGCATCCAGCTCCAATTTTCTTCCTTTAATTTTTGTTTCTGAAGCTTTTGCTTCTAGACTTTGTGTCTGAGCAAGACGGATTACTTCTTGCAAAGTGAGTGGATCACCCTGTTGCGCAAATGCCCCCCCCTGTAGACAGAAAAGTAAGAGTGCCAACTTCCCTATTTTAATATTCATATGTTAATAAAGCTTTAATCGTTCTTTGTAAGTGGATTACTAAAGTTGACTCCATATATTGACTATACTCCTCATCAGTAGTAAGATTTAATTCTGATTTTAGAAAAGATCTGTTCATCTGAAAATTCATGAACGTCCCCATCATTGTGGCATGTATCAAGATTGGATCATTACCTGATCGAAACTCGCCAGCATCTACTCCTTTTTGAAGAATACTTGAAATGACATTTAAATTGTGCTTTTTTAAATTTTTATAGGAGTCGGAAAGCATCAACCTTTTTTTCACTCCAGCTTCTATTGCCAAAATATGATAGATCGCCAGACTAGAATTCATATATTTAATATAAGATTTCACCATCTCGTCAAGGATATCCATCACAGGAATAGTTAATTGTAAAATACTCTCATCCATCTTGAATTTTTCAACCCGGTAGGTAAAAAGATCATCTAACAATTTATCCTTAGAACCAAAATAATAATTGATCATCGCGACATTGACCTGGGCTTCATGTGCTATATCACGTACAGATGTACCATCAAATCCACTTGTAGCAAAAAGCTTTTCTGCGACATGCAATATTTCTAATTGTTTTTCACTGAATTCCATTATTGGGATTTTAAAAACCGTGTGCAAATTTAAACAAGCGTTTAATTTAAACAAGCGTTTAATTTAAAATTTACAAAAAGATAACATTAATTCGATATCATTGTAAATAAGATAAATAACATTGATTTACATTAGTTTTTCCATAAAAAAAACCTTCCTCAAACAAATGAGAAAGGTTTTTTATAAAAATATTGAATCGATTTAAATCGTTATTTCCTGTAAAATTTGCTAATTGAGTATTGTAAAAATCAATTCTGTCAGGATATCTTTAGTACTCGTATTACCGCCTACATTCATTCCTTTTGATTTTAAATCTGCATCTTTTAATGCTTCGATGATTGTAAATGTTTTTCTTCTATTGTAGTTACGTGCTGCAAGTTCATATTCTTTCATAAAAAAAGGATGAACACCCAACTCTTTAGCGGCTGTGCTTTTATCAATAATATAATGATATTTTAAGACCTTCGTAAAATATCCAGCTATATTACCTAGAACTAACACTAAAGGATTACTTTTTGGATTTGCGGCAAAATAATCTATAATCTGATATGCTTTAAATGCGTTACGTTTCGCTAAAGCAGTATTCAGTTCAAAAACATTAAAATCTTTTGAAATACCAATATTTTGTTCAATATCTGACACAACAATTTCTCTTTCCTTTGGTACATTGAGCATCAGTTTATTCAGCTCATTGACAATTTTAGAAAGTTCAGTACCTAAATATTCTGACAGTAGAGCAGCTGCTTGAGGGTGTATATTCCATCCCTGTTCTTTGATATAAGAAATAACCCATGCGGCTACTTTATCATCATAAAGTTTGTTTGATTCTACGACAAGGCCTTTTTTTTCAATGGCTTTGTATAATTTTTTACGTTTGTCAAACTTGCCATATTTATAATCAAACACCAAAACCGTACTCACTGTACATTGCTCTACATATTTGAGAAGCAATTCGTCATCCTTCCATTTCAGATCCTGAGCCTCTTTAATAATAATCAACTGGTGATCACTCATCATTGGATAACGCTTGGCAGCATTCACAATTGTCGAGAAATCAGTATCCTTTCCGTAAAGTACAGTTTGATCAAAACCTTTCTGAGCATCATTAAGAACCGTATGCTCTAATGCATCACTTATGACATCTATAAAATAGCTTTCCTCTCCGTGCAATAAATAGACCGGCTGAAATTTACGTTTTTTAATGTCTGTTAAAATAGGACTGATATTCATGATGCCACTAAATTACAACTAAAATGACGAACCGTAAAATTTGAATAACCGAATCCTATATCTCATCTATTTTGAATAATTCAAAAATTAGTATCTTTGTCCTATGTTTAACCCAATTCCGTTAAATTTACCGCCATATCCAGCGAAATTGACAAAAGAAAATGAAACCATTTTCATTTTTGACGATTTACGAAAAAAGAAGCTTGTTTTAACGCCGGAGGAATGGGTTCGCCAGCATTGGGTCCACTTTCTCCATATCAACAAAAAGTATCCTAAGTCCTTAATGAAGATAGAAGGTGGCTTACGACTAAATGACCTTCAAAAACGAAGTGATTTAATCATCTTTAATAATCAAGGAGAAAAGATAGTACTAGCTGAATTTAAGGCGCCACATATAAAAATTACACAGGCGACCTTCGAACAGATCGCTAATTACAATTCTATCCATAAAATCCCGTTACTCTTAGTAAGCAATGGATTGCAGCATTACTATTGTAAAATTGATTTTGAAAACAAATCATTTGCCTTTATAAAAGAGCTGCCGAGTTATGATCAACTTTAAGAGAATTGTAACTCATGTGTAAAACAAATGGCATATAGTATTTATTATTTAAAATATAGTTTTATATTAGTCTTATAAATTTGAATCACAAAGAATATGAATATAGATAAAAACGAATTCAGAAAATATGCAATCAAGCATCACAGAATTGGAAGTCAACATGTTGATGGATTTATTGCACGTGCGCAAGTAAACACACCTACAAACTTGACTCCATACATCGTAGAAGAGCGTCAATTAAACGTTGCTCAAATGGATGTATTTTCACGTTTAATGATGGATCGTATCATTTTCTTAGGTGATGGTATCAACGATCAGGTAGCAAATATCATTCAGGCACAATTGTTGTTTTTACAATCAACAGATTCCCAAAGAGATATTCAGATCTACATCAATTCACCAGGTGGTAGTGTTTACGCAGGTTTAGGTATTTATGACACGATGCAATATATCGCACCAGATGTTGCTACAATCTGTACAGGTATTGCAGCTTCTATGGGTGCTGTATTATTGGTTGCCGGAGCAAAAGGTAAACGTGCTGCATTGAGACATTCACGTGTTATGATCCACCAACCTTCCGGCGGTGCTCAAGGTGTTGCTTCAGATATGGAAATCAATCTTCGTGAGATGATGAAATTGAAAGAAGAACTTTACACTATTATTGCTGACCACTCAGGACAAACTTACGAATGGGTAGAAAAATCTTCTGACCGTGATTACTGGATGAAGGCTTCCGAAGCAAAAGACTTTGGAATGATTGACGAGATTTTACTTCCTAAAAAGGAGATTATTAAATAATAATGGCTAAAAATAATAATAGTGGCGTTCATTGTTCATTCTGTGGAATGAGTAAAAATGATGCCCAAATGCTTATCGCTGGAGATGGAGCTCACATCTGTGACCGCTGTATCAATCAAGCAGGCGAAATTCTAGCGGAAGAATTGAAACAACGTAAGAGTAAAACATTACAAACTGCGTTAAAACTCATTCGTCCTTTAGAGATAAAAGAACATTTAGATCAGTATGTTATCGGGCAGGATGACGCAAAAAAAGTGATCTCTGTTGCTGTATACAATCATTACAAACGTCTAAATCAAAAAGTTGATCAAGATGAAATTGAAATTGAGAAGTCAAATTTAATTGTTGTAGGTGAAACCGGTACTGGTAAAACCTTACTAGCCAAAACGGTAGCAAAGATTTTAAATGTACCTTTCAGTATCGTAGATGCTACGGTATTAACGGAGGCCGGTTATGTCGGTGAAGATGTTGAAAGTATATTAACTCGTTTATTACAGGCGGCAGATTACGATGTTGCTGCAGCTGAACGCGGTATCATCTATATCGATGAAATTGATAAAGTAGCACGTAAAAGTGATAACCCTTCTATTACCAGAGATGTATCTGGAGAAGGTGTTCAGCAAGCATTGTTGAAAATCTTAGAAGGAACAGTTGTTAACGTACCACCTCAAGGTGGCCGTAAGCACCCTGATCAAAAAATGATTGCTGTCAATACAAGCAACATTTTATTTATCTGTGGTGGCGCATTCGATGGCATTCAAAAGAAAATTGCTAATCGTCTTCGTACACAGACAGTAGGTTACAGAATGAATGAGGATGATGCAGAAATTGATTTAAAAAATCTTTATAAATACATCACACCTCAGGATTTAAAAAGTTTTGGTTTAATACCGGAATTAATCGGAAGATTACCTGTATTAACGTATTTGAACCCATTGGATAAAGAGACACTATTAAGTATCTTGACAGAGCCTAAGAATGCGTTAATCAAACAGTACAGAAAATTATTTGAATACGAAGGAATTGAATTAAAATTTGATACCGAAGTCTACAACTTTATCGTAGACAAGGCTGATGAATTTAAACTTGGAGCTCGTGGTTTAAGAAGTATTTGTGAGGCTATTATGCTCGACGCAATGTTTGAAATTCCTACGTCAAAGGAAAAGACGAATCAAAAAGAACTGCATATTACGTTAGAATATGCGACGAAAAAATTTGAAAAGTCGGACATCAAAAAATTGCAAGTCGCTTAAATAAGAAATCCCTCGCTTACCGCGGGGGATTTTTTTTGACCGCACAAATTTCTTCCCATCGGCCCTCCTTCAAATAGGTTAAATTATTAAATTGATGAATTATGGCAAAAAGTAAAAAAAACGTAGATAGCCCTATCACACCAGGTCTGAAATCAAAAGAAGAAATTGTTCACAACTGGTTACCACGTTATACAGGAAGACCTTTAGAAGAGTTTGGTAATTATATTTTATTAACAAACTTCTCAAAATACGTCACTATTTTTTCTGAAATGCATGACAATGCACCTATTTATGGTGAAGATAAACCCATGCAAAGTGTTACGGCAGGCGGAATCACTATTATCAATTTTGGTATGGGGAGTCCGATGGCCGCAACCGTCATGGATCTATTGTCTGCTATTGCACCGAAAGCAGTCTTATTCTTAGGAAAAACAGGGGGATTGAAGAAAAAAATTGGTGTAGGAGAACTCATCTTACCAATTGCAGCCATCAGAGGAGAAGGTACATCCAATGACTATTTCCCCGCTGAAGTGCCTTCATTACCGTCATTTGCATTGCAAAAAGCAATATCAACTACTATTCGCGATCACTCCAGAGATTACTGGACCGGAACAGTCTATACAACCAACAGACGGGTATGGGAGCATGATAAAGACTTTAAAAAATATTTAAAAACGATACGTGCTATGGCTGTTGATATGGAGACAGCCACTATTTTCAGTGTCGGGTTTGCAAACAAAATTCCTACGGGTGCTTTATTACTTGTTTCCGACCAACCTATGATTCCAGAAGGCGTAAAGACTGCTAATAGTGATGTAAGTGTAACAGCGAAATATGTAGATGCTCATATCAGTATTGGCATTGATGCGCTTAAGCAACTTAAAAATAATGGGTTGACTGTGAAACATTTGAAATTCTAGGAAACAGACATTTTTTGGTATTTTTGCATAAACAAACAGTAAATTTATGTGGTATAATAACATTTTAGAAACAATAGGAAATACTCCTCTTGTTAAGCTAAACAAAATCACCAAAGATTTAAAAGGAACCATCCTAGCGAAGATCGAGACCAGTAACCCTGGCAATTCGATTAAGGACAGAATGGCACTTAAAATGATTGAAGATGCAGAGCAAGCTGGCTTATTAAAACCAGGAGGAACAATCATTGAAGGAACTTCTGGAAATACAGGTATGGGATTAGCCATGGCTGCTGTTGTCAAGGGCTATAAATGTATTTTTACCACAACAGATAAACAATCCAAAGAGAAAGTCGATGCTTTACGTGCCTTTGGCGCAGAAGTGATCGTTTGTCCCACAAATGTGGACCCTGAAGATCCACGCTCCTATTATTCAGTATCGAGTCGTCTGGAACGCGAAGTTCCCAATAGCTGGAAAGCCAATCAATACGACAATCCTTCAAATGCGCTGGCACATTATGAACAAACTGGTCCTGAAATATGGGAACAAACTGAAGGGAAAATCACCCACCTTGTCGTGGGAGTTGGTACTGGTGGTACCATTTCAGGTACAGCCAAATATTTGAGAGAGCAAAATCCTAATATTAAAGTATGGGGAATAGACACGTATGGGTCGGTATTTAAAAAATATAAGGAAACCGGTATTTTCGATAAAAATGAAATATACCCTTACATAACAGAAGGTATCGGTGAAGATTTTTTACCGCAAAATGTTGATTTTAGTTTAATTGATCTTTTTGAAAAAGTTACCGATAAAGATGCTGCATTAATGACGAGAGAACTGGCTCGTAAGGAAGGAATTTTTGCCGGAAATTCAGCTGGATCAGCATTAGCAGGTCTTATTCAATTAAAAGATCGCTTAAAAGAAAATGATGTTGTTGTCGTTATCTTCCATGATCACGGTTCGCGTTATATGGGGAAAATGTATAATGAAGATTGGTTAAGAGAACGTGGCTTTCTAGAAGATGAGAAACTCAACGCAAAAAGTATCTTAAAAAGAAGAGGTGAGCAAGCAATTGTAACAGCAGATGTTGAACAAACCGTCTTTGAAGCGTTCAACTTCATGAAAACACTGAATATTTCTCAAATACCTGTAACACAGCAGGGAATGGTGGTCGGAAAAATAACAGAGTCTGATATTTTGAATGCTCTTTTAGAAAATCCATCTCTGAAATCCTCGTCAGTACAAGAAGTGATGACAAAACCCTTTCCCTTTGTTGACTTAAATACATCGATTGATAAAATATCGGCTTTGATCAATAAAGATACTCAAGCTGTATTGGTAGAAGATGAATTCGGAAAAATTAATATCATCACACAGTATGATATTATCAATGCAATATCTGAAGCATAATTAAATAAAATTGTATAAAAAAAGCCTTATTGTTAATAACAATAAGGCTTTTTTTATGATAAGCAATTAAACTATGCTCCCATTGCATTCGCACTTTTGCGGAATGTATATGAGTTGAAAATTTGTCTTCTACCAAATCTTGGACGAGACTCAGCATTAATGAATTTCGTGTACACTGTTTTTGGAACACCAAAATACTCATAAGTACTTTTATCCTGAAATGTAACGCGTAATGTCTGACCCTTAAATTCAAAATCTTCAATAAAAAAGTTATTGATCGTATTGTTATACTCTTCTAAATTTGCTTCATGTGTCTCAGGAGAAATACTAACTAAGAAGTGGTAAGCCTCAATAATTTCTGTACTTTTTAACTCAGCTTCCTCTTTTTGTACTTCATCTTGAAATTTATCCGGATGCCAAGCTTTGATTAAGTCACGATATATCTTTTTTAACGTCGCTAAATCTTCATTTTTTGTAATACCAAAAATCTTTTTGGATTCACCTATTCTTTTCATAATATTTATTTTTCCCTATTCCAACCAAACCATATTGATTTTAGGATTTGCAAAAATACGTCAATTATATTTTAGAATGAACAATTGTATGTTAATTTTTTGTAATTTCATATTTTACATACATAAATTATGTATTTAACTTAGCAATACTGCCGAAAAGTCAAGTATAATCACCGCCCCTATGAGCTCATAACGAGCTTAATCTGTCACAAAAAGATTTCCGTTGTGCATAAATGCGTGTACATAAGACATTCTAGAGACTGCTTCGGCTGAGCAGGTCGCATCTACAAAAACAAGGTTAGCATCATCATTCGCTTTTGGCCATTGTTGTTTTCCTTCATCGTCTAAAGGCAAGAGTTGCTGTGTTGCAAAGCGTAGCGTACGTGAAAGCTGCAATTCGGTCGCATATCCGTATAGCTCTGCTATAAGGTTTGCTTTTTGCAGCATATTACCCGTACCAAATGTGCTCCAATAATCCTGTACATTATCATTTCCGATCAGCACATTTACTCCATGTTTTTTTAATGCTGGAATAGGCATCGGACGTCCTTTAAATGGCACAGAAGAAGCAATACCCACTTTTGCAAAAGCCAATTTCTCAGCAATCTCTTCAACCTCCTTTGCATTCAGTTGTGCTAAAGCAAAGGCATGGCTGATAAATGTTTTCCCCTGTAACTGAGGATTTTCAACTGCTTTATCGATCAGATATTGAATTGTTTTCATTCCCGAAGGACCTGCTTCATGAAGATGAATATCTATTCCTTTATTATTATCCAATGCCAACTGTACAGTAAATTCCATAGGCTTCTCTATGCTTCCATCAATACTGAGTGGGTCAAGTCCGCCTATAAAATCAACCCGATCAGACTTCGCTACTTCTTTCATAATAGGAGCAGAATCTGTATAATAAAGCCCGTGTTGCGGAAAAGCAACAAGCTCCGCTTGAAAGGAATCTTTTTGATGTTCGAGCGCTAGCAAAAGATTTTCAAAAGATTGAAGCCCAGAGGTCGGATCTACATTAAAATGGGTTCTCGCATAAGTTGTACCATATCCCTGCAATAAAGCAATGAGTTGCTCGGCACGTGCTGTGGAGGTTGTCAACAATCTGGGAATGATCTCTTGCTCATAAGCAATCATATCTGCAACCGTTTTTCTTTTTGGAGATAGTGCTTGCCATGGTAAACCAAATAAAGTTTTATCGATATGAATATGCATGTCTTTAAAAGCAGGCAACATCAGCCTTCCTTTCATGTCTACAGCTTCTTCAGCTGCATTATTAGCTTTTATAGCTATTATCTTTCCGTTTGCAATTTCAATACAGAAGAGATCAGTAAGAGTACCGATTACCTCTTGGTTTTCATATTCGAATCCGGTCTCTAAACGAACATTTTTTAGTGTGTAATGCCCTTTGGCAATTAATTTATGAGATGGCAACATAAGATAAATGATTATATAACAAATATAAAAATCAACTACTGACCGATTAGGTACAGATTATGCCAACTGTTGTCAAAATTATCCTTGTTCTTTAAATTGAGATGGTGTCATTCCGGTATGACTTTTAAAAAACTTCGAAAAACTGGCGTGATCATAAAATCCTAAATCATATACAATATCCTTAACACTCATTTCCGATATTTTAAGCAAACGTTTTGCTTCTAATAAAATACGGTCATGAATCAATGTCGATGCGGCGGTATTAATCACTTTTTTACTAACTATATTGAGATAATTAGCGGAGATATGTAATTTTTCTGCATAAAAAGCTACCGACCGATTTGATTTAAAATGAAGATCGATGAGCTGTACAAATTTTGAAATAATCGGATTTGAATGATATTTCTCAAAATCATTGAATGTAATCTCAAAAGACTTGCGCAATAACAAACCGATCAATTTGCTACGTGTCTGAATAATTTCCCAAAGAATATTTGTTTCTTGCAATTCCTGTTCTATAGCTCGAAATTCATAAAACAATGCTGTATAAAGCGATCTAGAAATTTGAAAAACAGGATGTTGCTGGTAATAAAGAGAGGAAAATCGAAGATCGGGGAGAAAACTTTCAAACCATTCACGGCTAATCATCAATTGATAACAGACCGTATCTTCATCAAATTGCCATTGATGAACCTGTCCTGGGAATAAAAAATGAACCTGCTGAGATTCGATCACATAATTTTTAAAGTCAATGCTGTGGGTACCACTCCCCTTCTCAAATAGCAGAATAATTAAAAAATCATGCTTATGTGGTTCAACAATATGACGAGCACCTCTGATCTCATGAAACAATAAATTTGTAAATCCTGAGGGTGCTTCAGTAAATTCTTGAATATTTAAAACTGGAAAATAATCGTGCTGGTTATCCATTTCTCCTCAAATTTAGTAATTCAATTTACTAAAAACAGAGGAGAATGGATTATAATCAACCATTTTTTTAATCTTGGGATATCTTCACCAATTCACCTTTATGTACCAAAGTCTCCACATCAGAGATCCGTGATACTGCTTCTGCAGAACAACTCGCCTTGATCAACACAAAATCGGCCTGATCTCCAACATTTGGCCATTGTTTTACACCCTTATCATTTAGAGGTAAAGTTCCTCCCGTTGCTATCTTTAAACTTCTTGACAATAAAAACTCTGACGAATATCCATACAACTGTGCCATCAGATTAGCTTTTTGCAGAACACTTCCCGTTCCAAAAGTATTCCAATGATCCACAATACTGTCATTTCCGGTCATTACCGTAACGTTATGTTTATATAAAGTAGGGATCGGCATAATTAAACCTCCAAAAGGAATAGTAGAAACAATACCGATTTGAGCAGCTCCTAATTTTTCAGCAATCTCCTCTTGTTTTACTTTATCAATCTTTCCTAATACAAAACAATGACTTAAAAATGTTTTACCCTTCAATGTAGGATTCTCATTAACCTTATCAATCAGATACTCCACTGTTTTCAATCCCGATTCTCCAGACTCATGCAAATGAATATCTATTCCTTTTTGGTTATCCAATGCCAACTGAACTGTAAAATCCATTGTTTTTTCAATTTGTCCATCAATAGAATACGGATCTACGCCACCTATAAAGTCAATATCCATTTGAGCAGCTTCCTTTAAATAAGGAACACTATCTGTATAATATACGCCGTGTTGCGGAAAAGCGACGATCTCAGCACTAAAACTTTTATGTTTGTTCTCAAGCGCTTTTTGTAGATTTTTTAGCGACTGCAACTTCGAAGTAGGTTCAATATTAACATGACTGCGTGCAAATCCTGTACCTTTCGACTGTAATAATTCGATCAGTTTCTCAGCTTTGAAAGTTGAATTCTTCAATAAATCGGGAAGTATTTTTTGTTCTAAAGCAATCATGCCCTTCACGCCGCCAGCTCCACGTCTTATTGCTTGCCACTTGTCACCATAGAAAGTTTTATCCAAATGGATGTGCATATCTCTGAAAGAAGGCAACATTAATAATCCTTTTGCATCAATAGCATCTGCGTTGGCTTGATTGGAACCGATTTTTGATATTTTACCATTTTCAACTTCAACATAAAACAAATCCGTTTTAGTACCAATTACATCAGCTTCATCATAAATAAAACCAGTTTCCAAACGTACATTCTTAAATTTCAGCATTTTACTTTTTATTTCTATATGCATTGGATTGATAGATTTAGCGCTCAATGTGCTTAACGGAAGAGATGCGCCAGCAACAGCTATAGCGGCATTTTGTATGAATTGTTTACGGGATAAATGGTTCAAATTATTCACTTTCTTTTTTTTGTTATAAAATTACAAGTAAACTAAATCAAAATAGAGGTACGTTTTATAACAATACTTGTCTGATTTATTCCAATTGATCTCGTAAGATTTCCATCGTAAAGTAACCATTAGTAATATCATCTTCCTTTAAGAAATCATGTTGCTCTTCACGAATCTTAACATAATATTTCCCTTTAAATAATGCCGGTAAAAGCTCTTCAATTTCATATACATCATCGACATCGATACCATATTTATCATCAATATGCGGAGAAATATGATGTTTAAAGAAAACCGTTTCTTTTGCGACTTCCTTTGCTTCCTCCAAGTTATAAGCAACAACCATTTCCTTATAATGATACTCTTCCATATCATTGGGTTTATACCCTCCCATATTAACAAAATAGAGTTTCAAGCTTCCATTGTTTACAGGCTCTTCCGAGATTGAAATTTGATAAGATCCGACTTTTGTCACTGCTCGCCAGGCATCAACATGAATCTCCCCTTTTGCCTCGGGCCAATAGGCTTCTATAGATGGAGCCAGTTCTCCCAAACGTTCCGCAATACCAAAATAGATATCATGCTGTTCAACATGTCTTCCAGATGGCTTACATCCTAATAATAACATAAAAAGATTCATATACTTCCTTCGATTAATTATACTTTTATTATCATTACTTTTATAAGGTACAATTAAAATCTAATGAGAACAAAAAATTTATTCCTTCTACTCATCATTGCTATCCTATTTCCTTATAGCACCAGTGCTCAGCATATTGACAAAAAATTAGACCGTCAATTAAGAGCCTTAACACAAGACTTTCATGGAGATATCGGTATCTATGTAAAAAATCTCAAAACCCAAAAAGAGGTACTTATCCAGGCTGACTCCATTTTTCCAACAGCCAGTATCGTAAAAGTTCCTATACTAGCAGGTATATTTGATAAAATCGAAAAAGGAGAATTGGCACTGGATCAAAAATTTACATACCGATCATCACAGCAATATGGCGGTTCAGGTCTGATGCAATTTTTTAAAGACAGCAGTGAAACAGATCTTGCCACTATGATAGGTCTCATGATTTCTTACAGTGATAATGTCACCTCTATTTGGAATCAGCAACTAGCAGGAGGAGGTTCGAACATAAACCAACTCATGGACCAGTTAGGTTTAGTCAATACAAAAGTTAATTCCCGTACCGAAGGTCGCAATGAGATCTGGAAAAAATATGGTTGGGGACAGACTACCCCCAGAGAAATGGCAACCTTAGTAGCGCTGATTTTCCAAGGTAAAGTTGTCAGCACAAAAGCATCGGATAAAATGTACCGTTATTTAGGAAATATCTTTTACAACGAACGATCCCTTTCTCAGATACCGGCATATGTAAAGACCGCATCTAAAACAGGCTCTGTTGATGAAGCCCGCGGTGAAGTTGTACTTGTAAATGCCCCTAGTGGTGATTATGTATTTTGTGTATTGACAAACAACATTAAAGATCAAAGCTGGACTAAAAATAATGAAGCTGAGGAACTCACCAGAAAGATCTCACATTTATTATGGAATTATTTTGAACCAAAAAAAACCTATACACCTTAAACTATAAGCTAAAGAATGAATAAAGCGAATTTTCAATTTTGAATATCATCTCGCTGTCGTAATTTTGATTTTTCTACATAGGTTCAAAATATTCTACTAAATTTACTTTATGAGTATCTTAACACAACATTTTGAGACGGTTCATAATACCGCACCATTTTCTAAAATAAATAACGAAGACTATATACCTGCATTTGATCAAGCTATTGCTAGCACTAGAACTGAAATTGATGCCATAGCAAATACCGTTGAACCTGCTACTTTCGACAATACGATTGTTGCATTGGCATTTTCGGGAATGTCTTTAGATCGTTTATCAACTATTTTTTTCAATCTACATTCAGCGGAAACCAACGACGAATTAGAACAGATCGCTCAAGATGTTGCTCCAAAACTTGCAGCACTTGGCAATGATATCACGCTTAATTTTGATCTGTTCAAAAGAATAAAGCAGGTTTATGATCAAAAAGAACAGTTGGATTTAACATTAGAGCAAACAACTTTATTAGAGAAAAACTATAAAGATTTTGTTCGCAATGGGGCGCTTCTGTCTGATGATAAAAAAGAGCAGCTTCGCGCTATTGATACCGAACTCTCGCTACTTAAATTAAAGTACGGGGAACACGTATTGGCCGATACCAATGCTTATGAACTTCATATTACAGATGAAGCTGAGCTTGCTGGTTTGCCAGACGGAGTCAAAGAAGCTGCAGCCGGATTAGCGAGATCTCAAGAAAAAACAGGTTGGATCTTTACCCTAGACTATCCAAGCTATATCCCGTTTGTCACCTATGCCGAAAATCGTGAATTGCGTAAAATAATCACTATTGCCGCCGGTAAAAAAGCATATCAGGATAATGAAAATAATAACGAAGAGATTGTATTAAAAATTGCGAAACTTCGATTTCAACGCGCACAACTTCTAGGCTATCAAACGCACGCCCACTTTGTATTAGAAGAACGTATGGCACAGAATCCAGATAAGGTAAACGCATTCTTAGATGATTTATTGACCAAAGCAAAACCAGCGGCAAAAGATGAATTTCACGAATTAAGCTCTTTTGCCAATGAAACTGATGGTATTGCTATTTTAGAAAAATGGGACGGAGCTTACTATGCTGAAAAATTGAAGCAAAAGAAGTTTCAGCTTGATGATGAGCAATTAAAACCTTATTTCAAATTAGAAAACGTACTGCAAGGAGCATTTGAAATTGCAGGAAAATTATTTGGTTTATACTTCAATGAAGTGCAAACTATTGACAAGTACCATAAAGATGTACAAACATTTGAAGTAAAAGATGATTTGGGGAATTTCATTGCAGTTTTTTATGCTGACTTTTTTCCAAGAAAAGGTAAACGCAATGGTGCCTGGATGACTTCATTTAAACCACAATATAAAAAAGATGGTAAAAATGAACGTCCACATGTTTCAATCGTGTGTAATTTCACTCCTGCTACTGAAACCAAACCGTCGCTTTTAACATTTAATGAGGTAACAACTTTATTTCATGAATTTGGTCATGCTTTACATGGTATGCTAGCAGATACCGTTTACCCTACGCTTTCAGGAACTGCGGTGTTTTGGGATTTTGTCGAACTGCCTAGTCAGATCATGGAAAACTGGTGTTATGAACAAGAAGCATTGGCGCTATTTGCTAAGCATTATGAAACTGGAGAACCTATCCCAATGGATCTTGTTACAAAAATTCGTGAGAGTGCTTCCTTTTTAGAAGGTATGGCTACACTTCGCCAACTCAGCTTTGGAAAATTAGATATGGGCTGGCATGGTCAAGATCCTACAGCGATCGATAACCTCAAAAATTTTGAGAATAAACAGTTTGCATCGACGCAACTCTATCCTGATGTTACTGAAAATGCAATGAGCACATCTTTTTCCCATATATTTAATGGCGGTTATTCTTCAGGTTACTACAGTTACAAATGGGCTGAGGTTTTAGATGCAGATGCGTTTGATTACTTTAAACAAAATGGCATTTTTAACAAAGAGATTGCAACTAAGTTTAAAAATACCGTTTTATCCAAAGGTGGCACTGAACATCCAATGAGTTTGTACAAACAATTTAGAGGCCAAGAACCGAAGGTAGAAGCTTTATTGAAACGTGCTGGTTTAATAAAGTAAATATTTGCCAATGCATAAAAAAAGGATGCTCTATGATCGTAAGGCATCCTTTTTTTATTATTCTTTTTTTTAAATAGTCCCTATTTTGTAGGCTCAGCTTTTTCGTCACCTGCCGTATTTTTATCGGTATTTTCTTTTGCAGCACTGACCGTTTTTGCATTATTATCGGGAGCAAGGCTTGGGTGTGTCACCGGACTTCCTTTAGCTTCAGAAGGTGATACAACAGGTTTAGCTGCTTCCCCTGATTTTGTGCTATCAGTAGCCTTTGGCGCTGCCTTTGTAGTAGCAGGTTTAGCTACTGGCTTTGATGCTGTTGCTGGTTTCGAAACATTAGTTGCTTTTGTAGCTACTTTTACAGGAGCTGGTTTTGATGCTGTTGTAGCAGGCTTACTTGCAGTTGCGACTTTTGGAGCTTCCCCTACCTTTGGCGCAGTTTTCGCAGGAGCTGGTTTTGATGCTGTTGCTGTAGGCTTACTTGCAGTTGCGACTTTTGAAGCTTCCGCTACCTTTGGTGTTGCTTTCGCAGGAGCTGGTTTTGCTGCTGGCTTCGATGCTGTTGCTACAGGTTTACTTGCAGTTGTGGCTTTCGGAGCTTCAGCTGCCTTTGGTGTTGCTTTCGCAGGAGCAGGTTTTGCTGCTGGCTTCGATGCTGTTGCTGCCGGTTTACTTGCAGTTGTGGCTTTCGGAGCTTCCGCTACCTTTGGTGCTGCTTTCGCAGGAGCAGGTTTTGCTACCGGCTTCGATGCTGTTGCTGCAGGTTTACTTGCAGTTGTGGCTTTCGGAGCTTCAGCTACCTTTGGTGTTGCTTTCGCAGGAGCAGGTTTTGCTGCCGACTTTGATGCTGTTGCTACAGGTTTACTTACAGTTGTAGACTTAGGGGCCTCAGTAACCTTTGGTGCTACTTTTGGAGGATCAAGTTTAGCGACTGGTTTTGATGCTGTTGCTACAGGTTTACTTGCGGTTACTGGTTTAGTAGCTTTTGGCTTATCATCGTCTTTTTTTACTTCGATATTTTTTTCTGCTACGGCTTTAATATCCTTTTTCTTACTTTTAGAGACTTCACCTTTTTTTAAAGACTTACTATCCTTTAATTTCTTCTTTTTATTCTTATCAGATTTAATTGCATCATCATTCTTATTAGAAGTAACTCGTTTGATCGTTTCATCTACATGAAAAAAAGGCAATTTTTCCTGAATCTCCGAAAGTGTTTCTTTCACTTTTTTATTCAGCTTTTTATATGCCTTTACTAATTTAGATTCCTCTTTTGAAGTCACTTTCTTAGATGATTTCTTTAGTTTGCGCGGTGTTTTCGATTTTTCTGCAATTGTTTTTACATTGCTTACATCAGCTGCGAACTTCTTTTTAGCAACTGGAGTAGACGCCTTTTTATTTGTCTTTTTCGAATTTTTAGATTTTATTTCCTTAGCCATGTAGATTTATTTTTTGATTCAATGAATATTTCATCCTTATAACAATTCTGATTAACAATTGTTTGTATATCAATATATGTAAGATACAAAATATATTGTATTCCAAGCGTGTATATTCCTTCATAATTGAAATAATATTTGTATTTTTGTAATCTACATAATTGGGGTCGACCGGAATTGACAGGATGGAGACGGTTATGTAAGCATGCAGTGCGTTGTTAGTAGAGCACTTTAATCGGAACTTTCACAATTACAACTGGCGAAGAAAACTACGCCTTAGCTGCTTAAGTTAGACTTAACATAGCTATTTGTCCCGTTAGATCCTGTTCTTTGGTTTAACATTCGGGGCATCGAACAATAGAACTGGCAGGTGTGATTTTGCTAATCACTTGTAAGACTCAGCAAATACGGCGTACGGTATAGGTCAGCAACTCACCTTCCCTCGCTCGACAATTAAAGAGAAGCTAAGCATGTAGAAAGCGTACACAGTACCATGACTGGACGAGAGTTCGAATCTCTCCGGCTCCACAAATAAAACCGCACTCAGTTTAACTGAATGCGGTTTTATTATTTTATGAGAAATTACAGCAAAAAAATGTACGACGTCGGGATCTAAACAAAATTGATTAATGAGAATGCTTACGAAGTAATCTCATACCCAGCACAATAGAACCACATATACATAAGTTGTACGAATTTATTATCTTTATTAAATGCAAACCGAATTTGAAAAACTTCTAATTGACTCCTTACTGCAGGGCAAAACACAGCCTGAAATTGCTCGCGAACTCAAAGAAAAGGGGCATAACCCTTACAGTTTATCATCAATTGAAAAAACACTAAATGATCTTAAGCGTAAGCATAATGCACATACCTTATTTCAATTAGGCGCAATCATTACCCTAAAAAGGTATATAAATAAAAAAGAGTAGGTATTAGCCTACTCTTTTATAATTTGATGCCTCTAATTCAATAAGACGTTCAATACCTTTTCTTGTAATATCATAGCATTCATAAGGACTTTGCCCAATTTCAGGCTTAAAACTTCTAATAAAACCAGTCCTTTCTAAGATTGCCAATTCATCTTGAAAAGATTCATTTACCATCAAGGGCTGAAGATCTTTGTCTTCTTTTACCAACTGTAATATTTTAACTGCTAACTGTCTCATATTTTTAGAATATTGGGAAAGCTGAATTACTTTTATCTAAATATACCAGTTTGCCCGTTCAAAAACAACAGTTTTAAAGTACTGTAAATCAAAAATAACATTTTAATAATCCATAAATTACAATCCGTTAATATCTAAAAAAGATTTCTTTAAAACTTTGTATCACGCCTAACTTTATTAAATGACACAGTTCCTATCAGTTGCTTATGTAATACTTGAACCATTGAAGAAGTACTAAACAAAAGAGATCTTTAGTGGCAATGATGTAATCATAAAAAAATGGTGTTGAAATATGGGAAACTATTCGAGTTTCCCATATTTCAACACTTTAACAAACAATAGTAAATACCCTGTTAGATATTAATAAATTACATTTTTTATACTCCACAAGTGTAAACTAAAAAGCGGACAAGACTAGCTGTCCACTTATTATCAGTATAAAACAATAGTAATCTGCTTCGATACTTATTCGCACGCAGTTCGGGAAAGCTTCGGGAAATATCAACTGTGCCTCTACTGTTCCTATTCTGTTTGTATACTGTGCCTCTACAAAAACAGTAGAGGCACAGTATAGGCAAGGTGGAAAAACAGTAGAGGCTTTCCGAAGAAAGGGCGAAATAGACCCGAATAAAGGCTGAAAGTGCATCGTCCTATTATAGCTATACAGATTTATAAATTATTATTGATATTATGATCCACGTTGTTTTATAAATACCGCTTCTGCTACACATAATTTATTTTTATTTTTGCAACGTTGCTTTTCCGGAATTTCCGCAGTTTTCCGGAGTATTTTCCAACCTGTTTTGGCGTTAGAAAATTTATGCTGCATATGTCAACTACGCAATTAAATAGAAATTTTAATTCAATTCAATAATTGATACCCCATTAAATAGATAACTTAATTATTTCCTTTCGGTAAATCGTGTAAATGCATGCTACATAATAACCCCGGCTCAAAAAAGAAAAGCTCAACAAAAGTTGAGCTTTTCTTTTTTGAGAGAAATTAAACCTTAAACAAGGTTCAAATAATCGCCGTATCGGTAATTAATCTGAATAACTATTGCTTTTTTCTTTTATATTCCCTGAAATACAAAAGGCTTAGCATCTAAAAATTTGTCTGATGTTTCTCCTGCATAAATTTGATTTTTATCCAATGCCAGTTTTTTTATTTTTCCATTCTTGCTAAAATCCAATTTTTTCAAATCTACCCAGATCGCATTCGGACTTAGTGCATCTTCAAAATAATAAACCAGATTCTTTTGGTCTGAAACTGTTCTCCATCTAGTTGTTGATAAATTAGGAAAACCCTCAGTAGAAATACCATAAGGTACGGAACATTGCCTAATTACACTAAACGCACTCGCTACAGCAATTCTGGTATTATCTGTTTGCGGGACAGCTTTAATATAATATGACGCTCTAACATAGCGATCCGCAGCGCGGTTTGTTCCAGGGAGAAATATATTTCCAGGAATACCTTTCCAATATTCATTTATCGCAAGTTGTTCTTCAAAAATCGGATCATTAGTCATTACAGTATAAGCAGGATCATGGTGTATGACTAATTTTCCGTTAATGTATTCAAGAATAGCATTGTCTCCACTAGCATCTGACATAGAAAGATGGACAGTAGTAAACTTATCTGTTCCTGGGATAAAGTCTGTAACAACAACAAATTCTTCTTTCTTAAAATGTTCGACAGCTTCAGCTACTGTCGCGAAGTTATCTAGCGCATATTGCGCCCATAGTGAAACAGCCAAGCCATTTTTCCCGGCAATATCTTTGGAAAATTCGGGATATTTAGAGCTTACTAGCCAAAGCATATTAGCAACCAGCCCCTTTTCATTCATCCCATCCGATATTGCAATGTCCCAAGAACTAGTCGTCATGCTCCCATATTTTGAAGTCCATTTAATCGTATTCTTTCCAGTACTTCCATCGCGCTCGATTCCTCTTGGGAATAGCCATAAGTTAGAAGGAATCGGAATGGAAAAATCCATACTTCGCGCTGTAATAATTGTGCTGTTTGGACCTTTATAAACCACTCTTGTACAACCTTCTGCTTCTATTGATGAGGCGATTAAAGTTGCGGTTAAAATCAAAGTGCTTCCAATTTGTTTAATACATGTTTTCATGACTACTAATTTTATTAAGATAAAAATGTTTAGTTCTTAGACTACAAAAGAAAAATAGATATGACACCTTCGTCATATATAATGACTCATCACTGCAATTTAAAAATATTTTTTCGATTAAAAAGAAATTACATATAAATTAAAAAAAATATCCTATAACAGTTGTTTTAAATCTACTTTATAGATGATAAAAATTAAATATTCGGTAGCAACTATCGTTCAATGTTACATAAAATGCTTATTTAAGTAAAACGAAGTAACTGACCTTGCGAAGGTCTTTTATTAAAACTAACACATATAAATAAAAAGGAATCTCTATTTTAACAAAAATGAAGCTTTGTTTCAAATTTTACAGATATTTACGACATTAAGGACCTATTCGTACCTTAAATTGAATAAAACTTATTACAGAAAGAATTACAAATACAATTTAAACCGAAATTTCAAAATATGAAAAAGTATTTATTGCTTTTGTTTACTGTCCTATCATTTGCAAACGTGATGGCGCAAAAGAACACAGATGTTTCCTTTCAATTACAGGGAATAGTCAACATACCAACTTATGATTCTACCAACCGAATGATTTATTTGACTTATCAAAGTAAAGGACAGGCAGTATTAGACAGTACAGTTATTAAAAACAACAAATTTCATTTTAAAAGTACTGCCGATGTAGATGTTCGTGCCACATTACAATTTACAAAGCCCAATACTTCACCCAATGCTTTAGCAGATCCTAATTCCTTATACTTATATCTTTCACAAAGCATCGTAAATATTAATGCAAAAGGCTACCTAAGAAAGGCAATAATTACAGGTTCAACCACCAACGATGATTATATGGTTTTCAAAAAACCTTATCTAAAGATTGACACTGCTTTAAGATTACTAGGATGGGAGAAGAGAAGAGTGAAACCAGAAGATACGAATCAAAGTAAAATTGTTGATGCAAAAATTGACAGTGTAAAAAACCACAAGCTTGCACAGCTTTCAGAGTTTTTATCAGCAGATATTACCAAACCATATGCGGCTGAAGCATTGCAAATGTATGTAAGCACTGATGGGTCTGCTTTTGACCTCGATAAAGCACAGCTATTTTTCGATCAGCTACCTAAGAAACAAAAAATAACTGTATTAGGTAAGGATATAACAGCCAGTTTAATAAAACTAAAACAAAAAATCGTAACCATCAATATTTTAAAGAATGTTGATTTTTTTGATGGCTATGCCCAAACTGTTAACAATTCTGTTCCTAGAGGTGTAACCCGCATCACTAATTCCGAATACCTATACCAGCTAAATCCGAGCGAAATAAAGCAAATCGGCAATAACCTTAAGGTTAAAGTTACAATCAAAGCGGGCTGTGATAATTACGATAGAATTGGCCGAGTGACTTTAGTCGTTATGCCAAAAGGTGAGAAATTTGACAAGGAAAAGGGAGAACAGTTTGAAATACTACGTATTATGACACCATTCATGTACCGAAGTCGTCATCCAGACCATATACCTTACGAAGCTCAAATAGATCAGATGATCAGTACGATCAAACAAACCGATAAAGAAATGTATCTCGTAACAGAAGTATTTGGAACTACCGGAGCAGGTCAAAGAGAAGTAATCGGATGCGATGGTTCATTATTAACGTTCAACGTATCTGTTGATTTAATAAGCGACAAAAAAACAACCTTATCTTCGGAAAAAGCAATTTCCCTATTAAGCTACTACAGTTTAGATGGAAAGGACAAAACAGCTGGAAAAAATAGTAAAGAGATAGAATTTGAATTATCTGAAGACACCAAGACGACTGTTCTTTATCTTATTTCATCTGGACATGGTGCAGCTGAAGGTGGAGAAGAATACAATTGGAGACAGCACATTATTGATCTGGATGCTAAAGAATATATACGTATAGATATGAACCAGGACTGTACACCTTACGAAATCTATAATACGCAACCTAATGGCATATATTTCGGAAACATCAGTAAAGAACGTCGTTCTTGGTGCCCAGGAGGCCCAGTTCCTACTCGTGTTATCAATTTAGGACCACAAAGAAAAGGTAAGCATAGCATAAAGATAGCAATACCAGATGCCGAATTTGAGAAAACAGACAGTAAATATTTAGTATCTGCTTATTTGATAACCCAATAATATCAATAATAAGCATTATTGATATGCAAAGGCTGTCTCTCAAGATAAGAGACAGCCTTTGTACTTAAATCGTAATATTACTTCAGCACTTTCAACAACTTCTACCTGTTTAAATTCTCCTTATAACTTTAGACAATTATTCTACCGCTTTATAGCTCTTAGCAGTAATATATGTGACAATAGTGCTATAGGAACGATAATTGTTGGCAGCAATGCATAGGGAAAACAAAGAACGGCAACATTGGGCTGATCAAAACTAAATTGCTGTATCGGTACCGGGGAGGAAAATATCCCTATAAGGACAACGGAAATCAGCGAAACAATACCAGCATAATTCCACAGTGTAAATACCCAATTATTCAAGATAGATTTCCTGAATAAGGAAATAACCAGAAACACAACACTGAATATCCCTATTATAATATCAAAATTAAAACCTTTAAAAGTCATAATCTGAGGAATTAGTTTTTCGAGATATAACTGATAAAGATAATACTCAATCACGATCCTAAGGGATTGAATTATCAATAATAACGTGACGTTTACCCGAGCACTCTTCACTTTTCGATATATAGCAAAATGCAACAAAATGCTACCGATTAAAGCCATTATAAATAATGGTGGATAAACCCTAAAAATACCTGAAAAAGACAGGCCACCAATGATCGTTGTCAAGATCCCATTCAGGATCAACATCGGCTTATTTCGCCCAATTGCAAAATAAAAAATAACAATGAAAAGAAACGCCAGTCCTAAAAAAAGAAAACCGAACATATTTTATGATAATATCTATATTTAAAATTTTAAATTATTACTATAAATTTAGTGATACCTTTTTAATAATTCTACTGCTTCAGAATAACGAAATTAAATAAATTTTAAAAAAACTTATCAAATACCGCTTAAGGCATTCAATAATGAATAAAAAATGCATGTTTTTGATTATATAGTACATTCTTCTAAAAATATCACGTGTTAAATTTGTTACTGGAATGTCTTGCCCTTATGGAGCAAGTTGTAATGTTTGTACATAAATCATACTGATATGATCACCAAGTTTTGCGATTATCACGCGCATTAAGTGCAAACACAAATTATAAACTTTAAAAATATTGAAATGAAAAAAATAGCATTTCTATTTACATTACTCTTTTATGTAACAATTGTTTGTGGTCAGCAAATCGACTTAAAAGGAGTCTGGAAATTCCAACTAGACCCTGAAGATGTGGGTGTAACAAAAAAATGGCAGTTAATAGACTTCACAGAAACACTAATCTTACCAGGTACCTTAGCCTCCAATAATCAAGGTTATACAATAGATAAGGATACAAAATGGACAGGACGCATTATTGATTCCACCTGGTTTAAATCAGATCGTTATGCAAAATTCCGTGAAAAAGATAATTATAAAACTATATTTTGGTTACAACCCAATAAAAACTATGTAGGTCCAGCATGGTATAACCGTGCTTTTACGATTTCCAAGGCTATGAGCGATCAGGAACTTGTATTGCATCTGGAGCGCGCTCATTGGGAAACCACATTGTGGATCGATGGCAAACAGATCGGTATGCAGAATGCATTGGGAATACCCCATGAATATAATTTGGGTAAACTAAAAGCTGGGAATCATCACATTAGCATACGGGTTGACAATCGCATTAAAAATATTGATGTCGGTATGAACGCCCACAGCATTTCCGATCATACCCAAACAAACTGGAACGGTATTGTGGGACAATTACACATACGTGCTATTCCAAAAATAGCAGTTACGCAAATTGCAGTGTATCCTGATATAGAAAAGAAAGAAGTACGTATCGTACTTCAAACAGATAATAAATCTCAATCTTCTAAAAATATAAACTTTATATTACAGGCATCTTCCAAATTCACGCCAAAAGTCCACAAACCTGCAAGTATTGAGGTTCGGGAGGTAATAGCTCCGGGGAAAAATAAAACGGAGATGGTCTATCCAATGGGAAATGATTTTTACAAATGGGATGAATTTACTCCATTTTTGTACCAACTTTCTGTAAAAATGCAAGATGAACACAATACGAAAGAGTACCAGACCTCGTTTGGAATGCGAAAACTAGAGATATCAGGGACACAATTTAAAATTAATGATCGATTGACATTCCTCAGGGGTACTTTAGACTGTGCTGTATTTCCACTAACTGGCTATCCGCCTACTGAAATAGCCGAATGGAAACGCATATACAATGTAGTCAAAAGTCATGGATTAAATCACGTCCGGTTTCACTCTTGGTGTCCTCCAAAAGCTGCTTTTGAAGCAGCAGATGAACTGGGTATATATATACAGGTAGAAGGTGGCGGATGGACTTTAGTGGGTGGAGGAAACGGTTTTGACAAATGGATATATGAAGAATCCGAAAGTATATTGAATACATACGGGAATCATCCTTCATTTATACTGTATACTTACGGAAACGAACCTGATGGAAAAAACCAAGGAGGTTTCTTAGGCAAACTTGTCGACCACTTAAAGAAACATGACAACAGACACCTCTATACATCGGGTGCAGGATGGCCGGATATTAAAGAGAATGAGTTTTATAATGCCATGTATCCGAGACTTTATGTATGGGGGGATGGTCTTAAAAGCTATAACAACGCCAATCCGCCTTCCACAGATTTTGATTGGTTGAACATCACTGGAAAATATAAAGTACCTTATATTTCTCATGAAGTGGGGCAATGGTGTGCATACCCTAATTTTAAAGAAATAGATAAATACACAGGAGTATTAAAAGCACATAATTTTGAAGTTTTTCAAGAAACACTTCAAGCAAACAAATTAGAACATTTAGCTGATAGCTTTTTGCTTGCTTCAGGTAGACATCAGGCAATGACCTATAAAGCTGATATTGAAGCTGCTCTGCGCACTCCTGGATTTGCTGGCTTCCAACTCCTTGGACTTAGTGATTTTCCTGGTCAAGGTACTGCATTGGTAGGTGTACTCGATGCTTTTTGGGAAGAAAAGGGGTACATATCACCTGAAGAATTTAAGACATTTTCTGGACCTACCGTACCTCTGATCAGGCTTCCTAAAATGGTTTACAATAATGATGAAAGTTTAGATGCATCTGTAGAAATTGCCCATTTCGGAAAAGATGATATCAAGGATATTGTTCCAATTTGGAATCTCACACAAGCTGACGGCCGTATTATAGCGAGCGGAAATCTCGATAAACAGACGATACCTTTAGGAAATGCGCATATTTTGGGTCATATCAAATATCCTCTTCGAGAAATCCTTGTGCCCATGCAATTGAAACTTACTGTACAGGTAGGATCAAATCGTAACAGCTGGAATATCTGGGTCTATCCAGCGGTTTCACTCTCTTATGAAGGCGATGTACACATAACCGACACCTTAGATCAACAAGCGTATAGCATTCTTGAAAAGGGCGGAAAAGTTTTATTTTCGCCCAGAGCAGGAAGTATTAAAAAAGGAAACGGTGGTGAGATTGTGATGGGATACTCCCCTATCTTTTGGAACACAGCTTGGACAAATAAGCAACCACCTCATGTAATGGGTGTACTGGTAGATCCTAATCACCCTGCTTTAAAGCTATTTCCGACAGATTACTATTCTGATTTCCAATGGTGGGGACTGGTCACCAATGCCAATGCTTTGAAACTGAAAGAGCTCGGCGAAGACGTTAAACCCATTGTACGAATTATAGATGACTGGTTTACAAACCAATCGTTAGGACTAATCATCGAAGGGAAAATTGGAAAAGGTAAAATAATAATTTCATCCGCAGATCTACTCCAAAATCCAAACAAAAGATTAGAGGTAACGCAAATGAAAAAATCAATATTGCATTATATGAATTCTGTGTCATTCAACCCTCAGAACAATTTTGAAATCGATAAAATCAAAAAACTGTTTCCGTAAAATCTGACTACAGATTAAGGCTACCTTCGTACCAGGTAGCCTTAATTGTTTAACAAACTTACTGTATTAAGCAAATATTGTCATCCTCAAAAAAATCACTATTTTTACCCAACAATAAGAGCAAAAGTGGGTTGTCCAAAGCATATAGCTATAGACCTTATATCAATGAAAATACCCAATAAGAAAGCAAAATATAAAAAACTGGCAATATGGACTATTGCTTTCGCTGTTATTATCCTGTTACCAGATACCTCGATGTACTGGCAACGTTTTAAATTACGAACTGAAACACTTCCCGAACTATACAAAGGCTATACCGAACTAGATAGCTTACTTGATGATTATTACGAAGTAGTAAGGATTAACGGAGGGTTTATCGAACCCGTATTACAGACAAATGACAGTACCATTATCATCATTACAGGAAATAGTTTAGAGACCGAAACTGAAGCATTCATTGAAAACAGCTGGTATAAAATCAATCTAAAGGGGCAATTAACTGATTCACTAAAACTTAAATTTCGTCAAAATGAAAATCACCATTTTGATACTTTTAATGATTATATCCTTGACACAGATCAGAATACCTATAATACTTGGCTTATAAATAACAACAGTAACGGTATTCCTATTAAAAACATAGCTGATAATAAGAGATTTGCACAAAAAGAAGTAGATAATTTATTGGATAAAGAAAAGTATCTTGCAGTCAGCTTTACTGATACGATTTCGGGAGAGGCTAAAAATGCACATAAACTCTTCTTTTTAAAAAATAAAACTTGGCATTATCTGATTACTGATTCTCTTTTTTATCATTCTTCAACTTACAACCAGAATGATAAAGAAGTAAAATATACAGTGACGCCTTACGATAGTTCAACGCTATTCCAACGAACATTTGTTCATAAAGAACATTGGAAAGAAAGTTCCTTTTGGAATATATCTCAATACCTGACATGGGGCACAGGGAATGGATCTTCTGGAAATGGGTGGGACGGTACGAGTTATTTCCAGATTACAATGCCCAAAAAAAACATATACTTTAAACAGTTTGTTACAGTAGACGAAGATGGAACACTAAGAGAAAGATTCAATTATTTCATCTATAAACCGATCGGCGGTGACTATCTGCTTCTGAATGATATAGAAAACAGAAGGAATTATCTCATAAGGCCAAAAAGTAAGTTCAACTAATAATACTCATATGAAACCTGTTTTACTTTGCATCATGTGGTTAGCAAGCATTGCTTCTTATGGACAGTCAAAACTTCCTCTTTTTTTAGTAGGAACATGGAAAATCAATAGTACAGAGCAATATGAACATTGGGATCAATTAAATGAGTCCACTATGAAAGGCTTTTCTTACCAGATGAAGCATGGGCAGATAATCGTTTCTGAATATCTGGAACTTAATCAAGTTAAAAAAGGAATAACCTTTATTGCCTCAGTCCTTAATCAGAATAACGGAAAAAGTGTACCCTTTATTTTTATGGAAAAAAAAGAAGGATATACTTTCGAGAACCCGAATCACGATTATCCAAAACAGATCGTTTACACAAAAATTTTTAAAAATGAAGTTCAGGTAACAGTTTCGGATATGAAACAAAAAACAAGCACATACCGCATATACAGACAGCATTTAAATCCATAACAATAATAACAAAGCTGTAAAATACTGCTATAACCACACGACTACATCTCTTGACGACAAACTTATGTTCTCCTCTTAAATGATACACAAGAAATTTGGATGTTGTGAAATAATAAATAACTTCCAATACTGAGATCTAAAAGTAAAAATCTTTACTATGCATTACACTAGTAATACCATCTTCAACAGATAAAGCATCATTACCGTAAGTGTTGTTGAAGCTACATATGAAAAATAAATCTCCTGCTTTTGTTTGAAATTCTTATCTTCAATACTTGACAGAATCTTAGGTTCATTAAAAGTGCCATATCTAATCCTAAGAAATAGGACGTAAACTATAGCCAATAGGAAAAACGTTCCGAATATAAATACTAATAGAACTGGAAAATTTGGCGCTCCTTTATAATTCCTTCCAAAGGTATCCACAAAAAAATCATAGATCTGCACATGATGTTCTAAATCAGAAAAGATCCAGAATAATAGAGGTGCTGTAATACTATGAAGTAAAATAAAAAAGAACCAATCAGATTTATCAAATTTTTGTCTTTCAAAAACTGGATGCGCTATCTTGTTATTCTTATTTAAAGCTCCGAGATTATAAATTTGTTTTGAGGCAATCGGATAACACATAAAACTGATTATACCACTTAATATCCAGAGTAAAAATTGTCCAGAACTCGATTTAGAATCAAAATAAGTATTACCAATATATACCGCTGCAATCCAGATCATTAAAAAGATAAAAACAGATGGAATTGCTATCAATAACAATTTACCGATTTGGAGCTTGTTTTTTGTAGGATCCATGTTAATTAATTCCTTTGTGTAGTCCGCTTAATATGTACTTAACAAGTATAACCAAATTCAACAGTTCTCTTTTAATTTAATTTAAATTCGCACTTCCTATCTTATATCCGTAGTACTTTCATTAAAACTGTTAACATTTTCCAACTTGCATTACAATCCGACTTTTTTCCAACCTCCATCTAATCTTTCTGCATCATCTACCATCCACGCATCATCATTTCGAACCAAGATAAAACGATACTGAAAATCAATATGGTCTTTGGTAAAAAGATAGATCTTATTTTTTGTTGACTGCTCACTATCCACAATCTTGTGCGTCGAATACGTATGGTTAGGTCCGTTGGAATAATATAAACCATCTGGTCGATAACCTTTACGAGTTTTATAAGTACAATGTTCCTGAAAAAGTAACTTACATCTTAAACTTATTTCATTCGTAAAACCATGTACAGCGGCATATTTCTCCCATTCAGTCATCGCATTAAAAAATAGCAGTAGTTTTTGGGAAGCATCAGTAATATCTTGTGAATTAACCGATTTCTTTTTCTTGGCCAAAGTTCTTTGTTCTTGCTCAAACTGCTCTAGTTGCTCCTTACTAAATAGATCATTCGCAACAATCTCAATCTTTGGATTACCTGCAATTGACATTAAACCTTCAAATGTAACAGCTGTAGCATCAATTCTCAATATACTAAGTTTAGGCAACTGCGCAACAATCTTCAACGTTTCATCATTTAATTGGGTATGACAGGCCCAAACACAGTTCAACTTTTTATGTCCAATAAAATATTCAAAGCCTTGCCCAGATACATTCGCCTGCGTAATAAACAAGTAATTTAAATTTGGCAGTTCAGCTAAATATTCAAGCGAGCGATCTGTTATACGGGTATTTTCAAGCGTAACATTGACCAATTTGCTAAGTTTAGAAATTTCCAAAATATCGTCATCCTGAACAGGACAATTTATAAAGGAAATTCCTAAAAGTCCTTTAGACTGTGTGATCTGCTTAATTTCATCTTTCGAAAGTATTCGATTTTTAAATTCGGCACTACCTTTTAATTTACTTAAATTCTCCATATTGAATCTAGGTTTTTGGACCTAATAAACTACTTAAAAGAACCCGACTACCATGTCGTTGCAATACTTTTTTTAAGATCTTGATCTGGGAGTTCTCATTTTCACATCAAATTATAGCTTAACAGCCTTCGTTGCAATAAAAGTGGGGAGATACTGATCTATTAAGAATCGTGGTCGAGGCTGCGAATCTTCTATAAAATCAGCAATCATAAATCCCGCTCGCAATTGTCCACCGATAAGATCCGCTAAAGTATGACCAAAAACCAATGCTTCCTGTCTTTCAATCTTTCTCTCAATATCGTCAGCATCCAAATCTTTCAGATCTGCATACGGCAACTTGAATTTGGGCCTAATTATACCGTCGGTAATTTCCTGGGGATTTCTATCCCCAATAAATACAACTGGATTAAAAAAACTAGCAAGTAAAAATCCATCTTTTTTTAGCACACGATAAGTCTCCTTCCATACTGGATTTACATCTTCGACATAATGATTTGATATCGGATGAAAGACAATATCAAATGAGTGATCATCAAATATTCTCAGATCTTTCATATTTCCCTGAATCGTTTCCAGAGAAAGTCCATCTCGCTGTGCAACGATTGAATCTTGTCTCAGCTGTTCTTCTGAAAGATCAAAAACAACAACCTTGGCACCTGCTGCTGCCAATATGGGAGCCTGCTGCCCGCCAGCTGAAGCAAGACAAAGTATCTTTTTATCCCTAATATCACCTAACCATTGTTTTGGTAAAGGCTCTGGGGTAAGATGTACATCCCATACACCTTGTTTAGCAGCATTAATTAAAGCTGAGCTTACCGGCTGAGACCATTCATTTTGATCCAATGCCTGTTTATTCCAGGCTGATTCGTTATGGCTTAAAAAATCTATTTCCCTATTTGTCATAAAGTTTAATCGTTAAATCCCCTAAAATAGCATCAGCATTTATACAATTCTTCTTTTTATATTATTCACAGAAGCTTAATGAAACAATATATGTACAAAAAAGGCATCCGATGGATGCCTTTTTTAACACTTCTAATTTTCTACTAACTTTTGGCAAAAATCTTCTTTCCCCCTGTCATAAGCAAAACTGCGGCCAAACCGGCAACTGCACCATAAGCTATTTGCTTTAATAATGAAGGAACCTGAGGTAAAAAATGATGCAAATAATCAATATTATGCTCAAAAATACCACCAGAGACTAAAATCAATGCAATTGTTCCAACTACTGCCAAGACTTTGATAACAACAGGTAAGGAATTAACCAATAAGTGTCCTAGCTTAGAAACAGCACCCTCATCATTAGATCTCTTGATCAGCTTATACCCTGCATCGTCCATACGTACAATCAATGCGACAATTCCATAAACACCAACAGTCGCAAATAAAGCAACTACCGCTACTGTTAAAATCTGAATGGTCAGACTCTCATTTAATACAGTTCCCAAAGCAATAATCACAATCTCTACAGATAAAATAAAATCCGTGGTAATCGCTGATTTCACTTTTATTTTCTCAGTTTCACTATTATTTTCTTCACTTTCCACAACCACTTCATGGCCTGTTTTCTGGCGATGAAAAAGGTACTCTATAATTTTTTCAACCCCTTCGTAGGCTAAATAGATACCTCCGATGATTAAAATAAACTTGATGGCAATAGGAAAGAAAACATTCAATAACAGTGCAATCGGAACAATTATAATTTTATTAATAAATGAACCTTTTGTAATAGCCCATAGCACAGGAATTTCACGAGAAGATAGAAATCCTGTGGCTTTCTCAGCATTTACAGCCAAATCGTCGCCTAGAATTCCTGCGGTTTTACTTGCTGCTATCTTACTAGTAACCGCAACATCATCCATTAAAGCAGCAATATCATCCAATATTGCAAATATACCTGAAGCCATATGTATTAAATATTTAGTACGGCAAAATATAAAATGATTTTATATTTCCCATTTTTTATTTTAAAATAAAAAGACATCTGCTATTACTAGATCTAATAATTTATTAATTGCTTTTTTTTCACCAATTTACAGCATTATTTATCATGCCTTCATATCATGAACGATAGAAACATAAAAAATAAAATTCTCAATTTTGCTAAAAAAGATGATCGGGTCCGCGCAGTTTTATTAAATGGTTCGCGTGCAAATCCTAAAATTAAGCCGGATCAATACCAAGATTTTGATCTATTATTTATTGTCACCGATATCGAATCTTTTATTGCTGACAAAGATTGGACCTCTTTTATTGGTAAAGTCTTGATACAGCAACTTCCCGATCAGATGTTGTTAGGAAATGATCCTGATGTAGATCGGATTACTTTTGCTTACTTAATGATTTTTGAAGATGAAAATCGAGTCGATCTAACTTTATTCCCTATCGATAAGTTCCACTCACATTTCAAAAGTGATAGTTTAACGGAAGTTTGGGTAGATAAAGATTTACTTTTTACTAAGATCGCTCCTGCTAATGATCATGATTATCATATCGCTAAACCTACTGAAAGAATGTTCATAGAGACATGCAATGAGTTTTGGTGGGTCTGCACATATGTTGCTAAAGGACTTGCCCGCCGGGAAATTCTATATGCCAAAGACATGATGGAAACAGTAATCCGTCCTATGTTCATGAATCTAATAGCTTGGCATATCGGGGTTGAAAAAAAATTTCAGGTTGCATTTGGTAAATCGGGAAGATTTGCAGAAAAACACCTTGATCCGAAATTGTACCAAAGCATACTGCAAACATATGCGGATGCGTCTATTGATAATAATTGGTTAGCACTAGTACAGATGATGACTCTTTTTAAAGACCTGCAAAAAGACCTAGCACTACATTTTGAATATAGAATCAATTTAGATGAAGCTAATAACAGTTACAACTATATTTTGAAGATAAGAAATTCGCAATAGTACCTTTAAAAAAATAATTGCACTATGCCATTTTAAAGAATTTGGTCATTACTTTTTACCAAAAGCCCCAAAAGTATTTAACTTTTGGAGCTTGCTTTATATTGATGTAAGTCTATTTTATCTTAATCAGCCAGATATCCGAACTTACCTGTTTGAAAATCTTCAAATGCCTGATTGATTTCTGCTCTAGTATTCATTACGAATGGTCCGTGACTTACAATAGGCTCTAAAATAGGCTCACCGCTCATAATCAATACTACCGCATGATCTAACGCCTGAACATTAAATTCCTCTCCTTCATTGCCAAACAGAACAAAATGGTCTGTAGGAGCATGATCTTTACCATTTATTAGCACATTTCCTTCAATGACAATCATGGCAGTATTATAATGTGCCGGAAAAGAAAAGGATGCTTTTCCTCCAGCTTCCAATTTTGCATTCATAACATGCATGGGTGTAAAAGTTGACGCTGGCCCTTTATTTCCCTGATACTCTCCTGCAATCACTTCAATCTCTCCTTGATCAAGTTTCACTTTAGTTTGCTCGTTATTTGCAATAGCTTGATATTTTGGTGTACTCATCTTATCTTTTGCAGGTAAATTGACCCACAACTGTACCATCTGAAAGTCTCCTCCGGTTTTACTCCATTCTGTTTCATGAAATTCCTTATGCAATATACCAGATGCAGCAGTCATCCATTGAACATCACCTTCTTTAATAACTCCGCCGCCACCAGAACTATCTCCGTGCTCTACACGACCTTTATAGGCAATGGTTACGGTTTCAAATCCACGATGTGGATGTACTCCCACTCCTTTTGGAATTTCACTTGGCGGAAAATGGTAAGTTGAGTTATAATCCAGCATAATAAATGGACTCATCCTACTAGCGGAAGCAATACTTGGTATTAAATTATGTACTCGAAATCCATCTCCAACAAAGTGAGCTGCTTGCGGTTTTGCAATAATTTCTACATTTTTCATATTCTTTTCCTTTTGTATACCACAAAGTTAGCGGAAGAAAGCCTCAAATTAATTGATGTAGGATAAGAAAAATCTAGGCTTAATTTTGTACACTTTATATTGATTTTAATTGGATGACATTAAAAACCAAGTTAAAAACACTATTAAAACGGTAAAAAACACCATACACAACCCTGACAATAATCTAATTTTGTTTTAAAATTAGATCATGATTCAGATTGCCATTTTTAGTGATATACACGGAAACCTTCCTGCACTGAATGCAGTACTAGCAGATATTCAATCAAAAAACATTTATTATAAATATTGCTTAGGTGATCTTGTGGACTTTGCTCCCTGGGGTAATGAAGTGATTGAACTGATCAAAAATGAAAAAATCCCCTGCTTAATGGGGAATCACGATGAACGTATAGCATTCGATTTACCCATCGTCCCATTAGAAAAACATGATGCTGAAGAAACTGCGAACCGTATAGTTGCCATTAAACACAGTCAGGAAACTATCACACAAGAAAATAAATTATTCTTGGGGCAGCTTCCTTACTTAATGCAGTTGGACTTTAAGGTGAAACATAAGCACTGGAAAGTTCAATTGATTCATGGAAGTCTAGAAAGCAATGAAGCATATCTTTATGCATCAGAACCCAACAGTACTTTTGAAGATATCTTCTTTAAAACACAAGCTGACATAGTCGTTATGGGTCATACGCATCTCCCTTTCATCAAGGATATTGGCAAAAAATGGGCAATCAACACAGGTTCCGTAGGAAGATCAAAAAAGATGTGCAAAGATGCAACTTACCTTTTAGTCGAACTTCATGAAGACCGAATACATGTCGAAATCATACAGGTTCCATTTGATATTATTGCGGTGGCTCATGAAATAAAAGCTAGTGGTATACCTGATTTTTATGCGGACTTTCTACTCTCTGAATAAACAGCCGTTAAACAAGAAAAGATGTATCTCTCTTTTCTTCAACATTTAATAGTTTAATTCTTAATCTCTGACAACTCAAAATGAACGGGCTGTACTGGGTAATCCTGACTGTCTGTTTTTACTTTACTGATCTTTAGAATGACATCCAGTCCTTCATATATTTCTCCAAAGACGGTAAAATCATGATCTAAACGGGGCTGTCCTCCAATTTTTAAATATGTTGCTCTTTGCTCAGGAGTATATTTTATTTTTTTCTTCACTTCCAGATCATCAAGCTCTTTTGCTATTATTTTTTTTCCTACGACAAAATAGATCTGATTAAGGAAAGAGGCCTTCTCCGCATTTCCATCCCTTCCTGCTCCCAATGCTCCAACTTTATGAAATGCTCTTGGGTCAAACTCAGCCGCTAGACGAGGTTTTTCTCTGGCCGGATCCGCAGATTCACGCTTCTCAATATCAATATCATGCTCTCCCCCCTGCACTACAAAATCTGAAATAATACGATTGAATAAAGCGTCTTTGTACACCTGAGTCTTGATTGCATTTAAAATTAAATCCCGATGAGCTGGTGTATAGTCATATAAGACAACTTTAATATTGCCATACGCTGTCTTAAAGAGCAGCTTGTGCGTTTGACTTTTGGCAACCGTTGCAAAAAATAAACATAAAAGAGAAAGGATGATATTTTTCATATGCTAAAATTTAAATGAAGGTAATTTATTTTTTAATAAATAGTAAAGCAGAAGTTATAATTGTTCAAAAAAGATGAATAAATATGATAATTTGAACTTTTACCAAACAACAATGCCCCCAAGCGATGTCCAACTTTATAACTGATTTGATCATTTTATGAAAAGCTAGCTACCGAACGATCACAAATAAGGGAAATTTAATGAACATTTGGATTCAAAAATATACATTTTACCATCAAGACATCAGGTATATACTGTAAACGAAGTAGTTAATATAAATATGAAATGATATAAAGAATTAATTTAACTAAACACTACTATATAATTGAAAAGTAATATGATTTGATTTAACATTGCGAAATTTGCAATCATATTACTAATCATTAAAACTTAAATTGAACATACAAGGTTTAGTCATTATATTCATTTGCTCTAAACAAAATAAAAACTAAAAATAATAGCAAAAAAATATTTATCTATGATACCGCCAACAATCCACTTATAATCAAGATTTACTATTTAAAAAAGCATTTTAACTCCCCTACAAGAATGAGCATGACAAATATTCTCTTATAAAAGCGAAGTGTTATAATCAAACCATAAAACAGGAATTGATTAGTTTCAGCTAGCAAAGTGTTTAACTAAGATTGCCCGGTGCTTAATTGCTGTTGATAAACATGAAATCATAAAAACTCATTTAAAACTTTGTCAGAGGACATTAATACGACAAAAAAAAGTCACAAAATATTAATAATCAATATATTAAATACATAAATTAAAACAAATTATTTACACGATTTTAATTTTTAATGCTATCATATACTATTTAAAACATGCTGTAAATGACAATTTGTATAGTACTTACATACAGCATCAATGAAGCTTAAAAAAATCATTAAAGACATTCTTTAAATATTTAACGACTTCAATAGCTTTTAATTAAACTCAATTTAAAGCCATGTAACGCCATATCTAAATTTCAGTCAGTCTTTTATTAAAAAGAGTTTAAAGCGACTTTAAAAAGCTTTATTTACACCTTAAATTCAAAAAATAAAACTAACATTACTAAATGCTTTTCACATTTCGTAATTTATATCACAAACCAAGGCTCCAGAGCATGGCTGTTAGGTGAGCTTTTTAACAAAATACCTCACACTAAATCACTCTTACATCCTGACAATCTTATACATAATACATTAAGTTAACAAACATCGTAAGGATTGAATTTTCACTTAAAATATATATAAAACAATATATAAGATCACTTTACTGCCATTATATAAATAAATAATTCATCCAAATCAATACTAATTATTCAAGATATGTTGTATTTTATCCATTCTCAATCTATTTCCCTACCTCCCCCCTATCCTTTCAAGACAGGAGAATTTACTGGTATTTCCATTCCCGAACGAATACATCACTAGTCTAATCCATCTACAGCTTTCCTCAGATAAATGATGACGGATAAATGAATAGTAGATTTTTTAAAACAAATAGCAAAGGTTTTAAAAATTGATTTTATTCTAAAAGAAGAATTTGGTCATTGCTGTATACATAAAATTTGAAGCAAAGCAAAGGCAGACAATTAGATCCGTCTTAAAAATTTCAGAAAAAAGACAAAGCCTAGGTGACTTTGTCTTAGATATGATAATAATGATAATCTTGATTGTTTATTTAATGGTATACAAATTAGTTTATATACCGATGAAAAGAGAGCTCAAACTATCAATTTTTATCAATCTTGCTTACTACTAAATGCAAGAGTATTGAACAGCAACTTTAGAATGCGCAGCATCTCCACCAAAGGGAGGATTCATTTTTTTTATAGAAACATCTATTGTTTTTGCAAATGAAAAATGATCATGTATAGCCTTTAGTATTTCATGAGCAGCAGATTCTAATAACTTCCTTTTGGGTTTCATGACCCGATGGATGATCTGATACAAAATCTCATAATTCACGGTCTTATCTAAATTCTCGTGGTCATCAATACCTGCATCAAACTTTACTGAAACGTTTACCAGAAATTCATTACCTAATATTTGCTCTTCTACATAAAATCCAATCGGAGCAAATACGCGAACATCTTCCAAAAAAACGGTTTGTACTATCTTCATCCTACAAACCTATATTTTTATTCTGAATAAAACAGAATATGAGTTCAATTTCCTGTCACATAGAAAGTCCAATTATGCAGACTATCATCCAAGAGGGTATACATATTTTAGAATGGCGAATTTCTAAAACTCATATCCACTCACAAACGTCCCCCGTGTAAACTTACATTTTTCTTAACAAACCTGAATGCGCGATGACATATGAGAGTTTATTCTCTTATTGAGACAGAAAAATTTAATGAACAGACACAACCTCTACTTCAAAAATTAGTGTAGCATTTCCGCCAATTTCTTTCGAAACACTTAATTCTCCATATCCGAGCGAAGATGGTATATACAAACGCCATTTACTGCCTTCTTTCATGAGCTGCAGTGCTTCTGTCCATCCAGCTATCACTTCATTCACTGGAAAAGATACAGGTTTCTTCTTCTTGGCGGTTGAGTCAAAAACAGTTCCATTGATAAGGCGTCCTTCATAAAAACATTTTACACTATCGGTTAGTTTAGGACTCTTACCATTGCCCTCTTCTATTACCTCATACTGCAAACCAGAAGGCAGGCTGACCACAGTATCACGCAATGCATTTTCTTTAAGAAATGCTTCACCTTCTACCAAATTTTTTTTTGCCTCTAAGCGTAGCTTTTTTAAATATCCTGTCGCGTTAGCCATATTTTTTTATTTCAAACATAGATAATTTTGTTTTATCTATAATAATAACTGCATCTCATGCGAAACAAAATTATCGATCTCCCCTCTGTTGTAGGGAATTATTTTACTTAGGAAAGATATCAATCTCTACCTCATCATTCAATTTCCAGTCGAAAACAACTGAAATAGGCCAATGGTCGGACAAAGGTTCGCCATACTGATCGACAAACTTTTCTTTCTCTACTTCATAAACTTTTGGAATTAACGTCAGCTTATCATTACTTCTGAACATGACTTTATCGATCGATTCTGATTCATTATTAATATCCATAATATCAACACATAAAAACAAGGGGTCAATAATTGGAATCACATGATCACGTTGCAAGGTGATCCAGCAATCTTCCAGCTTTGTCTTATCCATAAACTCCACCAAGTTGTCTTCAGAGAATGAGAAGTGAGAATTAAAATCACCGGCAACTATGATTGCCTTTCCTACCGAAAACTTATTGATGTAAGTAGCCAACTGCAGATAATTAGCCCGTCTAGCCTTTGCTGCACGCGGATGATCCTGAGAGTTAGCATGAATATTATAAAAATCAACCTCAACACCTAAGCCTAAATGCACAGTACAATGACTAAAGCCTTTTGGTGTTAAACGATCTGATCCCGTCCTATTCTGCCATTCAATTCGCTTAAAATTGGTTATCGGATATCGGGACAAACTATCCAGGCCATCCCCAAAAATAGCTAAACCCATACTGATGGTACGGTAAGGGTGAGAATTACCACCTTGGTATAAGTAGGTATTGTAATTAAAATCTTCTTGAATATGCACAATGTCAAAGTCATTACATAGCATACCTATAGTCGCGATACTAGTAGATCGATTTGTTTTGGCTGCCGAAATAACTTGAGGTAAACCTGCAATATTATAAGTTATAATAGAAAAATTGCCCGATCTATCATCGGACAATTCATATTCTTGTTCATGTATAAAAACACGGACTTTCCTTCGTATCAAAGATTTCCATAACTCATGTAGGTATTGAAAAAACATATATGCTTACAACTAGTCTATTTTCAATGACAAATATAGAATGCCCATATTAAATTACAATAACCCTACGATTAAACTTCATTAAATCATTTTTGTTTACAGCATCTGGTCAATAGCATCCCATAATTTAATCCGCTTTTGTAGAGCAATTTTTGAAACCTCTTCCACTTGCTTCCACTTTACAGGATCAGCCTCACAAAGCTCCATAATCATCTTCATTGCCAGGGGACCATGTTCATCTGCATCTAATTCAATATGTCTTTCAAAATAATAAAGCAGTTTTTCCAAATTTGAATTTGGAAAATTGAGCTGGATCTCTTTTAAAATAGAAGAAAACATATCCGGTATCAAATCTTCTCTTCCGAAAGTAAACGCAGCTGCGATTTCATGAGCTGTTCCATTTGCAATAACATCAAAAGTAAATATTAAAAATTCTTTAATGTTCGGGTGCAAAGTACTTTCGGCAATAACTTTTAAAATATCACCACCTTCATAAACATCTTTTAGAAAATTATTAACTTCACTACTGTCTCCCCCCAGTGTATCTAAAGCATCCAGATACATTTCAAAATGGCTCAATCTACGACCGTCTATATATTCATCGGATTCCTCGGCAACAACAATTTCATTAATTAAATATCTGGTATTCGGAAATTTTGAAGGATACCATGGCGTTGTTGTACAGGTTAATTTCTGCTGTAATGCTTTCAATAACGACATAAAATCCCACACAGCATATATATGCCCTTGCATAAACACTTGAAGATCTTCAATAGTTTTTATTTTATAATAAAGGGGGTGTGCAAGTAATTGATTTCGCTCGGTAGCAATGAAGGCATTAACATTATTGATGTATTCCATATCTTATGATTTGAAAGCAAAAATAGGTTCTCAAAATGAAAACTCTTCTGTTTTAAAAAAAATTGACGTCTTATTTACATATGATCACCTATGCTTGTTTAGGTCCAGCTAAAAAATAGAAAAGCTTGAAGTGGGGAACCTCAAGCTTATCGTTAGCCATATATTAACCTATTTTATGAAAAGTATTTGTAATTAAAACGACCGACTTATTAAATTATTGTGCTTCGTTTTATTTTTTTTATAATTATTATCAAAATTAATATTTGCTAATAACTGCTATCCTCCGTCAATATACCAATATTAAAGCTGACCTATATAAAAACGGTAGCATCGAGGTTTTTATTATGGCTCAAAAAAAATAAAGTAAATTCCAGTGAATATTAAACTTCTAAGGTATATTTATTGTTGTACAAGAGTAATTCAATTAAAACACAATCGATATGGCAGATTTCAATTTAGAAGACTTTGTAAATATTTTAAACAATAAAGAGGTTTTTCAGTACTTGATTGATAAGAAAGTAATCAAGGAAAAAAAGTTTTTAGAGACATATGAATACGAGAAGGAATTACATGAGCTGCAAATTGAGCTAACGGCGATTCAAAATAAAGTCATAGCAGACAATATACGTGTTTTGGTTATTTTTGAAGGTAGAGATGCTGCTGGTAAAGGTGGTGCTATAGAAAGATTGGTAGAATATTTAAATCCTAAAAAATTAAGGGTAGTCAGCCTCCCTAAACCGACTGCAGAAGAATCAACTCAATGGTATTTTCAACGCTATTTCAAACAGCTGCCCAATGCAGGGGAAATTGTTTTCTTTGACAGAAGCTGGTATAACCGGGCTGTTGTTGAACCAGTTTTTGGTTTCTGTACTCCAGAACAACACACGCTATTTTTAAAACAAGTTAATGAAGTAGAAGAACTTTTAATACAGGATGGAGTTATCGTCATTAAATTCTTTTTAAGTATATCTAAAGAAGAGCAGGCGAAGCGACTGGAAGAAAGGAGAACAGACGTTTTAAAACAATGGAAAATTGGCCCTCTTGACCAACAGGCTCAAGAAAAATGGAGTGATTATACCAGTTATATCAAGACATTATTTAAAACTACCGGCACCAAATTATCACCGTGGATAGAAATTGAAACTGATAATAAGAAAAAAGCCCGTCTTGAAGCGTTCAAAATCATCATTAATCAGATTGCAAATCAAAAGAGAGAAAAAACAGAAGATTTTGTTAAAATCCATAATTAAATTCGAAATCGGAAAAGAGTGCGTTATTTCGTCTCTTTTCCGCTAATTGAACCTTCTACTCCTATTACTTTAATTACTTTATCACCCAATCTTGTTATATCCGACTTAAGCCCAACCATAACAGTCATAATATTGATTGGAGTTTCCTGTATTTTATTAAATGAATGTAAATAACCGATTTCCAAACCCAGGAAAAAACCATTAAATCGATAATCAGCACCAACCCCGAGTTTTCCCGAAAAAGAGAATTTTTTCTGATTTTCAATTTTAGCGATACTGTTGATAGCATCGACTTTCACTCTTGGTTCTGTCAAGAATCCAACACCAGGACCTGCATAAGCATAGGCATTTAATTTCTTTAGCTGTTTACGAATACCCCCAGCTAGGGAGAACATGTAAAAATTAGCATTCGCATCCTCTATCTTATAAGGATACTGATTGTCCTGAATCTTTTGCTTGTAATCAAACGATAATGTATACAAAGCTGGATATAGGTAATACTTTGGATTTTTCAATGAAATATCTAAACCTAAACTTCCTGAAAACTTTGGAGACAGAACATCTTTTGTCTTACCTAATGGAAAGCCCATTCCTGTTCCACCAAAATAATACACTTTGCGGTAATGAAGTGTATCTACACCCGACTGGGCAAAAACAGAGCAACACAAGAACAAACAAAATACAGTTGTTAAAATACTCTTCATAAAAAACGAATCTATTATTGTATTACAATAATAGACTCTAAAAGTTTTATATATGATCAATTATATTAAAAATAATTTTTTGACTGTGGTCCCTGACTAAACAATAAATCCACAATGCTCAAATCTGAATAAAATCCATTTTTCTCCTCAAACACTTGGTAATAAGGTTTTGGGTTTAATAAGAGACTTTCTTTCTTGGGATGGATATGGTCTCTAAAATCTAACGCATCTGGAACAGATCTAAAATATTCTTCTGTAAACGACAACTCACGCTTTAATTTCAATGATTTTAACAAAAGTTCAAGCTGTGCAATATTAAAATCAAAGAGAAAATCGAACTTCTTATTATAAAACTGTGCAAAATCATCTTCATAATATTCAAAATAAGCAGAATTGCGATATGCTGCTTGAAGACTCAACCAATGTAATCGCTGCCAATCAAACTCATAAGAAATACGTTTTTCCGACATTGGTGAACGTTCCTTTTTACTATGCTGTATAGGCACAATTAATTCCTGTATACCATTTGCTGTTGCAATCCGTGTTCTAGAACGATAAGTTTGTTTTTGAAAATTATCATGCTTCTCAATCAAAACAGGTAATGCATTTTGTTGGATACAATGAAAATAAGAAACCGGCGGAAGGTAGCAAGTCGTTAATAATAAATGAGTTGACATAAAAAAACGTTGAATTTTACTTTATCTACTGCAAAAATAACTTAAATTAGGGATATTTGCAGGTAAGATTTACAATAGTTACAACGTTTACATGAAACAAAAAGCATTAGCAGCACTTTTATACCTTTTCGCTTTGATGCCATTTTGGTTCATCTATATGATATCCGATGTGTTATACTATGTATTCTATTATGTCATAAGATATCGCAAAAATGTCGTATTTGATAACCTTAGAAATTCTTTTCCTGAAAAAAGTGAAGAAGAGATCATTAAAATAGCGAAGAAATTTTACCGTTTTTTCCCTGATATGATTCTGGAATGTTTAAAGTTCAAAAACATCAGTCTTGCCGAAGTAAAAAAAAGAATCACACTCGTTAATGAACATGAACTAACTCGGCACCTCGATCAAAATAGAACCGTCATTGCTGTCACTGCACATTATGGCAATTGGGAATATGGCATTCACCGTTTAGGTGCCATTACTGAAGCTCCTACCCTCATTGTATACAAGCCACTTAATAATAAAACCATAGATAATGTTTATAACCAGATTCGTTCTCGATTCGGAGCAATCATGGTTCCTATGAAACAGATTGTGCGACATCTGGCCAAATTAAGAGGAAAACCAAGTGTCAGCGTTTTTGTAGCAGATCAGGCTCCATTATATTCCGATGCCGACTATTTTCTGCAATTCCTTAATCAGGAAACGCTTGTTTACACAGGTGTTGAAAGAATTTCTAAAATGACAAATGGTCCTGTAGTTTTTTGCCACATCGGAAGAAAAGAAAAAAGAGGATATTATTTTTGTAAATTTACAACATTAATTGAGAATCCATCTTCTTACTCCGAAAAGGAAATCACCCATATCCACAATGCTTTTACGGAAAAAATAATCCGTGAAGAGCCACAATATTGGCTTTGGACGCACAGAAGATGGAAAAGAAAACGTAGAAAATGAAAAATTACCCTAAAGTAGCAGTTGTTATTTTAAATTGGAACGGGAGATTTTTCTTAGAAAAATTTTTACCTTCTGTATACAACAGCAGTTACCCTAATATAGAATTTATAATTGGAGACAATGCTTCTACAGATGACTCTTTATCATTTGTACGTGCTTCATATCCTAAAATTACCATCTTAGAGAATAGCGAAAACTACGGTTTTGCGGGTGGTTATAATCATATCCTTTCGCGTGTGGAAGCAGATTATTTTGTATTGCTTAATTCTGATGTCGAGGTTACACCAAACTGGATAGAACCTGTCATCGAAATGCTCGAAAGGGATACACATCTTGTTGCCGCACAACCGAAGATACTTGCTTTCCATAATAAAGCAAAATTTGAACATGCCGGCGCCGCAGGTGGATACCTCGATCGGTATGGCTTCCCATTCTGCTGTGGACGTATTATGGACAAGGTAGAATATGATCTTGGCCAATATGATGATGAAAAAGAAATATTTTGGGCTTCAGGAGCCTCCCTATTTATCAAAAGTTGGGCTTGGAAAGAAGCACAAGGATTAGATGAAGATTTTTTCGCCCATATGGAAGAAATAGATCTTTGTTGGCGCTTAAAAAAAATGGGATACCGTATTGGTTATTGCCCCGACTCTACTGTATACCATGTAGGAGGCGGAACATTAAATGCCAGTAACCCACAAAAGACTTATTTAAACTTTAGGAACAATTTGTTTATGTTGCAAAAAAACCTACCCATAGAGCAATTATTTACAGTTATATTTATCCGTTTCTGGTTTGATTTTGCAGCCTTATTGAAATTTGCTTTTGATCGCAAATTTAAAGATGCTTGGGCTGTTAGCAGAGCACATCAGGCTTTCTTCCTGAATATTTTCAAAAACGCTAAAAAGAGAAAAAATCATATGCCAACAGAAAATAAAACTGGACAATATAAAAAATCAATAATTACTGATTTCTACCTAGATAAGAAGCAAAAGTTTTCTGATCTGGATCAAGAGAACTTTTTTTAAACCTTTTACTAAGAAGATGTAAAAACGCATAAAAATGCAGCTCTCATCAATAGCTGCATTTTTCATTAATTTATGTTTACAAATTGATCAAACGTACTTTTTATTTGTAAATTCGCAACATGTCATCCATGGATATTGAACAAAAAATAACTTCACTAACGCAAGAGCTCAACCATTATAATTATCAATATTATGTGTTAGCTCAAAGCCTTATTTCAGATTATGATTTTGATCTGAAAATGAAAGAATTGGAAGCCTTAGAAGCACAATACCCTGAATTCGCAGATCCCAACTCGCCCACACAACGTGTTGGTGGTGATGTAACGACAAAATTTGAAACCGTTAGACATCGCTGGCCAATGTTATCATTAGGCAATACTTATAATCAAGACGATCTTCGTGATTTTGATCAACGAGTACGTAAAATAATCGGCGATAACTTTGAATACATCTGTGAATTAAAATTTGATGGCTTGTCCATCAGCCTTACTTATCAGAATGGTAAACTGGTAAAAGCGGTCACGCGCGGAGATGGAACACAGGGCGATGTAGTGACCAATAATATCAAAACAATAAGGAGCATTCCTATTCATCTAAAAAAGGGAAATTATCCTGAAGAGTTTGAAATAAGAGGTGAAATCTTTATGCATAAAAGTGCGTTTCTGCGCCTAAATGCAGAGCGGGAAGAGAACGAGGAACAAACTTATGCTAATCCACGTAATTTTGCTGCAGGAACAATCAAGCTACAGGACTCTGCCGAAGTCGCCAAAAGGCCTTTGGATTGTTTCTTGTACTTTTTATATTGTGAAAACAGAAATAAACTATTCCATAATCATTGGGAAAGCCTCGAAGCTGTCAAAGAATGGGGATTTCACGTTTGTGAACACACTCAAAAATGCCAGACGCTAGATGATGTTTTCTCCTTCATCAATTACTGGGATGATAAAAGACATGACCTGAGTTATGAAATCGACGGTATTGTCATTAAAGTAAATGATTATGGCGCACAAGAGGAACTGGGATTTACAGCAAAGAATCCACGTTGGGCTATTTCTTATAAATTCAAGGCTGAACGTGTTGAAACCCAACTCGAATCCATCAGTTACCAAGTCGGACGTACTGGAGCAGTTACTCCCGTTGCCAATTTAAAACCTGTTAGTTTAGCAGGCACAACTGTAAAACGAGCTTCTTTACACAATGCGAATGAAATCGCAAGACTTGATCTTCATGAGGGAGATACTGTTTTCGTAGAAAAAGGTGGTGAAATCATTCCGAAAATACTTGCGGTAAATGCAGATAAAAGATTGTCATCTGCAAAACCATATGCCTATCCGACACATTGTCCTGAGTGCCACACCGAACTGATCCGTCAGGAAGGTGAAGCTGTTCATTATTGTCCAAATGAAGATGGATGCCCGCCTCAGATTATAGGAAAAATGCAACACTTCATTGGCCGTAAAATGATGGATATCGAAGGATTAGGCGATGAAACTATTGAAACTTTCTATAGGAAAGGGATTCTTAAGAATGTTGTTGACATTTATGGCTTAAAAGATCATGAGGATCAATTACAGCAATTGGAGCGTTTTGGACAAAAATCTATCGACAATATGTTGAAGGGAATTGAGAAGTCCAAAGAAAAGCCATTCGAAAAATTACTCTTTGCATTAGGGATTCGACATGTTGGCGAAACAATTGCTAAAAAACTAGCACAACATTTCAAAACAATCGATGCGATTAAGGCTGCTTCTGTTGAAGAAATAGCTACTGTGCAAGATATCGGGATCCGTATTGCGGAAAGTATACACGAATACTTACATGTACCAGCCCACGAAGAGTTAATAGCAAAACTAAAATCTTACGGTTTACAGTTTGAAATTGAAGAGAAAGAAGTAATTTTGGACAGTAATGCATTAACTGGCCAAACATTTCTGATATCGGGTGTATTTACAAATCATTCGAGAGAAGAATTAACTGCAATTATTGAAAGCAATGGGGGTAAAATGGTTTCCAGTATTTCTGCGAAATTAAGTTACCTGGTAGCTGGAGATAAAATGGGGCCTTCAAAATTAGCAAAAGCAGAAAAACTAAACATCAAGATGATCACTGAAGATGAATTATTAGCTTTGATCGCAGATACAACAAGTATATAAATTAAATATTAATCTTTACAAACAACACAATGAACGAGCTTCATGGAGCTGGTGTAGCATTAGTTACACCTTTCAACGCAGATGGAACAGTTGATTTTGATTCTTTAGCACAGCTAATTGACTACCAAATTGACTCAGGTATGAATTATTTAGTCTCTTTAGGTACTACTGGTGAAGTAGCAACATTAACGAAAGACGAACGAAAGCGTATCTGGGATTTCACTGTCAAACAGGTGAATGCTCGCGTACCATTGGTTGCGGGTATCGGAGGAAATAATACCGCAGAGATTGTAGAGCAGATCAAAAATTTTGATCCTACAGGATTCTGTGCTATACTATCCGTATCTCCATATTATAATAAACCCGTACAGGAAGGAATATATCAGCACTATAAAGCAATAGCTGAGGCTTCTCCCCTACCTATTATTTTATATAATGTACCAGGACGTACAGGTAGCAATATGACTCCTGCCACGACAATACGTTTGGCAAAAGATTTTAAGAATATCGTTGCAACAAAAGAAGCTTCTGGCAACTTTGCTCAATTTAACGAGATCTTAAGAGATAAACCAACTGATTTCTTACTGATTTCAGGTGACGATCCTGCAACCTTACCTATGATGGCTTTAGGTGCAGTGGGAATCATTTCTGTTGTTGGAAATGCATATCCAGCTCAAGTTTCAAAATTAGCTGCATTATGTACTGCAGGTAGTTTTACGGAAGCTAGAACAATCCACAATGCGTTGCTTGAAATAACAGATCTTTGTTTTGTTGAAGGAAATCCTTGTGGGGTTAAATATATCCTACAAGAAAAGGGTATCGGTCAAGATTATGTACGCCTACCTTTAATACCGGTATCAGCAAACATTCAGACTGCTATTAAAGCAGAAATGCAAAAACTAAAATAAAATACCATACTATAATCATTGTATATTTAAAATCTATTAATTATCTTTGCACTTCCGTAAGTACGGAGAAAAATTAATAAACATAATTATTTAACAAAATGCAACAGTACGAATCTGTAATCGTTCTTACCCCGTTGCTTTCTGAAGATGCTGCGAAAGAAGTAATCGCAAAATTCAAAAACATCTTAGCAGAAGGCGGAGCCGAAATTGTCGCTGAAGACAATTGGGGTTTGAAAAAATTAGCGTATCCAATCCAGAAAAAAACAACTGGGTTTTATCACTTAACTGAATTCAAGGCTCCAGGAGAATTAATCAATAAATTAGAGGTTGAATACAAACGTGATGAGCGTGTAATGCGTTTCTTAACTATTGCTTTAGACAAACATGCTAAAGCTTATAGCGAGAAAAAACGTAGCGGTGCATTCAACAAAAAAGCGGAAACTAAAACTGAGGAGGGATCAAACTAATGGCTAACGAAAATATCCAATACGTAACTGCCCCTAAAGTAGAGGACAATCGTAAAAAGTATTGCCGTTTCAAAAAGAATGGTATCAAATACATCGATTATAAAGATGCTAACTTCTTGATGAAATTTGTGAATGATCAAGGTAAAATTTTACCTCGTCGTTTAACTGGTACGTCATTGAAATTCCAACGTAAAGTAGCTCAAGCGGTTAAACGTGCTCGTCACATCGGCTTGTTACCTTACTTAGCTGATTCATTAAAATAAGGAGGACTAGAGAACATGGAAGTTATTTTAAAACAAGATATCAAAGGCTTAGGTGAGCAAAATGATATCGTAAATGTAAAGCCAGGTTACGGTCGTAATTATTTAATCCCTCAAGGATTTGCTATTCAAGCGACTGTATCAGCAAAGAAAGTTTTAGCTGAAAACATTAAACAAGCTCAGTTCAAACAAGATAAAATTAAGAAAGACGCTACTGAATTAGCTACTAAATTGGAAACTATCAAGTTATCAATCGGTGCTAAAGCTGGTGAAACTGGTAAAATCTTCGGTAAAGTAAACAGCATTCAAATTGCTGATGCTTTGAAAGCTAAAGGTTTTGATGTTGACCGTCGTCGTATTACTTTCGAAGTAGAACCTAAAGAAATTGGTGAATACTTAGCAAACTTAAACTTACACAAAGAAGTGAAAGTTCAAGTTCCTTTCGAAGTAATTGCTGAGTAATTCTTATTCAGTTTAACATATAGAAAAGGAGATAATTTCGGTTATCTCCTTTTTTTATGACGTAGATCGCGCTTATATTGAAGCAGTCTGTCTATCTACTGGAATAAAAGATGGTAATCATAAATAATATGATTACCATCTTTTATATTATGAATATTCCCTAGATGAGTTTTCCGTATTTCTTTTCAATATGAAACTGCTTTATTATTTTATAATACCGCTCTTTTTCATTCATCCTTATGATGAAATTTATATAAAAGGATTTCAATAAAATGAGTTCATGCATAAAGCTCAGCTATAAAATTCATAATATCGGGATTACAATTTTAACATAAGACCTACTGCTCCACCACCAAACAATGAATTTCTGTTTTTATCTCGTCCCCAAACCTTCCATAAGGTTTTCCCAGCCTGTGTAACTGCATCATCTTCTTTACTCACGTAATTAAAGCTAGGGGCTACAAATACGGATAGTTTTTTATTTAGACGTAGCTCAGGAATCAATCTAAAACTAGAATGGTTATTGGATAATAATTTAAACTTATCTGTAAACTGATTTCGGCTGGATATCTCAGCTCGTAGCATAAATCTGCTGCCGTGTAAAAAAATCGCTCCTAAACCTGCTTCAAAAGCATAACGGGCAGTGTTATCATCTTTCAATGATACATGCGCTCCTAAAATGCTGTAAAGAACACGACCACCAGATCGGAATTGCACACCTAAATATGCATCTTGATCAATAGCAACAGAAATACTCTTCTCACCATTTTTAATTAAATTTAATAAGCCAATTGGATAGTCGCTGCTATCTGCAATATTAACTAACCCAGCAAGCTGAATACCTTTTACTTTATTGCCAATGTTGGCTATACCTGCAACTTGATTGCTGACAGTACCTTTACTTTGATTAAATCCACCTGCTAGTTGTGTCGCTCCTGTCCCTTCTTTCATCATATTGCCAATTCCAGAAATTTGAACTCCTTTCACCGTATCGGCCTTATTTAGTCCTCCCGTTAACTGCACCCCTTTGACATCACCAAATACTTGATTCGATATTCCTGCTACCTGCACACCATTTACATCGCCTCCTACGACATTGAACCCTCCTACTAACTGTACTCCTTCCATGTCATATTGATTGAGATTAAAAACTCCACCAATTTCTAAACCTTTTACCCCCGCGGTAGACCCCCCAAGGATATTTATTGAAAATTTATTAACAATCTGTGAGCGGATAAAACCATGCGAACTTAATCCCGGAGTCATCGATATCTGATATGGACTATATAGGAAAAGTCCGCCAAGGTTCATATTTTGAATACTTTGCGCCGGTGATAAAAATACTCGTCCAAAAAAAGATCGATAAAAACCATTGTCTTGCTCATATCCCGTAAAGTAACCATACTTTCTTTTTTTATTGCCAACTTCTGTATCGATGGGAAAAATCACTAAAACACTTGTATCACGAAACATTGCTTTACTTACATTAACAGCAATCAAACTAATTTTTTTCTTAACATCAAGTTCGAAATAACCATTTTTATCGGTTAAAGTAGAAAGTAGTGCATCGCGATCAAAAATACTAGCGTCAGAAATGGGTGTGTTAGTTCGAATATTTTTGATATAGCCCGTAATAACAACTTTATTTTTATCCTGCGACTGCACTTCAACGTCTACTGCCATACGTTGTGGCGTATATTGTATAATAATATGCTTGCCAATTTCCTTAAAACTATATTCCTTTCCTAACGTATGATCCAAAAAACCATATAGTGATCCCTTATATGCCGATACTTGAATCACACTATCCGTCTGCAGTATATTGCTATTAAAAGAAAACAAAGTACCATGCTTTTCATTCAGCACCTGAAAAATTTGAGCTACTGTCATATTCGAATAAGCAGGTATTTGAATATGGGTCGCTAACTGTTGTTGTGCATCCGCTTTTGAAAAGCTAAACAAAACTAAAAATATGAATAGGTAACTAAACTTTTTTAAAAGTGGAATCTTAGTGATATGATTGATAAATTTTACCAAAAACATGATTATCTAGTTATATGAATAATTGAATCTTTAATAATAACCTTACATTTAAATGTGTCCGATATGACCTGTAAAATTTGATTTAGACTATTTTGTTGAAATGTTGCCGTTAACAAGAGCTTTTTATCTGCTTCGCGATCAATAACAATTTTTTGATCATATGCCTTAATTAATAGTTCTACGACACGCTCTAACTTGGTATTTTCGAAGACAAACTCACGATCTACATAGTATTTATAAAACAAGTCTGGCATCTTTTTGACTGATACTTTAGTGGTATCACTATCTTGGATCGTAATCATTTCTTTAGGATGCAAGTAAACCTCCTTATTGCTGTATGAAACTTTGACCAAACCTGTTGCTACAATTACTTCGGTAGCTCCTTCATAACGACGCACATTAAAACTCGTGCCCACAACAGTAATCTGGCTCTTACCTGATTTAATCACAAAAGGATGCTCTTTGTCTTTAAACACATCAAAAAATACCTCTCCTTTCTCTAATTTTACATTTCTCCTTTTACTCATCCATGTTCGGGAATAAACAATTTCTGAGTTCTTATTAAGTGTAACCTGAGAACCATCTGGCAGTGAATCTGAAAGAACAGCGGTAGCACTAAAAAGATTTTTTTCTTGCTTATAACTATTATTAAATAAATAAAAGCCTAATGAACAGATGACCAGCACTCCAGCCGCTGCCCACCAGTTCCATTTCATCATTACTGTTTTATTCTCAGCAACTTCTATTACTCCAGCAACTCTTTTTTCTTTAGCGAATTTAAAATTTTCCCAAGCTCGATCGACATCTACCTCTGGTGCTTCAAGTGGTTTAGGTAAACGGTCCCACATATCTTTTATTTTTAAATATTCAGTTCTATTCCTAATATCTTGTTCCAACCAGTTTTTGATTCTACTATTTTCTTCTTCATTGGTTTCTCCAATGATGTATTTTTCTAGCAATTCCTTATTCATAATATATAAATGATATAAAAAATAATTACAGTTAAATAATCCATCAGCTCAAGACGTAAGTGTCGCAACGCTTTGGTCATATGTCCTTCAACAGTTTTAATGGAAAGATCCAATGTCTGAGCAATATCTTTATATTTCATCTCTTGAAAACGGCTCAGCTCAAAAACAGTACGACTCTTTTCAGGTAGCTTAGCTAGTGCTACTTGTAGTTTTTGATCAAGATCTTTTGCACTTTGATCGACAGCAGGAACAACTTCTTGCCTACTTTGCTGATAAGATTGATATTTCATCTTTCTCTGCTCTTTTTTTAAGAAATTCATACTTTCATTATAGATAGCACGATATAAGTAAGCTTTTAAAGATGTATGTACTTCTTCCTCCCAATTTTTCTCCCATAGACGCAAGAATACTTGCTGTACGATCTCTTCAGCACTCTCACTATCTCTCAAATAACGAAATGCAGAACGGTGCAATTCCTTATAGTACAAACGAAACAGTTGCTCAAATTTCTTTTCTTTATTTTCTGACATTGATTGAATTTTCCGGATTCATGAAACAATCTACTTTTATTTATGACAACTGAACTGGCCTATACCCTTACGCTAATTTCATTTCTTTTTATTGATTCAAATTTAAAATATATAAAACGATAATAATTTAATTTTTTTCAAGGGTATCGTGATGTTATGTTGTCATAAAGGAAAGACGAATAATTAATCAATACACATACAAATACGTTTAGAAAAATGAAAACAACATTAAAAACTGCCCTTATGGGATTGACACTATTAGGATTGTCCACCGCAGCAAAAGCACAAGAAGTTACTTATGGACTTCAAGTTGGAAGCAATTATAACATGACATCTTTTGGTAACAAATCCGTCAAAGATAATAATGGGAAAGTGGGTGTTTCTGTCGCTGGGTTTGCCCGTATTGGAAATGAATTATTCTTTCAACCGGGTTTAGGAGTGAGCTTGTTACGTAAAGAATATACTTTTGACAAGAATGAGAAAACGCCAAAATTCTATCAGATAAATTTACCGCTTCAGATAGGATATAAGTTGATCAATGATGGCGATTTTAATTTACGTGCTATGTTGGGACCACAATTGAATTATGACATTAAAACCGTTAAATCAACAGCAACTACTGATTATAAAAAGTTTTCTTTTGATGGTCGAATTGGATTAGGTCTTGAAATTAGCAAATTGACATTAGATGCCTATTACAGTCATGGATTTAACAGTATTGATAAAACTCTTGATGCTAAAAACAGAACGGTAGGCATCATGGTAGGCTACAAATTTTAATTAAAATAATTTTCAAATCACGAGCGTTATCCTAAAGAATAACGCTCGTTTTTTTTGTAAAACTGATCATTACAATTTAACAATGATTTAAAAAAACTATTTATTATCGATCATCTTTATACGGCCTTCTTCCTGTGTTACAAGTTGTTTTTCGACAGCTATGCCAATCGCATAACGCATCGAAAATTCAATTTGCTTACCCATTTTCTGAAAATCAAATTGACGAGCCAAGTATCGGACTAAATCATCTTCAACGATACTTAAATTCTGTTCGACGGCTTCTTGCAATGCTACTATAATTTCCTCTGGGGCTATATCTTCTGAATTTCTTCCTATTCCAGCATTTGACCGATAATAGTTGATATCAACCACACTTTGTTCCTTCCAATAAAATGGTTGACGGTGTTTGGTTACATGCGAAGGAACATCTACTATTATTTCAGATAGAATTCGCTCGATTTTAACACTAGGTTTCGCTTCCCAATGTTCCATAATACGCTTATATAAAAAAGACTTACTTATGGGTGATTCATGATGAATAAGCAACTCCATCTGTTTATGGATCAATGCCCTATTTCCAAGATCTTCTAAGCCCTCTGCTCCGATAGCAAATGCTTTTGGCAAATGAGTGCTCTCATAAGGGATCTGTTTAGAAATTATAGGAGAATAATCAATTTCTTCAATATGATATCCATTCTGATGAATACTTTCTGTGACATTAGCTACAATATGGTCATGCTCTTCTGTTTTTAATAGCAATGCATTAACTTTTTCCAAAATAGATTCAACTATAAGGTCAGCATTCTCAATCCAATCCAATGTCCAGATTCTAAAAATATTCCAACCTAAACTTTCCAACATTTTTGGTAATACCAGTTCGCGGTCGTTGGTAGTTTCCGCTTGAAAATAATTAAGTCCATCTAATAAAATCGATAAAATATAGCGTTTGGGATGTTCGGGATGAACAATACCTAAATCAACTCTATAGTCAGATGTTCCTATATTGACATTGACGATTAATCCTTCGGCACGTAATCTATTTGCGATATTTTGGGTTAAATTAGCATGATTATCTGTCGTGGTTATTTGGCTAGCATCTAATACAAGGTGTCCTTTTTCGGCAAAAGTCAGAAAATTTTTCAAACCCGCGACTCCTTCTGAAGCTGTACGATTTAAGTTTATCTGATCAGATCTAAGTGTTGCAAAAACTTTCATTTCCTCTCGAGCCCGAGTTACCGCAACATTCAGCCTTCTCCAACCACCTTCCCTATTCAACGGTCCAAAGTTCATACTCACTTGACCATTTTCATCTGGTCCATATCCAATTGAAAACAAAATCACATCTCGTTCATCACCTTGAACATTTTCTAGGTTTTTAATAAAAATAGGTTCATCACTTTCCGTAGCCCATGCTTCCAGCTCCGAATCAAGTCGATACAACTCGTTTAGCTTATCTTCTATAAGATTCTGTTGCACTTGACTAAAGGTGACAATACCGACACTCTGTTTTCGAGTTTTTTCATTCTGAAACCGTCTTGCGACATCTTCAACGATGGCCTGTGCTTCGAATTTATTCTGTCGGGTTTTACCCTTATCATAATGACCTGATACACGCTGGTAAGTGACACGACTATTTAGATCATCTGCTGATGGAAATGTTAATAATTTATTGTCGTAATAATGTGCATTACTAAAAGCAATAAGACTTTCGTGTTTACTTCGATAATGACGTAACAAATATTTAGAAGGGAATGATAAAGAAAGACAGTCATCTAAAATACTTTCAAGGTCCTCAATTTCCATATTTTCCTCATCTACTTTATTCGTCATGAAGAATGATGTTGGAGGCATCTGTTTTGGGTCACCTACTATAACCGCATGTTTAGATCGAGCTAAAGAACTAACAGCTTCACAAGTGGGTAATTGAGAAGCTTCATCGAAAATTAATAAATCAAACTGGTCCGGATTTACCTCAAAATATTGAGCCACTGAAATTGGACTCATAAGCATACACGGAGCTAAACGAGGCAGTAGTGCTGGAATTTGATCGAATAGCTTTCGAATGCTTACACCACGTCCCCGATTTTTAATGGCACGCTGTAAAATTGCTATTTCAGATCCTTGAAGAGCTTCAATAGTATTATTTGGCAACCGTTCATTTAGTCGTAACAATAATTCCTTTTTAGTCAATTCAGTGAAAGAATTTGCAATTTGTTTATACTTTTCGATCTTATCTTCAAATAATCGGACATTAAACATATTAAGTGCTTCATGCGAAGCGATCACTTTATTGGCCAGATTGTAATGAATGATATAATCAAAATGTTCCAAAAGATGTTCTTGTTTAAGATCATCTTTTTCATACAATTCAATAAACCAGTTTAAATCTAATGATATGGCTTTTTCTTTTGTTTTCGAATAATTTGTCCAATTCTTTAAATAATCAATCTGATCAATAATACCAGACATTTTACCTTCGATTTCAGTCAGCCAATCGACCTGAACAGGATAAGACCGAATATCTAATTGCGTTAAAGTTTGAAAATCATTACTCTTAATAAGTAGTGTACCCCATATCTTTATTAAACTTTGTAAAGTATATTCTTGATTTGGGATCAATTGGGTTGTTTTTGTTTTCGACTTTTCAATCCACTTTTGTATAATATCAGTTACGGTAACATTACTTAATGCTATTAATTGTCCATTAATTATTTTCAGTGTCTCAATTTGCTCCTGCACAAGTTTTAAATTAGTATCTTCTTGCAGGTAAGAGCTGCCTAAGCCTTGGTGGATTGCCTCATACTCTTTAGACTCAACTACTGCTCTTATTTGTTGAAAGGCATTGACATAAGCAAAAAATTGATCGAAGGTTTCATCTTCATGTAAAGGGGTGGTACTAAAAGCTGACAAACCTTTCTTTACTTTTCTTTTTTTAAACCATTTCGGTAAAAACCAGGTTTTTTTTGCCTCATTCCATAAAGATTCTAATGCTGTCAAATTAGTATCGAGCACGCTTTTGTGAGCATGATTTAATAAAACCTGACGTCTGCTCTGATATATTTCAAAATCAGAGATCCATTTCTGTAATCGCTCTTCTTGCGATTTACTTAATAGCATCTTCCAAAGCGATAAATCCGTCTCAGGAAGTTCCGTTAAGGACTTAATAAGCTGATCGAATAAATATAAATCTGACCAAGATAAGTTCTGAATCGGCATATCAAAATTTGATATGAACTGACGTAGCAATTGCCCATACTCCAACAGAGTATGATTTAATTCTACAGCAGAAGATACAACTTCCTGTTGGATAGCACTTGAGTATTGCACAAGAGCAATACCTTTGAACGGATTCTGACTAGGATTAGTGATAATCTTTGAAACAGAATTTAAATCGATTACCAGATCTCGCCATGTTCGCCATTTCTCATTTGTCAAAGAATCAAAAAATGTTTTAGGGAGATCGATTTTAGCGAACTGATAAGATTCTAATGTTGTCAATGCTGTAATACTATCGTACAAACTCCAGCCAATAGGTTGCTGTTTATGCAATTGGCTAATATAAATCTGTAACTCTTTTTTAGCATTTATTAAATGATTGGCCTCATCTTGAAAATTAAAATTACCCTTCAACTGTGGCTGTTCCAAAGTTTCTGCAAGCTGTGAAAGTACATCTGATTTCTTTGCTTTATTGGAGTGTAGTTCCAAACAGAAATTGGATAGACCTATTGCTGCCAATCGCTTATATACAACATCTAATGCTGCCTTCTTCGCAGCAACAAACAGTACTTTTTTGCCCTGATAAAGTGCATTTGCAATAATATTAGTAATTGTTTGGGATTTACCTGTCCCAGGAGGACCATGTAAAACAAAACTTTGATTCTGATTAGAAGTGAAAATTGCTTCTAATTGGGATACATCTGTTGCTATAGGCAACGCTAAGGCAGATGGGTTTATATTGTCAAAATCTAATGGAACTTCCTCTTTTCCAATATCTAATCGCAACTGGCCATCGATAAGGCTACGAACAATGCTACTTTTTACAATTTCTTCAGATTGGTGTGCAATATCATTCCAAAGAATTAATTTGTTAAAAGAGAAATTACCCAAAATCACCTGATCTGCAATATCCCATCCCTTAAGTCCCATGATTGCTCGTCGCATCTGTGCGATCAATTGTGCAACATCGATTCCTTTTCCATCTTTAGGAAGTTCTTCGAGATCTCGGAGATCCAAACCGTGTTCTTGACGAAGAAACTCTAATAAGGTAATATTGATCATCGCCTCTTCTTCGCGGCTTCTGAGGACAAATTTACTATTGATAGAGCGTCGCGTCAGTTCAACCGGAATTAATATAATTGGAGCAGATCGAACTTGGGCAAGCGTTTTTTTATCCCTCCACTGTAACAGTCCTATAGCCAAGAATAAAGTACTGGAGCCGTTCTCTTCTATCGATAATTTGGCATTGCGGGATATATGAGTCAGAATTGTATCTAAATCATCAGCATGATAATAAGATAATAAACGGTTATGTGCTAATTCTTCTTTTGCCAATTGATATGCTGGCGATGAAGGATGTAATGAAGGATTCAAGATATTGTACTGCTTCATTATGGGAGCATCTGCACTAGCACTGATCGAAAAACTTTTACCATCAACTAACAGGTCTTCCAGGTCATGAATATTTACATCCATAATCTGCAACATATTTTTGGTCATACGCAAATTAAGAAGATTGTTGCGCAATGACAGGTCTAACAGCTTTCTTTCCCAGACCTTCTGCTTACTGATGGATTTATTACCATTTCCCTCAAATTCTTCATAAATTTTTCCTACCTCAATCGTTTCTTCTTGCATCTTCAAATCTACTTGATTTCGTATAAATTCATGCTCGAGATCGAAAGAATCATCTATCTTTAATGGAAGCGGTTTGATACCGCTGGCACGCGCACGCTTTATATCGATGGAAAGTAAGAAATCATTCCTTTCTATCAGGCTCGCTTCCGCAAGATCAATTGCTTGATTAAAGTTAATACTAGTTCCTTTACAAACACTTGTTGATTCAACAACAACAATTTCACTTATTCCTTTAGCAAAACGTTTAGTAATAGCGGTTTTATCTTCGTTAATAATCTGCGCAAATCGATCTTGATGAAGCCAACATCCTACGAAAGCATGTCCTTTAGTAACTATTATTATTGGATTCAAATCAATCGCCTCCAAACATGCTGCGTATAGTAAACTAATATCAATACAATTACCAAAACGTTTTTTTGCAATAACATCAACCATTCTCAGCCGTTGCCCATTCTTTTCAAAACTAGGCGGTAATGCGCTGTATACTATTTCCTGCGCTTGCAAAGCATGGTATATCGCCCGCATCATTTCAAGAATCCGCGATGGGTCTGTAGCTTGGTAGCCCTCAAATTTAACAGGCAAATTTTGCTGTTCTAGATAGGCAATCGCCTTATTTTTAACCGCATAAATGTAAGGATGATTAGGTGTAATATAAGATGCTAATAATTCTGGAAGAGTATTAAAACCTCCAAAAAATGATAAGGGTTGCAACGCTATAGATACTACTTCTTCTATTAATAAATTTTCGTCCTGATAAACTCTAATTTGAAAAGTACTTCGTTCGACCTCGCTTAATTGAAGGAAATAAATTGGCTTAACAATAATTTTATCCGTGGGTATCTTAACAGATAATCCAACGGGTAGATAGGCTAATTCATAAGAAAAAGGTTCCATCCACGCTCCCTCAGAATCAATTTCAATTCGGATTTTTTCTAAAATTTGATCGCTCTTAGAAGAGAGCATCAAATTGCTCAAAAAAGTAATCTGATTTTGATACATAGAAAGATTTAAAAATTCTGCTACATCTCTTTCTATATAAACCTGTTTCATATTATCCATTCGCATTTTATCTTATTCTCTAATATAAAAAAGATCGTTAACAGTTTAGTATCTTTTATCTTAAATAATTATCATTTCAGATTATTGAGCAATAAAAACGGGTATTTTCACTGCATGTCGCAATTTATTTACAGTTTCTCCGAAAACAAAATCCTTAACTCCCGTATGGCCATGGCTACCAACAATTAACAGGTCAGCTTCATATTGTTCACATATCTTCGCAATAGAAGCAACCCGATTATTATAACCCAGTTCAAAATTAACTTGATAGGCTCTATCGGAAAAGAAATGTGCATATTTCTGTAATCTTTCCAGATCTTGTCTAGACTCTAAGTCATCCGTACTTTCTCCCGTATATTTCACGCCTGCACTTTCAACAATATGCACCAAGATAAAGTGAGAATTCGTATTAGCTATAGAAAGGGCGTACTGTACTGCTTTTGTATCTGAAGTTGAGTAGTCCAAAGCAAGTACAACTTTATTGAACGATATGGGTTCATCAAACTTTAAATCTTCAAATGGGGGATGGACATCCAATACAATTGCTCTATTTTTATGAAGTATAGGATAAATAAAGGTCATAATCAACAAAACGATCATACCTGCGGCCCCAAGAATTAATAAAACAGTTAACCATAGTATATCATATTTAATAATCCATGTTGAGATTTCCTCATATACCAGTTTGATATTAAGTACAGCGATGATAATAGCTATAAGCCATGCCAATATTTGCATATAAGGCTTAATAACGAAATTTCCCATCTTTTCCTTATCACTTACAAAATGAATTAATGGAATAACTGCAAATGCCAACTGCATACTTAATATAACCTGGCTAAAAATTAATAAAGAGCCAACTTGAGATTCTCCAGCAATTAATATGACCAATACTGCTGGTATAATCGCTAATAATCTAGTAATAATTCTTCTAAGGGTGGGACTGATCCGTAATCTCAAATATCCTTCCATTACAATCTGTCCCGCAAGGGTTCCTGTTACGGTAGAACTTTGACCTGCCAATATCAACGCTACTGCAAATAATTTAGGTGCGAGATCTGTTCCTAATGTTTTCCCCAATAAGTGATAAGCATCTTCCAGATCTGCTACATCATGCATTCCGTTTTTATGAAAAGCGGCTGATGCGAGGATAAGAATAGCAGCATTAACCAGAAAGGCGAGATTTAAGGCAATTGCACTATCAAAAAAATTATATTTGAGTGCTTTTCTTATGGAATGGTCATCTCTGTCTATTTTTCGCGTTTGTACCAAGGCTGAATGTAAATACAAATTATGGGGCATTACAGTAGCTCCGATAATTCCTATTGCAATATAAAGTGCAGCGCTATTGGGTAAGCTTGGAATAAAGCCGGTCATTACTTCACCGAAATCAGGTTGAACTAAAAACATCTCTACCATAAAGCACATACCAATCATCGTAATTAGACCAATAATAAAAAGTTCCATCTTTCTCATTCCTAATTTCTGTAGATACATAATCAAAAATGTATCTGCAAAACTGATTAATACGCCCCAAAGGATATCTATTCCAAAAAGTAAGTTTAATCCGATCGCCATTCCCAATACTTCAGCTAGATCACAGGCCGCAATTGCAATTTCTGCTAAGATATATAGCACAAAATTCATGCGCTTTGGGTATGTCTCCCGATTGCACTGTGCGAGATCTTTTCGTCTTACTATTCCTAAACGGGTACAAAGACTCTGCAAGAGTAAAGCCATGATATTACTCATCAATAAAACCCATAATAGGGCATAGCCAAACTGACTTCCCCCGGCTAAATCTGTAGCCCAATTCCCAGGATCCATATAACCTACACTAATTAAATAGGCCGGTCCAAAAAAACTGAGGATTTTTTTTATTTTTGATTTGCCCTTACTGATTTCAACACTTTCGTGCACATCTGAAAGAGATTTTTCATGCTGGTAAGGATCTTTACTCATTAGGATTGCTATGTCGTTAATATGCCATCTATCTTGCGGAAATAAAGATATAAATCCTAAAACGAAAAACTACATTTTTATCTTTTTATTAGAAATCAAAAGACAACTGTCCCTCTTCTTTAGGAGGTTTAGGAAGATTGCCAAATTTAAATTCTTCTATTGTATCATATTGTTTTCTAATGGGATTAAATCTTCGCAAGAAAATACTAGAACAAAAAAAATCTAAATCTATTGCTTTGAAATTTTCAAAAGCTACAGCAAGCTTATCCTGATCCAACTTACGCCCAACTGTCAAATGAGGTTCAGTACTTTTAAACATTTCCGTATCAAAATCGATACTGGTTATGGCCTGCATTTTATTTTTCAAGAACTGTTTAGATTTTAATGCTGGAGCAATGAAAAAAGCACCATTTTTTGGAAAGGCGCTATATTCATCGAAATAGACATATTGTGAATTTTCATATTTAAGAATCTCTGCGACTTGTTTTTTTATCTTTGATAAAGCCACATCATCCGCGAGATACTCACAAATTGTAATATGTGCCAATGAGTGACAACTGGAAAACCATCCAATCTTGTTCTTTAAACTTTCTTTGATTGACCTTACCATCTGAATACCCTTTTCACAGGGTTGAAATACCAATGAATACTTTTCTATATCTGCGGACATCTGTCCTCCTTTCTTTTAATGATTTTGACTCCTTTTAAAGATAACCATAATAAGGTAATAAGAAAAACGTAATGGCTTATTTTAAGAACGGTTTAAGGTTAAATTGAAGAAAACTATCATGATGTAATAAATAAAGTAGTTTTACCTTTACTGGTGCTGCTATAAAATAAAACTTTTCAATTCCTGAATTTAGTTATATGTCTTAAAGGACTATAAGGCTCTATTAGCAATTATTTTTTAAGTAACTTTGTCCATTATTCATTAAATACGACAATAAAGTGTCTTTCGATAAATTAAAATTAAGCAAGCGGTTACAAAAATCCATGGAAAGTTTGGGTTATTTAACACCCAAGGAAATACAAGTGAAATCTATGTCTCGGATATTAGGTGGCCAAGATATTATCGCTATAGGTCCTGACGGTTCAGGTAAAACGACAACTTATATCCTCAGTGTACTTTCTGGACTTAAATTCAACGTTCCTGATGCTCCAAAAGTTTTGATTTTGGCTCCTGATCAAGAATGTGTTCAGGCTATTGTTGATCAATTTTATTTGATCAGTAAAAATAAAGACCTTAGTATTATTGGATTACGTGCTGGAGGTAGTATGGAGCAAGAAATTGAAAAACTTGTCGCTGGTGTTGAAATCGTTGTTTCTACTCCAAATAGAGCAAGAGCTGTCTACCTTAAATTGGGCTTAAATCTTAATTTAATACATACCATAATTATTGATGATGCAGAAGAGGTAATTAAAAATGGCATGATAACTCCGGTGAAAGAACTTGTTCAGAGTGCTAAAAAGTGTCAACATCTTGTTTTTAGCACAGTGGAGCATGAAAAATTACACCAGATGATTGATGGTTTTATGGTTTCTCCAGCCCTGATCGAAGTAGAAGAACTTGCTGCGGAAAAACTTAATGTACATGATATGTTCTTATATCAGGTTCCAAATTTCACAACAAAAATCAATCTTCTCAACAGCTTAATGCTGGACAACGAAGTTTTTGATAAAGTGATCATTTTCGTTAATAGTAAACTTACTGCACAAAAATTAGGGAAAAGCTTACACCGTAAATATAACGATGAGATCGTTATATTTAACCCCTTATTTTTTGAAGATAAAAGCATTTCTGACATCGAATTATTTAAACAAGAGGATGCTCATCGGATCTTAATCGTTGCCAATGAAGGAACTGAAGTATTAGATCTGTCAGGAATACCATATATTTTTCATTTTGAAATCCCCGAGAATAACGATACGCTTATACAACGAATCATTAAATCAAATACAGAAGAGCAACTGTCATTTACTTTTGCAACAGATTTGGAGTTGCCTGAAATCAAAAAAATTGAGCATACAATAGGTCAAAAAATGGAAGTTCTTGATTTACCAGAAAAATTATCAATTTACAGTGCAAAAAAGGGAAATACCTCATTAATTGATGATGATAATGATGGAACACGTGGTGCAGCTTTCCATCAAAAGAAAGAAAGTAATAGCAAAACATATAATTATGGGGCTGGTAAAAAAGCTAAGATGACCATGAAGAAGAAAAAGGGTTAAATATCCTCCTTCATATAAAATCTAAAAATCACGGGACTATCACTCCGTGATTTTTTGTTTTTTGGCTTAATATAGATCATCCCGATATGGTTTAGCCTTTTTAATTGTGAACTTGTGACGATTCAATGAAATTTAACCTATCATAAAATCATTAATTATATTTTATCTTTACAGGTCTATTGAGTGGCGCTGTAAGTTATAAATAATGAAGGAAGCTATTTACCACTATGCCTCTTCTATCTTGGTTATATTAAAATAAAAAAATGTACAATTTCAAAAATGACTATTCTGAGGGTACACACCCAAATATTCTCAATAAATTAATAGAAACAAATCTTGTTCAACAACTTGGTTATGGAGAAGATGAATATGCTATCCAAGCAAAAGATATTTTAAAAAATAAGATCAATAACCCACAAGCTACCATTCATTTTCTTTCCGGAGGCACGCAGACCAACCTAATTGTTATTTCTTTTCTTTTGCGCCCCCATGAAGCGGTGATCAGTGCTAAAACCGGACATATTTCGGCTAATGAAACAGGAGCTATTGAGGCAACCGGTCATAAAGTAATTACTGTAGAAACCGCTGATGGCAAACTTAATCCAATTGCTATTGAAAGAGCATTGCAAGAATATGCACTAAAACCACATGTAGTAAAACCTCGGATGGTTTATATTTCCAATTCAACTGAGATCGGCACGATCTATCTTAAGAAAGAATTAGAAGATCTGGCAGCATGTTGTCTTTCGCATAATTTGTTATTATTTCTTGATGGTGCTCGATTGGGACACGCTTTAATGGCTCAAGATAATGATTTAACACTCGCTGATGTTGCAAAATTAACAGATGTATTCTATATCGGTGGAACGAAAAATGGTGCATTATTAGGCGAAGCTGTTATTTTTAAAGATCCGAATCTGGCAGAAGATTTTGATTATGTACTGAAACAAAGGGGAGCAATGTTAGCGAAAGGACGTGTACTTGCGATACAATTTCTTGAATTATTCAAGGAAGACCTATATTTCGAATTGGCAGATCATGCTAACAAAATGGCCATGAAAATAGCAAAAACTGTTAAATCTAAAGGTTTTTCTTTCTTAACAAATTCAACTACAAATCAGATTTTCCCTATTTTACCCAAAAATATCATTACAAAACTCAATGAAAATTATTTGTTTTTTGTCTGGAAAGAAATAGATGAAGACAATGCTGCAATTCGATTAATAACATCATGGGCAACAGACGAACAATATGTCGATGCATTTATTAATGATCTAAAGCGACTTTAATTGCATTAAAAGCATTTCGTTGAATCACCCTATCTTAAATGCTAACAATTAAGTACTATATTTCTTTAACTTAGTCCACGAGAATAAAAAAGGGTTCTTCAAATTCTGAAGAACCCTTTACTGTTTATTTGTTTTTGCTAAAGTTAGTAACCTGTATTTTGTTTTAAGTTGCCCATACTTGCATTGATTTCAACCTGAGGAATAGGGAAAATTTCATTCTTATTAGGCGTAAATGTAATTCCCTTAAATGTTGGTAAAATTCCGCCTTCAAATGCAGAATAGCTTTCAATTACTTGTTTCGCAGTGCCCCATCTTACTAAATCATAAAAACGGTGTCCTTCCATTGCTAATTCTAAGCGACGTTCAAAACGAACCGCAGTACGTGCATAATCTTGTGAAGCAAAAGTAGGATACGGCTTTACAACATATACTGCTGCTGGAGATCCATCAGCGACCGTCTTGCCAGGTAATTTTGAAGCTCTTACACGGATAAAATTAACATACTTTAATGCTTCAGACAAATTGTTTAACTCAACTTCACATTCTGCTGCCATTAAAATAACGTCTGCTAGGCGAATAATATTAACATCTAAATCAGTAACATAAGTTCCATCATTTGAAGTATGACCAGAAAACAAAGCTTTAGGAATCATGGTTTTCATTCCCGAAAATGGCCCTGCATGGGGTCGAGATCCATCATCATATCTTAACCAAGTGTCGCCAGGAAAAACTCCATAATCCAGAAAACTAACTCCTCTCCTGCCTGCTGTATAATCTAAACGTGGATCAAATCTCAATGAAGTGTTTACTTTATAATCATTAAGAGCTGCACCGGTCAATGTAATATCTGATGTATATGGATTATTACGATAAGAACCATCCAATAAAGGTAGGCCATTGGCATCTACTTTATAAGCATTGACCAAATCAATACTAGGTTGGTAAAATCCACAACAACCAATAGGCCCGCCGTTTAATCCACCTAACATATCTCCAACGTTAGCATTGTCTCCTGAACCATCTGGATTAATGACATGCTTAGACACCATAATCGCTTCAGGACCATTTTCTTTCAATACATCATAGTTATCTTGGAACGGCATAGCAGTGATGTCTTTTCCTGACAAAACAGCTTTAAATAGATCAAGAGCTTCTTTATATTTTTTCTGATACAGATAAAATTTCCCTAAATAAGATTTTGCTGCAAATTGATCCATACGCCCACCTTCGCCATTAATTTTAGATGTTGGTAAATTTGCAACTGCTGTTTTAAGGTCGCTTTCGATTAAAGGTAAAATATCTTGATCATTTTTAATTGTTTTTGAATCCTCCATTGATACATTTTCATCTATCACAGGTATATTTTTAAAAACCCGCCATAGTAGAAAATAATAATGTGAGCGCAACATCTTGGCTTCTCCTTCAATTTGTTTAGCACGCTCAGCTCCGACAGTTTTTCCTTTTGCCTGATCTTGAGCAAGCAACCTTAACGTACTATTTGCTCTCAGTACTCCTTCGTAATACACCTGCCACATTGTACTCAAATTATCATTTGAAGAAAATGGTGCAAAGTTCACTAAACTATTCATGTTAGGCTGATCGGTTGGCGTAGATCCCTTGTGGGCATTATCGGATATCATTTCTCCAAAAACCCATTGACTAGGAGCCGATGCATAGTTACCCCAGGTACCATTCACATTTCCATTTAGTATTGCATAGGCCCCTATCAAAGCCGATTCAACACCTTTCTTTATAGAAACCTGTTCTTCGATAAGCTGACCTTGTGGGTTTTTCTCTAAAAATCCTTTACCGCAGCTGCCTAAACCAACAACTGCTAATCCTGCCATACCTATTAATATCTTTATATTTTTCATTTTGCTCACATTAAAAAATTAAATTAAAATCCCAAACTTACACCTAACATATATTGTCTAGATTGCGGATAAACCCCAAAATCAACACCTAATGCTGGATATTTCGAAGGTGTTGCTGTAATCTCCGGATCTAACCCCTCATATTTAGTTATGGTAAATAAATTAGTCACTCCTAAATAAGCACGTAATTTTTTGATACCGGTATTTGCTCCAAATAATTTCTCCGTTTGGAAGTTATAACCAACTTGCAGGTTTTTCAACTTGAAAAAACTTGCATCTTGGATATAATATGTTGATGATGCAGATTCGATATCCACATAGTTATAACCAGGCAATTCTTGTTTAGGGACTGTACCAGAAGTATTTGTTTCTGACCACGCATCCAATACGCGAACACTTTTTTGTCCATCAAATACTCCCAAATCAGTAAAGTAACGGGTCGCTTCATAATTTTGATTCCCTTGAGACCCGTAGAAATACATCATCATATCAAAATTCTTATAATTGGCATTAAAATTAATCGAATAGGTAAAATCAGGGTGTGGACTTCCGATAATTGTTCTATCATTAGCATCGATCTTACCATCATCATTTAAATCTTCGTATCTAAAACCACCAACGCGTGCTTTATCGTAAGATGGCAAATTAGCTAGTTCGCTTGCATTTTGATAAATTCCTGCTACTTGATAACCGTAAAATGCACCAAATGGTTGACCCGTTTTCATGATCGAAGTTTCCATACTTCTAAATGCACCATAGATTACTTCATTAACTCCAGGAGCTAAAGACAAGATTTCATTTTTATTTTTAGAAAAATTCACGCCTAAATCAAAATTAAATTTATCCGGATCTTTCTGTTGCTGATGGTAATTTACTGAAACTTCGATACCTTTATTTTGCATTTCACCAATATTCAAATATGGTGAGGCTCCTCTACCCGCGGCATATGCTGGAAGTGGTAATGCAAAGAGCATATCTGTTGTCTTCTTATTATACCAATCAAATGATCCATCAAATTTTCCACCTATGATTGAAAAGTCCAAACCAATATTCAGCGATTTGGCCTGCTCCCATTTCACATTTTCATTTTGATAATCACTGATCCACATCCCGCTTACTAACGCGCTGTTTATTGGATAAGATGAAGAATTTTGCGAAAGCTGATATCTTTTTAGATATTGAAAAGATGGTATGCGTTGATTTCCTGTAATACCATAACCTGCTCTAATCTTTAAATCATCTAGCCAAGTTGCACTTTTCATAAATTCTTCCTCGGATAGACGCCAAGCTCCACTTACACCTGGAAAAGTACCATATTTATTGTTAGGTCCGAAATTGGAAGATCCATCACGTCTAAGTGTTGCACTAAAAATATAGCGATCCATAAACGAGTAATCTACTTTTCCAAAAATGGAAAATAATGATCCGAACGCACCTTCACTTTCCCCAGATTTTTTAGCTCCTGCACTTACATAGAAGAAATCGGTATTATTACTAATAAAATAATCATTTCCTCGACCCTGTACCTGACGATAAGAATTATCAATGGCCTCTGTTCCTAATAAAACATTCAGATTATGAACATCGTTAAAGATAGCTTTGTAATTTAACGTATTCGTCCAGGTCCATTCCGTATTATAGCCAGAAGTCTCAGTTACGCCATTATTGGCACTTCCTTCTGTAAATTCTAAATTTGGGTAAGTGTAATCTGTTGTATAATAGTTTTCATATTTAATACCGAAGCTTGTTTTAAACGTCAAACCTTTGATGATATCGTATTCCCCAAATGCATTTCCGAAAAACAAATTACTTTTTGAAACATCATCTTTTGCACGATAAGCGATCGCAACTGGGCTTTCTCCATTTCCCCAACCACCTTTTGATCCGGCAAAATTGCCTCCTTCATCATAAACAGGAATAATATTTTTAATCCGATAAGCAAAACCTAACGCACTTCCTTCACCTATATAATCACCTGCTGTATTTGTGTTTACTCCTATACCATGTCCTTTGGTCATACTATATTGCATGTTCTCGCCAAATCTGAGCTTTTTATTAAAAGCCGAAAAGTTGGTATTAGAGCGAACATTAAAACGTTCAAATCCGGTATGGATAATGGTACCCTCTTGTCCCAAATAACCTCCAGAAACTGCATAAGTAGCATTTTCACCTCCACCGGTCGCGCTTAATTGATAGGATTGCGTAGGTGCATTTCTAGATAATGCATCAAACCAATTGGTACCGGCCTTATTTGCTTTGGTAATTTGATAAAACTCTTCTTTATTATCCGCATAATTGTATTTGGACATATCGTAATCACTCGGTTTGATCAAACTTCCAACGGCACTTCCCGCAAGTAAATAGTCTGGTAGAACATCTTTCTTTCCACTTAAACCATTGTTGATATCCAAAATCTGTTGTGGACTCAACATCTTTGGAAAACGGCTCTTATTTGGTGATTGAATACCGTAATAGCTGTCAAAATTAATTTGAGGTTTTCCCATTTTCCCAGCTTTGGTGGTTACGATGATAACCCCATTATTGGCTCGTGAGCCATATATAGAAGCTGCGGATGCATCTTTTAGGACCTGTAGGCTTTCAATATCATTTTGATTCAACCAACTTAATTTTCCTTCATAGGGTACACCATCAATAACGTATAATGGTTCATTATTATTGATCGTACTATAACCACGAATTTTGATCTGAGGAGTTGCACCTGGAGCACCATCTGTTACCACCTGCACCCCTGTTGCACGTCCTTGTAAAGATTCTACAGCACTTGCAGCTGGTGTACTTTTTAACTGATTAACATTTACAACTGAAACAGATCCGGTCAGATCTTTTTTACGTTGTGTGCTGTATCCGGTTACTACTACCTCATCCAAATCACCAGTTTGTCCTTGCATCCCAACAATTAGTGGAAGTGATGTTGATGTCACATTCACAGATTGCTTTGAAAAACCGACATAAGTAATTTCCAATACATCATTTAAGGCTGCATCAATCTGAAAATTACCCTCCGCATCGGAAGAGGTTGCTAAAGTCTTTCCCACGACTCTAATTGTTGCTCCAGCGATGGGTTCTTTAGTCGCGGCATCCTGAACCTTTCCTCGAACAGGGTTTTGCGTAATCTGTGTATTGATCACATAACTTGACACATCAGCAAATTTTGACATCGGATTACCTAATGACTGATGGCTAATTAATACGAGCGCTGTGGACGCCCAAAGGGAGTATTTTATCGATTTTTTATGTTCAATAAAATCCTCATTAAGAAACTGTAATAGTTTTCTCATAATGTGAAAAAGGTTTAATTTGGTAATTTAATCAGTGCTAAACCCTATTGAAAGAATCTCCCCTAGCACCATATGTTTAGTTGTTACCTAATGTACGCAATCGATTGATTTTTCATAATTATTCACGAAAAATATTACTAACATTACCATAAAACACTGATAATTAACAACTAAAAATACAAGAGCTTATTGTAACAAGTACATCATGTAACAAAAAAAAGACAATTTAACTTAATACCAATTAGTTTAAAGAATAAATTTAAATGATCAAATAGCTCAATGGATTAATTCTAAATAAAAAAGCTTTATCTGAAAAAAGCGATCACAATAAATTCAAATTCTGTATCTAATTAAATGGTTATTATTACTGATAGAAGAGTAAGTAATTGAAAAGTATTAAAGCTGTAGCGTCCTAGAATAGGTTGACATATAAATTTAACGATAATTATCCTTACTTGACTATTTC
>NZ_JBHUPE010000002.1:0-280756 GCF_042686355.1 Sphingobacterium anhuiense
TGTTCTTTAGTTCTTTTTTCATAATAAGCTGAGTTAGATGTCAACTTATTTCAGGACGGGACAGGATAAACAAAAAAGCACAAAATAAATTTTGTGCTTTTTTGTTTATACGATTTTTTCTAAAATATTAATATAATCGTCAATGCCTTTCCTTATTTCATCCAAGAAAATATACTCATCGGCCATATGCGATCGTCCGGAGAAGCCCGGTCCTAACTTCACAGAAGGTATCCGCAACAATGCTTGATCACTCATTGTAGGAGAGCCATAAGTCTTTTTTCCAACACTAACACCTGACAAAACAAGAGGATGATCTTCTGGAATAGAAGATGAATTTAAACGTGTTGAACGAGCATGGACATCAGACTGTACATGTAGTTTTATTATTTCTAATGTTTCTTCATTACTGTATGCATCTGTTGTTCTAACATCGACAACATAATCGCAAGTTGCGGGAACAACATTATGTTGAACACCACACTGAATCATCGTCACGGACATTTTAATGGGTCCTAATTTATTTGATTCACGCTCAAACTGGTAGGATCTAAACCATTCGATATCTGCTAATGCCTTATATAAAGCATTTTCTCCCTCATCTCGTGCAGCATGGCCTGATATGCCATGAGCAGTGCAATCTAATACCATTAGGCCCTTTTCTGCAATCGCTAAATCCATTAAAGTTGGTTCTCCTACTATTGCAAAATCTAAAGCTCCTAAATCTGAAACAATTGATTCAATTCCACATTTACCGGAGATTTCCTCTTCAGCAGTAGCTGCTAAACAAAAATTATATTTTAAATCTTTGTCTTCATAAAAATGTAGAAAAGTTGCAATCAAAGAAACCAAACATCCACCTGCATCATTACTTCCTAATCCATAAAGTTTTCCATCTACTATATCTGGAGAAAATGGATCTCTTGTATAACCAGTATTTGGTTTTACCGTGTCATGATGTGAGTTCAACAGTATTGTAGGCTTATCGGTACTATACCATTTATTATAAACCCAAATATTATTTGCTTTTCTATAGGGAACAATTCCTTTCGCAGTAAAGAATTGTGCTATTATCGTTGCAGTTTCTCCTTCCTCTCTACTAAAAGAAGGGGTACGTATTAAAGACGTTAATAAGGCTAAACTTTCTTCAAATAACTGAACTCGATTATTCATTGTAGAGGCCTCCAGCTTTTTGCGCAGACAATTTTATTCCTTTAATAAATGCGGAACTGAAACCATGGTGTTCCATTTCATTAAGCCCTGCAATAGTACACCCCTTAGGCGAAGTCACCTTATCAATTTCACTTTCAGGATGTGATTGAGTTTGCAATAATAAATCTGCGGCACCTTTCGCTGTCTGAACAGCCATTTTAAGAGCATCATGCGCATGAAAACCAATTTCTACTCCCCCCTGTGAAGCTGCTCGTATAGCTCTCAAGAAAAAAGCAATACCACAAGCACATAATGCAGTAGCAGAAGTCATTAAATCTTCGTTAATAACCACAACTGCGCCCACCGTTTCGAACATAACTTCTACATCCTTCACAATATCTGAAGGTGCATTATCAGTTGCAATACATGTCATCGATTGACCAATTGCAATTGCTGTATTTGGCATTGCCCTTACGACCAATGCATTTACTCCAAGCACTTCTTTTATATCAACGCAACTTACCCCAGATACAACAGATACAAAAACCTGATTAGAACCTTGAACTATCGGAGCTATTTCTTCCAAAACTTTTCGTAATTGTTGTGGTAAAATTGCAAAGACAATAATATCGGCATCTCTAACTGCTTCGACATTACTATCTGTAACAACAAAACCATCTTGCCTTTCTTGATTTAAGGCTTTAATATTACGTCTTGTTAAAGTGATTTGATCTGCATTACAAAACTGATTTTTTACTAATCCTTTTGCAAGAGACAAACCAATATTGCCTGTTCCGATAATGGTAATTCTTTTCATGAGTAAAGTTCTATTTTAAGGTCAAACAAGTGCCAAATTGGCCCTGTTGGAATAAGTGCAAATTATTGGCATGACCAATATACACATTCCGAACACCTTTTTGTATAGCATCGAATGCATTTTGTAATTTTGGTACCATTCCATCATGAATAACACCGTCTTCCTTTAACTGTAAAAATTCGTCGGCACGGATTGAATTAATTACAGACTGTTCATCATTGATATCTTTAAGTACACCATTTTTTTCAAAACAATATACCAGAGATGTATCATATAATGATGACAGCCCAACAGCTAAAGCTGATGCGATCGTATCTGCATTGGTATTTAAAAGTTGTCCTAAACCATTATGAGTTATTGCAGAAAATACAGGAACAAATCCCGCTTCCAAAAATTTCTTAATAGAAGCAGTATTGACAGAATCGTGCAAAATATCTCCGACAAAGCCGTAATCAATATCTTTAACAGGTCGCTTTATTGCTTTAATTGTACCTCCATCTGCACCACTTAAACCAATAGCATCACATTGTAAAACTTGAAGCTTCGCAACAATATTTTTATTAGTTAAACCCGCGTACACCATTGTAACGACCCGCAACATTGCTTCATCTGTAATTCTTCTGCCTTCCACCATCTTAGCTTCAATTCCCAAATCTGTTGCAATACGTGTCGCAATCTTTCCTCCTCCATGCACTAAGATTTTCTTGCCAGGCAAAGCCGCAAATTTTTCCAAAAATGAGTCTAACAATACTTCATCATCGATAATATTGCCACCAATTTTTATAATATTAAGGCCACTATTTGACATCTTTCTCTCTAAATCTTCCAAAATAATTTATTTACAGACCTATTTATTTTTTTCTAAGCTTTCAAGCATACGTTTTAAAACAACCTGTGCTGCCCATACACGATTACCAGCTTCCTTAATGACTAAAGAATTAGGCCCATCAAGTACCTCTGCGGATAATTCTAAATCACGTCTTACTGGTAAGCAATGCATAACCTTTGCGTTATTTGTTAACGCTAATTTCTCATTATCAATTAACCAATTTTCAATAACTGGATATACTTCACCATATTCTTCATAAGAAGACCAATTCTTTACATAAACAAAATCTGCATTTTTGAGACTCTGATCTAGATCATTTGAAATCTTTGCACCCTCAGTAAACTCTTCAGACAATTGATATCCCTCTGGATGTGCTATAGTGAAATCAACTAGGCCTTCAACCTGCGCTTGACACATCCACTCTGAAAAAGAATTTGGTACCGCTTGTGGCAAAGCTTTTACATGTGGTGCCCACGCTAAAACAACCTTTGGTTTTTCTGTGACTTTATATTCAGTTATTGTTATAATATCAGTTAAACTCTGTAAAGGATGGCGGGTTGCACTTTCCAAAGACACAACAGGAACACCACAATATTCGATAAACTTATTAAATAAATCTTCAGAATAATCCTCATCCCTATTTTTCAATTTAGGAAAAGAACGTAAGCCCAAAATATCACAATACTCACCCATTACCGCTGCGGCCTCACGAATATGTTCAACAGTAGTTCCGTTCATTACGACACCATCTTGAGTCTCCAATGCCCAGCCATCTTTATCCATATTCATAACCATGACGTTCATTCCTAAATTCATAGCTGCTTTTTGAGTACTTAAACGTGTGCGCAAACTTGGGTTTAAAAATACCAGACCCAATGTTTTGTATTTGCCCAAACTTTCCAAAGTGTTAGGATTAGCTTTCAACTCCATTGCTTCTTTAACTATTTCAGAAACACTAGCAACATCTTTAACTGAAAAAAACTTTTTCATATATTTATCTTATTCAAAAAACTAACCTTCCAAAATTTCTGTAAAAGCCGTTAAAAATTGATCGGCCATTTCTTTTGTTGTATTTAATGCGGGCAATAAGCGTATTACAGTAGGCTTTGCTTCACCTGTAAATATTCTATGCTTCTCCAACAGATCTTTTCTTACATGCGCTAATTCACTAGGTAAATCAATACCTATCATCAGTCCTCTTCCTCTTACTTCAGAAATTTGATCAAATTTGCGTAATTCTTCAATTAAATAAGATCCAACAGTAGCTGCATTTTGAATTAAACTATCCTGTTTAATAACTTCTAAGACAGCAACAGCGGCTGCACAAGCCAAATGATTTCCGCCAAAAGTAGTTCCAAGCATACCGTATGTTGCAACAAATTTTGGAGCGATGCTAATTGCACCGATAGGAAAACCATTACCCATACCTTTTGCCATAGTATAAATATCAGCTTCTATCCCAGCATAATCATGAGAATAAAACAAACCAGAACGGCCATAACCACATTGTACTGAATCAGCGATAAATACAGAAGCATACTGGTCGCAGAGTGTACGTATTAGCCGAAGAAATGAAACAGACGCCTCCCTTATACCACCAACACCCTGTATACCTTCAATAATCACCGATGAAATTTCCTCGCCATAATTTTTGAAAGCAGTAGATAAAGCCTCTTCATCATTAAATGGTAAGAAAATGACGTTATCAGTCTCATTAACAGGAGCAATTATACTTGGATTATCAGTACAAGCTACTGCCAAAGATGTACGACCGTGAAATGCTTTTGAAAAAGCAATCACTTTTTTTCTTGAATTATAAAAAGAAGCCAACTTTAATGCATTTTCATTTGCCTCTGCACCTGAATTACATAAAAACAAATGATAATCCTCTTTCCCAGAAACTTCACCTAATAATCGAGCTAATTCACGCTGAATAGGAATCTCCACAGAATTCGAATAAAATCCAATTTGATTTAATTGTTCTGTGATACGTTGAACATAATGTGGATGCGTATGACCAATTGAAATCACAGCATGACCACCATATAAATCCAAGTAAGGATTTTCTTCGGCATCCCACACCGTTGAGCCCTGTGCTCTTACAATATTGATTGGATTAATGGGATAAACGTTAAATAAGTCCATTGATAATGAATAAATAATTAAATGAGAAACATAAGTCCGATATGCATTGCAAATATAGCTAAGTCTTCCTAAAAATCCGTTAAAAATAAAAAAGCCCATCATTTTCATGATAGGCTTTATATCTAAAAAAGTTAAAGAACTAGTCTTTGTTTTCTTCTTCTGTAGACGCAGTAACATCTGATTCAGCTGGAGCATCTTCAGTTGTATCAGCTTTCTTCTTAGAAGTACCACGACGACGAGTTGCTTTTTTCTCAGTAGCAGCTTTAGCACCGTAAATTTCATTATAGTCTACCAATTCGATGAATGCCATTTCAGCATTATCACCTAAACGATTTTCCATTTTGATAATACGTGTATAACCACCTGGACGATTAGCTACTTTTTCCGAAATTTCACGGAACAAGATAGTAACAGCCTCTTTATCTTTTAAGTAAGCGAAAACAGTACGACGAGAGTGAGTCGTATCGTTTTTAGATTTAGTAATCAAAGGCTCAACATATTTACGTAACGCTTTAGCTTTTGCTAAAGTTGTTGTAATACGTTTATGTTTTACTAATGACGTTGCCATGTTAGCTAACATTGCCTTTCTATGGCTGTCAGTACGACCTAAGTGATTTACTTTTTTTCCGTGTCTCATTTTTAATTTAATTTTAATGTATATACCGTCTCTTCACAGAGGGAATTATATACAAGCCGCTTATTAATATATTAATCTTCGTCTAACTTATATTTAGACAAGTTCATTCCAAATGATAAACCTTTCGATTTAACCAATTCTTGGATTTCGCTTAATGATTTTTTACCGAAGTTTCTGAATTTCAACATATCTGCTACGTCATAAGTAACTAATTCAGATAGTGAGCGAATATCAGCAGCTTTTAAACAGTTCAATGCGCGAACTGATAGATCTAAGTCAACTAATTCCATTTTCAAAATTTTACGCATATGTAAAATTTCTTCATCAACAACTTTAGTTTCCTCTTTAGTCTGAGACTCAAGAAGCATATTCTCATCAGAGAATAAGATAAAGTGTTGAATTAAGATTTTAGCAGCTTCTTTTAAAGCTTCTTCTGGATGAATCGAACCATCTGTAGAAATATCTAACAACAATTTCTCGTAGTCAGTTTTTTGTTCTACGCGGTAGTTCTCAATGGTAAATTTAACATTCTTAATCGGAGTAAAGATCGAATCAATCGCGATTAATCCTACAGGACCATCAACGACTTTATTCTCATCAGCATTTACATAACCACGACCTTTAGCTACGCTCAATTCTACTTCAATTGTAACCGAGCTATCCATGTTACAGATAACCAAATCAGGATTTAATACTGTAAAGTTGTTTGAGAATTTTGTGATATCACCAGCTGAGAATTGCTCTTGACCATTGATTACTACAAATATCTTTTCGCTATCACCTTGATCACCAGTTTTTTGAAAACGAACTTGTTTCAAATTCAAAATGATCTCCGTAACGTCTTCAACTACACCTTTGATAGTTGAAAATTCGTGCGAAACGCCTGAAAACCTTATCGACGTAATTGCATATCCTTCTAATGAGGACAATAAAATACGGCGCAAAGCATTACCAATGGTTACACCAAAACCAGGCTCCAATGGACGAAATTCGAACGTACCATCAAAATCTGTAGATTTTTGCATGATAACTTTATCCGGTCTTTGAAATGCTAAAATTGCCATTTATTTCTTTTTAAAGTTTTTGTAATAATACTTGCAATACAATAGAATATGCATAATCCATAATGGACTATGCATATTGCTACTTTATTTATTATTTAGAGTATAACTCTACGATTAAGTTCTCTTTGATATTCTCAGGAATGTCAGATCTCTCAGGAAAACTTAAGAAAGTACCTGTAAGTTCTTTTGCATTCCACTCCAACCATGAGTATTTGTTGATGATTCTACCAGCAACTGAATCAGTGATTGTTTCAAGAGTTTGAGAACGCTCACGAACAGCGATTACATCACCTGGACGTAAGCTATATGATGGAATGTTAACTAATTCTCCGTTAACAGTAATGTGTTTGTGCGATACTAACTGACGTGCAGCAGAACGAGTAGGGGCAATACCTAAACGGTAAACCGTGTTATCTAAACGAGCTTCTAATAATTTCAAGAAGATCTCCCCTGTAATACCTTGTTTTGAGGCAGCTTTAACAAACAAATTAGCGAATTGACGCTCTAACACCCCGTAAGTGTATTTTGCTTTTTGCTTTTCCAACAACTGAATAGCGTATTCAGATTGTTTACCTCTGCGTTTAGATGCTCCATGTTGTCCAGGAGGATAATTCTTTTTTTCTAACGCTTTATCTGGGCCGAAAATCGGCTCTCTAAATTTACGGGCAATTTTGGACTTAGGTCCTGTATATCTAGCCATTTTTTTTCTCTTAAAGTATCTATTAGCCTTTAGCTAATGAATCTTATCTTTAACCTAATTAAACTCTTCTACGTTTTGGAGGACGACAACCGTTGTGAGGAAGTGGTGTGATATCTTTGATAGTAGTCACATCGATTCCAACAGTTTGTAATGTTCTGATAGCCGACTCACGTCCAGCACCAGGTCCTTTTACGAATACTTCTACTTTGCGTAGACCTAAATCGTATGCAACTTTTCCACAGTCATTTGCTGCTTGTCCTGCCGCGTACGGTGTATTCTTTTTAGACCCTCTAAAACCCATTTTCCCAGCACTTGACCAAGAAATAGTTTGACCTTGATTATTAGTCAAAGTTACAATGATATTATTAAACGTAGCATTGATGTGTGCTTGACCAACAGGCTCAATAACAACAATACGTTTTTTTGCAGCTTTTTTAGTTTTAGCCATTTCTTAATTTTTATTTAGTAGCCTTTTTCTTGTTTGCAACTGTCTTACGTTTACCCTTACGAGTACGAGAGTTGTTTTTAGTGCGTTGACCACGAACTGGTAAATGCTTACGGTGACGTAATCCACGGTAACAACCGATATCCATTAAACGTTTAATGTTTAATTGAATTTCAGAACGTAAAGCACCTTCCACTTTAATCTCATCAGAAATCAAAGTACGAATTGCTGCTAACTGATCATCATTCCAATCTTGAACTTTAATGTCATGACTGATTTCCGCCTTATCTAAGATAAGCTCTGCTGTTGTACGACCGATACCAAAAATGTAGGTAAGGCCGATAACACCCCTTTTGTTTTTAGGTAAGTCAATACCTGCTATCCTTGCCATATATGTTTAGCGATTATTTTTAAATAATTAACCCTGACGTTGTTTGTACTTAGGGTTCTTTTTGTTGATTACAAAAACTTTTCCTTTGCGACGAATGATCTTACAATCAGCGCTACGTTTTTTTATTGATGCTCTTACTTTCATGATTTTAATATTTTCAAAAGCTTGCACTATCAGACTACCAATCCGTTATTTATAACGGTATGTGATACGTCCTTTAGTCAAATCATAAGGAGACATTTCTAATTTAACTTTATCCCCAGGCAAAATTTTGATATAGTGCATACGCATCTTACCAGAAATATGAGCAATGATTTCATGCCCATTTTCCAATTCCACCCTAAACATAGCATTAGAAAGTGCCTCTCTAATTATTCCATCTTGTTCAATTGAGGCTTGTTTAGCCATATATTCTTGATTATTATTTTGTTAAATAGCCTGCAAACAGGAGTGCAAAGATATATAAAATAATTGAAAATCAACTATTTTTCACCTAAAACTTTCTCTACATGTTCAAATGTCAACAGCACATCGGGTTCACCTTTTCGAATAGCGACCATTTGCTCGAAGTGCGCCGACAGTTTACCATCAACAGTACTTACTGTCCATCCGTCATCCCAAAACTTCACGCCTGCCTTTCCTGCGTTGATCATTGGTTCAATACAAATAACTAAGCCAGACTCTAGCTTAGCACCAGCACCACGTTTACCGTAGTTTGGCACCTCAGGTTTTTCATGTAAATGAAAACCGACACCATGTCCAACTAATTCTCGTACAATACCAAAACCATATTTAGAAACATGTTCCTGTATAGCTGCACCGATATCTCCAACACGTTTTCCAGCTACAGCTTGCTCTATGCCTTTGTACATAGATTCTTTTGTTACATCAAGTAACAGCTGCGCTTCTTCAGTAACATTACCCACACCAAAAGTGTAAGCTGAATCACTAATAAAACCGTTTAGATTTACGCCACCGTCAACAGAAACAAGATCTCCATCTTTGATTATATAATCACTTGGAAATCCATGAACGATCTGATCGTTAACAGAAATACAAAGTGAGTATGGAAATCCATGATAATTAAGGAACGCAGGCGTACCACCATTATCATGGATAAACTCGTAAGCTAACTTATCAAGAGATAAGGTGGTGATGCCAGGTTTAATAACCTTAGCAACTTCACCAAGCAATTGCGAAAGTACATTTGCAGACAAACGCACTTGCTCTATTTCTTCCTCTGATTTATAATATACTTTAGACATCTAAAGAATTTAAATTGCCGACTGATCTACACCCTCAACTGACGCAGGAGTTCTTCCTTTTATACGTCCAGTTTTCATTAATCCGTCATAGTGACGCATCAATAAGTGGCTTTCAATTTGTTGCAAAGTATCCAACACAACACCTACCAAAATCAATAAGGACGTACCTCCGTAGAAATGCGCAAATTGATTATTAATACCGAATAAACTTGCAATAGCAGGTAATATAGCAATAATCGCAAGGAAAATTGCTCCCGGGAATGTGATATTTGAAATCACACGATCAATAAAGTTACTTGTTTCTAGACCTGGTTTGATACCTGGAACAAATCCACCATTTTTCTTCATATCATCAGACATCTGCTGAGGATTAACCATAATTGCTGTATAGAAAAATGTAAATGCTATAATCAAAACAGCAAAAGTTACATTATAAGCAACAGATGTATAGTTACTCAACGATGTTAAGAAATCAGACTGAAGATTAGGGAAAAATTGACCCAGACTCATTGGCACAAACATAATCGCTTGCGCGAAAATGATTGGCATTACACCAGCAGCATTAACCTTTAATGGTATATACTGTCTTACTCCACCCACTTGTTTATTTCCAACAATCTTCTTCGCATATTGAACAGGAATCTTACGGACTCCTTGTACAATTAAAATTGTAAATACAACTACAAAGAACAAAGCTAAAAACTCCAATAATAATGGAATTGGTCCACCACCACCTTTACTCATACGTGATACCCACTCCGCAGTAATACCACTTGGCAATTGTGCGATAATACCAGTCATAATGATCAAGGAAATACCATTACCAATACCTTTATCAGTAATCTTTTCTCCTAGCCACATTACAAACAAAGTACCCGCTGTCAAAACTATTGCAGTAAGAATAGTGAACATAGGATCTGCTAATGTTTTCGCAGCAGGCTCAATTTGAGTTCTAACATACGCAAACGCTTGAAGCAAAGTAATCGCTAACGTTAGATAGCGAGTAATTTGATTCATTTTAGTACGACCACTTTCACCCTCTTTCTGCATTTTTTGGAAATAAGGAACCGCGATGCCCAGTAACTGAACAACAATGGATGCCGAGATATAAGGCATTACACCCAATGCAAAGATAGCTGAGCGAGAGAATGACCCCCCTGCAAACATATCTAGCAACCCAAGTAATCCTTCTTTTTGACCAGAAGCCAAAGCTTGAGGATTAACTCCAGGTAATACAATATGACATCCAATACGGTAAATCAGAAGAAATAGCAACGTATTCAAAATACGTGTACGTAAATCGTCTATTTTCCAAATATTGGTTAAGGTTGTGATTAGTTTCTTCATTTATTAAAGTTTAACAATAGAACCGCCTGCTGCTTCAATAGCTGCTTGAGCAGAAGCCGAGAACGCATGTGCTGTAACTTCAACTTTTGCTTTCAACTCACCACGACCCAAGATCTTAACTTTATCTTTCTTAGCTACTAATCCATGAGCAACTAATTCTTCTAAAGTTACAATAGTCAAATTATGCTTCTCAACTAATTCTTGCAAAGCATCTAAGTTTACACCATTATACTCTACGCGGTTTAAGTTTTTGAAACCAAATTTAGGCACACGACGTTGCAAAGGCATTTGACCACCTTCAAAACCGATCTTTGTACTATGACCTGAACGAGAACCAGCCCCTTTGTGACCACGTGTAGAAGTACCACCGCGACCAGAACCTGTACCACGACCAATACGTTTACGATTTTTTACGGAACCTTTTGCAGGTCTTAAATTACTTAAGTTCATTTTAAAACTAAATTGTGTTAGGCCTTCGCTTTCACTAAACAGGTCCTAACTATTAAAAAATTGATTGATAGCAAGTAATGGAAAAGACCCTAAAGCCCTTTCCATATGCTAATATTAAATAGTGCTGATAGCTACTAAGTGATTCACTTTTCTCACCATACCAATGATAGCAGGTGTAGCTTCAACTTCTACTGAGTGATTGATTCTTTTCAATCCTAATGCCTCAATAGTTTTCTTTTGGCGCTCGCTTCTGTCGATAACGCTCTTTATCTGGGTGATTTTAATTTTTGCCATGATAATTAACCGTTAAATACTTTGTTTAAATCGACACCGCGGTGCTGTGCTACTGTGTACGCATCACGCATATTAGCTAAAGCGTCAATAGTTGCCTTTACCACGTTGTGTGGGTTAGATGAACCTAATGACTTTGCTAATACGTCTTTAATACCTGCAGATTCTAATACGGCACGCATTGCACCACCTGCTAAAACTCCTGTACCTGCGATTGCTGGTTTAATCAAAACTGAACCACCTGAATATTTACCATATTGAGCGTGAGGAACAGTACCTTTGATAATAGGAACTTTAACTAAGTTTTTCTTAGCGTCATCAATTCCTTTCGTAATTGCTTCAGTAACCTCTTTCGCTTTACCTAAACCGAAACCAACGATGCCGTTTTCATCACCTACAACCACGATTGCAGAGAAACTGAAAGTACGACCACCTTTAGTAACTTTAGCTACACGTTGGATACTTACTAAGCGATCTTTTAATTCAATCTCGCTTGATTTTACTCTTTTTATATTGCTTAATGCCATTTCTTCTATGATTAAAAGTCTAAACCGCCTTCGCGAGCACCTTCAGCCAAAGATTTGATACGGCCATGGTATAAGTACCCATTACGGTCAAAAACTACTTTACTAATTCCAGCTGCAACTGCTTTTTCTGCAACCAATTTACCTACTGCTTTTGACTGCTCAACTTTGTTGCCTGAAGCAGCAAAATCTTTTGAAGTGCTAGAAGCTGACACTAATGTCTTTCCTGCAACATCATCAATAATCTGAGCGTAGATACCTTTATTACTTCTAAAAACTGACAAGCGTGGACGCTCTGTTGATCCAGCCAGGTGTTTTCTGATTCCTTTTTTGATTCTCTCTCTACGAGATGCTTTATGTCCTGCCATGGTTATTATTTTTTAGCTGATTTACCTGCTTTTCTTCTTAATACTTCACCTACAAACTTAATACCTTTACCTTTGTATGGCTCTGGTTTACGGAAACCGCGGATTTTCGCTGCAATTTGACCGATTAATTGTTTGTCGATAGATTCTAAAGTGATAGTAGGATTTTTACCTTTATCTGCAGTAGTTGTTGCTGTAATTTCCTTTGGCAACATAAATACAATCTGGTGAGAGAAACCTAAAGTTAACTCTAATACATTACCAGTACATGCTGCACGGTAACCCACACCGACTAATTCTTGAGTAGTTTTGTATCCTTCAGTTACACCGACAACCATGTTGCTCAATAGAGAGCGGTATAATCCGTGTAATGCTTTGTGTCTTTTTTGATCTGTAGCACGAGTTACAACGATGTTACCATCTTCTTGAGCAACTGTAATGTCACGATCAACTTGTTGTGTTAATTCACCTTTAGGGCCCTTTACCGTAACTAAATTCTTGTCAGATACAGTCACCGTTACACCAGCAGGTATAGCGATAGGCGCTTTTCCAATTCTTGACATTTCTTTGTGATTTTCCTAGATTAATAAACGTAACATAAAACTTCACCGCCAACATTTTGTAAGCGAGCTTCTTTGTCTGTCATAACTCCTTTAGAAGTTGACAAAACAGCGATACCCAAACCATTCAAAACACGAGGCATAGTCTCAACACTTGCATACTTTCTTAAACCAGGTTTACTCACACGTGTCAACGTACGAATAGCCGAGATCTTGCTAATAGGATTGTATTTCAAAGCGATTTTGATTGTGCCTTGAACTCCAGTCTCTTCAAATTTGTAATTAGCAATGTAACCTTTATCAAAAAGAACTTTAGTAATTTCTTTTTTAAGGTTCGATGCAGGAATTTCAACAACCCTGTGGTTGGCCTTAATGGCATTCCTTACTCGTGTAAGGTAATCCGCTATTGGATCTGTATTCATTATATATAAAATTGTGACAACGGTTTCCTTCCCAACCTTTGGGACAGACCTTTTATCGATTAATAAATTTTAACGTAAAAAACCCTAGCAAATCTTATATAAGATTTGCTGGGGCAAAATTACTTATTTTTTTGATATTACCAAGAAGCTTTTTTAACCCCCGGGATCTTACCGTCTAACGCCATCTCACGGAATGTAACACGAGAGATACCGAATTGACGCATATATCCTTTAGGACGTCCTGTTAATTTACAACGGTTGTGTAAACGAACTGGAGAAGCATTCTTAGGTAATTTATCTAATGCAGCATAATCACCAGCAGCTTTTAACGCAGCACGTTTGTCAGCAAATTTAGCTACTAATTTAGCGCGTTTTACTTCGCGAGCTTTTAATCCTTCCTTAGCCATTGTTATTAGTATTTTGATTTTTAAATGGTAAACCGAATTGTTTCAACAATTCTAAAGCCTCAACATCGTTTCCTGCGCTAGTCACGAAAGTGATGTCCATACCTTGAATTTTGTTGATTTTATCAATGTTGATCTCAGGGAAAATGATTTGCTCAGTAATACCTAAGTTGTAGTTACCTCTACCGTCGAAACCTTTATCATTGATACCACGGAAGTCACGAATACGTGGAAGTGATACAGCGATTAAACGATCTAAGAACTCATACATGTTGTTATCACGCAAAGTAACACGTGCACCAACAGGCATACCTTTACGTAATTTAAAGTTTGAGATATCTTTTTTCGATTTAGTTGCAACAGCTTGTTGACCAGTAATTAATGTTAACTCTGAAAGAGCATTATCAATTAATTTCTTATCTGAAGTAGCAGCACCTACACCTTGTGAAACAACGATTTTCTCAAGCTTAGGAACCTGCATAACACTTTTATACTGGAATTTTTCTTTAAGTGCAGTACGGATTTCCTCCGCATATTTCACTTTTAATCTTGGTACGTAAGTCATTATTTAATTTCCTCCCCTGATTTTTTTGCTACACGAACAATTTTACCATCTTCGTTAACTTTACGACCTACGCGTGTAGGAGCTCCTGTTTTAGGATCAATGAAAGCTAAGTTAGAAATATGGATAGCTGCTTCTTTTTCAATAATACCACCATTAGGATTAGCCGCACTTGGTTTAGTGTGTTTTTTGATGATATTAGCGCCTTCTACAACAGCTCTATTAGCATCCACTAAAACTTGCAATACTTTTCCTTGAACACCTTTAGAGTTACCAGCGATAACTTTCACTAAATCACCTTTTTTGATCTTGATTTTGTGTGTAGTTGTTGTTGTTTTTTTGTATGCCATAATTATAAAACCTCCGGTGCTAGTGATACAATTTTCATGAACTGTTTCTCACGTAATTCTCTAGCAACTGGGCCAAAGATACGTGTACCACGTGGTTCATCATTATTATTTAATAATACTGCAGCATTGTCATCAAAACGAATATAAGAACCATCTTTACGACGAATTTCTTTTTTAGTTCTAACAACTACAGCTTTAGAAACAGTACCTTTTTTTACGTTTCCTGAAGGTAAAGCGCTTTTGATGGTAACAACAATTTTATCACCTATCGAAGCATAACGCTTACCTGTGCCACCTAACACACGGATTACTAAAACTTCTTTAGCTCCGCTGTTATCAGCAACATTTAGTCTTGATTCCTGTTGTACCATGTTATTTAGCTCTTTCTAATATTTCTACTAATCTCCAATTCTTAGTCTTACTCAGCGGACGAGTTTCCATAATTAATACCGTATCGCCGATACCACAGGTATTAGTTTCGTCATGAGCAGTAAATTTAGTAGTTTTTTTAACGAATTTACCATAGATAGGGTGTTTCACTTTACGCTCAACCTTTACTACGATAGATTTCTCCATTTTATTGCTAACTACTAAGCCGATTCTTGTTTTTCTTAATTGTCTTTCCATTTCGACTTTAATTTATGCCTCAGAGGCTGTTTCTTTTTTAGCTGCAGCTTTACGAGCAGTCAACTCCGTACTAAGACGAGCGATTTCTCTACGAGCCGTTTTGATTACATTAGGGTTCTCAATTGCAGAAACAGCATGTGCAAATTTCAATTTGCTAAGGGCAGCTTTCTCTTGTACTAAACGAGCAGCTAGATCCTCTGTTGATAATTCTAAAATTTCTGAATTTTTCATTTTATTTCAGTTGTTATATTGGGTTATCATTAGTTTATATATAGCCTTAGGAGTAACGGTCCTAAGGCTAAAAAAATGATATTACCAACGATTTATGCTTCTACGTAATCTCTACGTATAACAAACTTAGTTTGAACCGGAAGTTTCTGAGCAGCAAGGCGTAAAGCTTCTTTAGCAATTTCTAAAGATACTCCTTCTGCTTCAAATAACATACGGCCTGGGCGGACTACGGCAACCCAGTATTCTGGAGCTCCCTTACCTTTACCCATACGTACCTCTGCAGGTTTTTTAGTAACAGGTTTATCAGGGAAGATACGGATCCAAACTTGACCTTCACGTTTCATGTAACGTGTCACTGCAATACGAGCTGCCTCGATTTGACGGCTTGTGATCCATGCTTCCTCCAATGATTTGATACCGAATGAACCGAAAGCTAACTCTGCTCCACGAGAAGCGTTACCTTTCATACGTCCTTTCTGCATCTTTCTGAACTTTGTTCTTTTTGGCTGTAACATGTTCGTTATCTATTTTAATCCCGCCAGAGACGGGATATATTAAAATCTTATTATTAATTAATCTCTTTTTGCACCACGGTTGTTTCCACCACGATTGTTGTTTCCACCACGACGATCACCACCACGACCACCTTTACGGTTGTCACGGCGATCAGCACCACCTTCGTTTCCACCACGCGTTTTCACACCAGAAGCTTGACCAATGTTTGGAGATAAGTCACGTTTACCGTAAACCTCACCTTTACAGATCCAAACTTTGATACCGATTTTACCGTAAGTAGTTAATGCTTCAGCTAATGCATAGTCGATATCAGCACGTAATGTATGTAAAGGAGTTCTTCCTTCTTTGTACTGCTCAGAACGTGCCATTTCAGCACCACCTAAACGACCAGAACACATTACTTTGATACCTTCAGCACCCATACGCATTGTCGAAGCAATTGTAGTTTTCATTGCACGACGGAATGAAATACGAGCCTCTAATTGCTTAGCGATACCTTCAGCTACTAATTTTGCATCTAACTCAGGACGTTTGATCTCGAAAATGTTAATTTGAACATCTTTCTTAGTGATTTTCTTTAACTCTTCTTTAATCTTATCAACTTCCTGACCACCTTTACCGATAACGATACCAGGTCTTGCTGTATGAATAGTTACTGTGATACGTTTTAAAGTTCTTTCAATAACAACTTTTGCTACACCACCTTTTGCTATACGAACAGAAAGATATTTTCTAATCTTTTCGTCTTCTACTAATTTATCGGCATAGTTTTTTCCTCCGAACCAATTAGAATCCCAACCTCTGATGATTCCTAATCTGCTACCTATTGGATTTGCTTTTTGTCCCATTTCTCAATAAATTAGTTTTGTTCAACGTTAGATTTACTGTCAACGATCAAAGTAACATGGTTTGAACGTTTACGAATTCTGTAACCGCGACCTTGAGGAGCTGGACGTAATCTTTTCAATTGACGACCACCTGCTACTGATACTTCTTTAACGTATAATTGACTATCTTCAACTGATTTACCTTCGTTTTTAGCTTCCCAGTTTTTAATTGCAGATAATAATAATTTCTCTACACGGATTGCTGCTTCCTTGCTTGTATGCTTCAAAATATATAAAGCATTCTCTACTTTCTCGCCACGAATTAAGTCCACTACTAAACGCATCTTACGAGGTGAAGTAGGGCAATTTAATAATTTGGCAGTAGAAGCTCCTCCTATTTGAGCTTTCTCTTGCTCTTTGCGCTGTTTTATTAAAACAGACTTTTTAAGTTTTTTTGTTGCTTCCATTACCTATTATTTTTTCTTTTCTGCGTGGCCTCTGAATGTACGCGTAGGAGCGAATTCGCCTAATTTGTGACCTACCATGTTTTCCGTTACATAAACAGGGATAAATTTATTCCCGTTGTGCACTGCAAAGGTATGACCAACAAAATCAGGAGAAATCATTGATCTGCGAGACCATGTTTTGATAACTGACTTTTTGTTAGTTTCATTCATAGAAAGAACTTTTCCTTCTAAGTTGTGATCGATATAAGGACCTTTTTTAATTGAACGAGCCATTATTTTTTCCTTCTCTCAATGATGTAACGATTCGATGTTTTCTTCTTGTCGCGTGTTTTGAAGCCTTTAGCTAAAACACCTGTGCGTGAACGAGGCTGACCTCCTGAGGTACGACCCTCACCACCACCCATAGGGTGATCGACAGGGTTCATAGCTACACCACGAACTCTTGGACGACGTCCTAACCAACGGTTACGACCAGCCTTACCTAACACTTCAATTCTTCTATCGTGATTAGATACCGAACCGATTGTAGCCACGCAAGTCAATAAGATCATACGTGTTTCACTTGAAGGTAATTTAATAATAGCGTATTTACCATCACGAGCAGACAATTGCGCATAAGTACCAGCCGAACGAGCGATTGAACCACCTTGACCAGGGTTCAATTCAATGTTATGGATGATAGAACCCAATGGAATATTTGCTAATGGAATAGTATTACCTACTTCTGGGGCAACTTTTTCACCTGCTACTACAGTCATTCCAACTTTTAAACCAGCTGGAGCGATGATGTAACGTTTCTCACCATCAGCATAATGCAATAATGCAATACGTGCTGTACGGTTTGGATCGTACTCAATTGTAGCTACTGTTGCAGGGATATCTTTTTTATCGCGTTTGAAATCTATTAATCGGTATACTTTCTTGTGTCCCCCACCGATGTAACGCATAGTCATTTTACCGGATTTATTACGACCGCCCGATCTTTTGTTGCTTCCAACTACTAATGATTTTTCAGGAACATTAGTTGTTACGTCAGAATAGTCAGCGCCTACTCTGAAACGAGTACCAGGGGTTACCGGTTTGAATCTTTTAACTGCCATCTCTAATTATATAGTACTGTAAAAGTCAATAGTTTCGCCATCTTTAATTGTAATGACAGCTTTTTTATACTTAGGAGCTCTACCAGATACGAAACCCGCTTTTGTGTAACGGCTTTTTGCTTTACCTGCTACTACTGCAGTATTAACCGCAAGAACAGTAACACCAAACATAGCCTCAATAGCTGTTTTGATCTGAATTTTGTTAGCTCTGTGATCTACTTTGAAAGCATAACGGTTTAATTTTTCCGTTAAAAATGAAGCTTTCTCAGTTAAGATAGGTTTTTTAATAATGTCCATATTACTTAGCTAATGCCTCCTCCAAAGTTTTAAGCGAACCTGTAGTAAATAATAACTTAGCCGCATTTAATACATCATATGTATTTAATTGATCTACAGTTGTTACTTTTACTTTTTTCAAGTTTCTGCTTGATAAATAAACGTTATTATCTTGCGCTGATAAAACCAATAAAGTTTTCTCATCTGCTACATTCAAAGCATTTACAAAAGCAACATAATTTTTAGTTTTGATTGAGTCAAATTTAACTTCATCCAATACTACAACATTGTTATCAATTGCTTTGTAGCTTAACGCTGATTTACGTGCTACTTGTTTCAATTTTTTATTCAATTTGAAACTGTAATCACGTGGTTGAGGACCGAATACACGACCACCACCATTAAACAATGGAGATTTGATAGAACCCGCACGAGCACCACCAGTACCTTTTTGTTTGTGTAATTTACGAGTTGAACCCGCGATTTCATTACGTTGTTTAGATTTGTGAGTTCCTTGGCGTTGATTCGCTAAGTATTGTTTCACGTCCAAATAGATCGCATGATCGTTAGGCTCTAACCCAAATACCGACTCAGGAAGTTGCACCTTGGCACCTGTTTCTTTACCTGATAAATTTAAAACTTTAACTTCCATTTCCTATTTGTCTACAACTACATAAGAACCTTTAGCTCCTGGGATGGAACCACTAACAACGATTAGGTTTTGATCAGCATAAACTTTCAAAACTTGTAAGTTTTGAACTTTAATTCTGTCACCACCCATACGACCCGCCATACGCATACCTTTAAATACACGTGAAGGCCAAGAAGCCGCACCAATTGAACCTGGAGCACGTAATCTGTTGTGCTGACCGTGAGTCGCACCACCTACACCACCAAATCCATGACGTTTCATTACACCTTGAAAACCTTTACCTTTAGAAGTACCGACTACGTCAACATACTCCCCTTCTTCAAATAGTGTAACGTCAACTACGTCACCAAGTTGTTTTGCATCTGGGAAAGTTTTAAACTCTACCAGCTTACGCTTAGGCGTTGTATTTGCTTTCGCAAAGTGCCCTTTTAAAGAATTCGTTGTGTTCTTTTCTTTAGCTTCATCGAAGCCAAGTTGAACAGCAGCGTAGCCATCTTTCTCTTCCGTACGTATCTGCGTAACCACGCACGGACCAGCTTGAATAACAGTACACGGAATGTTTTTTCCCTCTGCATCAAACAGGCTTGTCATTCCTACTTTTTTTCCAATAATACCTGACATGTTGTAAATTAATTAATTAAAAGTCCATCGAAGCAGTAGGGCTTCGCTCAAGACGTATTTCCCCCAATAAGGGATTGCAAAAGTACGAAGAAATTTCTAACTACCAAATTATTAGCACATTATTTTTTTATTTTTTTGTCTAGATTGAATATTTAAAAAATTAACTGATCGAGATATTAAAATAAATTGAGAAATAACAAGAACATAAGTGAGCATCCCAATTCAATAGTATATAATAAGAAGATAAATTATCAGAGCTTAATGGGAAATAATAAGATAAAATACAACCAATACAAACTTAAAAAACTCAAAAAAACTATCCATAGCATATAAGCTGCGGATAGTTCATGTGCCTATTTAAATTAACGGTAATCTACATTTTGATAACAGACTGCCCATCCAATAGTCGTTTATATCGGACTAAAGCTTCTATATAATAATAGTCCGCATAAGTCAAGGGAACGTCAACTTCTGTCTCATGTGGAATAGATCCAACACTATGTTTCAGTATATAACCACCAGCTTCCTTATACTCCGCCTTATAAGGTTTAGAAGATAATGACCGCAACATTTGTTCTGCTTTGACAATATATAATTGACTTTCAGCCCCATCAGTATATTGAGCAAGTTCCAATAAAGCAGAAGCCATTACAGCAGCAGTTGATACATCACGCAGATCTTTCTGTTTGTAATATTTACTTGAAGCACTTAATTTATTTTGATCCATGTCCCAATACGGAATTAAATCTTGGGGCAAATTTGGGTGATTCAAATAAAAATTTGCAATATTTCGTGCCTGTCGTAGATATTTTTGATCCTTAGTTTCTCTAAACATCATGGTATATCCATACAAACCCCAGGCCTGGCCTCTAGACCAAGCTGATTCATCAAAAGCACCTTGTGCAGTCTTCTTCGAGATTATACTTCCATCCTTACTGTTATAATCAACAACATGATAAGAACTATAGTCTTTTCTATAATGATTGATCATTGTTGCATCCGCATGTTTAATTGCGATGTCAGCATAACTTGAATTACCTGTCATCTTGGATACCTCAATTAAAAACTCTAAATTCATCATATTATCTATAATAACCGGATAAGTCCAAGATTGCCCATCCCAATTCTTACCACCATCCCATGATCGAATAGTTTTTGTCGCATCCTTATAACGTGTAGCCAAAGAAGCAGCACCTGTACTCAGCACATTCTTATAAGCACTAGAATCATTTGTCAATCTTAATGCATTTCCAAAACTGCAGTAAAGCATAAAACCCAGGTCATGCGTACCTTTATTATTCTTTTCTTTTTCTAAATATTTCAACTTTCGTTTAGCCTCATCTAACAATTTCGTATCATTCGAATATTCGTAAAGATACAATACAGTACCTGGATAAAAACCAGAACACCACCAACTAGACCCCCAATTCACATATTTACCATTTTGGAAAGTCGTAGGAATATCGGCTTCTTTAACAGAAGCAGCGAGGTAACTAATTTGTTTTTTTGCATCTTCCAGATTTTCATTCACAAAAGCTGAATCAAGGTTTAACTTATTCTTGGCAAGCCCTCTTTTAGTCTGGCACGAAACCCCTTGAAGAGCAAATCCTACTATTCCAAATAGGATTAAATAATTTCGAATGTTCATTTAAAACGTTATTTTTTTGAGTTTTTAATAATTTACATAATAATCTTTCGGAAACTGTTCCGCATTCCAGCACTTTTGCGAAGTCCACTTTTCTGGACTACAAGTCCAAAATTCATCATTAGCCGGCAATCCCAGAGGAAGGAAGGATAAAGAAGCTACATACATAGAGCCAGCATTCGTATAGTAATCTGCCAAATTCTGCTGCTGGTCACCAACTACTCCCATACTAAGCCATCCAGAAGGTGAAAAAGTCTTATCAATATAAATATGTCTCAGTATTGCAGTTAAGGCAGCTCGCACCTGACCCTTAGAAATATCCTCTGGCAGCCTATTTTCAAGAGCCACTGCAGCCAAGGGTTGAAAAGCAGCATTCTTATATGTTGAAGAGCGACCAACTACCATATAATAACCTTCTGGGGAAATCATGCGTTCCAAGTGATGTGCATATCGTTGCATCCTTTTATAAGCACGATCAAACATTTCTTTGTATTTCTTATCTACGTTTATATTATGGCGCAGTGCTTCAACCTGCATATTGTGAATAACGTAACCATTGTAATGATCGAAACTAAAGTGAGCACCATCACTATACCACCCATCGCCCACATACCATTCTGTATCAAATTTATTTACAGCATAATCTATTTTTTCTCGTGCGCACTCCTCACCGGTATAATGTAAAAACGTCTCAGTCATGGCCGCAAAAAGCAACCAATTACTTTCATTAGGTTTAATTTTACGTAGTAGTTTAAATTCTTCGACAACCCTTTTCTTTGTTACCTGATCCAATGGTTCCCACAGTACCTTGGGTGCCCTTAGAAACGCAAGGGCGAGATGTGCTGCATCTACCAGTGTTTGCGATGAAGGACCTCGCCATGTAAAATAATCCGGGGATTGAGGATCTACACCATATTGAATCCCCAATAAGGCCTGATCACGTAATTTTTTACGTAGCTTTCCTTCTTCGGAGCTGTCATCAGGTAAAGCCAGCCAAGGGGCCATACCTGCCAGCAGTCGACCGAAAGCCTCGAGGTATCCAACGCCCGGATCTCTACTGTCAAAAGTAGGACTTACCTCCATCGGCATCTTTTTGCGCCATTGCTGTTTACTGATATTATCCAATATAGGTGTAGCCATCTTGCTTAGTATTGAAACCCAATAAGCACGGTCATTCCCTGCATAACTTATGCCTTCATCAGATAAAACACTTGCCTTCGCCCCCATTGGCAACGATGCCGTCAATGCACCAACGCCAGCACCGCCTAACAATTTTAATACAGATCTTCTCTTCATCGATAATGGTTTATAAATAATGTATGCTCAACAAGCTCACATAAAACACTAAAAATCTTTATTTTAATATAGAAAAACAAACTAAAAAGAATCAATCGCTCTAGCAAACGATTACACAAGCGATTGATAACAGTTTCTTTACAGAATGAATTTATTTCCATTAATTATTCCAGCCTGTATTCTGTGTTAGACTAGGATTTCGTTGCCTTTCTAACTCTGGGATAGGCCATACCAGTAGTTGGTCTCCCAAATAGGTATACCTATCTACGATTCCGCCCCATGGTTGTTTGTTCCCCGCATTACCGCTAAAAACCTGATCTTTGAGGGATTTCCACCGCAATTCGTCAAAGTAAATAACCCCTTCCCCAAACAGCTCTCTTCTACGTTCATTACGGATACGACTAGTAAGATCTGCTTTATCTTTAACCGTGGTAACAGCCGAACTATTTAAAAGTCCTACCCCGGCCCGCGTTCGTACTTCATTTACTTTGGCCACCGCTGCTGCTTCCTGTCCTTTTTCATTAAGTGCCTCTGCCCACAATAACAGCACATCTGCATAACGGATCACTGGATAATCTATATCACCAGCTACACGACTCGGAATAGATGGTTTTCCACCTTCGTACACAAATTTACGCGGGATATAAAAAAATCTCGGTTGATCGTCAGTGCGCAGATCAAACACATTATTAAATTCTTCAATATGTGGCCATCTCGATGTAAATGTCTGATCAGCTCCGAGATTTGTCCCAACAAAAGTTGAATAAGGGAGAATTACATTTGCACTTAAGCGTGGATCACGATTGTCGTAGGCCTTTTTTAATCTTTCCTCATTGCCATTAGGCAAATAAAGTTTAAAATCCAATCCTCGTTTCGGGTCAATAAGGTCAGTGTATTTGGACGGCTTTTTATTTGCTTCAGCTACCTGTTGTACATTATTACGGATAAAGTATATCTCTCTTTTGTCAGGTGCCATCGCATTATAACCAGGGATTACGTCATCCCAACTAAATTTGCTACCATCTTTGTTCTCGTATAAATCTACAAAATCCGGACTGACCATGTAGGTATTCCAATTGGAGCCAAAAGCGGAGCGGCTTCCGAAACTGAATTGTGTTGTCGATCCAAAGTTGTCCAAAGCGATATTCTGAATTGAGAAAATCATCTCATCTGACTTTTCATTGGCGGCAGTAAATAATGTCTTATAATCTGGGAACAACTGGTGTCCGGCATCTTTAACTGACTGAAAATCTGCGATTGCTTTATCCCAATCTTGTAGATACATATAAACTTTACCTCGTAGTGCGTATGCTGCTGATCTCGTAATACGACCAAAATCTTTACTTCCTGCGGGCAACTTTGCTGGTAAATTCGTCTCAGCGATAGATTCCGTCAGATCTTTCAAGATAAAATCCCAAACTTCCTTTTCTGTATTTCTGGGTTTGGTTGCTTCATTGTAGTTAATCGGTGTATCATATAATGGCACCCCTCTATACAACTGATTCAACCGATAATAATAGAATGCTCTTAGGAATTTAACCTCCGCAAGCAAACGCGCTTTCTTCTCAGGGGCCGATGGCGAAATATTTGTTAATCCATAGATAGCATCATTCGCGCGGTGAACACTCTCATATAGTTCTCTCCAAACATCCGCAAAAAGTGAATTTGAAGTATTCGTGGAGGCATTTAATAGAGGATCTCCACCTCTTGGAATCAACGTGTTGGATAAACGGTCATACTGATAGAGCTCCCGATTATTTGTGCCACCAGTTGCATATCCAAAACGTAATGCTTGATACACACCGTTTACACCAAGATCAGTATAGTTGTCCGTTGTCCACATTTTATCCTCTGGAACTTGGGTATTCGAACTAATATCCAATAGATCTTTTTTACAAGACCCCATAGTTCCCAGTAAAATTGCAAGCGCAGATATACGCCACATATATTTATTATATTGTTTACAGTATGCAGACAATCTTTGTTTTTCGATATTTAGTATCTTCTTCATGTATCTTCGTATTAAAATCCAAAATTCAACCCAAAAGCATATTGCTTCATTGTAGGATATTTTGCTCCAGCTCCAATTTCAGGATCTGCACCAGGGAATTTCGTAAACATCAGCAAATTCTCACCAGAGAAATATACCCGTAAATTGCGCACATGTAATCTTTCAGTAAGTTTACTGTTAAAGGTGTAGCCTATCTGCAAATTTCTCAGTTTTATAAAATCTGCATCATAGAGGTAGAAATTATTGGCAACATTGTTAATTGTCTCTCCATTGTATTTAAGACGCGCATAAGATCCACTTATATTGGTTCGCGAATCGCTAGGATTAGCTGGATCATAAAAATAATGGTCATCTGCAACTCGTTTAGAAATACCGTTACCATCACGGACAATGTTGTTACTATAACCTTCATCGTTCCAATAATATTGTAATTTCCCTTCCCCTGACCAGAGCATCTGTAGATCAAAACCTTTGTAAGAAAATCCTAAATTGATACCATAAATATATTTGGGAATGTTAGATGTCCCTGTAAAATCTTGATCATTCTCATTTCCATAGACCTTATCTCCGTTGAGATCAGCATACAAAAAATCGCCATAATACAATTGTTCAACCCCCAGTTTATTTACAGGTGAGAAGCTGTATCCCGCTGTTTGCATATCCTGCACCCATTTGTAATCAGCTTCCGTGCGGATCATACCATCCCGAGGTCCGCCATTAGGATTTACAGCCCCGCCATTAGCATAATAGCTACCATCACCTTTGTAACGCTGTCTCAAAAAATATTCCTGAAACATGTGCCCTTCGAGATTCCGCTGATTGGTACCTACCGCATTTGAAACCTGTCCGATATTTGTGCTGTAAACATTTGTACCATTGACGTCATTCCAGCCTCTGACTAACTGACCTTTGAGCTTTGTTACTTGGTTTTTATTGTAAGCAAAGTTACCTCCGATATTATAGCTGAATTCTCCGATCTTGTCTTTCCACGTCAAATTAAGTTCAATACCACTGTTACGCATCGCAGCCGAATTAACAATCGGCGCACCCGTAGTGCCTGTGGTCAGTGGCAATTGCTCCGGTACCAATATGCCTGATGTTAATTTGTTGTAATAATTCAACTCGACATAGGCTTTATTTCGAAAAGTCGCAAACTCCAATCCCACTTCTCTATTTTCACTCTCTTCCCAGGCCAATAATCTATTCCCAAATTTGCTCAACTCCAAACCACCGACTTGTGATCCACCAAAGGAATATCCTGCATTGCCGTAGAAAGCAAATGCAGGTAAATAATTTTCTCTAGCCGGATCGCTATTATTCATATCATTCCCCAATTTACCCCAAGACCCACGAAGCTTTACATTTTGGACATATGGTTCAAGACCTTTCATAAAAGACTCTCTTGAAAGCAACCACCCCAAACCCACGGATGGGAAATAGCCCGCTTGAAGATCCTTTCCAAATTTGGAAGATGCATCTCTTCGTAAACTAAATTCGACAAGATATTTGCTGTCAAAGTCATAATTTACACGGCCAAAAAAGGAGCGCATACTTGTTTCGTATTCGTTGCCATCAATAGCATTCATTTCATTCGCTGTACCAATGTTGGAAATCGTCGGATCTATGACACCCCTTTTCGAAGCCGAGAAATTATACCATTTTGTCTTGAATTCATTATGCCCTAATAGCGCTCCGATATTATGTCTACCGATGCTGGTTTCATAACGAAGGACGTTATCGAAAGTAAGTGTACGAAGGTTTTCGTACCCCTGCGATAGTACTTGCGTAGCAAGAACGCCTTTGGGAAAGACGATTTTATTTGTCTCAAAGCTATATTTATCAACTGGGATTGAGCTGCCCGTTTGTTCACGGAATCGCGTTTGGTAATTAAATTTGGTTTCGAATGTCAATCCATTAATGATCTTTACATTTGCGAAAATAGTCGAGTTAAAATTCGACACTTTATCCATCCCCTGCGGTTCATAGAGATATTGCATCAAATTGTTCAACTGGGTGGATTCTTCGGCGGCCACAGCACCACCAAATCGACCATCATACATCGGATAAACCCCTGGAGTAGATTGTCGCAAAAAGTTATACAAATTGTCAACATTCGCCTTTTTCCGGTCTTCAGTTGATGCAAACATATTGGTCCCAATTGTCAAGCGATCTCCGATTTTAGTACTTATGTTTGTTCTCAGTTCGTATTTCTTTGCGCCGGTATTTTCCATAATACCGGGATTATCGAAGATCCGGCCCGAAAGCATATAACTGGTCGATTCAGAACCTCCTGTTGCCGAAATATTATGGCTTTGAATCCAGCTCGAATTATAAATCCAATCTGTCCAATCGGTATTTGGGTAAGCGATATAATTAGGCAAGCCAGATGCAGCTAGTACACCATTGGGATCGGCATTGGCTTTTCGCCAAAGATCAAGTGTAGATTCAGCAAATTTTGCAGGTTTTCCCAAATTGAATGTACCCTCATTCATAAGCTCCATGTGACGCACATAATCTGACACAAACTCAGGAGTTCCCATCGGCTTGGTTCGGGACAAGATACCGGAGTAGTTAAGTTGCGTTTTTTGATTTGCCTTTCCCTTTTTCGTTGTGATCAAAATAACTCCATTACCTGCACGCGTTCCATAGATTGAAGCCGATGATGCATCCTTTAATACTGAAATGCTTTCAATATCATTGGGATTCACCGCATCCATTGAACCAGGTATACCATCGATAACAACTAAGGCATCCGAATTATTGAGTGTCCCTATACCACGAACCCGGATTGTAGCGCCGTCAGCTCCAGGTCTACCCGTGCTTTGCTTGACTTGTACCCCTGCTGCTACACCGCTAAGCGCCGTTGAAACGTTTGTGACGGGTCTGTTTTCAATCTGTTTTGTATCAACGGTACTCACTGATCCAAGCAATTTTTCTTTCTTTTGCTTACCATACCCCACAACAACAACCTCATCAATCGCCGAGCTGGCACTTTCCAACGTTACATTAATGGCATTGCGGCCATTTAGTACAATCTCTTGATTTTGGTATCCTACATAAGAAATTACTAGCGTTGCGTTAGGGTTCACAGATAAGGAATATGTTCCCGATCCATTTGTGGAAGTAGAGAGCGTTCCCCCCTTCTCACGAATTGTTACACCTGATAATGGTGTTCCTTGACTGTCTTTGATTTGTCCCGTTACATTTACTTTCTGCTGGGCGTGAACTGTACCTACAGAAAATAGTGTCATCGCGGACAATCCTATTGCGTAAAACTTAGCCATACTTTAGGAAATTGGTTTTATAATTAAAAATTGGTTATTCAACAAGCTCAAAATTGATTAAGTATGGTCATTAAATAGGGTGATTTTTATAAATATTAAGGGGTAAAATCTTAAATTTGATGGTATAACCTCTATTCATCTATGAATTTCCTTGTAAAACAGATCCAAAACATGATCATTATCGCATGGCTACTTTGCCCATTTATGTCTTGTTTGGCCCAGAATTTCAGTTTTGAAACACTAACACAGGACAATGTATTAGATAAACAGGCAGTATTGAGTATCGCTCAGGATAAAAATGGAAAACTTTGGTTTGGAGGAGGTACCAATCTGTTTATTTATGACTCACAGAATATTATAAACCTTCGAGTTCAGGATAGCGTATTCAACAAATTAGATTATATCAACAAGATTTGTATAAACGACAATAATGATCTTTTCATAGCTACCGCTACTCAGGTATTTATTTTCAATATAGACAAACGAAAGCCTGTCCTAAAAAGAGGAAAGCCCTTTATCGAGAAAGTCCTTATCTCAGACATACAAATTCTATCCTCCCATATTTTCTTATGTACAAATAGGGGGCTATATATAGCTATTCCCGCCTCAGGCTCTTATGATTTTAAATTAATTTTAGACCGTCCTCATACACAAACTATTGTTCAAACAGGAGCAGACTCCTATACAATAGCTAGCGCTAACGGTATCGAATCATTTACCTATAAAAACAAGCGGCTATCTGAAAACCGCAACCTGGGCTTACCCCAGCTACCACCAAAGGAACGAATCTTTAGTACGATGTATGTAAAAGATAACACGCTTTGGGTAGGGACAAAACTACATGGTTTATTTCTGTTTAATTTTTCCAGTCAAAATTGGAAAAATCTAACGGAAGGAAATAGTAATCTCTTAAGCAATAATGTTCGTAAAATCATTAAAAATACAAATGGAGAACTATTAATTGGCACATTGAAAGGTCTTTCCGTTTTCAATGGATCCCCTATTTTCACAAATTACAAACATAATACATCCATCAAAAACTCCCTCAGCCAGAACTCGATTTATGATATCTTTGTCGATAATCAAAAAATAGTCTGGTTAGGAACATATTTTGGGGGTATCAACGCAGTTTATCCTGATTTTATCCCTATACAAACCTACTCTACACGTTCGCTATTAAGTCAACGGTTGAATAGTGATATCGTGGGTAGTTTTGCCGTTTCCAAGAATGCTGCTTGGATAGGCACTGAAGAAGAAGGAATCAATAAAATTGATAAAATTACGGGGAATACTAGTCCACAACCCAAATTTACCCGATCAAACCTGATAAAAGACCTCTATGTCCGGGATGAAAAATTATATGCCGCACAATATGGTGGAGGCTACTCCATCATTGACCTAAAATCGGGCAACACCAAAAATTATCTCCTCGAAAAGGATCTCTTAAACCTGAAAAATAATATTTATAGCATTTACGTAGATCTAGCACAACGAATCTATCTAGGCACAAATAAGGGGCTTTACATTGCGGAACAGGAAAAACCACCACAGTTTGATTCCTCACTAGCAGCAAACACAATAGATGAGATACAGGCAGATGATAAACAACAGATTTATTTCCTGCAATCAGGAAAGCTATTTCGAAAAAAGACTTTTAGCGCTACTGTCCAATCCATAAAGCAAATTGACTCACTTTACATCAATGGATTTTATGTCGCGCCCGATGGCAATATCTGGCTTACCTCGAAAGGGGATTTATATCATTTCGATGTTAAGGATAATATGGCCCTTAAAGCCCATTTCCCCAATAACACCCTAGGTTGGCCTGTCATGATCGACAAACATTTCTGGATCAGCAGCAAAAATGGACTGATTTTCTTCGATCCGAGCACAAAGTATCATACTGTCCTTAATCAGTATGATGGTCTCCCTGTTAAAAATATGCAAGGGGCTAAGGTCTATAGCAGCGAAGCCGGATTTTTATTCGTGACTACATTGAATGGTTTAGTTTCGATCGACACTCGAAAAATCACTTTCAATCAGAAAAAACCGAATGTGCTTTTTAGAAATATATTCCTTCAAGATACACCCTTAAACTATAGTCGCATCCAGCAAGGTGATCAACCCAATAACTATACGTTGCAATTACTTTATGACGAGAATTTTATCACGGTCAATTTTTCGAGTTCCAATTTTATCAAACCACAGAAAAATAGATATCGGTATAAGCTCGAAGGTTTTGATAAAGGTTGGATAGAAACCAATACACCAAGTGTCAGATATACTAATATTCCCGAAGGACAGCATACACTCATTGTATATGCCAGCAATAATGATGGCATCTGGAGCAGTACCCCACTACAAATACACATTGATATAAAGCCTCCGCTCTGGCGAACCTGGTGGGCCTACCTCTTATACGCCGGACTATTTACACTCGGGGTACACTTTATCATTAAGTTTGTTGTGGAACGCGAGATGTTGATCAATTCCGAAAGAGAACAGGAAAAGAAAATCAAATTCTTTACACAAATTTCGCATGAGATCCGGACCCCGCTTACCCTGATCATGTCACCTCTGGATGAAATCATTACCGAAACAGCCAACTTATCGACTACCCAATCTAAGATAAAACGGATTAAAAAGAATGCAGCTAAATTATTGGGGGTAGTTAACGAGCTACTTGATTTCAAAAAATTTGATGACAAGCACTTCATCTTGAAACAGAGCGATATCCCCTTCAGGGAATATATTGAAGACACATTCTATCTCCTCAATGATCTTGCCCAGAATAAACATATCAATTATTATATCCGACAATTGGATGCCGTAGGGTTACAATTCATAGACGCTGTTCAATTTGACAAGGTCATGTTCAACCTATTGTCAAACGCCATTAAGTATACACCCGAGAATGGCACAGTTTATCTTGAACTTCTTGAGAGCGAAGACAACATCATTATCAACATCGTTGACAACGGGATTGGCATCGCAACGGACAATCAATTCAAGATCTTTGAAGAATATTATCGGGAGGAACAAGCAAATGACAGTATAGGTACTGGTATCGGACTAGCCTTAACCAAGCAGATTGTCCTACAGCATCAAGGAGAGATCCGTTGCTTTACCATGAAAGATGAAAAAGGAGAATGGACGGTTTTCAACCTACGTTTACCGAAGCTATCAAAAGTCAACATGTCCCCTTCTACAGACTCCCTGATAACCATTATAGATGAATCAAATTCAACAACTCCGACCGTATTGGGCAGATCCTTGCAACAGACCATTCTCATTGTCGAAGACAATAGAGAGCTTTTGGATACCATTGTTCATTTGCTTCAGGATAACTATACCGTCATCACGGCTGTCAATGGAGAAGATGCCTTATCGAAAGCGCAAGAGTATATTCCCGACTTGATCTTATCTGATCTGATGATGCCTTATATGAATGGAGCCCAGTTATGCCGGGCAGTAAAAACAAATATCGCAACTAGTCATATTCCTGTTATCCTGTTGACTGCAGTGACAGACAGTGAATCCCAGACACAGGCCCTACAATATGGAGCAAACATCTATCTAACAAAACCTTTTGACAATAGGCTGTTGTTTCTATCTGTGCAGAATCTCATAGCAATCAGTCATAAAAAGAGCAAGGAATTTCAGGTCAAAAAAACAGATTTCGACAATGAACTGGATGCTAAATTTATCGCTACATTAGATCAACTGATCGAAGATAATATGCAGTCGGATGACTTTGATGTTAATTTTATCTCCCGAAAGATGGGTATGAGCACACCTATTATTTACCGAAAGCTCCGGGCGATATCCAACCTTTCTATCAATAATTATGTGAAGATGTACCGGCTTAACAGAGCGAAGGAGTTGCTAAAATCTTCGATGAATGTCAGTGAGGTAGCCTATGCAGTCGGATTTTCTGAAAGAAAGTACTTTAGCAGGGAATTTAAGAAACAATTTGGGTATAATCCGTCACAGCAAATAGCAGACTCCTACGAGGATAATTAAAACACAAAAGGGATTAAATATTTGAAAAGAGATTGTAGGCAGGGTACGAATAGATTTAAAAGGAACAAAGGCGCCTAAATGGGGGCCTTTGTTCCTTTTATCTTTACTGTATTTACTTCGCAATTTCCTTAATCATTGGTTCACCATCCAAGAGCCTTTTATAGCGCACTAATGCTTCTACATAATAGTAATCAGCATATGTCAGTGGTACATCAATCTCCGAATTTAAAGGAAGTGCCCCCACACTATGTTTTAATAAATAACCGCCATTTGTCCCATAAACTGCTTTATAAGGTTCTTTGGATAAATTAGTAAGCATTGTCTCTGCATTAGAAAGATAAAGGGCAGATTCCTTACCTTTTGTATATTGAGCCAATTCAAGTAAAGCAGATGCATACAATGTGGCTGCCGAAACATCCCGAAGATCTTTTTTAGCATACATCTTACTAGATTGATCAATCTTATCTTTATCAAAATCCCAATAAGGAATTAAATCATGAGGCATATTCGGATGATTCAAAATATATTTCGCAATATGTCTAGCTTGATTTAGAAATTCCTTTTTCTTTGTTTCTCGATACATCATCGTATACCCATAAAGCGCCCAACCTTGGCCTCTAGACCATGCGGATTCATCATAAGCACCTTGGTGTGTTTTTTTTCCAATAACTTTACCGCTATTCACATCATAGTCAATAACATGATATGAGCTATAATCTTTCCTAAAATGATTTTTCAATGTTGTTTCCGCATGCTTTATAGCCAAGTCATAATATTTCTTATTACCAGTCATTTTTGAAACCTGCGTCAAAAATTCTAAATTCATCATATTATCAATGATAACGGGATAATGCCAAGGTTTGTGATCCCAAGACCGAATTGTTTTTGTTCTCTCATTAAAACGAGAAGCAAGAGAAGCAGCACCTGTAACTAATACATCTTTATATTTCGCAGAATCGCCGGTCAGACGTAAACCATTTCCGAAACTACAAAACAGCATAAAACCTAGATCATGTGTACCTTTATTATACTTTTCTTTCTCCAAATAAGGTAATTTCTCTTCTACATTTTGTAATAATCCCTGATCTTGAGTCCCTTCATATAAATACCAAAGTGTACCAGGATAAAATCCAGAACACCACCAACTGGATGATGAAAAGATTTCTTTATTATTTTCAAAAGTTTTAGGAAATTTTCCATTGGGTGTTGCATTTGCCAAGACTTTAATTTGGAGAGCTGCGTCATTCAAATTCTGCTGAATAAATTTTTTAGATAATTTCAGATCCAGGGATTGACCTTGAACAGTACATATTCCTAAAACAGAACATAATACCATGATAATCTGTCTTTTCAATTTCATCATAATTTACAATAATCTTAATTCGCTATTATTTTATATATCACTTGATTCCTTAATTCCATACTTTTAATTAAAACATTCATTTTATAAAGCATTCCACCCCACACTTTAATCAATCGTGGATCCTCAATTTCCTTAGTTTCTAAAGAAAAAGTAACAGTTTCCCTTTCGAAATTTATAAAGACTTTTTTCCCATTATCCACTTGTAAGAAAAAACCATCCTTTAGTAACTGGGGTTTTATTTTAGATATGAAACTAATCGATTGTGGTTTTTTAAATTCCTCCAATTGATACTGTTCTTCTACCCTGATTTCATTATTTCCTGCATGCATCTTGATAGTTCGCATCCAAGATTGTACTGCGGCTTCTTTAGGATAAGCCTTCGCAACATTGACACGGTATTGAGCAGTTTCATTATTAGTTATATACTCGACATCCTCCGCATGATAAGACCTTCCATCCTTTTGCTGTATTCCATTTATAACAGGAAGATTATGCCATTGCGATTGCATATTCCACAATGTATAGCGATTCCTACTAAAAGTTTCTTTGGTATAAGTTCCCACACCGACATCAATTAAAACTGGCGTCGAATCCAAATAGAGCATATAGCTTCCAACATCATTATGATTATGGCTTACCCCATTATTACTTCCTATCGTAGCTAAGAATAAATTACCCTTTTTATTTAAACTCCGCATAGTTGCCTGTCCCAAACTCTCATAAAAATGAAATTGAGGGGCTATAAAGTCTTTTCGATGATTACTTAATTCACTATAAATAGACGCATGCATTAAAAAATCCTGTACTGTTCCTAATGACATACTTGGTGATTTTAGAGTTGTCAAATAGCTTGCATATGCTTTTAGATTATCATCATTATATAATGTACCATAAGCCCATATTTTAGCAGGATAGGGTACTTGTATCGCCTCTGCATCTGCGAAATTGATGTATCTATTTCTGTAAATGTGAGAATTCAAGATATAGTTGCCAATATTAAATAATTTATGTTCCTCCTTAAATGTCACCTTCCCATCCGACACATCCTCTAACCACAACAACATCTGTCCAAGTTCACCACCAGCATGTAGCCAATAAGAGGGCCCCTCTTCACACGCACCATCTTCAGCGTAAGAGTCAATAAATTTATCCGCACTATGAGCCAATTTCTGAATAATCATCTTCAATCTAGAAGCATCTTCTTCCACTAACAATGCTACTTTAAGAACATTGGTGTTGATCCAAATATTCCAGTTATTAACCATATTGTTTGACTGAAGCGCCATCCACCAAAAATCATCTCGGGCTAAATAAGGATTTATAATACGGCTCTGTAAGACATCTTTCAATTTTTTAGTAATCATAGGAGAAATTTGGTTTAATTCATCTCCCAACAATAAATAAACCATCGCCAGATCAGCTGCTACCCGACCTGCTCCTAGATCAATATAATCATCCAGTGGATCAGGCAAACCAATTCCAGATTTTTGCACTACAATATGTGCAGGACTTACCCAAGTACTTTCTTCCATCATTAACCAGAGGCCATTTATAATCTGCGGAATAAAACGTCCCTTTCCCTCAACCAATTCTCCTATAACCAAATGCGATACGATACTCCTGCGTGTATTAATATCATCCTCGTAGCGAGTTCTGTTTCCATCAGTCTTATATTCAAGATATTTTGTAGCTAACAATGATGGCCAAGTAAATGAATTCGCATCCTCTGCAACTTTTATTATGTGAGACTTTTCCAATATTGATAGCGCTTGAATAGCTTTGTTCCATTCATTTTTCTTTTCCAACCGCCAGTCATCAATACGATTAATCGTATTTGTCAAAACTGCACCTGAAAGATGCCGCTCTAAGGTGTGTTGTCCAAGTGCATTAATTTGCAACATAACAAAAAAGAGAAACATTAAAATTTTATAGCATTTTCTACTTCTTCTCATAAACTACTGCTCGAGAGCCCTTATTAAGTGTAAAAACAATTATTCCATCAAGATCTATTTCATACTTACCCTTCCCTTTAATCACAATCATTGGAGTCGATATCCCCGATTCAACTCTAATTGTACCCGTATGTTGACTTTCGATCTCCACAGTTTGCGTTATACCATTTTTCCTCTTTGCAGAAACCAGAAAAGCTCCATCAGTCAAAAATCTTTTAAAAGAAATATCCTTCCAGGCAGTAGGTACAGCGGGAAAAATTCTTAATTTTCCATTCCAATATTGTAAGCACAGTTCTTGGATACTTGTCATTGCTGCTAACGGGGTTTCAATTACTGGTCCCGACTCGGCATAAAGCGTATTCTTTTTAATATAAGATTTTAATAAATTATCAAGAGACGCTAAGGCATCATCTCCCCTTCCCATCATGGCATACATCGATGCAGCACCAGTAAATGAATAACCTTGCAAGAACTGATTTTTACTCTGCCAGTACTTAATTGAACGCTCAATCAAAACTCTATTTTCCTTTTGATCCCAATTAATTTCATAAAAAGGATAGATCATCATTAAATGCGAATAATGTCTATGTGACTCACCATAAGGAACATCCTTAGCTATCAAATAACCGTTTATACCTTGTGGAAAATCGATCAAATTTTCGAGTACATCGAGCCATCGATCATATAGAGGATCTTTCCTATTCTTTTCATGATCTAGCTCGATGAGTGATCTAAGCCCCCATCTCAGAATAGCTAGATCATAATTCGTATCATAAGCATACCCATATTTATATTCTGGCGAATAAGTTTTAACAGCGATATGATATTTTCCTGATTCATTTTTTTCTAATAGATGCAAATAATAATTAACAGCCTCTTTAAGTAAGGGAAATAAGCGGTCATATACCTCTTCCTTCATGCCATAGCGATAATAAGAATAGTAGCTATGCAATAACCAAAGCAAGTTGCCAAGTTCTTTTTCACCATCAGAAGCATCGGAAATTGAGACTCCCTTCTCTAAAAGAACAGGACTCCAGAGATCGCTCGCAGATGAGCGCCCAATAGCAATGCTATTATAACGATAAGCCACAGGAACATTTTCTCTCAAATTGGAGACATTCTGATCAATCATTTGAATTAAAGAATTCGCGATATCAAGATGGTTTGACGTGAAAACAGGAGAATATGTCAATTGCATATTTAAGTTCATCCAGTAAGCTGGCCAAGGAGTAACGCTCGTCCATGGTCCCTGCAAATCTATTGCTGGCTTATTTGTTCTGGTGGCACTTGCTAATTTATACAACTGCATATCATAAAAACGTTGATAAATTTTATCTGGTAATGACAAAGAAGAAGCACTATAATAATTACGCCACCAATTTTGGTGTTTTTCCAAGGCTATAATAATATCTTTAGAATCAAAATGATCAACATAATCAATTGTTTCTTTTAGATAGCTCTTGTTAACCTGATTATATCCAACTGAGACAACATAAACATCATTGTCCATAGCGAGCATTTTCTTATATACAGTTGCATAGCCACCGCCAGCTAATAACTCTTGATTATAAAAAGAAAATCCCTTACTAGTGCCTGATTTTCCCTCAGGATTGCGAGTATAATAAGTAGGTTTTTGTATATAATCAAATTTCATACGGGGACTGATAGCAGAATCCGGACACCAGTCAAAAGAGTAGTTCCCATGGTAGTCCTTTTTAATGACTTCAATGAGTATAATATTATCATCAGACAGTGTTGTCGTTTTAATATGCAACATACCATCCGAAGTCTTAATATTCGTTTGAGAATAAGCTTGCTGAATAAAAATATCACCACCTATACTATCAATGTTCACATCAAGGTTAATAGAAAAATGCCCTAGTGACAGACGAGCTTTATTAAAAAGCTTTTCACGATTCTTTTCACGATGATCATAAATATCCGTTCTACCAATATCTATACGTACAGCTTGTGAAGATTTCAAATAGGTCATCGTTCCTAGTAAACCATTCCCCGTGAATACCCCCTCGTAAATACTTTTACCCAACTGAGGAATATGAAATATTGGTTTGTCTTGACCCTGAGCACGACAAATAACACATAAGATTGAAATAAAAAAAATATATAAATTCCGCATAAATAGGGTTCAATTGGGCTCTAAAATGTACTTTTTTTAGTAGACACACAAGAGAAACTTACGAAATCGTTTGAGAAGAAAAATCATGAAAAAGGGTAATAATAGTTTCAGAAACCATTATTACCCTTTTTCATGAAAATTTAATACGGATGATAGATCCAATAATAAAACAACTACATCAAATTCACTTAATACTGTCCTGTACTTAAAAGAATCAATGTACAAGCATTTTCAGTATCAATACCTATTGCAGCTGCAAGTGCTACTAATTCCGCATTTTCAGCTCCAGGATTAAAAATAATCCGCTTTGGCTTTGTTTCTAAAATATAATCAAAATAGCTCTTTTGATTTGCTGCGCCAACATACATAGTAATGGTATCAATATCCGTGTGAATAAGTCCCATAAGTTCTATTTCAACACCAGCAACTTCACCCTTCTTAAGCCCAACGTTCACAATATCATGTCCATATTGCTTCAATTTATGAGCTGCTTTATACGAATACCTTTCTGGATTAGTACTCGCACCTATTATTAGCGTTTTTTTCATAACTACTTATTTAATTAAACATCATCAGCCACATTACCAGCATCATTATATATTCCTTTTCTTAAGATAGGCATCCCTAAAATTTTATACAATTCATCCAACTTAACTAAGCTACCATTAGTCATATTCGATAAAAGTACAATCGTAACGTTATTTTTTAGATCCCTAACATACAAATTGCGAAATCCGTGCCACCATCCAGTATGATAAATTATTAGATCATTATTTCTGTGAAAAGTACGCCAACCTAATCCGTATCCAAATATTCCATTTTTAGATTTCGCACGATCAACATAAGCAGAGTCTAACGTTTCTTTCTTTAATAACCTACCTTCATTTAACGCTAAATCTAACTTATACAGATCCCGAACCGTACTATAAATTCCTTTATCTCCCAGAGGGCCATCTTGAAAATTCTGAACAACAGACCTTCTCCAAACCTTATCGTGACCAATAACATCTGTCGGAATTTTTTCATAAATAGCTTTTGACAATGCGGCTGTATTAGTCATTCCTGCTGGATTAAAGACATTTTCTTTCATCCATTCCGCATAACTTTGATTAGTTACCTTTTCAATAATAGCGCCTAAAACCATGAAATTCGAATTGTTATAAAAGAATTTACCATCAGGTTTACCATAGCGATTCGGTTTAAACTCAATCAACATATTCATGACATCTTGATTGGTCATACCCTTCTTTTTTTCCTTCCAATGCTCTTCCGAAAAATAAACATAATTTGGCAATCCAGAACGATGAGACAATAATTGCTTTATTGTAATATCTGGATAGGGAAAATTAGGATAAAAATCATTAATAGTTTGATCCAATTTCAATTTGCCCTCTTCAACCAATTTCAAAATACCAATACCTGTGAGTGGTTTGGAAACAGACGCTAATTCAAATTTCGAATCAATCTTCAAACTATCTTTTAAAAGATAATTTGCCCAACCAAATGAGTTCTGATATAAAATCTTTCCATTTTTTGCAATCAGTACATTACCATTAAATCCTACTCTTTTATGCAAATTTTGCATAAAAGCTTCAATTTTAGGATCTGCTTCAGATGGATTGTATATGAGCTTTAAACTGTCAGTCTTAGCCTGTTCAACTAATGCTTTTTTTTGCTTTTCTTCTTTCGAACTACACGATACGGTTGCTATGATAAGAACAGCAACTATGCTTTTTAATATATATAATTTCACTATTTAACGGATTCTATTTCTTTTCTAATGTATTAATGCTAAAATGATGATTTTAGTACTAAAAAAAGAAAAAAACAATAAAAAAAGGTCACTTTATATAAAGTGACCTTTTGAATATACTTATTCGAAGTAAGATTACGCTAATAATCTCACTGGATTTTCTAATAATGCTTTTAATGTTTGCAAGAATTGAGCACCAGTAGCACCGTCCACTACACGGTGGTCACAACCTAAAGTCAACTTCATCACATTACCAGGAACAACAGCACCATTCTTAACAACAGGAACTTGTTGAATTGCACCAACAGATAGAATTGCACCATCCGGAGAGTTGATAATTGATGTGAATTCATCAATACCAAACATACCTAAATTAGAAACTGTAAATGTTGAACCTTCCCAATCAGCTGGAGTTAATTTTTTAGTTTTAGCTTTTTGAGCGAAATCTTTAACTTCTGCAGAAATGTGAGATAATGATTTTCCGTCAGCAAAACGTACAACAGGAACTAATAAGCCATCTTCAACAGCCATTGCAACACCAATATTTGTATGCTCATTAAAACGAATCTTATCACCTTTCCATGAAGAGTTTACCGCAGGATGCTTTTTCAATGCAACTGCAACTGCTTTTACAACGATATCATTGAAAGAAACTTTTACTGGAGCCACTTCATTGATTTGCGCACGAGCAAGCATCGCATTTTCCATGTCGATACTTACCGTTAGGTAAAAATGTGGAGCAGTAAACAAACTTTCACCTAATCGACGTGCAATTGTTTTACGCATTTGAGAAACAGCAACTTCTGTATATCTCTCTTCGCCTACAAAAGTAGGTAAAGTGATCGCTTTTGTTTCAGTAGCAACTGGCGCAGCAGTTGTTGAAGCAGGAGCAACTTTAGTAGCTGGAACGTAAGATTCAACATCTTTTTTCACAATACGGCCACCATCAGCAGATCCTTTAATCTCATTCAGGTTGATTCCTTTATCTTTAGCAATTTTACGTGCTAATGGAGATGCTTTCACTCGAGAATCATCGGCTACATCAGTAGCTTTATTTTCCGTAGTTACATTAGCCTCTACCTTTGATTCATTTTTTACTTCGGCAGGAGCAGCTTGAGATGTAGGAGCAGCTTTTTGATTTAACAATGGTGTTACATCTGTTCCTGCAGGACCTACAATAGCAATAATATCATTTACTTTAGCAGCCTCACCTGCCTCAAGACCTACATATAACAATGTGCCATCAGCATAAGCTGTAACCTCCATCGTCGCTTTATCCGTCTCTACATCCGCAATAGAATCATCAGATTTGATTGTATCACCAACTTTAAAATTCCATTGCGCAATTACACCTTCTGTCATCGTATCACTTAACAAAGGCATAGTGATAACTGTAACACCTAAAGACTCCGGTGTTACATTAGACTGAGGAGCTGCTTCAGTCCCAGATGAATTAGAACCTTCAACTTCCTTTTTTTCCGTTACTTCTTCAGCCTGAGGAGCGTCATTTAATAATGCTTGAAAATCTTCTCCAGGTTCTCCAAGAATGGCAATAACAGCATCAATAGCAACTGCCTCACCCTCCTTAGGACCAATATATAAAAGTGTTCCTTCTTGGTATGATTCAAAATCCATCGTCGCTTTATCAGTTTCGATTTCAGCAACTAAATCACCAGAATTAACTTTATCACCAACTTGTTTGTGCCATTTTGCGATAACCCCTTCGGTCATGGTATCGCTCATTTTCGGCATTCTAACTACTTCAGCCATTGTATTTTATTTATCTAGTTAAAGTAACTTATATTAATCTAATATAAATGGATAATCCTCTTGAACGTACACATCTTTGTACAATTCATCAGCTGTGGGGAAAGGAGATTCTTCAGCAAATTTCACAGATTCATCTACAATACTTTTCACTTCAGCATCTACTTCAGCAAACCAAGCTTCATCAGCATAATTGTTTTCAACAATAGCATGCTTTGTCGCTAATAATGGATCACGTCCTTTATATTCTTCTAATTCTTCTTTCGTACGATATTTCGCAGGATCGGACATCGAGTGACCTTTGTAACGGTATGTACGTATTTCCAAGAAAGTAGGTCCTTCCCCAGCACGAGCACGTTGTACAGCTTCATCCATCGCATTGTGTACAGCTACGACATCCATACCATCTACTGGTGCACAAGGCATATCAAAACCCAGTCCCATTTTATAAATATCTTGCATATTGGTTGTACGTTGTACGGAAGTACCCATTGCATAACCATTGTTTTCACAAACAAAAATTACAGGCAATTTCCACAACATGGCCATGTTCAAAGTTTCATTAAAAGCACCTTGACGAACTGCGCCATCACCCATGTAACATACGTTAACATTATTTGTACCCAAATATTTTTCAGCAAAAGCGATACCAGCTCCTAAGGGAATCTGACCACCAACAATACCATGGCCACCCATCATCTTATGTTCTTTCGAGAAAAAGTGCATAGATCCACCTTTTCCTTTTGAACAACCTGTTGCTTTTCCAAACATCTCAGCCATACATTCATTCGCTGACACACCTTTTGCTAAAGCATGTGCGTGATCACGGTAGGCTGTAATTAAAGAATCTTCAGGTTTGATAACAGACATTGTACCTGCTACTACTGCCTCTTGTCCAATGTACAAGTGACAGAAACCACGGATTTTTTGTTGTCCATAAAGTTGACCTGTCTTCTCTTCAAACTTACGCATAAGTAGCATAGATCTATACCACTCTAAATATGTCTCTTTTGTTATAGGTGTTGAACTCATTTCAAAGTTTTGAATTTCTTACTAATCTTGACTACAAATCTAATCAATTTGGGTGATATTTTGGTCAGAAAATCAAATTTTCTTCTTGTTTTAGACAGTTCTAAGACATTTGATTTAAACGACATAAGAAGATACCCAAATAAATGACTGGCTTAATTTAGTAAATTAAAAAAAGAACAAACAAAAAAGCCAAAAGACATATTATTCTTTTGGCTTTTTTGTTTTGTAACAAATATGATTTTAGCTCAATTCAACAATCAAACTTGATTCATCTATTTTTCTTTGATCACCTGTTTGCATATCTTTCAATGAAAGCTGGCCTGAAGAAACTTCCTCTTCACCAATTAATAAAACAAATGGAATGCCTTTACTGTCGGCATAACTCATCTGTTTTTTCAATTTAGCAGCTGTTGGATAAAGCTCGACTGCAATGTTCGCCTTACGTAGGCGATTTAGAAGAGGTAATGTAAAGGACTCGGTTTCTTTATCAAAGTTCACAATCAAAAGCTTAGTAAAATCTCCCTTAGCCTCAGGATAAAGATTTAATTCTTCTAGAACGTCATAGATACGATCGGCACCGAAAGACACACCTACACCTGTCAATCCTTTCAAACCAAACATACCTGTCAAATCATCGTAGCGTCCACCACCACCAATGCTCCCCATAGCTACCTCATTCGTCTTTACCTCGAAAATGCAGCCCGTATAATAATTCAACCCACGCGCTAGGGTAATATCAACCTCTACAAATTGGTTTAAAACTTCATTTGAAGAATCCAACTTAGAAATATAATCAAACGATTCTTCTATTTCTGCTATTCCCTTTAATCCTATTTCCGAATTTGATAATACGTGCTTTAAGGCAGACAATTTCTTTAGATTAGATCCCTCTAATAAAATAATTGGACGTAAAATTTCTAAATCCGCTGCTGTAAAACCTCGTCCTAATAGTTCTTTATTTACACCTTCTAAACCGATCTTATCCAATTTATCGATCGCAACTGTCATATCGACAATAAGTTCCGGCTTGCCAATAATCTCAGCTATACCTGAAAGAATCTTACGGTTGTTAATTTTAATCGTAAAATCTTGCAGTCCCAAATTTTTCAATGCTTCATGATAGATCAAAATAAACTCAGCTTCATTGAGTAGGCTTTCAGAACCCACTACGTCTACATCACACTGATAGAATTCGCGATAACGACCTCTTTGAGGACGATCAGCGCGCCATACAGGTTGAATTTGAAAACGTTTAAAAGGTAAAGAAATATCATTTTGATGCATGACAACGTAACGAGCAAACGGTACAGTGAGATCATAACGAAGTGCCTTTTCAGAAATAAGAGAGATTAATTTAGTTGAAGACTTGGATTCAAGTAAATCATTGGGAGCTTTACTCAAATAATCTCCAGAATTCAAAATCTTAAAAATTAACTGATCCCCTTCATCACCATACTTTCCCGTAAGTGTCTGCAAATTTTCAAAAGAAGGAGTTTGAATTTCACTGTAACCATACTTTTTAAAAACACGTTTAAGTGTATTGAAAATATAATTACGTTTAAGCATTTCGGCAGGTGAAAAATCACGTGTGCCTTTTGCTAAAGAAGGTTTTACTGTTGCCATTTGGCAAAGTTAATATTTAAGAAGGATTTATTGGAACTTAGAAGAAAAAAGCTTAGTCAAGCTCTAAAATTTTCAAATACTCACAAGCTTTTTCTGCAGCTGTTTTTTCAGCACTTTTTTTATTGAAATCTTGTCCTAGGCCACAAACTTCACCTTGTACAACTGCTTCAATAGAAAACATTTTATTCGATTCACCGGGAGGATTATCAATTTGATTGAATACAACTTCTTTACCATTATGCTGACACCATTCGATCAAACGGCTTTTAAAATTAGTTTCCGTTTGTTCCAATAAGTGAATATCTACATGTGGTTTAATGATACGGTTTAACAGAAAATTTTTAGTAAACACATAACCTTTGTCCAAATATACGGCACCGATAAGTGCTTCAAAAGCATCGCCTAGCAGAGAGCCTTGTTTATTGGGAAAGCTAATCATTCTCGCGTCAAACTGAATAAGCTCATTTAACCCGAGCTTCCGAGAAAGTTGATTAAGATGTACACGACTGACAATTTTAGACCTCATTTCAGTCAAAAAGCCTTCGTCTTTATAAGGGTATTTTTTAAATAGTAGTTCAGCAACCACTGAACCTAAAATAGCATCACCCAAAAATTCCAATCTTTCGTTGCTATTTTTGGAACCTTCCTTGATCACAACAGCTACAGACTTATGCCTAAAAGCCATTTGATAAAGTCGTATGTTTCCAGGGACAAAACCTAACAGGTTCTTGAGCTTTCTAACATAAGCTTTGTCAGCAGAAAAATATAATTTATAAATCCTTGAAAAAGGCATCTTAGTCTAAAAAAGGGACAACAGGTATAAAGCACCTGTTGTATCCCAATTATTTTAATAACTTAAATAAAGTAATATTAAGCTTTGTATTTCTTCACAACAATAGTTGCGTTGTGACCACCAAAACCAAAAGTATTACTCATTGCAGCATTTACAATACGCTTTTGAGCTTTATTAAATGTGAAATTTAATCTGTTATCCAATTCCGGATCATCTGTAAAATGATTAATAGTAGGTGGTACTATATCATTTTGAACAGCTAAAATAGAAGCAATAGTTTCAATCGCACCAGCAGCACCTAAAAGGTGTCCAGTCATTGATTTTGTCGAACTAATGTTCAATTTATAAGCGTGCTCACCAAATAAATCTACAATAGCTTTAGTTTCACTAATATCCCCTACCGGAGTAGAAGTGCCATGCACATTGATATAGTCAATATCTGTGAAATCTAGTTCCGCATCATTAACCGCCATTGTCATCGCAAGTTTAGCACCTAAGCCCTCTGGATGAGAAGCTGTGATGTGATGTGCATCAGCACTCATACCCCCACCTCCAATTTCAGCATAAATTTTAGCACCACGCGCTAATGCGTGTTCTAAACTTTCTAATATGATCGCACCAGACCCTTCACCAGAAACAAAACCATCACGATCCTTATCAAAAGGACGTGAAGCTGTTTTAGGATCATCATTTCTAGTTGACAATGCATGCATTGCATTAAATCCACCGATTCCAGCTTCATTAATAGTTGCCTCAGATCCACCAGTTACGATTACATCAGCTTTACCCATACGGATATAGTTAAAAGCATCAATCATCGCATTAGTTGCCGAAGCACATGCAGAGACAGCCGAAAAGTTAGGTCCACGAAGTCCGTGACGCATAGAAATATGTCCCGGAGCAATATCGACAAGCATTTTTGGAATGAAGAAAGGATTGAAACGAGGTGTTCCATCCCCTTTTGCGAAATTTACAACTTCATCTGTGAAAGTTGTCAATCCCCCAATTCCTGATCCCCAAATAACTCCGATACGATTTGTATCTAAATTTTCAAAAATTAAACCAGCATCCTTAATTGCTTCATCAGATGATGCAATAGCATACTGTACAAAAGGATCTACTTTGCGAGCTTCCTTGCGATCCATAAATTCATGTGGATCAAACCCCTTCACTTCACAAGCGAATTGGGTTTTAAATTTTGACGCATCAAAATGCGTAATGGGAGCAGCACCGCTTACACCATCTAGTAAACTATTCCAATATTCGGAAACGGTATTACCAATTGGTGTAAGTGCGCCTAATCCTGTTACTACTACTCTTTTAAGCTCCATTTATACGATTTGGCCCAATTAAATTAGTTAGTTAACGTTTTTTTCTAAATAAGTGATTGCTTGTCCCACTGTACCAATAGTTTCAGCTTGGTCATCAGGTATTGCAACGTTGAATTCTTTCTCAAATTCCATGATTAACTCTACAGTATCAAGTGAATCTGCACCTAAATCATTAGTGAAAGAAGCTTCTGGTGTTACCTCGTTTTCGTCTACACCTAATTTTTCAACGATAATTGCCTTTACTCTTGAAGCGATATCTGACATGATTTTATAGTTTAATTGTTTAATAAATCTGTGCAAAGAAAAATAAATTTCATCAAATATAAAAATCCATTTGATTTTTAGATTGTCAAATTATTTCCCAACCCGGTACAGCTACACCCTTAACTCGCTATAAACTAACCGTATTCAAGTATAACAATAATTCCTAATATGTACAAACATAGAGGCAATTAATTGAAATTTTACATTAAATTCACAGCAATTGCATCATTTTTTTGTATTTTCGTCAAGAACACAAGCTTAAATTTTCACTTTGAATAACAAAACGATACTAAAATGGGACCTAGAATTTGATGCCGAATTAGACTTCGTCCTTATTGCCATTTCATCTCCTTTAAAAGATTACCGTCTCTGCCATTTTATTAATAAGCTAACGCTCCTAAATTTTGTCAGAGGAAAAGAAGATAAATTTGACCATAATCAAAAGTTAAAGCAAAAAACTTCTGAAGAATTAGAATATCATATTGTTTTTGACAATGCCAAAAAATCGAAGCAGCACTTTACTACCTTCTGGTATATAAATACCAAATTTCAAACAGAATATTATTTAATCAACAATAAAAGTATCGAAGGTAATTTATTAATACCGGAGCATCCTAATTTCGATTATTTTATAATTATCAAAAATTATATTGATGATGATGACCTGGATCGTATAGTAAAAAATATAAACAAAATACCCGAAGTCGTGTTTGTAAAAGAAATATCACCAAAAATATTGAAATCCAAAGAAAATCTGATATTTTAGCAAACTATTTAATAGTGTACAAGATACACCCCTTAAATCTAAATTATCCTCGTTAGTAAAACGAGTTTTATAATTTCAAAAAAAAATGAAGTTATATAAAAATAAAAATACATAGTAATAAAAAAATTAGAATGGAAAAAGTTCAAAAAAGGACTAAAATTGTTGCAACACTAGGTCCTGCATCTGCTGATAAACAAGTGCTAACAAATATGATTGCTAAAGGTGTAGACGTATGTCGTTTAAACTTTTCACACGGTAGTCAAGAAGATCATTTGAAAGTAATTGAAACCATCAATGCGATCAATGAAGAAACTAATTTTAATGTCGCTATTTTAGCCGATCTACAAGGTCCTAAGATCCGTATCGGAAAAATGAAAGAAGGTGGCGCTATATTAGTAAATGGCTCACAAGTTGAAATTACTACACATGAATTAATCGGTGATGAAGAGAGAATTTACATCACTTATGAAAATTTCCCAAATGATGTTGCTGCTAATGAAATCATCTTATTAGATGATGGCAAATTGCAATTGCGTGTTTTAAACACCAACTATAAAGATACTGTTACTTGTGAGGTTGTACATGGAGGTGTATTGACTTCTCGTAAAGGAGTTAATTTACCAAACACAAAAGTTTCAATTCCTTCTTTAACAGAAGAAGATTTAGATAATTTAAATTTTGCACTTGACCATGGTGCAGATTGGATCGCAATGTCATTTGTACGTTCAGCAGAAGATATTTACCAATGTAAAAAAATCATTGCTGAAAAAGGAAGCCACGCACAAGTAATCGCAAAAATCGAAAAACCCGAGGCTATCGAAAATATTGATGCTATCATCGAAGCAACTGATGCAATTATGGTTGCACGTGGTGATCTAGGTGTTGAAATGCCAATGGAAGAAGTACCAGGTTTACAAAAAATCATCGTTCAAAAATGTCGTGATTTATCAAAACCGGTTATTATAGCAACTCAGATGTTAGAAAGTATGATCACAACTCCTCGTGCTACACGTGCGGAAGTTAATGATGTTGCTAACTCGGTTATTGATGGAGCTGATGCAGTGATGTTAAGCGGAGAAACATCTGTAGGTGAGTTTCCTGAAATCGTTATCGAAACAATGAGTAAAATCATTATCCACGTGGAACAAACATCATATCCATATTATAATGAGAAAGTTAGTGAGATTAGCGATGGAACTAAAATTCCAGATGCAATCTGTGCTTCTTCGGTATATTTAGCAAAGAAAACAGATGCTGCTGCAATTGCTGTTTTAACATCTTCTGGTGCAACTGCATTTGAAATTGCAAGTTACAGACCGAATGCTGATATCATGGTTTTTACAGGAACTAAAAAATTGTTACGTCAATTGAGTTTATTATGGGGTGTTAAAACCTTTATTTATGACAAATTTGACAGTACAGACGGTTCTATTCATGATGTCAATAAATTTATTGTTAAAAACAACTATATCGCTCCGGGTTCAATTGTAATTAATACTGCATCGACACCGTTAATCGAAAAAGGAAAAACGAACACAATTCGTGTTTCCCAATTGTAATCACAATACTATCAAAAATGAAAAGCTCTCCAAAATGGGGAGCTTTTTTTTGTATAATCTTAGATCATGGTCAAACCATGAATATGTTTTTTGCAATTATCTTCTCAAATGCTTTCATTCTAAAGTAATAATCAAAAGATATCAATCTTCTCTAGATTATATAGCTATTATGTAGGTAATATGTAGGTATTATGTAGCTTTTATAATTACATAATACCTGCATAATCCTTACATTATACATACGATACAATAGCATATTATCTTTAATCTTATTAAGTTAATTAATTCCTTATCTCTTCACGGCAGCACCAATTCCAGCTGTTTGAATATTATAATATTTTTTCATGAAATGTAAGACATAACCACTAGAACAAACCACTATTTTCACATATGGCAAACAAGCGATGAAGTATAGAATGCCCGAAGTAGATTTATTCGTTACGAAAAACACATTTATACGTCACCATCTGGCCCTAGTTAATACCTCATCTTGACGAAAAACTTCACAACTATTACATACTACAACTAGAACATCCCATAAAATTAAAAAATTACGGCAATGAAACATTTCAAAAAATAAATCATTATATTTCATAATATTTACACCCCATTTAAATAATACAAAAAATGCTACCAACTTTAAAACATAACATTGATTTTACAAAGGCTAGCTTTAAGGAATTTGAAAATATTCCAAACCATGACATGTTACAATCGGCGAATGCTTTCAAAGAATTTACTGATTACATGAGCGAAAATGATCACATGAATTTTAGATTTATTACGGAAGGATGCGGACCGATAGTTCAAGTAAAGACCTCTTTCATGAAAAATTCTAGAGAATGTATCAGTTTAGTCTCTAATGATTATCTGAATTTTACTCAGCACCCTAAAGTGAAGCAAGCGGCTATTGAAGGTATAATGAAATATGGTACAGGGGCAGGCGCATCCCCTCTAATAGGTGGCCATCATGAATATCATGTTCAACTTGAAGATCATCTGTCGCATTTTTTCAATAAACCAAAAGGTTCTTCAATTGTATTTACAACAGGATATACAGCCAATAGCGCAACATTACAAGCATTACTAAAAGAAGAAGATTGTGCCATTGTTGATATGGAAGTCCATGCGAGTGTCTACGAGGGATTAAATAATACCAATACAAAACGTTTTCCCCATAATAGTATGATTCATCTAGAGCGAGCTTTAGTTGATGCCCAAAACAAATTTAGAACAAAATTGGTTATTATTGATGGTGTTTACTCACAAAATGGAGATATTGCCAAAATGGATGAAATATATGAGTTGTGTGAAAAATACGGAGCCTATTTAATGGTAGATGATGCTCATGGCATCGGTGTACTAGGAGAAAATGGAAGAGGTTGTATTGAAATCTTTAATTTATTAGATAAAGTTCACATTATCTCAGGCACATTAAGTAAGGCTTTGGGGCATATAGGAGGGTTTATTGTTTCATCTCCCGAGATTATCAATTATTTACGCTATCAAGCTAGGCAACAAGTATTTTCTTCAACATCATCACCCGCCGCCAATGGCTTAATTAAAGCGATCGCACTTATTGATGAAGAACCCCATTGGAGAACTAAATTAGCAGAAAACATTACATATTTTAAAAACGGACTTTTGGCAATGAATTTAAACATCGGAACAACACAATCAGCAATCATTCCTGTAAAAATCGGTGATCCTCATAAAACTGCACAAGTGGCAAGAATGTTATTAGAATCAGGAGTTTATGCAAATTGCATTGTTTATCCAGGTGTATCTAAAAAAGATGCTCGAATAAGAACAAGTTTAATGGCTACACACACCAAAGATCATTTAGATCATGTATTAAATGTTTTTGAACACATTGCCAAAAAAATTGATCTTACAAAAACAAGATAAAATTATCGAATTGAAAGAAAGTAATATATTTAATTAACTTTGAGCCTAAAGTTTAACTAAATATATTACGTCAGTGTTTAACTAAATATATTACTTCAATGGCTAGAAAAACGTATCAAGGAGAAAAAAACGATAAAAGCAGAACAATGTCAAAACTCATACAAGCAGTAGGTATAGTTTTGGAAAAAAAAGGATATACAGGGTTGTCAATCGCTAATATCGCTAGTACAGCCGGAGTGGATAGGAAATTAATATCTGTATACTTCGGAAGTGTAGATAACTTAATTGGAACTTATATAAAAAATAAAGACTATTGGGTAGCCGCAACAGATGCTGCTGAAGAAACCTTAGCAAAATCTTCTGGTGTTAGCTCTCGCCTTTTTCTTGAAAACTTATTACTGGAGCAAATTGATCAATTCACATTGAATGAAGAAATGCAAAAAGTAGTACTTTGGCAGATCAGTGAAAAATCTGATATTATGTCCCATGTAACGCAGACTAGAGAGAAGATGAGTGCCCTATTTTTCCCATATTCTGATAAAGAACTCGCTGGAAAAGATGTTGATCTTAGAGCCGTCTCTAGTTTACTAGTAGCTGGTATATATTATCTTGTATTGCATACAAAAACAACAGATAGTACCTTTTGTGAGATAAACTTAACAACAGAAGAAGGAATAAATCGAATTAAAGATGCTGTTAAATTCATTTTAAAACAGACTTACGGGGTAAAGTAACGTCAATAGCTTAGTTGTTATTGACCTATTTTTATTTTCTAAATGTTAATTAAAACACAGTTTTTTACATCTAATAAGGAATATCGTAAAACTTAGTATTCCCTTTGCCACCATAACGATGATAAATATTATGGCTTGCAAAGAACAATAGCATTTAAAAGGTTGTATAATAAATAAACCTCTTGTACAGCAAAATATGATAAGTACAATTACTGAGCATAATTAAATTTTAAATGCTGATTCTCAAGATTTACTGAAATTCCTTTACTTCAAAATCTAAAGAATAGCCAATATATAGCAATTAGCGACTAATTAATTGTTGTTGTTTGCCCATTGCCTTATTTGAACCTATATTTTTAACTAAAAACCAAGTAAAATAAAGCTCCGTCAAAATTTAAGCAACAATAAAATATGGTTTAATTATCTTCATTTAGCTTTATATCCATTACGTTTGAGTGGAGAGTCATGATGATGCATCAGGCTATCGGGTAAAAACTCTAATTTATAGAAAGGTTGAACAGGCTTATTCTCAAGTTTAGAATTGCCACTGTCCCCTAAAGGGATAGCATTCTTAAAAGAATTTGGTATCGGAGCTGCATCGTCAATGTCAGTTTTTTTGTGTTGCATATGATAATGAACATTTGGATCTGTCGGAATCTTTAACACCGGAGTATTAGACTTGTAGCGATTTCCTCTCATATTCAAATCAGCACCCTCCCTATCTTTTAGCAGACTATTCGATTTTACTACATTAAAACGTTCATCCGAATTGGGCTCCAATTTTAAATCAAAATTTTTCGATCCATATTTATTACCCTCTGTACCAAACTTAGCACTTGATGTATCTCTGGATACACTATATGCATGTGTTGCAAAAAATGAAATACAGAAACAAACTAAACTTAATATCTTTTTCATATCGAGTATTTTTATAAAATATTTATCTAAAATAAAGCTTAATCCTTCATAATGAAACATTAAGCTTGTTAAACATTGTTAAAAGCAATTAAATCAAATAAAGCATCCCTATATTTGTAACAAATGAAGAAAAGTAGCATAGTTTTAATTATTAGCTTGATGACCCTAGCATTACTGGGAGTGGCAGCTATGCAATTTTATTTTATCAGAGAATCCTATCGTCAAAAATCACAATTGTTTGACGAATCGGTCAATGCTTCCTTAACGGCAGTCGCAGGTAAAATAGAACGTCGGGAGGTAATTGATTTTGCAAAAGTGCAACAGCAAACCAATATCAAAAAATATCAATTTGAGCAGGAGAAGCAAAGGCATCTTGCTGAACAATTGAAAATGCAAAGAGATCTGGAAAACTTAAGAGCTGATCAATATGCCATAAAAGAAAAATTTAAAGAAGCTGAAGATCAACTAAAAGAAACATTTCCTAGTGTTGTATCTATTGAAAATTCATTTTATGAGACTTACATCAATAGAAAAAGTAAAGAAAATGTATTAAGCATTGACGTCATCAAATACAACAGTCCTGATCATGTCATAAAAGAATATGTAGAAATTGGAGCAACGAAATTTCTACCAAAAGAAAATGCAAAAGATGATAGTGCAAGATTCGTTATACCAACAATAGATCCTATCTTAAAGCAAGCAATTGAGTATAAAATTGCGACTTTACCTCCAAGATTCAATAAACAGATTGCTAAGAAAATATTAGATCTTGAAAATAAGTTGGAAAATATGAGCGGTCAGAATTTGATTGGAACTGGTAAAAATGTATTTGATACTATCGCAGCTATCGGCGGGAAAAGAAGCGGTCTTATTGAAGATGTTGCTATTGGAATGGAGCTCTCTAAACGCCCATTTAGAGAGCGCTTAAATATCAATCTCATTCAAAACTTATTAAAAGAGGAACTTGCAGAAAGAGATATCAATTATCCTTTTAATATTGAAGTTCGCGATAGCAGTAATATTGTTTTCAGTGTACAAACCATCGATAATATTATTAAGCCAAATAAAATAACTCGTTATTCAACAGCTCTATTTAAAGGAGATATTGGTTCTCCTCCAGGAAGATTAAGCGTTTATTTTCCTAGAAAAAGTACTATCATTGTTGATAATATGAGTTATCTATTGCTCCCTACAATAGCTTTGCTTTTCCTATTAATTGGCTGTTTTGCATATACCCTATTAATCATATTCAAACAGAAAAAAGTTTCAGAGATGAAAACTGATTTTATCAACAATATGACGCACGAATTTAAAACACCTGTTGCTACAATTATGATAGCCAGTGAATCCTTGCGAGATCCAGAGATCATATCTGATGAGCGTAGAGTAAAGCGTCTTGCAAATATTATATATGATGAAAATGTGAGATTAGGTAACCATATCGAACGAGTATTAGATATTGCCCGTCTGGAAAAAGAAACATTAAAGTTAGAAAAAACACCTATTCACATTAATGATCTGCTTTCAGCAGTACTAGACAGTATGCAACTTCAAATACAAAAAGTAGGTGGCAAATTTGAACATCACTTTGATGCACAAAATGATATTGTAGTAGGAGATGAACTTCATTTGTCAAATGTATTTTTCAACTTGGTAGATAATGCTATAAAATACAGTAAAGATAATCCACACATAATTGTGAAAACGAAAAATACAAAAGAAAGTATTCAAATTACAATTATTGATAATGGGATTGGAATGGCAAAAGATCATCTATTAAAAATATTTGATCAATTTTATCGCATTCCTACAGGAAATGTCCACAACGTAAAAGGTTTTGGATTGGGACTATCATATGTTTATGATATTATTAAAAGAATGAATGGTAAAATTCAAGTAAAAAGCGATAAAGATAAGGGAACGCAGTTTGACATCCTATTACCCATAAAAAATTAAATTTAAAACGATATTAATTTCGTATATTATCATCAATATTCGAACAAAACCATAAGAATATGCAGAAGATATTATTAGCAGAAGACGATCCAAACTTAGGAGATTTATTAAAAGATTATTTAGAGCTTAAAGGGAAATTTGATGTCACCTTATGTACAGATGGTGAAGAAGCTGTCAATCAATTTCGCAAGAGCAGTTATGATCTTTGCATTTTAGACGTCATGATGCCCAAGAAAGATGGCTTTACAGTAGGCCGAGAAATCAGGAAAATAAATACAACAACCCCCATCATATTTGCTACTGCAAAAGGTATGATGGAAGATAAAACAGAAGCATTTGAACTTGGTGGCGATGATTATATCACAAAACCATTTCGAGTGGAAGAATTACTCCTTCGCATAAATGCATTGCTTAAGCGTGTTGTAAGAGAGAAAGATGATCAGGTTGTAAGCGATAAATTTGAGATTGGAGAGTACTTCTTCGATTATACAAGTCAACAAATTGCGCATAAAGGTGTGCAACAAAAACTATCAACGAAAGAAGCGGAATTATTACGTCTACTTTGTCTAAAAAAGAATGATGTACTGACTCGAGAAGAAGCCCTTTTAAAAATTTGGCATGATGACAATTACTTTACAGGCCGGAGTATGGACGTTTTCTTAAGCAAATTGAGAAAATACCTACGAGATGATCCCAAAGTTGAAATTGTCAATGTACATGGAAAAGGCTATAAATTATTGGTTAGCTAATACACAATTACTAGAATAATAAAGAGATGTTAAAAACATCTCTTTTTGTTTATCTTGCAACAATGAAACTATCAATTCCATTTTTTTTAATCCTTTCAATCTTTTGCTCTTCTACATCGCTTTATGCGCAAAAAGATACTTTACAAAATGATAATCAAGATTTTGAAACCAATGCTAAGCTAATAAATTATAAGCAATTAATAGTTCCTGCGGCTTTAATGACTTACGGAGTAATCTCATTAAATAACCCATACCTCAAACATAAGGATCAACAAATAAACAATTCAATTAATAATGATCCGTCCAAAACTTTTAAACTTGATAATGTTAGTGTTTTCATTCCTTCTGCCGCTGTCTTTGGGCTTGACTTACTCGGAATACCAAGTAAGCACAATTTAAAACAACGCTTAGTGGTAAGTTCGATTGCCCATGCAATCACCTTATCAGCAGTATATACCATAAAAAAAACGACACCTACTTGGAGACCTGATCGCGCAGATCAAGAATCTTTTCCTTCAGGACATACTGCTGTACCTTTTACTGGTGCAGAAATTCTATGGCAAGAATATAAAGATCAATCCATTTGGTATGGTATTGCAGGCTATACAATTGCGGCGGGAACAGGTTACCTGAGAATGTATAATCATAAACATTGGTTTTCTGACGTCGCCATGGGAGCTGGTATTGGTATTATGGGAACAAAAATTGCATACTGGCTATTACCATTATTTGATAAACACTTACAATCAAAAAAAACAAGTTACCTAACGATGGCAACACCGTTTTACAATGGAAAACAAATTGGTTTGTCTGCTAATTTCCAATTTTAAACCTTAGTTTATTGTCATTTTTATATAAAAGTTACAAAATATTTGTTTTTATAAAACTAATTCCGATATTTACAGCGCTTATAGAGAAAGGCAGAGGGAATAGACCCAATGAAGCCTTAGCAACCTGTCGATTGACAAGGTGCTACATTCTACCCCATCAAAAAGTGGGAATGATAAGCTAGACACAAAATATATCTTGTGCCCTCCTCTCTAAAAGCAATCAAAAAATTTAGTAAATAGATTCAAGAATTTTTGATCGTTTTTTATTTCAAATAAAAAAAAATCCGTCTAATTTCTTGCTTCGTTAAGGTTGAACAAATAAAATAATTTTATATTTATGTTACTAACGAACAACTTAGGTTACCCACGTGTAGGTGCCTTCCGCGAGTTGAAAAAGGCCAATGAAGCATATTGGGCTAAAAAAATCAGCGCGCAAGAATTATTGCAGGCTGGACTGAAAATCCGTGAAGGCAACTGGAAAACTCAAAAAGATGCTGGCATCGATTTGATTCCTTCCAATGATTTTTCATTTTATGACCAAGTTTTAGACTTGACATTAACTGTAGGTGCAATCCCTGCACAATACCAATCACTTTTAAATAACGAAGATAAAGGATACAATTTGGACCTTTACTTTGCAATGGCGCGTGGTTTCCAACAAGATGGCGTTGACGTAACCGCAATGGAAATGACAAAATGGTTTGATACCAACTACCATTACATCGTACCTGAATTCGTGAAAAATCAAGAATTCAAATTGACTTCAGAGAAATTCTTAAATGAATATAATGAAGCAAAATCTTTAGGTATCGAAACTAAGCCTGTGTTAATTGGCCCGATCTCATACTTATTATTAGGTAAAGAAAAAGAATCTGGTTTCAACCGTATCGATTTAATCGATAAGTTGGTTCCAGTATATGAAGAAATCTTAACTAAATTGGCTACCGCTGGTGCAAAATATGTACAAATTGATGAGCCATTTTTAGCTTTAGATATTGATGATGCAACACGTGCGCTATACACTCGTGTATTCACTAAATTAGCTGCTACTGCTCAAGACATCAAAATTATTGTAACGACTTATTTCGAGGCTTTACGTGACAACGAAGAAACAGCTCTAAACTTACCAGTTTACGCAGTTCATGTTGATTTAGTAAGAGGTGAAAACCAACTCGACACTATATTAGCCAAAGTTCCGGCTTCATTAACACTTTCCTTGGGTGTAGTTGAAGGTCGCAACATTTGGAAAAATGATTACGTAAAATCTTTAGCACAAATCAAAAAAGCTGTTGATGCTTTAGGCAAAGACCGTGTATTAGTAGGACCTTCGAGTTCATTATTACATGTACCTTTCGATTTAGACAATGAAGATAATGAAGAGTCATTGCCTAAAGAAGTTAAAAATTGGTTGGCATTTGCTAAGCAAAAATTAGCAGAGGTAAAAGATTTAGCGATCTTAGCTGAAGGCGAAGTCGATGCAAAAACCGCTGAGCGTTTCGAGGCCAATAAGGCTGCTGCGGAAGACCGTCGTACATCTTCTTTAATCCACAAGCCTGAAGTTAAAGAACGTACAGCGAATATCACTGATGATGATGCTAAACGTACATCTACTTTCTTAGCTCGTAAAGAAGCACAACAAGCGAAATTTAATCTTCCAGCATTTCCAACAACGACAATTGGTTCATTCCCACAAACTAAAGATGTTCGTAAATGGAGAGCTGATTTGAAAAAAGGCGCAATTTCTCAAGAACAATACGACAAAGAAATCGCAGAAGAGACAGAAAGAACAATCCGTCTTCAAGAGCAATTGGATATCGATGTATTAGTTCATGGTGAATTCGAACGTAATGACATGGTTGAGTACTTCGGAGAGCAATTAGCAGGTTATGCCTTCACTAAAAACGGTTGGGTTCAGTCATATGGTTCACGTTGTGTAAAACCTCCAGTTATTTATGGTGATGTTTACCGTCCTGCTGATATGACCGTACGTTGGTCTTCATACGCTCAAACCCTGACAAACCGTCCAGTAAAAGGAATGTTAACGGGGCCGGTTACGATCTTACAATGGTCATTCGTACGTAACGATCAACCACGCTCTACAACAACTTACCAAATTGCATTAGCGATTTTAGATGAAGTACAAGCTTTAGAAAAAGCAGGTATTAAAATTATCCAAATCGATGAACCTGCAATTCGTGAAGGTCTGCCATTACGTAAAGCTGATCACCAACAATATTTAGATTGGGCTGTACGTTCATTCCGAGTTTCATCTTCGAATGTAGATGATGATACACAGATTCACACCCATATGTGTTACTCTGAGTTCAACGATATCATTGAAGATATTGCTGCAATGGATGCTGATGTAATTACTATCGAGACTTCACGTTCGCAAATGGAATTATTAGATGCATTTGCTGCAGATTTTAAATATCCAAACGATATTGGACCAGGTGTTTATGACATTCACTCTCCTCGTGTACCGAGTACAGAAGAGATGGTTGAATTATTACGTAAAGCAAAAGCTGTAGTTCCAGCTGAGCAACTTTGGGTAAATCCTGACTGTGGTTTAAAAACACGTGCTTGGCCAGAAACTAAAGCTGCCTTAGAAGCTATGGTTGAAGCTGCTAAAATCTTGCGAGCTGAATAAGTTTAGATTTCTAGAATTATAAATATAAAAGATCCTGAAGTTAAATCACTTCAGGATCTTTTTTTGTAAAAAGATAATAGTTTCTATTTAATACTTTAATATAGAAAGTTTAAATTTACCCTAATCAAAAAAGTGTATATCATGAAAACTTTCACTTGTCTTTTATACTTTCTGTTTTTTGTATCAATCTATACCTTTGCACAAGAGGGCTATCCCACCCCACCATTCAAATCAAACACTCTTTTTTATATACAACATAGCGAAGGTCATAACACCTATGTCTATGAAGCAAATATGAGTGATAAACAGCATTTCAATAACAAGAATCCTATCAATAACTATCGGATTTTATATGATAAAGGAGGAGAAATTAAACCTTTAACTGGTATTCAACAAAAATTTGCCTACGGTATTATAACAAAAGAACTAGGAAATAATATAGTTGAGTTTGAGATTGTGTCTTACAAAAATCAACCCTTATATCTCAAGATGGATAAAGCAGGAAAGCCTTATGTGGAAACCACATTAAATGGTCACAAATTTAATCTCCATCGTATTTTCATCAAACAAAAAGAGGGAACTTCAGGTTTAGGGACGCAAGTTGAATATCTCATATTTTACGGCACAGACCACAGAGGTACCAAAGTACGAGAGAAATTGATACCGTAGTTGACATTTAGGCATCAATCCCGTTGCCTTCTACCATATTCAACTCTTTAATGCATTAGATTTTTTTATTTAATTAGTTTACATAAATTGATTGAAAAAGAAAATGAGGCGTTTATTTGACGTTGCTGCATCATAATATTTAAACGTATACCCTTCTTTAATTCAAGGGAAGGATATACGTTTTATTCATTTCATAAACAATCTATTGAGTTTATCCTCAATTAGAAAGAATAAACTATCATTTAGTTATTTTTTGTTTTTACGTGCTATTTTCCGTTTTCCTTTTATTCGATCTTCAACGTCTTTGATCGTGGACAACATCTCACTATCTAAATTTTCCAATCTAACCAAATTTAATACTTTTAAGGCTTTTTTAAATTTTTTAAGTTTTTCCAATATAAGTACCCTTTTTAATAGAAATAACGAAGATGAAACTCCGGGTATTGTTAAAGCAAACTCAATTGTTTTTTCTGCCTCTTCATATGCATTGGTATCAATCAAGATTTGTATATAAGGTTGATAAATTTCCAAAGCATATAAATTATGTACTAACGCTTCTTGAAAATATTTCTTTGCTTGTTCAAAATCAAACAACTGTTCCGCATGAAGTCTCCCCATCAGACATAGTGCCATCGTATTTGAATCGTCATAAGACAAGGCGTATGACAAAGATTCTAACGTATTTTCTAGGTAATATGGATAACTATCCAATGCCTGTAACAAATATTTATTCATAAAATATATTGCATCAATTCTCAAAAGATCCTTAAATAATCGATGTCTATTTAAGGATCAATAATTAAATAAAAGATTATCTTAAATACCTCGACTCACGAAATACCAAAGAAATCATTAATTGCTCGAACATTGTCGAGACCAAAATAAAGTCAAAAAAGGAGTAACTACGAGAAAAAAGTATTCTGAAGAATATACCCAAGATCCTTCTTTTGGATTGAAGTAGGGTTATTTAATATAGCAAACATATTCTTCTACTGTTAATTGTGAATACCTAATTGATTTTGCAAATATTTAAAACAAAATTGAAATTTCAAAATAAATTTATCAAAAAACTATTTAGGTATACGTTTCACGATCAACAGCAAATTATTTTCCAGAACCAAATAGCCATACTCATAAATAAAATAATAGGTCTGTCCTTTAGCATTGATGAAATTATGAGTATGATATTTTAAATCAAAGCCTTGCAGCAACATCTTTTCCTTGCTTATCTTGAGTATCCCTTCATCTCCCAGAACTTCTTGTAGAATACGCCTGTTCTTACGCAATGTATGATTGATCTTTCTGATCAAGTTCGTTTGATCACTATTCTGTTTATAGTTATAACTATTGCGACAGGCATCATCACAAAATCTTTTATCAGAGCGTCCCCTTATTGACTTTTTACAATCTAGACATTTTTTTAAATTAATTTCTTCTTCCATAAATCATAAAATAAACGACAACAAACGTTTACAAACGGTTATAGTCGATTACAAACGTTTACAAACGGTTATAGTCGATTACAAACGTTTATTAACCGATTAAAATCTCAATTACTTTTCACTTTTGTTTCTGTTTCCTAAGAATAATTCGAAAGGATGCATTTATTGAAGTTAAACAATTTTACAAACATTTAAAAGCAAAGTTATGAGCAGATTAAAAAACAGAATTCAATTGATTGGACACTTAGGTTCTGATCCCGTGGTAAAAATTAGCACAAGCGGAACTAAAGTATCAACCTTACGTTTAGCTACCAAAGATCTATTTAAAAACAAAGCTGGTGAATGGGTTGATGAAACCCAGTGGCATACTTTAGTGATCTGGGGCAACCTTAATACTACTGTAGAAAAATATTGTCTAAGAGGTTCAGAGTTGTTAGTAGAGGGAAAACTTACCTACCGCGAATACGAAGATAATAATGGAAATAACAAGACAATTACAGAAATCAAAGTTGACAGTTTAATTGTTATGAATAAATCTAAATTAAAGAAACGAAATGAAGAAATTTCTAGTCAAGAAATTATAGAAGAAGATTTACCATTTTAAATAAATAGTAGTAAAAACAAACATTTCAATCCAGATGATTGTTTCTTATTTAAACTCAATATCATATGAAAAGAATATTTCCAATATCATTAATCGTGTTAACTTGCCTTTCTTTATCGAGCTGTTCGGTCATTGAAGGTATTTTCAAAGCAGGAGTTTGGTCAGGTATAATCATCGTTGTGGTCGTTGTTGCTTTAGTAATATGGCTACTAGCTAAACTTTTTGGTGGAGGTAGTAAAAACTAACATAACTTACAAGATATGCCTAAAAATATTTTAGGCATATTTTTTTAATTATATCTATGTTTCATTACTATTGAACTACTAAACCTTTTCAAACTTTCCATACAATTTCCAATAATATTGAATATCAGACAAGGAAAATAAACTTTTTTTCCAAGAGCTAAGAATCAGCGATATCTGTTCCCCATTTTGCTCATACTTCCCAACAAAAACTTCCTCTTCAGACAAAAACAAACCCAAGTTATTATGAAGAAGATGCAGAAAGCAAGACTTACGATCTTCGCGGAAATCGATTTTGTATCGTAATGGCGGGAAATCCTTATACAGAGAGTGGCTCAAAATTTAGAATCCCTGATATGCTAGCCAATCGCGCTGATGTATACAACTTAGGAGATGTTATAGGAGATACAGATTACTTATTCAATTTAAGCTTAATTGAAAATGCTGCTGTTGAAAATCCTGCAATTGACAAAATTGCAGGTAAAAGTTTCAACGATTTTTACGCGCTCATACGGTATATAGAAAATAGAGAAGAACAATTACCAGAGTTAGAAGGAAACTATTTGAAGCAAGAGGTTGATGACTTCCTTGCAGTCTTGCAGCATCTTCTTAAGATTCGGAATATCGTCATAAAGGTAAATCAAAGCTACATCAACAGTGCTGCTATGCAAGATAATTATCGAACAGAGCCTCCCTTTAAATTACAGGGTTCTTATCGAAATATGAGCAAATTGGTCGCCCAAGTCGTTCCTATGATGAACGATCAAGAAATTAATCAGCTTATTTTAACACATTATGAAAGTGAATCACAAACGCTTACTGCAGATACAGAATCAAATTTATTAAAGCTTAAAGAGTTAGCAGATATCTTAACAAAAGAGGAAAAAGAACGCTGGGAAGCAATCAAAAAGGTTTTTCAAAAAGACAATAAGCATGGTGCTCTAGGTAAAGATGATAAAATGTTTGCTCAATTATTGGAATTTAATGAAAACTTACAGGGCATAATCAATGCCATCAGTAAGAAATAAATCGGTAACATAATAAAGATTAAGATTATTCTATCTTCTTAAGATAAAAGAGGCAATCATTAAAAATGAATGCCTCTTCTATTTTATTGCTGTAAGATTTACTTAGTCGCTGCTCCAGTAATTTCAGTAGCCAATTTTTGAGTATACTCAGCCCACAATTTAGCATCATCAGCTGTAAACTTACTAGCAGCGGTAGCTGTTTTAGTAGCCCACTCTTGTTGTTTAGTTGCTAATTCTTGAAGCTTGGTCGCATCACCACCTTTAGCAGCAGCAACATACTCATTCACAAATTTTGTATAATCATCAGCCAATTGCTGTACTTCCGGAGAACTAAATTTAGGTACTGTAGTTGTCGAAGTAGTCTCTGTAGTAGTTGTTGTCGCAACACCATTATCAGTGTTAACTTGAGTAGTTGTATCTTTTACTTCTACTTTTTTGCTATCCGTATTATTACATGACGCAAAAATAATGACTGCAGCTGCAGCAGATAAAATCAATTTCTTCATAAAATTATAAGTTTAAAATAAATAAAATTACGTTAATTTAAAATAAAGATCAGACAATATATTTTAAAATTAAACAAATGCTAAAGCATAAAATAAAAAATCAGAAAGAAATGATCTTTTATACTCTTAGAGCACAATAAAGAGCTTTGAAATTTAATTTGCAAAATTGGATAATTGTAACAATAATATAGACTTATAGATCTATATTTTAGGAAATCCCTTTTATTTTATGAAATACTGAATTCATCTATCACATTAATGAACAATGCTTTACCATCGCCCTCCTGCTCCACCACCTCCAGAAGATCCTCCACCAAAACTTCCACCACCCGAACCACTAGACCTGCCCGATCCATCACTTGAACTGCTTGATGATGACCTCACCAATCTCGGCGTACTCTGAGTTCCATGAGAGATTGTATAGCCACAAAATTTACATAGATCATACTTTTCTTCTAATCCACCAGAACTATAGGTCGCCTTTGTAATAGTTTTACGTAAATCTTTTTCAAATGTTTTATAATGGCATTGTGGACATAATTCGATAGTTTTATTTTCATCCCAGGGAATCAATTTAGTCTCATTAGTTTTACTATTAACCCAGACTTCATAATCACGGCTATTAATTTTCTCTTCCATTAATTGACCTGCATCCAGGTAATTTCTCATTTTTGAATCCGCATTATCTCTATTTATACGCAACCAATTACCAGAATTATCTGGGGGTAATAACCGTCCTTCATATTTATATAATCTTTTATTTGACTTGCCAAAATCTATCCAAGCCAAAGGACTTAATAATAATGGAAAAAAGTTCCATCTCAAAAATTTACGAATTGCTTGCTGAATATTTTCCTCATCCTTATAAGAATTCATAACAGTCGTTACACCCGCATTATACTTCATAGCAAGAGTTATGATACCGAACACGAGAATGAAATAAGGTAAATTCCTAACTTGATAAACTTGTTCAAAATTTTCAAAAACAAATGCAAAAATAAAAGACGTAAAAAACATCAGCATACCCATACACCCACAACCGCTTACTAACGGAGGAAAATAACTACTTTTTTTTGTAATCTTTCCCTTTGTCATTTTAGTCACAACTGAGATCCAAACATATAAGATTACAAAAGCAAAAAGAACTAGTAATGAATTTTTTAAATGTGGATTTTTAAAATTCCAGAAAGGTATTGTTTCTGGCATTAAGCGATCCAATTCAGTTCGTGCATCTGGCGCAGTCAAGATAGTCTGGATAAATCGTGAACATTCTAAAACGCCACGATCATAATCCTCCGCTTTAAAATTGGGGACTAAAAACTTTTCACCTATCCGCTTAAGATAGGCATCCGGCAATATACTCTCCATACCATATCCAGATATAAATCGATACTCATGTCTGTTTTTAGCAATAAAAAGAAGTAATCCATTATTACTCTCTTTTTTACCAATTCCCCAAGCATTAAATAAATTTAATGCAAAATCAAAATCACTATCTCCGACATAGTCATTAACTATTACAATCGCAAATTCACATTTTGTGATCGAATCGATCTGCCAAGAAATAGCATCTAGTTCTTCTACTACATGATTAGAAATAATTTGATCCGGATTTGAAACAAAATAATTTTGTCCCTTAATTTTAGGATTAGGAAGATCTTCAATGCCATATTGAGCAAAAGAAAATGAGGACCCATGAATTAATACAAGGGTAAAAACTGTGAAAATAATTTTTTTAAAAATTCTTGACATAAACTAAATTTAGTATTTTAATTTGAACCAAAAAACATTTAATATTCTTCATAAATAAAATATCGTAACTGAGGCTACTCGATATCAATACATTCAAAAAAAAGAGGTAAGTATCTTGGATACTTACCTCTCAATTAGCGATTAAAAGATTAGAAAAATTATTTTTCGATATCTTTTAAGCTATTCATCTTTTTATATTCTAGGAAACCTTTAATATCTGTAAAATGTTCACGAACACGTTTATTTCCAAATTCAAAGACTTTATGAGCTAATCCATCTAAGAAATCTCGATCGTGAGACACCAAGATCAATGTTCCATCAAAATCTTGAAGAGCATCTTTAATAATATCTTTAGTCTTCATATCTAAGTGATTGGTAGGCTCATCTAGTATAAGAACATTTACAGGTTCCAATAGCAATTTAATCATGGCCAAACGAGTTTTTTCACCTCCTGACAAGACTTTTACTTTTTTTGTAGTATCATCTCCGCTAAACATGAAAGCGCCGAGCAAATCTTTAATTTTCACGCGGACATCACCTACTGCAATCTGATCAATCGTGTCGAAAACAGTAAGTTCTCCATCCAATAACGCTGCCTGATTTTGTGCAAAATAGCCAATCTTAGCATTGTGACCAATTTTCAAACTTCCTTCGTAATCAATCTCTCCCATAATTGCTTTAATCATAGTTGATTTTCCTTCTCCATTTTTACCCACAAAAGCAACTTTTTCGCCACGTTCAATAACCATATCTGCTTTTTGAAAAACAACATGTTCATCATATTTTTTTGTAAGTTCCTCAACCATAACAGGATATTGTCCTGAACGAGGTGAAGGTGGAAATTTTAATCTCAAAGCAGATGTATCAACCTCATCGATCTCAATTACTTCCAATTTCTCTAACATTTTAACACGTGATTGTACTTGGAGCGTCTTTGAATAAGTTCCTCTAAAACGGTCTATGAATTCTTGATTATCAGCAATAAATCTTTGTTGCTCTTCATAAGCCTTTAATTGGTGTAGACGGCGATCTTTACGTAACTCAAGATAATGACTGTACTTAGCCTTATAATCATAGATACGACCCATCGTTACTTCAATTGTTCGATTTGTAATGTTATCGACAAAAGCTCTATCGTGAGAAATAACAATGACAGCTTTTGCAGAATTCATCAAGAAATCCTCTAGCCATTGAATACTCTCAATATCCATATGATTGGTCGGCTCATCCAATAAAATTAAATCTGGTTTTTTCAAGAGAATCTTCGCCAGTTCAATTCGCATGCGCCATCCTCCAGAAAATTCAGAAGTTTGACGAGTAAAATCTGTGCGTTCAAATCCCAATCCTTTTAGTACCTTCTCGACCTCAGCATCGTAATTAACCTCTTCGATTGAATAAAACTTTTCACTTAGTTCAGACACTCTTTCAATCAGCTTCATGTAATCATCAGTTTCGTAGTCTGTTCTTACATTAAGTTGTTCATTTAGTTCCTCTAATTCATCCCGCATCTGATAAACTTCTCCAAATGCTTTAGATGTCTCTTCAAAAACAGTAACATTATCTTCTGTTAATAAATGTTGGGGTAAGTATGCAATAACTGCATCTTTAGGTCCCGAAACATTACCTGTTGTAGGTTTACCTGCACCAGCAATAATCTTCAATAATGTTGATTTACCTGCACCATTTTTTCCCATTAAAGCAATTTTATCATTTTCATTGATTGAAAATGACACATCACTAAAAAGAGTTGTTCCTCCGAAGGAAACTGAAATATTATTTACGTTAATCACTTTTATTCGCTTATATTTTCCGCAAAGATAAGCGAATCAATCTTATAAATATAGTACCCACCATTTTTATAGATGATTATAACTAATTACTATAAGAAAAAACAAGAATTATTGTCAATAATTTTCAGCATATATCTTTATCGATAATTGAATATCATCTCATATAAAAGAAATTAATAATAGTAATTTTCAATTTTGTGTATCTTTGCCTTATGCGATTTGATATAATTACCGTACTCCCAAGTCTATTAGATAGTCCTTTTGCACATTCTATTTTGCAACGGGCACAAAAAAAAGGTTTAGCAGAAATTGTTGTACACAATCTACGTGATTACGCGAAAAATAAACAGAAAAGTGTTGATGATTATCCCTATGGAGGAGGTTCTGGTATGGTTATGCAGATCGAGCCCTTTGCGGCTTGTATAGAAAAACTACAAGCAGAGCGCACGTATGATGAAATTATCTTCATGTCTCCTGATGGTGAAACACTCAATCAAGAAATCGCTAATAATTTATCTACAAAAGGTAACATGATGATTCTTTGTGGCCACTACAAAGGTATTGATCAACGAATTAGAGATATCTATGTTACAAAAGAAATTTCTGTGGGTGATTATGTTTTATCTGGAGGAGAATTACCAGCGGCAATTTTAACAGATGCCATTATAAGATTAATACCTGGAGTTTTATCAGATGAGACTTCCGCTTTATCCGATTCTTTTCAAGACGGATTACTTGATGCGCCCATTTATACGCGTCCTGCAGACTGGAAAGGACATAAAGTTCCGGATGTATTACTTAGTGGACATGAAGCTAAAATATTGCAATGGAGAGACGAACAGCAGCTTATCCGCACCCGAGAAAGAAGACCAGATTTATTAAATGACTAATAAATTTCAGATTTTATTGATTATTTATCATAAAAAGTTTGCTTAATCATTTTTTTTTATAAATTTGTGATACAATGACGACAGTTAGAACATATACAAATTGGTGGTGGCCTGAAGCAACAAGCATCGGGGACTAATTGGTATTGTCAAAATATTTCATAATCAACCAAAACCATTTATGGAAGTTCAAACCCGATGCGACTCAGTATCGGGTTTTTTTATGTTTAAAAAATTAAGAATAAAATGAAATACACGTTTAAAACAAATCTCAAAAAATTGCTTGCTGATACGACAACTCCGGTTAGCATATATCTCAGATTACGTGACGTCTTTCCAAATAGCATTTTACTAGAAAGTTCGGATTACCACAGCAGAGACAACAATATAAGTTACATCTGTTGCCAGTCCATTGCGCATATCAAACTTGATAATACGCAATTAGAAATTGCATATCCGAACGAAAAAGTCATCCTTAAAAATAAGGAAGAAATTAATTTAAAAGAGGAGGTTGCTACATTCAGAAAAGCATTTGGCGAACCCATTTCCACAGAACGTAACATTATTTCAAATGGTCTTTTTGGTTATTTCACATTTGATGCCATCGAACATTTCGAAGATATCAAGTTAACTACGGCTCCAAGTCCAAAACTGGAGATTCCACATTTACAGTATCATGTTTATAAATACGTGATAGCAATAGACCATTTTAGAAATGAACTATTTGTATTTGAACATTTATTAAATGATGAAGAATCCGAATTAGATAAACTACAGTATTTAATACAAAATAAGAACTTTCCCGAATATACATTTCGTAGAACTGGAGAAGAGGCGTCCAATAGATCAGATGAAGAACATCGCGAATTGGTCAAAAAAGTAAAAGAACATATTCAAAGAGGTGATGTTTTTCAAATTGTTCCATCACGCGCATTTTCAACGCCTTTTCTAGGCGATGAGTTCAATGTATATCGTGCTTTACGTTCCATCAACCCCTCCCCCTACTTATTCTACTTTGACTACGGAAATTTCAAACTATTTGGATCTTCTCCAGAAGCACAATTGACCATTAAAAATGGAGAGGCAACAATTTATCCAATTGCAGGTACTTTTAAACGGACCGGTAATATGGAGGAGGATATTAAAATAGCCGAAGAACTTAAAAATGACCCTAAAGAATCCGCTGAACATGTCATGCTCGTAGATCTTGCAAGAAACGATTTAAGTAGACACTGTAACCAAGTTGAGGTAAAATCTTATAAGGAAGCACAATACTACTCCCATGTAATCCACTTAGTTTCAAAAGTTTCAGGCAAATTAAAACCAGGAGTCAATCCTTTTGATGTTGTGGGTGATACTTATCCGGCAGGAACACTGAGTGGTGCCCCTAAGCATATGGCGCTTACTTTAATAGATCGTTATGAAGGCCAACAAAGATCATTCTATAGCGGTGCAATTGGATATATGGGTTTTAATGGCGATTTTAATCATGCTATTATGATTCGTTCATTTTTAAGTAAACAAAATCTATTGAATTACCAAGCAGGAGGAGGAATTGTATTAGATTCAGATCCAGAGATGGAATTACAAGAAGTAAATAATAAAATAGCAGCTTTGAGAAAAGCATTAGAATTAGCAGAAACGTTATGATTAGACCTTTAGAATACTGTGACAATCTATCACACATTCGTAGTTCAATTGACTGTATCGACTATAGAATCATTGAACTTATTGCACAACGGGCGCAATATGTACAACAAGCCGCTCAATATAAATCTTCATTAGAAGAAGTTAAAGCGGAACAAAGAGTAATTAACATGTTCGAGCAAAGAAATGATTGGGCAACTAATTTTAAAATTGAAGGAAAACTCGTAGAAAGTGTATTCCAATCAATCATCAATCACTTCATTAATAAAGAAACAGAAATTTTCCATGAGCAATCATAAAATATTAGTAATCGACAATTACGATTCGTTCACCTACAATTTGGTTCATCTATTACAAGAATGTGATCAAGAATATACAGTATGGAGAAATGATAAATTCAAATTAGAAGAGGTAGCTGCTTTTGATAAAATTTTATTGTCGCCAGGTCCAGGTATTCCGGAAGAAGCCGGTCTGTTATTAGATGTCATCCGCACATATGCGGATACAAAAAGTATATTAGGCATTTGCCTTGGCCAACAAGCCATTGCCGAAGTTTTTGGAGGTAAACTTTATAATATGCCGAGACCGCTACATGGAGTAGCAACAGATCTAATTATTATAGATCATTCAGAAAAACTATTTGAAGATTACGCTAATCACAGTAAAATTGCACGTTATCATTCCTGGGCTGTCGAAACTTCATCTCTTCCTGAAACCTTAAAAGTAACCGCAACAGATGAAGATGGTGTTATCATGGCACTGTCCCATAGGACCCTTGACGTAAAAGGATTACAATTTCATCCAGAATCTGTTTTGACAGAGAATGGAAAAAAACTAATTGAAAACTGGTTAAAAAAATAGAAATGACAATTTTAGATAAAATAGTTGAACGGAAAAGAGTAGAAGTCTCAGAAGCTCAAGCAAAAGTTTCTATCAAAGAACTTAGTGAATATCCACTCTTTAGCAGAACTTGTTATTCGCTAAAAGAATCCGTTCTTGATCCACAACGAACGGGGATAATCTCAGAATACAAACGCGCCTCCCCTTCCAAAGGCATCATCAACAACATTAACACGGTATCAGAAGTTGTCAAAGGATATCAAAATGCAGGCGCTTCTGCAATATCAGTATTAACAGATGCTGATTTTTTTCAGGGAAGTTTAAAGGATCTGGAAGAAGCCCGATCAGTATTAACCATACCTTTACTTCGTAAAGAATTTATAATCGATAAATATCAGATCACTGAAGCAAAAGCCTATGGTGCTGATATTATTTTACTAATAGCGGCATGTTTGACCAATGAAGAAGTAAGCGAACTCTCCAATTACGCTAAAACTTTAGGTCTGAATGTACTTTTGGAGGTTCATAACGAAGAAGAATTAAAAGGAAACCTATTTGATACAGTTGATGCCATTGGTGTAAACAACCGTAATCTGAAAGACTTCTCCGTATCATTAGCGCACTCTTACGACTTAGTCAATAAAATTCCAGATACTTATATTAAAGTTTCAGAAAGTGGAATTTCAGACCCTCAAACAATCCGTGAATTAAAAAGCATTGGTTATAATTCATTTCTTATTGGCGAAAATTTTATGAAAACAACTGACCCGGGGAAAGCATTATTGGAATTTGTAAAAGAAATATAAAAACTATTTAAATCCAATCTAAATAAGAGTATATTTGCTTCTTAAAATCACAGATTAAGTAGCCGCTTCTTATTTTGGACACAAAAATTTTTATCATAAATAAAGATAGTTTTGAGCAAATATACCTTCAATATTGGGAAGGTATGTTTGCATTTTGTATCAAAAATATCCAAGATGAAGAAGTTGCAAAAGAAATCGTTCAAGAAGTTTTTAAATCATTATGGGAACGGCGTGATGATCTTCGGCTTCTAGAAGTTGAGCGATACTTAATCAGAGCTGTTAAACTCAAAACCTTTGAATATATTCGTAATAAAGTTACGCGCCAACATCATTTAGAAAACATAATTAATACTGCGGAAAACCACTATGTAGAGCATCCTTTAATTGCTCAAGAACTATCGGAGAAGATTTCATCATTAGTCAATAAATTACCCGCTCAATGTAAAAATGTTTTTCAAATGAGCAGAGATCAAGGTTTAACAAATAAAGAAATAGCCCATAAATTATATATATCAGAACGAGCTGTAGAATATCACATTTCCAAAGCTTTAAAAACGCTAAAAACCGAATTAACCGAATATATTAATTAAATAAAAAAGAAATCCTGTATTTTTGCTATTAAGGATTTAAGCCGATGAAAGTTGATCAAAAGTTGATAGAGAAATATCATTTAAACCAATGCACCCCAGAAGAAAGAATTCTTGTGGAGGAATGGCTTGTAGATGATAATTTGGACTTTTCTCCACTATCACTTCCTCAAATTGACAAGTCCCGTATCCAATCACAGATCTGGGAAAACATTGCAGCTAATATAATTGAACCAGCCCCAATTAAAGTTGATAATAATAGAAAAAGACTAATACGTTACATAAGTATCGCTGCTTCAATCGTAATTTTATTCGGCCTCTTTATCTGTAAAAACAATATAGACAAAGAAGTTAGTTATGCCATTTTTGATAATAGCACAAGTGCAAATTCAAAGTATTTTGAAAAAAATAGTTATGAACTAATTTTAGGAAAGCATGCTACAGCAAAAATTAATGTAGAAACTGGAGAGTTTTTTTCAATGGGTACAATGGTTATTATTCCAAAGAAAGATTTCGAGTTTAGTTTTACTGGAACTAGAGAAAAAAAGGAATTAAAAAATGGAGAAACTTATTTCATTCTAAACTCTAAAAATACAGGCAAGCAAATTATTCTCTCCCAATCGGAACTCACTTTTTTAGCACCTACAATACAGAATCAGCTTAAATTACAGTTTAACATTATATAACAAGCCTCTATTAATAACTTCAATTTCCATGCAATTAAAACCTATTTCTAAAACTATTCTACTTTTATTAATGGTTTTCTTTATTGGTTGTTCGAGTAGAGACCAAAGCAACAGTAGTTCCAACAACTACAGCTTGTATATTATGAATAAGAATTTGGGAAATACCATCGTAACAACCAATTCTATAGATTCGGGGACAATAAATATTCTTAAAGATGGTATCGACTTACCAACACAATATTTTGATCGAAGCATCATCGTACATAATGGATTTTTCTATCATATAAAAAGTGGAAAATTCATAAAATTCGAAATGCAGGAAAGTGCATTAACAGAAATAGCTGCGATTCCGATGTCCAATCAACATATAGAAAATATGAATTGGCAAGGAAAAGATACGTTATTACTTTTTACGCTTGACAATAAAACATATAGTAAACTGCACTACTATAAAATAGATGTAAAGAAATTCGAGATCATACAAAAAGAAGAAATACATTTACCAGTTGCTCCAATTAAATTTCCGATAGTTTCAATAGGATTCAGCACTTTACATCAGAATAATCTCATACTGGGATATACATACAATAAAGTAATCAACGAAACAGATTTTACGACTATTGACACCATGTATTTTGCAACATTAGACCCACAAACGCTAAAGATAAAAAGCATACAAAAAGATAACCGATCCACCTACCCAGGAGGAGTCAATACAGTACAGTCTTATAGTTTTCATGATGAGAGAGGAAATTTCTATTTTATGAGTTGCCCAGGAATTGCTCTAGGAAACAATCTCAGTAAACCTACCGCAATATTTAAAATACCAAATAATACAACAACAGTAGATTCAAGCTATTTCTTTAATCTTACCGCTACAAATCAAAATCATGCCTATGGCATGTGGTACTTAGGGAATAATGAAGCAATCATTCGTAGTGAAAGAAAAGACCTTTATAACGATTTCAGCGATCATCATTCAACTTATCAATTTGAATATTATGTTGTAGATTTATTAAAACAAACAGCAACAAAGCTAACCCTACCCTACGATAAAGGAACTCGCAAAGAATCTGTTCTTGTGGAGAATGGTAAGGCATATATCACCATTGACGATAAAGATGATAATCATCAAGTTTGGATATACAATATCCAAACTAAAAAGATAAGTACCGGACTAAAATTAGACAAAGAGACAGATTTCATTGTCCGTATAGACAAACTAAATTAGTTTTTATAGCTGAAAATAATTCGCTCCGAATATCTTACCACTTGTCATTTGAATATTGTTAAATAAATCAATTTAAAATCAACTTGATTTTTGTTTTGAAACCTCTTCGACCAAGAAATATTGTCTCCATACAACAGTATTAAACCTTTCTCTTCTTCTTGCTAACTCCATAATTCGCTATCTATCTTTTTATGGCGCTAATCAATGATGATATTTCAATTTGACATTATCATCATAAATCTATTCCAAAAATGAGTAGCCTAAAAACTAAATAAATTTAGATGTATAAATTTTATTAGCCTAAAAATTAAGCAAATAGCACATTTTATAATCTTTTTCTCACTCTGACCTTCGGTATATTTAGAGTTACGCAACACCTCTATGTATAATTAATCTAAATAAAGGGATGTCGAATTTAAAAATAATATGGTCAAGTCTATATTTAATCATATCGTTTACTGCTTACGCACAACAGAGAGGAGAAATAAAAGGAAGAATAAGTACCACCTCAAATACACCTATTGAGGGTGCAACTATTACAATTCTTGAAACAAATCAAGTGACCCAAGCTGATAAAAGCGGTTTATTTTCAATAAAAAATATCGCTTTTGCCAACTATACTATACGAGTATCTGCTGTTGGATTCAAAGCCAAGGACAGAACTTTTCTTATTAGCCAGAAAAACACTGAAGTGCTATCTATAAAACTGGCTTCACAACAGACAACAATGGATGAAGTCGAGATCGTTGCAAGATCCGAAGCAAAAGAAATACAAAAGCAACCATTTAATGTTACAGCAATCGATGCGAAGAAATTGTACAATACAACAATGGATATTGGTCAGGCATTAAATCGTGTTTCGGGCGTTAGACTGCGAGAGTCGGGTGGTGTAGGGTCAAACATGAATTTTAGCTTAAATGGTTTTTCGGGCAATCAGGTTAAATTATTCGTTGATGGAATTCCTATGGATAATTTCGGATCGTCCTTTCAGTTAAACAACATACCAATCAATTTTGCAGAACGAGTTGAAGTCTACAAAGGTGTCGTTCCAGTATGGTTAGGAGGCGATGCATTAGGTGGAGCAGTCAACATTGTAACCAAAAACCAGCCGGGAAAATATTTAGATGCTTCATATTCATATGGCTCATTTAACACCCACAAAACTTCAGTTAATGCCGGATACATTGCTAACAACGGTTTTACAATGATGCTTTCTGCTTTTCAAAATTATTCGGACAACAATTACTTGGTAAATGTAAGATCATACAATTTTGAAACCGGAAAATTTTACCCCGCCGAAAGAAGGAAACGTTTCCACGATGCATACAGAAATGAAACATTAGTATATAATATGGGCGTTTCTAATAAAAAATACGCTGATCAGCTCCTTTTTGGTATTACCCTTGGTCAGAATAAGAAAGAAATCCAGACAGGTAATACTATGGAAGATGTATTTGGAGGTCGAGAAAGCCAAGGAAACATTGTACAGCCTACTTTTAAATACATCAAGAGAAATTTATTGACAGCAGGTTTAGATGTAACGATAAACGCTCGATACAATTTCGGTACGGAAAGAAGTTTGGATACCGTCCCAAGAAGATTCACTTGGACAGGAGAAAGTATACCTAAAAATCCAAAAGATCCAAATGCTCCAGGAGGTGAAAACGACTTAACAGATTACCGCTACAAAAACAACAATGGCAATCTTACGGCCAACATCTCTTATGCAATTAACAAGAATAATAGCATTATGATCAATCATTTGTTGACAACATTTGACAGAAAAGGAAAAGATCATTACTATCCAGATTTAGAAGTTAATAAGCTCCCACGCAAAACAATAAAAAACATTACAGGAATCGGATATAGAACCTCCATACGTGATCGTTGGGATGCTAATATTTTTCTAAAAAACTACAATCAAAATGGAAAATACTTCAATGAACTTGAGAAGGAAATTTATGAGAATGTGGAAATATCAATCAATAAAATCGGATATGGCTTAGCAACTTCCTATTTCCTGAATCCAGACATTCAACTAAAAGCTTCCTATGAGAAAGCATACCGACTTCCCGATAATACCGAATTATTTGGTGATGCCATCAATATTAGTGGTAATCCTGGTCTAAGACCCGAGAGTAGTGATAATATCAACTTAGGTTTATCATATGCTTTAAAATTACAAAAAAACCAACAAATTATCATAGATGCCAATTACATATTCCGCAATGCTAAAGATTTTATACGCCAGTATGTAGGACCATTAAGCAGCAATAATAAGAGAGAACTTAAAAGTGCTAATCTAAGAAGTGTACAAAACAATAGTGTTGATATCAACTTAAAATATTATTTCAAGAACCTGTTTTCAGTTGGAGGAAATATGACCTACCAAAACCTGATCAACACGACTAAAGTTGAACCTTCGCAAATTATACAAAGTAGTATCTACAAAGATAGAATGCCAAATATGCCCTATTTATATGGTAATGCTGACGCGGCTTACTATTTTCACAACGTCGGTAAACAGAATAATACTTTAACGGTTGGATATAATCTTCAATATATACATGAGTTCTTTTTAGATTGGCCAAGTTTAGCGACCCCATCTCAAAGATATAGAATCCCAACACAAGTATCACATGATGTCAACATCATCTATTCTTTAGCATCTGGAAAATATAATATCGCTTTAGAATGTAATAATCTAACCGATGCAACACGTTTCGACAATTTCGAAATGCAAAAACCAAGTAGATCTTTCAATATTAAGTTCAGATACTTTATACGTACAAAATAACAATCACAATTCAATAAATAAATACAATGAAAAAGTTAAACACTTTAAAAATGCTGACCCTAGCATGTGGCGTTTTAGCCATCACTGCATGTTCAAAAGACAATCCTTCTGATGGAGGAAGTGATACCGGAAATTCCGGAAAAAGAGAAAAATTTGTTTTTATCGTAAATGGACAAGGTAGTGGAGAAGCTGGAACTTCAGGTAATTATATCCTGTCAACAGATAATGTAAGCGATGGAACACTCAGTATTGTAGGTAACGGTATGCCAGCGACAGAACAATCCTTTATCAATCAGAACAACTATATCTTTGGACTAACATATGGTGGTCAAGGACCGATAACCCCGTACAACATTGACAGTAAAGGTGAGTTCCAGAGACTTAAAGATGAACAAGTAAATGCTGAGACATCAGGTATTTATGGACATTTTGGAGACAAAAATATTATATTAGGTACCACAAATAGAAGTATTGTTAATCCAGTGGCAACCCTAAGAAATTACGATGCTCAAAATTTCTCTATAGCAAATAAAAACACCGTTGATCTATCCAAAGTTTTAGGCGGAAAAAGAATGGCCATCTGGACCGGCGTGTTTCAAGTAGGAAACAAAATATATGTTCCTTTTCAATCTGGAGACGGATCAAACAACTGGGGCGGTAATTTCACAACCACCGACACTACTTACATCGGTATCTTCTCTTATCCTGAGCTAAAATTCGAAAAAACAATTAGAGATGGACGTGGTTCACATATTGGAAATTGGTGGGCACAACAAGGTCTTGCTGTAGACAACAAAGGTGATGCATACGTTTGGTTTTCAGCAAATGAAGCATCTTTAGCTTCTAAAAACAAATCAGGATTTCTTCGAATTAAGAAAGGAACGGATGAATTTGATAAAGACTATTATTTTGATATTGAATCATTAGGAAATGGCAAAATTGCAAGAGGAAGTTATCTTAAAGATGATAAATTCTTAATGACAGTTTATAATAAAGGCGAACAAGCTGAAGGTGTAGGAGGTGGATTAGTAAAATTATATATCGTCGATATTCAGACAAAAAAGATGACTGAAATCAAAGAAATTCCTGCCCATGAACAACAAGGATATAAGGACGTCGTATTTGTTGAAAAAGATGGCAGTAAAGCTTACTATGCATGTCAGAGTTTAGAAGACAAACAATATTATACCTATACAATTGACATCAATAATGCAACAGCCAAAAGAGGTTTAAAATTTGTCGGTGTATCTGGTGTTTCATCCATGAGTAAAATCAATTACTAAAATTGAAAATCCATTTATTCTGTCAAAGAAATACTTTGACAGAATAAATTTTATCACTTTATAAATAGCGCTTTAAATCATTATGCTCAGCAAAATTAATGCATGGCTACATCTTTGGTTAGGACTAGCGGCAGGCATACCTGTTGTTATACTAAGTATAACCGGCTGTGTACTTGTCTTCGAACATGACATCAAAGAATTCACTACAAATTATATCCGCGTAGAAGCACAAAGATCAGAAGATCAGCTTCCTCCATCTGCAATCTACAAAGCTGTAAAGACAGCCATTCCAGATAAAGAAATAGCTAGTTCCTGGTATTATGGTTTAGATAAATCAGTTAAAGTAAGTTTAGACCACTCCGATAGTTTAGTCTATGTCAATCCTTATACAGCTGAGATCCTAGCTGTTGTTAATCATGAAGATTTCTTTCATTTCATGGATGAAGGGCACCGTCATCTATGGATGCCGAACAAGATCGGCCGTCAAGTAGTCGGCTGGAGTACTTTTATATTCTTTTCACTACTAATCACTGGTCTTATTTTATGGTGGCCAAAAAAATGGAACAAAAGATCTCGTGAGCAGAGTTTTACCATCAAATGGAAAGCGCGGTTCAAACGAGTAAATTATGACCTGCACAATGTATTAGGATTTTACGGACTAACCATAGCCTTAGTTATGTGCCTTACAGGATTAATCATGAGCTTCCCGTGGATGCGCAAATCAGTAGTTTGGCTCAGCGGAGGATACCCGAATAAACCTAAAGTAGAACAAGTTGAAAAAGAAATACCTGATGATCAGCCCTTGAATGATGCATTGGTTGTTGCTGATCAAATCTGGTATAAAGTGCGCCATGAATATGCTCGCCATAACAAAGAAGCCGTTATCGTCCACTACCCTGAAGCCGAGGATAAATCCGTATATGCATGTACAGATATGGAAAATGGTATATGGCGTGACTTAAATTTTGACCGTAATACGCTAGAATTAACAGGCAGAAAACAAGGTCCCATTGATGATGCCAATACCACAGAATGGCTAATGCGCGCAAATTATGCCTTACATACAGGATTCATTGGGGGAATGACTACTAAAATAATATATTTTTTAGCATCACTTATTTGCGCAACATTACCGATTACTGGTTTCTATATCTGGTGGGGGAAAAAGAAAAAAACAGTAAAAAAATCAAAATCTATTCATCCAATAACATCTTAATCTTGCAGACATGTTTCATCATTGCAGATACTTACTTAGTTTATTTCTAGTTTTTACTTTATTTGTTGCCAGTGCTCAAAATTCTGCTAAAATCATGGGCCGTGTCCTAGATGAACAGAACGAACCTGTACCCCATGCACAAGTAACTTTACATCGCGTTCATGATGGAACTGTCGCAAAAATTATTACTGCCGATAGCATAGGGAATTTTATTTTCCCTAATGCACCATATGGAAATTACTATGTGCATATAAAAAATATGACGCACGAAGATTTTAAAACATCTCAATTCATATTAAGCGAGCACGTGAATGCATATGATTTTGGGAAAATTGTATTGCTTCAAAACAATGCTTATCTGGGTGAGGTTGTCATCAATAAACGCAAGCAATTTATAGAACAACATCAAGATAAAACCATTTTCAACATAGAAAACTCTGCTTTAGCAGATGGTAACAGTGGATTAGAACTTTTGACCAAAATTCCAGGTATAAGTCTAGATGATAATGGAACCTTCAGTTTAAAAGGAAAATCTGGTGCTTCTATCATGATTAACGGAAAACTTACCTACCTCTCCGCAGATCAGCTAGCCAATTTGTTAAGAAGCACATCCTCAAACGATATAACAAAAATTGAAGTTATGACTAATCCTAATGCCAAGCAAGATGCGGCAGGAACATCAGGGATAATCAATATCGTATTAAAAAAAGGATTGAAGCAAGGATTGAACGGAGCTGTTTCCGGAAATATGGGAGCAGGTCGGGGATTACACCTAGGCGGTAGTTTAGACCTAAATTACAGAACGGAAAAAGTAAATATCTTCGGAAATTACAATCAATACTTTCAGAATTTAGAATATTACAATTCATTAACACGCTACTTTTATAAAGATGCGCAAGCAGAACCAGAAACCTTCTCCCAACAGGAAAACAAAATTCAACCGAAACTGCGTTCAAATAATTTCAGAGTTGGTATGGATTTTTATTTAAGTTCAAAACAGACTTTGGGATTTCTATTAAATGGAGGCTTTGGTAAATATCCAAAATATGAACCAACCACCAATCATTTTAGAAACTATGCGACAAAAGATCTCATCTGGTCGGCATCAACCATAACCGAAGGAAAAGAAAGATGGGAAGACATGTTATATAACATCAATTATAACCTGAAGTTCAATGAAAATGGGCATGAACTAAAAGTAGATTTTGATATGATTGACCATTATTCCAAAATGGATCAAACACTGAATACTAAATACAGTAATGAAAATCAAAATAATATACGCCCTTTATCATCACGCACTGGCGATATTCCCTCAGACAGTAAGGTTTATGTTGCAAAAATTGATTATACCCTCCCTTTTAATGAAACTTTTAAGCTAGAAACTGGTTGGAAATCTAGTCATATCCGGACAGAAAACGATTTGCGGTATGATACATTGCTAAATGAGAATTATGTTCCAGATCTATCGACAAGTAATCACTTCATTTATAAAGAAACGATACAAGCAGGTTATGTCAATCTATCAAAAACTTGGAACAAATTTTCAACACAAGTAGGATTACGAGCAGAGCACACATCTACCGATGGTAATCAAATAACTTTAAATGAACAGTTCTCTAAGGATTATTTAAAGTTTTTCCCATCAGCATTTTTATCTTATAGCATCAATAACAATCATAAAGTACAACTAAGCTATAGCTATCGCATCGAGCGTCCATCCTTCTGGAGTCTAAATCCATTCCGCGTCTATACAGATCCCTTCTCCTATTCAGAAGGGAATTCAAAACTAGATCCTGCTTACGAGCACGCTTATGAAGCTAACTATACGCTAGCTAACAAATATATATTTACGTTAAATTATGCAGACAGATCTAATGTCGTAAATGATATCATAGGATTAGATCCTACAAACAAACAAATCACTTTTGAAAGACCAGAAAATATCGGTTCATTCAAAAATTTTGGCGTATCATTCATGGCTCCTACACAATTATTTTCCTGGTGGACAGCTACACATTTTGCAAACTATTACAGAAACGAATATGAGATTCCACAAGAAAATGAATTAATCAAAAGATCAGGCAATACGTTATCATTAAATACACAAAATACTTTCAAACTACCCAAAGATTGGTCTGTAGAGATTGGAGGAAATTATAATTCTGGTCTGACCATTGGTTTAACGAATATCAAAAGTTACGGACTTATTTACAGTGGAATACAAAAGAGCATTTTAAGTAAAAAAGCAACGATTAAGCTGGTCGTTAACGACATATTTCATACCAATAACCGTCGATATGAAACAGTATCCAATGCAGTGAGATTAATAGGAAAATCAAATCCAGATAGCAGAACAGCAATTTTATCATTCAATTACCGATTTGGAGGTTCAGATAACAGAGCAAAAGAACGCTCAACAGGTTCGGAAGATATCAAAAATAGATTATAAAAATCAACACGATGCAAAGGTGATATTCCACACCAGTATAAATAGAAAACAGCTATCAAAAGAAATTGATAGCTGTTTTCTATTTATACTTATTCGAGCGTTGTAAATACGAACAACTTTGAAAACTTCAGAACATATATCCTTACTAATTAATCTCTTTACGAAGAAGCATATTTTAGCAAGAAACATGCCCTACATATTAATAAACGATAAATCATGAATTTCCTAAATCATCATATGACATTCATATCAAAAACACCATAAATAGAACTATCTCAAAATTGCTATCTTTGTAAAAAAATCAAATATGTCTGTTAAGATTGGCGAAAATATAGATTTAGGAGACTTTCCATTATTGCTAGCTCCAATGGAGGATGTAAGTGATCCGCCATTCCGTTTTGTTTGTAAGCAAAATGGGGTAGATATGATGTATACGGAATTTATCTCTTCAGAAGGATTAATTCGAGACGCAGCAAAATCACGTAAAAAGTTAGATATCTTCGAGTATGAAAGACCAATAGGTATACAAATCTTCGGTTCCGAAATCGAACACATGAGACAGTCATCTGAAATCTGCACATTAGCAAATCCAGATCTAATCGATATTAATTACGGTTGTCCAGTTAAAAACGTAGCTTGCCGTGGAGCAGGTGCTAGTTTATTGCAAGATATTGATCGTATGGTCGCAATGACAAAAGCAGTCGTGGAAGGAACACATCTACCAGTTACTGTGAAGACCCGCCTTGGCTGGGACGATGATACCAAAAATGTTTATGAAGTGGCAGAACGTTTACAGGATATCGGTATTAAAGCTTTATCAATACATGGACGTACACGCGCACAAATGTATAAAGGGCAAGCAGATTGGTCTATGATTCGTGATATTAAGCGTAATCCACGCATTAAAATTCCAATTTTTGGAAACGGAGATGTAGATTCTTTAGAAAAAGCAATTGCATGGCGCCAGGAATATGAAGTTGATGGTATTATGATTGGTCGCGCCTCAATTGGATATCCTTGGATATTTAGAGAAATAAAACACTTTTTCAACACAGGAGAACGTTTAGCCGGTCCAACAATTGCTGAACGTGTAGATGTGTGCAGAACACATTTGGTTAAATCAATTGAATGGAAAGGACCTAAAACAGGTATTTTCGAAATGCGTCGTCATTATTCAAACTACTTTAAAGGTATACCAGACTTTAAAGAATACAGAATGCGATTAGTCAGTCTTCAGACATTCGAAGAGATCCAAGAAGTGTTAGACGAAATACAACATAACTTTGCGGAAGAAGCTATTTATTAAAAATAGCTTCTTCTAACTTTTAGACTTCAACATCTTCATTACCGTTTTCCTCTCGACAAAAACGGTTCCCAATAAGTAAGCAATCAACATCATATTGCCAATCCAAAAATTCCGGTCAAATACTATGTAATGGATATAAACGATCATAGTACCAACCAACATATAAGCCCCAATTTTAAAGATCTTATAAGGAATTGGATAATTCTTTTGTCCCCAAAAATAGGATAAAAATACCATTACACCATAAGTTATGGTCGTCACATAAATTGCACCTACATAGCTGTAGCGCGGAATCAGGATATAACACAATATAATTGTAATTAAAGCCCCAATACCAGAAATATAGAGACCGTATCGTGTTTGATCAGAAAGTTTATACCACACAGAAAGGTTCATATATATCCCAAGCATCACATAGTTGAATAAAATAACAGGAATAATAAATAGACCCGACCAATATTCTGCACTCTCTGAAGCAGATCCTCCTTGAATAAAATACTTAAGCCATTCAATATTGACAGACAATCCGATCATGACAACCATCATAGCAATCACAAAATATTCCATGATCATTGCATAAACCTTTTTCGAATTATCATTTTTGGCATAGGAGAAGAAAAAAGGTTCGGCTCCTAAACGAAATGCCTGCACGAAAATGCTTAAGAAAACAGCAATCTTTGCAATAGCACCATATATACCAACATCTCGGTCAGCAATACTTTTCGGTAATAATTCAGGCATTAAAATCTTATCTAGGTTTTCGTTTATGATAAATGAAATATTAGCGATCAAAATAGGAAAGCTATATCGAAACATATCACCTAACAACACCCGATCAATTTTAAAATTAAATGTTCTAATCTCGGGCAACAGCATCAACAATGTCACTGCACTCGCTACAAAATTAGAAATAAACACATAACCCAACCATGAGTCTATATACCAGCTAGAAAAATATAGTTCAGTATCCGGAAAATGTTGAAGTAAATAAGGTATGAAGACAATGAATGTCAAGTTTAAAATAACAAATGTGATGATATTGACTAACTTCAATACGCCGTAGCGCAATGGCCGACCATTAGCACGAACTTTGGCAAAAGGAACAACAGCAAGTGCATCAACGACTAAAGTAAGTCCAACAAAGTAAATATAGCTTTTATATTGACCTACAGAGTCAATATTTTCTTTTGCAAACCAATGCGCAATGTCATTAGAAAAAATAAGAATAGTTAATAGAAAAATTAAAGAAGTAAAAATGGTGACAACAAAGCTATTATTGAATACTTTAGATTTATCCTTCTCCTCAACTTTCTGTAAATATCTAAAATAGGTTGTTTCCATCCCAAAAGCTAGGAATGCATTGATCATAGCTGCCCAAGAATACATATTCGTAAATATTCCATAGGTGGAAGCTTCAAATTTACGAACGAAAATTGGCGTTAAAACAAAATTCAGTAATCTAGAGATGATAGTACTGAGACCGTAGATCAAGGTTTGACCAGCAAATTTCTTAAAAACAGACAAGATATTAAGATTTATTTAGACGATTTTTTTAGCACTTCAAAATTCTTAAAATCTTCCCAGACGCCCTCTTCACAAATCACTTCTTCCACTACTGCGCGCTCAGGTCCCTCTTCACAGAATTCTTTTAAACAATCTAGAGCAAAATCATCACCCTCTGCCTCAATATAAACAGAACCATCCGCTAAATTTCTAACAAACCCTTTAATACCCAATTGGTCGGCAACTGCTTTGGTAGATAACCTAAAATAAACCCCCTGTACTTTTCCTTTGATAGAAATATTAACATGTTTCATATCAACAAAAGTACAGAAGATTTTGAGTATTTTACTATGCTAATCTTTGCACCGTAACTTTATCAGATAATCTAAAATGTTCCATATTTTTCAATAGAACAAGACCTGGTTTTTTACCAACTTCAATTGAACCAAATTTATCATCGATATTTAAAGCCTGTGCCCCATTAATAGTAGCCCACTGGATAGATTGCTGAAAATCTAAATTATCAAAATGTTTATGTAACACTTTTAATTCATCTAAAATTGAAAGCTTATCATTGGATGCTAAACTATCTGTACCGATTACAATTTTTTGATTATCGTTTACAAAGTTCATTACTTTTGGCAATTGACCTTCAATATAAAGATTCGCCTTCGGACATAAACACCATACGATATCACGGCCCATTCGGTCCACAAAATCAAGGTCTTTCAATGACGTATACGTATTGTGAACCAAGATCAACTTATTAGGATGAGGTAAATATGGTAAATATGACTGAATTGAATTTCTAGCCTGAGCTTTAAACAAATCAGGATTTTTCCCTATTACTTTAAAGAAATCGATAAATCCTCCCGTTTTATAACGAAACAATCTATTTTCTTCATCACTCTCTTGATTATGAATACTGATAATATTAACATCAGAAACCGCTTTTTTAAATTTCTTCAGAAGTATTTTCGAACAAGAATAAGGAGCATGTGGTGTAATTGAAGAATGTGCTGGATCAAATTCATGAATCAAATCCTTAGCCTCCTGCAATCGACCATCAGCTTCATCCGGTTCTACTCCGAAGACTTCCACAAAAGTGTGGTAAAGAATCTTACTAGACTCCTTAATGTTAGATGTGTTATCAGAATTCACGTGATCTCCAACTGCCACAATACCATTATTGTACATTTCTTCATCAGCAGCAGCCATCGCTTTATCAATCACTTTTAAAGAAGTGCCACGACTTGTCATAACCGAAGAAAGAAAAGCTGGTAATCCAGTCTTTTGCGGAATCGTACCCTTCATATGGGACAATTCTAAGTGACAGTGCGCATTAATAAATCCAGGAACAATAACTCCTTCAAATTTTTCAATATGCTGGCCGCTCAATTCTACGTCTTTACTTTCATAAATCCCAAGGATTTCACCATCATCATTAACTTTTACCACTCCATCTTTAATAGGTAAAGATGTAATTGGTAAGATATAGGTAGCGCTAAAATATTTCATTATTATAAAAACTTTAATAGTTACTTAGCATTCAGGTCAACGCAAAGGAACTGTGGTTATTAACGTTAAAATTCGTGCCAAAATTTAGTAAAAAAAACATTACCATTAAAAAAAACAAATTTACACAATTAGTTTAATTATTTAATCGTGATAAAAATCAAAGGCTTTTAGATAAATTAACTTATAAGAATGTAACATAAATTTAAACCTTAATAAAAACTCCCTTGTTGCTAAAAATAATTAACATGAGCTAAAAGTTTGAATTTTAGCATATTTTTTGAAGGTAGGGAATAAGTTTAAATTCAGCCAATATATTATCTAAAAACCACAATTTTATTCATTTTTGTAGCGATTCAATGACGTTATGTCAGTGAAGCATCAATAAATCATGGAATTATAAATGGACATCCTTTTAGTTATTAAAAAAAGAAACCGGATCAATACAGCTACTTTAAAATCCGAAAGAAGCTAAAGATAAAGCAACACAACATTCATCATAATACAATCCTATAAACGAAAATCTATTCCACTTATTTTTACGAGCAAAACAAATTGATATTCCAAAACTCAATTCCTCAACATCCATTTTTACATTATATTTTTAGTACAGATTTTATTTAATACCTTCGCATTATCAATAAGGGGTGCCTTGTTCTACGAACACGAATAAAGGCTGAGATTATACCCAACAATACATTTATGTGTTGTGCACCTGATCCAGATAATGCTGGCGGAGGGAAAAGGTTAGTTAAATAAGTGAAAAACTGTTGTAACCCCTAGCAATAGTTTGTTTAACTCAAAATTCAATTAAAAAACATGATTAAAAATTTAATCAGCACAGTGCTATTTCTAGGAATAACATTATCCGTATCAGCTCAAAACGCTTTATCCATCAAAGTCTTAGACAATGAAACAAAAAAATCGTTACAGGGCGCAAGTATCGTTCTGACAAAAAATCAGAGTAAGAATTTAACAACTGATCGAAATGGCACTTCAAAGTTTTCAGGATTACCTGATGGACAATACGCCATAACAATCTCTTACATAGGCTATAGTACAGAAAAGAAGCAGATTGATCTGGTACAAAATACTGATCTTGAAATCTTTCTAAAACCACGTGCTATAAAAACAGAAGAAGTCCTGGTCATGGCAACACGTGCCAAAAACAACTCTTCTACAACCTATAAAAATATTAGCAAACAAGATATCGCTAAAAACAATTTCGGACAAGATATTCCATATCTACTAGATCAAACACCATCTGTCGTCATAGGATCGGACGCAGGAGCAGGTATAGGATATACAAATATGAAAATAAGAGGATCTGATAATGCCCGCATAAATGTAACATTGAATGGAATTCCGTTGAATGACGCGGAAAGTATGGGCTCATTTTTCGTCAATCTTCCCGATTTTGCATCCTCAACCGAGAGTATCCAGATTCAAAGAGGAATTGGAACTTCTACAAACGGAGCGGGATCATTCGGGGCATCATTAAACATACAATCCAATACACTCGAAAAAGAGCCCTACGTAGAATTCAACAACTCTTTCGGTTCTTATAATTCTTGGAAAAATACTTTGAAAGTAGGTTCAGGACTACTAAATAATAAATTTGCCTTTAATGTTCGTCTCTCACGTATCTTGAGCGATGGCTATATCGACCGAGCATCTTCCGATTTAAAGTCTTTTTATGTAGATGGAGGTTATTATAGTGACAAACATATTTTAAAGGCCATTGTATTCTCTGGCAAGGAAAAAACATATCAATCTTGGTACGGAACACCAGAGCCAAGATTAAACAATGATGTAGAGGGGATGAAAGATTATGCCGTCAATGATGGCTATACACAGCTAGAAACAGAAAATCTACTAAATTCTGGTCGCACTTACAACAAATACCTATATAAAAACCAAACAGACAACTACACGCAAACACATCACCAGTTACATTACACCAATTTTATCAATGAAAAACTAATTTTTAATGCGGCATTACATTACACCAGAGGTGCAGGCTATTACGAAGAATTCCGACCTGAAGACGACTTTTCAAAATACAATTTACCACCAGTCATTTCAGGAACCGATACCATCAAACAAACCGATTTGGTAAGGAGAAGATGGTTAGATAATTACTTCTATGGGACTACCTTTTCCTTCAACTATAATCCTTCACAGACAATAAAATTGACATGGGGTGGAGCTGCAAATCAATATAAGGGAGATCATTACGGTGAAATAATCTGGGCAAAATATGCTTCCGCCAGCAACTTAGGGGATAAATACTATCTCAATGATGCTAAAAAAGATGACATCAGCACATTTCTGAAAGCAGACTTTACATTCGAAAAATGGTTATTATTTGCGGATATACAGTATCGTAATATTAATTACCAAGTAAAAGGTGATGACGATAAAATCAAAGGAATGGATTTTAAAAGAAAATTCAATTTTGTAAATCCAAAATTAGGAATTACTTACCTCATCAATGAAAATTCAAATTTATACGCCTCATATGCCTATGCTAGTAAAGAACCTGTCAGAAATGACTTTGTTGATCTAAAAGGAAACAATCCCAAACCAGAGAAAATGCAAGATATCGAAGCTGGCTACCGCTTCAATAATGAAACATTTAACATCGGTACGAACTTTTATGGTATGTTCTATAAAGATCAACTTATTCCGACCGGAGCACTTAATAATGTAGGTTCTCCATTGAGAATGAATATCCCAAATAGCTATAGAATAGGCTTAGAAGTAGATGCCGCATGGAAAATTTCAGCGTATTTTGATTGGAAAGCAACAGCGGGACTAAGTCAGAACAAAATCAAAAATTACACGGATGAAACGAGTGGAGAATTCATTAAAAAAACAGATATTGCACTTTCTCCGGCAACTATTTTATCAAGCGAGTTCACTTATCGCCCTCTTCGTTCAGTAGAAATTGCACTATTATCAAAATATATTTCAAGACAATATCTGGACAATAGTTCAGCCAAATTAAGAAGTATAGACCCTTCATTTGTAAACAATATTAGAGCTATTTATAATTTCTCCATATTAGGTTTGAAAAATATAGACCTTGGACTTACTGTCAACAATATCCTAAATGAAAAATATCAAACCAACGGATATACTTGGGGTTATATGGACGGTACATCTCGAAAATATTTTAATTTTTACTATCCACAGGCTACAACAAATTTTATGTTAAGCCTAAACGTAAAATTCTAATAAAACAACTTGCGCCTTCAACATTAATTTAAGGCGCAAGTTGTTTTTAAAGCATTTTCAAGATCCATGACGTCAACAATACTTAATCAGATCAAACTCAATAGTTGGCATTTTTTTCTTAATATTGTCCTATGCGTGCAGTAATACAACGAGTTTCCAAGGCGAGCTGTTCGGTTGATAGCAAAATAACAGGTCAGATTAAAGATGGCTTACTAATCCTTATTGGGATCGAAGAGGAAGATACAATTGAAGATATGAGATGGATGGCACAAAAATTCGTCAATCTTCGAATATTTAATGATGAAAACGGTTTAATGAATAGATCGGTGCTAGACATACGTGGTGAAATATTACTTATATCCCAATTCACATTATTCGCACAAACAAAAAAAGGAAATCGCCCCTCTTTCATCCGTGCAGCCAAACCAGATAAAGCACAGCCGATGTACATACAAATGGCCCACTATCTTAGCACTTTAATAAACAGCGAAGTGCAAATGGGAATATTTGGTGCAGATATGAAAATTGATTTATTAAATGATGGCCCCGTTACCATTATAATGAATACACAGGATAAAGATAATTTCTAATACTATGACAATAAAAGAAGCACAGGAGACCATTGATAAATGGATCAATACAACAGGTATTCGCTATTTTAATGAATTGACAAACACAGCAATGCTAATGGAAGAAGTTGGAGAAGTTGCTAGAATTATGGCAAGACAGTATGGCGAACAATCATTTAAAAAATCTGATAAAGAAGTAAATTTAGCGGATGAAATGGCCGATGTTCTCTTTGTATTAATGTGCCTGGCCAATCAAACCGGTATTGATTTAACAGATGCGCTAGAAAAAAATTTAGAGAAAAAATCAATCCGTGACGCCGATCGACATAAAAACAATGAAAAATTAAAGTAATACAACATTACTATAATTTAGTTCGTTATATAAGTATCAAATTAATTTTAATACAGTTTGCATGCAAACTGTTGAAGGGCTGTATCAAGAAACTTGATACAGCCTTTTAATTTCTTTATCTTTAATGCAGATCATTAATTCCCTCTGGAAATGAATTTAACACATTACGTCCATACATTAAAACACCATGTGCTTTTAGCAATCTTACTTACAGGATTAACACACGCTTCAGCACAAGATAGAAATAAAGAATTTACCTTTCAATATGACCCTCAGGAAATCGTTAATAGTAGCCAATACCAAAAGATCCAGATCCTGGATTCAAGAAAAGATACAACTCATTACGGAATCATACAAAAAGGTTTCTTAGGAAAATCCGCTACTGTAGTTGCTAATCCAGCTCTTGAAGATCAATTGCAGAAATATCTAGAAACAATCAGTAATGGAAATACGCAGAGAGATACATTGCTTTTGCAAATTCGAAGATTATCATTTTCTGAAATTGGTGGTGGAATCAAAGAAAAAGGCTTTTTTGATTTCAGAGCAAATCTATATCAAAAAAAAGGGAACAATTATTTCCCATTAAATCATATCGACAGTAACTTTCAAGTTTCAGGAATCGATGTCTCCAACAAATTATTAAAAAAAGGAAGCCTCATTATAGATTCATTCATTCGTAAAAATTTAATAGTAAAAGACATATCGTCCGAATCATTAACCTTACAGGATATCCAAAACATTGATTACAAGGAAAAAGAGAAATTACCATTATATGCCGCAGAACATCTCGTCGACGGCATTTATATGAGCTATGAAACTCTAAAAAACCAAAAACCAGATTATCCGCTAGTTGATGAGAAAGATAAAAAAGGCAAAATCAAATATTATTATTACACCAATGAAAAAGGGAAAAAAGTAAAATTAAAAGATTCACAGATATATGCCGTGGTAGATAATGACGAAACCTATGTCTCCACAAGTTTTGGATATTATCCACTTGTAATGGAAAATGACGAATACTATTTCTATGGTTTAGCAGAAGAAAACAGTACGAGCTTCTCGATATCAGCAGGCATAGGATCAGGTTTTGGATATGGAGGTGGAATGATTGGAATTGGAGTGGGATCAGCACCTTCAAACATTAAGCGATACAAAATAAAAATTGACCATGTAGATGGAAATTTTGAAAAAATAGAACAACTACCTAATTAAGATTATGAAAAAAAGCAAATTCTATTTGTTTATTATTACGGCGGCGCTGTCAGTACAATCGTGCACAGTTTCGTTAGAACTTGATAAAAAAGCCAAGACCTTCAATAAGGCGGCGGTTGTTACCGCGCATCCCTTAGCTTCAAAAGTTGGTGTAGATATCCTAAAAATGGGGGGCAACGCCATTGATGCCGCTGTCGCAGTACAATTTGCATTAGCAGTAGTTTACCCTAATGCTGGAAACATAGGTGGTGGTGGGTTTATGGTCTACAGAAGTAGTAAAGGTGAAATCAATGCTTTAGATTTTAGAGAAAAATCACCAGAAAAAGGACATGCTAATATGTACCTAGACAAGCAGGGAAATGTAATAGAAGATCTAAGTGTATATGGCCATTTATCCGCAGGAGTCCCAGGATCAGTTGACGGAATGGTTGAAGCTCACAAAAAGTATGGCAAATTAGATTGGAAAACTTTATTAAATCCTGCTATAGCATTAGCTGAAAAAGGCTTTCCGATTACAAAACAACAGGCAGAAGAATTCAACGAATATAAAGAAAGCTTTCAAAAATATAACCCAAGTGGCGCCCCTATACTGAAAACCACCAGCTGGAAAAAAGGCGATTTATTCCAGCAACAAGAACTGGCTAACACAATTAGAAGAATTGCTGATCAAGGTCGTGATGGCTTCTACAAAGGCATAACAGCTGACCTAATTGTTAAAGAAATGCATAAAGGCAATGGCATTATCAGTTATAATGATCTTGAGAATTATAAAGCAGTATGGCGACAACCCGTTACAGGATATTACCGTGGACATAAGATCATATGTATGGCACCTCCATCTAGTGGTGGACCAGCCTTAGTTGCACTATTACAATCAGTAGCACAATATCCATTAGGAAAATGGGGATTCCAAAGTGATTCCGCTGTACGTGTAATGGTTGAAGCCGAACGTCGTATTTATGCCGATAGAGCAAAGTATTTAGGTGATCCAGACTTCATAAGAGTACCTGTCAAAGAATTGACAGACTCTATTTTCAACAGTGAAAGATTAAAAGCCGTAAACTTAACCAAAGCAACCGTAAGCAGCGATGTAAAGGCAGCTAAATTTCCAGGATATGAATCAGAAGAAACAACACACTTTAATATCGTCGATTCCGAAGGCAATGCCGTTTCTATTACGACAACACTTAATAATTCATATGGATCACGTGTCTTTGTATCTGGCGCAGGCTTTATATTAAATGATGAAATGGATGACTTCTCAGTTAAACCAGGAGTTCCAAATATCTATGGCCTCGTTGGCGGAAAAGCGAATGCCATCGAGCCAAACAAACGTATGTTAAGTTCAATGACACCAACTATTGTGGAAAAGGATGGAAAGCTATTTATGGTAGTAGGAACACCAGGCGGATCAACAATTATGACCTCCGTCTTCCAAACGATAGTCAACGTAATTGACTATCAACAAAATGCACAGCAATCCGTTTCATCCCCGCGTTTTCATCATCAATGGCTACCCGATCAGATTGATGTAGAAAAAAATGCAATAACTCCCGAAGTAAGAAAAAGTCTAGAAAATGCAGGGTACAAAATATCACCCAGAGGTAATATAGGCAGAGTGGAAAATATCATAATATTACCCAATGGAAAACTCCAGACAGGTGCCGATCCGAGGGGTGATGATACCGCTTCAGGTTTTTAGTATATTAAATTTTAAATAGTATAGATTATTTTTAAAACAATTAAACTTATACAAACATATCAGCTCTATATAAAAAACACTGATTTTATGATTAAAAATTATACGTATCCAATCAGCAGAACAATGATGATGCTATTTTTTGCCACTTTAATCGTGAGCTGTAGCATGCTAAAAGGTCCTGACTTTACAAAAATACAAGTTGGCATGACCAAAGAGAAGGTTGTTCAGCAACTAGGAAAGCCGGATGCCGTAGTAGCCTCAAAAAAATATCAAGACGGTATATTAGAGATTTATGAATATGGCACTGCACAATTAGAAAATGCAGCAGATTCAACTTCAGGATATAGAATCTACTGGCTATACTTTTTCAACAATGAACTTCAAGAATGGGGAATAAAAAGAAACTATTCACCATCTGATTACGATGGATATTACGAAAAGTATAGACGCCGTCATTAATTAAATAAACAAAAAAGCCCTGTTGCAAAATTGCAACAGGGCTTTTTTATTATATTTAGTAAAGAAGAATGATCTTACATCATTCCGCCCATGCCACCACCCATTGGAGGAGCACCAGCACCATTATTTTCTTCTGGCTCATCAGCTAATACACATTCAGTTGTTAACAACATAGAAGCGATAGAAGCTGCATTCTCTAAAGCTACACGAGAAACTTTAGTTGGATCGATAACACCAGCACCAATTAGGTTTTCGAATACATCAGTACGAGCATTGTAACCGAAGTCCCCTGTACCTTCTTTCACTTTCTGAACGATAACAGCACCTTCAATACCAGCATTGAAACAGATCTGACGTAAAGGTTCCTCGATAGCACGTCTGATGATCTCGATACCGATAGTCTCATCTTCATTAGCACCTTTTAATCCTTTTAAAGCGTCAGTAGCACGAATGAAAGCAACACCACCACCTGCAACGATACCTTCTTCAACAGCTGCACGAGTTGCATGTAAAGCATCATCAACGCGATCTTTCTTCTCTTTCATTTCTACTTCAGTAGTAGCACCTACATAAAGAACAGCAACACCACCTGATAATTTAGCTAAACGCTCTTGTAATTTCTCACGATCATAATCAGAAGTAGTTGTTTCGATTTGAGAACGGATTTGAGCAACACGAGATTTAATATCTTCAGCATTACCGGCACCATTAATGATTGTTGTATTATCTTTATCAACAACAACTTTTTCTGCTTGACCTAAGTAAGATAATTCAGCATTTTCTAATTTGAAACCTCTTTCTTCAGAAATCACTGTACCACCAGTTAAGATAGCAATATCCTCTAACATTGCTTTACGACGGTCACCAAACCCTGGAGCTTTCACTGCTGCAACTTTCAGTGAACCACGGATTTTATTAACAACTAAAGTAGCTAATGCCTCACCATCTAAATCTTCTGCAATAATGATTAATGGTTTGCCAGTTTGTACTTGTTTTTCTAAAATCGGCAACAACTCTTTCATGTTACTGATTTTTTTGTCATAGATTAAAATGTACGGATTTTCAAGTTCCGCTTCCATTTTATCAGAGTTTGTAACAAAATATGGAGATAAGTAACCACGGTCAAATTGCATACCTTCTACTGTTTTAACTTCAGTTTCAGTACCTTTTGCTTCTTCTACAGTAATAACACCATCATTACCTACTTTTTCCATTGCTTGCGCAATTAAAGCTCCGATAACTTCGTCATTATTTGCAGAAATTGATGCTACTTGTTTGATTTTATTATTGTCTTGACCAACAGTTTGAGATTGCGATTTTAAATTCGCAACAACTGCTGCTACAGCTTTATCAATACCACGTTTCAAATCCATTGGATTAGCACCTGCTGCTACAGATTTAATACCTGGAGCTACGATAGCCTGAGCCAAAACAGTTGCAGTAGTTGTACCGTCACCTGCTTGATCAGCAGTTTTAGAAGCAACTTCTTTCACCATCTGAGCGCCCATATTTTCTAAGGCATCTTTCAATTCGATTTCTTTAGCAACAGTAACACCATCTTTAGTGATAACCGGAGAACCGAATTTTTTTTCAATGATTACATTACGTCCTTTAGGACCCAAAGTTACCTTTACTGCATTTGCCAATGTGTCAACACCTTTTTTAAGTGCTTCACGAGCTTCAACGTTATATTTTACTTGTTTTGCCATTATCTTTAAATTTTTGAAATTTTCACCTGATCCCAGAAGAGACCAAATTTATTTACATTTGGATACTATATAAAAAAATTAAATAACCGCGTAAATATCAGCCTCACGCATAATTAAATACTCTTTACCTTCAACAGTAATTTCAGTTCCAGCATATTTACCATATAAAACTTTATCACCAACTTTAACAGTCAAAGGTTCGTCAACTTTACCCGTTCCAACTGCTACAACGATTCCTTGTGATGGTTTTTCTTTTGCTGTATCAGGGATGTATAATCCTGAAGCTGTTTTTTCTTCTGCCTGAGCAGCTTCAACTACTACTCTGTCACCGATAGGTTTAATGTTTAATGCCATAATATATTTTATTTTTAGTTCTATTTCAATTATATCTAAATGTCATCAGCAATTATGCCAAAGAGCCAAGAGCAGACTTTTGAGACAAATTTGCATCGAAAAAACAAGGCACTGGCAGATTTCATTCACATTCTGTCAGGCTGTCACGCTACAAAACTGACAATACAAAAAAAGCCCCCAATTACTTGGGGGCTTTCAATTTCTATACAACAACCTATTTAGTTGAATCTGTTACAGTTTTCTGTGCCGGAGCTTGTTGAGCTGGAGCAGGTTGTTGTGTATTATTTAAATTCAATGGACTAGTTTGTGCAGGAGTTTCAATTTGATTACCCAAACCACCACCCACTGTAGCTGTTGTAGTTGGAGCTACAATATTAAATGCTAAACAAAAAACCATGATCGCAATCACTAATCCCCAAGAACCTTTTTCTAAAAAGTCACCTGTACGTTTTACACCCATAATATTAGTTCCACCAGCAAATCCTGATGATAAACCACCTCCTTTTGGATTTTGTATTAAAACTAAAAATGATAATAAAATACTTGCCAAAATTATAAGAGCAATTAATATTCCTTGCATTTCTCTATATGTATTAAGTTAATTTCTTTTCTAAATTTAAAATTTCCGACGCAAAGTACGCATTTTTTTCTGGATATTTCAAAACTAATTTTTTGTAAACCTCTATAGCCTTAGGATATAATCCTTGTTCGATATAAATTCGGGCCAAAGTTTCAGTCACCAACGAATACTGATCTTCCGAACTTTTCCTTGCTTTATTTTCCAGATTAATCTTATCAGCTGGAGGAGGTTTTATCTGCGGATCCTCTTTGATAAATCGTTCGATTAGATGATCCGTATTTTTCTTCTCTACCTGAAATGGTACCGTATTTTTAAATTCCTCGCTTAACTTAACCTCAGGAGACTGTAGATGAAAAATATTCTCCTTAATCTGTTGATCCAAAACTTGAGCATCAATCGTCTGTTTAAACCGAGTCACATGCTGTTCCGCAGAATGGGCATGATAATTTGGGGCCTTCAAAAATGGCTGGTAAGTATCTGCATGCTCTAAACGAGTTTTATGTAACCACCATAAAAAACTATAAGGCATCAGCTCATCGTCATACACACTGACCCGCTCTTCCTCACGCACTTCTTCATCCACAGGGCCTATGACAAAGGTCGACTCCACAGATAACATTGGTTCATTAGAAATATCATCTTTAATCTCCTCCAGAATATCATCGGTTTTTTCCAATCGAAAAAAATCATGCGCTACACCGGATTGAATCAAAGCATTCAGTTCCTCTCTTCCATTATCAAGATCTGCAGTTGAATCCTCCTGTACATCATCAATTGTATCTTCGAAAGCAACATAATCATCCGATTTAACTTCAATAGGTAATTCAACAGGAACAGCTTTATGCAGATACTCATATAACCAATTTGGATTAGCAGCATAAAGCAATGTCGAAGAAATATTATGAACTTCCCTATTTAGCAAATAGAGGTGTCTTTCATAAGCAAAACGAAGAGACTGCGCATATGGAAATTTGGCAATCAAGGACAACAAATCAGATTCCGAAAGAGATAACGGATTGTTGATCGCTTGATGAAACAAGTTTATATCATCTGAAATTCGTCTATTTTCCATATCTCAAACCACTACCAATTAGCAAATGCTTTATTGTAAACATCTTCTGTCAACATTAGAATAATTTCTTTATTTAATGTTTCCTCTTGAGCCGACTGCAATTGACCAGAAAAATCTTTAAACCTTGTGAAAGATTGTTCAAAATTGTCCTTCTCAACGATTTTATTATGATAATTTACTTTAATCGTTATTGAAAGGCGATTTAATGCAGCACGATCCGTTCCTGCCTCAACAGCAGCGGGACTAATCGTATAATCCGTGATAAAACCCTCAAAAGTTGCATCAGCATTATCATTAACCTGACTCAACCGCGATTGATTACGTATACGCTCTTTTAAGGCTTCTGTAAAATTCTGACTTAAGGTTGGATAAACCATTGATGCAATATTCTCAAAGTACAATACGCTCACTGTCTTCATCCCATCAGGAATAGATCCACCGGTAAAACCATATTTTACACCACAGCTTGTTGTAGAAAACAACATCGCTATCATGATAAAACCCGGTAGCAAACTTGATCTAAGCTTCTTCATAAACGAGATTATAAATCTAAATTTAAGTCTTTAATTTTTCTGTACAAAGTTCTTTCGGAGATACCCAACTCCTGCGCTGCCGCTTTACGTTTACCACGATGCTTCTTAAGCGCTTTTTTAATCAAATCGGATTCTTTCTCTGTTAAAGATAACGATTCTTCAACTTCTTCGGCATCCTGTGTATCATAATTTAAATATCCATCTTGACCCGGGTTACTTTTCAGCACATTAGGTTGATGTATAGTCAATGTCTGTGAAGCAGCCAAGTGATCTTGAAGCCGATCAGCACTAGGTTCAACCTCTTGATACAATCGATTAATATAGGGAGAATTTTCATCAAACGTGGAAGGATTAACTCCATTTTGAATCAATTCAACAACCAATTTTTTCAAATCAACCATATCTTTCTTCATATCAAAAAGAACCTTATATAAAAGATCACGCTCTGAAAAATCATCCTTTCCACTTTGATTAGCAACTACTGCTGGTAAAGTAGAACGGCTTTCAGAAGGAAGATAATTTTGTAAAATTCGCGCATCTACAACTCGTTCCTTCTCAAGAACGGCAATTTGTTCCGCAATATTTTTCAACTGGCGCACATTTCCTGGCCAGCTGTAAGTCTTCAACAGTTGTTGTGCATCGTCAGTCAGCTGTATGCTTGGTGAGCGGTATTTATCAGAAAAATCGACAACAAACTTTCTAAATAACAAATAAATGTCTTCCGCACGTTCACGTAATGATGGAATACGAAGGGGGACAGTGTTCAATCTGTAATAAAGATCTTCTCGAAACTTACCATTTTGTACAGCATTAAAAACATCAACATTTGTCGCAGCAACTACGCGAACATTAGTTTTCTGAACCTTAGAAGAACCCACACGGATGTATTCACCAGACTCTAAAACACGTAGCAAACGAGCCTGTGTACCTAAAGGTAATTCCCCTACCTCATCTAAAAAAATAGTACCACCATCGACAACCTCAAAATATCCCTTTCTTGCTTCATGTGCCCCAGTAAAAGAACCTTTCTCATGACCAAACAATTCCGAATCAATTGTTCCTTCAGGAATAGCCCCACAGTTCACAGCAATAAAAGCACCGTGTTTACGCGCGCTTAATTGATGAATAATATGTGAAAACACCTCCTTACCACTACCACTCTCCCCTTGGATCAAAACTGAAATATCAGTAGGAGCCACTTGACGGGCAATATCTATAGCCCTATTAAGTAAAGGTGAGTTACCTATAATCCCAAATCGATTCTTAATATCTTGATTATCCATCCTCTAAATTTAAGAATAAAGACCTCTATTATATTCTAATTAATCAACTATTTTACCCAGTAAAGTAGCCGAAGTACAAGACTCGATCATTACAGTAACGTAATCACCAGCCTGATAACGTTCATCTACAGGAAAAATAGCCATTGCATTTTGATCATTACGACCAGCAAAATCTTTATCCGAGCGTTTTGAAAAACCCTCAATTAAAACACGTTGGTTTTTACCTACAAATTGCTGTAAACGTTCAAAACTATGTGCTCTTTGTTTCGCAACAATTTCTGTTAAACGACTTTTCTTAATTTCTTCTGGAATATCATCAGCATAACGTTTAGCAGCTAATGTACCCGGACGTTCCGAATACGCAAACATAAACGCATAATCATACTTCACGTAATCCATCATGCTCACTGTATCTTGATGCTCTTCTTCCGTTTCTGTACAAAAACCAGTAATGATATCTGTTGAAATACCACAACCCGGAATAATCCGATTGATTGCATCAATACGATTGATATACCAATCTCTATCATAAGTACGGTTCATTAATTCTAATACTCTAGAATTTCCAGACTGTACAGGTAAATGAATATATTTACAGATGTTATCATAGCTTGCCATTGTATGCAACACCTCATCAGTAATATCTTTTGGATGAGATGTCGAGAATCGAACACGTAATAACGGGTTCACTTCAGCCACCAATGCTAATAAATTCGCAAAATTAACAGGAGTACTTGCTTCTTGCCCTTCAATTGTAGGGGCAGTATATTTATATGAATCAACATTTTGTCCCAACAAAGTAACCTCACGATATCCTGAATTGAACAAATCATGCGCTTCCTTCACAATAGATGCAGCATCACGACTGCGTTCTCTACCTCTGGTAAATGGAACAACACAGAACGAACACATATTATCGCATCCGCGCATAATCGAAATAAATGCTGTGATACCGTTCGAGTTTAAACGAACAGGACTAATATCAGCATATGTTTCTTCACGCGAGAGCAATACATTAACAGAACGATTTCCATCGTCCACCTGTGAAATTAAATTTGGCAAATCACGATAAGCATCAGGACCAACAACAACATCAACTAACTTTTCTTCTTCCAAAAATTTAGCTTTCAATCGTTCTGCCATACATCCCAACACACCCACGATCATACCAGGGTTGCTTTTCTTAGCAAATTCAAATTCTTTCAAACGATTACGTACACGTTGCTCAGCATTCTCACGAATGGAACATGTATTGATAAAGACAACGTCTGCCTCTTGATAGTTTTTCGTTGTTTCAAATCCTGTCTCCAATAAAATAGAAGCAACTATTTCACTATCAGAAAAGTTCATTTGACAACCATAACTCTCAATATATAACTTACGTCCATTACCTTTGGAAACATTATTTTCAATCAATAAGGCTTCACCTTGACGCGTCTCGTCGTGTTCCTTAGTTGTATGCGCAAAATCTAACATAGCTCAAAATTCAAAGACTACAAAGTTAGGAATAAATATTGAATTGATGACAGTTTGTCATATTAATATTGCACCTAAATGAATATAAAAACCAACAAAAAAGCGCTGATGATACATCAGCGCTTTTTTAAATATAAAATATTTTTCAGACCTATTGAGCTTGGCTCTTAGCTTCTTGTTTCATTTGATTACCAGCAACGATAACAATTTCTACACGACGGTTTGCTGCACGTCCTGCTTCAGTATCATTACTCTCTAAAGGCTCAGAGAAATTTCGTCCTTCCGTACGGATACGAGAGGAAGCTAAACCTTGAGAAACTGCAAATGCACGAACCGCATTAGCACGGTTTTCAGAAACTTTTTGATTGGCATCTAAAGATCCAACGTTATCCGTATGACCGATAACCAAAATATCAGTACCTTGCTCTTTATTTAAAGTCGCAACTAAGTTTTTAATATTTTCTCTCGCAGAAGCTTTCAAATCAGATTTATTAAAATCAAATAATATACCTGAATCAAATTTAACTACGATACCTTCACCCGCTTGAGTAACTTCAGCACCCTCAACAGTTTTAGCGATCTCGGCAGCTTGTTTGTCCATCTTCTTACCAATTAAGACACCTGCAGCACCACCGATAGCAGCACCAGCAATAGTACCAATAGCGGTACTACCAGCCTTGTTACCGATTAAAGCTCCTAATGCACCTCCTGCAACCCCACCAATTACGCCACCTTTTGTGGTATTATTTGTATTTTGAATTGTTGAACAACTCCCAAATAACATTGCTGATGTAGCCACTGTAAGACCAAAAACAGCTAACTTCTTATTCATTTTCATAATTATAATATCTTAAATAATATTTCCAGTGTGATTCCACAGCTATATGAAACAAACCGAATGCCAAAAAATAAATAATAGCCGATAAAGAACAATTTTAGTAACAAAAATATCGACAATAGTGAACAGATAGAAAATTGAATGGATTATTTCTCCTGTGTTTTTACTTCAATATCTGGAAGAGTAAGCCCCTCTGGACGGCCATTTTTATTAAAATCAGCAAGAGAACGTTGCACATACTCCAAAAAATCATAATGTTGCCAATTTGCAACCATATTCGGAGATGGCCTATAAATGCGCATAAAGGAATCTAAATCTTTATCATCCAATTTTGTTATTTCTCGGACAGCGTCCTTAGAAAAAACCTTATCCACCTGCAACTGTTCTTTTTCACTGTCTAGAAAACGACTGAAACGCTTTGCATTTTTCGCCTCACGCCCAAAAAGGTTATAAAGAGCAGTGGCCGGGCTAGCCAAGTAGGTTCCAAACTTATTACTACCACCATTATAAACGCCCTTCTTTCCATAGTCACGCATAGCTTCATTTAATTCCGCTTCCTTAGTTTTACGTTCTATAATAACGGTCTCTAATCGAATTCCTGATTGCAATTCAACATAGAAATCTTTAAGATCACTAATTAAAGTTTTCGCCTCAGCGTAACCGATTTTAGAAAAAGATAAACTATCTCCAATAGATGCTTCAATTACAAATACACCAAATGAATTGGACACAACAGATTTATTTGTCCTCAAATTACGAACATTCACCTCAGGAAGACGCAATGAAGTCCCTTTTTCGAACACCATCCCAGAGATACGCTGTATTTGTTGTGCCTGAACATTTGTGCCTAAAAAAAACAGGAACACGAAGCTAAGCAAACTGATATGGCAAATTATTTTTCTATACATATTTAAATAAAAGTAATAATAGTTTGACACATCAATTGTTAAAAAAGTTTAAATATTTAAGAATTCCTATTTATAAGGATAAAAGACAAAATTTGCACCTTCAGGAACAATAACTAACAAACACATAAAATCCTGTGCACGCTTAAACTTTTTGATAAACGCGTCTTTCCTATCCTCTTTAATAATATTTGATTCAACAAGCTCTTCAAATGTAGAAGCGTTAATACTCCAGTTTGTTTTTAGCTCGACATGATCTAAAATCAATTCACCGACATTAACAACATGTTGGTGCGCTATAAAAATTGGATACGCAGATAAGCCCTCAGCCATAATTTCTAAAGATATCTCCTTAATCGAATCACTATAATAATCTAAATCGATCTTTAAACTCTTTAGGGGACTTGATTTTTGGCTATCATCTTCATTATTTTTCGATGCCCCAAACCACTCTTCTATTTCCATAATTATCCCTTTAATTTTAATAAAACAACATTTTCAACATGCTGTGTGTGCGGAAACATATCAACAGGTTTAATACGAATCACATCATATTTTTCAGCCAATAAAGTCAAATCACGTGCCTGAGTCGCCGCATTACAACTTACATAAACAATTTTTGGAGATTCCATTTCTAATAGTCGTGCAACAACATCGGTATGCATACCAGCACGAGGGGGATCTGTAATGACTACATCAGGTTTGCCATGTTTAGCAATAAAGCTTGCCGTTAGCACATCTTTCATATCTCCTGCATAAAATTTCGTGTTTTTCACGCCATTTATTTCCGAATTGATTTTCGCATCTTCAATTGCCGACGGCACATATTCAACACCAATAACCTCCTTAGCATATTTAGCAACAAAATTTGCAATTGTACCGGCGCCTGTATACAAATCATATACAAGTTCATCACCAGACAAGCCTGCAAAATCTCGGGTTATTTTATACAGTTCATAAGCTTGCGCAGAGTTCGTTTGATAAAATGACTTTGGTCCAACCTTAAATTTAAGACCTTCCATTTCCTCATAGATGAAATCGCGTCCATTATAAATCTCTATTTCCTGATCAAAAATCGTATCATTCTTTTTCTGATTAATAATATAAAGAAGAGAAGTTATTGACGGAAACGTATCCTTAATGAAAGACATTAATAGCTCAACTTGTCCTTCTTCTGGATAAGCGAACACCACGATCACCATCAATTCTCCAGTTGAAGAAATACGAATGATTAAATTACGTAACACGCCACTATGATCACGTAAATCATAAAATGATAGCGCATTTGCGACAGCAAATTCTCGAACACTATTACGCAAAACATTAGAAGGATCTTCTTGCAAATAGCAATGACTAACATTAAGAATCTTATCGAATCTTCCAGGAACGTGGAAACCTAGAGCATCCATATTCATATCTTCCACATTATCATCCAAAGTCGTCAACCATTTCTTATTAGAAAAAGTGTACTCCAATTTATTCCTATAATATTCCGTCTGCCCAGATGCCAATATAGGCTCCATTGAAGAAGTATCAACTTTGCCAATACGTGTGAGCGCATTTTCTACAGACTGCTGTTTAAACAACAGCTGTGCATCATAAGTCATATGTTGCCATTTGCAACCACCGCATACTCCAAAATGCTCACAAAAAGGTTCAACACGATATTCAGAAGCTTTTTTCAAGGTCTGAATACGACCTTCACCAAAGCTTTTCTTTTTCCGCATCAATTCAACATCAACCACATCACCTGGAATTGCCTTTTCAACAAACAATACCAAATCATCTGTTTTTCCAACACCCTTACCTTCTTCTGCAATATCAATAATCGCGATATCGTTGAAAACTAATCTTTCTTGTGAATTTCTTCTTCTCATATTGGCGCAAAATTACGCTTTTTTGATCAGAATTTTAATGAATAGTTGCGTGAACTAAATAAGGAAGAATTTCCTTTTGAAAAGAAATGAAATTTTTACGCACATCTGCTTCTGTAACCGCTGTAAATGCAAATGAAAATACAATGTTTTTGCTCGTCTTAATAAGGAAAGTCAGCTTCTTTTCGGAGATAGAAGCTGCAATGGTATCATTTTGAATAAAAGAACTCAGCAATAAAAATTCTAAATCATCGGAGAGCGTCTTTAAATACTCCTGCGCATTAGCAGATTCACGAATAAATTCCCAACCTACAAATTCATTACAGACTGTATAAGTAAGGCGGCTAACTTTCAAAATTGTATTTCCCAGAAAAACTGCCAAATCCTCTTCTCCGACGTTCTTTTTCAGAATATCCTTCACATTCTCTTGAATATACTCCATTAAAATAGCGTGAAGAATCAGCTCTTTACTATCAAAATATTTATAGAATGTCGCTTTTGCTATATTAGCTCTTTTTGCCAATTCATTAACGCTGGTTTTATTATAACCGTACTTACGAAATAGCTCTCGAGCAGATCTTTTGATAGATTCAATAATTTTATCTGCTTCCATAGATTTATCTTGAAAATTTAAGTACATGAACCAAACGTCGAGCAACCACAACGTTTAAAATACGATTATTCATCAATAAAATTTCATTATCAAACACATATTTATTTGCATTAATGAAAAAAGAAATCACATTATCTATACCTTTCAAAATCAATTTCTTGATTAAAAGTATAGATAATGTGATTAAATAATCTATTCGTTCTATCATTAAATGATTTCGCTTTCAAATTGAGATAAGAACCTCACATCATTTTCAGAAAACAATCGTAAATCTTTAATCTCATATTTTAAATTGGTGACACGCTCAATCCCCATACCGAAAGCAAAGCCAGAGTATTTTTTACTATCGATACCACAGTTATCTAAAACGTTTGGATCTACCATACCGCAACCTAAGATCTCTACCCAACCGGAGTATTTACACAATTGGCAACCTGCACCTTTACAAATTGTACATGAAATATCCATCTCAGCAGATGGCTCTGTAAACGGAAAGTAGGAAGGGCGGAAACGCACCTGTGTACCTTCACCATATAATTCCTGCACAAAGTGAAACAATGTCTGCTTCAAATCCGCAAAAGAAACATTCTCATCCACATACAATCCCTCCACTTGATGGAAGAAACAGTGTGCACGAGCAGAAATCGCTTCATTACGATAAACACGACCAGGCATAATAGCTCGGAAAGGTGGCTTACCAGCTTCCATTAAACGAACCTGTACCGATGAGGTATGCGTACGCAATGTAATATCATTCCCTTCTTGTTTTTTAATAAAGAAAGTATCCTGCATATCACGAGCAGGATGTTCCGGCGGAAAATTTAAGGCCGAAAAGTTATGCCAGTCATCTTCAATTTCAGGTCCCTCAGAAACGATAAAACCCAATTTCTTAAAAATCTCAACAATCTCTTTACGTACCAAAGACAGTGGATGACGGGATCCCAACTTTAAACCCTGACCAGGTAAAGTAAGATCACCTTCACTCTTTTGAGCCTGTGATTTATTCGCACCAAATTTTTCGTGAGCCTCTTGGTATGTTTTTTCAGCAAATTGTTTAAACTCGTTCAATACCATACCCAAAACACGCTTCTCTTCTACAGAAACAGTTTTAAATTCATCAAACAAACTTTTAACAATACCTTTTGAAACTAAAAATTTCAATCTGAAATTTTCTACATCAGCTGAAGAAGTTGGAGCAAATTGCTTAATTTCCTCAGTATACTGCGTTATTTTATCTTGCAACATAATTATTCAAAGATACACCAAAATATTATAAAAGATAAAGGGTTTTCGTAAGTGAAGTTCAAATTTATGTAACAAGAGCAAAAAAATAATCACAAAAAAAGAGCATCATTAAAAAAGATGCTCTTTTTCGAAATATATTCCAGCACCTAAAACGGTAACGGATCACTATCATTCTCATTCTCTGTGAAATCGACTTCAACCTCCTTATTCTCAATCTTATCTGCATGAGATTGAGCAGGGGGAGCTGTAGGAGGTTCAAAATCAGATTTCCTTCCTAATAAGGTGAAGTTCTCAGCTACAATTTCAGTAGAATAACGTCTTATACCCTCTTTATCTTCATATGAACGCGTTCTTAAGCGTCCTTCAATATAAACTAACTTTCCTTTTGTCAGATACTTTGCTGCGACATCCGCCAATCCACGCCAAAGAACAACTGTATGCCACTCCGTTTGCTCTACACGTTTTCCATCTCGATTAAAATTTTCTGATGTTGCTAATGGAAAACTAGCAACAGAGACATTATTGTCTAAATATCTAATTTCTGGATCTTTGCCTAAATGGCCTACTAGAATAACTTTGTTGACTCCTGACATAATATTTAAGGTATTTGGTTATAATTTAGCTGTTTCTAAAAAAGAAAATATGAGCTTATGTTTAGCTAATTTATCCAAATCTTTTAATAAAACATAATTCCAATTTACTTTTTTTTTCTCCAAATCCCTAGAGCTTAACACGCTATAGAAAGTCGCATAAATATTTTGATGGCTTAAAACATGTTTTTTATTCCGTTGCAACAAACTTATTGTAACTTCTGTCCCAAATAAAGCTAAAAACTCTGGATGAGCAGTTATTTCCAACCCTTCTAAAGCCTCAGAAGTTTCAATCATAGGAAATTCATACAAATTCTCCCAAACATCAGATGCGCCACGCTTAGACATTAAAATTTCATCGTCCTTTTGAATAATAAAGTAGTGAAAATAACGATTTCTGCTTTTCTTAGCTTTAATTTTCACAGGTAAATCAGCCACCATTCCATGTGTATAGGCAAAACAGTCCAATTGCAATTCACATTCACCACATAATGGAGACTTTGGCTTACAGTGTAGAGCACCAAAATCCATAATCGCTTGGTTATACAATGCCGGATAGTCTCGATCAAGATTATCCTTTGCCAATTGCATAAAGATTTTTTTACCCGCAGGAGTATTAATAGCCGTCTCTACACCAAAATAACGAGATAAAACACGAAAAACATTTCCGTCTAACACGGCTTGCGGTTCATCATTCGAAAAAGAAGAAATGGCCGCTGCAGTATACTCTCCAACTCCCGGCAGTTTAATTAATTCTACGTACGATTTAGGGAATTCACCTTGATACATATCACGCACAATTCCTGCAGCCTTATGCATATTTCGGCCACGGGAGTAATACCCAAGTCCCTGCCATAAATGCAAAATATCATCTTCAGAAGCGTTAGCAAAAGCTAAAACATCAGCATATCGATCCACAAACCGCAAGTAATAAGGCATGCCCTGCTCTACACGGGTTTGCTGTAAAATAATTTCAGACAACCATATTTTATAAGCATCCCTTGTATTTCGCCAAGGCAGATCACGCTGATGATCATGATACCATTCTATTATTTTTTTTGCAAATGACATCCTGCAAAAATGCGTTTTTTTATACCAGCTATCAAATTAATCCCCGTCAATTATTTATTCATTTCCTTTTCAAGAATCGCTTTCAGCTCATTGACTTTTTCAGGATTATTTTTTGCAATATTGATTTTTTCGCCTTTATCTGTGCGCAGATCATACAATTGATCAACCTCGTCGTTTCCAAGCTCAATATTGACTAGGCTATTTCTTTTTGCGCCCTTACCAGCCTTAATATATTTGTAATTATCCTTTAATACACTCAAAGTACCTGATGCTTTTATTAGATAAGATCTTCCTACCAGATCTTTACCCATAAAGCTTCTCCAAGTATTTTCACTATCAACAGCCTCACCTTTAGGATATTTAACATTCAAAAAAGAAGCAAAGCTGCTCAATAAATCTACCTGACAAACTAAAGCATCCGATGTAGTACCCTTTTTAATCATTTTTGGCCAGCTGATTATAAAAGGAACACGCGTCCCTGCTTCAAATGCAGAATATTTCCCACCACTATAAGGTCCAAATGGATTATGTCCATTTAACTGACTAACTGCACCGTCATCATAACCATCATCCAGCACAGGTCCATTATCACTAGAAAAAATAATAATCGTATTCTCGTATACCTTATTATCTTTTAATGTTTTAACCAGTTGTCCAACAGTATAATCCAGTTGCAGTATAGCATCTCCGCGATAACCCAATCCACTTTTACCCTTAAACATTGTCGCAGGCATACGAGGCACATGTGGTTCGGTGGCATTATAAGTAAGGAAAAAAGGCTTTTGATAATGATCTTGTATAAAACGGATCGCTTTATCTGCAAATGTTAACGTTAATTCTTCATCAACCCACTTAGCCTCTTTGCCACCTGACATCCATCCGATTCTACCTATGCCATTCACAATGGTATTATCATGACCATGATTAAGAGAATTTTTCATCTTCAGCAACTCCGGATTTTCTTTACCGGTAGGCTCACTACCTACTTTTTTGTTATAAGAAACCATTATCGGATCTGCCTTATTAACACCAAGTACATGATGATTTTCCAGAAAAACAGTTGGCACACGATCGGCAGTAGCTGGAAAGATAAAGGAATAATCATAGCCAACTTCCAAAGGACCTGGTTTGATACTCCCATTCCAGTCCTTATCCACTTGATCTCCAAGACCTAAATGCCATTTCCCAATCACAGCGGTTTGATACCCCGCATCTTTAAATACTTTGGGTAACGTTATTTTATCCTGAGGAATAATCAATTTAGCATCACCTGGTAAAATACCTGTACCTGTCTGTCTGAATGGATAATTGCCCGTCATTAGAGAATATCGAGACGGCGTACAAGTCGCTGCCGTAGCATGACCATTTGTAAATCTGATTCCTTCCGAAGCCAAAGCATCCAGATTGGGGGTATTTAATTTTGTAGCGCCATAACTTCCTAGGTCGCCATATCCCAGATCATCAACATAGATCAGAACAACATTAGGTTTCTGTTGCTGTCCCGCTACCTGAGTAACAGAGCCAACTAAAGTCAGCAGACTAATAATATAGTGGTTTACCAATTTCATTATAATTTTTTATTAAAGATAGTTAATGCATCATGATCCTCCACTTTCATGATTTCACGTTTTAATTTCTTTTTCAGATCCTTCACAATCTTTGCGGGAGCAGTAGTATAAATATTTTTCATTTCAGATGGATCTTGAGTAAGATCATATAACTCCCAAGAATTGACACGTTTATAAAAACGGATCAGTTTGTAATGTCCATCGCTCACACCAAAATGAGGTGAAACAGCATGTTCTCCATTTTCATAATAATGATAGTACAAATTTTGACGTCCCCGTTTATCTTTTCCAGTGAGCACATCAACAAATGATTGACCTTGCATCTCCTGGGGTTTCTTCACTCCTGCCAACTGCAGCAACGTTGGAGCAATATCAACATTCATAATCTGAGCGTCGGATACCGTCCCTTTGGCAATCATTTCAGGAAATTTAGCAATCATTGGAGTCCTGAAAGACTCCTCATACATAAATCGTTTATCAAACCATCCATGCTCGCCCATATAAAAACCTTGATCCGACAAATAAATAACAATTGTATTCTTCTCCAAATCATGTTCCTTCAAATAATCCAGCACGCGACCAATATTACGGTCCATAGATTCAGCAGTATTCAAATAATCAATCATATAACGACGATATTTCCATTCTGCCAAAGCTTTTCCAGAAAGTTGCTTCATATCCAATTGCTCTTTGATAGGCTTATAATAGGCCAAGTATTTGCGCCACTGATCGTCATTCATACGGGAAAAATTGCCTTCCTTCTTCATTGCCGCTACAGAGTTGTACATTTTAAGATCATATCCCATCTGCATATCCTTGTCAATTGACATTTCTTGCCCCCCGGCAGACAAACGTCCCTCATAATCATCATAAAAATTTGCAGGAAGAGGAAATTCCTTTTCATCATTTTTGCCAAAATCTTGCGGATCAGGCATCCAGGTACGATGGGTAGCCTTGTGGCCTATAACAAGACAAAATGGATTACTTTTATCTAAAGAATCCAACCAGTGAGTTGCCTTATCCGTAACAATATCAGACACATAACCGTTAACGGTCTCTCTTTGATTATTTGCGTTCACAAAAGTCGGATTAAAATAATGTCCCTGCCCCACCAACACGCTAAAATAATCAAAACCCTGAGGTTCATTACCTAAGTGCTGTTTTCCAATCCAGGCCGTTTTATAACCTACCTTTTGCAAGTCTTTAACAAACAAATCTTGACTATGATCAAAGTTTGATGTTTCATTATCCTTAAATCCGTTTTTATGACTATATTTTCCCGTTAATAAAGTAGCTCTACTCGGTCCACAGATCGAATTCGTTACATAAGCCTTGTTAAAACGGATACCTGCTGTTGCGATTCTGTCAATATTTGGCGTATGTCCCAATGTAGAACCATAGGCACCAATTGTCTGGTACGAATGATCGTCCGAAATGATAATAACAATATTTGGCTTTTGTTGAGCAAAAGCGAGCACCTTTGCTACACAGAGAACTATTAATAATGCGGTCTTCTTCATGAAATATAAAAGAATTAGTTTTGGTTGAATTTCAAATATACAGAAACGATTTAAAACGGCAATTTGAAGAAATGCTGTAACGAAAAAATCACAGCAACAAATTTTACCCATTAAAAGAATTTAGAAAATGCATAATTTCGCAGTTCATAGAAAAAACAATGAAAAGTAAACACTTTCAAACACTTATCCTGCTATTAATTTTTGTTAATTTCTCCAATGCACAGGAGAAAATGTATAAAATTCAATTTGCACTCCATATGGGCGGAGTTGCAGAGGCAGAATCTGTAGCAGATCTTTATTCCACTCGCGACTTCCTAAGAGTAGAAAATAAATTTATGGATAAAACAGTTCAGATATCTGACTTTAACAAACACAAAGCCTATACATTAGATTACGATAATGAAAACTATTATGAGGAGGAGCTTTTATCAGGAAAATTAACTGTCACTGATACTGAAGACCCCATCTCAACAGCTGATCTACAGGTTGAATTTATAACAGGAGAGTCCAAATCAATTGCAGGCTATAACTGTAACAAAGCCATCATCACACTTCCAATTGAAACAGAAGAAGGAAATCCAATTATTGAAGTCTGGTATACGAAAGCTCTCCCTAAAATGTACTGGGGAGAATATGGTTATTTAGAGAAGATCCCCGGCGCGGCATTATCCATATCAGCCTATGAAATGGGAATTCAAGCTTTTAAAGTGACAGCATCAGAAATAAATCCTTCATTATTTGAAATCCCTGCTAATTTTGAACTTATCGAAAAAGCTGAAGAACAATTCACATTTGAACCTACTCAATTAGATGAAAACAGAGTATCCTATTTTGACGAAAACACCGGATACATTGGTATCTCCGATGAGGATGGCAATCAAGTTACACCTGCTAAATATAGCATTATTCACGAATACATTGCAGGATATGCCGTAGCTGTAGATTCTAGCAATAGCTATGGTCTATTAAATCTTGAAGGCAAAGAAGTTATCCCATGTCAATATGAACACTTAGCAAGAACGGAAGATGGTCCATTATTATTTTCAAAAAATGACCAATACGGATTTATGGATACGAATGCTCGTATCCTTATTCCTGCATTATACAGCTATGCCCGTGAATTCGACAATGAGCATGCCATCGTAACAACAAAAACTGGATCAGGAGTCATTGACAGAACTGGAAAGATAATCATTCCTACTGAATTTGAACTCATTCACGAATTTCAAAATGGAACAGCTGTTATATCAGAAGAAGAACTATATTACCTAGTTGACCATCAGGAGAAAAAACTTAGTGCAGCTTTCGAATTTATAACAAACGGTGGGGAGAATCTCTGGCTTTGTATGCAGAACGAAAAATATGGATTCATTGATTTAAAAGGCAAACCTGTCACGCCCATTAAATATCAGTACGCAGCTCCGTTCGATTCTGGGTTATCTTTAGTCTCAGAAAATGGAGAAGATTTTTTTTATATCGACCATAAAGGAAAATTCGTCCAAAAGATGGAAACAGAGTAATAATAATAAAATGAGGCAATTACTTGTCTCATTTTTGTTTTAGCTCAGGTTTCTGTTTCTTTGCATTAAAAATATAACATGGAAAAATTGAGCTTTAAGATTGCAACATTACACCGGGGCAGATATATGTTGCTCATGATGCTATTTGTCCTAGCTCTTGTTTACATCGTATCGAGACTGCCTTTATCCGAAGTAGTAAAAATAATGGGCTCCTTATTTTCATTGCCTCTTGTCTTGTATATAGCCGTAAAATGCTCAAGAAAACCAACAGTTTGGACTATTGACAATGAATCTCTAACAATAGAAGATCCCACTTCTCATAAAATCATACCGCTCAATACCATAGACTATGTGCGTAATTTAAGACGATCGGGAGGCAATCTTATCATCATTAAATTAAAAACCGGAGCGCACGTCAGAGCTTGGAGAAATAAGTTATTCGAATCGGAAGATGATCTCAAGAATCTCTGTCAATCACTAAAAGACAGTAAAATAGAATATTACGACATGTAACAAATAGGTAAAAAGAGAAAGATTGTAACTAAAGATACAATCTTTCTCTTTTTTCTTCCTTTACTTTGTGTCACATTAGGATTGATTATTATGTATGAAATTATTCAAAAACCATGGCCATGGTATATATCAGGTCCATTGATTGCCCTTATCATGTTTTTATTACTAAAACAGGGCAAAGATTTTGGGATGTCCAATAATTTAAGAACAATGTGTTCAATAGCAGGGGCAGGTAAAACAAGCTCTTTTTTCAGGTTTGACTGGAAATCACAGATTTGGAATCTCTTAGTAGTACTAGGCACTATAATCGGGGGATTCATAGCGCATTTCTATCTTAGTGATGGGAGCACACCTGATATTAACAGCAAAAGTGTCCTTGACCTTCAATCGTTAGGTATTATAGAAAATCTACAAGGATATATGCCCGACCGCCTGTTTCTATTTGATGGCTCACTTTTTCAATTTTTACTCTTAAGCATTGGTGGCTTATTAATCGGTTTTGGTACCCGTTATGCTGGAGGATGCTCGTCAGGACATGCCATCTCCGGATTGAGCAACTTTCAATTGCCCTCATTGATTGCCGTTATCGGTTTTTTTATTGGCGGGATCATCATGGTTCAATTTATATTCCCACTTATTTTCTAAATCCTTATGAAACAGTTAAAATTTATATTAATTGGAATACTCTTTGGTATCATCATGTATAAGTCAGAGGCCGCTTCCTGGTACCGCATATATGAAATGTTCCAATTCAGATCATTTCACATGTACGGAATAATTGGTACAGCTTTAACCACAGCAATTATAATCGTACAAATAATCAAACGTAAGAATATCAAAGATACGAGTGGCCAAGATATTCAATTCATAGATAAAAACAGGAGTATCACACGCTACCTTCTTGGAGGAACAATCTTTGGGTTAGGCTGGGCGCTCACCGGCGCATGTCCCGGACCAATGTTTACACTCCTAGGAGCAGGATATTGGACGATGGGAATTGTACTGGTATTTGCACTCCTGGGAACGTGGTTATATGGCCTTTTAAGAAATAAGTTACCTCATTAAACACTAACAAATGATCACAGTTCAACAAGCATTTTCTGGAATTTTTGAGAAAGAATTGATCGTAGAAATCGAACAAGTTGCTATCATCAAAAAATTTAAAGCCGGCGAAGTAATCATAGACATTGGTCAATATATTAAATTTATGCCACTTCTATTAGATGGCGTCATCAAGATTATTCGAGAAGACAAAAAAGAAGGTGAACTGTTATTATACTTTTTAGAAAAAGGAGATACTTGCTCCATGTCTATAGTTTGTTGTATTGGGGCAAAAAAAAGTGAAATCAGAGCAATTGCTGATACCGACACTACAGTTGCTATGATACCCAATCAATATCTAGATGGCTGGATGGGTCATTATAAATCCTGGAGAAATTTTATTCTGGAGAGTTACTCCAATCGACTCAATGAGATGCTAACAACCGTTGACAACATCGCTTTTTCGCAAATGGACGTTAGGATCATGAACTACTTAAAAGAAAAAGCAACAATCATTCAATCACAAGACATTGGTATTACACACCAAGTAATTGCCAATGACCTCAATACATCTCGTGTAGTGGTATCGCGCATATTAAAATCATTAGAAAACCAAGGGAGGATTCTATTGCAAAGAAATAATATCCGGCTACTTTAATGAATAAAATAAAACACTCAAAGGTAACTTATGTTACCTTTTATGATTTAATAAGGCCATACCTTTGAAAAAAAAAGGAATAATATGATGGATTTCTCACTCATTCTCGGATACACATTAGCAATAGCTGTAGGTCTCACAATGGGTATTCTGGGCAGTGGCGGTAGTATTTTAACACTACCTATATTTGTTTACTTATTTCATATAGAGCCCATCCAGGCAGTTGATTATTCTTTATTTACTATTAGCATCATATCACTAATAGGTTCCATTGGGCACGTGTACAAAAAAGAAATCGATTTTAAAACAACAACATTATTTATTCTTCCATCGCTGCTAGCGGTGTACATTACGAAACAATATATACTTCCAAATATTCCCAATAGTATCCCTATCAATCAGAGTACTATCTCGAAAGATCAGATTATTATGAGTTTCTTTTCAGTACTGATTTTAGTCTCGGCATTTGTAATGCTTAAAAGAAATAATAATAATTATGGAAGAGTACGCAATACTATAGCTCATTTAATAACCATCGGATCTATCACTGGATTATTAACTGGATTGGTGGGGGCCGGAGGAGGATTTATCATCGTACCCGCACTCGTATTATTAATGAAAATTAACATTAAACAAGCTTCGGCGGCATCCCTATTCATTATTACCATTAACGCCACATTCGGTCTACTCAGCAATTTCAAACACTTAGATCAAATCAATTGGACAATATTAATTATCTTTACAGGAATCACACTGATTGGATTGATGATTGGATTTCAATTGAAAACGAAATTAAAGCCAGAAAATTTAAAAGTAGTATTTGGATACTTTCTTGGAGCAATAGGCATTGCCATAGCAGGTACCGAAATCAGTCAGTTTATAAATTTATAAAGAAATAAATTATGTTTTTCCAACACATTTTCGAATCATCATTAGCACATGCAAGTTACCTTATTGGCTGTCAAGCCAAAGGCGTAGCAATTGTGATAGATCCTAAAAGAGATGTAGACACATACCTATCAATTGCAGAAAAAAACAATTTAAAAATAACTCATATTGCAGAAACCCACATTCATGCCGACTATCTTTCGGGATCATTAGATTTAGCATCGCTAACAGGAGCTCAACTCTATCTATCTGATGAAGGAGGGCCAGAGTGGCAGTATGATTTTGATCATATCGGGTTAAAGCATCAAGATGAAATAAAATTAGGGAATCTTATTTTCAAAGTACTACATACACCAGGACATACGCCTGAAAGTATCAGTTTCCTATTAACCGATACTCCAGCAACGAGCGAACCCGTCATGTTATTTACAGGAGATTTTGTCTTCGTTGGCGATGTGGGGCGTCCAGATCTATTAGAAAATGCGGCAGGACTTATTGGCACAAAAGAAATTGGAGCACATCAAATGTTCGAATCCTTGAAAATATTTGCTAACCTTCCCGAATTCGTCCAAGTATGGCCTGCACATGGAGCAGGATCAGCGTGTGGAAAAGCTTTAGGCGCAGTCCCAAGTACAACTGTCGGATATGAAAAAGTAAGAAACTGGGCATTACAATTTGGAAATAATGAAGTGGGATTTGTAGAAGAACTGTTAAGTGGGCAGCCAGAACCACCAAAGTATTTTGCAATGATGAAAAAACTCAACAAAATTAAGCGTCCATTATTAACATCCGTACCCAATTACAAAGAATTAGAGACGAATGAATTTGTATCGCATTATCAAAATAATGTAACAGTTATTGATACACGCCATAAAATAGAGTTTGCAAAAGGATTTATCCCAAATAGCATTAACATTCAAAATAACAAAGCATTCAGCAATTGGGCTGGCTGGATATTAGATTATAATAACCCTTTTATACTCATTGTTTCAAAAGACCAATTAGAAGACGTTACACGAAAACTAATGCGCATAGGTATTGATCAGGCGATTGGTTTTATCACTCCCGAAACAATAACGACACTTGGCTTACCTCTTGAAAAGCAGAAAATTATTGATTTCGAAGAAATGAATAATGCTTTAAATAATCCTAATGCACAAATTCTAGATGTTCGCAATGAGAATGAATTTAAAACTGCACATCTTCCAAATGCAACACATTTATTCGTGGGAACGTTAACCGAAAATCTTCATAAAATTGACACCAACAAAGAACTTTATTTACACTGTCAGTCAGGAGATCGTGCTACTATAGCCACTTCACTCCTTTATAGAGCAGGGATAAAAAAGATTAAAAATTATAGTGGTTCCATGAAAGATTGGAAAGAAAAGAATGGCCAGCTTATTAAATAGAAAAAGCGGATTAATCCGCTTTTTCTATTTTTAAAGACTACGTTCAGGAATCTTGAAGTATGTGAGGACATTCGTCTTATTATCAACAATATCGCCCTTTTTATTTGTGCCCAATTTATGATTAACCACTGAAATATATTGATAATTATCAGCGTCAGATTCATAAATCGTGACAGTTGCAAACGTAGCACCCAAATCATCACTTTGAAGATACGTTTGTAGGCTTGTAAAATCTTTTTTTTGCAAATTCTGTTCGAGTATCTGCTTATCTTGGATATAAGCAATTTGTTTTTCCAGTTCCCTTTTTCTCATCCATTCATTACCCCTCTCAGAAAAAGGTTCAGTTGTCTTACCCGAAAAGGCTAATACCATAGGATAGATAATAATGGTAGCCGCCTCAATACCCCATAAAATCCACAAAGGCCAGCCACTCACAACATTTTTCTGTAGAGAAAAAGTTCCAACTGCATTTAATTCTTGAATCCCGCTAAAGGTATCCGTTGGGTGAAATAGAAAGTATAAAAAACCATCCAAATTAAAGGAAGACTTCACCCATATATCACCTCCCATTGTACCTTCCGCATTAAACATCAAAGAAACAAATAAGCACCATTGCGCATAACAGGCAACCAAAGTACAGATCAAAGTAAGCAAAAGTGCAATCATCCTGTTCCTAACTTTTCCTATCTTTAGAAGAACATCAATGACATAAAATAAACCATATGCTAATCCAAATGTGATTAAAAAATTGAAATACACAAGTGGTATAAACCATTGCAAAGCAATATAAACAATTGCTAAAATAACAGAAGCACATAATCCAGCAACAATAGCAAATAGGACTCCCCCAATCGGAGCTTTTCCTGAAGATTTATAATAGGTTTCCTCCATATAAATTTGATTAGATATATATCTAAAATAACAATTGAAAGATGTAAAAACAACCCTTTATCAAACAAATATTACAAAACAGCACTTCTTTAAGTTCCACAAATTCCTAATCATTTTTGTAAATTTGGACCATGAATTTGAAATACCTCTACACATTAATCGTAGGATTGTTCGTCTTTCAGACAGCAACAGCACAACGAAAAGGCTATTGGCAACAGACCGTAGATTATAAAATGAACATTGATGTGAATGAGAAGACATATCAATATGACGGAAATATGCAATTGAAATACAGTAATAATTCAGGACAATCACTCAAAAAAGTGTATTTCCACCTGTATTTCAACGCCTTTCAACCAGGATCAATGATGGACAACAGACTGGCAAACATTGCCGATCCAGACAAAAGAATGACCACCAATCTTGGAACAAAAGATAAACCCAAATACCAGAGCCGTATTGCTACATTAACAGCAAAACAAATTGGTTATCAAAAAATAAAATCATTAACGATGAATGGTAACAACACCAATTTCAAAGTTGATGGTACCATTTTAGAAGTGACCCTTCCTAATGAAATTGAAGACGGCGAAACCGCAATATTTGAGATGAACTGGGAAGCCCAAGTCCCTGAACAAATCAGAAGATCGGGACGCAATTCTAAAGAAGGAGTCGCCTTATCCATGGCGCAATGGTATCCTAAAATGGCACATTTTGATGAATTTGGATGGCACTTAGATGAGTATATTGGACGCGAATTTATCGCCCCATTTGGAGACTTTGATATCACCATCAATATCAACAAAAATTATATTCTAGGCGCATCCGGTGTTTTACAAAACCCTACAGAAGTAAAAGGCTATGTTGGAAAACCAAGGATTAAAGCAAAAGATAATAAAGTCCAATGGCACTATGTTGCTAAAAACATCCATGACTTTGTTTGGGCTGCAGATCCAAAATTTGTTGTTGACTCCGCGAAGAGCAACCAAGGAGTGCATGTTTATACAGTATATATTCCAGAAAGCGATTCTGTCAAAACAAATTGGAAAACAGCACTTGGATTAGCAACAGAGTTTTTTGATTTCAATTCTAAGACATTTGGAGCTTACCCTTGGCCAAATTATACCATTATCCAAGGAGGAGATGGAGGAATGGAATATGGAACTGCAACGTTGGTTACAGGTGGCCGTAATTTAAAAAGCCTAGTTGGTGTCATCTTCCACGAAGCAGCCCACTCGTGGTACCAGCACTTATTTGGCATTAATGAAACCGTAGACGAATGGTTTGACGAAGGTTTCACTTCTTATGTAGAAGAACTTGCCATGCAAAATCTATTTGAAAAACGTGGAGCCATTGAAGCTAACCCATCAATAGAAGCTTATCGTGCATATTACAAACTAGCTTTATCAGGAAAAGAAGAACCTGCAAGCCTACTTGCCGATTATTACAACACCAACTATGCATACAGTAATGAAGCTTACAACAAAGGCCAGGTACTAGCAGTACAGTTGGGTTATATTATCGGTAAAGATAACTTGGACAAAACATTTTTAGAATTCTATAAACAATGGAAATTCAAACATCCAACACCGAATGATTTTAAAAGAATTGCAGAAAATATATCAGGAATCAATCTGAAATGGTACTTCAACCTCTTTATAAACACAACTCGTAAGATTGATTATGCAATCAAAACGGTTACCGATAAAGAAATTATCTTACAGAACAAATCCGACTTTGCAATGCCTATTGATCTATTAGTAACCTATGAAGATGGCACAAAAGAACTTTTCTATATCCCATTACGTGAAATGAGAGGCGAAAAGCCATCGGAAAACTTCAAGATATACGAAGGTATTAAAAGAACAACATTGGAAGACTGGAACTGGACACAGCCATCCTATGAGATCAATTTAACAAAAAAACCAGCAAAAGTAATCATTGATCCATCGCTACGCTTAGCAGATATTGAATCCAACGACAATATCTGGGAAAAGAAATAACATAAAAATAAGAGGCCGGTTAATAAACCGGCCTCTTATTTTTATGTTAATCTTCCCGACTTCCATCATCAGCCATGCGCACAATCTTCGGAGAGAAACTCGCGATAATATCTACCAGATCTTCTTGCGCAGCCATCACCTCGTGAATATTTTTATAAGCCATTGGTGCTTCATCCAATCCGGCACCGATTAAAGTGATACCATTATCCGACAACATGGATTTTAGATCTTTACGGGCTATGGTTTTTATAGCTTTCGTACGACTCATCAAACGTCCAGCACCATGAGAAGCCGAATGAATTGCCTCCTCTTTTCCTTTCCCTCGTACTAAGAAACCTGGAGTGGCCATCGATCCAGGAATAATACCCAGCACCCCTTTCGCGGCAGGAGTTGCTCCCTTCCGATGTACAATCACCTCCTCGCCTTGGTGTAACTCCTTCCATGCAAAATTATGATGATTTTCGATCATCGCCAATCGCTCTGCACCTAATGCCCTACCGATTTTCTCATGTATTACCTCGTGGCAAGCCGAAGCATAATCACCAGCAAGATTCATCGCTAACCAATACTCTTGCCCTTCCGCAGTATCTAAACTCATATAAGCCAAATTCTGAGCTTCATAAGGTAAAGAACAAAGCTTTTTAGCCAATTTAGTATAATGATCGGCAATAGTTGCGCCCAATCCCCTAGATCCCGAGTGCGTCAATAAAGCCACATATCGACCTTTCTCAATACCAAGTGTACGATCTGTTTCTTTAAACTCCATGACCCCAAATTCAACAAAGTGATTTCCCCCACCAGAAGAGCCTAACTGCGTCCAAGCCTTATCCTTTAATTGACGAATAAAATCATTCGCTTCAAAAGCTTTATTCGCTAATACAGCGTGGTCAACACGTTCATGTTTTAAATAACCATGTCCAGCACCAAATTTGGTATTATCCATAATCACTTTCTTATATAAATCATGATGCAGATAAAGATGCTCTTCGGGTACATCAAAAATTGACAATGCCATTCGACAACCGATATCAACACCCACACCATAAGGAATGACAGCATGATGAGTAGCCAATACCCCACCAATTGGCAAACCATATCCTTGATGCGCATCGGGCATTAATGCTCCTGCAACTGCAACAGGAAGCTTCATCGCTAGATCCATCTGGCGCAATGCCCCCTCTTCAATCTGTGACTCACCATAAATAGTGTATTGTTGTTTCCCCTCCTTTAAAGAAATCGTAGCTTTAGCTACTTCATCAACATTTAAAAGTGCTGACGCTAGCGACTTGAATAGCCCATCCTCCAAATAGCTATCCGGAGTGGCCAATACTTCTGCAAACTTCAACAACATCTCTTCACGGGTAAACCCTAATCTCTTTTTATTAATTTTCAATGCTTCACCTAAAGCAAAATTCTCTTCATAGCCTAAAGCAATTAAGTCATTGCCATTTATTCTTTTATTTTCCATCATGATCTTACTCAAATCCATTGTACTGAAACCATTGCTTACAGATTGACAATCTTTCACATCGGTTATTCATTTCTCTTAAGCAAGGAACAGCACCTCTTTACCGCTGTCCCCTGCACCTCTTTATTTATACCTCCGTTTTACGCTAAAATAAAACGATAACTCTATCATTTCACAAACAGCTGCTTCAGCTGATCCACAATCTGACCATTACCCGAAACCGAAATATTGTTTATTTTTTCTGCAATCTTCTCCACATATTCCATCTCTTTCAATTTAAACAACATCGCGTTATCTTCCATTAATTTCGCTGTATTCAACAAGCTTCTTGTAGAAGCAGTTTCTTCACGCCGCGTGATGATATTGGCTTGAGCTTTTTTTTCCGCGACCAGTACCTGATTCATTATCTCTCGGATATCGCCTGGCAAGATGATATCTTTAACACCGGCATGAAATACCTTGACACCCAGCAATTCAACCTGTGAAGCAGTCTCCTCTAGCACATGTGCGTTGATTGCAGATTTATTGTCCATCAGTTCATCCAAAGTCATTCGACCTATATAAGAACGTAATGCCAATTGCATCAACATATACAACTGCTTCTCAAAATCTTTGTTTTCAAGCATTGCTTTCAGTACATCCACAACTTGGTACTGTATCGAAAAATTAATCCTAATCTGCGCCTTGTCTTTAGTCAAAATCTCTTGACCAGCAATATCCATAGTCGTCAATCGTATATCTACTTTTGAAATACTGATGGATGTCGCATTTTTCCACCAGTAATATGTACCCGCTTCCAATATCTTTGAAAATGCTCCATTAAGAAATAGTAAACCTTTTTCCGAAGGCTCCAACTTAAACTGCCGTACGTAGTAAGCCAGCGTCTGCTTCTCCAACAGTTGCTTATGTACTGTCGTTCCTATTTCTATATCAGTAATATCCTCCTTTTGAAAATGATAGGTTAATAAACCCTTCCAGAAAACATGCCTGCCCGCTGCTAGTACCTGCTTATAGTTGTTGTTAACAAAAACCAGACAGATCTCATTATCGGAAACTTCCACCAATTCCACATGCTCCGAAAAACCTGCAAGCTGCATCAATACATCGACATCCAAGCTACCTGGAAAAGGCTTCGACAAATCATATAATTCCAGTTTTTCACCAAAACCTAGCCAGTATTTTCCAGCAGGCACTACGCGGATATAACGATTTTTTTTAACAACTAATCCCAATTGATTGATATCTATACTTACTCTTTTCATTTCTAATTTTATTTTTTATTATACTCTTCCCCAACACAAAACACTGTGTTTTATCAGAATATACTATTGTTCTAACATTTTCTCGCGATCAAAAAGATCATCCTATTATTTATAAACGCTTCGATTCCTGTTTATTGAATATGACCGGAATATAAAAGTGGGCTAAAAGAAAAATAAAATGATGACAGCTTATCCCTAAATAAAATACAGCCCATTCCTGTATTACTTTTAAGTATTCCACTATCCTCAACCCTATTGTTGCCTTTAGAACCTATTTTATACTACAAAGACCCCATTCAATTGTCTGCCCTTTTCACAAAAAGAGAAAACCAAACGAGAGACGAAGCGCTTATTAAGTGGAAACTTTTTTAAAGAAAGTTTAAACTTGAACATGGAACTTTCGTTCCTCCAACCGATGGACACACTTTTGAGATGTGCGTGGGATTCGAACCCACCTTTTTGTTGTACTCTACCCCCTGAGTTACTCCGTTCGAGACGGAGGTAGGATTCGAACCTACGACCCCAACATGAGACAATAGTAGTTTTTTAAGTCAGCATATTATTTTCAACTGAAATAATACTACCCTGCTATACAGAAACAGGAGACGAGGACTTTAAAATAATCCACTATGTCATACACCTTTTCAGGTATATATCTTAAAAGCTATTCGCTTAATTTCTCAAAGAACTATTTGTCTTGATCGACATTACAAATGTGCACACCTAATCACGCAACCTTACTGCGTAGCAAAAAATACTTTTAAAAAACAATACAAAAAATACATATATAACTGAAAATCAAATTTATAAATTTGAATATATATAAAAAAAATCTTAACAAAAAACTTCATGCGCAAATACATTGCGCAGTAAAAATGAATTTTGTACATTTAACTTTGTAAAATTTCATCAAAAAGAAGATGTCCACCAATAAACTTGCATTAATACGCTACAAAACCATAGACAGTTGTTTATGTCAACGTCATCGCAAATGGACGTTAGAAGATCTCATTGAAAAAGTATCCAATGCCCTTTACGAACTGGAAGGTATCCATAATGGGATAAGTAAAAGAACGATTCAAGGAGACATACAGCTTATGCGTAGCAATAAGTTAGGATATAATGCTCCAATCATTGTGACAGATCGGAAATTTTACAGCTATAGTGATCCAAAATATAGCATCAGTAATTCACCCATCACCTCCTTAGATATGAAGAAGATGAAAGAAGCCGTGGATTTACTCAAGCATCTTAATGGATTTTCTTATTTTGACGAGATGAGTGATATGATCTTACGTTTAGAAAATACACTCATTAAATCCGTAGGAATTCAAAAACCTGTCGTGCAAATGGAAAGTAATAAGCTACTGAAAGGTTTGAACTGGATCAGTACCTTACATCATGCCATCCTCGAAGAAATACCTTTACTTATCACCTACAAATCATTTAAGTCGCTTGCACCAACGCAAGATGTTTATTACCCATACCTTTTAAAAGAATACCGAAATAGGTGGTTTTTAATCTGTAAACCAAAAAAAGGAAAATTATTACTCAACCTTGCCCTTGATCGTATTGTAGATATTGATGAAATGGCAAAAAATGGTTTCATAGCCTATGATGGAATTGATTTCGATCGTTACTTTGCCGATACAATCGGCGTAACAAAAAGCCACAAAGACCGAGGGCAAAAAGTAATTTTAAAAATTGACAGTTTCAATGCTCCTTATGTAGAGACCAAACCATTACACAGCTCTCAACAGATCATCGATAAAAATAATGATGGTAGTATCATGATTCGTCTTGATGTCGTTTTAAACTTTGAACTGGAACGAGAAATATTGGGCTTTGGCGAGAATATAGAGGTTATTGCTCCCCGTAATCTACGCGATCGGATCAAAAGAAGAGTTCATAAAAACATGCAACAGTATACCAAAGAAATAGAATAAATCCATTTAAATATGGATTTTCCTTTACCTTTGCCTTCATATAAAACGTACCCATGATCTACTTTCACATTCCATTCTGTAAGCAAGCCTGTCATTACTGTGACTTTCACTTCAGCACGTCACTGAAATATAAAGACGAAATGCTCAGCATGCTATACAAGGAAGTGGAACTTAGAGCTGATTATCTGGAATACAAAAATATTCAGTCCATTTACTTTGGCGGTGGCACCCCCTCTATACTAGAAGCGGAAGATATCTCCAGACTGATTGACAAAGTATCGCAGCATTTCGAGATTGACACCAATGTTGAGATTACCTTAGAAGCTAATCCCGACGATCTTAAGCGAGAAAAAGTAGCGAAACTGCGGCAAACAGAAATCAATCGTTTTAGTATCGGCATTCAATCATTTTTTGAAGAAGATCTAAGATGGATGAACCGGGCACACAATCAAGAAGAAGCCGAATCCTGTATTATGCGGGTTCAAGATGCTGGATTCGAAAATATAACCTGTGACCTGATCTATGGCTTTCCATTATTAACCGATGAAAAGTGGAAAATGAATATGCAAAAGCTACTGGATTTTCAGATTCCACATATCTCATCCTACTCGATGACTGTAGAAAAGAAAACAGCGCTCGATCATATGATCAAAACAGGAAAAGCAACAGCAATAGATAGCGATCAAGCGGCTGATCAAATGTTGATGCTGATTGATCGATTAACAACTGCAGGATTTGAACAATATGAAATTTCCAATTTTGCTAAAAATGGGATGTATGCAAAGCATAATACGAACTATTGGAAAGGAAAGCATTATTTAGGTATAGGTCCATCTGCACATTCATTTAATGGTACATCACGTTCATGGAATATCGCGAATAATGCCAAATATATACACGATATCTCCCAAGGAGTACTTCCTTTGGAAACTGAAGAATTATCAGCCTTAGATCGTATCAATGAATATACGATGACCTCACTAAGGACGATGTGGGGTATTAATCTCACAATAGTGGAAGATAAATTCGGAGCAGAGGTCAAAAAACAATTATTGAACAATGCTGAAGAGTTCATCTACAACAAGCAGTTAACTCAAGTGGAAAATCAACTGACCCTTACAGATACAGGAAAACTCATGGCCGATCACATTATGTCAGAACTGTTTATTGTAGACTAGATGATCAAAGTTCGATCATATTTCTCATAATCACCTTACTTCAATAATTTAGAAGAATAAAGATATTTCATAATAATTGCAGTAGCACCAGCATGCTGCTGCACAAAACATTTTGCTTGTTTCCCGGAATATTCTCTTTTTACACTATCCTGCAGACATGTAAACACTTTATACAGTTCTTCCCGATTTTGAATTGAAAACCCAGCGCCTTGCTCAATCAGATCTTTAGCCTCTTGAAATTTATGATATTTAGGACCAAATATAACGGGAATACCATAAGTAGCAGCCTCTAATGTATTATGAATACCAATTCCAAAGCCTCCGCCGATATAACTCATCTTTCCATAACCATATAGCGACGACAACATGCCAATATTATCAATAATCAACACTTGAGCATGTGCTACTCTTTCATCAGCATACGAAACATATTTAGAGAATTGTAAAGCATCAGGAAATAACGCTAAAATTGCCCTTATATGAGTATCATGAATTTCATGTGGAGCCAATATCAGCTTCCACTTCGGAAATTCCAACATTAAATCTTTTAATAACTGCTCATCTTCTTGCCAAGTACTACCCGCAACCAAAACTGGATATTCTGCGACAAATTGCGTAACCTCATCGATCTGTTTTCTCTGCTTAGGCAATTCAACTACACGATCAAATCGCGTATCCCCTGTTAACCCAACATTTCTAAATCCATGCTCTTTCAATAAATGAACACTTTCTTCATTCTGCATGAAAAAATAAGTCACAGCACTCAATATCTCTCGAAAAAAACCGCCATAAGGCTGGAAGAAAATTTGATCAGGCCTGAAAATGGCAGAAATCATCAATAATGGTATCTGTCTATTTTTCAGCTCAGAAAAATAATGATACCAATACTCATATTTTGTAAAAACTACAAACTCAGGATTAATCAGATCAATAAACAGTTTTGCATTTTTTGCTATATCCTCAGGTAAATAAAAAACGTAATCTGCTAAATTTGTATTTTTACGAACTTCATATCCCGAGGGAGAATAAAAAGTAATAACAATTTTTTTTAAGGGGAAATCTTTTTTTATCCCTTCCAAAACAGCCCTTCCCTGCTCAAATTCACCCAAAGAAGCAAAATGAAACCAGATGTGATTTTGACCCGTTTCAACCGTTTGATTCATGCGTGCATACCAGTCCCTACGCCCCTCTACCCAAAGCTTTGCTTTCGGATGAAAAGGCGCTATTAAGCGTAATAAAAGCCCATAAAGATGGATTCCTAAAGAATAAAGAAGACGCATGTTCGTAAAATAATACTTATATTCGTCAAAGATATTAAACCCTTTTCTAATTGTTGGAAATAAGTAGAAAATAAGGCTGGGAAACGAATTTTAATAACCGAAGTGGTGAGATTAAAAAAACGATGACATATTATCGATAGGTATCAACTGAGCATTTAGATCACAAAGACTTTACATATTATAACTATAAACAATGAGCAAAATACTTGTAACAGGCGGAACAGGATATATTGGTTCGCATACAGTTGTTGAATTACATAATGCAGGCTATACACCGGTTATCGTTGACAACTTATCTAATTCTAGCATCAAAATGTTAGATCAAATTGAAAAAATCATCGGTATAAAGCCTGAGTTTCATCAGTTTGATCTATGTGATGACACCAAAGTTTTAGAATTTGTTAAAAACAATCCAGATATCAACGGTATCATTCATTTTGCGGCATCTAAAGCAGTAGGTGAGTCCGTTCAGAATCCATTAAAATATTATCACAACAACTTCTTTTCCCTAATCAATCTTTTAGAAGCTTATCGTGAAAAGCCGATAAACTTTGTCTTCTCTTCCAGTTGTACAGTTTATGGAGAACCTGATTACTTACCTGTTGACGAGGCTGCCCCAGTAAAAAAAGCAACTTCTCCATATGGTAACACCAAACAGATTGCAGAAGAAATATTAGAAGAAACTGCAAATGCATATGACAATTTTAATATTATTGCATTACGTTATTTCAATCCTGTAGGAGCACATGAGTCAGCATTAATTGGCGAATTACCATTAGGAGTTCCTCAAAATCTTCTCCCATTCATTACCCAAACAGCTATAGGAAAACGCGATAAATTGACTGTTTTTGGAAATGACTTCGATACAAAGGACGGTTTCTGTGTACGTGACTTTATCCATGTTGTAGATTTAGCAAAAGCACACGTTGCAGCAATCAAATTATTGGAAAAAGGAAATCCTAAAGGAAAGTACGATGTATTTAATGTAGGCACAGGAAATGGATATTCTGTTTTAGAAGCTATAAAAGCTTTTGAAGAAGCTTCAGGCCAAAAACTAAACTATGTCGTAGGACCACGTCGTGAAGGCGATATCGTCAAGGTATATGGCGATGTCACAAAATCAACCAATGAGTTAAACTGGAAAGCACAATTAGGCATCTTCGAAATGATGGATAGCGCTTGGAAGTGGGAGAAATACCTGCAGGAAAATCCAATCGATTAAAAAAATAAAAGGAGTTAACGTTTAGTGTTAACTCCTTTTATTTTTTATCCATAAACAGATATTTGACTTTGAAAGTGGAGATCACCTATGACAGCGCTACGATTTTAAATTCGAAGACAATACGGTGTAACGGTCTTCCCCTATTTTCTTCTTCAATCTCTGTTTAGCTTTCTTCACAGCATCCTCAGTCACGCCCAATAAATTAGATATCTCGTTATTTTTTAAGCCTAACTTACCTAAAAATATGAATCTCAGATTTGATTCAGTCAATTCTGGAAATTTTCTAAGGATATCATTGTAAAAAAGCGGATACTCCTTCACAAAAGCTTCCTTAAATAAACTCCATTTATCTTCAGTCATTAAATGGGATTCCAACAATGCTTGTAGTTGCCCCCTTTCATTCTCAATAACAGAAAAAGAAGTTTGTTTTACAGTTTCTATTTCATCTTTCAAATTAGCGATATACTCATTCTTCTCTTTTAGATATATAGTAAAAGAAGATAAATTATTATTTGCTTCCATTAGCTTTTGGTCAGACAAATACTTTTCCATCTGCAGGCCTAATACACGCCTCTCATAGATAATTCTACGCACCTTCAGTTTTCTGTTAAAAAGAAAATACAAACTTATCGATAACGCCAATAATAATACAACAACAATACTGTACGCTCTCTTTTTAAACAATTCTTTCTCGAATTGTTCTTTGCCCAGTTCTATTCTATGAATATATTTCTGTTTATCCGCCAGCCATTTTAATTGTTGCAGTTTCTCATCGCTATTCCACAGCTGTAAGCTATCATTAATCTGAATCAGTCTCCTCCTGGCTAAAAGTTCGCTATGGTCATCCTGCCGCTTTACAGCAATTTGTAAACTAACTTCCGTAATCTCCTTTTCAGATTTTTTCAGATACACTTTTTGAGTAGCGTAATTACTAGCTCGCTTGATCGCGTTCTCAGCGAGGTCTAATTTACCCTGATCGACATAAATCCGAGCCAATAAGATATAAGCGTACATGGTATTCTGATTACTACTATTGCGCTCAGAATAAACAAGGTCTTCCAATACTAAATCGACTGCTTTTCCGAAATCCCCTTTCCCCCGATAAATGAGTGCCTGATTACCAAGTGCCTTACCCAATCGAACTTCGTCACCATTAAGTTTAGACAGTGACTCCACTTCTTTAAAATAACGAAATGCTGTTACAGTATCTGCCAATTTCAGATATGCCGTACCTAATGCATCAAGGATACTTCCCATTTCTCTGGATTGAGGTGCTGCATGTTTACGGGCAAGATTTAGATATTCCATATTAGCCTCAGCATCACCGATACTACCAAAAAAATAAGCCATATTACGTAGGGAAATATCAGGATTAGGAAGTTTTTTCAGAGATATCTGAGGCAGTAAGTCGCGTAGACCTAAGAAAACTGGAAATGCGTCCGTATAATTATGCAAATCATACAGATAAAACCCATAATTGACTTTTGTCCAAAATTCAAGTTCTTTATCTTTGCTATTTTTTGCTTTTTTTATCGCAGTTAAATACAGATTTGTACTTCTAGCATTGGCCGAATCATAAACATTGGCAAATCCTCTTGCAAGCATATTATCGTATGCAATGAGCAAGGACTCATCATCATATATCTTCGAATAAGAAATGATAGGCTTTAAAAAATTTTTTAAAGCAATAGTATCAGTCCCAAAATCCCGCTCTTGTTTGATTAAATATTCAATCCGACTCTTACTGGAAAACAAATCCTCAAGCTTAATAGAATCCGCAAAAGCCGTATTCGCAAAAACTAACGTACAGAAAAATATATTTAGCAGTTTCAAATCAATGGAAGATTATTAGGATGTAGGTATTTATCTACAAATATAAATAATTTTAGATGTAGTACGTCAAGAAGGTCTATTAAAATAATGTTATTAAAATTTTGATTTTATAGTAACATCAGGATGAACAATTAACCAACCGCTTTTTAAGGAAGGGCATACATCGTCGTTACTAATTTTAAAAATCATTAATTTTCACCTATCTTTAAATCATGTCAATTCATCAAGATCCCGAATTAAAAAAAGCTGTACTTAACCTTCCCTTAAAGGAAAAAGACAAGTTATTACTCCGATTGATTAGTAAAGATAAAATGCTAATCAAACAACTACATTTTCAGCTTTTAGAAGATGAATCTGACTTAGAACAGCGCATTGAACATCTGAGAAAACAGCTACAGAAACTTTTTGACATAGGTGAATCACAAGTGTACAATACGCCAAGTATGAGTAATTTCGTAGGATTAAGCAAATTGGTAAAACAAGCCAGCGGCATGGTTAACGAGCACGAAAAAATTACAAAAGATAAATTGAGTGAAGTAGAATTTCGTATTTACATTTTAGAAAGAGCCATCATGATGTACCCATCGTTATTTGGTTCATCTTACCAATCTGCCGCACATAAACTTCAAAAATATATAGCTGGCAGAATAAAACATGCTGTGTCAAAATATGAAAAAATTCATGAGGACCATCAGTTTGACTATAGAGAGCATTTCCAAGAAATACTTGATGCAGCAAATGCTACAGCATTAAAAGACTATATAAAAGTATTAAATGTAAATACAAACTTATAATACAGTTTTACAACACCGTCCAGTACCAATGACAATGTGACCTTACTAATTTTTTTGGTTATTTATAGCAGATAGCAAAAGCTTATTTTGTAACAACCCATCATTTTAACTAAATTCGCAATATTCCAAATTAGTGAACGCGTGGGAATTAAAGAAATTATAGAAAAATACGGTCAAAGTGAGTTGACACAAACTTTGACAAAAGCGATACAAGCTAAAAATCCAAAAGTCCATTTAAGAGGCCTTATCGGTTCATCTGATGCCGTTGTTGCAGTAGCGAGTTATACCCTACAAGAACGCCCCTACCTCTTTATCCTTCCAACACATGAAGATGCATCTTATTTCTTAAGTGATCTGGAAAGCCTTCTGGATAAACAGGTATTATTTTTTCCCGCCTCCTACCGTAAACCTTTTGATTTTACACAACTTGATGCAACACATGTTTTACAACGCGCAGAAACATTAAATGTACTAAATCATACTTCCGAATTACCAAAAATGGTTGTTACATACCCAGAAGCAATTGCTGAAAAGGTAATTAATAGAAGTGATCTGGAGAAAAACACGTTAGAAATAACCGAAAACACCAAATTAAGTATAGACTTTATCAATGAGTTTCTATTTGAATACGATTTCGACCGTGTAGATTTTGTTTACGAGCCTGGACAGTACGCCATTCGAGGAGGAATTGTCGATATATTCTCTTTCTCTAATGATCTTCCCTACCGAATAGAATTTTTTGGAGATGACATTGAAAGCATTCGAACATTTGAGATTGAATCCCAACTGTCTGTATCAAAAATTCATAAAGTAACCATCGTCCCCAATGTGCAGGCTAAATTCTTAAGTGCGCAAAATATTTCCCTTTTGGAGTATATTGACAAAGATGCAGTTGTTTGGATAAAAGATGTTCAGTTCACATTGGATACGATAAAAGATGGAAATAAAAAAGCAACCGAGTTTTGGAATGCTTTATCAGAAAAAGAAAAGAAAGACAATTCAGAGTGGATAAATCCCGCCTATGGATTCTCTGACGAAAAGAATTTCAATGCACTCCTTTTTGATTTCCCAATCGTCGAATTCGGAAAACAATTCTTCTATAAAGCCGAAACGACAATCAAATTTGATATCCACCCACAACCCTCATTCAATAAAGATTTCAATCTATTGATCCATAATTTTAAAGAGAATGAGAAAAATAAAATCGAAAATTTAATCTTCTCAGATTCGCCTAAACAAATAGAGCGGATATATAAAATCTTAGAAGATCTCGACAAAACAGTTACCTTTATTCCTGTCCATAAAGGATTCAGAGAAGGATTTAGGGACGATGATGTCAAATTAGCCTGCTATACAGATCATCAAATTTTTGATCGATATTATAAGTACAAGCGAAAAAAAGGTTATGAAAAAAGTCAGGCCATCACGTTAAAAGATCTGCGAGATCTTAAACCAGGTGATTATATTACCCATATCGACCATGGTGTCGGAAAGTATGCTGGACTTGAGAAAGTGGAAGTCAATGGCAAATCTCAGGAAATGATCCGATTGAGTTATGCTGACAATGACCTTCTGTACGTAAACATCAACTCCTTAAATCGGATTTCCAAGTATTCAGGAAAAGAAGGTTCTATTCCAAAAATGAATAAACTGGGAACAGATGTATGGGACAAGCTAAAGAAAACCACAAAGAAAAAAGTCAAGGACATTGCCCGAGACTTGATCATGCTCTATGCGAAACGTAAAGCACAGACCGGTACGGCCTTTAGTCCGGATTCTTATTTACAGAATGAGCTGGAAGCTTCTTTTATTTATGAAGACACACCAGATCAAGAAAAAGCTACTGCAGATGTAAAACGTGATATGGAATCGCCACATCCGATGGACCGTCTAGTATGTGGTGATGTTGGTTTTGGAAAAACGGAAATTGCTATACGAGCAGCATTTAAAGCTGTTGCAGACAGCAAGCAGGTTGCAGTACTTGTACCAACAACGATTCTTGCACATCAGCATTACCGAACTTTTACTGAACGCCTCAAAGATCTACCGTGTACCATAGATTATATCAATAGATTTAAAACAGCAAAACAAATTAAAGAAACATTGGCAAAATTAGCTGAGGGGAAAATTGATATTATCATCGGTACTCATCGCCTAGTAAGTAAGGATGTTAAATTTAAAGATCTGGGCTTGATGATCATTGATGAAGAACAAAAATTTGGAGTCTCCGTTAAAGAAAAATTAAAACTATTACGTGCCAATGTCGATTCACTGACATTAACCGCAACCCCTATACCCCGTACATTACACTTTTCGCTGATGGGGGCGCGAGATTTGAGTTTAATCAACACGCCACCCCCCAATCGTCAACCTGTTCAAACAGAATTGCATGTATTCAATGAAAAATTGATACAGGAAGCAGTATCCTTTGAACTGGAACGCGGTGGACAAGTGTTCTTTATTCACAACCGTGTTGCCGATCTTAAGCAACTAGGTGCTATGATTCAAAAATTAGTCCCTAATGCACGCGTAGGTATAGCGCATGGACAGCTTGAAGGTGATGATCTCGAAGATGTTATGCTTAAGTTTATCAATCACGATTTTGATGTATTGGTTGCCACAACCATTATCGAAGCCGGATTGGATATTCCCAATGCCAATACCATCATCATTAACCATGCGCATATGTTTGGTCTAAGCGATCTTCATCAGATGCGTGGACGTGTAGGTCGCTCAAATAAAAAATCATTCTGTTACCTACTTAGCCCTCCATTATCGACACTTACTCCAGAGGCTTATAAACGATTATCAGCAATCGAAGAGTTTTCAGAATTAGGGGCAGGATTTAATGTCGCTATGCGCGATCTTGATATTCGTGGCTCAGGAAATTTATTAGGTGGAGAACAATCTGGGTTTATTGCCGAAATTGGTTTTGAGATGTATCATAAAATTCTTGATGAAGCAATTCAGGAATTAAAAGAAGACGAATTCTCAGATGTCTTTGCCGATGATAAAGACCACAAATATGTCTCCTTTACGCAGATCGACACCGATATGGAAGTATTGATACCTGATGAATATGTAACCAATATTAGTGAGCGATATAACCTATATACGGAAATATCGAAACTCGAAAATGAAGACCAACTGACAGATTTCGCAGTATCATTAGAAGACCGATTCGGTCCGATACCACATGAAGTCTTTGAATTGTTTAATACTTTACGCCTACAATGGTTTGGAAAGCAGATTGGATTTGAAAAAATATCCTACAAGAAAAACACTTTAAAAGGATATTTCGTTAACAATCCAAAATCAACTTATTTCGAATCGGATCAATTTGGAAGAGTGCTTGCTTTTGTTCAGCAGCACCCAGAGATTAGTAATTTAAAAGAAATCAAAAAGCAACTTAGGCTGGCTTTAAGTAATGTGAATAGTATTAGTTATGCTTTAAAGCTTTTAAAAGAAATGGTATAATAGCATTTGCCATATGAGTACACGATCTAAAAAAAGGTATCTATCATTAAATAGAAACCTTTTTTTTGATTATTGATTACAAAACAGATGTACCATCATCTGTTTTCACCTGTATTACGGTCAATTCCTTACCAAATTTCGCGAAATATTCTGGTGAGATCTTCTCGATAAGTGCGGCAACAAAATTATTTTTCACAAGATTAATCGTGCAGCCACCAAAACCACCCCCCATTTGTCTTGCCCCCAGCACCTCAGGAAACTGTTTGATAAAATCCACCAAATAATCTGACTCAGCACAGCTCACTTCATATTCTTGACTCAAACCATGATGTGACTCCAATAGATTTTGTCCTAATGCTTTTAAATTACCAGCTTTCAGATGCTCACATGCCTCATGCACGCGTTCGCTTTCTTCAACGACAAAACGTGTTTTTGTATATACTTCAGCATCTCTATCTTTCACCATTTCATCCAACATCGAAACCGACACATCACGCATATTGACAACCTCAGGATATTTTTCCTTAACCCAATCAATAGCTTGCTTGCATTGTTCCACACGCTTGTTATACGCAGTATCTCCTAATGCATGTTTTACATTTGTATTCAGTAAAATGATTGTATAACCATCCAATATCAGAGGAACATATTCATATTCTAAAGAACGGCAATCGAGCTTTAATACCTGATCCTTTTTACCAAACGTAGAAGCAAACTGATCCATAATACCGCATTTTACTCCTGCATAAGTATGCTCGGCTAATTGTCCAATTTTTGGAATCTCCAAACGTGGAATATTTAACTCAAAAAGCTCACTTAAAGCTAAAGTCGTAGCACATTCTACAGCGGCAGAAGAAGATAGACCTGCTCCTAAGGGAACATCACCATCGATATAAAGATTAAATCCACCAACCAATAAACCCCTTTTCTGGATTTGATCAACAACCCCCAAGATATAGTTGGGCCAATGTAAATCTGTTGGTGCAATAGCATTTAAACTGATCTCGTAGACGGCCTTGTAATCTTCGGCATATAAAGAGATCAACTCATCATCTCTTTTAGATACAGCAATATATACCGCTTTATCGATAGCCGCTGGCAGCACAAACCCGTCATTATAATCGGTATGCTCTCCTATGATATTAATTCTACCTGGGGACCGTACAATAATAGGCTCAGCTTGAAAAATGGATGTAAATTTATTCTGTATAGATTCTTTAGTAATCATAAATTAAACGTTTTTATAATGAGTCGTTGAGCAGTTTCTTAATTGTTGAGCTGCAAATTCAGGCGTAATATCACGCTGTGGATTTGCCAGCATTTCATAACCTACCATAAATTTCTTAACCGTAGCAGAACGTAACAATGGTGGGTAAAAATGCATATGCCAGTGCCATTCCGGAAAGTCTCCACTATTCACCGGAGCTTGATGCATACCCGCAGAATAAGGAAATGATGTATTAAATAAGTTGTCGTAGCGTGTTGTCAACAATTTCAAAATTGAGGCCAGCTGTTCTTTCTCCTGATCTGTGAAAGCTAATATATTCTGTACAGGTCTTTTACTTACGATCATCGTCTCATACGGCCATGATGCCCAAAATGGAACTAACGCAACAAAACTGTCATTCTCTTCTATAATACGTTCATTTTTTCTCAATTCTGCTTGAACATATGCACTTAGCATGGTAACACCATGATTGTCAAAATATGTCTTTTGATTTTTCGACTCCTTCTGAAGTTCCACAGGAACATGATTTTGTGACCATATCTGACCATGTGGATGCGGGTTGCTACACCCCATTATAGCACCCTTATTTTCAAATATTTGAATATACTTTATCCACTCATGTTCAGCCAAAGCAGCAAACTCCTTTTGCCAAACATCTACTACCGCTTTGATTGCCGGAACTGACATTTCTGGAAGTGTCAGATCATGTCGTGGAGAAAAGGCGATAACTTTACAAATACCTTTTTCAGATTCCGCAATAAAAAGCTCATCTTCATTGATATCTGCCGTAGGCGTATCCTTCAAAAGTGCAGAAAAATCATTTACAAATACAAAACTCTCTTTATAATCGGGATTAACATCTCCATCAGCCCGTTCGTTCGTCGGACACAAATAACACTTCGGGTCGTATGATGGTCGTTGTTCTTGATTGTCATCTTCGACTTGTCCTTGCCATGGCCTTTTACTTCGATGTGGAGAAACGAGCACACGTTCACCAGTAAGTATATTCAACCGGGTATGAGGATCCGAATTAATTTCGAATGTTTGTTGCATGGTCTAATTTTTATTTCATAATTTTTGATCGTTAAAGATAGTAATTAGACTGTTAAGAAAATGACAATGACAATAAAAAAATAAGCACTCGATTGAGTGCTTATTTTTTTATTGTCATCAGCTAACATGTAGGAGAAGCATATTTAAATACCACATCCCTTATAAATGTTATTCTTTAATTATACGCGTGCTTTCGGATCATTCCCTTTTATAAGTTCAAAAATGGTGATCTCAGGCAATATTCCTACTCGACCCGGGTAACCTAAGAATCCATAGCCCACATTTACATAAAGTTGCTTATTGTTTTTTTCTCTATATAACCCGGCCCATTCTTTATACACATACTTTGCAGGACTCCATTGAACATTCTTAAGCCGAACACCAAACTGCATACCGTGTGTGTGCCCCGCGAACATGACGTCGATATCTGTATCTAGCACCTGAGCCCGCCAGTGCGAAGGATCGTGGGAAAGAAGTAATTTAACAGACTGTTCTTCTGTACCCAACAAAGCTTTTTGCAAATCGCCGTGCTTAGGGAATCGGCCGGTACCCCAGTTCTGTACACCAACAATAGCCAATTCTTCATTGTTAACTTTCAAAATCCGATTCTCATCATTCAAAAGATCCCAGCCCATTACTTTATGTGTCTCAATCAAGTCCTGAAGATTTTTTCTTTTAGCCGCTGAATCCTCTTTCCCAAAATAATAATCACCATAATCATGATTTCCTAAACTTGAGAACACACCTAAATCAGCCTTTACCCTTGAAAATATATCTTGATAATCGCGCATTTCTGAAGCGACATTATTAACTAAATCACCAGTAAAAAAAATAGCATCTGGTTTTTCATTCAGTAATAAGTCAACTCCACCATTTACGGCTTTTCTATTATAAAAAGAACCCGAATGCACATCAGAAATTTGTCCAATCTTCATCCCGTGAAAAGCTGCCGGCAAATTTGGCAAGTATAACTTTTGACGACGCACACGATAATCATACGCTCCCGAAATAATTCCCCAGCTTAAAGGCACCAATGGCGACGCACCAACCAAAATCCCCGCCTTTGTTAAGAAATCTGACCTTGTGATCCCTTTAACTGGCTCTTCAGCTATTGGCATTTCCAACACATTGACCGCTTGTTTGATCGTTTTTTTCGGGGTCAACAGTCTCGTTAGCCAAAGTCCTCCTCTCCTCAAATCATCCAGAATGAGAACAAAGAAAAAGAAGAATTTAGAAGCTGCTGTGAGAAAAAAAGCTACTAAAAAAACGGAACGAACTAGTAGTGGAATATTAAATTTAAAGGAAATGATAACTCCTAGAGAAAGCAAAATTGAATAACCCCACCAAAGAATCCCAAAAGTTTTAGTCTTTGCAAACTTGATCTTTGTTGCCTTTAATGCAAAAAAGATATAAAAGTCCAATAGAAGAAGTACAATTACATTTACTATTAACATCGTATTTTTAAGTTAGTATTAAGCATTCAAAGCCAAGTGCTTCAATGCTTCAATCCACTTAGGATCACCGTTTAGACTTTCAACCAATTGAACCTCTTCACCTCCCAAATGCTTAAACTCATTAGCATATTCCACGCCAATTTCATCTATTGTTTCAATACAATCGGCAACAAATGCTGGACTAAATACCAATAATTTCTTCTTGCCTTTTTGTGCCAAGTCCTCTAATAAACTTGACGTATAAGGTTGAATCCAAGGTTCTTTGCCTAATCTCGATTGAAAACAGATGCTATATTGTTCCTTTTCAAGACCTAATTCTTGCGCAATTGCTCTTGTAGTTGCATGACATTGTGACAGATAACAAAAAGAATTGACCGTATTTTTACACGAATCACAACCATCTTCCGGACAACTTAACTGCCTGGTTGGATCAACTTTCCCCAATTGACGTACAGGAAGCCCGTGATAACTAAATACAATATGGTCAAAATGAGCAATATCATGCTGTCTTGCATGATCTGCAAAGGTTTCAATCATGAGTGGCTCTTGACAATAACTACTTACAAAACTCATATTCGGTAAATAATTCCATTTACGAATCAGTTCCATCACGCGGTCAATAACAGATCCACTGGTCGCAGATGCATATTGCGGAAATAAAGGAATAACACGAATCGAATCCAGAAGCATTCCCTCCATATTTTTCAAAGCATTTTCAATAGAAGGATTCTGGTAACGCATGGCCAATTCGACATGATAATCCTCCCCTAAAGACTTCTGCAAGAGATCACGCTGTATAATGCTGTAATGCATCAAAGGAGAACCTGTTTCCTTATCCCAGATTGTTTCATAAATTTTAGCAGACTTCGGAGCGCGCGTAGGAGCTATGATTCCCCTAACTAAAAGTGTTCTATTGATATATGGAATATCAATTACCCTTCCGTCCATTAAAAATTCTGTTAAATATTTTCTTACATCTGATGTGGCAGGACTATCCGGAGTCCCCAGTTGAACTAATAAAATTCCTTTGGTAGCTTTCTTACTCATTTGAAACAAAAGTATGAAAATTAGATCGTAGATATTGCTATCTACGACAATATGAAATATTTATGACGCGTAATTGTGAGGTTATATTGCTTCTAAGTAAGCTTTGACTTCTTTCATCAGCCACATAGGTGTTGAGGTCGCTCCACAAATACCCACACGATCGCCTTCTTTGAAAACTGTTACATCAATCTCTCCAACTTCTGAAACAAAATAAGTATCAGGATTTTCTTTTAAGCAAACTTCAAAAAGAACTTTACCATTGGAAGATTTTTTACCCGAAACAAAAACAATTTTGTCATACATCTTGGCGAAGTGTACCAGATCTTCGTAACGATTAGAAACTTGGCGACAAATTGTATCGTTTGCTTTTACTTCATAGCCTCTCTTAATCAACTCATCTTTGATCTGATAAAACTTATCTACACTCTTCGTCGTTTGGCTATAAAGTGTAAAGGATGCTGGCAAGTCGGCATCATCCAGCTCAGCAATATCCTGAAAAACTAAAGCTTCATCATTAGTTTGTCCCTGCAAACCAACAACCTCAGCATGGCCATGCTTCCCAAAGATGAGGATCTTCTCATCCTGATCAAAAGAAGTTTTAATTCTATTTTGCAACTTAAGAACAACGGGGCACGATGCATCAATTAGCGTAATATTATTCTCTAGAGCGATCTTATAAGTTTCTGGAGCTTCACCATGTGCACGGATAAGGACTTTTTCATGTTGTAAAGTGGGAAGAACATCATGAGCAATGATCCGCAAACCCTTTGCTTTTAGTCGAGCAACTTCTTCATCATTATGTACAATATCGCCTAGACAGTACAAATAACCATCTTCCTCAAGAATTTCCTCAGCCATGTCTATTGCATAGACTACACCAAAGCAAAAACCGGAATCCTTATCAATATCAACTGTTAGATTTAATGCCATAATAGTACAAAGTTAATCATTTCTAGACACGCAAAGAAAATACTTTTTATCAAAGAAAAAGTTACATAAAAATAGTCGTAATGATAATATAATATGCTTATCTTTCAGTTATTGGTGGAAATCATTACTTTTGCAAAAAAAATAACATTAATGGCAACTAACAGAACTTTTACGATGATCAAACCAGATGCAGTAGCAAATGGTCACATCGGCGCTATTTTGAATGATATTATTGCTGGTGGTTTCAAAATCGTAGCAATGAAATATATTCAATTGACTACAGAAACAGCGGGTGCTTTTTACGCAGTACACAGCGCGCGTCCTTTCTACGGAGAATTAGTAAACTTTATGACTTCAGGTCCTATTGTTGCTGTTATCTTGGAGAAAGAAAATGCAATTGAAGATTTCCGTACTTTAATCGGTGCTACTAACCCTGCTGAAGCTGCAGAAGGTACCATCCGTAACAAATATGCAAAATCTATCGATGCTAATGCGGTTCATGGTTCTGATTCAGATGAAAACGCTCAAATCGAAGGTGCATTTTTCTTTTCTCAATTCGAGAGATTTTAGTCTTAATCAAATCATATAAAAAAGGCTTGCAATAGTATTATTGCAAGCCTTTTTTATATCTAAAAATCTCGTTTCCCAAGATACTCATTCTCTTTAGCCGTCATCAAGGTTTTATCTTCGGGTTTTTTATCATGGTATCCACATAAATGTAATACGCCATGCATAATCACGCGCTGTAACTCATCTCTACTATCAACTTTAAATTTAGCAGCATTTTCTGTAATACGCTCAACACTGATAAATATATCACCAGCAATCACATCATCATCTTCCGAGGAGTCAAAAGTAACAACATCTGTATAAGTATCATGATTCAAATACTGCTTATTAATTTCCAATAAATAAGCATCTGAACATAAGATAAAGCTTAGTTCACCAACACGCTTAAATCCTTCAGCCTTGATTGTATCCACAATCCACTGACGAATTTTTGCCTTTTCCTTTAATTTAAAATCAATATCTTCTACAAAGAATAGAATATCTTTTAATGCCATATTAAAATGCTTTAGTTTCCATATATGTCTGCAAGATCAAGGTTGCTGATATGGTATCCACAATACCCTTTTCTTGTCTTTTATTTTTTTTCTTACAGCTTTGAGCGATAACAGCAGCGGCCATTTTTGACGTAAACCGTTCGTCTATTTCAATAATAGGGATCAAAGGGTATGTTTTCTTTAACCGTCTTGCAAATCCTAAAATATGAATCGCAGACTCCGAATTCGTCCCGTCCATTTGCAAAGGCTTGCCCAATACAAACGTCTCCACCTGCTCTGTTTTAAAATAATCTTCTAAGAACTCCCAAATTTTATCCGGATGCACCGTCGTTAATGCTGTTGCAATTATTTGCATCGGATCTGTCACTGCAATACCGATCCTTTTTGTTCCATAATCAAAAGCCATTAATCTCATAACGATGCCTATTTTAAATATTTTGACAAAAATACGATTCTGTTTCTGTAAAATAGATTCCCTATTGATCAAAAAAAATCTATAAATTTGCTAGACTTTAAATTAAAATGAATGAAATACACCATATTAATTGGGCTTTTCTTAATTACTGTAAGTATAAAAGCAAATGCTCAAGATTACCAGGCGCTTATTCTAAAAGATCGCCAAGAAAAAGCTTTGAGTCTCTCCAAGTCAAAATTCGGTCCTTTACCGGCAGACCAGGTACAGTTTTTAGATTATTTCCCAGTAGATAAAGCATACCAAGTGACGGCGGACGTTACCTTATTAATAGGAGAAGAAACGTTCAAAATGCCCACTTACGATGGAACTAGCAACCCCTATAAACGTTATGCTATTTTAAATTTCACTTTAAACAATAAACCCTATCAACTGACAGTTTATCAAAGTGCGGCGCTATTTCAAAATCCACAATACAAAAACCACCTCTTTCTACCCTTTTTAGATTTAACAAACGGTCAGGAAAGCTATAGTGGTGGACGTTATATTGATTTATCAACGGAGGACATCATAAATGGCAAAGCAACTATAGATTTTAATACCGCTTACAACCCTTACTGTGCGTACAGCAATGGCTATCGCTGCCCTGTACCACCTCAAGAAAACATTTTAGAGACAAAGATTATGGCAGGAGAAAAAGCTTTTCATAAACAAAAAAACGAAAGACCAGTAGATATTCAGGCAGGACAAAATTTTAGCGCAGATGATCTTAAGATCATCAATAATGGTACAGAAACAGAAAAATTACGTGTGCTACAAATTACAAATGAGAAAGATCTGACTGTATTAACGACCACTTCTGTTGACCTTAAATTTGATGACCCATCGATCGCAATCTTAGAAAAAAGAATGTTTAGCACAGTCCAAGATCCAGAGCATGCTGGCGTTGGCATCGCGGCCCCGCAAATAGGAATAAATAAAAACTTAATTGTTGTACAACGATTTGATAAAGTAGGTGAACCTTTTGAAAGTTACATTAACCCTAAAATTATTTGGCGATCAAAATTCATCAGAAAGGGAGTTGAAGGATGCTTATCAATACCTGATCGTCGGGAAGAGGTACTTCGCAGTAATACCATCCGCTTACAATATATTAGTAAAGAAGGCAAAATAAAGGAGGAAAATATTGAGGGGTTTACTGCCGTTATTTTTCAGCATGAAGTAGACCATTTATATGGAATACTTTACCCAGACCGTGTGGAAGAGGCTCAAAAAGAAGAATTTGAACCCCTAAGTGATAAAATGCAGTTTTATATTAAGCCAAATACGTTACGCCCTTAATAAAAAAATGGATCGCTATGGATGTTATTAAAAATATCCATAGCGATCCATTGTTACTTGAGCATCACCGATTGGCATACAATCATAAATTTCTCCTTTACCATCGAGATCTGCTTGATAAAAGAAAAATATTTTGCAAAATGAATTAATTCAATAGCTATGACTTATTATCCCTAGCTATTAATTCAAACGATCTAAGTCCTGTTAGAAAAGGCAATGACCCTATAGCAACAAATACATTTCCTACCACCTGTATTTGGTAAAGCGTAAACAAATGACCTCCCTTCATGGCAGTTGAAACAACTTACTATCTAATAGGGATCATCTTATAATTTCCTTAAGTTTTTATAGTGTGATAATAGAGGGTTTGTAGAGGGTTCATAGAGGTAAAGCTCTATAAATCCTCTACAAACCCTGCCTTTAGGCTATTAAATATTCCTACTAAAATCTAACAAGATTCAAAGGTGTCTCTCATAAGATTCCCAGCAAATCTATATGTCTATCTAAGGGAGGTAATGCGTCCAAAACTTAAGACAAAAAAAAAGAGCATAAAATCTATTTATGCTCTTTTTTCAATCTTCATCGCATCAAAGCTACTGATTGAAAATAGATATTTTTTAATGTGACAAGGTAGGTAGCCTAACGGGCGATCATCTTGATTTCAAATAAAGTATTCCAAAGTTTTCCAGTGACAAACAATCTTTTACCTGCTTGATCATAGGCGATACCATTCAACTCATTATCGTATTGTGCATGCTGATAGATCCCAACTAAATTAATTCGACCTTCTACGATTCCAGTTTCAGGATTTATAATAGCAATAATATCCTTTTCATATACATTCGCATACACTTTACCATCAATATACTCCAGTTCATTTAGAAAATTCACCTGACCATTTTCGTCATAAACATCAACAGAACTCATTTCTTGCTGTGTATTCGGATCTAAAAAATATAATTTATTGGATCCATCAGACTTAATTAATCTTTTGCCATCGTAGGTTAAGCCCCAACCTTCTTTACTATCCTTATAAGGAAAAGTTTTCTCCAGTTCAAAACTTGATTTATTAAGAACAAAACCTTCCATATTTTTCCATGTCAACATCACGATTTTATCTCCCATGATGGTCATTCCTTCACCAAAATATTTTTCTGAATCAAACTCTTTTTTCTGTAGCACTTTACCCGTTTTTAAGTCAACGCGTCTCAAGGAGGTAAGTGTACCTCCGCCACTACCTGTTGACTCATACAAAAACCCATTTTCATATTGTAACCCTTGGGTAAATGCTGTCGTATCATGTGGAAATTTATTGACAATTTCGAACCCATATTCTTTTGGAGCTGGTGGTACAATAGTGATGTATGCGTTTGCACTATCAATACTTGTTCCTTGATATACCTTTGCAGAAATATTGCGTGTACCCAAGGCTAAGTTCTTACTGTCTACCTGCACTGCAGAAGTATCTTTTCCAGAAGCAACCATCTTATCATCGATATAATATACAACCGAGTCCAGATCAGGTGAATTAAATTTGAGCTGAAATTGAATTGGATCACCTAGCTGAATTGATTGGCTAGCATCGGGTTTAGCAAACTCCAGTTTACCTGACTTCTTCGTTTTACAGGCACTTAAACCAAGTACTAAACCTAAGAGGATATAGGTTGTTTTTTTCATATTAAATCTACTTTTATTCATTCCAAAACGCATCTTTGATGTGTTCTAATTGTATGTTATCTTTATCTGTGATGAGAACTGATATAATGTCAAAGCGAATTTCTCCAGTCACATCATATTTTTTCAAATATACATCTGCAGCTCTTGTCAATTTTCGTTTCTTCTGCCAGTCAACAAACTCAAACGGTTCTCCGTAATCAAGCTTACGACGAGTTTTTACCTCAACAAAAACTAAAATACCGGCATCTCTGACTATCAAATCTACTTCTAAATTCTTATATCGCCAATTTCTTAACAAAATTTCACACCCTAAATCCTGCAGAAATTTTTCCGCATAAGACTCTCCTAATTTGCCGAATTCAAGATGCTTGGCCATACTTTACTTGACTACGGTATTTCCGAGTAATCCTCCTAACATCTTCTCGGCATCTTTAAGTTTTTGATATTTGAAAATTAAAACTTCGACATTCGCGTCATCCTTTTCCGTCTTTAGCTCTTCACGGATCTTGACCATTTCACGGGTTATTTTACGTTTTTTGATACGGTAAATCGAAGTGACAACAAGCACTTTTAAATGCTCATATTCTTGAGTTACATAGATTTTACGTTTATCATCATTCCAGTTTTCACTCAGATTGTACTTGGACGCAACACAGTTAATAGCAAGCTCAGCAACAGCAGCGTCTTGATTAGAGTAAAACTGCTTAGCCTCCGGTATTTCAAATTTTTCAACCGCCTCACGATAAACATTTAAGATAAAAGCTGCGGCCTTGTCCTCAAAATTGACATCAGCGATATTACTTAGTAAAACCCCTGCTACTGGTATATCTCCGTCCCCTTCCCAGGTCGCCAGATAGTCGCCATAATTGATAAGAATCCGTATAATTTCACGTTCTTGAAGTATTTCTGAAGTAATCTGCTGCGCAGATGTCTCTGGTGCCAGCGGCGCGGCACCACCTCTTTCTTCATCGGTCATGAAAAAATCTGCAGGAGGTCCATCCATTGGTGGAGCCCCTGCCCCCATAACCGGAGTACTCTTCTTACCGAAATCCTTATCTGCTTTCTTAGATTTTGAAATTCGGATCTTATTTAATTCTGAAAGTAAGATTCGCTCTTCAATATCCAATAAATTACTGCACTCCCGTATAAAAACTGAAACTTTAATTTCATCCGGAATCAATGCGATACTCTCAACGACATCACGGATCACCTCTGCCCTTTTTATCGGATCATTATTGGTATCGCGAAGTAAAATTCTAGTTTTATAAAAAATAAAATCTTGTTGATTCTCTTTGATATAGGACTTAAATACGGAAGAACCATAAGTCTTTACATACGAATCGGGATCATTACCATCTGGGAAAAGCAAAATCTTAACATTCAAACCTTCCTCCAGCAACATATCCGTTCCCCGAAGAGAAGCTTTAATTCCAGCTTCATCTCCATCATAAAGAATTGTTACATTTTTTGTGAAGCGCGCAATAAGTCGAATCTGTGCTGTCGTCAATGATGTACCTGATGAAGATACCACATTTTCTACACCTGCTTGATGGGTAGATATTACATCTGCATATCCTTCTACCAAATAGCAGTTATCCTCCTCCATGATTGCTTTTTTCGCAAAATTGAGTCCATAAAGCACATCTGACTTATGGTAGATATCACTCTCTGGTGAGTTTACATATTTGGGAACTTTCTTATCTGTCTTTAATGTCCTTCCTCCGAAACCGATTACTCTTCCAGTCAAATTATGGATAGGAAACATAACACGTCCGCGGAAACGATCGTATAAGCTTTTATCATCGCGCTCGATCGCGAGCCCAATTTCCTTCAGATAGTCAGGATGAAAACCCGCTTTGGTCGCTGCATCAACAAGTGCAGTCCAATTATCGGGGGAATAGCCCAATTCAAATTTTTTAATGATATCTTCCCGATAGCCACGTTCCTTAAAGTAGTGCAGGCCAATAACCTGCCCCATCTCTGTGGTCCACATTTCATCTTTGAAAAATTTACTGGCCCATGCACTCAACACATATAAACTTTCTCTCTTATCTTGAGCCGCTAACTGTGCTGGCGAGCGTTCAACCTCTTCAACCTCTATACTGTATTTATTAGCGAGGTATTTAATGCCTTCCGGATAAGAAAATTTCTCCAGTTCCATCACGAACTTCAACGAATCTCCTCCAACCCCGCATCCAAAACATTTATAGATTCCTTTGGAAACAGAAACGTGAAAAGATGGCGTCTTCTCATGATGAAAAGGACAGTTACCAATAAGCGATGTACCCCTCTTTTTCAAGTCTACAAAATCACCTACAACCTCCTCTATTCGAGCAGCATCCAACACCTTATCTATTATCTCTTGCTTGATCAATTTCGTATCCTTTTATAATCAGTAAATTTAATAAATATATAAGCAATTACAACATCAAATTCATCGGCATTCCTGCTATCCAAACTAAATATTTTACTATTTTTGCAATACCATAAGAATGCTGAAATAGAAAGCTATGTCATTTAATATCAAAAAAATCTGTTGTATCGGTGCTGGATATGTAGGCGGACCGACGATGTCTGTTGTTGCTCAACAATGTCCTCATATCCAAATCACCATTGTTGATGTCAATGTCGAACGTATTGCGGCCTGGAATGACGAAAATTTGGATAACCTTCCGGTCTACGAACCAGGGCTAACACAGATTGTCGCTGAGGCAAGAGGTCGTAATCTATTTTTCTCTACTGATGTCGATAAAGCTGTAGATGAAGCAGATATGATTTTTATTTCTGTCAATACCCCTACCAAAAACTACGGAAAAGGAAAAGGGATGGCTGCTGATCTCAAATACATTGAATTATGTGCGAGACAAATTGCTTCTGTTGCAAAAACAGATAAGATTATTGTCGAAAAATCTACTTTACCTGTGCGTACTGCAGCAGCATTAAAAAGTATTCTCGACCATACAGGCAATGGTGTTAATTTTCATATCCTATCCAATCCAGAATTTTTAGCCGAAGGTACTGCTATTCAAGACTTATTAGCCCCGGACCGCGTGTTAATTGGTGGAGAAAATCAAGAAGCAATTGATACGCTCGTAAAAATTTACCAAAATTGGGTTCCTGACACTAACATTTTGACGACTAACTTATGGTCTTCGGAATTATCTAAATTGACGGCAAATGCCTTTTTGGCACAACGCGTTTCATCGATAAATTCGATCTCTGAACTCTGCGAAAAAACAGGTGCCAATGTAGATGAAGTTTCTAAAGCAATTGGCATGGATACCCGTATTGGTTCAAAATTTTTAAAGGCATCTGTTGGGTTTGGCGGTTCCTGTTTTCAAAAGGATATTTTAAACCTTGTGTATATTGCAAGAAGTTATGGTCTGAATGAAGTCGCAGATTATTGGGATCAGGTCATCATCATGAATGATCACCAAAAACAGCGCTTTGCAGATAATATCATCCAAACTTTGTACAATACAGTATCAGGAAAGAAAATTACATTCTTGGGATGGGCTTTTAAAAAGGATACAAATGACACTAGAGAATCTGCAGCTATTTACGTTGCTGATTACTTATTAAGTGAACAAGCTGAAATCACGATATACGACCCTAAAGTCACAGCCGAACGTATCTACGCTGATCTCGATTATTTAAATACAAGAAGTCCTGAAGAAAATAGAGCACTTGTAAAGGTCGTAAATGATCCCATTCAGGCATGCCAAGACGCCCATGCTATTGCTGTGTTAACGGAATGGGATGAGTTTAAAAACTATGACTGGTACACCATAAAACACCAAATGAAACGACCCGCTTTTATATTTGATGGCAGAAAACTGTTAAACAGAAAGTACCTGGAAGATCTAGGATTTAAATATTATGCTATCGGCGAATAAGTCTATGCATTTCTGTAATAAAAAAAGGGTTGTTTTCAAACAACCCTTTTTTATTTACCAATTTTTTATGTATTGGGTTCGAGAGAAGTCCGAATATTATTTATTTGATTCGTATATAAATGAACATCGGACTTTAATAGTGCCTGTAAAGCCTTTTAAAAGAATAGAAGAAGAAAGTGGAAAAGGCCTACAGGACTTTTTATCTTTAGCTGGACATCATCTGATATATTTCGCTCATGTAAGTGGATTCTGACAGTGCATCCGAAAAATCATTCCATTCGGTTTCATTAAAAACAAAAACAATTTCTGGACAAGGTGTATCAATCAATACGCGCATATCACCATCAGGAAAGCTAAAATAGTTTCCTTTCACATTACTTCTCATCGTTGCGGAAACAAAGGACTCAAACTGAAGATAACCTAAACTTAATAGGAAAGAGTCTTGCCAGATATAAAATGTTTTACACTTCGTGCAATAACTGATATGAGATTTGCCTTTATGGCTGAGAACGACTGATTGACACATATGATTCGCTTTTATTTAAAACATGATACCTTGTGTGTATTTAGACTAATTATAAATAATAATCAAATGTAAAGATTAATTCCGAATCTGACGAATAAAAAAACAAAAAAAGGAGCAAAAATAATTTTGCTCCTTTTTTTTGTTTTTTTATGTGTTTAATTCAAGCCACGCTTAATTAACAAATATTTCGCATCTGGCTCCGCTCCTCTGAATATTTTGTACATCTGAGCAGGATCTCCTGTACCACCTTTTTCTAAGATATTACGGCGGAATGAATCTGCTGTTGGCTGATCATACAATGACTTTTCTTTAAAAGCTGCAAAAGCATCCGAATCCAATACTTCGGACCAGATATACGCATAATATCCTGCAGAATATCCTCCTTCAAAAATATGTTTAAAATAAGTACTTCTATAACGCGGAATAATAGCATCAATCAAACCTATTTTCTTCATTGATTCCTTTTCAAAGGCATTGATATCACCTTTTATAGGAGTAGTCGCAGCATGATAATTCATATCTAACAAAGAAGCTGCAAGGTATTCAACAGTTGCAAAGCCTTGATTAAACGTACCTGCTTTCTCCATTTTAGCAATTAAAGAATCTGGAATTGCTTCTTTAGTTTTATAATGCTTAGCATATTCTTTCAATACCGCGGCGTCTGCTGCCCAGTTTTCCATAATCTGAGATGGAAGCTCTACAAAATCTCTAGAAACGGACGTTCCGGCTAAGCTTTTATATTTTACATTTGATAATAAACCATGTAAGGCATGTCCAAATTCATGAAACAAAGTACTCGCTTCATCAAAAGTTAATAATGCCGGTTGGTCACCAACAGGTTTTGTGAAATTACAAACGATCGAGATTACAGGTGCATTACGTTTTCCCTCTTTCTTACTTTGATTACGGTAAGATGTCATCCAAGCACCGCTACTTTTCGAAGCGCGAGGAAAGAAATCGGCATATAATAATCCTAAGTGAGAGCCATCTTTGTCCTTAACTTCATATACCTCAACATCCTTATGGTATACTGGCACATTATTTAAAGCAACAAAAGTTAATCCATATAATTTATTAGCAACAGCAAATGCGCCTTCTCGCACAGTCGGTAAACTAAAGTACGGTTTGATTTCATCCTCGTTTAATGCAAATCTATTCTTACGGATAATTTCAGTATAGTAACTCCAGTCATAAGGCGCTACTTCAAAATTTCCACCTTCAGCTTTAATTTCTTTATTAATATCAGTCGCTTCGCCTTTTGCTTTATTAAGAGCAGGTGTCCATAGTTTGTTTAATAATGCATATACATTAGTAGGATTTTTGGCCATTGACTCTTCCAATACATAAGCTGCGTATGACGGATATCCTAGTAACTTAGCTTTTTCTAAACGTAGGTTAGCTATTTTTCTAAGGACTTCCTTATTATCATTTGCGTTATCGTTATTACCACGCATTTGATATGCTTCCCAAATTTGCTTTCTTAAATCTCTGTTTTTAGCATATTGCAAGAATGGCATAACAGAAGGATTCTGCAAAGTAAATAACCATTTCCCATCTTTTCCTTTAGCTTTTGCTTCTTCCGCGGCCGCAGATTTCAATGATTCTGGTAAACCATCTAATTGGTTTGCACTATCAATAATCAATTCAAATGCGTTAGTTTCGGCCAATACATTCTGTCCAAAATCAACAGTTAACCCTGCTAATTCGGAATTGATTTTTTTTAATTTAGTTTTATCAACATCTTTTAAATTTGCCCCTGAACGCACAAAATTCTTATAAGTATCCTCTAATAGTTTAAGATCCTCAGCATCCAATCCCAATGATGATTTCTTATCCCAAACTGTTTTAATACGATTGAATAATTTGCTATTCATTGAGATCTCATCGTAATGACCCGTTAATATAGGAGCCATTTCTTTATCTAATGCATTAATACTATCATTTGTATTAGCCTTGCTTAAATTATCAAATACACGCGAAACGTTACCTAGTAAACTTCCTGCATTTTCGATTGCTAAAATTGTATTCTCAAAAGTAGGTTCTTCTGTATTATTTACAATTGTATCAATTTCTAAATTATGAACTTTAATAGCTTCTTCATAAGCTGGTTTGAAATGTTCGTCTTTGATTTTATCAAATGGAGGAACATTAAATGGAGTATCATATGCTAATAATAGCGGATTATCTGTCATTTGTTTCTTTTCCTCGCAACCAACAAAGGCAGTTGCCACAATTAAAAAAAATGGCAAAAGTCGTTTTTTCTTCATTATATATCTTTTTATTCTCGCAATAATTTGGGCAAAGTTACAAATATTTGTGTAAGTAATACTTTTTAGAAAGATCAAAATAAGTATTGTATATTTATCACAATATTGTAATAACCAGAAAAGTACTGAAACTATTTTATAATTTTGTTGTCTCATAGCATAAATCTTCATTAATGAATAATATCAATCATTTTTTCTTGTACTGCGCAGGTGTACATGAAGAGACATTAAAAAAATATCCGCAAGAACATAATAAGTATGTGGCTATTGCTGCTACTATTTTCTTCACGGGTCTTTTTGCCTCCCTTTCTGGTGGCTATGCTATGTATTTTGTTTTTAGTGGAACCTATCTGGATTGGCTTTTAGCAATTGTATTTGGTATCATATGGGGTCTAATGATCTTCAATATGGACCGTTATATTGTATTGAGTATTAATAAATCGAAAACAGGTGGCTTTCAATTCTTACAGGCTTTACCGCGGATATTACTTGCCATATTAATTGGTATCGTTATTTCAAGACCTTTGGAGCTTAAAATTTTCGACAAAGAAATAAGAGAAAATTTAAAGACAACCTATATTGCCAATGAACGGGCTAAGATAGACAGTCTAAATATTATTTTTAACAAAAAATATACCCTTGATCTTACTCAACTTAAATCACTTACCACAGAAAGGGATTCCCTTGATGCAAGAATCAAAGCCGATCGACAAAAGCTCAACTTTGAAATCTTCGGTAATAAAACAACCGAAACATCTGGTGTAGTAGGATACGGACCGTATGCAAAACGAAAAGAACTTGAATTAGAAAAATCAACGGTATATCTTGACAGCTTACGTAGCTCAATTATAGCTAAGGAGCGCTTAATACTTGACAAACAAAAAGCGGAAGGTATATTAAATCAAAAAGGGCTTTCAAATGCGAGTTTGGATAGTGCTGTTAATTTGGCTGGATTTGCTGACCGAAATTCAGCACTTGGAAACCTTAAGTTTAAAGCTAACGGACAAGTGGATGAAGCAACTGCAAATGCGGTTACTTTCATCGGATTACTTTTTATTTTCCTTGAGTGTTTACCGGTATTCGTTAAGCTTCTTTCAGGAAGAGATGCTTATGATAAGGCGATCTACAATCAACGCATAATCGATGAATATGAATCGGATGCTTATACTGTTACGGAGAAAGCTGCTATAGACCATTTAAAGGATGCTTCTATCGATATATCGATCAATAAAAGGCTTAAGAAAATGAACGAAGAAATAGAAGAAGAGGTTTAATCCTCTTCTTCTATTTCTTCATCTAAATATTTGGAATCAATTTGCTTATTTGCCTTAGCACCTAATTTCTTCAGATTCTCCACTCGCTTAATTACATTACCAGCGCCGAAAGATAGTTTTTTAGAGGCATCTTCATGGCTTTTCAATGCTTTTTGCAATTGTGCCTGTACTTGATCCATATCTGTTAAAAATCCGTGGAATTTGTCATAAAGTGCTCCGGCTTCCTTGGCAATTTCAATAACATTACGTGTCTGTCTTTCTTGTTTCCAGATACTAGCTATGGTACGTAAGGTTGCTAAAAGCGTAGATGGGCTTACAATAACGACCTTTCTATCCCATGCATCACTAAAAAGATCTGGTTTTTCGGAAACCGACATACTCAAAGCAGATTCTATCGGCATAAAGAGTAAGACAAAATCTGGAGATTCAATACCATACAATTCATGATAATTTTTTGCAGAAAGGTCTTTGACATGATTTTCCACAGATAAAATATGCTGTCTTGCGAACACTGCACGATCGATATCATCTTCTGCATTTACCCAACGCTCGTAAGCTATCAAAGAAACTTTTGAATCGACAATTAGATGTTTATTTTCGGGCAAATCAATAATGGCATCGGGTTGCATTCGTCTCCCATCAATATCTGTAAATGATGCCTGCAATCTAAATTCACGATCCTTCACAAGCCCCGAGCGTTCCAGAACACGTTCTAAGATTACCTCGCCCCAATTTCCCTGTTTCTTTGCGTCACCTTTAAGAGCACGCGTCAAGTTGGTCGCTTCATCCTTAATCCGCAAACTTTGCTCCATCAGCTGTTGCACCACACCTTTCAAAGAGTTTCTTTCTGCGGCTTCCTGCGAATAAGTTTTATCCACTTTCTCTTCAAAAAGTTTGATTTTTTCTTTTAAAGGATCTAAAATCAATCCAATGGACTTCGAATTGGTTTCTGTAAATCGAAGTGTCTTTTCTTCTAAAATTTTATTGGCAATGACCTGAAACTCGGTATTAAATTGGCTTTTAATAGCAGCAATCTCCACTTTCTGCTCCTGAAACTTATCTTGCTGCGCCTCATAAAAAGAACGTGTGCTCTCTAAAGAACGTTCAACGATCAGTACATGCTCCCGTTCTTTTTCCAGTTCATCACGCAACATCGCCCGCTCTTGCAATAAACTCTGTTCACGTTGCTGCACTTTTGCCAGTTCTATTGCCATTAATTCCTTCTCCTGTCTCCACTGATTATCATCTAGATGTGAATCCTTCTTTTTCAAAGAAATTACAATTAGAACAACTAATAAAATGATAACGATAATAATATACACTGTTTCCATAAATTCACTTAACTAAATAAAAAATGGTCTTTTCAGACCATTAAAACTACTGTAACTTTTGATGAGTTCGCCACCAAAGGTCAGGCATTTCACCTGTAACAGCCATCTGATAGTCCTCATATCGACAAGGAACTAGATGATACCTTTCATTAACAGAACGTGACCCAAAATATGGAACTTGCATCCACCAGCGATCTGATTTTTTACTTTTAACAAATACCAATTCATGTTCCTCATTTTCCAGGGTCGTTCTATAGATAATATAAGACGATTTTGGTAATAAAGGGGTATCTTGCTTACGGTTATAAAAGCCATCTATAAAGCACCAGATCATCTGGGATACCAACATGGCTGTTTGCTGCATGGGATCATAAGATGGGTTAAATTCATAGAACCCGATTGAAGAACATTTATCTGACATCCCTGCGTAACGTGCAATCTGGCAGGCTTCATCGCCAAATAAACCATTTGGCATTGCATTCGCATTGCCCGAAGCTTCAGAAGCACGGATAGCTCCAATATCAAAACTAACCATATCAGCGGCTCGCACCAGCGGTTCAGATTGATCCATTCGACCGGCTATTGCCCCGAGCCTAGTAGCATTGAAGAATAACTTATCGTACATATTCAGCGATTCTTTACTTACCAAATAGGTCTGATATGCAATATTATTTAAATTAAATAAGTAATCGGGTTCGTGCAGAATAATATGGTTCAAATATGATCTTGAATCCAGTGCAACCTGTTCACCACTTTCCTGGTTCAGATCAAATCGACCATCTATTACGGCCACTTCCACCTTTTGCCCCAGATTTTGATAGCCTAAGTATTGTGCGTAGGTCAGATCCTGACCACCACCAATTATTATAGGAAGGATATCATCGGCTAATAATTCTTCAACAACTGCTCTAAGTGCTGCGTAAGTATCTTTTATCGTTGCCCCCTCTTTAATATTACCGAGATCAACAGCGTTGATTGCATAATCCCCTTGGTAAAGCTGATACAAATGTTTTCTTATCGCATCAGGAGATTTTGCACAGCCCTGATTATTAACAGCAGCACGATCTTCTTCTACGCCAATTATAGCCAATTGTGGCTTATCGTCTTTATCCCAAGTCGGAAATTGATTGTCATAAAAACGAACAACATTGCCAAGTTGCGAACGAAAAAATCCTTCTTCAGGAAATAGCTTTTGGGTAACAATCGGACTAAAAAAAACGGATAATGACATATGATGAATTTGTATTGACGGTAATCAAAAATTAAAACCTTGCCTTAGACAAATATCCATTTATTAACTTACTTTTGAAAACATTATTTTTAACGTTATCTTTAACATGTGATATTAATAACAGGAGGAACCGGATTTTTAGGGGCTACATTGATCAAGCAATTGATCGATTTAGGAATTGATGTGATAGCTACGAAACGCTCAAACTCGATAATTCCAGAACAGCTATTATCATCGTCTTTAATCCAATGGATTGACGCTGATATTTGTAACTACTTTGATCTTGAAGAAGCATTCCAAAATATCACTGAGGTGTACCACTGTGCCGCTGTCGTATCTTACCAAAAACAAGATGCGGCGAACATGAAAAAAGTAAATGTTGAAGGGACCGCTTATGTTGTCAACCTTTGTCTAGCACATCAGGCCAGACTTGTTCATGTCAGTTCTGTTGCTGCATTAGGATCCAGTAAAAATCAAGCTCCTGTTAGTGAAAAAGACTATTGGGAATATGAGTCTTCGTTATCCAACTACGCAATTTCAAAATATGAAAGTGAAATGGAAGTTTGGAGAGGTATTGCAGAAGGTTTAAATGCTGTTATCGTAAATCCATCTGTTATCATTGGAGCTTCCTCTGGTGCAAAAGGTTCCGGTGCGATATTTTCATTAATCAAAAAAGGATTAAAATATTACCCAACAGGTACAGTTGGTGTGGTTGATGTCGAAGATGTGGCTTCCATTATGCGCAATCTAATGGCACTAAAAAATATATCAGGAGAACGTTTTATTATCAATAATGTGAACCTCAGCAATAAAGAACTACTGGAGAAGGCAAGTGCCTTGATGGGTAAAGCAGCTCCTAAAATAGCAGTCCCCCCTGCTGTACTCATGATCGCAGCTACGCTAGCGACTGCAGTTGCATCAATAAAAAAGGAAAAATCGACACTTACAAAAGATAGTGCTAGGGCGTCTAGCGAGAAGCTAGCCTATACAGATGCAAAATTACAACAAGCATTAGCTTTTGAATATAAACCTTTAGAAACGACCTTAAAAGAGATAGCTGTACGCTATAATTGACAATAAATAATCTAATCCTAAACTCAAACTAAACCGTGAAAAATTATTACATCATTGATTTTGACAGTACCTTTACGCAAGTAGAGGCTTTGGACGAATTAGCAAAAATTTCGCTAGAACATCATCCTGACAGGGAAAAGATATATCTTGAAATTGAACGCTACACCAATCTTGCAATGGAGGGTAAACTTTCATTTCGTGAAGCATTAGCTGGTCGTGTCCAATTACTACAAGCAAATAAAAGTCATCTCGACAAACTTATTACACACCTGAAAAAGAAAGTCTCTACTTCATTCTCAAGAAATAGAGAGTTTTTCAAAAAAAATTCGGACACCGCTTGGATTGTATCTGGAGGATTTAAAGAGTTCATTACGCCAGTTGTTATTCCTTACAATATCAAAAAGGAAAATATCTACGCGAACACCTTTATATTTGATGAACATGATAATATCATCGGATTTGACGAATCAAATCCTTTATCGGATGAAGGCGGTAAAGTAAAATTACTACAGGAATTAAAAATAGATGGTACTATTTACGGTATTGGTGATGGGTATTCTGATTTTCAATTAAAAGAATCTGGGCTTATTGAGAAATTCTTTGCATTTACTGAAAATATTTCCAGAAAAACAGTCACTGAAAAAGCGGATTTTATTACACCTAGTTTTGATGAATTTCTATATGTCAATAATTTACCCCGCGCTATTTCCTACCCTAAAAATCGGATTCTTTGTCTGATCGTCGGAGAGGTTCCTGAAATTGCTTCTCATATATTAAAAAGAGATGGATTTTCTGTGCGCACGAAAGACACTTTTGAAGAAAAGTATACAAAAGACGTCGGCATGCTTTTACTTGGAAAAGATATCTCTGTTTCTGAAGATCAATTATCCCGTGCCGATAAGCTCAAAACGATTGGCGTTTTAGGTGATGCAAAAAATCATCTTAACAAAGATATTTGCAATGCAAAAGGCATTGTTGTTTTTGATGACAAAAAAGACAAAAAGAGAAACGCCGAATTTATTCCGAGAAGAATGGCCGACTTCATTAATAATGGAGATACCTACATGAGTCGCAATTTTCCAAATCTATTGCTTCCTAAAGTAAAAGATGTTACACGTTTACTTCATATCCATAAAAATGTACCTGGCATCATGGCGCAGATTAATCTTGTCTATGCTCAAAATGATATCAATATCATTTCTCAATTTCTGATGACTAAGGCTGATATAGGGTATGCTGTCACGGATATCAAAGGTGAATATGACCGGGATTTAATCAAACAACTTAAAAAAGTTCAGAATACCATAAAATTTCGAATTTTATATTAAAATAAAAGCGGGAACTTATAGTTCCCGCTTTTATTTTAATAATAATATATTGTTTTTGGTGTCACACAGACATCCAAAGGAATATCGTGCGGATCGATATCCTCGATTATCGCTATAGGTTCAAAAAATGAAAGACCGACCTTTTGAACATCAGGTCTGCATAAAGATAAAAAGCGATCGTAATACCCTTTTCCATATCCAATCCGATTCCCAGCCTTATCTGAAATTAATAAGGGAACCAGCACCATGTCAATACTCTTTTCATCAACATAAACTCCTTCTACAGGTTCGAGTATGCCCCATTGATTATGGGCTAATGCCAACTTATCATCATAAAGATAATGACTCATCACATTAGACTGTAAATTCGATTTGGAGATAACAATTTGAATCTCCGGAAACTTATCCTGCAAATATGAAATGAGTAGCAGCGTATTAGGTTCATGAAATTTCAGTATTGGCAAAAAGACATGACAAAATTTCACGTTTTGCCATTCCAAACGCTTTAAATTTTCTAACAGACCCAAATTTAGATCACTCTCTTCCGACGGAGCTAATTGCGATCTTAAATGCCGATAATATGTCCTGAGTTCATTTTTGGTCATCATAATACAAAAAAAAACGGCCTTGCAGCTGGGTGCTAACAAGACCGAATAATCAACCTAAACCTAAATCTTAATATTATTTAACACGCTCGATGTAATCACCTGTTTGCGTATCAATTCTTACTTTATCTCCTTGATTAATAAAAAGAGGTACTTTAATTTCAACTCCAGTTTCCACTGTTGCATTTTTTAATGCATTTGTTGAAGTATCTCCCTTTACTGCAGGCTCTGTGTATATTATTTCTAATTCAACACTTTTAGGAGCATGCGCCATAATTGCTTCATCACTTTCAAATGCTACAATTACGTTCATACCCTCTTTCAAGAATCGTGCCGAAGTTCCAAACAAGAACTTAGGGATATTAAACTGTTCGTAAGTGGTATTGTCCATTACAACGAAAAAGTCTCCCTCCTCATATAAATATTGATAATCGTTTGTTTCAACACGAGCAATCTCAACACTTTCGTCAACTCGAAAACGGTATTCTACTAATTTACCAGTTTTCACATTACGCATTCTCGCTTGATAGAAAGCACGTAAATTACCTGGTGTACGATGTATAAATTCCTCAACAGCGACTAACTCACCGTTGAATCTTAAAACATTTCCTGACTTAACGTCTGATGCTTTTGCCATGATTTAAACTTTTATAATTATTTTCTGAGTCACAAAACTACAAAATCTAATCTTTTAATAAAAATCTAATAATTATCAACTTTTATAATCTGAAATAGACAGGGTCTGGTCACAAAAATTATATTCCTTCTCTTGGTTGGAGCAAATGATAAACAATCGATCTGCACGCTTTGTTTTATCAACCAATTCTAAGTACCATCCTTCACCAGCGGTATCCAAATTACTAGTTGGTTCATCCAATAACACGAAAGCAGAATCACTGCAACAAGCTAAAGCCAATTTGACACGTTGCTTCATTCCTGATGAAAAAAATTTCAGTTCTTTGTCTATTGCATTTTCCAGACCTAATAATTGTACAACCTCAGGTTCACTATATCCGCTTAGATAATTCTTAAATTTAAAATGAAATTGTATTTGCTCTCGTAACGTAAATTCTTCTATTAATTCTACATAGGGCGTAGCGAGCGAAAGATATTGAAAAACAGACTCAACATCCACTGCTTTATCACTCATTTCATAATAAATACTTCCAGCAGAAGGCGCTAAACTTCCCGAAAGCACTTTTAACAAAGTGGACTTTCCTGAACCATTAGGTCCAAGTATGGCGTATGACTTTCCGGATTCAAACTCATATGTAATGTGTTTAAAAATCCATTCCCGATTATAACGCCGACCGACATCTGTTAAAATAATTTTCAAATGATCTAAAATTAGACAGCCCTTTGATTAAATCCTTTAATAACACCTCGATTAGAGTTGCGGATAAAACCTAATATCTCGTCACGAATTTCAGTTGCCTGAAATTCAGCCTCAATGATCGCCGCCGCTTTTGTTAAATTTCTATTTTGAACAAATAGAACACGATAAATATTTTGAATTTCAGCAATCTGCTCTTCTGAGAAGCCTCTTCTCCTTAATCCAACAGAGTTTATACCTGCATAAGAAATAGGCTCACGTGCCGCTTTGATAAACGGAGGTACATCTTTTCTTACTAATGTACCACCTGTCACGAAAGCATGCGATCCAATGGTACAGAATTGATGAACTGCTACCATACCTGCCAAAACTACATAATCTCCTACGGTAATATGTCCCGCTAGTGTACTGCTATTTGAAAATATGCAGTAATCACCGATTGTACAATCGTGTGCAATATGACTATACGCCTGAATAAGGCAATTTTTTCCAATTACTGTTTTAAATTTATCTTTTGTTCCTCTATTGATAGTAACGCATTCGCGAATAGTAGTATTATCCCCAATCTCAGCAGTTGTAATTTCACCGTCGAACTTCAAATCTTGAGGTTCACCTGAAATAACTGCTCCTGGATAAATTTTACAATTTTTACCAATACGTGCCCCATCCATAATTGTCACATTGGAACCGATCCACGTTCCCTCCCCAATAACTACATCCCTATGGATAGTAGCAAATGGTTCTACAACAACATTTTGAGCAATCTTTGCTTCTGGATGTATATAAGCTAACGGCTGTATCATCTCTACTATTATTTTACTTTCACAATCTGAGCCATTAACTCAGCTTCGCAAACAACTTTTTCACCTACCATAGCTACACCTTTCATTTTAGCAATACCTCTGCGGATAGGTTCCGTCAAATCGCATCTAAAAATAATCGTGTCACCTGGACTTACCTGCACTTTAAATCGTGCGTTTTCAATTTTTAAAAATAACGTCAACCAGTTCTCCGGGTCAGGAACAGTATTCAATACTAGAATACCTCCGGTCTGTGCCATCGCTTCAATTTGCAATACCCCTGGAAAAATTGGCGCACCAGGAAAATGCCCCATGAACAAGTCTTCATTCATTGTAACATTTTTCAGGCCAACTACATGATTTTCTGTTAATTCTAATATTTTATCAACCATTAACATCGGTTGACGGTGAGGTAAAATCTTCATAATCTGCACTGTATCATACACAGGAGTCATATTCGGATCGTACACCTTAATCTTTTTTGTATTTTTATCCTTGCGGATTTGCTCTTTGATTTTCTTTGCAAAAGCAACGTTAGCGGCATGACCTGGTCTTGCTGCCATAACATGTCCTTTCAGTGGTCGACCTACTAAAGCTAAGTCACCAACCATATCTAATAACTTGTGACGTGCAGGCTCATTTTGATGACGAAGCTGAATATTGCTCAAGATACCTTCTTTTGCAACAGTAACATCATCACGGTTGAACAAATGTGATAATTTCTTCAATTCCTCAGGAGATGTTTCTTTATCAACGATAACGATCGCATTGCTTAAATCGCCACCTTTGATCAAACCATTATCAACCAACATTTCTAATTCATGTAAAAAACAGAAAGTTCTTGACGAAGATATTTCTTTTGAAAAATCTTCAATGGTATTAATAGCAGCATGCTGACTTCCTAATACAGGCGAATTAAAATCAATCATACACGTTAAACGGTAACCATCTAGTGGCATTGCCATGATTTCTACCTTACGTTCAGACTCTATATAATGTATGGCATGCTGAATTTCAAAATAATCACGATCAGCTTCTAACTCTTCGAAACCAGCTTCCTCAAATTTATCAATAAATATTGCTGAACTACCATCTAAAATAGGTACTTCGGGTCCATCAATTTCAATTAATACGTTATCAATCTGTAAACCTACCAGAGCAGCCATTAAGTGTTCAATAGTACTCACACTTGCCCCATTTTGAGAAATCGTTGTACCTCTCGATGTATCTGTGACATTATCAGCATCAACCAGTATTTCTGGCTGACCTTCCAAATCAATTCTTTTAAACTTATACCAATGATTTTCAGGAGCTTGCTTTATTGTCATAGATACAGTTTTACCTGTATGTAAACCGACTCCAGATATGACCACATCTTGCTTGATGGTTCTTTGTTTTACATTCATTTCTAACATATATTTAATCAAAAACGACCAAAAGGTTCTTTTAAGATTTCAAATTTTCCTTTAATAATCGCTCCAACTCCCTGACACGTTTTTCAAGATCAGGTAATTTCGCATAAATGACTTGCGATCTCATATTGGATTGAAAACCCAATACAGGGCTCCCCGCCCACTTTTTATTCGCTTCGGTAATCGATCTATTGATTCCGGCTTGAGCCTGTACCTGACTTTTGTCAGCAACAGTAATATGGCCTACAATACCAACCTGGCCACCCAAAATTACGTTTTCACCGATCTTACTACTTCCAGAAACACCCGTTTGAGCGGCAATTACAGTATTCTTTCCTAATTCTACATTATGGGCTATTTGAATCAAGTTGTCCAGTTTAACACCTTTATGTAATATTGTAGATCCCATTGTAGCACGGTCAATAACCGTATTGGCACCAATTTCGATATCGTCTTCAATAATCACATTACCAATTTGAGGAACCTTAGCATAGGTACCATCATCCTGCGGAGCAAATCCAAAACCATCAGAACCAATTACAGTTCCTGAATGCACAGTAACATTATTTCCCAGCACACAATCTTGGTATATCTTAACGCCAGGAAATAAGGTCGTATTGTCACCGATAATCACATTATCACCAATATAAACCTGCGGGTAAATTTTAACATTTTTACCGATTTTTCCACCTTTGCCAATATAGACAAAAGCTCCGATATAACCATCCTCACCGATGGTAGTAGTATCATGTATATATGACGGTTCTTCTCTGCCTTTTCTATCCAGGCGAACTTCATTATAGATGTTCAATAATGTAGAAAATGCCGTATAAGCATTTTTTACGCGGATCAACGTTAAAGTTGATTTGGGGGCTGATAATAATTGTTGATCTTCATTAACAATTACAATAGAGGCATTAGTCTCATATAAAAATTGCTCATATTTAGGGTTCGATAGAAATGAAAGATCCCCTAAAGAAGCTTCTTCTATTTTCGCTAAATTTGAAACTTCTACATCAGGATTCCCCTCTATCGATCCATTTAATAAGGATGCTATTTGTTGAGCAGTAAATTGCATGCTACAAAGCTATGTTTTTTTATTATATTTTAATTATTTTTTAGCTGGAATTGCTATATATCCAAGCTCTTTGGGATAACACAGTACAAACTTCTGCACTTTTTTTGCTAACGCCTCTAAATTCGACAAATCTGATGCTTCAGCAATATCGCTAATCTCACATGTCTTCATCAATATCTTAATCGGGTCATTGTGGCTATCATAAGCACTGTTCTGAATCTCCTGGGTGAAAACGTAATATTGCAATTCGTCATCACTTACCTGAAAATATTCTTTAACGCGACGATAAACCTCATCCATCAATTCTTTTGAGAAAGGCATATTACTCATAATAGTCCGATACAATTCACGGCTCATCAATTTCTGACACATCATACGCAAAATAGAATCTTCATGATGGGCCCATGTCTTAATACCAGACATAATATCAGTATCATCCAAAAGTGTAAACCAGTCCAAGTGTAAAGCATCTTCTAAAAAATTGTTCTTATCAATTTTTTGAGTCAAAAACCAGTTAAATGCTGGTGTCGCAAACAATGTGTTGCCACTACTTGCTAATTGCTTTGCCCGTTGCAGTATTTTGATTAATAACTGTTCTGCGCCCACTACGGTTTTATGGAGATATACCTGCCAGTACATTAATCGACGCGCTATTAAAAACTTTTCAACCGAGTAAATTCCTTTTTCTTCTATAACGATCTGATCATCAACCACAGCTAACATAGCTATAATTCGATCATATGAAATAACGCCTTCTGATACTCCTGTGAAAAAGCTGTCTCTATTTAGATAATCCATTCTGTCAGCATCCAATTGACTGGAAACTAACTGATGGAAAAATTTTCGGTGATATTTATTATTAAAAATAGTAATGGCCAGATCAAGCTTTCCTCCGAACTCATTATTGATACGGTCCATTAAAAGAGAAGATAGTAATTCATGCGAAACCCCATCTATAATCGTATGTTCTAAAGAATGAGAAAAGGGACCATGGCCAATATCATGCAGCAAAATAGCCGCAAGTGCCGCCTCTTTCTCTTCCTCACTGATATCGACACCTTTACCTTTTAGCGTATCAATCGCCAACGACATCAAGTGCATAGCCCCTATCGCATGTTGAAAGCGGGTATGCAGCGCTCCAGGATACACCAAATGGGTCATACTGACTTGCTTAATATAGCGAAGTCGTTGCAGATAAGGATGCTGTATAAGCTCAAAAATCAATCCCGATGGAATGGAAACAAATCCATAGACAGGATCATTTAATATTTTTTTCTTATTCAATTTATGAATGCATTTCTTCTAACATATAGCGCTAAAACAATAGCTAACTTTAATTGTTCATCAAATGAGTTAAAGATGAGCCAGTTTATTTTCCTGTCCTAGGAGTTAAATTATAAATACAAATATAATTAGTTTAAGTGGTTAACAAGTGTTAAAAATAATAGGTAAAGCTCCTTTTTTATTTAAGTTCGTATAGTTTAAATGAAAATATCAAAAAAAGTGATTATTACTCCAGCTACCTAAACACTAAAACAATTGGAATTTAATCGATTTTGATTATAGCAAATATTACAATATGCAAAAAACACATATACTTTGGGCTGATGATGAAATTGATTTTTTAAAACCTCATATACTCTTATTAGAAGAAAGAGGCTATAAAGTCAAAACAGTAAATAATGGAAATGATGCGGTGGATGCTTTTAAAGAAGGTGTTTTCGACCTAGTATTTTTAGATGAAAATATGCCGGGTTTAACAGGTTTAGAGACATTAGCAATCTTAAAATCCATTAATCCTACCGTACCTACTGTACTGGTCACAAAAAATGAAGAAGAACATGTCATGGAGGATGCCATAGGCTCTAAAATTGACGATTATCTTATAAAACCCGTTAACCCGAAGCAAATTCTCCTGACTATCAAAAAACTGACGGAAAACAAGAGACTTGTTAACGAGAAAACATCGATGGCATATCAACAGGACTTTAGAAACCTTGGTATGGTATTAAATGATGATCTGAATTATCAACAATGGTCCGAGGCATATAAAAAGCTGATCTATTGGGAGCTTTCGCTCGAGAAACTCGAAGATGCGGGCATGCATGAAATCTTGACAATGCAAAAATCGGAAGCAAATGTTCAATTCTGCAAATTTATCGAAAAGAATTACTTGAATTGGATGAAAGCTCCAGATCAAGCTCCAATACTTTCGCATCAATTATTTAAGAAAAAGGTATTTCCGCAATTAACGGAAGATAAACCTACATTTTTCTTTTTAATTGACAATTTGCGTTACGATCAATGGAAAGTGATCAACGAAGTAATCACCGATTATTTTAGACTAGAGGAAGAAGATACTTACTACAGTATTTTACCGACCGCGACTCAATATGCCCGAAATGCGATTTTCAGTGGACTGACGCCTTTAGAAATGGAAAAGCGATTTCCAAAAATGTGGCAGAACGATGAAGATGAAGGTGGTAAAAATTTATATGAAGACAAATTTTTAGAAGACCAAATCCAGCGTGTCTACCGGAAGCCTATAAAACACTCCTACACAAAGGTCTTAACCTTAGATCAGGGGAAAGATGTCGTGGACAATCTGAGCAATTTAATCCAGAACAATCTGAATATATTAGTCTACAACTTTGTCGATATGCTTTCGCATGCAAGAACAGATATGGCTATGATTCGCGAGTTGGCAAACAATGAAGCGGCTTATCGTTCTTTAACCCTTTCTTGGTTTGAACACTCGCCCTTATTTGAAGCCTTGAAATGGCTGTCCCAGCGTAATGTTCGAGTGATCATCACAACAGATCATGGAACAATTAAAGTAAAAAAACCGAGCAAGATTGTTGGTGACCGTAATACAAATACCAATTTACGCTATAAACAGGGTAAGAATCTAAATTTTATTGACAAGGACGTCTTCTTAATTAAGAATCCACATGACGCTCAATTACCAAAGTTGCACATGAGCTCCTGCTTTGTCTTTGCAAAAGAGGATTCATACTTCGTATACCCGAACAATTACAATCAATTTGTCAATTATTTTAATGAAACTTTTCAGCATGGGGGTATTTCATTGGAAGAAATGATTATTCCTTTCGCTACTTATACTTCCAAATAAGTAATTTTGCAGCATGATAATCGAAGTCAATCAACTTTCAGAATTAGATCATGCTGCAGAACTACTTTTAAAGTCTTTTCCTGATGATCGTGTATTTCTCTTTTACGGTCATATGGGTGCGGGAAAAACAACCTTTATAAAAGCACTTTGCAAAGCATTGCAAGTACAAGACAACACCTCAAGTCCCACATTTTCAATTGTAAATGAATATAGCGCACCACAGGGCACAATTTTTCATTTCGACTTTTACAGAATAAAAGAAGAAGAAGAGGCCTATGACTTTGGCTATGAGGATTATTTTTATTCTGGAAATTATTGTTTTATCGAATGGCCGAATAAAATCCCAAACTTACTGCCTGATGATGCAAAAACAATTAAAATTGAGATTACATCACCTACAAGTCGAAAAATAATTATAAAATAGTTGCGCCCCATGCAACCTTTCCTAAATATCTTACGTCTTCCTAATATAAACTGATTAAATTTTGGAAAACGTAAGTATAGATTCAACATGGAAAAAATGTCTCACTGGAGATAGAAAAGCTCAGTACCATCTATATCAATTTTTTTCTAAAAAAATGTTTGTTGTTTGCTTACGCTATGCAAAAGACAGCTTAGAAGCGGAGGATATACTGCAAATCGGATTTGTAAAAGTCTTCACTAAAGGACACCTGTTTTCAGAAAATGGGTCTCTCGAAGGCTGGATACGAAGAATTATGGTCAATACGGCTATTGAAATACAGCGAAAAAACAAAATTGCTTATGTAGAGTCTCTCGATAACGACATTATTCATGAAATTCCGAATAACAACGCTACCGATCAGATACATTACAAAGATTTAATGTCAATCGTTCATCAATTACCCATTGGTTATCGTACAGTCTTTAATCTCTATGCTGTAGAAGGCTATACACACAAAGAAATTGCCGAAATGCTCAATATAAGTGAGGGAAATTCAAAATCGCAGTTATCAAGAGCAAGGCAGTGGCTGAAAACAAGATTATTAAAAATTGAGGCATTTACGTTATGAAAAATGAAGAAATCGACAAATTATTCCGCGATCATATTGACAAACTTGATATACAGCCTAGCGCTGATATCTGGAATAAAATAGAAGCGGATCTTGATGAACAGAAAATTGTACCAATCAAGAAAAAAATAAAGTGGTTAAAACCGCTTGTTAGCATCGCCGCGACCCTCATTTGTATTGGGATTTTTAGTCTATTGGTCATGAAGCAGTCAGCAAGCACCGTGGAAACCACAAACATTGTTAATCGGAAAAAAGATACAGCTACCCAAAAAGAACAAAAGGAGCCAGTAGAAGATTTGATAGAAACTAAAGAAGAGCCTGTCCAATTTGCCGTCAAAACTGTAGCCGAAAAAACTCAGGATACGCAAACTGATTATCAAATAAAATCAATGCCACCGAAAATTGCACAGATCAATGAAGCGGTAGCGCTTAAAAAACTAAAAATAACAGCAGAACAACCGATGCTAGTAGTTGTGGATTCACAAGCACAAATAGCACATGCAATGGAATACATCCCGATCAAACCCATTATTGAAAACCCGGACGAAGAAGAAAGTATGATGGCTTCAACCAGCGAAAGCAAACAGAATGTTGTTACTAAGGTGCTCAACATTTTGAGCAAAACCATCAATCAAGGGAATGGTTCAGAAGTTCAGTTCAGCAATGATGACGAGGGAACATTACAGATTGATCTACTTAATAGTCTCGTTAAAAATAAAAAAAGAAAAAAGTAAAACCTAAATAAACTCTTTCCATATGAAAAAATATTTTCTATCGTTCGCAATCATCGGTATCCTAACATCCTGCCTTCTAGTAAAAGCATATGCACAACAGGACAGCACTAAAAAAATTAATATTTCAACAAGCATTTTAGGCAAAGAAGACAGTGATAAAATTGATGACAAAAACACACCTGCTGTTTCAAAGTATCCAAAAATATTTGGTGGTATTACTTTTTCTCGCATAGATTGGGGATTTTCAAGGTTAATTAATGATGGTAGCTTTACATTAAATGAGAATAACGAATTTTTAGAATATAAAAAAGCCTCAAACTTTGGTTTTGATATTGCTCAATTTGGCCTTAGGTTCAATGATCGATTCAAAACGTATATATCGACAGGTTTTGAATGGAACTATCTGAGATTGAAACATAATGTTTTGCTGGATCAGGACGCTACTCCTTTGGACTATTCCTACCCGGATGACATCACTTACAAGAAGAATGTATTTACATCAACCTACCTACGCGTTCCGTTAACATTTGAATTCAGAAGTAAAAGGTTTAAAAATGGTGAGCGTGCGAAACTTGCTGTCGGCGCAATGACCGGAATTTTAATAAAAGGTAGTCAACGTTTAAAAAGTAATGAACAGGGCAGCCAAAAATTTAAAGATAATTACAATTTGGCCAGCTTCCAGTATGGTGCCTTTGCGCGACTCGGATATGATTCAATGGGCGTTTTTGTCAAATATTATTTCAATGATATGTTCGAAAATAGTCCTGATCAACAGGGTTTAAATAATTTTACTTTTGGCCTGACGCTAGGTTTTTAGGGTAGAATAATATTAAAATGCTTAATTTTAAGCCGAATTATAACATTCGGCTTTTTTTATTTTGCAAAATATGTCACAATCTTCTTGTCAGTATGTTCCCTTTGATAAAGAGGTCCTTGGACTTCCTTACATCCATCTTGAAAATCTTAGTTTTTCATTTTTAGAAAATTCGGAAAGTTTAGCCGTACAGCAAGCAAATATAGGAATCCAAGAAGGTAAAATCACGGCTATTATCGGAGAATCTGGCAGTGGGAAAAGTACATTACTTCGTCTCATCTATGGTCTATTAGAGCCATTAACCGGTGAAGTTCGTTACAAAGGCTGGTTAGTTCCAACAAGAAAAGATAAACTTATCCCAGGGCATCAAGACATGAAGCTGGTTTCCCAGGGTTTTGATGACTTAAACACATTTGCAAATGTTTGGGATAATGTCGCTTCCCAATTGCCAAATACAAATATCGAAGCCAAACAAACTAAAACTGCTGCAATCCTGAAAAGACTGCGGATTGACCATCTTGCAAAGAAAAGAATTGCTGACATCAGCGGTGGAGAAAAACAACGTGTTGCGATCTGCAGAGCATTGGTAAATGATCCACAAGTACTATTGATGGACGAACCCTTCAATCAGGTTGATGCCTCTTTCCGAGACACATTGCAACAAGACATCAAACAAATTGTGGTCGAGACAGGCCTTACGATCATACTTGTTTCCCATGATCCGACAGAAGTATTGGCACTGGCCGACGATCTTATTGTAATGAAAGATGGTAAGATATTGGATCAAGGCCATCCACGGGAACTTTACGAAAGACCAACTAATCCATACACAGCACTTTTATTAGCTAAAAGCAATATTCTGAGTAGCACAGATGCGAAATTGCTTCAAATACAAAGTGATACAACCGTCATCATTCATCAAGAATGGGTATCTATAACGGCATCGGAGACAACGCATGATTTCACATTAACCGATATCCGCTTTAGAGGTTTTTATTATGAATTAGTAATTACAAATCATGCCTTACAACTACATGCCATCAGTACTACTCCTGTTTCAATCCAAGTAGGACAACCTGTAACCGTCAAGATCGCGCAATATATCAGTCTTTAAGTAAAAGACGATCAATAAGAGCAATCAATTGATCAAACTCTTTTTTCTCATACCCAAGGGACTGGTAAATAACATTGCCCTGGGCATCGAGTACGACATTGCGTGGAATACCTTGGTCTGCAAATAAACCAAATACATTTCTTTTCAAGTCCGGATAAAATGGTAGGGAATATTTGTGTTCGGCAACAAAGGGATCAATTTTATTCCAATCCTGCTCACGCGCCAGTACCATTAATTCAAATTTGGGGTTATCTTTATATTTTTCCCATATTTCCTTCTGCAAGCGAGGCAATTCCTCTCGACATGGAGGGCACCAGGTTGCGAAGAAATTAAGCAACACTACTTTTCCTTTCAGATCGGAACTGGCAATAGAAGTTCCATCTTTCTTAGGAACTGCAAATGCAGGACTTGCTGCATTTAGAGGCACTTTCCACCCTCCATCAGAGGTTTGTGCTTCGGCTATTAAAAACAAAAAACTAAAAATAAGTCCTAAAATATGTTTCATTTCAATAATATATTATAAATGATTTACCCAATCTACAAAACTATCTAACCAAGCTACTGAACTTGTCTTATTAATCAAACCAAAACCGTGCCCCCCCTCCTCATAAGTCAATAGCTTATTTTTAACATGAGCTTTATCCAGTGCTTTGATCATCACATAACTGTTTTCAATCGGAACCGCTTTATCATCCTTTGCGTGAACAAAAAATACAGGACAAAGATCTGAGGTCACATGCTGTTCAGATGAAAATTTGGCAATCTGCTCTGGAGATGGATTCTCTCCGAGAAGGTTGATTCTAGAACCATTGTGCGTAATAGCGTCAGTCATGGAGATAACGGGATAAATCAATCCGGCAAAATCGGGCGCTAAAGATAACTGTGACGGATTAGAAATGAAACCACGTTTTGAACTGACAAGCAAAGTAGATGCAAGGTGCCCTCCTGCTGAAAAACCGATAACTCCGACTTTATGCAATAAAGGAAAACCACTGCGGATGAACTGCATAGCACGCTGCGCATCTTGTATTGGTCCAATGCTCTTATCGACCATGATATTGGGCGAAGGTAATCGATATTTAAGAACAAAAGCCGTAAAACCAGCTTTGTTCAACTCTTTTGCAACATCGTGTCCTTCATGATCCATAGCAATATGTGCATAACCACCGCCTGGAATAATCAACACACCCATACTCTTATCTAAAGCTGCATTTGGCTTGTAAACAAATATTTCTGGAATATTTCGATTGTATCTGGCCGTATCTGTATTGATAGAATTTGGGATCTTGTCATTATATAAGGCAAACTTTTCTTGCGCTGTTGCTTGAAAAACAACTGAAAAAAGAATAATCATTAAAGTAAGTTTCATGAATTACAAATTGGTCACTATAATTAAATCCAGATCTTTGGCTGTCATTTCAAATTTTGAAGCAATATCCTTATTGGTCAATATTCCCTGGTATAAGTAGGTTGCACTTCTAATTCCTGCACTTTTCCAAATGACATTTTTGACACCTCCCTGCTCAGCAATATCAAGTAGTATTGGTGTAAAAATATTTGTTAATGCATAGGTTGCAGATCTCGCCACCCGAGAAGCAATATTAGGGACACAATAATGAATGACATCATATTTTCTAAAGGTCGGTGTATCATGTGATGTGATATTTGAAGTTTCAAAACATCCCCCTTGATCAATGCTTACATCTATAATAACAGAATTAGGTTTCATTTCTGAAACCGTTTCTTCAGAAATGACACAAGGAGTTCTCCCATTTTTTGAGCGTAAAGCACCGATGACCACGTCGCAGGTTTTCACAGCTTTGTTCAAAATTGTAGGTTGGATAATAGAAGTGTATACCCGACTTCCTAGATTATTCTGGAGACGTCTTAATTTATAAATGGAATTATCAAAAACTTTCACTTGTGCACCCAGTGCAATAGCTGTCCTTGCCGCATATTCTCCAACTGTTCCGGCACCAATAATGACCATTTCTGTCGGCGGAACACCTGTAATACCTCCCAACATTAAACCTTTACCACCAAAACTATTGCTTAAATATTCAGAAGCGATTAAAGTTGAAGTAGCACCAACAATTTCTCCCATTGCTCGGACTACTGCCAAACAGCCCCCTTCATCGCGCAGATATTCGAAAGATAAAGCAGTAATTTTTTTTTGAATAAGCGCTCTCAGAACAGGTAGCTCTAATAATGAAGGCTGTAGTGAAGACATCAATATCTGATTTTGCTTCATCATTCCAACTTCCTCAAAAGTGGGTGCGCAGATTTTCACAATACAATCCGCTTGATAAACTTCCTCAGCAGATGAGACAATACGAGCACCTTGTTCACTGTAATGATGATCCAAAAAATTAGATCCTAAACCGGCACCGGTTTCCATAATAACTTCATGGCCATTTTCTACCAAAAGACCGACTGACAGTGGTGTCAAACAAATCCTTCTCTCCTGAAATGCAATTTCCTTGGGTATACCAATAAACAATCTTTTTTCCCTAGAAGCAGTCGCTGATAAAGTCTCTTGTGGCTGTATCATTGCTTGACTTGCCAATTTACTTAAGTCACTCATTTATTTTCATGCATTACTTTTTAAATTTACTACTTTTATTTAAGCTAAGCAAAAGAAATTAAGCACTTATATGCCTAGCTGTTTAGAAAAAAAGTTACATTTGTCCAACTAAGCACTAAAACAAAACTATGTTTAATAAACTTAATATTGTTCCACGTTGGATTATTTTTGTATTAGATATCTTTACGGCAATATTTGCCTTTACCTTGGCAAATATCATCTATTACAGTTTTGATTTTGCTTTCATAAATACATCTGAATTTGCGATCAGACTGATTTATGCAATGGGTGTCACAGCAACTTCCTTTTATTTATTTAAGATGCACACTGGCATTATACGCTATACCAGTGCTGTTGATTCCATTCGAATTCTTACAGCAATTGTATTCGCAGTACTTGTTTTCTTCGTTATCAAAACGGTATTACTCGCAACTGGAGATCAACACACTCTACCTGGCTCACTCATTATTTTATATGCCTTATTTTGTTTCTTATTGCTCACGACATACCGAACATTTATTAAAATATTCTTTGTTTATACAAAAAATATAAGAAGTGACAGACGCAATACGTTGATCTACGGCGCTGGCGACCTTGGTATTGCCGTTAAAAGAACGTTAGATCACGATACCCGTTCCAAAAATGCCATTGTCGGTTATCTAGATGACAATGAACAAAAAATCGGAAAAGTAATTGATGGAATTAAAATTTTTGACCCGAAGAAACTAGGACAGGTTATTATCAATCTGAACATTGAAGAGGTCATCATTGCTTCTCACAATATCCCCTTAGAATCTAAAAATGATATCATTGACATCTGCCTTGAGAAGAAGGTGACCATATTGACTTTACCTTCTGTCAAGAAAATCATGAATGGGGAGTTAAACCCAAATCAGATTCAAAAAATAAAAATTGAAGACCTCCTTGAACGAGCTCCAATAAAGATAAGCAATGACAACATTTTAAATCAGTTAAAAGGCAAGCGTGTTCTGGTAACCGGTGCTGCTGGTTCTATTGGAAGTGAAATCGCGAGGCAGTTGGGCAAATTTGAACCACAGATGATTATTTTGTGCGATCAAGCAGAATCACCTTTGCATAACTTACAGCTGGATTTACAGGACGAGTTTCCATTACAGGTTTATCATTCATTTATTGGTGACGTACGTAGTATTGACCGTATGAAGCTCATGTTTGAAACTTTCAAACCGCATTATGTTTATCATGCTGCAGCTTACAAGCATGTTCCGATGATGGAGAACCATCCTTTAGAGGCAGTACACACAAATGTTGTTGGCACTAAAAATATCGCAAATCTTGCTGTTGAATATGGTGCGGAAAAATTCGTGTTTGTGTCAACAGACAAAGCGGTAAACCCGACAAATATTATGGGTGCAACGAAAAGGATTGCTGAGATATATGTCCAATCCTTCAACCACTTTTTACAAAGTAATGAGCAAGTCAATGCTAAAACCAAGTTTATTACGACGCGCTTTGGTAATGTATTAGGCTCAAATGGATCTGTTATACCACGTTTTCGAGATCAAATTGAAAAAGGAGGTCCCGTAACCGTTACACATCCCGAAATAACGAGGTATTTTATGACAATTCCAGAGGCCTGCCAATTGGTATTAGAGGCTGGATCGATGGGAGAAGGTGGTGAGATTTTCGTTTTTGACATGGGCAAATCTGTTAAAATCATCGAATTAGCGAATAAAATGATCAAACTTTCTGGTTTTATTCCAAATCAAGATATCGAAATTAAGTTCACAGGTTTACGTCCCGGAGAAAAACTTTACGAGGAGCTTCTGAATGATTTAGAGAACACAATGCCAACGCATCATAAAAAAATTATGATTGCAAAAGTTCGGGAAAACGATTTTCAACAGGTTAATCATCACCTTGAGAACTTAGTAACCGGTATTAAACAGCAAAATAAGCATAATGTTGTTTTAGAAATGAAAAGGATTGTGCCAGAATTTAAAAGCCAAAATTCAATCTACGAACAGATAGATAAAGAAATTGAGGCAGAGAAAGACTTAATTAATAGAGTTTAACGTTTATTATAATTACAAAAGCTTGCATATTTACCGTAAAATTGTATTTTTGCAATCTATATTTTTTCATTGAATCATAATGTCTAAAAATCAAAACCAAAATAACGCTGGACAAGCGAATAAACCTTCACAAGGTTCATCTTTTCAGGACAATCAAAAAAGCATCACTTTTATCGTCGGTGGTATTTTTGTGTTAATTATATTGTATTTTGGATATCAAAAACTTTATCTACAACCGAGAGCTGAGAAAGCAGCGAACGAAATATTTAAAGCTGAAGAATATGCTGCAATAGATTCATTACAAAATCGTGCTATTGAAGGAGACGGTTCTTTTGCAGGATTTAAAGAAATTGCAGATGAATATTCAAATACAAAATCTGCAAACATTGCAAATGCATACCTAGGTGGCTTATATCTACGTCAAGGAAAGTATAATGAAGCGATCGAAGCTTTAGAAAATTATTCGGCAACCGGAAGTCCAATTCTAGACCCATTGGTTACTGGATTGAAAGGTGACGTACATTCAGAATTGAAAGATTATAAGAAAGCAGCTGGATTTTACAAAGAAGCAGCTGATAAATCGGCGAACTCGTATACGACTCCATTATTTTTGAAAAAATTAGGTTTAGTTTACGAAGCTCAGAATGAGTTCAAGCAAGCTGAAGAAACGTATAAAAAAATAAAGACTGATTTCCCTGAAAGTCAAGAAGCAGCTATGATCGATGGTCTTATTGGTCGTGTTCAAGCGCATTTGTAGAATTGACTCAAATACATATAAAAAAAGGTTGCCCAAAGGCAGCCTTTTTTTATGCTATATATTTCTCATATGAGCTATTATGACAGCTAAAATACGGTGCAATAACGTCACTCCAATTATAATTGAAATAACTACAAAGCATTTCCTGAAAACAATTCCCAATGCATAAATTTACGTTGATATGAGCGCAATTATATTGTGTTTCTAAGCAAATTTATCTAAGTTTGTTCTACATATGGCAAGTAGTATTAAAAATTTATCGGACTTTTCACACATTACAGTTGCAAACGCAAATCCTTTTAAATTTGGAATTGTTGTTGCACAATGGAATGCGGAAATAACTGGGGCTCTTTTAAATGGTGCAATTTCTGGTCTAGAAAAGCATGGAGCACAAGAAGAAAATATAAAAATCATCGAAGTACCGGGTAGTTTTGAATTAATAACGGGTGCAGATATTTTGTTACGCGATGATTCATTTGATGCAATCATTTGCTTAGGCTGTGTGATTCAAGGAGAAACACGTCATTTTGATTTCATCTGTGACGCGGTTGCCAATGGCATCAGTAACGTCGCATTAAAATACAACAAGCCTGTTATTTTTGGAGTATTGACAACTGACAATCAACAGCAAGCATTGGACAGAGCGGGTGGCAAGCATGGGAATAAAGGTGAAGAAGCAGCAATCACTGCTATTCAGATGGCACATATTAGTGCGCAGTATTAATATGTCTTTTTTTTAATTTAAAAAAATAAGAGATCTAAACACGAGAGCCAGACAAAAGCTATTCAGATCAAAACTTGGCTAGCGAAATGCAAACAAGAATAAGATAATATTGTTATCACTATAGTATTTGATCGACTTCAGTGTCTTGTATAAGATATTGAAGTCGATTTTATCTTTTATAAAGATCTATATTTTATATAATGAAGACTATACTAAAAATTGCTTTCTTATACATCATCATGCAAATGAATGCTATCTTGGGAATAGCACAAGAAAGTAATATACAAATGAAGCTGGAATCCTCCATAGGAGGAATTGAAAACTGGCAGAATACTAAATTTCTCTTATTCTCCTGCACAGGGAATGATAATGCGAATCTGCTTAACAGCTCTTCCGACAGATCATTATTATGGAATAGAGAAACTGGAGAATGCCGCTTTGAAGGACAATCAACAAAAAATGAGAAGCTGGTTTATTTATTCAATTTCAAACGCAAGCAGCCCCTCAAACTCTTTGTTAATGCTGTTGAGATTAAAACCATAGAGACGGCTCTGCAACGCGACATTCAGCAACAGGTCAATGAAGACCTAAAGCTCTTGTTATTGCCGCTAATAACAGAATTAAAAGGTATAAACTTTACTGATATAAAAGTAAAACTTTTGAATAATGAGAAATTGTTGAGCACGTTTGTTAGCTATGATGGGAGTTTCTATGACGGTCCTATAAAAGGAAATTTACTCATCAATGAAAATACGGGTGAAATAAAAGCTTTTGAAAACACCATAAGTATGGTCAATTATCAGGTTGATCAATATAAAGATGCAGGTTCTGGCCTAAAGCTTCCAACTTCGTTTATCGCACTAAACAATAAAAAGAAAAGCTGTACATTTACAACTGTTTCTACATTCGAACACGTAGAAGCTTCAAAATTTACTGAATTATAATATGATTAACTGGATTCCTCTTAATAGTTTAGACCAACTACAGGAAATATTGGGTAGTGAGCAGGTCACTGCAATTTTTAAACACAGTACTACCTGTGGCATTAGCGGTATGGCGAAGAAAAACTTTGAACGCTTTGCTAATTTAACAGATAAGTCTTACGATGTTTATTATTTAGATTTATTAGCTTTCCGAGAAATTTCGAATCAGATTGCTTCCATTTGGCATATCGAACATCAGTCGCCGCAGCTCTTGATTATAAAAGGCAAAGCATGCCTTTTCAATGCATCGCACGGAGATATTGATTTCGATGATCTTGTCACTTATATAAAATAGAAAAAGCTACTAAGTAGCTTTTTCTATTTTATATGTATTTATTTACTTTGTCCATCATCTTCCCACCAATCTTCTTTCAAATCATCAATCTCACGACGGTCTCTTTTAGTGGGTCTGCCAGCTCCCCGATCTCGAGTTAAAATTGGAGCATGGAATGCCGATTTATAAGCGGTTGTCTCCTCTTCCGGAGTTTGATCTTCATAAAACTGTACGGCCGTCTTCGCATCAACTCTTCTTTCAAGAAGTCCTAGAACTTTTACGATCTTACGTTCGATTCCTTTTTGAACCTGATAGATATCCCCTACTTTAACAACGTAGGAAGGCTTAATATTCTGCCCGTTCAATTTTACCCGCCCAGCCTTACAGGCCTCGGTAGCCAGACTACGTGTTTTAAAAAGACGTATTGACCACAAATATTTATCGATTCGAAGTTTTTCAGTTTCTGTTGCCATTTGTACAAAAATAGTCATATTGACTTAAAATCTGCTCATTATCCATTATAAATTGAACAAATTTTAACATATTTGTCTTCAATAAAAAGAACTGATAATTTTTGAATTATAAAAGATGCCTGAACAATTAAAAAAACTTATCGAAGATGCCTGGGAGGATAGACAACTTCTAGAATATAAAGAATATGCGGAAGCAATTCGTACTGTGATCTTAAAACTTGATGCTGGTGAATTGAGAGTCGCTGAGCCAATCGGTACGAGATGGCATGTTAATGACTGGATTAAAAAAGCTGTAATCTTATACTTCCCGATCCGTGAAATGAGTGAGTCTTCTGCAGGTCCATTCGTTTACTACGATAAAATGAAATTAAAGACGAACTACAAAGAAATTGGTGTTCGTGTTGTACCTGGAGCATCTGCTCGTTTAGGTGCATATCTAGCTAAAGGTGTAATTTTGATGCCTTCGTATGTCAATATCGGAGCATATGTTGGTGAAGGCACTATGGTCGATACTTGGGCTACTGTGGGTTCTTGTGCACAGATTGGCAAAAATGTTCACTTAAGTGGCGGTGTAGGTATTGGTGGTGTATTAGAGCCGGTACAAGCTGCTCCGGTTATTATCGAAGACAATGTTTTTGTTGGTTCTAGAGCAATCGTTGTAGAAGGTATCCGTGTTGAAACTGAGGCTGTTTTAGGTGCTAATGTGGTATTAACGGCATCCACTAAAATTATTGATGTATCGGGCCCTGAGCCAGTGGAATACAAAGGTTATGTACCTGCTCGTTCGGTTGTTATCCCTGGTTCTTACACCAAAAAATTCCCTGCTGGTGAATATCAAGTTCCTTGTGCACTTATCATTGGTAAACGTAAAGAGTCTACAGACAAGAAAACATCTTTAAATGATGCTTTACGTGATCACAACGTAGCTGTATAATTTCCTAATTAAAATAAAAAATGAGTCAATTTGTAGATAGAAACGATATTAATCAAGCTTTAGAAGTTCTCAAAAATGGCGGTTTGATTTTATACCCAACAGATACGATCTGGGGTATTGGTTGCGATGCCACAAATCCTGAGGCTGTGGAGAAGGTTTTTCAGTTAAAAGGAAGAGCAAAGGAAAAAAGCCTTATTATTCTACTACATAATGACAATCAATTGGCAAGTTACGTTACTGAAATTCCAGAAGTAGCTTACCAATTGATTGAATACACAGAGAAACCATTAACTATCGTGTACTCTGGAGCTAAAAACTTAGCTCCAAATGTTATAGCAGAAGATGGTTCAATCGGAATTCGTATTGTTAATCACGACTTTTGTCAACAGCTTTTACAACGTTTTAGAAAACCGTTGGTATCTACCTCTGCGAATATTAGTGGCGAAGATTCGCCAAAATGTTTTGATGATATCTCTGAAGAGATTAAAAATCAAGTGGATTATGTTGTTCAGTTTGGACAACATACTAAAAGTGACGGGAAGTCATCAAGTGTGATGAAGTTAGATCCTAGCGGGAAGTTTGAATTTCTACGAAAATAAGATCAGTATGAAAAAATTACTATTACTTGTTGCTTTAGCCTTTGGTATTTCTTGGAACGGCCAAGCTCAACAAAAAGAAATTACTCCTGCAGAAATTGGTGTACAATATGGTAAAAAAGTGGATAAGTCTAATGCTATTACAGTTGACAAACTTGAAAAATCATTAGAAAAATCACCTAAATTCACCGGTAAAGTCACTGGAAAAGTTATTCAGGTCTGCACCAAAAAAGGGTGCTTCTTGACACTTCAAAGAACGGGTGACAAAGAGCCTATTACAGTACGCTTTACTGATTACAGTTATTTTGTACCTGCTGATTTAGTTGGTAAAAATGTGATTGTAGATGGTTATGCCAAAGTAAAAGATACGACAAACGAAATCACTTTTGTTGCTGATGGCGTATTAGTTGTTAAATAGATCGTTTAATAAATTAAAGGAGGTCATTTTCATTAACGAAAATTGACCTCTTTTTAATTTTAGCATTTATTAAATAAGCTTGATACATTTGTACAAGATGAAAATGATCAAAACTACCCCTGCGCAATCCATCAATTTAAAAGGTCGCATCATGACATTTGACCGTCCCGTCATCATGGGAATTTTAAATGTTACTCCGGACTCCTTTTTTGATGGTGGGCAAAATAATAAGAATATTGAACAAATACTGATCAAGACTCAGGCCCTTTTAGATGCTGGAGCCGACATCATTGATATCGGTGCATATTCCTCTCGACCTGGAGCCACATTAATTACTTCACAGGAGGAACTAGATCGAGCACTACCTGCTGTCCACGCTATTTCAAACACATTTCCTGACGCGATACTTTCAATAGATACATTCCGTGCCGATGTTGCTGCGGCCTGCGTACATGCCGGCGTACATATGATCAATGACGTCTCGGGAGGTACAATTGATCCGGAAATGTTCCCGACAGTTGCAAAATTGCAAGTGCCTTATATCTTGATGCACATGCGTGGCATTCCCGAAAATATGCAACAATTAACTGTTTATCAGGATATCGTCACAGATGTCGCTACATATTTTGGTGAGAAGATTGCTGCATTAAGAAAATTGGGCGTCAAAGATATTATACTGGATCCGGGTTATGGTTTTGCAAAAACAATTGAACAAAACTACGAGTTGCTTTATCGGGTAGATGAACTTCACTATTATGGGCTTCCTATACTTGGTGGTATATCCCGAAAGTCAATGATCTATAAAAAACTTGGTCTAACTCCACAAGAAGCACTAAACGGAACAACAGTTCTCAATACACTTCTCCTGACTAAGGGTGTACAGTTACTTCGTGTGCATGATGTCAAAGAAGCTAAACAGATTGTCGATCTATTATTTCAATAGTAAATTGATTAGAAAATAAAAAGGAGCCGATCAGCTCCTTTTTATTTTCTAATATCTTTTCAAAAATCTATAAAACATCCATCAGCTTTTCAAAAGCCATTCCACGGGATGCTTTCAGTAATATTGTTGCATGCGAAATCGGATTACTCAATAAAGCGGCTTTCGCATCACTTGTTGTTTCGAAAAATTCTCCACCTACATCTTGATGCTCATAAAATGCTTTACCGACAAAGATCAAACGCGCTCCAGAAATGGTTTTCGCCAATTCCACCACTTTTTTATGCTCATGAGAAGATTCTTCACCTAATTCAAACATATCTCCCAGTATAACAACTTTATGAGTAGCCTCAATGATACGCATATTTGTTAATGCCGCTTCCATACTCGTTGCATTAGCATTATAATAATCACAGATCACTGTATTACGATCTGTCTTTGTTATCTGAGAACGGTTATTTGTTGGTTTATATTCTGAAATAGCGTTATTGATAAGGTTAAGAGGCACATGAAAATAATGTCCAAGAGCTATCGCTGCCAAAAAATTCTCCGTATTATAAGAACCTGCCAACTGCGTATCGGCATGAAAGATCTCTTCAGATTGTTGAAGATGCCATTCAATCTGTAATAATGGATCTGCTTTAATTAGGTTTCCAATAATAGCATTTGACTCGGAAAAACCATATTTAACCACTTTATCAATATGCCGTTGCTCAGCCATTTCTTTAAGAAAAGGATTATCTCCCTGTAGAAATAACGTTCCTTGATTAGCTTCCAACCAGTCATAGAGTTCACCTTTTGTTTTCTTTACCCCTTCGAAGGAACCAAATCCCTCTAAATGTGCTTTACCTACATTGGAAATCAGACCATGAGTGGGTTCGGCAATCCTGCATAAAAAATCAATTTCACCAATATGATTAGCTCCCATTTCGATGATTGCAATTTCAATATCGTGGTCAATAGCCAATAAAGTTAATGGAACACCAATATGGTTATTTAGATTTCCCTTTGTAGCATATGTCTTATATTTTTTGGACAGAACGACATGCAGTAACTCCTTAGTCGTTGTCTTACCATTCGTACCCGTTACACCAATAAAAGGTATATTAAATTGTTTGCGGTGATAATGTGCTAAAGCTTGGAGAGTTTCTAAAACATCATCTACGAGTATAAATCGATCATTTTTTTTATATTTCTCTTCGTCAATGACGACATAAGCGGCTCCCGATATCAAGGCTTGTTCCGCAAATTCATTTCCATTGAAATTTGATCCCTTTAAAGCAAAAAAAAGCGAATCAGGTAGAATATTTCGTGTATCTGTTGATACACTGGGGTGTTGTTTGAATAAGTTATACAGTGCTTGCAGTTCCATTCTTAAAAACTTTTACTTGATTACCTCAATAGTAGCAATCATCAAACAAATATAATAATTTAGAGTTCTATAAATCAGTACAAAAATTTCAAATAATCCTTAATCCCAATCAGCGCAGGTTATTCATTTTATCGCAGTATAGATGTGCTTATACTCAAAAGATGAAGATCCAAATAATTATGTTCATGATCTATTGTGGGAATTCTATGCAGATTAGTTGGACTGCAAACTGATTCCTTATAATTTATGCAGAGATAATATCACATATAAAGGTGTGTGAAATGATCCAGAGTCGATTAACACAATTATGGAACGTAACCGTAAGGCGACAGCTAAATAATGCTTCCAGTTTTTACCATTAAGCACAAAATGCTTGTATAAGCCTAAATAATCTCTGAAAACGTTTGCGTAAAAATAAGATGCTAATTTTGCTCTACCTATTATTATAAGCATTAACTTTAAAATATATCTATTGTAATTCTTCGACACATACAGCACTGATCCGGTTACATAGAGATGATCATATAGATTCATAAAGTTACAGTAACAACAAACTTATATTTCTATTTTCAAAGTAGAAAGAATAGAGTAAACCAAATATGAACAATAATAAACCAACAAAGTACCGCTGGAGTGTTTGTGCTCTCCTATTTTTTGCCACCACTATAAATTATTTAGATAGACAAGTCTTATCCTTAACATGGAAAGATTTTATAAGCCCTGAATTTCATTGGACAAATAATGACTACGGTAATATAACAGCTCTTTTCTCGATCTTTTATGCCATAAGTATGCTTTTTGCAGGTCGGTTTGTCGATTGGATGGACACAAAAAAAGGCTTTCTTTGGGCGATCGGTATTTGGTCAGTTGGTGCTATTATTCACGCTTTTTGTGGTATCGCTACTGCGGGACAGTTAACCGGTAACTGGTTTCTAAATTTTGAGGAGTCTAAAGCAGTAATTGGAACAATTAATGACGTCGGTTTAGTAATCAGTACCAGTGTTACGCTATTTATTTTTGCACGCTTTGTATTAGCAATAGGTGAAGCGGGAAACTTTCCTGCCGCCATAAAAGCAACTGCAGAGTACTTTCCTAAAAAAGATCGCGCCTTAGCGACCAGTATATTTAATGCCGGTGCGACTATTGGCGCACTGGTCGCTCCTATTACAATCCCAACAATTGCAAAGTATTATGGATGGGAAATGTCTTTTATTATTATTGGTGCTTTGGGTTTTGTATGGATGGGATTTTGGGTATTCATGTACAAAAAACCAGAAGAGCACCCTAAGGTTAATGAAAGTGAGCTGCGCTATATTCTGCAAGATTCAGCTCATCATACCGAAGAACAAAAATCTAATGAGAAATTAAAAGTATCTTTTTTGGAGTGCTTTAAACATAAACAAACGTGGGCTTTTGCCTTAGGAAAATTTATGACAGACGGTGTCTGGTGGTTTTTCTTATTTTGGATGCCTGCCTATTTAAGTGCTGTTTATAACATTAAATCATCTGATACAGAAGGACAATTAGCAATTTTTGTTTTATACATCATTACTTTATTCTCAATCTACGGAGGTTATCTTCCAACTCTATTTGTCGAAAAAAAGGGCATGAATCCGTATGAAGGTCGAATGAAAGCGATGTTAATTTTCGCATTTATTCCTTTGATCGTTTTATTTGCACAGCCCTTAGGTTATATCTCCTATTGGGTTCCTGTCATTTTTATTGGAATTGCTGGTGCTGCACACCAATCCTGGTCTGCAAATATCTTTTCTACTGTTGGAGACATGTTTCCGAAAAAAGCTATTGCCACTATTACCGGTATCGGAGGATTAGCAGGAGGCTTAGGAGCCTTTATTATTAATAAAATATCAGGTGTTCTTTTTGACTATGCTAAAGAAACTCAACTGAAATTCATGGGATTTGAAGGTGAACCAGCTGGATATTTCATTATCTTCTCATTTTGTGCGGTCGCTTATCTTATTGCGTGGGCAGGAATGAAAGCATTAGTTCCTAAAATGAAAATTGTAGAATTATAATAAATAACACAAACAGTGGAATCAACATCGAAGGAAACTCCGTAACTTCAACGTTAGAATATTATTTACAGGAGGGATATTCTATCCCTCCTGTATTTTTTTCGGTCTGGAATAAGTCTACGAACACGAACTCCATACAGATCTTAAATTGACCATGTATCAAGCACACAGCTGCTCATTAATTTTCTCTCAAAATAGCAGCAAGCCATCTTATATTTAACCTAACTTATATTTAATAGCGAGATAAAATAGTGAGATTATTCGAATACTGTTGTAAACAAGTATGATCTGAGTGATGATATTGCAAAAAAAACCGCAAGTATTTTCATACTTACGGTCAACATATTACATAAACATTGAAACTATCTATTATTGGGCACGCTGTTTTTCTTCATTATCCGTGCTCTTTTTCTTAGTCACATTTTTCAAATTTCCAAACTTATAAGAGTAGGTTAAACGTGCCACTCTTCGGTCCTGATTCTGTCGGATCTTTGTGTTGAAAGATGAGAAATTCGTTGATAGGTTTTGATTACTGGTATTAAAGACATCGGAGACTGCGAGTTTAAGCGAACTTCTCTTGTCTTTAAAGTTTTTAGTAAAGCCAATTTGTGCATCCCAACGACTTTCCAATTTATAAATGTTATAAGTAAAAGGTGAAAAGTAGCGTAGATTCATCTCTGCAGACAATGAAGGTGACAGCTTAAATGTACTCATTGAATTCACCTGAAAAAGGAAACTTGAATTGTTAACCACCGCTCCTGCAATAGCTCCGTCAAAATTCATGTATACAGCCGTGATATTGTTGTAGGAAGACCAGAACTTTGCAATCTGAACTGGCATACTTAAATTCAAAAATGCCGAATTATTTTTTCCTAGATTTTCACGCGTTACCCAAGTTGTTTTCTTAATTGAATCTTGGCCCATACTTTCCACGATAGCATCGGTCTGCGCATTGTAACCCAATGTAACCGTATATTTCTTATATAAAGTATAATTCAAATTCAACTCATTTGCATACTGTGGATTTAAGTAAGGATTACCACGCTCAGAAGTGTACTTATCGATAAAGTAATCAAAAGGATTGAGTTGTCGATAATTAGGTCTTGTGATCTTACGTGAATATCCCAAAGAGAAAATATGGTTTTCATGCGCATCGTAACTCAAATTAGCTGATGGGAATAGATCAAAGTAATTACGTTTAACCTGTTTATTTTCTGTAATGGAGTGTCCATCAGACAGTGTATATTCCCCTCTTAAACCGGCCTTAATACCCCATTTACCAATCTGGTTATCATAATCAAAGTAACCTGCGGCAATTTGCTCTTTATAAACAAAATGATTTGATCTATTGACGATATTTGTCCAGACATTATCCAGTTGCTCTTCAAACAGAAGATTATTATCAGATTTCACATTTGAATACTTCACGCCGGTTTCTATATTCGAGGTTTTATTCAGCGGTTGATTATAATCCAGTTTTGCGACGTATATATCAATTCCTATTGGCATCTCACTTCGCAATAGTTCTGGATCACGTATCAATTGATCGTTTTGATTAAACAATCTATTATCATAATCAGCCTTTTTACTATTTTTGAATTTACTCCAATCTAAATCCAGTACCAATTTTTTACCTGTCGAGTCGATCTTAAACTCATTATTGAAATTAAGTGAATAACGATTAAAACCCTCTTTGAACTGTGTCATAGAGATCAACGTCGAATCAATTGTCGTTAAAGGTCCAATGAGAGATTTACTATCGTTATCATTAAGCTCCACATTATTGCTTCCGTTAAATTGTAAAGACATCACATTCCGATCGGAAGTTTTCTGCTCTATGCCAAATTTGTATGTATGCGTACGATCTTTAATATGCAGATTTGATTTTTGATCAAATAAAGTCTCGATGCCGTCATTAGAAATGATACGCTCTATATTTAGTCTGTTGACATATTTATCATCACTATAAGAATAAGATCCAAAATAGGTTGTATTATTCTTTTTGTAATTTAAAGATAAGGCCGAATTACCTCTAAACTTCTGTCCTAATCCTGCTGTGGCAGAGAAATTACCATTAAATCCCTCCATCTTATTTTTTTTCATCACGATATTGATCGTTCCCACAGCACCTTCTGCATCGTCCCTCGCGCTACGTGATTTGATTACTTCAACAGATTTGATCTGATTTCCATCAGTACTTTTCAAAAGCGTAGTCAATTGTTCTCCAGTCATATAAGTTTGTCGGCCGTCGATAGTAACCTTTACTCCAGACTGCCCCATTAACTGCAGATTATTGTCGTTGTCCAAACTAACTCCAGGAGCGCGCTGTACGATATCGAGTCCATTATTACCCGCGGCTAAAGGCGAATTCTCGACATTTAAAATCAATTTCCCCTGTTTATTTTCGACCAATGGCCTCTTGCCTTCGATCGTCACCTCAGCTAAGGTATTTGTACTGGGACTCAATTTCAAATCTGCAATCTGTTGCTGTGTTTTATTAAAAGCAATAACTGCAGATCGGGATACACTGTACCCGATCATTCTTGCTTCCACATAATAAGATCCTGCAGCAACATTTTCAAAAGCATATTGCCCATCTTCTTTCGTAATTGCTGTTTTTAAGATAATATCATTAGTACTATTGATCAGATAGGCTGTAACTGCGCCCATGGGTTCATTTTTTTCATTTACGATCTTACCCGATATTCCAATAGCAGCCCAAAGCAGTTGGCTACTGATTGCAAATAAGATTGTTAATAATAGTTTCATTTTCATTGTATTGTTTAGGTTGTTATATTCAAAATAGGTGTAATGAATAATTAGTATGCGGTTATCGTATAATGTTACAGTTTGCGAGTTTTATTAAAATAATAGGTGCTAAGCACCTATTATTTATTTTTTCTTTCCTTTTGTTTCAACCACCACACCAGTAGGAGAAATACTGATAATGGTATCTTTTCTGCTAACTGCAGTATCTACAGTTACCACATTTTCATCCGTCTCATCTTCCGCTTCAGGTGCAAATTCAGATTTTTCAGGTAGAGCACATTTCAAACCCAGATTTGTCATTACCCATTCCGTTTCTTTAATATCATCATTTTCATAACGCTCATAGCATTCCCAGTAAGATATATCTGCATAATTGCGCTCTAAATCCCTGTTCAGCATTACTTTTGCACCAACTGGAAGGTAGATCGTAACATTCACTTTTTGATCTCGATACAATTCTTTCTCACCTAATTTAAAGTGGCTATCAAAAATAATGTTCGCGCTATCCTGAACGGCTTTATAATTGATTGCAGACGCACGTTTAGTTGCCAAATTATAATTAGCTCCTTTTGCCGAATACTCATATTTGATATAAGGCATTTGCGTTGAATCTACCCTTTCAAATCGAATTCGGATATCATCCTGAAGATATTCGAATAAGTTGGTACCGACCTTTAGATTTGAACGGCCGTGATCTCCATTTATTTTGATGACACGCACATCACGGGCATTGATACGATAGATAGATCTTGGAGCCAAAGGTTTTTCTTCTACGATCATACTTTCTTCTCTAAAATCTTTAGCCACCGAACCTGCATAATAGATAATGCTACCTAAAGAAATTAACCATACTAGGAATAAAGAAGTCGTTAAGTAATTATTCATCGGCTTGCGGTCAAACAACAAGCGAATAATGAGGTAAAATAAACCTGCAAATGGAATTGCAATAGCCAAGAATGCTGCCGTTAATGCCCATGGAGCCTGCTGAGGATCGATCAAATTTAATGGTTCAATAATCCCTCGGTCCGTTACGCCTGCTATACCCAAGCTAAAAAAGATCAAGGCAATTAACAGCGATATTAAGCTTAAGCCTATTGAAAAAGCAACGATCAGACCGATCACTTTTGCAAAGATTTTAATGATCTCTCCAAATGCTGTTCCAGCATTTTCTACACCTCTATTGAATGTGTTGCCGGCACCAGAAAAATTCTCTTTTAGACCGCTCAATTCCTCTTCAAAACTTCGTTTAAAATTCTGGATATTAGGCGACTCTCCGCGCATTTCCATACGATCTGCTCTGGTAATTGCGATTGGCATTACAATCCACAAGATAATATACACCAGAAATCCTGAACCGAAGATTACAACGAATAACACAAATAAAAGTCTAATCCATCGAGCCTCTATGCCAAAATAATGTCCCAGACCACTACACACACCACTGATTACCTTATCTTCTGGATCACGCATCAACTTTTTACCCGTACGAAAAGTGCTGTATGCCTGATTTGTTTTTTGATCTGAATACTGTTGATCCGTATCGTTGATCTCAAAATCACTCACACTTCCCATCTGTGCGATGACGGCATTGACATCATCCATATTCAGTACTTCTTTGATTCCGAGTTGAATCTTCTCTGTAAACATCTCTGCAATACGATTTTCGATATCTTCCAAAATCTCTTTGCTGTCTTCCGAACTTCCGAAATGCTTTTTAATATCAATCATATAATTGCGCAACACATCATATGCGTCCTCTTCTATATGAAAAACGATACTATTTATATTGATAATTATAGTCTTGTTCATGGTATTTATAGGTTATATTGATTTGTCAATTGTATTAATTCTGTCCGCTAGAGATGTCTCCACTGCAAAAACCAGTTCTTTCCATGTAACATCCAATCGCTCAAGAACCTGTATTCCTTCTGCTGTGATTTCATAATATTTACGTGGAGGTCCAGAAGTTGATTCCTTCCATATATAACTCAGCAAACCGTTATTTTTAAGCCTAGTCAACAAAGGATATAAAGTTCCCTCTACAACCAAGAGCTGTGCTTTTTTCAGTTCGCTGATGATATCCGATGCATATATTTCCCCTCGGGAAATAATAGAAAGAATACAATATTCCAGTATTCCTTTCCGCATCTGTATTTGTGTATTTTCAGCTATCATAACAATACAAAGATATATGTTTTATTATGTACTATGCAATACATAGTACTATATAAATTTAAAAAATAAAATTAAAACGCTGTAAATCAGCTAAATAATTTTCATATACGTCTAAATACATTATTTCACTTTTCTTATATTTATCACTATTTTAGCACGAAAATTGATTATAAGGAGTGCATGATAAGATTATTATTAGATTATAAGTGGGTAATGCTTTGGGCTGTAGTGGTTATAGCACTGTGTTGTATGCCAGGACAAAGTTTTGAGAAAGTTCCTTCCTATCCGGGGATGGACAAGCTCGTTCACGCAGGTATGTTTTTCGTATTTTGTACGTTAATTTATAATGGTGTATTGGTTCAGTTCAAAGGTCGCCCTACAAAATGGCTTCCCGTTATTGTCGTAAGTATTTTAGGTATCCTTTTCGCCTTACTGACTGAAGCATTGCAATTGTATATATTCACCTATAGATCTGGTGATTGGTGGGATCTCTTTGCAGATAGCGTAGGCATTGGTATGTCGGGTTTTGCTTACTTGCTTTTTTACGTGAGACGTAAAAAGTAACAGATCAAATATTTAACATTCTAGATCAGATACTGTTTAGAAATTAACTGTGAAGTAGTTATCTGAAGTATACTAAGCCCTCGCTAATGTCAGAACAGAAATCCGGCAACCCGCCGCAATAAGTTTTTCCGCGGCGGCGGTTAATGTAGCTCCTGTGGTCAGTACATCATCTACCAAGAGCACATGTTTATCTGCTAAAATAGTTTCATCTGGGCAAAAAAACACATCCTGAACGTTGTCGTATCGTTCCAATCTTGATTTTTTAGTTTGACTTGTCCCTTCGCCAACTCGCGTTAATCCATGTTCCAAAACGGGTTTTGACAATGCAATACCAAGACCTTTTGCTAAATAAAAGGATTGATTATACCCCCTTTTCTTCAACTTCTTTTTATGCAAAGGAACGGGCACAATGACATCAACATCCTGAAAAGTGTGACTGTTAGACAGCGTCTCACCATATTTCCTTCCAAGGAAATATGCAAGTTGAGGTTGATTGGCATATTTGATTTGATAAAGTATCCGCTCTACCCGCGAGTCCTGCCGCAACAGAAATAGAGCCGAGGCATGTTCAAAATGAAATTTTCCCCACAATTGGCGCGCAACTTGATTATTAAGATCTAAATGAAAATCTGTGATAGGTAAATGAAATAGACAAGAAGTACAGATATACCTTTCTTGACTAACTAAAACATGGCCACAGCCTGCACAAATTTTTGGGAAAAATAAGGCTACAAAGTCTGATAAATAAAGAAATAATTGGTTTCTCATTTTTGATTATGCCTATACTAACTTAAGTAAATTTGTTCTATTTACAATTAAAATTATAAATAAAACAAATTTATCACAGTCTCTATCATCAATTAGTATATTGAGAAGAGGTATAGTCTAATCCCTTATTATTAAGCTTCTTGAGCTTCTTTATCTTTAATTGCTAACTGACCACAAGCGGCGTCAATATCTTTACCACGGCTTCTACGAACATTTGTTATAATACCTTGATTTTTCAGATAATTAGCAAATACCTCAATCTTATCGGCATCGGCATTGACAAAACTTGCTAAAGAAATCGGATTGTATTCAATAATATTAACCTTACAAGGAACATTTTTACAAAATCTTGCTAACTCTTTAGCATCCTCGAGCTCATCATTAAAATTATCAAAAACGATGTATTCAAAGGTTATTGGGCTTTTTGTCTTCGCATAAAAATACTTCAATGCATCTGCTAATGCTTCTAATGTATTTTGCTCATTGATGGGCATGATCTCATTACGCTTCTTATCATTTGCGGCATGTAAAGACAATGCTAAATTAAATCGGACTTCGTCATCCCCTAATTTTTTAATCATTTTAGCAATACCAGCGGTAGAAACTGTGATCCGTTTTGCCGCCATATTCAATCCATCTGGCGAGGTAATACGCTCTACCGACTTCATCATATTCGCATAGTTCAAGAGTGGTTCACCCATCCCCATATAAACAATGTTGGTCAATGGTTGCTGATATTTCTCTTCGGCTTGTTTTGCGATCAAAACAACTTGATCATAAATTTCATCTGCATTCAGATTACGTTTACGATCCATATAACCCGTGGCACAAAATTTACAGGTCAAACTACACCCAACTTGAGAGCTCACACAAGCAGTCATACGTTCTGGAGCAGGGATTAATACACCCTCAATCACATTTCCATCATACAAAGTAAAACTACTTTTGATAGTTCTATCAGAACTGACCTGTGATTGTTTGACTTTAACAGCACGAATAACAAAATTCTCTTTTAGCTTTTCCCGTAAAGGTTTACTTAGGTTGCTCATCAAATCAAAATCCACACAGGATTTTGCCCAAATCCATTCGTAAATTTGCTTTGCACGGAACCCTTGCTCACCCATTTCAGTAAGCTTCTCTTTAATCTGATCTATCGACAGACTACGAATATCAATTATTTTACTTTTCTCAGTCACAGCGCAAAGGTAAGGTTATTTCTATAAAAAACTTATTTTTATAATGTCATAAAAATCAGAACTCGCTGAATTATAAATTATTACTTGCGATCAAAGGGATACAAATGTTAACGAAACCAACATCATTCTTGACCAACTTTAAAAAAAAATCTTCTTAACTAAATGAAAAACAAGTTTATAATGCGTTCATACGAGATTTAGATCACAGATAAAATATACATTCCCGCTCGAATGGATGCAAAACTTTTCCTAGTTTTGAATCATCAGTTTTGATCAACTTCAAAAGAAGTATCAGAATATAATACCTTAAGCTCACGCTACAGATGGAAATACAGAAACTCGAACAGAAGCATTATCCTTATGTTGCCCGCATTTACCAGCAGGCAATCGATGCAGGAAACATCACTTTAGCGACAAAAACTAGTTCTTGGAAAGATTGGGATAAAGATCATCTCGAAAATATGCGCTTTGTTGCCATTGAGAACAATACTATAATCGGTTGGGTAGCATTATCTCCTGTACTACAGCGAACAGGTTATCATGGTGTAACCGAATTAAGTATTTATATCGATCAGGATCATCAAGGCAAAGGAATTGGCAAAGTATTGATGCAACATATTATTGACACTTCTGAAAACGCGGGCATTTGGACGATCATGTCCTTTATTTTTCCTGAAAATGATAAAAGTATCTTGTTGCACAAAAAATTCGGATTTAAATTATTAGGCACTCAGCAAAAAGCTGCCCAGCTAAACGGAATTTGGATGGACAACTGCATTTTAGAGCGGCGGTCAGCACTAATATAAACGTAGAGCCCCATTTTTCTAATAAAAATGGGGCTCTTGCACAATAGATTACTATTTATTATCCATGTATGGCTTCTTTCGTTCCATACGATTGGATCAAATTTCCTTCAAATTCTAACCACTCTTTCCAACGCTTATCGACATCGACATCCGTTGAGAATTGACGTGCGAAATTAAGAAACGTTGTATAGTGATTCGCCTCAGAAACCATTAGATCATGATAAAACTTCGCTAATTCCTCATCCTTTATATTTTGAGACAATACTCTAAAGCGTTCACAGCTTCGAGCTTCAATCATGGCCGCAAATAACAAACGATCTATAAAAGCCATGTTACGGGAACCGTCCTTTTTATTGAATTTCATCAGTTGTCCCACGTAATCATCTTTACGTTCTTTACCCAACGTATAGCCTCTTTCTTTAATAATATCAATGACCATTTGGAAATGTTGCATTTCTTCAATAGCAATCGCTGTCAATTCATGCACCAATTCTTCATGTTCCGAATTGTACATAATTAATGAAATAGCATTTGAAGCTGCCTTTTGCTCGCACCAAGCATGATCAGTCAGAATCTCTTCTAAATTTCCTTCTGCAATATTTGCCCACCTCGGATCCGTTAACAATTTCAATCCTAACATTTTGTCCTCTCTATTTTTAAAACACAAAGTTAAGCATATCTCTCCGATATAAAAATGTTGAATACTACTTTAACTAAGGTCTTATTATCCCTTATTAAGGGCAGCTCTAACCTGAGGAGCGATCTTTGTTCCAAAAACCTCAATTGCTTTCATCATATCAATATGATTTGGTGCACCAACATCCATATGTGCAGAAAAGCGCGTCAAACCTAAAGATTCCTGTATTTTTAAGATTTTATCTACAGCATAGTCCGCATCTCCAATAATTAAATGACCATGTGATGAACGTCCAAAGTCATATTGAGTCCGTTGGTATGGTGGCCATCCACGATCGCCGCCTATGCGGTTCATTTGTGCTGCATAAATAGGATAGTAAGCATCTGCAACTTGTTGTGAATGATCACCAAAAAGAGCATGCATATGTACACCTACCTGAAAATTAGCCATATCATGACCATTATCGGCATAAGCTTGTTGGTACATTTCTACCAGTGGCTTAAAAGCTTCGTACGTTCCTCCAATAATAGCAAACATAACGGGTAAACCTAATTTCCCAGCGCGAATAACAGATGAAGTTGTACCTCCTACCGCAACCCAAATTGGTAATTTAGGTTGAACAGGTCTTGGAAAGATCTGTTGATTTACTAATGTAGGACGAAATTTACCCGTCCAATTAATCGTATCCTGATTATTTAGTTTGACCAATAGGTCCAATTTTTCTTCAAATAATGCTCCATAATCATTTAAATTATAACCAAACAAAGGGAATGATTCAATAAATGATCCTCTACCTGCCATAATCTCCGCACGTCCATTTGATAAAACATCAACTGTCGCGAAGTCTTGAAAAAGTTTAACCGGATCTGCAGAACTTAACACGGAAACTGCACTCCCTAATTTTATATTTTTAGTAACAGAAGCGGCTGCCGCTAATATAATTTCTGGAGCTGAAACAGCATAGTCCGGACGGTGATGCTCACCCATTCCAAAAAAATCCAGCCCTACTTCATCCATCAATTTTATTTGTTCAATAATCTGATGTAACTTTTCCTGTGAAGATTGTATTTGCCCTGTTTTGGGATCAATATGCAAATCGCCAAACATTCCTATTCCTAATTCCATATTATTCTTTTTTTAAGATTAAACAAACTTATCAATTTTCTATCTCTTAAAAATTGATCTACAACAAGAAAAAACTAGAAAACACTTTTTTGAAAACATGATGACAGTACAGCCATCAAACTAAAAGAAAATGAGCGTACATGTTCAACAATCAACTTAAAATAAATCCAGAAGCTAACTGAATAATACTACCATGCCTTTAAAGAAGATCGCAGAACAATCTTTGTGGATCCATCTAAGCGACAACACTTAAAAAAATGAATAAGCATAGCCATTTTATTAGTCATTTTTTAGACAGATTACTTGAATGCAAAATGCTTTACTGTTGCTTTTACGACATCTGCCACAAGACCATCAAAATGATGATTTCCCTTCATATAAATAGTTTCTAAATTTTTTAACCGAATATTCTTAATCGGGAAACTCACTCCATCTTCACCAAGCAAAATAGCCGTTCTAACATTGACCATTTTATTGATCTCGGCAACAACATCCATACTTCTTTTAACCTCGCTCCTCCCAAACAGGTCTGAAACATGAATCTCCAAATCTGTAGAAGTTGATGGTTCCAGAAGTGCCACAGCCTGCAATCGCTCCTTCCATTCTGCGGTTAATTTATTAACCAAAAAAGGAATAACATCCGCACCAAAGGAATATCCGACAAAATAAACGAGGTGATTCTTTTTACCAACCAATAATTTTTCAAGCGTGCTGCTTAGTTCCTTCGCAATCTGATCCGCGGATTTCTTATCCCAAAAAAAGCTCTTCGAGTTTACAGCTCCAACTGTATATCCCTGTTTTCCCAAGAGCTCGCAGTAACTCGTTGAAAAACTATTAAGACCTCCATCACCACTTAGATAAAGGACAATAGGGCTATTTGCATTACTGTTCCAAATCTTAAGCGGGATATCTTTCTGCTGTCCCATTACTGTTAATTTTAACAAAAACAAGAGGATAAATAACCCTAATTTATTGCGCACCATCTGTATCCTATTCATTATCTGGCTTCATTACTTTAGACAAAGCTTGAGGCAACTGTAATAGGTCAAAATCATTGCCAAAAATTAAATACTTATTTTCCCAGATCGTCGCATACTTTTCTTTAAAATCTCTCAAACTCTGATAGTGTTTAAAAGAGCCCACTTTGTCGGCCGCAAATTTCATAATCTGCTCTGCAGGGTTATCTGGAGATTCAATACCACTCATCGGTACCATTCCCAGATTGATATATTTAGCACCTTTTTTCCGGGCATAATCAACCAGATTTATAATTAGAGCATCCATACATCCTCCGGGAGCATGCTCCACTTTACGGATAAGATCATACGTACACTCCCCTTCAGTAAAATCTGGTATAATATTCAAAAAGGCGACAATCTTATTTTGATCATCTTTTACCGCTATAACATCTTGTTCAGCAATTGCTGCTGCCTCAAACTGTCCTTGCGAAAAGATCATTTCTTTCTTATCGAACACCGTAAGCCATTCATCAGAAACAGCCTTCAGTTCAGCTACAATAGCATCCGAATGCGGGGCGGTTAGCAAAACAGTCGCATACCCTTTTTTTTCTAAGCTATTTAAAGAGTTTCGAAGCGATTTTCTATTCTTACCTTCTAAAGAAAATGATGCGACCTCCATCAAAGCCTCCTGCCCTATAATGATCTTCCGCTTTCGAAGCTCCAGAAAATAAGGCAAGCTGTTTTCATCAACGCGGTAATACACGGACTTTAACCCCAAAGAGGTACAATAAAGTTCGAACTCTGCAATTACTTCATCTTTATCGTCAAATGCACATACAGGTTCATCTAAAACAATCGCAAAAGCCTGACTGATACGGTAAGAGACAAAACCATCTGTCCGCTCAGAAAAATACAATTGTTTATCTGGAGCAATTTTGAAATAATCCATCGGCGACCCTCCATACAATTTGAGTAAACGCTTCGCCTTATCCAGCACGTTCTGCTCATGATCTTCTTCATGAATAATCCTAGGACACAAGAAAGTATAGATCAATAACATCCATGAAAATAGACCCAGAAAGTGTGTAATATTCAAAAACTCTTGACCAAAAGTTGTTAACGGATTGAGTTCGTCATTAAATAACAAAAAACTCTGCATGGTATGATATATAGACTGCTGCCAGGTAAAATCAACGCCAAAATGCTTTTTGTCAATCACATAAAAACAGACAAAGCCAAACAAACACACCCCTGTCAAGGCAATGAAAAAGGTCGCAAAACCGATACGCATCCAATTTTTATTGGTCTTAATCCGGTACTGCTTTTGGTTCGTAACCAGTAATACAATAATAAACAAGGACACCAATGCTTCTTCATAATCTAGTGCCTTACCAATATGTCCTAGTAAGGATAGAAAAGAAAATATGAGAGCAATCCAAAAAGCCGATCTGTAGCCCTTAATCAGATAAGCGGCACTGACCATCAACCCTAGTCCTAAAACCAATACCATCAACTTAGATGCATGCATCGCTTCGATAGGAAGGTAATATTTTTCAAGCCGCATCCGTTCCACCAGTGGCGGGGTTGCTACCGAGATGAGGTTGATGATCCCTAAAAAGAAAATGGCAATGGCGGGTAAAATTCGTGCTATGATCTGCCTTCCACGCCAGATAAAAGAAAAAACCCCAAAAATTAAGGGCAACCAAAATTCAAATGACCGATAGATAATTGTCAGCCCTAAGCCTTCTTCTTTACTATAACCATAAGAAGTAAAGATATATAACATCGTAAATTCTACAGCACCTAAACCTCTCAAAAAGGGAGAGACCATCATCAGAACGACTGTAATGGTATAGGCCACAGCTGCAGCTTCAAACGAAACATGTGTCTGTAGCGCATACATACTAATAAATGCATGAGCAATACCACAGAACTCAATAGCGACAGAAACCAGAATGGTCATCCATAGATATCCTTTGTGAATATGTGCAGAAAACAGCTCATGAATATTACCGATCAGCTTCGGAAATTTAATCTCCAGCCATCTATACAATCCATTTTTTACTCTAATCGACCAGAAAAACAGAAAGGATAAACCGAGTAACAAACCAAGTACGACCAAAGATATCCAGGCATTATCAAAGTTTTTATGATCAAAAATGGTATACAGAATAATAGGGACGCCAATAATAAAAACAGTCAGTAACCCGACATACCCATATATGGCGCCTGATTGATGAATTTTGGTCGAATTAAGTTGTTTCTTTCGTAACTGCGAAGTCGTATAGGCCAATGAACTGACCCCTCCGGCGGGAAGGAATACACTCAGTAGATTCCTTTTTAAAAAGAGTTCAACCGCATCCCATAGATTCAGTTTCAATCCGATAGATCGGAAACTAAAAATATACATCACTCCTTGTAACAAAATATATAATAAAGTGATTCCAAACCCAACTATTAACCAATTAAAATCTGCTGAAGCCAGCTGGGGACCTATGGAGGCTATTTCTTTACGTTCGCTTCTAAAGAAAACAAAGGCCAATAATACAATAAAAATAGCCAATAGCTCCTTCCAGTACGTTTTTGGAGACAGCTTTTGGATACCACTTAGCAATGATTTCTTCATATGAGTATGCTATTTTATCTATGATAAATATAACGAGTATTTACCCTCTTTAAATAAATAAATTGTGACCATTGTTTTAAACGTAGATAAATTTATCTCCATATGACAACAGATAGCCTGATAACGGCAAGAATCAAATTGTAGAAAAAAATGTATTCAACACCATCCCCTTATTTTCCTTTTGAGCTAAGTTTCTTTTTGTAAATAATATTACAAGATGAAAAACAAGCAATTGAAAATATAATGAATAGAGTATTGTGCTTTTTGCGTAAATTTCCATCGATGGAAAAACAAGAAATTCTTTTTATAGGTTTAGTCTGGCCGGAACCAAGTTCTTCTGCGGCTGGATTTCGTATGATACAGCTACTAAAAAGTTTTCAAAAAAATGATAACACCATCACCTTTGCAAGTGCTGCATCTAAATCTCCATATAGTGCCGATCTAGTCGCTATGGGTATTAATGAAGTGGAGATCAAACTCAATGATGCTAGCTTCAATGATTTCGTTCGAGATCTTAATCCCAATATTGTTGTATTCGACCGCTTCATGACCGAGGAGCAATACAGTTGGCGGGTAGCACAAGAGTGTCCAGATGCTGTCAGAATACTCGACACCGAAGATTTACACTTCTTAAGACACGCCCGCCAGTCCAATGCTAAAAATGGTGAACAGTTTGATCAAACCTTATTGTATTCCGATATTGCTAAACGGGAAGTTGCCGCAATCTTACGCTCGGATATCTCGCTCATTATCTCCGAACTTGAGATGCAATTATTGACGAATCAGTTTGCGATCAATCCATCCATCCTCTATTACCTACCCTTTTTGGAAGAAGAAATTGATGAAGCATGTATAGCGAGCTGGAAGACTTATGAAAACCGTGCTGATTTTATGTTTATCGGCAACTTTATACATGAGCCGAATTGGAACACCGTACAGTATTTAAAAACCGAAATTTGGCCCTTGCTCAGGAAACAGCTTCCTAAAGTAAGTCTGAATATTTACGGTGCCTATCCGAGTCAAAAGGTACTCCAACTTAACAATCCTAAGGAACGATTCTTTGTTCATGGAAGAGCAGACCACGCCCAAGATACCATGTCCAGACACCGTGTCCTATTAGCTCCTATTCAATTTGGTGCCGGTGTTAAAGGTAAATTTATAGATGCTATGCAAACGGGAACCCCATCTGTTACAACAACTATTGGAGCTGAAGCAATGTCGGGAGACCTGCCATGGAACGGGTTTATCGCAAATGAACCGAAACTATTTGTTGAAAAAGCAATCGAACTTTATAACAATAAAACAATCTGGTTAGAAGCACAGCAAAACGGTATCACCATCATTAATCAGCGATATTCACGCACGAGGTTTGAAGACGATTTTCTAATGACCATCCGTTTCATCAAAGCACAGCTTCAGGCCCATCGACAGCAGAATTTTATGGGACAGCTGCTGCTCCACCATTCTTTATTAAGCACGAAATATTTATCCTTGTGGATCGCTGAAAAGAATAAGAAATAAGCTTATTTAAGCCCTTCCCACCATTTATCATATCGTTTATCTAGCTGTTGCAAATAAACAATCTCCCCCATTTTGGGTGTTAACACAGGAATATCTGCTTCTTCAGCATACTTACAGACCAGAGAAAGCGGTTCCTTCCAGTCGTGCAGTGCCAATGCAAACTTGCCAGAATGTACTGGTAGAAAATGTTTAGCCTGAAGATCAACAACCTCCTTTAAAAGTTCGTCGGGCATGGAATGGATATAACGCCATGTTTCATTATACTGACCATTTTCTAGGATCGCTAAATCAAAAGGGCCATATTTATCGCCGATAGTCTTAAAATGTTTCCCATAGCCGCTGTCTCCACCTAAAAACAGCTTATACTTTTCTGTCTGTAAAACAAATGATGTCCAAAGTGTTGTATTACGCTTAAACTTCCTTCCTGAAAAATGACGTGCAGGTGTCGCTACTATCTTAAACTCCTTTTCAAAAGATGTCTCATCATACCAGTCCAATTCCGTAACCTGATTTTCAGCAAATCCCCATCGCTCGAAATGAGCGCCAACACCAAGCCCACAGATCACATTTTTAATTTTTGAACGTAACTGTATCATGGTTTTATAGTCCAGATGATCATAATGATCATGGCTAATTAACAAAAGATCAATCGGCGGAAAATCATCAGCCTGATAAACATAAGATAGATTGAATGGCTTATTGCTCCCTGGAACAGGAGAAGCATTATCCGAAAAGACGGGATCTACAACAATGATCTTACCGTCAATCTTCAAGAGATAAGAAGAGTGTCCAAACCAGATAAGCAAATCAGCATCAGGTAAATTTTTAAGATCCTGCTTCATAACCGGAAGTGGCATCTTAGGGGTTCGAATAGCTCGATCTTTAAATAAAAAAGCATACATCGCTCCGACAAAGCTTTCGCCCTCTTTCAATGATGGAGTATGTTCCAAATTTTGAAACTGCGAATCCCTAAAATTCGGAGACTTCATCACACGTTCCAGACGTGTTCCGGTGATTTTTCCTCCAAAAAGAGGCCTCATTAAATAAACATTACCCATTACAATTAATATAATTACACTAGCAAGAACTATCTTTAAACGTTTACCGATCTTCATTTCAACCAAACTTAGATAAATTTGTATTATTTACTGTTATTATAGAATGACACGATACAAATTCATTTACTGGAAACTTCCTTATTTGAAGCCATGATCGTGATCCACTTATAAATCCAGCTACCACGATCTAGAATGATGATAAAGCGGAAATATAGAATCTGAAATTCAATCTTTGACTTGATATCATGAATAAAATCCCATAGCATATTAAACGGATAACCCTACATTATACTTTATCTCGAAATCATAAGATTATTTTTTTACAAAAAGCTGACAGTTAAAAAGTGTTAATATGGTGTAACATGTCGTTCTTGATACTACTTTTACCGCAAATATGAGAGCGCTGTATTTACTGGTCCTGATCTTCAATTTATTCCTATTACAGGGAGATGGAATTGTTTTGACCAACAGTCAATTTCATAGCAGCACAGAGGCTGTTTCTTCCTTCCTAGGTAAGTCTCCTGAAACAAAAATAAAAAGTTCACATATCCATTCCATCTTCAGTAAAGCGTTAAATGAACGCACATATGAAATGACAGAAGATGATGTCGAAGATGAACTTGTTTTTGAATCGCATACGATTACTGTTTTCAAAAACATTGCTTTGCTCAGTTATGCACTGGCACTGATTTTTGTTCTTAAAAATTTAAAGAACCTCCTATCTGTTTTTAAGACACAGCATTTTACTTCTACAAACAAATACATTTTACAGCGCGTCCTTCGCCTGTGATATCTCCCACTCTTCAGCATTAAAAAAAATAGCTTAAATAGGCATCATAGCATGGTATATTTTCCAATCGCTATCTGTACTGTTGTTTAGCATTGTGTTCTGAAGAGCCTCTTCCATCCTGGAATATTACCCAATTTATTACAATATATTAATAACTATTTCATCCATGAAAAGAATTAGCACAGGCATGCTTATAGGTCTGTATGCCTTATTGGTCCTAACAAGCTGTTCCCAAAAAAAAGAAGAAAAGATTGAGAAAGTCCAGTATCAAGTAACCAGTCCAATATTAATTGATACCACCCTCTCTAAAAACTATGTCTCCCAGATTCAATCGATCCGTAATATCGAGATCCGAGGTCTTGAAAAAGGATACTTACAACAGATTTATGTCGATGAAGGCCAGACTGTACAAGCGGGTCAGCTTTTATTTAAAATAATGCCTAAATTCTACGAAGCTGAGTATCTAAAAACGCAGGCACAAGCTAAAGCGGAAGAAATAGAACTTGAAAATACGAAAGCATTAGCAGATAAGAACATCGTTTCTAAAAATGAATTGGCATTGGCACAAGCGAAAGTTGATCAGGCCAAAGCAGAAATGTCATTGGCAAAACTTCATGTAACGGCAACCGAGATTCGGGCTCCTTTCGCAGGAACTATCAACCGGATTCCCTTGAAACTTGGTAGTTTGGTCGACGAAGGTGAACTTCTTACCAGTTTATCCGACAACAGTCAGGTGTATGCTTATTTTAATGTATCGGAATCTGAATACCTCGACTACCAGACGAATACGGAAAATAGAGCCAACAATGAAGTGAATTTACTTCTTGCAAACAATCAGTTACTGAAATACAAAGGAAAAGTAGAAACTATAGAGAGCGAATTTAATAATGAAACAGGAAGTATTGCTTTTAGGGCACGCTTTCCTAATCCAGATAAACTTCTTAGAAATGGCGAGACAGGGCGTGTACAAATGCTTGTACCGCTGAAACATGCCTTGATAATCCCACAAAAAGCTACTTACGAGATTCAGGATAAAACCTATGTCTTTGTCATTGACAAAAATGGAGTTGTTAAATCTAGAAACATCACCATTAGCAATGACCTTCCTGATCTTTATGTTATCTCTTCGGGACTAGCGCCCACAGATAAAATATTGATCGATGGCGTTCAAAAGGTTAAAGATGACGATAAGATAAAATTCGAATTTGTAGCGCCGCAGGAGGTTATGTCCCATTTGCAAATACACGCTCAATAATTCACCTCTAAAAAATTAACGATGTTTAATAAATTCATTCATAGACCAGTTCTGTCCATCGTCATTTCCTTGATTATTGTGTTTCTTGGAATATTGTCGATGCTCAAACTGCCCATCACGCAATTTCCGTCCATCTCTCCACCTAAAGTAAACATAACGGCGGAGTATCCCGGAGCAAATGGCGAGCTGATGGTAAAATCGGTATTGATCCCCCTAGAGCGTGCGATCAATGGTGTACCCGGCATGAAATACATTACCTCAGATGCAGGTAATGACGGAGAGGCTTCTATTCAGGTTATTTTCAACCTGGGAACAGATCCCAATCTCGCTGCGGTCAATGTACAAAATAGGGTTTCCTCTGTTATCAATAAATTACCGCCTTTAGTCGTTCGAGAAGGTGTAAAAATAACCCGTGAAGAGTCTAACATGCTCGTCTACGTCAATTTATTCAGTAAGGACCCCAAAGCCGATCAAAACTTCCTCTTCAACTACGGTGATATCAATATCCTATCCGAGCTGAAACGGATTGATGGTGTTGGAGTTGCCGACATTCTAGGTAACAGAGAATATGCCATGCGTATCTGGTTAAAACCAGATCGCATGCTGGCTTACAAAATATCTGCTGATGAAGTACTAAAAGCACTTGATGAACAAAGTTTAGAAGCTTCTCCTGGTAAAACGGGCGAAAGCTCTGGAAAGAGATCACAAACATTTGAATATGTACTCAAATATCCAGGACGTTTCAATACCAAAGAGGGGTATGAAAACATTATCCTCAAGTCAACAGCAAGTGGCGAAATACTGCGTGTAAAAGATGTAGCAGACGTCGAATTTGGGAGTTCTTTATACGACATCTATTCTACGCTAAATGGCAGACCTTCCGCAGCAATTGTTATTAAACAGTCTTATGGAAGTAATGCGAGTGATGTTATTAAAAACATAAAAAGCAAATTAGCAGAAATAAAAGAAACGAGCTTTCCAAAAGGCATGGATTACGAGATCAGTTATGATGTTTCCAAATTTCTTGATGCATCTATTGAAAAGGTTATCCATACCCTTCTAGAAGCCTTCGTCTTAGTTGGTATCGTGGTATTTCTCTTTCTAGGAGATTGGAGGTCTACCCTTATTCCTGCTATGGCAGTTCCAGTTTCTTTGATCGGTACATTTGCGTGTATGTCTATATTTGGAATTACCCTCAATCTTATTACCCTATTTGCACTGGTCATGGCTATTGGGGTTGTGGTCGATGATGCCATTGTCGTCATTGAGGCTGTACACGCCAAGATGGAGGAAAAAAATCTCACACCTCTCAAAGCGACGGAAGAAGCGATGCATGAGATAAGCGGGGCTATCGTAGCGATCACACTTGTTATGGCGGCAGTATTTATTCCAGTAGCATTCATGTCAGGACCTGTTGGTATCTTTTACAAGCAGTTCTCCATTACCATGGCCACAGCCATTATTTTATCTGGTGTGGTTGCGCTAACACTTACACCTGCGCTTTGCGCCATGATCCTAAAAAATGAACATGGACATCCAAAGAAAAAAACGCCATTAAATAGGTTCTTGACAAGCTTCAATAATCTTTTCACAAAAGGAGCTAATCGTTACCAAGATCTACTTCGTAAGATCGTTAATAAAAGACTGGTCACATTCGTACTCTTGGCAGCATTTTGTTCTGCGATCTTCTTTTTAAACAACAGCCTACCTTCGGGCTTCATTCCAAATGAAGATCAAGGCATGTTTTATGCCATTATTCAAACTCCTCCGGGGTCTACACTAGAACGCACCAATCAAATTGCTGAAAAACTTCAGGCAATAGGTATGGGGATTGAAGGTGTCAAATCTATTTCTTCTCTGGCGGGTTATGAAATTCTAACGGAAGGTACCGGAGCTAATACTGGAACCTGTCTGATCAATTTAAAAAGTTGGGAAGACCGTAAAAACTCCGTTCAGGATGTGATGCACGAACTCGAAGAAAAGTCAAAAGATATTACGGGAGCTACGATTGAATTTTTTGGACCTCCGGCAGTACCCGGATACGGTGCCGCAGGTGGATTTGAATTGCGCCTTTTGGATAAAGCAGGTTCTGGTGACTTCAAAAAAATGGAAACCGTAAGTAAAGATCTTGTAAAAGAATTGAGTAAACGCCCCGAACTGGCATCTGTATTTACCTTTTACAGCGCTAGTTTCCCACAGTTTATGTTGCATATCGACAACGAAAAAGCCGAACAAAAAGGAGTTACGATCGACAATGCAATGAGCACACTGTCCACATTGGTAGGAAGTAATTACGAAACCAGTTTTATCAAATATGATCGGCAGTATAAGGTCATGGTACAGGCATTGCCGCAATATCGCGCACAACCGGATGATATCCTGAAACTGTATGTAAAAAACAATCGGGATGAGATGGTTCCATATGCAGCATTTATGACACTGGAAAAAGTATATGGTCTTTCCGAAATTACAAGACACAACATGTACAACTCTTCAGAAATCAGCGGTTCTGCGGCTCCTGGATATAGCAGTGGTGAGGCAATTAAGGCTGTTACTGAAGTAGCCAAAGCATCCCTACCAAGAGGATACGGTATCGAATGGGCAGGGATTTCAAAAGATGAAGTTTCCCGCGGAAACGAAGCGATCTATATCTTTCTGATCTGTCTTACTTTCGTCTATATGATCTTAGCAGCGCAGTACGAAAGCTTTGTTTTGCCACTTGCAGTTGTACTTTCTTTACCTGCCGGTATTTTTGGCGCATACTTCTTACTGAAAGTATTAGGTCTTGAAAACAACATTTATGCGCAGGTAGCCATGGTCATGCTCATCGGTTTGCTCGGTAAAAATGCGGTACTGATCATTGAATTTGCGGTACAGAAGCATAATGCCGGCAGTTCGGTTCTTGCCGCAGCAATCGAGGGGGCAGGGGTGCGATTCCGTCCGATCTTGATGACATCCTTTGCATTTATTGCGGGTCTTATTCCGCTGGTATTTGCTACAGGACCTGGAGCTATTGGAAATAAAACCATAGGAAGTGCTGCCGCAGGCGGTATGCTCATAGGAACCGTATTTGGTCTACTCATCATACCAGGTCTATACTATATTTTCGGAAAAATTGCATCGAAAAGTAAATTAACGTCTTACGAAGACGAGAATCCATTATCAGAAGAAATCGATCACAATGTATAATATTAAGATAAGAAAGTGGATCGGAATAGCCGTTATGTGCTTTATAGTCGCAAGCTGTAAAGTACCCGCTATTCCAATTGTAAAAGAGAATAAGGTACTTCCTGTAGCGTTTAATGACTCGACAGCTTCCTCTCAAGACAGTTCAAACATGATTGTTACGCCATGGCGCGACTTCTTTTCAGATCATTACCTGAGCGGTCTGATTGATACCGCTTTGAAAAACAATCAGGAGCTTATGATCACTTTGCAAGAGATAGAAATTGCGAAGAGCGAAGTTCGGTTTAAACAGGGACAATTACTTCCTACTGTTGAAGCGAGAATCGGAAGCGGTGTCGAAAAAGTTGGACGCTATACAAGTCAAGGTGCGGGGGATGCGAGCACTGATATCGCACCCGGAAAGAAATTCCCTGATCCGCTCATGAATTACGAAGCTGCTCTTACCGGAAACTGGGAAATAGACATCTGGGGTAAATTGCATGATCAAAAAAAGGCTGCTATAGCCCGCTACCTCTCGACAATGGAAGGGAAAAACTTTGTTTTGACCAATTTAGTTGCTGAAGTGGCCAATAGCTACTACGAGTTACTTGCTTTAGATAACCAACTCGACGTCGTACAAGAAACTATCAAGCTTCAGAAGAGTGCACTAGAGGTTATCCAAGCACAAAAAGAGGCCGCAAGATCAACCGAACTTGCGGTTCAAAAATTCAAAGCTGAAATGCTCAATTCGCAAAGCTTAGCGTACGAGATTAAGCAGGATATTCAGGAAACTGAAAATAGGGTTAATCTTTTATTGGGACGCTTTGCACAAAAGATCCCACGGGATAAGAATAGCTTTCTGACGATGATATCACCCGCGGTTCATAGTGGTATCCCTTCCCAGTTATTAGCCAATAGAGCAGATATCAGAAAAGCAGAATTGGATCTAGCGGCCGCAAAATTGGATATTAAAGTTGCCCGTGCAGAATTCTATCCCTCTTTTAACATTTCTGCAACTTTAGGTTTAGAGGCTTTTAAACCCTCCTATTTTGTAAAAATGCCGGAGTCTATGTTATACTCTCTTGCTGGAGAACTTGCCATGCCTTTGATCAATAAAAATGGTATTAAAGCTGAATTTAGCAAGGCTAGTGCACTGCAGCTACAAGCGATGTACAACTATCAGCAGACGATATTAAGTGCTTATGCTGAGGTTTCAAACCATCTTTCCAAGATCAGCAATCTACAAAAAAGCTATGATCTTAAATCACAGCAGGTAGACGCTTTAACAAAATCAAATGATATCTCGAATGATTTATTTAAATCTGCCCGGGTCGATTATTTTGAAGTGCTGATGACCCAGAGAGATGCATTAGAAGCAAAGTTAGAGCTGATTAAAACAAAAAAAGATCAGTTGAATACTGTCGCAAATACCTATCGTGACCTTGGCGGGGGTTGGAAATAAGATGAATATTTAAGGTAAAAAAGCAGACATCAAGGGGCTTACGGTTAATCTGTAGGCCCCTTTGCTTTATAGTTTTTTATCACGAAATTAAGAGCAACTTCTCTTCTCCAACTACGACGCTGTTTTATTGTGCTTCAGCCATAATTTTTAAAACTTTAAAAGCAAAAAACAGTTTATAGTAGAAACTATTGATTAAATTCAATAAAGGTTTAAAAAAAGTTAATTTACTAATACTAACGCTATGTGGAAGAAATACAATATAAACATCATCTTTTTTGCTTTGATCATTACAGGTTGTAAAAGCACTAAGAATGATGCGGACATCCTCTATTACGGAGGTCCAATCTTAACCATGGAAGACGGTAATCCTCAAGTGGAAGCACTTGCTATTAAGGATGGGAAAATTCTTTTTGCAGGTACTAAGAAAGAAGCCATGAATTATGCTGGTTCTAAAACCGCTGAAGTAAATTTAGAAAACAAAACGTTAATGCCCGGATTTATTGATGCACATAGTCATGTTACTTCGCGAGCAGGCATGTCTCAGGCTGTTGACCTTTCTCCAACTCCTTACGGTACAGTAAACAGTATTGCAGAACTGCAGACCACACTTAAGGATTATATCAAAAAACATCAGCTGGATCCAACTACTCCAGTGATGGGGAATGGATATGACGACGCGATTATTAGTGAGCATAGACATCCGACACGTGCAGAACTGGATGCTGTAAGTACAACAAATCCTATAATTGTGATTCACACTTCAGGTCATGCCAGCGTTATCAATACGGCTATGTTCAAGTTACTACAGATTCCGGAAGATGCTAAAGATCCGCAGGGAGGACATTATGGACGTGATCCGAAAACTAATCGTCTAAATGGCAAATTGGAAGAAAATGCCAGTTTCACGGCACTAATAAAGTTAACTTCAATGTTACCAAAACCGACCGAAACAGATGGTTTATCACAGTCGCTTAAAGATTTTTTAGCGGCGCAGGATGAATGGTTTAGTTATGGACAAACCACAATTTGTGATGGCCGAACTATGGGTGTAGGACTTACCTTACTTCGAGAAGCAGCAGCCAAGAAGCTAATAAAGGCAGATATCGTTTATTTTCCTGATTTTGAAGCCAACAAAAAAGAGTGGGAATCATTTTTACCACATTACATGAAATATGAAAATAACCTCAAATTTGGAGGTTTCAAATTTTCCGATGACGGCTCTCCACAAGGAAAAACAGCTTGGTTGACACAACCCTACTTAGTTCCTCCTGAAGGACAAAACAAAGATTATAAAGGCTTCCCAATTTTTACGGATGAAGTTCTTTATGAAGATTTAAAAACGATTTTCTCAAAAAACATCACCGCCCAGCTACATGTGAACGGAGATGCTGCTATTGATCAGGCATTGCGTGTAATAGGAAAATTAAAAGAAGAAGGTATTTATAAACCGGAAATCCGTGCCACACTCATTCATGTGCAAAACAGCAGACCTGACCATATTGCCAAAATTAAAGAAGTTGGTGTCATACCTTCATACTTCTCTGGACATGTTTATTTATGGGGTGATTGGCACTACAGCAGTGTCTTCGGGCCTGAAAGAGCTGCTTTTATAAGTCCTGCAAATGCTGCAAAAAATGCTGGTATTACATTTACCATACACCATGATGCTCCTGTTACGCCACCGGATCTGATAACAGGTGTGTATTCTGCTGTCAATAGAATAACACGTTCGGGTATGGTCCTGGGTCCAGATCAACGTATTCCGGTTATCGATGCGCTAAAAGCGATCACCATCAATGCCGCTTATCAATACCAAGAAGAGGATATAAAGGGTTCATTAAAAGCAGGAAAACTTGCAGACCTTGTGATATTAAATAAAGATCCATTAACCATTGATCCGAAGGAACTGCGCTCTATTCAGGTATTAGAAACCATCAAAGAAGGTAAGACGGTATTTAAACGATAAACATTAAGTAAGGATCTGTATAAAAAAGCTAAAGAGGGTTTAAATGTAAATCCTTCTTTAGCTTTTATCTTAAATACGCTAAAGATCTGATAGTTTATCACCTATTTACAAATATAAAATAGTGTTAAATCTCCTTAAATAGCTAAATTTCATAACGATAGAATCACCTTATAAATTTATTGCGAAATAATAATAAAATAAACATTTTGATCAGTTGTTTGTTTTCTCTTAATAAACCCTAAACCAACAAATTATGCCTGATTTCAACCTGAACCGTAGAAAATTTATTCAAGGTGCTACTGCTGTTTTAACTTTATCTGCTCTTCAAGCAAAAGGCGTTTTCTCTACAAGTACACTTAAAAATATGCGGGTCGGATTGATTGGAGCAGGTTGGTACGGGAAAAGCGATCTATTTAGACTCATGCAGGTACGCGATATTGATGTTGTAGCAATCTGTGATGTGGACAGCAAACATCTGGAAGAAGCTGGAAAATTGATCAGTGAACGCCAAATATCCAGAAAAGTACCAAAACTTTACAATGATTACAGAGCAATGCTCGACGCACATAAACTGGATCTGGTACTCATCGGAACTCCCGATCACTGGCATGCGCAACAAGCAATCGATACCATACGTTCAGGGGCACATCTTTATCTCCAAAAACCGATTAGCATTGATGTTCTGGAAGGCGAAGCGATACTGAGCACAGCAAGAAAACACAATAAAAAAGTACAGATAGGTACTCAGAGAAGAAGTACAGCCCACCTTATAGACGCAAAAAACAGAATAATAGATCAAGGGTTGCTTGGTAAAATATCACATGTAGAGATGTGCTGTTATTATCATATGCGTAAAAATGGAAATCCTGCAGTAGAACCTGTTCCTGACTTTCTGGATTATGAAATGTGGACAGGCCCGGCTCCATTGCGTCCTTATGATGGTTTACCACATGGTGGCTGGTGGCGCACTTTCATGGAGTATGGTAATGGTATTACCGGCGATATGGGTATGCATATGTTCGACACTGTTCGTTGGCTTTTAGGACTTAAATGGCCAGAAAAGATTACTTCAACAGGCGGGATATTTGTGCAAAAAGGCGGAAAATCCAATATTGCGGATACACAGACTGCTATATTTGAATATCCTGACTTAAATTGCGTTTGGCAGATGCGGTCCTGGGGAACTCCTGCAGATCCAGAATACCCTTGGGCATTTGTTATCTATGGCGAAAAAGGTACTTTAAAAGGCAGTGTCATGAAATATGAGTTTATTCCGGTTGGTAAAGGAGAGCGTATAGCGATGGATGTCGTTTATGAGAAAGAAAAATTTCCCGCAGATCTCAATGAACCCAGAATCGAACTGCACACCGCTCCTGCTACCCGCCAACATATGCTGAATCTTTTATCTGCGATTGAAAATGACCATCTCCCTATTGCTGATATTGAAGAAGGACATATCTCAACTGCAAGTTGTATCCTCGCCAATCTATCCATGTTATTGAATAGGCCATTGGTCTACGATCCTATTAAAAAAATATGTATTGATGATCCTGAAGCAACCAAATTATTAAGAAGACCTTATCGAGCACCTTGGAAACATCCATTTTTGGGATAAATCTTAAACTTAGAAAACTGGTGTAATCAAATTGTATATTAACATAAATCTTAATAATCATCAAATATTTTTTTGCTTATTTAAACTAAAAAAAAGTATTGACTCATAACTAGTACTAAGGAATTATTCTATATGAATCAATGATCAAATTGGAATTCTTTTCAGATGAACGATTGGTGAGAATAGTGAGTTTATATCAACTGTGGCCTCCTTGATATAATAGTCCCGTTCGCTGGGTTCATCGATACGCATAAGCAAACAGATATTTGTCCAGCTAAGATTCACTACGCGCTGCGTAGATAATTGGTCAAATTCGGGGAACTGACCATTATTAACTGGGGTATGATATTCCGAGCATTGACTTATTGATTAATCCTCGGTTTCGGCTCTACGGGTTCTGAAGATTTTGTAATATTTTTTGGTAAGCTTTTATTTCAGTAAATTCACATATAAATATCAACGGATTATGAGAAAATTAATTTTAATGCTATTCTTGGTTCCATCATTACTATTCGCTCAGAGCGACGGGGTAAAATTTGAGCATGGTCTCAATTGGAATCAAATTAAAGAAAAGGCAGCCAAGGAAAACAAATTTATTTTTGTCGATTGTTTCACCACTTGGTGTGGCCCCTGCAAGTACATGACAAGCACAATCTTCCCACAGGCGAAGGTAGGTGATTTCTTCAACGCCAAATTTATCAATGCCAAAATCCAAATGGATAAGACCGAAGGGGATAATCAAGAAGTAAAATCCTGGTACGCGGAAGCAGATCGTTTTGCCAAAGATTATAAAGTAGTAGCATATCCTACTTTCTTGATCTTTGATTCAAAAGGCAAGCTTGTACACCGAATTGTAGGGGGCGGTGATGCGGATGGATTTATTGCTAAAGCTCAAAAGGCATTGGATCCGAATACCCAGTATGAAACCCTATTGGCAAAATTCAATGCTGATCCACAAAATACAACGATTGCAAAAGCTATGGCCCAAGTGGCAAAAGAAGCTTATGATAAAGAAACACAGGCAAAGGCTGAGAGCATTGTATTATCTTCGCTATCAACAGATCAGATTTTTACAAAAGACAATTTAGAGTTATTGATTTCTTCTGCGAGCATTAAGGATTCGAAAGCATTTAACTTAATAAAAGATAACCCAACCAAGTTTGATGCCATCAGCGAGAAGGTTAAAGCAAATGATTTCTTAGCTAAGCTATTGATCAGTGAAGCTGTCAATACCAAAATACTGGCTAAGGAAGATGTAGATTTTGCTGCTATAGAAAAAGAACTGGCTCAGAAATACCCTACAGTCAATACCGAAAAAACGAGTTTGGAAATGCAACCGCGTTATTTCTCTTATACTAAAAACTATCCTGGATTGAGAGATAGTTTTAATAAGTATATTGCCAAATACGGTTCGACGGTCACAGCAATGGAATTAAACCAGATGGCTTGGTCTATCTTTGAAAATTGTGATGACCCAGCTTGTTTAAAAGCGGCTTCAGAATGGAGCAAATTATCACTGGAGAAGGAGAAAGATACACCGATGTATCTAGATACCTTTGCCAACCTTCTTTATCGTCTAGGTGACAAAGATCAAGCAATCAAAACACAAGAGAAAGCGATATCACTTTTGACTGCAAACGATAAAAAAGAGGATTATTTAGCAACGCTTCAAAAAATGAAAAAAGGCGAAAAAACTTGGGAATAAACAATATCCCAAAACAAAAAGTCCAGATCGACGAAGTTGATCTGGACTTTTTTTATTTCAATAGGAATAATTAGCTTACAACTATTTGCTTTTCAAAAAGTTAAATGAGTATTGCATTCATCTATCACTCTGAATAATCCAATTGGAACCTAAAATCGTGGTAAGGATCATCAAAAAATGATCTGCAATCTAAATTTTATTTGTCAATATTTGAGATGAAGTCTACTTCCGAATAACTATTTATATCATGAGATTTTAGAAAAAAAACTTTTAATAAAAAAATTCCATGGTCAATATCGCGGTATGGCGAAAGGAATCTCCGGACGCACTTGACCATTTCGCCACGTGGTGAAATTATACAGCCACCATTCCGATGCATTTTCCCGAGTATCCATATTAATCCGTCATCTCGGTGAATCACTTAGTCCTTCCTCCTCCCCCTTTCATGAACCTCAAAAACTCTTAGACATATTGCAAAGCCACACTGTCAACGGTGTGTTGCATTTCCCCGGGTGACCAAAACATTTCCCCGCCGCTCTAAATCACATCGACCTAGGTTTAAATGCTTTTCTCCATCGTCGAAACCGCTACGCCATAGCGCGAAGACATGCTCCATTGCACACTAACCATAAAACTGACGGTTACCTAGCTTCCCTGAAATGCGCCAATTCTTCATTATTTGACACTTCGTCCTACTACTTCTTATCGCAGTTTACTTACTGCACATCTCGTTGTCAAGTCATCATTAGCTTATTGTTCACCTGTTGCATCCTTGATATAATAGTCCTGTTCGCTGAATTCATCGATATGCATAATCAAACGGATATTTGTCCAGCGAAGATTCGCTACATAGAGAATGGGGCAAATTCAGGGAATACTTGGTAGAGCTTCCTCATGTTCCACAAATTGGCTTCTGATAAGATTTTTAAGAGTTATTCCAATAGCCGGTAAATGCCCCATGAGAAAGATAAAACAAATATATGTTCACTATTTCACACATGTTCATGGAACGTGAACATGTGTGAAATAGTGAACAAAAAATAAGTAACAAACTATCTAATTTGCTGATTATTAATCAACATAAGGCTTCACTAAAGTATTACAGATTTTACAAATATCGACCTTCCGCTCCTTTCTTATTTCTATCTTAAAACCCATTTAATATCGAGTCTGAAATCAAGTTACAACAAAAAAGAACAGCTAAAGGAATTACCTTTAGCTGTTCTTTAATGAAAGATTTGATATCTTCTCGTTGGATTAATCTGACCAACAAGTATGATCTACTTACTACCTTTTGCTATATAAAGTAATTTTGGTACATCCTTAATAAATACATCCAATACTCCGTCAGCAATTTTAACTGGTCCTTCAAAGCGAGTCGCGCCTGGAGTTGATGGAATAACAGCTGCCTTTTTAGCGAGTTCTTGAGCTTTATCAAAATAACTGACACTGTTGCTTTTACCCATTTGTACCTCCTGCAAACCTGTGACAACAGATTCTAAAGCCTCTCCCCATATTGCCATCGCATCTAACCACGGTCCAGCTTCACGAACAAAACCCTTATCAATTGTTCCTGAACGAATAATATTTGGAGCATTTCTAAATTCATGAGCATGATTTATGAGACTTTTAATAGCCTGCGCACGGTCATCTTTATTACCATAAGAAAAAGCATCTCTAAACTTATCTAAAATTAACTTTAATGCTGGTGCTTGCACTTGCCAAGGGTGTGTTCCAAATGTTGGGGCTAAATGCTGGGTATCGAAAAACAGCAATAGTGCCTGAGTGGTTTTTGGATTATTTCCAGCTAATTGACGCGCAGCAAATGTCCAAGTACGAGAAGCATCGTAATCTTGATCATTCCAGGCAAAAGCAGCGACTCCCGATATGGCTACTCTACTAGCAGCTTCCTGATTCATTGGATTGGATAAAATGCCAGCAAGCTGTTTTGATAACCCTGCTTCCCTTCTATCATATGGCGCTAAAAGAAGCCTTCCTTTAGATTCTGCATAGTCATTTACAGGATAATTGTCCCAAAGCAATGTTGGTTTTCCAAACACCTTAGTAGCGGCTTTTGCATCATTTATTGAAATTGATGGCGGAACGACATCAGTTCCTGTCCATTGAACAACGATATCTTGATTTAAATTTTTACGTAATGCGGCTTTATACGGGGTTTCTTTAGCATCATAATACTCTGTGGGAACCATAATTAAATTTGGCGCCTCAGGATCTACTCCCTTAATATAGTCCTGCAATTTATTTAATAATGAAGATTGTGCTACCGCGGCAGCTTCAGGACCAGATTTCCCAAAAGTGATCGAGTCTTGATTACAATTCCATTTTTGATACTCAATATCATCTAATGCCAAATAAAAACTACGCACACCCACACTTCTTAACGCATTTACCTTGTCTTTTAATAGATCAAAATCTGTTTTACATGAAAAACAAATCGTTGGACCAGGCGATATTGCATAAACAAAGTTGATATGATTATCGGTTGCAATCTTTGCTATACGGCCAAGTTCTGATAATGTGTCCGCTGGATAAGGCTGTCTCCATCTATCTCTAGCGTAAGGATCATCTTTTGGCGTATACACGTAGGTATTGGCTTTAACAGAGGATAAAAATAATAAATGTTGCTCACGCTCTAGCATAGTCCAGGGTTTCCCGTAGAACCCTTCCACCGAACCGCGGATAGGCTGAGCTGGGTAATCTTGAATCAATAGTGATGGAAAGAAAGCGCTTGTGATTAACTGTGCGAAGCTTTGTGTGGCATGAAATAGACCATGCGCATCATGCCCCATTAGTGATATTAAAAAACCTTGATCTTTTTTTCCACTAGAAATTACATAACCTTCTTTATGAGCATCTAAAATTGCCTGGTTGTTGCTAAGAAGTGCTGTTCCGTCCCCACTTTTGCTCTCCCCTAGAACCACTACTGTACCTCGAATTGACTTTGGAATCTTTTGGGTTGTATTCACATTCTTCACTCCTGCCTTGTTCAGCATCTTCACCACTGTGGTCTTAGTATACTCACTAACCTCTGGTAATGCAACTAAAGTAATGGTCTGTCCAAGAGGAAAGCTCTCGCCTTGAAGTTCCATAAACACAGGTGAGGGAAATATAGAAGGAAGGGTTGATACCGTAGCGGTTTCAAAATTCTTTTGCTGAGCATACCCCAATTTTAAACTTGCGCTTAAAATAACTGCCCCTAATAAACCATATATAATTTTTTTATTCATCATTAAATTAAGTTTAATTTCTATGCTAATTAATAGCATAAATTCCAAAAATAATATAATTCACCCATATAACTTCCATGTATGTGATTTATTACATAATCAAACTCCCCGTACGCGCATCTTAAATTTAAATTGATTAGTATGACAACGATGCCACAGATAGAGAATAAAAAGATGCTACATCTGCTTCTTTGGGGATAGATTAATTGATGAAAAAAATGGAATTAAATAGGGTATTAATTTATAGAAATCACACAAAATACCTTAGCATAAAATAGGACATATGCCAAATAAAGCGCATAAAAAAAGCGACTCTTTTGAAGTCGCTTTTTTGTAGCCCGTAGGGGAATCGAACCCCTGTTTCTAGAATGAAAATCTAACGTCCTAACCCCTAGACGAACGGGCCTTTTTGTGTTTCGGTGTGCAAATATAGAAAGGTTATTGAATATTTCAAAATAAAAATGAAAAATTATTTATTTCTCTAAAAATTGTATCTTTAGATCACACAACAAACTAAACAACTTATAGATTCATGAGTTATCAACCGTATAAAAAGTCCATTTGGCTGTCTACTACAATGGCATTATTGACAGCAAATCTCTTTGCCCAGTCTCCTGCAAACATTGAAAATAAGATTTCAGTACGCTGGGAAGTTCCAACAGGAATAAGTTTAAAGAAAAACCCGACGTCAAAATTAATCATTAAAAACACAGACAGTCAGCAAATTGCACTTAAAGATTGGTCACTATGGTTTAATTTCATCCGTGGAATAGATGCAAAATCTGTTGATTCCCGTTTTAAATTGTCACATCGTAATGGAGATTTATTCCAGATCGAATTTGCAAAAAACAATCTAACACTACAGCCCAAAGATACCATTGAAATCAATTTTACAACACTCGGTGGCCTGATAAATTATACGGATGGACCAATCGGGCTTTACGTAAGCTATGATGGTAAAGACACCTATGCGGACATCAAAAACTATGAAGCGCAACGCAATACCTTTACAGCAGAACAGCGTAAAGCCTATTTAGAGCAGAAGTTTGCGAGCAATGAACTTCTTTCTAAAGGCTCACAGCAGGATATTCTACCGCTACCTGCGCAAGCAAGCTTTGATAAAACAAAGTCATTTAAATTGACAAATACTATTTCAATCAATAGCGATAATGATTTTAATAATGAAGCCGCTTTATTCATTCAATTTCTAAAAGATCAAACTGGAATACAGGCACAGAAAAGCACGAGTAAAGACGCCCAAATCAAGATCGTTAAAACTGCAGGCTTTGAAGACGAGGCTTATGCACTGAATATCGATAGCAAAGGAATCGAAATTAAAGCAAGTACTCCTACGGGTGCATTCTACGGTTTACAGTCATTAAAATCTTTAATTCCTGCCGCAGCATGGAGCCCGACGAATAAATCATTGAATTTCCCATATGCTCAGGTAAAAGATCAGCCCCGTTTCCCGTATCGTGGTCTCATGCTGGATGTGGCACGTAATTTCCATAGCAAAGCTGAGGTACTTCGTATTTTGGATGCAATGGCGCAGTACAAACTGAATAAATTTCACTTCCACTTCATCGATGATGAGGGCTGGCGTTTAGAAATTCCAGGATTACCTGAATTGACTGAGGTCGGTAGTGTACGCTCTGCCAACTTTAAAGATGGAAAAGCCATACAACCGGCCTATGGATCTGGAGCGGTAGCAAAAGAGAAACAATATCTGAGCACGCAGGACTATATCGAGATTTTACGTTATGCAGCCGCAAGACATATTGATGTCATTCCAGAAATTGAAACTCCTGGACATGCACGTGCTGCGATAAAATCAATGGAAGCGCGTTACAATAAACTTAAAAAAGCCGGAGACCTAAAAGGTGCGGAAGAATATTTATTACATGATCCAGAAGACCTATCGGTATACAACTCTGCACAGAACTGGAACGACAACGTTTTAAATCCTGCCTTACCTTCTTCGTACCAGTTCTTAAGTAAGGTAATCGATGAAGTGAAAAAAATGCATGAACAAGCCGGTGTACCTTTAAAGATTATCGATCTAGGTGGTGATGAAACGCCTGCTGGCGTCTGGGAAAAATCTCCAAAGATCGAAGCTTTCATGAAAGAAAATAACATCACATCCGTGCATGATGTGTGGCCATATTACATTAACCGTATTAATGAATTATGCCACTCTAAAGGATTGATCATGTCGGGCTGGGAAGAAATGGGGATGAAAAATTTCGGAAAGGGAATGGATGTAAATCCAGCACTGGCCGATCATAACATCAACTTAAACGTCTGGAATAACCTGATCGGTGGTGGACAGGAAGATTTAGCGTACCGCCTAGCGAATGCAGGTTACAAAGTTGTGTTTACTTCTGCTTATAACAACTATCTGGACATGACCTGGGACCATAACTTTGCTGAGCCGGGACATAGCTGGGTAGGATTGGTTGATATTAACAAAACATACTCGTTTGCTCCGGAGAACTATTTTATTAACCTGTTCAAAGACAATTCAGGAAACGAGTTACCGAAAGATTTCGCAAAAAATAAGGTGCATTTAACGGAAAAAGGCAAAGCAAACTTTTTGGGTGTTAAAGCTGGACTTTGGTCTGAAAAAATAAATAACGATACGCGTCTTGAAGAAATGATTTTTCCACGCTTATTGGCAGTTGCCGATCGTGGATGGGCTCCGGAACAAAGCTGGGAAAATGGCGAAAATTTTGATCATCAGACTTACCAAAAAAGCTATGCTGGATTTATGCAGAAGTTAGGTAATGATGAATTGAAGAAATTAGATAAATTAAATAAAGGGTATCATTATCGTGTACCTGCTGTCGGAGTAAAATTGATCGATGGAAAGTTAACAGCCAACACCGACTACCCTGGTTTTAAAATTTACTACAGTGAAGATAACACGGAACCTACTTTAAAATCAAAAGAATATAAAGGTGCGATTCCATTTAATAGCAAGTCGACCTACAAGTTTAGAGTAATCACTCCTATCGGAGACTTGGGAATTGTTTCGACATACTAAAATAGAACGTTCACAGAACAAGAGAAAAGGCTTAACGCACGATGTGTTAAGCCTTTTCTCTTGTTACAATAAGTTCAACTGTATTATTTCTTATCAACAGAATACTTTCCCGGACCGATAAATAATAGACCAATAAAAACACAGCATAATTCAATGGCATGAGAGGCTCCTTTAATGCCATCTCCTTTTCCGAAATGAACAAGGGCCGCAACAATCATTGTGAACGCTAAAAAAAGTAAAGTAGGTCTAGTCCAAAGGCCTATCAATAAAAACAAACCTCCTACTCCTTCGGTAACGGCGGCCATAAATCCCCAAAAAATGGGTAAGAAATGAATGCCTAATACTCCCATAGAACCCCCAAGCTTGGTCCATGTTTCTACTCCGCCCATCATTTTCGGGAATCCATGCACAATCATCATCACGCCTAAACCAACACGCATGATCAATAAACCGAAATCTTTATATTTTCCTAAATTTTGAAATAGTGCCATAATATTTAATCGATATATGTTAATGAAACCTTATTTTTTGTGGTCTTTAATTTCACCTTCTTCCCAAAAATTAATGCATGATTATCATCAATATGACCGGCAGGATAAGCGAATGCAATAGGAAAATCTGCTTCCCTTACTTTGTCCATCACAATTTCAGAGACAGACTGTCCAAATGAAGGATCAGCATCTTTCGTTCCGGAAAAACCGCCGACAATCAGGCCTTTCAATTTTTTAAATTTCCCGGCCCGCTTCAATGCCCATAACATACGGTCGACACTGTAGAAAGTCTCTCCGACATCTTCGATAAACAAAATTTTACCATCGTAATTGACATCAGACTCAGATGCCAGTACGGATAGTAGAATAGCTAAATTTCCTCCAACAAGTATTCCTGTTGCTTCTCCTACTCTATTTGGAAATTCTCTCTGCTCATAGCTGTAGTCTACCGACTGCCCGAAAAGAGCGGCCTTCAATGTATCTAAAGAAGCTTTAGTACCTGCTTCAAAAGATTTTGGCATTTGCCCATGTATGGTAGGAATGGCAAATTGCTGTTGAATATGACTATGTAAAACAGTAATATCACTAAAACCAACAAGCCATTTAGGCTGTTTTTGAAAAAGCGAAAAATCAAGTTGATCAATAATCCTTACGCAGCCGTATCCACCTCTTGCCGCAAAAACAGCTTTGATCGTCTCATCGTCCAAAGCCCATTGCAAATCGGCAGCTCTTTCATGATCATCTCCCGCAAATTGATGGTAAGTGGCTGTGACAGTCTTTCCCAAAAGGACCTCCAGGCCCCATGATTCCAAAATTTTAACGGCGGCATCTATATTTCCACGAATAAAACTTGCAGGACAGACAATTGCGACTTTATCGCCTGCTTTAAGAAATTCAGGTATTTTCGTCATAATCTTTATTTTAATACCGCAAATTGAATTATCTTTGTCAAAGAAACAAACATTTATAGTGTTTTTTTATTTCGCTAACTACTAATTTACTGTATAGCATTGAGTAATTTATCCAAAAAACGTTACACCATTACATCTGCATTGCCTTATGCTAATGGTCCTTTGCATATTGGTCACTTGGCCGGCGCATATATTCCTGGCGACATTTTCGTGCGCTATTTACGTCTTAACGATAAAGACGTTGTCTATGTCTGTGGTTCTGATGAACATGGCGCGGCGATTACCATCCGTGCAAAAAAAGAAGGTATCACACCACAGCAAATTATTGATAAGTACAATTCACAAATTAAACAGAGCTTTGAAGAGTTCGGTATTGCATTTGATATCTATCACCGCACTTCTGAACCTATCCACCATGCGTTGTCTCAAGAATTCTTCACGAATTTGTACGATAAAGGTGAATTCGTTGAGAAATTCTCGGAACAATACTATGATGAAGATTTTCATCAATTCTTAGCTGATCGTTATATTGTTGGTACTTGCCCTAACTGTAAGTCGGAAGGTGCTTATGGTGATCAATGTGAGAAATGTGGTACTTCGTTAAGTCCAACAGACTTAATCAATCCAATATCGACATTGAGCGGAAAAACACCGGTATTAAGAAAAACAAAACACTGGTACTTGCCCCTAGATAAATACCAACCTTGGTTAGAGAAATGGTTGATCGAAGGTAAAAAAGACGTTTTGAAATCAAATGTTTTTGGTCAATGCCAATCTTGGTTAAAATCAGGTTTACAACCTCGTTCTATGACCCGCGATTTGGACTGGGGAGTAGATGTTCCACTTCAAGAGGCTGCTGGTAAAAAACTTTATGTTTGGTTAGATGCTCCGATAGGCTACATTTCTGCTACCAAGCAATGGGCTATTGATCATGGTAAAAACTGGGAAGATTATTGGAAAAAACAAGCAAATCCTGATGATGACTCTTGTTTAATCCATTTTATTGGAAAAGATAATATCGTATTCCACTGTATCATCTTTCCCGCAATTTTACATGCACATGGTGAATATATTTTACCGGATAACGTACCAGCAAATGAATTCTTAAATCTTGAAGGCGACAAATTATCGACCTCTCGTAATCATGCTGTTTGGTTACATGAATATTTAGAAGAGTTTCCGGGTAGACAAGATGAATTACGTTATGTATTGACTTCTATTCTTCCTGAAACATCTGATAGTGAATTTACATGGAAGGATTTCCAAGCTAGAGTTAACAATGAACTGGTTGCTATCTTTGGTAACTTTGTCAACCGTGTCATGGTACTTTCTCACAAATATTTTGATGGCAAAGTAGTTAGCGGTTCTCCGTTAAATGAAGTTGATCACAATGTTTTTGCTGAATTAGCAAAATTCCCTGATGCGATCACCGGCTCTATACAGCAATATCGTTTCCGCGAGGCATTAGCACAGTTTATGAATGTTGCTCGTTTAGGAAATAAGTATTTAGCAGATGAAGAGCCTTGGAAAGTAATCAAAACGGATGAGGAACGTGTAAAAACGGTTCTGAATGTGGCCACACAAATAGTCGCAAACTTAGCGGTATTAGCACAGCCTTTCCTTCCGAAAACTGCTACAAAACTTTTCGAAATGCTTGATTTCCCAAGTACAAATTGGACAAATGCAGGTAAAGCGGATTTAATTGCTGATGGCCACCAATTGAGTGAAGTCCAACTATTGTTCGAAAAAATCACAGACGAGCAGGTTGAATTTCAATTAAACAAATTGGCTCAGGCAAAAATTGCAAATGCAGCAGCAAATGTGAAAACTGAACCGGCTAAAGCAAATATTGCTTTCGAAGATTTTACGAAACTTGATATTCGTGTGGGTACGATCTTAGAAGCAGAGAAAATTGCTAAAACAAAGAAATTATTAAAAATCAAAATTGATACTGGAATTGACCAACGTACGGTTGTATCCGGAATTGCAGAATTCTTCACTCCTGAAGAAATCATTGGTAAGCAGGTATCTATTTTAGTAAATCTGGAGCCTCGCGATATCAAAGGAATCACCTCTCAAGGGATGATCTTAATGGCTGAGGATGCTGATGGCCGTTTGGACTTTGTGAATCCAACCTCGGCAATCAAACCGGGTAGTACCATTCGATAAAAAACTATATTTAAACAAGAAAGGGAACGATGAGTTCCCTTTCTTGTTTAAAATAATATCGCTTTCAGCTTTTTATTGAATTCCTTTTCGTCCATCCAATCATAAACTGATGATTTCAGTTTTGCGATAACTGCAGTTTTTGGCTCGGCCACCACTTTCTTTTTCTTTGTCAGCACATTGGAAACTGGAGTATTGGTTAATTCCACCTTTGTTGCAAATATATTAATGTTCATACTCGGAATGGATACGCCCAAAATCATCCCTGGTAAACCATGAATAAGTTCTGGACCTGTTGGGCTGGGAATCTGTCCTGCAAAAAATGCCACTACATAAATTGAATCTTGAATAATACCATTCGCCCTACGGCAATCGTAGCCTGCGATATTTCGGTACTCATCCGTATACTTCCACTTCACATTAGGTAACGAATCTTTCATTAATAATTCTTCATCTCCAAAAGGAAGCAATTTTAAGAAACTATTATCTTTAACATTGATATAGGTCTTGGAATCACTTATAAACGGACTGTACCAGGAGTAATTGCGATAATTCGGCGGGTAATCCTCTTGAATAGTCTCAAAGATCGTTTCATCATCAAAAAATTTTAGACTATGATGCGTAATCATCTCTGCGGGACCGGATTTCATCGCCTGCTCAACACTGATTTTATCCCAACCATTAAGATCAGGTTTGTTTAAAAAATTACGTTTTAGAAAGTTATGTAAATGGAATTTACGTTCAAAAGTTACGGTGCCACTGCTGGGAAAAAAGGCGTATTGAGCGGACACACTTGTTATAAATCCGATAATTAAAAACATTGATACAATATATTTTTTCATTTTATTTTCCTCCTTTCATGGTTGTAAAATTATAAATCACCTTCAACATTCCATAGCGGCGCAATACCTCATTACTGGACTGAATAAAAGAAGACCCACTCTGATACCGGTTAATACCACTATTCTTATTAAAGATATCATTTACAAAAAGTTGTGCTTCTAAAGATTTGTCCTTTAAGAATTTTTTCGAAATAAAACCATTCATGTTGACGATATTTATAGATTGTAATGTCTGAGTTGAACTTTGATAGTTTTGACGGCCTTCAATCGATATTTTAAACTCTTTTGGTAAATAATAAGTGGCCCTACCAAACGTATTCATTTTAAAAGATGTTCTGCTTAACTCAGGTTGTAAGGATGAACTTAAATTTTCAACGCCTGGACTAACTGATAGATAAAAATCTAACTTATTAGCCTTAGAACGATTAAATCCGATATTCGGAGCTAAGCTCCAACTTTCATTCTGATTTAAACTAGGCTCTCCCTTTCCAAGTGATAGATAACTATATTGACTATTGTACTGTACATTAGCGCCAAGGTTTAAATTCAGTCCCCATTTTTTATGCACGACAAAACGATATCCAGATCCGCCATATATACTCCAGTTAGCCTTATCAATATTAACAGACTGAATATCCTGACGACCATCTTCATAATAAGTTACCTTAGTGGATATATTATTGATTCCTTGAGAACCATTCAAATAAACATAGATACTTTGATCCTTAAGTTGCTTGTAAGAATTAAATTCTACAGAGTAATTATTACTAAAACCAGCCTTTAGATCGAAATTATCGAGGTATGTCACTAATTGTTGTGAGTTTTGCTTTAAAGGTTCTATTTGAGTCAGTGAAGGTTGAATAGTTCTTCCTGAATATCTTAAATAAACACTTTTACTTTTTGTAAGATTATAATTAGCCGATAAGGTCGGGCGTATAGAAGTTTGATTGCGCTGAAGCACAGTTGTTAAATTATTGTACTCACGCTTCACATCTTCAAAATCCAATTGGTTACTTAGATTGACCGTTAACTTACTGTCTTTATAATTGAGTGAAGTACTTAAACCATTTTTTGTACTTGTAAAATCAAAATCATTGAGTATCGCCAGATCGAGCACAGTATATTCACCAGTAATTGAATCCTTATCAAAAGATTGATTTAGAGTCTCCGATCGATTATTTAAAAAAGAATATCCAATAGATCCTGTCAATTTTTTAGATAAAGGCTCTGTAAAAGTCAATGATGCTCCTAAGTTCGTATTCTTATTTTTATTTCTTTTAAACTGGTCTATCGTATCTGTACGGTCATCTTTAAAAAGATATGCACTAGAAAAATAATTTGTATTGCTATTATTCTGATCGGTATTGGTATTGACCGCTAAAGTCAATGATCTTCTTACCTTCTTAAAACGGCGGGTTAGCAAAAGATTAAGATTTAATTGATCCTGATCAGTTCTTGAATTATTTTTAGAATATGTTTCCGTAATTCCCTGCCCTTCCAAAGTTTTTTGGTCCGCAAATGTTTCTGAAAAGTTATCTCTTTGCGATTTATTGAAACCCATTTTCACAGTCATATCGGTTAAGGAATCTAATTTATAATCATACCTTAGGTTTGCTCCATTTGTCTTGGTCTCATTGTCCGAACTCGTCACTGAATTATCAATACGTGCTTGTTCAGGAAGGTTATTTTGGGCAGAGTAAGTACTCGTATTGGTTACATTAAGCTGATTGCGCTTAAAATTGACATTGATTTTATGCTTATCATTTGCCGTTTTATCAGAGTAACTTGCTCCAAAATTTAATGCCTTGGGTACTCCGCCTCCATAAAATCTTCCATCAAATCCTCCCTCTGAACCATCTCCACCAGAAATCATAATACCGCCGCCGTCCATCACTTCCACATTACTGCTCCCTACACCATACTTCTGTCCATCTTCAAATCCAAGTCCCACCATACCATCATTGGCAGCAATACCATAAACAGCTATTTTCTGGCTCCCTTTAAATTTATTGACCATCACTTTGCCCCCATAGTAGTTATCGGTACCTCCACCAACGGTAGCTTGCCCAAACATTCCTTTCTTACTATCGGCCTTTAACTTGATATCAATAGTCTGTGTGCGTTCGCCGTCATCAACACCTGTACGATCTGCCAGGTCTGATTTCTTTTCATACACCTGTACCTTACTGACCATATCCGACCGAATATTTTTGGTGATGAGCGTCGGATCATCACCAAAGAACTCCTCTCCGTCCAATAATACTTTCTTCACTTCTTTTCCATTAGCCGTAATCTTTCCGTTTGCATCCATGGTCATACCAGGCAAGACTTTTAAAAGATCTTCCACTTTAGCATCTTTTTCGACTTTAAAGCTTCCTGCATCATATTCAATGGTATCCCCTTTAATGACAACAGGGATTCTACCTGTCACTTGTGCCTCTTCCAAAAGCAATGCTGCTTTTGATAGTTTAATAGTTCCAAAAGCAATGGGCTCTTGACCTACAGTGACATCCTTGACAACATCCACATATTGAGGAAAGGAGACAATGAACCGGTAAGTTCCTGTATCAATTTTAGGAAAGGAAAAGGATCCATTTTCATTTGTTCTAACGAACTTGACAAGAACGGAATCTTTCGCATTTAATAATACAACAGCCGCTTTACCAAGTTTCCCCCCATCCTTCGAATCTACAATCTCTCCCGATACTTTTGTTTGTGCATGTGTTGCATTGGTCAGCATAAATGAGCATAGTAATAATATGCTCCAATAGAATTTGGCCATTAGGTTCGGTTTATAATGATATTAAAAACTAAAGATATAGTTTTAATACGATAAAGTCGTATGCTTTTTGTTAAATTTTCGTTAAAAATAAAAAAGGCCGAATTAATCAAATAATTCGGCCCTTTCAGTAAAAAGTTTAATTTATCTAGCTATCTTCTGTAGTGTCTAGGTTTAATTGTTTTTCCTTGTTTATTAGACTCGCAACACTCGTATCGTTTAGTATTTGTAACATTGCATTACGAACCTCAACAAAAGTGTCGCGTATACCACAGGCATGCTCTGTGGTACATTCATCACATGAACGATAGAAATTGAGACTGACACATGGCAATAAGGCAATAGGTCCGTCGATCAATCGCATCACCTGAGATAAATAAACATCTTCTGGTGCTTTATTTAGACTGTAACCACCTCCTGCACCTTTCTTGCTATACAAAATCCCTGCATTACGCATTTCCAACAATATCTGTTCTAAAAATTTCTTCGGAATGTTTTCTTCCTCTGCAATTTTTACAATCTGCATGGGATCTTTACCGTAGTTCCTACCTAAAACCATTAAGGCTTTAATGGCATATTTTGTCTTTTTAGAAAGCATATTATTTATTCAATTTTATCTACAAACTTAGATAAAATTGTTTTATTTACAATCTTATTGCATTGCTTATAAAACAATTTTACCTCCCTCTTCTCTTCAATCAGTAAATTTATATAGCAGAAATCTAACAAATTTTACCTGTAATATAGCATTTAAAAGCGATATTACTGTCCTAACACTTCTACTATAGGAGTACCGATACTGCCATTTGGCTCCATAACATGCAACAACGCGGCTAAAGTTGGAGCAATATCAGTAACGTTTACAGCTTTATTAGAAACGCCATGTTTGATACCCCATCCCATAAATACTAATGGTATATGTGAATCAAAGCTTGACCATGTACCGTGCGTTGTACCTGTAGAACGAGGAGATCCCTCATACCATTGTGGTTCAACAACAATCTGAATAACACCACTTCGCTTCATATGATATCCGTTAATTGCTTTTTCGCGGATCGCTAGAGGAGCTTGAAGAACATCACCTTTGGACATATCAAAAACAAATGCAACACCATCCTGTTTTTTCAAATACTTGATGATATCCGTTTTGATGGCTTCTTCATCTAGTTTTAAAGTTTCAATCTTCTCATTGTCTAAATGTACTTGATAGTTCATTAGACTCTTAACCAATTTTTCTTGACCAAACTTAGCTTTCAAATTATCATTCAATGCTGTTAAGATCTGTCTGCCTGGAAAATATCCCCCATTCCCTTTCATGTCCATGAAATAACGTGAATTATAAGATGCGGCATGATCTGCTGTTAAAAAGAATGTGTAATTACCTTTACCAACTGATTTATCCAAATAGTTGAAGAGATCTGCAAGTTCATGATCCAGCTTTAAATAGATATCTTCAATTTCTACAGAAGAAAGGGAATAACGATGTCCCACATAGTCAGTAGCAGATAAGCTTACACAAAGAAAGTCCGTACTTTTCGTTGGGTTATTTCCAAGTTTTTCATTTTCTATAGCTGCTTTAGCTAAATCTAATGTCAATGTGTTTCCCATAGGCGTCGTCTTAATCAACTCATACCCTTCACTAGCCATCAATTTGGAAGTTGCCCTTGGTAATGTTGGACTTGCCTCTCCAGCAAATTTTCCTTCATAAATATTATCATCAGCAATACTTGAAGTATAGGTCGATAACGGGTAAGATGGTTTCCAATCTTGTTTTAAATACTTTTCAGCAAGTTTTTTCTTATTAAAATCTGTTACCCAGTTTGGTAATTTATCCATGTAGAAATTGCTCGTAATCCAATTACCTGACTTAGATTCAAACCAATAGGCTGCATCAGCAAAATGACCAGCAGGTAGAATACCGCCACGGTCTTTAATAGCAATGCCGATAACCTTTGATTGAAAATTGGTCGCCAATTTCAATTGATCTGTAATTGTAGAAGCGAGTAAATTGCGTGGAGACTGCTTTCCTTCAGCCTCTGTTGTACCTACCCCAACGACATTGTCATCCTGAGTACAATACATTGGTTTACCAGTTTGCTCCATAATCCAATCATTACCTGAAATACCATGTATAGCAGGTACTGATCCTGTGTAAACAGAGCTATGGCCGATAGCAGTATACGTTGGAATGTAGTTGATCAGCGTATTTTCGCATGAAAATCCCTCATTCAACAATCTTTTAAAACCACCTTCACCATAACGTTCAGCGAATCGGTACAGGTAATCCCAACGCATCTGGTCAACCATAAGACCCACGACTAATTTAGGACGTTCTGGCGACTGTGCAAAGGTTGTCAAACTACTCAACCCTACGCACATCATTATTAACATTTTTTTAATCATGTCTTTTATTTTGTTTAGGCTATAAATGTAAAATTAATTCGTTAAATGAGTCTGTAAATATTGCCCTGTATAAGAATCTTTACATTTGACCAAATCTTCAGGAAGTCCTGCAAAAACTAATTTCCCTCCTTTATCTCCGCCTTCAGGACCGATATCTATCACCCAATCTGCCGATTTGATCATATCCATATTATGTTCGATAACCAAAATACTATTCCCTAAATTAATCAGTGCCTCAAACGATTTCAAGAGCTTCTTAATATCATGAAAATGGAGACCTGTTGTTGGTTCATCAAATATAAAAAGTGTTTTCTTACTGTTATTTCCTTTAATTAAGAATGAAGCCAGTTTAATACGCTGTGCTTCTCCACCAGATAGTGTACTCGATGATTGTCCCAATTTCACATAACCTAGTCCAACATCTTGTAAAGGTTGAAGTTTAGATAAGATTTTAGGTTGATCAGCAAAGAAAACAATAGCCTCATCAACACTCAATTCCAAAACATCTGAAACCGATTTACTTTTATACTGGACATCAAGTACATGCTGTTTAAAGCGTTTGCCTTCACAAGCTTCACAAGGCAGCACAATATCGGCCATAAATTGCATCTCAATCTTGACTTCTCCTTCGCCTTGGCATACGTCACAGCGACCACCCTCCACATTAAATGAAAAGGCGGCGGGTTTTAGTCCTGCAGCTTTAGCTGCCGGTAAATTTGAATATAAAGCTCTAACTTCATCCCAAGCTTTTACATAGGTAACGGGATTTGATCGTGAAGAACGACCGATCGGATTCTGATCAACCATTTCAATTTGTTCAACGCGATCAATATCTCCTTCAATTCCATCGTAAACTCCTGTCTGCTCACCGGAATAATTCCCGATCGCTTTTTGCAGCGCTGGATATAAAATCCGTTTTACAAGTGATGTTTTCCCAGAACCGGAAACACCGGTTACAACAGTAAAATTATTAAGTGGAAAAGTCACATCGATACCCTGCAGGTTATTTTCATGCGCTCCTTTAACGGTAATGGAATTGTTCCATGTACGGCGTTGAGCCGGAATGACGATCTGATCTTGTCCGCTTAAATAACGACCTGTTAAACTTTTTTTATCTTTAATGATATCATCGTAGTGACCCGCAAATACCAATTCACCACCATTTATACCTGCTTCCGGACCAATATCGATCAGATAATCGGCAGCCTCCATCATTTCCTTTTCATGCTCGACCACAATGACTGTATTACCAATATCCCTTAGCGATTTTAAAACACCTATAAGCCTTTGTGTATCGCGAGGATGTAAACCTATACTCGGTTCGTCCAAGACATAAATTGACCCAACCAACGAACTTCCTAAAGAAGTCGCTAAATTGATACGTTGCGATTCACCTCCAGAAAGAGAGTTGGATAAGCGATTTAAAGTTAAATAGCTCAATCCTACATCACATAAAAACTGTAACCGGCTTTCAATTTCAGATAATAACCGCTTCGCAATTAAAAGATCATTTCCTTTTAGTTCTAACCCTTGGAAAAACTCCAATGCTTTATCTAAAGGCATTAATACGATATCTGTAATGGATCGATCACCAACTTTAACGTAGGTTGCATCCTGACGAAGACGGGAACCATGACATTCTGGACAATCTGTCTTACCACGATAGCGGGATAACATGACCCGATATTGGATTTTGTAAGTCTGTTCCTCAAGCTCTTGAAAAAATTGATTTAAACCTGAAAAATACTTATTACCCGTCCACAGCAATTTCTTTTGTGCCGCTGTTAGATCAGAATAGGAACGATGGATAGGAAAGTCAAACTTTAATGAAACTTTGATCAGTGCCTGTAACCATTCGCCCATCTTCTCCCCTCGCCAAGGTGCGATAGCACCATCATATACCGATCGGCTTTTATCTGGGATGACAAGATCTGGATCAATACCAATCACTTTACCGTATCCTTCACAACGGCGACATGCTCCATATGGGTTATTAAAACTGAAGAAATTAGCTGTTGGTTCTTCAAACAAGATTCCATCAAGCTCAAAACGATCTGAGAAATGATGTAACTCGTCTCCTACGGCTATGGAGCAATTACCTTTTCCTTCAAATAAAGCTGTTTGAATAGAATCCGAAAGACGATTTAAGGTATCGTCATCCGAGTCGATACGAAGACGGTCCGTAACGATTTCTATTTCACCTTCTTTAATCGCTTTATTATCTACTTTCTTGTCATCGATAATGCTTTCTATTTTCTGTAGCTCACCTTTATACTTGATACGAACAAAACCTTTCTGCAATAAAAGCGAAAGTTCCTCTTTTAACTTACGATCGTTGGTAGGAATTAGTGGAGCATAAATGGTAATAGATGTTCCCTGCTCTAAAGCCGTTGCAAAATCTACAATACTGGATACTGTATCTTTCGTAACAAGTTGTCCAGATACGGGAGAATAGGTTTTGCCTATACGTGCATATAATAGTTTCAGATAATCATAAATCTCAGTCGATGTACCGACAGTAGAGCGTGGGTTGCTTGTAATAACGCGTTGTTCAATCGCTATCGCCGGTGCTATACCCTTAATGTAATCAACTTCAGGTTTATTCATCCTTCCCATAAACTGACGGGCATAGGACGAGAGACTTTCGACATAACGACGTTGCCCCTCGGCATAGAGCGTGTCAAATGCTAAGGAAGATTTGCCCGAGCCTGACATACCTGTAATAACAACCAGTTTGTTCTTAGGGATATCGACATCAATATTCTTTAAATTATTGACTCTTGCCCCTTTTATTTGAATATAATTTTTCGGACTATTATCCTGTGTCTTCGCCATTTATAAATTCCAATCTAATTTGTTTCAATCTGACATACAGATAAAAACAAAAATAAGGATTTAAAAATCCTTATTAATAACATGAACTAATAAAAGCCCAATATTTTACAAATTCTTAATAAAGAATCTATTTCAAATGTTACCTAATATCCAACTCCTGTTCTCCTTGGCTGTCTAATAGGGGGCCAAATACCCGGTTTACCATCACTTCCCGCCGGAAGCACCCGTTGCTCCCGATTAACCAACTTACCTTCCTCAGAGGCTTTATATGCCATCACAGCAGTAAGAATTACATTATACTTGAGATCATCAAACACTAACTTATCATAAGTATCCAAATTGGTATGCCATGTATTTGAAAAATAACCCCAAGACAATGAGCTTAGCATAAAAGCTGGTACTCCTGCCGCAACGAAGGATGAGTGGTCTGATCCGCCGCCACCTGGCGATCCAGGAAATTCAGTTTTTATATCTTTTGTAACATACGCAGGTACAGCAGACATCCAGCGGGATACAAAGTCATAAGCATGAACAAAGCCTGAGCCATTAATTCGCTCGACACGGCCTGTGCCATTATCTAAGTTGAAAACAGCTTGTGTATTTTCGATTATCTCCGGATTGTCCAAGACAAATGAACGGGAACCGTTTAAACCCTGTTCTTCACTTCCCCACAAACCGATTAGTATAGTTCGCTTAGGATTTGGTAAGATCTTTTTCAAAATACGTGCGACTTCCATCATAGCGATAGTTCCGGTTCCATTATCTGTTGCTCCTGAACCTCCCTCCCAAGAATCAAGGTGAGCTGAAAGAATGACGTATTCGTTCGGAAATTGACTTCCTTTAATTTCTGCAATAGTATTAAATGATGGTACGTTTCCTAAATCCTTTGAAGCAGTCTCGACACTGATCTTTGTACTGATTCCCTTTTCGGTTAAACGGTATAACATACCATAATCTTCTAAGGAGATATCGAGCGATGGCGCCTTATATGACCGTGCTCCAAATATTTTATTCGCGCCAAATTCTTTTGACCAATTACTGGTCAATATACCCACTGCACCTGCATCTTCCAACATGGCTGGGATAGAATTTGCTGATACTCCAGAAGCTTTGATACGGTTGTTCCATAAAACTGCTAGGGAGTCCCGAGACACTTTCATCCGATCAATAGATTCCTTGGTCCCATACTCTTCCCAGTTATGATCCGGACGACCGGTTGGCTGTGGCATTGAAATCATCACAAATTTACCTTTAACAGAAGGGAGCCACTTATGAAATGATAAGGAATCCTTTACATCTGGTAGGCTAATAACTTCCGCTTGTATACTTTTCCCTTTTGTACTCGGGCTCCATGCAAGTTGTGTTCCCGCCAATGATTTGACACGGGGTGTGATCATATCGATATGTGAAATACCGCGCTCCCATCCTCTCCATTCTCCAAATTTTTGATTTTGAGCTGTAATTCCCCAACTTTCAAATTTGGCAAGTGCCCATTCATTTGCACGGGTCATGCCTGGAGTCCCCACTAAGCGGGGGCCAACTACATCTAACAGTTCAAACGCAAGCGATTCTAGCTGAGAATTATGATTGGCTTCTGCTACGATTTTTTGCACAATAGGCTCTAATACCTGCGACCCCTGCTGCGATCGATTTTGTGCAAATCCATGATCTAGAGCAAAAAAGGTAAAAAATAAGGCGTAACCTAAGACTCTTTTTGATAAAATATACGTGAGATTAGTTCTTTTCATAAAAATACAATATGTAGGGATTTTTAATAAGGCTGATTAAAAATCGAAATTTATATTGACATTAGCTACTTTGCATTGATTTTATTACAAAAAAGATAGATTATTGCCGAGCTAATTGATCTAGAAAATCTAAAAAGAATTCCAGTAAGACTTCTTCAAAACAGATAAAGGAGGATTTACAACCACTTTATGAAAAAGGGATATTACAAAAAAAGCCTCCGATTTCTCGAAGGCTTTTCAATTATTTTGATTCTAAGATAAGCTTAGAATTTTTTGTTCACTTTACGTTCACCTTCTGTTAAGTAGATCTTACGTAAACGGATAGACTGAGGAGTAACCTCAATATATTCGTCACCTTGGATATACTCCATTGATTCCTCTAAAGAGAATTTGATAGCTGGTGCGATACGCGTATTATCATCAGTACCAGAAGCACGCATATTCGTTAATTGTTTCGCTTTAACGATATTGATTGTTAAATCATTATCACGGATATGCTCTCCTAAAATTTGTCCTTCATAGATATCTACTCCTGGATCAACGAAGAATTTACCACGATCTTGTAATTTATCGATAGAATAAGCTGTTGTAGTACCTTTATCTAAAGAGATCAATACACCATGTTGACGTCCAGGGATTGTACCTTTCCAAGGCTCGTAACCTTTCAAACGGTGAGCCATAACAGCTTCACCAGCAGTAGCAGTCAATACGTTGTTACGTAAACCGATGATACCACGAGAAGGGATTTCGAACTCTAAGTGTTGCATTTCACCTTTAGTCTCCATAATCAATAACTCACCTTTACGTTGTGTTACCAATTCGATTACTTTACCAGAAACTTCAGCAGGAACATCTACTACCAATACTTCGACTGGCTCACATTTCTTACCATCAATTTCTTTCAAGATAACTTGTGGCTGACCTACTTGCAATTCGTAACCTTCGCGACGCATTGTTTCGATCAATACAGATAAATGGAGAATACCACGACCATATACTAACCATGCATCAGGAGATTCAGTAGGAACTACACGTAATGCTAAGTTTTTCTCTAATTCTTTTTGTAAACGATCATGGATGTGACGAGAAGTAACTAATTTACCTTCTTTACCAAAGAAAGGAGAGTTATTAATCGTGAACAACATGTTCATTGTAGGCTCATCAATATGAATAACCTCTAATTGCTCTGGGTTTTCGAAATCCGCAATAGTATCACCGATATCAAAACCTTCGATACCAACTACAGCACAGATATCACCACAAGCAACTTCTGTAACACGACGACGACCTAAACCTTCAAACGTATGTAACTCTTTTACACGAGATTTAACGATTTTACCATCGCGTTTCATCAATGAAATAGGTTGGTTTTCTTTAATTGTTCCACGTGCAACACGACCAATAGCGATACGACCTACGAAAGTAGAGTAATCTAAAGATGTGATTTGCATTTGCAAAGTACCTTCATTAAAAGGAGATGGTGGGAAGTGAGAGATGATTGCATCTAACAATTCAGATACATCTTCTTTAGGCTCTTTCCAATCTGTTGACATCCAACCATTTTTAGAAGAACCGTATAATACTGGAAACGCCAATTGCTCTTCAGTAGCATCTAAGCTAAAGAATAAATCAAATACATTTTCATATACTTCTTCAGGACGACAGTTTTCTTTGTCTACTTTATTAACAACTACTAAAGGTTTCAAGCCTAAAGCTAAAGCTTTTTGTGTAACGAAACGAGTTTGAGGCATAGGACCTTCAAAAGCATCTACTAATAACACAACACCATCAGCCATCTTCAAGACACGCTCAACCTCACCACCGAAATCGGCGTGACCAGGAGTGTCAATAACGTTGATTTTCACACCTTTGTATTGAACAGAAACGTTTTTAGCAACGATTGTAATACCGCGTTCACGCTCTAGATCGTTATTATCTAGAATTAAATCACCTGTACCATCATTATCTCTAAAAAGATTTGTGAAGTGTAAGATTTTGTCTACCAACGTAGTTTTACCGTGATCGACGTGAGCGATAATCGCTATATTTCTAATATTTTGCATCCAGCAAGTAAATTTGTTTTAAATTCAGGGTGCAAAGATAAGTATTTTGCATCATAAATTCATATAACTATGTGTATTTTATTTGATTACAGCTAAATCTTTTCCAACTTTTATGAATGCTGCTATTGCTTTATCCAAATGACTGATCTCATGACCTGCCGAAATCTGAACACGGATACGTGCTTTTCCTTGTGGAACAACAGGGTAATAGAAACCAATTACATAGATTCCTTCTGCCAACATTCTGGTTGCAAATTCTTGTGCTAATTTTGCATCATACAGCATAACAGGTACAATAGGGTGAAATCCCGGCTTAATATCAAAACCTGCCGCTGTCATTTTTTCGCGGAAATAAGCTGTATTTGCTTCTAATTTGTCACGCAAGTCTGTTGTCTCACTTAGCATGTCTAAAACTGCCACAGAAGCTCCTGCAATAGCTGGCGCTAAAGTATTAGAGAACAAGTATGGACGAGAACGCTGACGTAACATATCAATAATTTCTTTACGACCAGAAGTAAAACCACCAGATGCACCACCTAATGCTTTACCTAATGTTCCAGTAATGATATCAACGCGATCAATTACATTATATAATTCATGCGTACCACGTCCAGTTTTACCAATAAAACCTGTACAGTGTGACTCATCGATCATCACTAATGCTTCATATTTATCTGCTAGATCACAGATCTGATCTAATGGGGCTACCGAACCGTCCATAGAGAATGCTCCATCTGTAACGATAATACGGTGACGCGCGCCAGAAGCCGCTTGTAACTGAGCTTCTAAATCTGCCATATCCGCGTTTTTATAACGGAAACGTTGTGCTTTACACAAACGGACACCATCGATAATAGATGCATGATTCAATTCATCTGAAATGATCGCATCTTCTGCACCTAATAAAGGTTCGAATACGCCGCCATTGGCATCAAATGCAGCCGCATATAAAATAGTATCTTCTGTCCCTAAAAATTTAGAAATTTTTGCTTCCAACTCTTTGTGAATATCCTGTGTTCCACAAATAAAACGTACTGATGACATTCCATATCCATGTGAATCAATTGCTTTTTTTGCTGCTTCAGTTACTTTAGGATGTGATGATAATCCTAAATAGTTATTTGCACAAAAATTGATGACTTCTTCACCAGTGCTTACTTTAATATCAGCACCTTGAGGCGTAGTAATTACGCGTTCTTCTTTATACAAACCAGCTTCTTTGATAGCTGCTAATTCTTTCTGCAATGCAGGTTGAAGAGTTTTATACATAATAATTCAAAATTTTCTACAATAATAAGATTTTATAAGAGCATTTACTCCACTTATAAATGAAGTTTATGTTATTAATGCCTCAAAAGTATGTGAAACCGTTTGCACAATTTTACTATTCATAACGCAATGCCTCTACAGGATCTAATTTTGAAGCTTTTGATGCAGGATAATAGCCTGAGAGCATACCCACCAGAACACAAACAGTAAAACCTAATATGATCCAATTCCAAGGAACAATAAATGATGCACCCAATTGTAATGCTAGCAGGTTGCCGATGACGATGCCCAATATAATTCCTGCGGCCCCACCAATTAAACAGATAACAACTGCTTCTATTAAGAACTGTTTACGTATCACCGAAGGGGTTGCTCCAATTGCCTTACGAATTCCAATCTCACGTGTCCGCTCTGTTACAGAAACCAGCATAATATTCATTAAACCGATGGAAGCTCCTATTAATGTGATTAATGCAATCACGATTGCTCCCATTGTAATGATAACCATATTTTGAAGTAAGATCTGTGCAACCGCATCAGATTTCGTGATTTCAAAATCAGATGTTTGTTTAGCTGTCAACCCACGTATATTACGGAACACAATAGTAGCCTCTCCTACTGCGGCTTCTAAGCGGACCGGATCATTAACCGATATCGTAATGGTATAAGAAGGCTCAACACCACCCATTACTGTTCTTGCTTTTACCAAAGGTATCAAACAGGCCTTATCAGCGCCCATACCAGCGCTTGATCCCTTATTTTTTAATACTCCGATTACTTGATAGCGCACCCCACCGATTGTCATAAATTCACCTATCGGATTGATGGTGCCTTTAAATAATTTTTGATATATCTCATCACCGATAATGACAACAGGACTTCCTTTATAAACTTCCTGATTCGTAAAATTACGACCAATAGACAAGTTATATCCGGATGTTTTTAAATAGGATTCATCAGATCCGATGACACCGATATTAGGATTTGTTTTTTCTGATTTATATTTTGCTGTTGCTGCCCATGAAACATTCACATTGAGCGAGGTGACCGCGTCAAACTTATATTGTTCCTTAAAGCTGACCGCTTCTCGGTATGTAATGGACGAATATACCTTCGACTGCTCACCGCTATTTCCAATACGGACATTCAGACCGCGATTTCGAATATTAAATGAATTGGACCCCATTGAAGAAAAGGAGTCTGTTAAAGACGATTTAATCGCATCTATAGATGTTAAAACACCTATAAGTGCCGTAATGCCTATTGCGATAATCAGTGCTGTCAGAAATGTGCGCAACTTATTGCCTACAATGGATTGGAGAGCAAGTTTTATATTCTCTGAATAGGACATTTTAACAGCCATAGCAATTCTATCGTTAATATTTAGATTGCTGAAATTACTGCTATTAAATTAATTTTACAATGTTTTTAATAATTAAAGCCCCTAAAATAAAAAGCGCCCTTATAAATAAGTAGCGCTTTTTATTTTTAACCACAGCTTTAGTTCACCCTTTTCCATGATTCGGTACGTCCAAATAAACTGACGCCCACATAGCCCCTGATATCTAACTTATCTGTTCCTTGTAAGGTCATTTTACAGCTATAGGTTTTTCCTGTTTTTGGATCATATATTTTACCGTCTTGATAGACATTACCATCTTTTGAAAAGTTGGTCAAAATCTCTAAGCCCTGAACCTGTCTGCTTTGCAAACTTTTATCTGGATTTTTAATATCCTTTTTAATATTTCCCTGTGCATCATTTGGCTCTTTCAACCAATATAGTTTACCAAAATACTTTTCACCCTTTTTGTAGATTTCTATTCTACCCTCTCCACTGGGATTCTGCCATTTTCCAATAATTGGGTCAGATTGTGCAAAAATTAATACTGACGTAAATACCAGCATCAGTGTCATGATCATCTTTTTCATATTGTCTCTGTTATAATTGTTTATGTGAATTTACAAAATTTATATTATGCAAGCATAACATATATGCAATTAATTATATTAAACACATTAAAGTACCAAAAGTTTAATTTGGGAGAGACGAATAGCAAACGATCGTTTGGGAGTACAATTTGGCACCGCATTTGATGATAATTTTGTAAGATTAACTTAAAATTATAAATATCATGAAATTCATTATTAGCCTACTTATTACAGGTGTAGTGATTGCGTTAGCAGCCTACATATCTCCAGGAGTACATGTTGCCAGCTTTCTTTGGGCTATCATAACAGGTCTTGTTATTGGATTTGTTAATGCCACTGTTGGTTCAATTTTAAGATTGTTCACTTTTCCATTAAATTGGTTAACACTGGGACTAGTTTCTTTTATCATTACCGTACTTATGATATTATTAACAGATTCATTACTCGGATCTAAATTTGATGTTTCGGGCTTCTGGACAGCAGCGCTCTTTGCAATTGTAGTAGCGGTGCTAGAAATGATCATTGGAAAAATGTTTCCTAGCAAAGATTAAAAAAATATAGGATCATGTGCCACTATTCACAATTCTACATTTAGAAGTAAGAAAGTTACAATAGTCACAAATGCGATATGTATCTAAAATACGAATAAAGGCCAATCGATATCGATTGGCCTTTACTATGAATACCTAAATAATAGCTATTTGCGTTTAGGTTTTTTCTTCATCTTATTAATCCAAATAAATACACCTGTTACTGGTAATGAGGTGGCGATTAAGCAGGAAATAAAATAAATTATTTTTGTAAAAGGTCCGTATATATCGCCGATATGTAATGCTTTTACAGATGCCGATGCCCTTTGTGAAAAAGTTTTTTCAACGAAAATTTCTTTTTCCAAAATTTCACCCGTATACTGATCCAAAGTAAGTTTATCGCCTGCTGATGGTGCAAAAAATCCCACTTTATTCTTCAATACACTAATTGTTCCTGTGCTATCTTTAGGAAAGTTAATCGTCACATCGCCATCGTAAGGAAGAACTTTATTGATAGCAATCAAAGTTTCATCAATCGTCATTACTCTTTTCCCCGTTATTGGATAGATAGAGACAAGCTTAGTCTTTTCCTCCTTCTTTTCGGAAGACGCTTCATAAGTCCCCCAAGTTTTTTGCCAGCCTGTGCGGTACCAGTCAAATGACCAAAATGGTCCGGTGACACTCATCAAAAACAAAATGATACAGCTATAAAAACCTAGTGTATTGTGAATATCATGGTTGATTCGCTTCCAGTTTCCTGACCATTTTATCGATAAGCCATTTTTCCATCCCCTTAACTTATTTGGAAACCAGATGATCATTCCACTAATGACGCCCAATAGAAATAATAAAGTAGCAGTTCCTGTGATCCAGCTACCTAATTTTCTATTCTCAATCCCATCAAAAATTGGTTCTTTGATCTCATTTAAGAGCAACCAGCGGTGTAATCCGAACATAACCTGCATCATGTCATTGGTGCCATTTTTAATCTCTCCGACATCACCAATTAATTCACCTGTATAAGGATTAACCATCATTTGATTTGCTCTTGGTTTACGTCCAGCCTCTTTCTTCGGTTCTTCCTTTTTGGAGTCCGCCAACTTATCATTAGCTTTTCCTTCTCCTGATTTCTTATCAACAGAAATAGACGGTCCATTGTCCTTTGCAGAAGACTCTTTACCTTCAAAATCTTTTTTTGGTTTATTATATAAAATTGCTACAGTTCGCTCCTGATCAAATGGTATTTTAATACCAACAACTTTACCCTTGATATTATCTTTAGAAATACGCAATAATGAATCAGTGTTTATCTTTTGCTTTCCAGCTGAAGCAACCTGATAATACTGTGGTGCTGCTGCCTCTCGAATCTCCGTATTGTAGACATATACAGTTCCTGTTAAACACACGACAAAAACGACGATACCGCTAATAAGCCCAAACCAAAGATGTAGATCGTTAAAGAGTTTTCTGATTTTCTGCCAATTAGATTTTTCCGTTCTTGTTGCTTTCATATTTTACTGTTTAGGGTATGGTTTTAAAATAAAAAATTAGGAAAGGTTATATAACCTTTCCTAATTCATAACTAAAATACAATTTATACTAGTAAGCTCCTAAATAGAAACTACCTGATTGATTCTTTAATTTAGCTCCTTTTGTGATCTGTTTTGTTTTTGTATCAATGATATAAATATGACCATCGACACCATTTGGAGTCATCGGAACATATGCCAGATCCCCGATCACACCGATATTCTGGAATTGACCAAAAGTTCCTGTTATAGCTGTTACACCAGTTACTTTATCAGCCGATCTACCAGAGAATCCGATATTAGTTTGGTTTTCAGTAGCCAATTTCACTGCTGTATTAGCCGTTAAATCAATTAAAGCCAAGTAACCACCATCAACACCTGTTTCTGTATACAAAACCAGACCGATATTATTTTTCACATGTCTCCATGCACGGATAGCAACATTATTACTTGTTCCTAAAGCTGTTTTTAAATCAAAATTATAAGCATTATCATAAGTTCCTGTAGAGCCGTTTATTCTTAAAATTTGTGATCCGGAAGTAGCCGTTGCTTGGTAAATATTTCCATCAGTACCCAAGTATTGCGTCATAGTACGGTATGAGTGATTGTTCGCTTTACCATTAGCAGCATAAATCAATTTTGGATTGTTTAAAGAAGGATAATCCACAACTAAAGTTGCAGTACCCAATTCATTTTTTCCTGACGTCCATACCTGATTTCCGTCGCCATTAACCGTAGATTGTTTAGTTACATCTGTTCTTGTTAAATTACAGCCGATAAAGATTTTTGTTTTTGAGGCATTCAAAATTGGCACATCGATACGACCGATTTGATAACCTGCTTTTGTTTGCTCTGCAGTAAACGGAATTGTAAATTCTGTCTGACGGGTAATCTGAGGATCATTCAAATTCAACACAGCAATTTTTGCAGTACTTGCAACATTAACAAAATCTGCACCTGCGCCCTCTTTCGAACCTGTAACTTTAGAAGATGCATATACACCAACGCCAATACCTTCTGCTGCAACTACCCAACGAGGTGCTGTACCCAAAATAGGTTCAGTATTCACTTCTTCACGTGTATCAACAAAGCTCTTACCTCCTTCAACTTTGTATTTATTAAAAATTCCTCCGTCATTACCTGTGTATTGAATATTGTATAAGAAATTTCCATTGACAGAGCCCTGCACCCGCGCCGTACGCTGCGATCTTAAGCCATATCCATTGGCAAAGACATTCACTTCAAAATTTGCATCTTTTGCTTGTTCCGGCGTGATCGCAAATGCCATCGTACCACCATTTCCTGCTGTTCCTTCAGCATCTGGAAATGCACCTGTTAATGTAATATATTTACGGTCTGCCACATCTGGTCCTGATGCCTGTTGACCAGCATCAACACCGTCACTTTTTTTACAAGAGGTTAAAGCACCGATTGCGATTGCAGTACCAAGTACCGCTGTCTTAAAAAATTTCGTTTTCATGTGAATTTTTGTATTTAAAATTTATTGATCGTATAATTTAATTTAATATAAAAAGCTCTTCCAGGTTTTTGAACACCAAAGTTGTCATACAGCTCAGCATTCAATACATTTTTACAGTCTAAACTCGCAACCAGCTTACCGCTAGGAAAACGGTAACTTGCTCCTAAATCATGCGCGAGTTGAGTTGGTGTTGTAAACCACTCCGATTCAATCCAAATGGTACTAAACGGAGCTACATAGCCCACATTGTAATATAAATTAACCACTGATTTCTTTTGAAGGATATTGTTCATGCGATACTGCACATTACCATTTACAGTGAAAAATGGTTCATTAGGAATTTGTTTGTCATACAAACTATGTGGATTGCCCATTTCATCCGACTTCACTTTAAATAATGAATTGAATTTGGAGAAATTTACCATAGCATTTAACCGATTATCGAAAACATAGTTAACCTCTGCCTCATATCCAATTGATTGCGTTTTAGAAAGATTAACAAATTGCGTTACCTGAATATCCTCGACCTGTCCTTCTCTTCCCTCTACGACTTCCTCTGTTCGAGTCTGCTGAATAATTTTATCATAACCGTTGCGCCAGAACATATTTCCATATAATGACAACTTATGTTTACCTACTTCAAGTGCTCCATATCGAGCGCCAAGATTATAATTAATGGCACGTTCAGGCAAAATATCCGGATTAGCCAAAACGTTGCTCTCAGGTTCTCCATAAACATGACGGTCTGTAGGCATAATGAAAGATTTTTCGGCCGAGACAATAATAAAACCTCTTTTTACAGCCTCATATGATAGGGTCCCGCCAAAACCTTTATTGTTTCTCTTTATTTTGTTATGTTCATATACCATTGTTCCATCCTTTTCACCAGTTGGTGTACGCTGATCGGTGTGATATAAGGCATATTTACCAAATATATTGGTTCTTAATTTACCATCTAAGAGCTCAGATTCGTAATTCAGGCCCCAGATATTAGTTGTTGTATTATTATTCGTGATCCAGCGGCTACGTGCTGGATTTAACAAATCCTTATCTTCTCTATTCGTTTTTTCAAATTTATGGTTCAATGAGATCCGTTGCCCTGAAAAGATGGTATAGGCTAAATTTGAACGAACATTAGAAATAGTCCGATCGATATCAGAGATAACAGCGTCGCCCTGTTGTCCCTTGCCGGGTTCATATCCATAAGTTTCCGGTGGACCTTCTGAATTCTTCACCAATAAAGTTCCGTCCCAGTTATATCTCAAACTCACCGTATCCTGCAAATATGTATTTCGTTTACTATGAACAGCATTCACATTCAGCGATAGTCCATCAATAAATAGATTTTTCTTATTGTAGTTTAAACTAAATACGTGAGCTTGATAGTCATTAAAACGACCAAAGTAGGGTTTGGTCATCGTAATACCATGTGGAACCTCCTTATGGGAATCGGAAATATTATACCCTAAGAAAAATTGATCTGCCCACTTGACATTTGTAAAACCGAATTCAAAACGTCCGCCTACAGTTTTAAATTCATCATTTGCACGTTTAACTCGATAATAACGGTCTACTCTTCCACCGGGTCTGGTATATTTCGAAAATTTGCCCCACATTTCGTAGTTATTATCTGAATGACTGTAAAAACCCGATACTCTAGCTGTAAATCCATTTTTCTGATTTCTATATAATCCACCAATATCTGCCCTGTAGGTATTAAATGAACCATAAGAAACTGCGGCTGTAATATTATTTGAAGAGGCATCTTTTTTCATGATAACATTGATGGCACCTCCGATATAGTTCCCTGTTAAATGTGAAGGTAACACGCCTTTGTATACCTCAATACGCTCAATCATGGAAGGTGGGATATTATTCAAATTGAATGAGGATCCGTAAGTGGAGATCTCTATACCATCCAAGAATAGTCCAATAGTACTTCCCGACATGCCATTGAGGTTATATTCAATTGGCGAACCTTCTCCTCCATTCTGGCGAACACGAACTCCCACTGCTCTATCCAGTAATTCATTGGTTGTTAGATTTCGTAAAGAAGCTTCCTTAGTTTCAATCACCGCAACGGCAAAACCACTTGTCTCAATCTCCTTTTTTACTGACTTTTTTTCTATTCGGACTTCATCTAAAGAACGATCACCTTTAGGGTCAACATAGATATGAAGATTCTGTAGTTTTTTATGAACATTGATCTTAACTCTTTTCGAGTGGAATTCAACAGAACTTACAGATATTGTTTGCTCACCATAAGGAACATTTTTAAATTCATAATCTCCCTTAACAGACGATACTGCCACAATGTTGCTGTTTTCTATACGAATAGTAGCATGTGAAACGACAGTGCTGTCGGCTAGATAAATAATTCCTTTAATTGTACCTGTTTGTGCTGAGGCAGATAATGCTAGGATAAAAAGCACAAAGGTTGTGTAAAAAATTTTCATTAATTGAGATTAATTCTTAACTTCGAATATTCGCTTAGAACGAGTCTAAATAAATACAGCGTCGCAAATATAAAGCTCTTCTAAATACAGAAAAGACGTTATTGGAAATAACGATGACGCATTCCGAAAAATCATAGCACTATTGAATTAAAAATGATTAGTACTGTACTAGATAATAATTACAATCTTCAAAAAATATCAGAACATATCCATTTTGATGAGTTAAGTCCCTACAAAGGCTGTAAATTCAAGATTCATGAGGATGTCTATGTAAGTATAATTGCAACAAAAGAAACGAGCTTTTATACCACGTCAGCTACTGAATCATTTAAGCTACAGGAAGGATACAGCTTTTTGAAATACTTGCCCAAGGATACATTGATCGAAATTAAATCATTAGCAATAAATAGTAAGTGCCTATTTATTATCTACAGTAAAGACTTTATTGATCGTTTAGGGACTGAAGAGCACAGGTTTTTCCAGTTAATTCAAATCTACACGCCGCATACAATACAAGATGTGGCGATCCATTCTTCCGTTGTTGAACTGTTGCAAGTCAATGGCCCTGCTTACTTAAGGAATATTCAACAGAAATCGAAAGTACTTGAAATATTTTTCAAACAGCTTACTTTCATTTCCAATCTCCAAGAAAAAGATACCGTTAATCTTCGATTAGAAGAGATAAAGAAGGTTGAAAAAGCAAAAAAGCTGATTGATGATAACATATCCAATACGTATACCATTCCAGAATTATCAAGAATCATTGGCACCAATGAACAATATCTTAAACAGCATTTCAAACAACAGTATGGAATGACGATTCGAAGCTACATCTTGAAAAATAAGATGAACCACGCGAAAGAACTATTGCTGAAAGGAGATTATAAAGTGGCTGTCATTGCAAATAAAATCGGCTATAAACACGCCACTCATTTTACAACTGCTTTTAAAAGATATTTTGGCTTTTTACCAAATTCAATCAGATTCAATTGGATAGCCTACTTATCACCTTACTATCTAGATTTAGAATTAGAATTGCTCTGTATTCTTTAAGCAATCTCAATTAGATGCACTAAAAATTTTCAATGATCATGGGCTTTTTCCTGTGCAGGATAACCATAGGATCCCGATTTGTATCTTGACCACTATAAGTCCAGCATAATAGTATCTATACCTACCTAAGCCCCATCTGGAAACTAGCAAATTATAAGCTCAGTACAACTAAAGCTATATCATCAATACAATTTGCAAATACGAATGAAGAGGCTGAATCAGCTTTGATGAAAAAGTGTATATATAGAACAAAAAAGGCTCTCCTAAAACGGAGAGCCTTTTATTAGTTATTTAATATAATTAGAATTCCCATCTTACGAAAGCTTCGATTGCCTCGTAATTAGCTAATCCCAATTGATCATATAATTCTGCAGTTTCGCTGGTACGATCTTCTGCACGTACCCAAAATTCACGAGGATCATCTCCAGGGAAAACTGGAAGATCTTTCTGTGATTGGTGCTTAAAGATAGCCAAACGCTTGCGGTATACCTCTTGTGGCGATAATGGAACAGCCATTTCAATTTCATGAATTGGGTATTCATGCCACGCTCCACGGTACAACCATAACCAACAATCTTTAGTCCACTCATCAGTCGCTTTTAAACGTCTTAATGCTTCAAACAAAATATTAAAACATACTTTGTGTGTTCCATGTGGATCCGCAAAATCGCCAGCGGCAAATACCTGATGTGGCTTTACCTGACGTAATAATTCCATTGTTTGCTGGATATCATCTTCGAAAGAAACATCTTTTGAGAATTTCTGTCTATCGTAAAAAGGTAAGTCTTGGAAATGGATATTTGTATCTGGTAAACCTACAAAACGAGCGCCAGCAATAGCCTCTCCTTTACGGATTAATGCTTTGATCTTACGAACAATCTCTGTATCGATCTGGTTTGGTTTTTTAGTTTCAAAAATCTCACGGCTTTCTTTATACAACGTTGAAATTTTTGATGCATCAATTCCCATCTCTTTTGCAAAATCTTCTGCAAATTCTAAATAGCGGATAACATCATCATCCCAAACAGCTGTATTACCACACGTTTGATAAGCAACATGAACATCATGTCCTTGATCTGCTAAACGAATAAATGTACCACCCATAGAGATTACATCATCATCAGGGTGCGGAGAGAATACAATTGAAGTTTTCTTAGCCGGATTAGCACGCTCAGGTCTTTGTGAATCATCAACATTTGGTTTACCACCTGGCCAGCCAGTAATGGTATGTTGCAATTCATTAAAAATACGGATATTGATATTGTAAGCAGGACCTGATTGGGTTACCAACTTAGCCATACCATGATTATTATAATCTTCTTCTGTCAGTTTCAGAATAGGCTTCTTAATTTCTAAAGACAACCAAACAACTGCTTTTTTAATTAAAACAGGTGTCCATTCAATATCTTCAGCCAACCAAGGCAAATCGAATCTTGTTAATAACGAAGCTGATTCTGTGTCTAAAATGAATTCTACATTATCAGACAGTTGCAAATAAGTTGCTGGAATCTCTGATGAGATTTCACCTTCTACAGCTTTCTTAATGATTTCAGCTTTGTTACCACTCCAGGCCATCAAAATGATCTCCCGCGCTTTAAAAATAGTACCGACACCCATCGTAATTGCTTTACGAGGTACATTTTCTTTACCACCAAAATCACGAGAAGCATCACGACGTGTCAAATCATCTAATGTGACAACACGTGTACCCGAATTAGGAGCAGATCCCGGCTCATTGAAACCGATATGACCTGTACGACCAATTCCTAAAATTTGAATATCTAAACCACCTAAGTCAGTAATTTTTTGCTCATAAGCTTCACAAGCGGCATTGATCGCATCTACTGCTAATGTTCCGTCAGGAATATTAACGTTTGCTCTCTCAATATCAACATGATCAAATAGATTCTTATTCATGAATGTCACATAACTCTGTGCGGCATCTGGCTGCATCGGATAATATTCATCCAAGTTAAACGTGATGACATTTTTGAAACTTAAACCTTCTTCTTTATGTAAACGGATTAATTCAGCGTAAACTTTAACGGGTGTTGCACCAGTAGCAAGACCTAAAATTGCATTTTCGCCATTCTCTTGCTTTTTGCGAATGATGTCCGCAATACGCTTTGCAACAACTTTGGAAGCTGTGCTTGGATCAGGATACACACTTACAGGAACTTTTTCAAAGCGTGTTTCTTCCAATAAATTTAATCTAGCCATTATTAGAATTAGTATTGATAGGGTGAATTACAAATTTATAAAATATTGTAGCTTATTCACCATATTTTATAAGATTTTAAATCGTTTATAGCAAAAATGCAAATGCACACGATTGCTAAAACGTTTATTTGAAGTATTATCTAATATTATTAAGTAAATCAATGGCTTGAATGAGCGTTTCAGATCTTTTAGCAAAACAAATCCGCAAAATATACTGATTTGGATCTGCCGTATAAAACGCTGAAATCGGAATTAATCCGATCTTATTTTCGACGATCATACGTTCCGCAAATAAGAGGTCTTGTTCCTGCGAAATTGAACTGTAATCAACATTCAAAAAATAAGTACCGTTGCTCGGTAATACGGTAAATTTGGAAGATGATATTCCAGCAATCAGGAAGTTTCTTTTCTGTTCAAAGAAATCTCCTAAACCTAAATAACTTTGTGAATCTTCCAGATACTTGGCAATAGCCATTTGAACTGCACCATTGACACTAAAGACATTGTATTGATGGATTTTTCGAAATTCTCTCGTTAATTCAAGGGGTGCTATACAGTATCCCACCTTCCAGCCAGTTACATGCAGTAGTTTTCCAAAAGATGCAATGACAAAGCTTCTTTGCCTTAGCAAGGGATGCGCTAATAAAGAATAGGGCTTTTTGCCATCATATACGAGGTGTTCATACACTTCGTCGCTCAATACAAATACTTGTGACGACGCTACAATCTGAGCTAATGCTTCGATATCATCCAGTTCCAGTTGTCGACCAGTTGGATTATTAGGGTTGTTAATAATAATCAGTTTCGTTCTGGCATTCACTAGACTTTTGACATAATCCCAGTCAATAGTAAAATCAGGTGCCAAAAGAACAACAGGTATAACCTTTCCTCCAAATAATTCAACAGTTGGGGCATAACAATCATATGCTGGTTCAAATATAATGACCTCATCATCTTTATGAACAACTGTAGCTATAGCAGTGAAAATAGCTTGAGTCCCTCCCGCTGTTACAGTAATTTCATCCTGAACGTCGACCTCTATCTGATGGGTATTCATAACTTTCAAGGCTATTTTTTCACGTAAGGGTAAGGCTCCCGGCATTAATGCGTATTGATTAAACCCATCGTTCATATAATCCTTTACAAGATTGATTAAATGTGGATCAGTATCATAATCAGGAAAACCCTGTGCCAGATTTAGTGCACCATACTGTTGCGCGAGCGCAGACATTTTACTGAAAATTGTTGTTCCCACACGTGGAAGCTTAGATTGAAAGGTTGAATTCATTATAGTCAGAATAAACAAATGCTAAGATAATATTTTGGAATAGTTCACAATCAATTGCTCAAATTAATGTACAACAAATATAATCTACAAAAGCAATAGATTATATTTTTTATAATCTAAATGTTCAAAATAACCCTAAGAAAATTTTGAGACACGAACCTATCCGACTGACAGGAACAACAGATCATCGTCAGATAAGAGTATAAAGTTTGCGAAAGCCATTCCAATGGATAATTCCGTTACGTTATTCAAATGGGTACATCGCATGTCATACTAAACATAATACTATTTGAGCAATGTATTCTTTAAGTTTTTAAGCCAGTTGTAGCAACTCAAGTTTACCTGTACAGTGTGGTAGGAAAGCTGATGATTCTTATTGGGATAGTAATCATTAGAATAATCCATTTCAACTAAAAAATCATTCGTAAAGGCATATCCACAACCAATTGTTAACCTATTGCTTCCAAACCTTGGATACTTAAAAACGTCCGTGGCCGTCTGGGTAAAAACTTCTTCAGAAGCCACGAGATAAACTGATCCTTTTGCAATCTCCGTTGCATTTAGTGTTTTTGTCAATTTCACCTGACTTCTTACCCGGAAACTTTCGTCAAATCCCTGTTCAATCCTTCTATCAAGATGATCTTCTATCCTAAGCCGCCCTGATAATGTAAATGGAGTCTTTTTAAAATAATAAATCCCTTGCACTGCAGACCTGATTTCCGGAAGTCCATCCTGCCCCATAAGCTTAATCTCCGGATTATGGTTATAACCAGTAAATACCGAAAGCTTAAACTTTGAAAGCGAGTAATGAAGCCAGACCCTGGCATATAGCTGGGCATTGGAGTGAAAAGGATCATCATCTCCTGATAGGCTAGTCCATACCTGTCCAATATTTATTTCATTACTCCACTTTCCCTTTATTGGTGTCACAAATTGAAAATCGTTCCAAAACTGATTATAACTTTTAGTTTGGCCGTAAACAGCGACTGGCAATGCAATGATATGGAACGTAACCGAAACAAATAGTAATCCCATCATGTAAGACATTGCATTTTTGATAAACCTATTAAAGCTTTCAACAGCTATGCGATGCAGGCTTTTATTAATCTTTGACTTTAAAACATTTAAATTACAAACTGCTGTACGTTCACCATATCGCTGTCTATAATGGAATACATATATGTTTTTTATGAATAAGCAAGGTAACATAATACTGTGCAGAATTTGATGGATTAAGGTTCTAATTAGTGAAAGCAAATATATATAATTGCTAAACAATGTTTAACTTAATTAAACATTGTTTGTATATAAATTTAGTTACAAAAGCTTCCGGATTATTAAAACACTAGCAACCTCACCATTAATAAATTAACTGACAGCCTTTATAAGCAACGCATTAGGCAAAAAGTATTTAGCTCGTAAAGAACGTTTTTCCGAAAAGATCTTACTGGTAATTTAATTATATAGGATACTGAATATGAAAATTCAGCAATTATTATGACAAGATTTGGATAGCTAAGCAATCAATTGTAAAAAGAATGTATAAAAAACAAATATAATCTACCTAAATGATAGATTATATTATATTTGTATTCAAAACGCTCAAATAATGATGAAAAAATTTTTTATATACTTCTTATTTTGCTTACCCCTTATAGTGGTCGCACAGAAGAAAGAGTTAACTAAAGAGGATTATATCGCTCGTGTAAAAGCCAATCCAGATTCTATTTCTACATTGGTAGATTTAAGAAGAGTTGGTGGCTATACGCCAGAATATCAAGAATTACAAAGCTTATATAACACCTTAGGCAAAAACGTTAAAAATTCACAAGAAGGTCAGGAATTTAAAACTTATCTTGAAGCACTTTCGAGAGTCGAAATCGGAAAACTAGCTCCCGAGTTTACACAGAATGATACCACAGGAAATCCTATTAAATTAACCGATTTCAGAGGGAAGTTTGTGCTATTAGATTTTTGGGCTTCATGGTGTCCTGATTGTCGGGTGCAAAGTCCTGACTTAGTCAAAACTTACGCGACCTTTAAAGATAAAAACTTCGAAATATTAGGAATTTCTTTTGATAGAGACAGAAACTCTTGGATAAAGGCCATTCATACCGATAAGTTACATTGGAAACATGTTTCGGACCTAAAGCGTTGGCAAAATGATGTTGGAACATTATACGGCGTCAAAGCTATCCCACAAAATGTGCTGATTGATCCTTCTGGAAAAATCATAGCCAGAAATATACATGGTGAGGAGTTGAATAAGAAACTGAAAGAAGTATTAAAATAAATAGAAAAGGGAGCGATTATATATCGTTCCCTTTTCTATTTATAGCTCATGTTAACCAAAAAGAGCTCGGAATACATCCTCTAGAGTTGCAACCGGACGAATAGCGATATTATACTTTTTAGGATCTAACCCCTTTGTATTAAACTTAGAAATAAAGATTCCTTCAAAACCTAATTTCTCAGCTTCAGCGATGCGCTGCTCGATTCGATTTACAGCACGAATTTCTCCAGAAAGCCCGACTTCACCAGCAAAAGTGATGCTTGTTTTTACAGCAATATCCTGTTGTGACGAAATAATAGCGACGATGACTGCTAGATCTATAGCAGGATCTTCCACTCTTAGTCCTCCTGCAATATTTAAGAAGACATCTTGCGCACTCAATCTAAAACCAAAACGTTTCTCCAAGACAGCAAGTAACATACTTAATCTTTTAGTATCAAATCCAGTGGATGTACGTTGTGGATTTCCAAAAGCAGAATTACTAACCAAGGCCTGCACCTCAATCATCATAGGACGTGCTCCCTCCAGCATTGCTGCTATAGACACCCCACTAACCGGAGCATCGCGTTGCGAAATCATAATTTCAGAGGGATTGGAAACCTCTCTCAGACCTGATCCCTGCATTTCATAGATACCCAGCTCTGAGGCCGAACCAAACCGATTCTTCACAGCTCTCAAAATACGATATACGTGATGCCGATCGCCCTCAAACTGTAAAACAGTATCGACCATATGCTCTAAAACTTTAGGTCCCGCAATAGATCCATCTTTAGTAATGTGACCAACAATTAAAACTGGAGTACTCGTTTCTTTGGCAAACCGCAACAACTCTGCTGTACACTCCCGAACCTGAGACACAGAACCCGGCGCAGATTCTATCTGCGAAGAATGCAAGGTCTGAATGGAATCGATAACGATTACATTGGGTTGCACAACTTCTATCTGTTTAAAAATATTTTGTGTAGACGTTTCTGTTAAGATATAACAATTCGCATTAGATGATTGCGACAACCGTTCCGCCCGCATTTTAATCTGTTGCTCACTCTCTTCTCCTGAAATATACAGCGTCTTTACCTGCGGAATGGATAATGCCAGTTGCAACATGAGCGTAGATTTCCCAATACCCGGTTCTCCACCGATTAAAACCAAAGAACCTGGAACAATCCCTCCCCCCAAGACACGGTTAAACTCCTGATCGGGCGTCAGGATACGTGATTCATCCTGATAGACGATTTCATGAATAACAGCCGCTTTATTTGCGCGCTTGGGTGACGATGTTACCGATGTACTGCGCCATTCAGGGACTTTAGATCCTGATTTCTCTACCACTTCTTCTACGAGAGAATTCCATTGCTTACATGAAGGACATTGCCCAAGCCATTTTGCGGATTCAAATCCACAACTTTGACAGAAATATGCTGATTTTGTCTTTGCCATTGTACGAATTTACCACTTTTTAAACGGCAACATTTAGGTTATTAAAAAATCTTACAATATTTTGTAACAAGAATCAGAAGTTATCGACTTATCGAATATGAATTTGGAACAGGAGTTTATCATCCTTTTAGAAAAAAATCAAAATATCGTACATAAAATCTGTAAAATATATACGGATCAAGAGGATATGCATAAAGATCTTTTTCAAGAAATAACGATTCAGCTTTGGCATTCTTATCCTAAATTCCGAGGCGAGGCAAAATTTAGCACTTGGGCATATCGAATTGGGCTAAATACAGCGATATCCCTATTTAGAAACAAAAAAAGGACTTTACCAATTATTCCCTGGGACCAAAATTTAGAAAAAATATCATACGAGGAATACGATCCAGAAAAAGATGATCAGCTCCAATATTTATATGAAGCGATCCACCATTTGAATGATATTGAAAAAGCACTCATATACCTTTATCTGGAAGATAGGGATTATACAGAAATCGCTGAGACACTTGGCATCAGCGAAGTGAATGCTCGCGTTAAAATGAACAGAACAAAAACAAAATTGAAAGAGATTTTAAAAAAGAAAGGGGCTTTGTAATGGATGAGTTAGATCAATTAAAAAAACAGTGGAAGGAAAACGAAAATTTCATGAAACTCAATCAATCTGAGATCAAAGCTATTCTCCATAGAAGTTCTACATCCATTGTTAAATGGATATTTATTATCAGTCTCATCGAATTGAGCTTAGGCATTATTTTATCTTTTATGTTACCAAGTTCTGAAAGAGAGGAATCGGTCTTTTTTCAATATTTAGGGTATGTGTCAGAACTGGTATTTTATATTGGTATAGGATATTTTATATATAGTTTTTTTACTTCGTACTCCAACATATCCAATAAAAGCAGTACTAAAGAATTATTAATTAATATCATTACCACGAGAAAACACGTCGAGAATTATATAAAATTTAATATATATTTCATTATATATGCTTTTGTAATTGCTTTCTTAGAAATAATTATAAGAAAAATCGATGCAGATGTATATTGGGGGGCTAACTTTGTAATGATAATTCTCCTAGCGGTAATAATTGCTCTAATTACTCTAATATTTATTACCGTTATAAAATTTTACTATAAAATCGTTTACAGAAGATTGCTCAAAAAACTGAATCATAACTACGAAGAGTTAACACGCTTAGAAGAGGAATCTTAGAAAAAAGAAATCTATTATTACCTTTACAAACTATGCAGCAGACAATTATTTTCTATCTAATATTCGTTAATCTTCTTACTTTTTTGCTTTTTTATCTAGATAAACGAAAAGCGATAAATAAAGCCAATAGAATCTCGGAGAAAACACTGCTAAGCTTTTGTGCCATTGGGGGTAGTTTAGGAGGATTTCTTGCCATGCAATTTTTTCGCCATAAAACAAAAAAGAGAAGCTTTCTGCTTCCCTTTTTTAGTATTGTCATTCTACAGGTAGGGGGTGTCTATGGATATGCAAACTACCATCATTTGATCTAGTTTTCATTTTCTTTTAGTACTCTTAAAAAGTTTAATCCCATAAGCTTTTCAAGGTCCGACTGATTGTAGCCCTTTTTCAGTAAAGCCTTTGTCAAATTCGGTAATTTACTTACATCTTCTAATCCTCTAGGGGTTGACTCTATCCCGTCATAGTCAGATCCGATGGCAACATGATCAATACCAATTTTTTGCACCAGATAATCAATATGATCCAAAAGTAAAGATAAAGGCACATCAGCAATATGTTTATTTTCCACAGACAATATCCCATATTGATCAGAAGCAGAGAGGGTATAATCGCCTTGAAGACCAAATTGCTTCTTGTACAATTTTTTGACACGCTTTTCATAATTTTTATCTAGAAAACCAGAGTAAAAATTAACACCTACCACTCCCCCATTTTTCTTCAGAGCTTCCAACTGGGCATCTTTCAAATTTCGGAAATGAGGAGTTAATTTGTAAGCATTACTGTGCGACACCAGTACCGGTTTGGTCGCGATGTCCAGTACATCATAAAAAGTCTTTTCACCAACATGAGATAAATCTACCATCATGCCCAGTTTATTCATTTTTCTAACAATATCCTTGCCTAAGGATGATAAACCCTTACCATCCTGTGATGTCGTCTTGGACTCTTGAGCGGCCGCAGTAGCCCAAGATAAATTATAATTCCAAGTGAGCGTCATGTATCGGGCCCCTCGATGATAAAGAGCTTCTAAATAGTCAATATTAGCCTCTATCATATTTCCCCCTTCTATACCGATAAGCGCTGCTACTTTTCCAGTTTTTGTAATACGCTCAATGTCATCACTATTTTTAGCAAGCTCAATCTTATCGGGGTTTCTGTTTAGCACTTTTTCAAGAGCATCAATTTGATCATTAGCATGTTTAAATGCTCCCGATTTCCATTTTTTATCATCCGACCATACCGCAAAAACCTGTACATCGATACCACCTTCAATCAATCTTGGAATATCAGTATGGTTTACCGTTAATCGCTGACTGATATCAAGACCGGGTAAGATAGATGTAATAATCACATCATTATGGCCGTCAACAACGATCATCTTCCGATGAATAGCTTCATAATCTTGCGCCTTCACAATTTCAATCCCTGATAACATGATTACCAATGGTAAAATGTAATTTTTCATAAGAACTATTTTTTACCTGCTGCTATAGCTTCATAAATAGCATCTTGAATCCTGCTTCTGATATTGAGGTTAAGTAATTTAGTCGAAACCTGAGGGTGAACTCGATTTGACAGAAATATATAGACCAGCTGATTAGCAGGATCAATCCAAATACAAGTACCTGTATAGCCCGTATGTCCATAAACAGTTGCATTTGAAAGTTTTGACGGGTACTCATTTTTCAGATTCGGGTCCCAACGGTCAAAACCTAAGCCTCTACGACTTGTTAAGGATTGTTTTGAAGTGAACAGATCCACTGTCTTTGCCTCAAAATAACGTTCTCCGCCATATTCACCTCTATTTAATAACAGCTGTCCGTAAATAGCCAAATCATTTGCAGTCGCAAATAGACCTGCATGTCCCGCTACCCCACCGGCCATTGCCGCTCCCTGATCATGAACATATCCCTGCAAAAGCACTTTTCTAAAGGAAGTATCCTGTTCCGTCGGAATAATATCCTGTTTTGCAAAACGATCCCTTGGGTTATAACCAGCGGTCTTCATTCCTAATGGGCGATAGAAATTATCCTGCACATAATTTTGCATCGGTATAGCAGTTTGATGCTCCGCAACCTCTTTCATCACGTACATACTGATATCACTATAAACATAATTTCCTTCAGGCTTCACCTCCGATTGTAACATTTCAGGCCACATGACATCCCGGTAATAATTATTGAGCAGATAACAGCTATCAGCCACTTTCACATGATGAGTCGGTGAATCATAAGATTGTAAATCGCCAGGTTTTAAATTTCTATAAAAAGGAATAAAAGGTGTAAATCCGGCTTCATGTAACATCACACTCTTTAATCGGATATCCTTTTTATTTGTAGACTTAGCCTGCCAAAGGTAGTCCCCGATAGGCTTATCCAAGTCAACAATCCCTTGTTCGGTCAAACGCATAATTACCGGAGTAGTACCTGCAATTTTACTTACTGAAGCCAAGTCAAAGATATTGTGAATAGTTGTTGGTTCTTTTTTACTATAAGTATGATATCCGTAGCCTTTTTCAAATATGACCTGACCATTCTTAATGACCATGACCACAGCACCAGGTGTTGCCTTTTCAGCGATTGCTTCCGCTGCTATTTCATCAATTTTTTTACTTAATCGATCGATGTTGATCTCATCATTCGCGGGTACTCCATATTGGATACGAGTCTGACTCGTCGCTTCACCCATACCTTTCATAAAACTGCTGGAATAAGTTTTTTGTAGTTTATTAAAAGCAGATAGCCCTCCGAAAATTGTCATAGCTGCATTATTCTGCGTTTCGCGAGAAAAATGATCATTCCACAAAATTGGGACTTTCACATTATTCAACAAAGACAATACATCCCCCTTTCCAAACACAGCAAGAATAATCTTCTTATTATTCATTTTTGCTTGAACAAGCTGTTCTATAAATGGAAATGTTAATGCTTCAGCCTTAACAGCCACAATAACAAGGTTGCTATATTTAACTTGTTCATCAAAACTCCCCAAACCTGCATAAGTTACAGCAGCATAACGGGATATCTGATCATTAAAATCACGGAATAAGCTAGAATCCTGTGTACAAACAGTAATCGTATACTTGTCCAATTTACCTAAAGGAAGTACAGCATCGATATTATTAAAAAGAACGGTTTCATTTTTAATAGTCGATTTATATTGCGCATTTACAAGATTCATTTGGAGAAATCCTACTGCAAAAATCCCTGCAATTAGAAATTTTATTCTACTTATCATCATCTGTTTAAAAAGGGTTTATATGTAAATGTACAAATAAAAGAAATACAATCATGCACAAAAACGCATGATCAAAATATTTACATTTAATAATCTTATCTTTGATATATGCCGGAGGTAGTAGAAAACAGAACCATTTTTTCATTGTTAGAAGTAACGCGTAGCATCCAAAAAACTATTGCTGAGCGTTATAAGAGTTTGTATTGGATCAAAGCAGAAATGAATAAACTCAATCATTACTCTCATTCTGGACACTGCTACCCGGAGCTTGTCGAAAAGACAGAAGGAAAGATTGTGGCCGAGATCCGATCCATTTTATGGAAAGCAGACTACCAAAGAATCAACACGCAGTTTCTCAAAATTGCGCAGGAACCTTTGCGAGAAGGAATCACGATGTTATTTCAAGCTAGTATTTCTTATGATCCGATGTATGGTTTAAGTTTACGAATTGTCGATATCGATCCCACTTTCACTTTAGGAGAACTAGAAAAAGAAAGAATAAATAGTATCAATAAGCTAAAAGAAGAAGGGATTTTTGATTCAAATAGAAATCTACCTTTCCCCACTTTACCCAAAAGGTTGGCAATTATTTCTGTTGAAACCAGTAAAGGATTATCCGATTTTTATAAAATTATCAATCAAAACCCGTGGGGGTATAAAATAGAACAGACCCTTTATCCAGCCTTATTACAGGGGGACAAGTCCGTTCCGTCAATCATCAAACAATTATCAGTCATTGCTGAGCATTACGATGCTTACGATGCGGTTGCCATTATTCGTGGTGGCGGCGGGGAAGTTGGCCTCTCCAGTTACAATAACTATTTATTAGCAAAAGCGATTGCAATATTTCCACTCCCAGTTTTAACCGGCATCGGTCATTCAACAAATCTAACTGTGAGCGAGATGGTTGCTTATAAAAACGCCATTACACCAAGTGAATTAGCTGATTTTCTAATTCAGAAATTTCATAATTTCGCCATTCCTTTAGATCAACTGACAACACGGATACTGCAAAACACCACAACGATTTTTAAAGGTGAAAATGAAAAATTAAAATCACTTGCATCAGATATTAAATGGTCTTCACAGCGATCAATTCAGCAATCGAAAGTCGATTTAAACTCATTTGAAAAGGATTTAAAAATAAATATTGCCTACATCTTCCGTCAAAAATTTACCACTCTGGATCATCTTGAAAAAATGATCCAATTGGCAGATCCAGTCAGACTTCTAAAAAAAGGATATTCCATTACACAGGTGAATGGAGAACTTCTTGTATCAGTCGATCAGATTAAAGATAACGATATATTGACAACGCAAGTTTGGGATGGTGAGATTATCAGTGTAACTCAAAAAATTAACAAAAATGGAAAATAAATATACATATACCGACGCATTTGAAGAATTAGAAAAAATCGTCCAGGAAATTGAAACAGGTAATACAAATATTGATGCGCTTTCCGAAAAAATTAAAAGAGCATCAATATTGATTCAAATTTGTAGAGCACAGTTAACATCCACTGAAGAAGAGGTCAATCTTTTATTAAAGAACCTGACCCCTATCGAAAATGAAGAAGAATAACTAGTGTTTCAATAAGCGATGATAATGATTATCGAGATGTTTTCGCATCCCATCTCTAAAGGAGGAAACATCTCCTTCTTTCAGCAATACAATCAATTGCTTATGCGAAATAAAATCATTGGAAAAAAATTGTTGATTCAATAAACCACCATCGTGCACATATTGAAAAATTGGCAGTAACAACTCCTGGAATTCCATGAGCATCTTATTGCCTGAAATCTTATACAGCTTTCCATGAAAAGCGACTTCTTCCTGTATAAGGAATGATCGTCCGTCACTATTTCTCATCTCCATTTCAACAATTTCTTCCAGCTCAGCAATATCAGTTGCCGTTACTCTGTCAAAAATTAATTCCGCCATTCCGACCTCCAAAGCGAGCCGCATTTCAAAAATATCTTTCAACGTATCATCATCCATCATAGCCGGATGAAAAACTTTTTTTAAAGGAGTCAATAAGTTAGGATTCGTCAAAACTGCTCCCTTATTTTTTCGTGACTCAATTAACCCCATCATACGTAACCGTAAAAGAGCCTCTCTAATAACAGTTCTAGATACACCAAAACTTTCAGAAAGCTCCAATTCCTTTGGCAATGACTCTCCAATCTGAATATTACGAGCTCTAATTAAATCAATAATATGATTTTCTACTTTGTCTACTAAACTTGAAGTATCAATGCTCTCAAATTTCTCTAACATCGGACTTTTTATTATAATTTCTCACCATCTATCTTAGTCTGTACAAATGTTACACTTTTTTTTATCATTTACTTGCTATAGTAGAGATAAAAGAATAATTTTAATCATTCAAATGTATGACATAATGCTTTATTGTATTTTTAATCAAAATAGCATATGTTGCTAACAACGTCAAGAGTAACAATATCGTGCGTAAACTCATAAATAAATTAAAATACGTTATTAATTGAGCCTATGGAATATGTCACACAAATGATAAAAGGAAATAATTTAAAGACCAATTATAAAAAAATATTTACACGCATGAATAATCACAAATTACAGGGCTTAATTGCGGCGCCTTTCACACCAATGCTAGCAAATGGTGATTTAAATCTTGAATCTATCCCTGCTTATTATCAGTTACTGAAACAAAATCAGGTAGCTGGTGCATTTATCTGTGGGTCAACGGGCGAAGGTGTTTCATTAACCTTTGATGAAAGAGTAGCTATTATGCAAGCTTGGGCAGATACAACTGCCGGTGATAAAGAGTTTAAAGTACTTACCCTAGTAGGTGGAACAAATATTAGAGAATGTTGTTTACTTGCCACAAAAGCTGAACAGATCGGTTTGTTTGGCATTTCATTTACTTCACCTTTCTATTTTAAACCTGCCAATGTAGAACAGTTAGCGAAATGTTGTGAGGAAATTGCGGCGGCTGCGCCTAAAACAGCATTCTATTACTATCATATTCCAGTATTAACAGGAGGAAATTTTGCAATGATCGATTTACTGAAAGCAATTGATGGTAAAATTCCCAATTTTGTAGGAATAAAATATACACATGAGGACTTTATGGATTATCTCTCATGTCTAAATTTTGCCAATCGCAAATATGATATGCTATGGGGCAGAGATGAAAACATGTTATCAGCACTAGTCCTTGGTGCCAAAGGAGCTGTAGGAAGCACCTATAATTATGCTGCTCCTCTTTATCGAGCATTAATTGATGCATTTGATCAGGGAGATTTTGAAAAAGCAAATGCCTTACAGCAACAGTCAATTGATATGATCACTTTATTAGGAAAGTATGGTGGTATTGCTGTCGGAAAATCTTACATGAAACTCATAGGTTTAGATTGTGGAGCGTTTAGATTACCTGTCCGCAATATGACAGAAAAAGATTTTGAAAGATTTAAAGCCGATGTTGCATCGCTAAATTTTTCAAGTTTCAAATCAACTTTATAACATGATGAAAACTATTCCTCTTATCTTAAGCACACTCTTATTTATGCAATGTAGCACAACAAAAAATGTAGAAGAGATCAATTGGTCTGTTTCGGACTCTCTACCCAAAACGATTACCGGTCAAGTGCAACTTGGTGTTGCAGGACCTGTTGTAGGAATCCACAGCGATCATTTACTGATCGCTGGTGGCGCAAACTTTCCAGAAAAGATGCCTTGGGAAGGAGGAATAAAAAAATACCAGCATACAGCATATATTTATGCCATAAAGGATCATCATTTAGAGTTAACAAACACATACTCACTTAATACTTCCACTGCATATGCCTCAAATTGTAGTCAAGAAGAGGGAATCTATACCGCAGGTGGAGAAAATGAAATGGGCGCTTCGTCACAGTTTCAGATCTATGCCTGGAACGCACAACGGAATAGCTTCCAAGTAAATCAACTCCCCGATCTTCCAGTTCCTTTAAGCAACGCAAGTCTGGTGGCAAACGACAACAAACTCTATTTAATAGGTGGAGAAAATGCAACGCTTGTTTCAGATAAAATATACCTATACGATCAAAAATGGCAGGAATATATGCAACTTCCATATCCATTAACACATACGGTAGCCCTTGTTAAAGATCACTTTCTTTATCTATTTGGAGGGCGTACCAGACAGGTTAATGCGATCAGTACATTATATAAAACCTGTTATAAAATTAACTTAAAAACAAAAGAGATTATCCAAATCGCCGATTTGCCAGAAGCGCTTTCCGCAGGCACAGGATTCACAGATGATCAAGGTCACCTTTTCTTAATTGGAGGTGATAATGGTTCAACTTTTCACAAAGTTGAACAGTTAATCCTAGATATAGCACAAGAAACAAATCCAGATCGAAAAGAAAAATTGATACAAGATAAAGCAATCGTACAATCCAATCATCCAGGTTTTACCAAAAATGTATTGCAATATGACGACCATCTAAACAAATGGCATATCGCCAGCACTTTACCGACAGGATCACCTGTTACCACAACTGCTGTCTTTCATGACCAACAAGTATATATTCCATCGGGGGAAATTAAAGCAGGTATTCGATCTGCAGGAATATTAACAGGTACCATTAGATAACATCTAAATATAAACCAAATTATGATACAAAATAAAAAATATTATCCTTGGATTGTTGTTGGCCTACTTTGGGTGGTCGCATTACTCAATTACATGGACAGGCAGATTCTATCGACCATGCGTCCCACTATGCAGGTCGATATCACTGAACTACAGTCAGCAACTGTCTTTGGACAATTAATGGCCATATTCTTATGGATCTATGGACTGATGAGTCCTGTTTCAGGAATACTGGCTGATAGACTCAATCGCAAATGGCTTATCGTCGGCTCTTTATTTGTTTGGTCATTAGTCACCTCATTAATGGGATATGCTACAACCTATCCAGAATTAATGATATTGCGTGGTATTATGGGAGTTTCCGAAGCTATCTATATTCCAGCTGGTTTATCACTCATCTCAGATTTTCATTCTGATAAATCACGTTCACTAGCAATTGGTATCCACATGACTGGTTTATATACAGGACAGGCACTGGGTGGATTCGGGGCGACATTAGCAAGTTCTTATTCGTGGCACAGTACGTTCAAAATATTCGGTTTAATAGGAGTATTGTATGCTGTTGTACTGATGTTCTTTCTAGCAGAAGCTCCGGTAAGAACAAAAAAATCAGAACAAACAGAAAAACCCATCAATAGCTTCAAAGCGATAGGGATGTTGTTGAGCAATATCTCGTTTTGGGTCATCTTGTTTTATTTTGCGATACCAAGCTTACCAGGCTGGGCGACAAAAAACTGGTTACCGACTTTATTTTCGGAAAACCTCAATATATCAATGTCGCAAGCAGGTCCATTATCAACAATCACAATCGCGATATCCTCTTTCTTAGGAGTTATTTTTGGAGGGATATTATCTGACCGTTGGATCCAAAAGAATGTAAAAGGCCGTATCTATACTTCTGCAATTGGTTTATTACTCACAATTCCGGCTATGTTCTTAATCGGTTATGGGCAGCATATCTACCATGTTGTAGGAGCAGGATTGATGTTCGGTTTTGGCTTCGGCATGTTCGACGCCAATAATATGCCCATTCTTTGCCAATTTGTTCCCAGTAAATTTCGTGCAACAGCATATGGCATCATGAATATGCTTGGCGTTATGGCTGGTGCATTTATTACTAAAGTCTTGGGCGCATCTGCTGATGAAGGTAAACTAGGAAAAGATTTTGCGCTTTTGGCTGTCATTGTATTTGTCGTTGTCATCATTCAACTTGTTGTATTAAAGCCAAAATCAAATGCTTCGCTGGACTAAAAATATAATTTTGATCACATCTATTTTGGTGTATTCCTCCATAGCATTGTACGCTCAGAAAAGAGTGGCATGCATTGGCGATTCAATCACCAAAGGATTAGGTTTAAAAAAGGACAATAAAACATATCCCCAACAACTTCAAGAGTTATTAGGATCAAATTTTAACGTCCAAAATTTCGGATTTAGTGGAGCCACACTATTGAGCAAGGGACATAAGCCCTATGTCGAAACCCAGGAATATAAACAAGCACTGGCATTTCAACCTGACATTGCAATTATAGCGTTGGGCGTAAATGACACTGATCCTCGAAATTGGCCCAACTATGGCGATGAATTTGAACAGGATTACAGTACACTTATCAATAATCTCAGAAAATCAAATCCCGGTGTCTCCATATATATTTGTACCCTTACTCCTATTTTCAGCGGTCATACACGTTTCTTATCAGGTACAAGGGATTGGTACCGAGCCATCACTGTGTTGATACCAAAAATTGCCAAAAAGAATCAAGTTAAACTGATCAACATCAATGAACAATTAAAAAATAGAATTGATTTATTTGAAGATAATGTACATCCAAATATTGAAGGAGCGACCATAATTGCCAAACAAGTAAACCAAGCGATACAGGGAATCGCGCAGCCGCTTTCGGTTAAGGCCAACTTTGGAGATCATATGGTTTTACAACGAAACCAGGAAAATGCAATTATAGGAAAAGCATCATCCAACAAAAAGGTAACGTTAACATTCAATCACAAAACCTATCAAACTCAGTCCGACGACAATGGTGATTGGTCAATTCTACTTCCCAAAAGGAGTGCCGGAGGTCCATTTGATATTCAAATCCAAGCGGAAGATGAAGAGTTAAAAATAAACGATATACTTTTTGGCGATGTATATCTAGCATCTGGGCAATCCAATATGGCATTTGAGCTAAAAAATGCACGCGGAGGAGACAGTTTAATACAAATGAATGCCCCAAAAGTAAGGTTGTTTAAAAATACCAATTTAGTTCAGACCAATCCAACATCCTGGGACTTAAATACACTTGAAAAGATTAATAAATTAGATTTTTTCAGTGGAAACTGGACTTTACCAACACAAGAAAATAAGGCAAATTTCTCTGCAATAGCTTATGCCTTTGCGCTCGAGGTATCTTCTAGAACCAATATTCCAATTGGCATAGTCGAACTGGATGTCCCTGGATCCAATACCGAATCATGGATAGACCGTACAACATTAGAGCAAGATAATCTACTAGCAAGCTACATCCATAATTGGAGGAAATCAGATTTTATACAGGATTTTTGCCGTACTAGATCTGATCAAAATCTGGCACTGTCCTCCGCAAAATATCAACGTCACCCTTATGAACCCGCGTACAATTTTGAAGCCGGTATATCGCATTGGTTACATACGCAATTCACAGCTATTTTGTGGTACCAAGGAGAAAGCAATGCCCATAATATTGAGCTACACGAGCTATTATTTAAAACGCTCGTCAGTTCATGGCGCCAAAATTTTAAGCAAGACCTTCCTTTCTATTATGTGCAACTATCAAGTATAGAACGTCCTTCATGGCCGAGATTCAGAGACAGTCAGCGCAAATTGAATACAGAACTTGAAAACACCCATATGGTTGTTTCTTCAGATGTCGGCGATCGTTCGGATGTCCATCCTAAAAATAAGATCATTATCGGAAATCGATTGGCAAATCTAGCCCTTGCCCACGAATACAAATTCAAAATCAATGCAGATTATCCAACATTCGACCATTATACCATAAAAAACAGTAGGATCAAGGTCTATTTTAAAAACTGTAAATCACTTAAAACGAATAATAATCAACCTTTACAAGGATTTACACTGATCGATGAAAAGGGATATTCCTTACAGCCTGGAAAAATATCGATTCAAAAAAATTGTGTATCGATTGATATGCCAAGCGATAAAATCATAACAGAAATCCGATACGCATATTCACCTTATAGCACTGCAAATTTGGAAAATGAAGCAAACGTACCAGCTTCAACATGCAGTTTTAAAATTGACTAAAAACGATGTATACTTTAACACAACTCGAAGAACTCGAAAAATTTTATAAAACACAGCTTCTAGAAGATACTGTTCCATTTTGGTTTCCAAAATCATTTGACCATGAAAACGGTGGATTTTTACTCATGCGTGATCAGGACGGAAGTTTAATTGATGATGACAAAGCAGTTTGGATTCAAGGACGAGCAACTTGGTTACTGGCAACACTATACAACACAGTAGAACCCAAACAAGAATGGTTAGACGGAGCTAAATTAGGCTACGATTTTATCCAAAAACATTGCTTTGATACCGACGGACAAATGTTTTTCCATGTCACGAAAGATGGTCAGGCGATCCGTAAAAGAAGATACTATTTCTCCGAGACTTTTGCGGTTATTGCCTTTGCTGCCTATGCAAAGGCCTCAGGCAGTCAAGAAGCAGCCGAACAGGCTCGTGCTATTTTTGGGAAATGTATCCAATATGCTTCCGGAGAAATCAAATTAGCTCCTAAGTTTACAGATACAAGGCCTTCAAAAGGTATCGGAACGCCGATGATTATGATCAATACAGCACAACAACTACGTGACACAATCGGTGACCCCCGCTGTGATGAAGCCATCGCTAATTGGATAAATGAAATTGAAACCAACTTCGTGAAACACGACCTCAAAGTAGTCATGGAACAAGTGTCGCCGACAGGAGAAATCATCGATCATATTGATGGCAGAACCTTAAATCCCGGCCATGCCATAGAAGGAGCCTGGTTTATTCTACATGAAGCCCAATACCGCAACAACGATCCAAAGCTTATCGAATTAGGCTGTAAAATGCTTGACTATATGTGGGAAAGAGGTTGGGATAAAGAATTTGGAGGTATTTTATACTTTAGAGATCTATACAATAAGCCTGTACAAGAATATTGGCAGGATATGAAATTCTGGTGGCCTCAAAACGAAACTATCATTGCCACGCTGCTCGCGTATTTATTGACAGGAAACGAAAAGTATGCCGACATGCATCAAAAAATACATCAGTATGGCTATGAAAAATTTCACGATCAGAAGCATGGCGAATGGTTTGGATATCTCCATCGGGATGGTTCAATTGCACAGACTGCGAAAGGAAATCTATTCAAAGGACCATTCCATCTTCCACGTCAGGAATGGTATTGTTGTACAATTCTTAAAAACTTCTTAAAAGATAAAAATGAATCTTAAGCTCAAATACCTTAGCATTTTACTTGTTAGCATCAGTTTTTTTTCAATCTCGTCTGCACAAGAAAACTTAATTCCATTACCGATCAACATGGAATTGGGGGAAGCTATGCTTGATCTGAAGAAGGGGATTGTTGTAAATGAAAATAATACAGCACTAACGAATGAATATCAACTGGCCAACACCATTCTTGCAGATTGGAAAATAGGAACTAAAAAAGCTGGTCATAACAACAGTCTGCCGCTCCTAACACTTGAGCTATTAGGTGGTTTATCCGAAAATAAGGAAGCTTATCATTTAAAAATTGATGAGAAAGGAATCCACATAAAAGCACAAAATAGTGCAGGCATTTATTACGGACTACAAACATTAAGACAATTTTCAATTCAGCAAAAAAAGCTTTCATTTTGTGAGATCAATGACAAACCGGCATTCTCATGGCGGTCCTTCCTCGTTGATGTCGGACGAAATTATCAACCTCTTGCTATGCTAAAAGAACAGGTTGATATCATGGCACGTTATAAATTAAATGTTTTACACTTTCATTTTACAGAAGATATCGCTTGGCGTTTAGCCAGTAAAAAATACCCGGATCTTACCGATCCATCTTACATTACCAGAGGTAAAGGTGAACATTATACAGAACAAGAGTTCAAAGAACTCATAAATTATTGCAAATTACGCCATATCTTGCTTTTACCTGAAATTGATATGCCAGGACACAGTGATGCTTTCAAAAGATATTTTGGAGTAGGCATGCAAACGGACTCTGGTATGGTATATATTAAAGAGCTTTTAAAAGAATTCTCAGAAACCTATACCGATCTCCCCTATCTGCACATTGGAGGTGATGAAGTAAAAATCAGCAACAAAAACTTCATCCCTGAAATCACAAAATACGTTGAAGAATTAGGTTATAAAACAATTGGTTGGGATCCGGGCAGTAATCTTATGCCACAGACCATTCGCCAACTGTGGATGGGTGGTCCTAAAAAAATTCTAGATCAGGGGGACCATGTATTTATCGATTCCAAACATCTCTATATAAATCATATGGATCCTTTGGAAACTGTAACGACCTTATTTCATAGAAAAATTGGCGAACAAGATAAGGAGCATAAAAATCTGATCGGAGCAACCTTGTGTTCATGGCCAGATCGTGCAGTAGCCGAACCTCAGGATATGTTTGTCCAAAGCGCCGTATATCCCGCTCTTATCACTTTTGCAGAACGCAGTTGGCGAGGTGGTGGCCTAGCTGGCTGGACATGTAATATTGTGCAAGAAAGCCTTACTGGTTATCAAGAATTTAAAGCCTTTGAAACTAGACTGCTCCATCATAAAAACAGCTATTTTTCAGATAAACCATTTCCTTATGTCAAGCAAATAGGATTAAAATGGGAACTGATCGGACCTTTTCAAAATGAAGGCAATCTAGCAAAAACATTTCCAATAGAAACGAAACCATTTGCACCTGATATAACAGTTAAAAAAACAATAGAAGGTGGTACCGTGATATTGAGACATTGGTGGGCAGATATTGTACCAGGTACCCTTAATGATCCACAAGAGAACACAACTTGGTACGCACGTACGAAGATATGGAGTGAAAAAAGCGAGCATAAATTATTCTGGATCGGATTCAACAATCTATCCCGGTCATATGCAAGCAATACACCCCAATTACACACTTGGGATGATCTTGGAAGCCAAGTCTGGGTCAATAATAAAACGGTCGAACCACCTATTTGGAAGCATGCTGGTGCAAAAGGAGATTTAGAAACTCCTCTAGTAGACGAAGGTTACACTTATAGAGCACCGACAAAGATTTCATTAAAAAAAGGTTGGAATGAAGTTTTAATCAAATTACCGGTCAGCGATTTTAAAGGAGCCGATTGGCAAAATCCAGTAAAATGGATGTTTACATTTATACAGAGTAATTAATAACCAAAACATTATATCATGCAAAAATTATTTTTAACGTTTTCTATCCTGCTATCATCGACGATGCTCCAAGCACAAGAAACGACTGTTTTTAAATCGGGAGATGACGGTTACAAAAGTTACCGTATTCCAGCGATTGTCAAAGATAAAAGTAACAATCTGATTGCATTCTCCGAAGGCCGTGTTGAACATGCCGGAGACTATGGGAATGTCGATATCGTTTATAAAATCAGTTCTGACAATGGAAAAACATGGGGACCTTTACAGATAGCTGTAGATCAAGATAAATTACAGGCCGGTAACCCCGCGCCTATTGTTGATCTATTAGATCCACAATATCCAAAAGGACGAATTTTCTTGTTCTACAATACAGGAAATAATCACGAAGGAGATGTGAGAAAAGGAAATGGAATTCGCGAATGCTGGTACATCACTTCTACAGATGGAGGAAAAACGTGGGCTGCACCGACAAACATTACAACTTCAGTGCACCGTCCAAACCAACCTGCGTTCAACCCCAGTTATACTTTTAAGGAAGATTGGAGAACCTACGCAAATACTCCTGGCCATGCCTTACAATTTGATTCCGGAAAATATAAAGGCCGTATATACATTCCTGCAAACCATTCAGAAGGAGATCCAAAACCTGCAGGAAAAGATTATTTTGCCCATAGTTATTATTCCGACGATCATGGTAAAACTTTCAAAATCGGAAATACAATAAGTTTTGAAGGTGGAAATGAAACGATGGCCGCACAGATCTCCGAAACAGGATTGTATATGAATACCAGAAACCAACAGGGAAATGTACGAAACCGTATTGTTTCTTACTCCAATGATGGTGGAGCAACATGGGATACCACTTTCTATGATAAAAACCTGCCGGATCCTGTTAACCAAGGTTCTACCCTATCTTGGAAAAAAGGTAAAAATTATATCCTAGCTGTTTGCAATGCTGCTTCTCAAAAAGACCGAGATAATTTAACATTACGTATCAGTAAAGATCAAGGAAAGACCTGGTATTTTAACCATGTAGTAGCAAAAGCACCGGCAGGCTATAAAGATTCTTATGCTGCCTATTCAGATATCATTCTGATCAACAATAAAAAAATAGGTGTGCTTTATGAAAAGGATAATTATGAAACGATTGTTTTTGACACGGTGTCAATCAAATAGCAACCTGTTGCATGGAACTAAAAAAGTGTCAGTATCTTTAGATACTGACACTTTTTTACTATGTATCTAGAAATTTAAAACATGGGTACTTCAATCAATAAAACTTGAGCATCCGCTGTAGCACGCATATCAATTTCGTTTATTTCCCAAATTCCAACCGCATCTCTGCGATTTAACTTTTCTCCTGCTATTTCGATAGCCCCCTCTAAAACAAATACGTAAACACCATTTGCTTCGCTATGCAATTGATAATTAACGGTAGTATCCACCTCAATATCTGCTAAATTAAAATAAGCATCTTGATTAATAAATACCGCTTGAGTATCTGCTTTATTAGGAGAAACGATCGTCGCAAACTTATTTTTTCGATCTAAATCCAAGTACGACTTCTGATCATAACTTGGAGTCAATTGTCTTTCACTCGGGATAACCCAAATTTGAAGAAATTTAACAGGATCTACTTTGCTACCATTAAATTCAGAATGCGTAACGCCAGTTCCTGCGGACATAATCTGCACATCACCGGTCTGGATATCACGACTAGTTCCCATACTGTCCTGATGTGCCAAAACACCCGCTAACGGGATACTGACAATCTCCATATTATCATGAGGATGACGTCCAAAACCATTTCCTGCTTCAACAAAATCATCATTCAAAACACGTAATGCTCCGAAATTAACCTTATCCTGATCGAAATAATTTCCGAAACTAAAAGAGTGGGCACTTTTCAACCATCCAAAGTCAACATGACCACGTTTTTCTGATTTATGTATTATCTTTTGCATTTGATTATAATTATATGTTCAAACATACAAATAGCATACCAAGCTAGAAATCAATAAAATAATGGACTATTTAACATGACAGATTGACAAATCAGCTCCTAGAATTTATTTAAAAGACGCGGGGAAAACTTCCATACTTAAAATAATGAAGGATTATTTTAATTTATCAGGTGAAAAAGCATAAATAAGTGCTCTTGCTAATATCCGATTGGGATCAATTAAGGTCATGCCATTATGATCATTTTCTGGAAGAGCGAGTGGCAGTTCAGTACATCCCAAGACAATAATTTCTGCCCCTCCTTTTTTCAACTCGTCCATCGCGCTATGCAATTCCAGACGTACCTTGTTGGTAACAGGAGTTGACTGCGCTTTGATTCCATATTCCTTATCATATATAGCAGCATGTATCCGTTCTTGCCAATCTTCACTTGGTTCTACGATTTCGAAACCTTCTTTCAGTAACAAATCTCGATAAAGCCCGCTGTTACGCGTACCTGTAGTGGAAAGGATACCAACTTTTGCTTTTGAATATAATGCCTTCATGTAAGAAATCGTCTCATTAACGAGATGCAGTATTTTAATCTTTTGGTTCGTTTTGGCTAATTCCTGTTCGTACACACCATATATAGGATCTGCATGAGCAGTATTACACGGAATACCAACAATATTAACACCCGCACTTTCCATCTGTCGTGTGATTGCTGCTAAAGCTAGAGCAGGATTAACAGTGGAATGTCCCTTTAAATATTCCGATCGATCACCAATTAAGTTCGGAAATGAGTAAAGCATAACGGGTAAATGTTCCTGATCTGACAGCGCTATAGTTTCCTCAATAATTTTCTTATACAAGTCAAGCCCTCCTAAAGGACCAACACCTCCTACAATACCTATCATATTTCCTCCTTATCTAATCTAACTACCCCTTTCGCCATTTGCATGACCAAAAAGTTTGATTTTATTCCAAAAATAATTCCATTAAATATTTCATAGCATCGATTCCCAAATACGAATTCTAAAATGCTATGACACTTTTTCTTGACGCCTTATAATGGCTCTAAATCCAGAATCTGAACCTGTAGACCATAGCACATTCACACTTTTAAATACGCAAACCAAGTGCCAAAGGAACATGTCGATCTAGCACCTGAACATCCGCATTATTTTTTGTTAATGCACACGCTTTGAGCATGAATTTATGTGTTGATTTATTAAGTTTTTACTATTCATTTTGCGCTTTGCAAAATTGCATTTATACAGATAGAAAAAATCATACAGGTTTTTTTAGAAAAACATGGACATAAAAAAAGCGACTTAATTTCTTAAGTCGCTTTCGTAGCCCGTAGGGGAATCGAACCCCTGTTTCTAGAATGAAAATCTAACGTCCTAACCCCTAGACGAACGGGCCATTTGGCATCTCCAATAGGATACTTCCCTGTTTGGAGATGCAAATATAGATATTTTTATTAATCTTCCAAAAAAGAATTGAAAAATTTTTTAAATCAAATCAAAACCGATGTCTCTGCGGAAATATTTACCATCGAAATAGATTCTTCCAGCATCAGCAGTTGCCTGTTGAAGAGCATCAAATAACGTATCTTGCAATGTCGTTACTGCGATAACACGACCTCCTGCAGTCACAACATTACCGTCTTGCATGCTGGTACCTGCGTGAAATACAATCGACTCTTTTACATTTTCAATATTTGAAATCACCTTACCAGACTCATAGTTTCCAGGATATCCTCCAGCAACCAGCATAACAGTTACTGCCGTTTTTGGAGTAACAGTATAAGAGCGTGTTTCTAGATTACCTTGAGCAACACCTTCTAATAAGTCAATTAAATCGGACTCAATACGTGGCAAAACAGATTCTGTTTCCGGATCACCCATACGCACATTATATTCGATCACTAATGGTTCGCCGTCAACATTCATCAAGCCAATGAAAATAAATCCTTTATATGGAATATTATCTTTCTTTAATCCTTCAACAGTTGGCTTGATAATACGCTCCTCAACCTTACTTATAAAAGCCTCATCCGCAAAAGGAACTGGAGATATTGATCCCATTCCCCCTGTATTTAAGCCTGTATCCCCTTCTCCAATACGCTTATAATCTTTAGCTGAAGGCAATACTTTGTACGAGTTACCATCTGTTAAAACAAAAACGGACAATTCAATACCTTTCAAAAACTCTTCTACAACAACAACATCACTCGCTGCACCAAATTTAGAATCAGCGATCATCGCCTTCAGTTCCAACTTGGCATCTTCCAATGTTTCACAGATCAGCACCCCTTTTCCAGCAGCTAAACCATCAGCTTTCAATACAATTGGTAACTTTTGAGTTTCCAGATATGCAAGACCCTCCTCCAAATTTGTTTTATCAAAAGAACGTGAAGCGGCAGTAGGAATACCATGACGGTCCATAAATTGCTTAGAAAAATCTTTCGATCCTTCTAGTTGCGCACCTTCTTGCTGTGGACCGATAACAGGTATATGTTTTAAATCGGCACGGTTCAAGAAATAGTCATGAATACCTTTTACTAGAGGCTCCTCAGGGCCTACCAAAACCATGTTGACATCATTTTCAAGAACAAAACTTGCGATACCGTCAAAGTCAGTAACTTTTAATGCTACATTTTTACCATACGCACCTGTACCTGCATTTCCAGGAGCAATAAACAAATTTTGAAGACGCTTACTTTGCGAAAGTTTGTAGGCGAAGGCTGATTCACGACCGCCAGAACCAATGATTAGGATATTCATAGCACAAAGATATTTGTTTTAAGCTAATATTGATAGAAAATTTCTAATTGCATTGATATCAAATTCGAAACAACGGATTATTTAATAATTTTTCGTAATTTATTCCAAATTATTGACCCTCAATGTATGAATCTTAAGGCAAGCTTCTTTAGTTTATTATTCATAATTCCTTTTATGTCATTCGGACAAACGGATATCCGACAGTTCATCGATAAATTAGGAAATTATGCTGCAAGAAATCCAAAAGAAAAAATCCATGTTCATATGGACAAAGAAAGCTATTCCGCTGGCGAAAATATTTGGATGAAGCTTTACTGCACACTTACACCAGACAACCTCTTATCCGGAGTAAGCCAAGTTGCTTACATTGATTTAATATCTCCAGATAATAAAACAGTCAATACCTTAAAAATTCCCTTAACCGCTGGTTTAGGTATTGCGGATCTGGCATTATCAGACACCCTCATAGAGGGCTCCTATCGTATACGAGCATATACACAATGGATGAGAAATGATAGTACAGCCTACTTCTTTGACAAAACGGTGCCCATCTATAACGGCCGTTCGGATAATATTATGACCGGTGATGAAATCATCTTCGATGGAGAGAAAAAATACTATGCAATAAAACTAAAAACATTATCAGGAGTTCCCCTGCCAGAAATTAATATTAACTACAAAACCCATCTCAAGAATGGAAAACAAAGAGCCTCACGCGAAAAAACAGATCAGCAGGGTCAGCTATTGATTGATCTTAAAGATATACCTGCAGGTGAAATCATCAATTTGTCTTTTAAATCAATAGACGGAATAATAATTCGTAAAACATTTACCGTTCCAGCAGATAAATCAAGTAACAGCTTGCAAATATTACCCGAATCTGGCAACATTATAAACCAACTACACACTAAAATAGGCTTTAAAGCCCTTAATAGTAAAGGATTGGGAGAAAAGTGCGCCATCATCATTATGGACAGCAACAAGGAGAAGATAGTCGAGATGGAAACCAATCCGCTCGGTATGGTCAGCTATCCTTTTGTTTTGGATGCAAAATTAAAATATACAGCCATAGCGACATTTACCGACGGCACTAAAACAGAAACACCTTTTCCGACAATCAGGATGTCAGGACTAAACATGAATGTGGGCAATCTTACTGATGACAGGGTCTTTGTACAGGTTAATGCTAGCCCTGATCAAATCAATCAGCAAGAAATCTATCTTATCGCCCAATATAATGGAAACACCTTTCATGTTTCCAAGCAAAAATTGAATAAAAACGAAGTCCTTTTTTCCATCCCCAGACAAAATCTGCCTCAGGGAGTTATACAGTTATCCATATTGGATGCAACCCTAAAGCCTTTACTAGAAAGAATGATTTTCAACTATCGGTCTGATAAGATTCTTCCTATCGAAGCAACCGCTGATAAACCCACCTATGGAACCCGTCAAAAAGTAAACATTACCGTTTTAAGCGGAAACACCACAGATTCCATTCGAGTTGGTTCATTATCAGCATCAGTTGTTAATAGCAATAAAACCCAGATTGATACTCCTTATAAATCCAGCATATATACGTCCTTGCTCTTAAGTTCGGAAATAAATGGATTTATAGAAAACCCCAACTATTATTTTTCAGATAGCAAAGACATTAAAAAAAGTGATCTGGATAATCTGATGCTGATACAAGGATGGAGAAAATTAGACTGGACAAAAATAGATGATGTGTCTGATCCAAAATATAATTTTGAAAAAAATATATCCATATCAGGAACAATAAAAAAACTTGGTAGAAAAGCGGTTGTCCCAAAAGCAACAGTTACCCTGATCCCTACAACCAACATGACTGCCGCCATTGATACGCTGACGAACGAAGCTGGAAAATTTTCTTTTGATGACCTGTTATTTACTGACAGTATCAAATTCATTATGACGGCAAAATCCGATAAAGATAAAAATAGACTGGACATTGAGCTTGATGAAATCGAGGAACCAGAAAATGGTATCAATAAAAATTTACCTGAAGTACTGAACAATATAAACACCAAATACTTAGGAAATATCAAAAGTGCACAAGCCTACTTTGCACAGCTAGAAGCCGCTGGACTCAAACAGCGCTCCATACAACTCGAAGAAGTTAAAATTACCCGCACAGCAATAAAAAAGGCCGTTGCCAATTCAAGTAACTTAAATGGACCAGGCAATGCCGATCAAGTACTTACAGAAGAGGATCTATCAAACTGCAGTACTTTAGAACAATGTCTAGTCGGACGACTCACAGGTGTGATGTGGAGGAACGGTGTACCTTACAATACCCGGGGCAACGGTCCTATGCAGGTTGTCCTTGACGGCATGTACATCGAAGGTGATCAGATCTCGATGTTAAGTGCCGCGGATGTAGGGAGTATTGAGGTCCTGAGAAACATTAATCATACTGCAATCTATGGTTCATTTGGAGGCAATGGTTTAATTGTAATCACAACAAAAAGAGGCAATGGTGCTACAACTGCATTTAAACCAACAGGCATTCGTACCATTATACCTAAAGGCTTTAACCTGAGTCGGACATTTTATAAACCGAGCTATGAAGCAAAAGATGTATCAAGAATAGTTTCAGATTTAAGAACGACAATACACTGGGAACCCAACATCATTACCGATCAAGTTGGAAAAGCAAGCTTCGATTTTTATACTTCGGACGAAAAAGGTCCATATACAATAATTTTGGAAGGTATTGACTTCAATGGAAAGGTAGGCCGGAAAGAACTTAATATAAATGTGGTTGAATAAATTTACAAGAACAGAAATCTTATGAAATATCCATGTAGTACAACTGCACAAACATGCTTAAATGTACTTTGGATATTCCATATGACAGCTGAAAATCAAATTATTTACATATGAAACATATACAAATCAAAACGGAAGACCGTATCGCGAACATATTTTTAGACCGAGGAAAATCCAATGCCATGGATACCGTGCTGCTTGAAGAACTAAATGCTTGTATAAACGATTTAAAAGTCGACCCAGCTATTGAAGGTGTTATCATTCATGGCAAAGAAGGTTTTTTCAGCGCCGGTTTAGATCTGATCACATTATATGAATACAATGAAACCGAAATCAGAGCCTTCTGGTCGCTCTTTTTCAAAACAACGCGTGATCTGGCTTCGTTCCCAAAACCAATTGTATCCGCAATTTCGGGTCATAGCCCTGCAGGAGGATGTGTTATCGCAATCTGTTGCGATTATAGGATCATGGCAGAAGGAAATTTTATTATCGGCCTAAACGAAATTCCAGTTGGATTAATTGTACCAGAAAGTATATTTCACCTCTACAGTTTTTGGCTGGGGAAAGGGAATGCCTATCGCTTTTTACTCGAAGGGAAATTACTGTCTCCACAAGAAGCCCTTGCAGTCGGTCTTGTTGATGAAGTCGTGCCGGCAAATGCGATTCACACAGCCGCTTTACGCAAGATCAAATCAGTAACACAGTTTGATAAAGAGACCTGGAAAACCTGTAAATTGAACTTCAGAAAAAAACTTCTAGAAAACCTCGGCGCAAAAGAGGAAGAAACGATTGAAAAAATATTAGAGCAATGGTGGAAGCCCTCAACTCGTAGTATTCTAAAAACAATCATACACAATTTAACGAACAAAACTAAATAAGTCAATTAATTTAAGATTAACGTACAACGTATTTGAATAAAGCAACCGTTGTTCTATTTTTGTAATTAACTCGGATTAATAAAAATCCGCTCAAGTAGATGATAATAACCATGGTGAAAAAAATATTGGGAGTCTGGCTCATTGCAGTTTTTCTTTTCAGCAGTTGCAATAGAACTGCTGAAAAAAAGGAAAGTCAACTGGATTCTATCGATACGATAGCAAAAGATACACTGCCGATCCCATCAGATTCAACAGATACGATCCAAGAACAAGCACCACAGGGCGAATCATTAGACGCGGCCATAATGAATATTATTCAAGCATTTAACAAACAAGATTCCAAGGCTTTAAACAATTATATTGACAAAACGGTCGGTTATTACACCATCTATAGACCTGGAGTGCAAGCCATCTATACACATGCTGTGGCTTTTGATTTCAATCATCCAATACCCGATTATTACCCTTATCCGCATACCAATTTCTTAGGAAAGATTACTATAGGGCAATTGCCGGTATATGACTGCGGAAAAGAAGCCTGGAATAAAAAGGGGTTATTTTGTAATAACAAACAACATCCAACAGAACTATCGCATACCGCAAAATTCATGAACGAGATCTCGGATGCTAAAATATCAAATGCTGAAATTCAAAAACTAAAAGCTTTAGAAGCTAAAAGTTACCGCGTCATACTAACCGATAAAAACGCTCCACTTATTTTCCACATCACAAATAAAAATGGTAAGTGGATATTTACGGTACTTGATCGTGCTTATGGTGGATGTGATGCCTAACAATAATGATTTATTTCACATTAAAAGCATTACATTCCTAAAAAATATTTAATTTGACAGTTTAAATTCACAATAACAATGAATAGTCTGGATCAGGAATTACAAGCAAAAGTCAACCAATGGCTTAGCTCAGAATACGATGAAGCAACAAGAGCTGCTTTACAAATTTTAATTGATAACAACGAAGTAACTGAACTAACAGATTCATTCTATAAAGATTTAGAATTTGGTACAGGAGGTTTACGTGGCATCATGGGTGTAGGATCCAATAGGATAAATAAGTATACCATCGGTAAAGCAACTCAGGGGTTGGCAAACTATCTAAAAAAGCAATTTCCAAATCAGGTCATTAAAGTAGCTGTAGCTTACGACAGCCGCAACAACTCGCAAAGCCTAGGAACGCTGGTGGCTGATGTATTTGCGGCAAATGGAATCCAAGTATATTTATTTAATGAACTGCGTCCAACACCTGTACTATCATTTGCAATCCGTCACTTTGGCTGCCAAAGTGGTGTCATGCTTACCGCCTCACATAATCCAAAAGAATATAATGGCTACAAGGCCTATTGGAACGACGGATGCCAATTAACAGCTCCGCACGATACAAATGTCATTACAGAAGTTAATGCTATCCATAGCGTTTCGCAAATATCATTTCAGCCAATTCCAGAAAATATTATACCTGTAGGTGATGAAATTGATAAAATTTACATTAATGAAAATAAAAAATTAAGTATCCACCCGGAGGCTGTAGAAGCTCAGAAAGATCTTAAAATCGTATTTTCTCCCATTCATGGAACAGGAATTACAATTGTTCCAAAATTATTGGAAGCGTGGGGATTTAACAATGTTTCCATTGTAGAAGAACAAGCCACTCCCGATGGTAATTTTCCAACGGTTATTTATCCTAATCCAGAAGAAGAAGATGCAATGGCATTGGCCAAGAAAAAAGGTGAAGAGCTGGATGCTGATCTCGTACTAGCGACAGATCCTGATGCTGATCGCGTTGGAATCGCAGTTAAAAACGATAAAGGTAGTTTTCAATTACTGAACGGTAACCAGATCGGTAGTCTACTTGTTTATTATGTATTAAGTTCTAAAAAAGAACAAAATCAACTTAATAACAATCCCTATGTTGTAAAAACAATCGTCACAACAAATCTTCAAGCTGAAATTGCCAATCATTTTAATGTACCTTACTACGAGACCTTAACTGGATTCAAATATATTGGCGAACTAATGACCAAATTAGGCGATTCAGCAACATATTTAGTTGGCGGAGAAGAAAGCTATGGTTACTTAGTAGGAAGCCTTGTACGTGATAAGGATGCCCCAAATGCATGCGCATTCTTAGCAGAGATGACAGCCTATTACAAATCGAAAGGCAAATCTTTGTATGAAGTTCTGCTTGACCTGTATCAAGAATTTGGATGCTACCAAGAAAAATTAGTTTCATTAACTAAAAAAGGTAAAGCAGGTGCAGAAGAAATCAAAGCGATGATGAGTAACCTGCGTGCCAATTTGCCTAAATCTTTAGGAGGCATCGCAGTTGTAGAAGTTCGTGATTATGAAAATTCGGTCGCCATAGATATAGCCACCGGTACTAAAAAAGTCATTGATCTCCCGAAATCGGACGTCTTACAATTTATCACAGTAGATGGTGATGTTATTTCTGCGAGACCATCAGGAACAGAACCTAAAATAAAATTTTATTGCTCAGTAAAAGCACCATTAACAGCTAAATCGCACTATGAACAGCTGCAAAAAGAGTTAGCCACAAAAGTGGACCGAATGATGGCCGATATTATTTAATCGTACGAATGGAAAAGTGGAAATTACTATCATCAGAATATATCTCAAAAGCACCTTGGGCTACCTTACGGAGGGATACCTGTCAGTTGCCTAACGGCAGTATTAATGATCATTATTATGTGCTAGAATATCCAAACTGGGTCAATATGGTCGGTATAACGGAAGACAATAAGTTGATCGTCATCAAACAATATAGGCACGCTGCAGGCGAGGTTATTCTTGAAATACCGGCAGGAACGATGGAAGAAGGAGAAGATCCACAATTTACAGCGGAGCGAGAAATGCTTGAAGAGACAGGTTATTCCTTTACCAAGATTGAAAAAATTGCGGAACTTTATGCCAACCCTGCTACAAGTAAAAATATTACACATACTTACCTCATGCAGGGAGGAAAGAAGACCCAGGAGCAAGACCTGGATGAAAGTGAGCAAATAGATGTTTATTTGATTTCTATCGAGGAAGCAAAAGAATTGCTGTTGCAAAATAAATTTGGTCAGGCACTTCAAAGTTCAGCCTTATTTTATGCCTTTCACAAATTGAAAATATTTTAAGCATAATTGAGTTAAAATTTTATGCAGACCGGCCACAAAAGGGTTATTTTGATATCAAAATAACCCTTTTGTTATAAATTGATCAAATATCATCTTCCCTCCTATTCCTTTTCTGCAGGCTATCATTTTTTGTACCTTTGTACCATGGTAAGAGAAATATTTGAAACCAAAAGAAAAGCACTGAAAATAAATCTGAATCCGGAGATTTACGGCACCTTTGCTGAAATTGGAGCGGGTCAAGAAGTTGCACGTAACTTTTTCAATGCAGGGGCGGCATCTGGAACAATCGCCAAAACAATGTCGGCTTACGACATGACTTTTAGCGATGCCATCTACGGAGAAGAAGAGGATGGCAGATATGTAAGCCGCACGCGTTTAACGAAAATGCTAAAACACGAGTTCGATTTATTAACCAAGCGCTTACATGGTGAAAAATACTGTAACAAAAAGTTCTTCGCTTTTGCCGACACCGTTACTACGCTAAACTTTACAAAAACAAATGAACCTCATGGTTGGATTGGTGTCAGATTTCAACACGAAGTCGACGGCCCTACCAACGATATCATTATACACGTAAGACTGCTCGATAGCGACAACCAGCTACAACAAAAAGTATTGGGTATCATTGGAGTCAACCTCCTTTTCGCAGCCTATTATTATACCGATAACGTGCAGACGATGATTGAGTCGTTAGTCGACAATCTATCTGTAGGCTCTGTAGAAATTGATCTTGTAAAAGTAACTGGCCCGTTGTTTGAAAATGTCAATGAAAGATTGATCAATTTATACCTCATTGCTAAAGGTTTTGCAAAAGCCGCAATCTTTAAACCAGATGGCAAAGCCGCACAGATCAAAGATTACCTTTACAAAAAGAATATCATTCTTCTAAGAACGAAATATAGACAAAAATCTCTGCCTAACTTTGATCTATTCAATCTTGCTGTAGATCAATTTAAGAAAAACACAGGCGCAACATCAGAAAACACGGTAGTCCTGATAGAGGTACTAATGGGTAATGTACTTGAAGAGGATCATATCATTACCGATAAAGATCTCGAAGAATTTGCACACCGTGCCGAAGAGCTATGTTCAACAGGCAATAATATCATCGTCAGCAATTTTAGAAGAAATAATCATCTTGCTGAGTTTATCAATAATTTCAAACCAAAAAATATTGGTATTGCGACCAACGTTTCCAATTTAAGAAATATCTTTAATTCGGATAATTACAACAAGGAGCATTACACCAATGAACTTCTATCCTATATTTCGGGAATGTTCAATAAGAATATCAAGCTATATGCATACCCATACTTATTGAAAAAAGAAAATAAGATTATCACCACAAAAAATATGGCCGTTTCTGAAGAAGCCAAACCATTATTTGATTTCTTAATTAAAAATGGCTACATCATAGACATTGAAAATTACGATATCAAATATGTGAAGACGGTATAGATGTCACAATAACAATAAAGAGCTCCAAAATTTGGAGCTCTTTATTGTTATAAGAACTTCTTATAGATCGAATATAATATTTTCAGATCATTTTCCTTCAGCGTAGCGACATTAGCATTCGTCTGGATGTAATGCTGTTTAAAAGCCTTAATAGCTGCATCCAAATTCTTCACATCGTATCCAATAATTCTCAAAGCCAGTTTTGGATTAAAGTCAATTGGGGGAGTTTCCAGATATTCTTCGTACCAGTAACCGAAACCCTTATCTGCTAATACCTTCCAGGGAAATCGTGATGGATCATTTTTACGAGTTGGAGCTAAGTCCATATGACCAATGAAGTTTGCTTGAGGGATGTTATATTTCACTTTAAGATACGAAAGTAACTCGGTCAGCGCATTAATCTGTGCATCTGTCCAAGGATCTGTTGTTCCATTATTATCTAATTCAATTCCAATAGAAGAAGAATTTAGATCCGTATCATTACCCCATTTACCAATTCCTGCATGATGTGCACGATAATAATCATTGACCATCTGCACCACTTTACCGGTACGGCCAACAACATAATGAGCACTTACACCCGCCTTTTCAGAATGAAAGGTACGTATGGTCTGTCCCAGTGAATCCTGAGCAGTATGATGAATGACAACATAGTTTGGTTTGCGAATCCCAAAGTTTATCGATGCGATCCATTCTTTTTCAACCGATAGCGGTAATTTACCGATAGCTTGGTTGATAACAGGACTTGTAGCATATTCTTTGGCAAGTAACTTTGCTTTTTTCTTATAGACTTTCTCAGTTACGGCATACCTACCTGTCGAACAGGAAGCAAATAGCGCTGTCATCACTAAAAAAGTTATTGTTGATTTTACTTTCATTATTAATATAATTACTTCAGGAGCACTTCATCTCATTTATGCATGATTTAATACGAATTCCAACATCTTGCTTTTCCGTCCAGTAAATATTCCTTCAGCAAGCTATTCACAAAAAAGACAATCCGCGTCGTTAGTTAAGTCATGTAAACTTGAACTTGGATTTTCATTAAAACACAAAACAAACTTAGATAAATTTGTTTTATTTACAATTATAATTGCATCATATATAAGACATCTTCTTTCTTTTACCTTTTTTGAGATTCATCATTTAGCTATGACAATCCTCTCTCTACTGCCGCTACAAATGAATTATATTTAATCTTACTTCCTCAAAAAGTTAAGGTATTGAGCTGTCCACCATCCATCATGAGCAACATCCTAAAGATGACATGCTCAATATTATCTTTTACAAAAAAAGCCTTCATCTGTATAAGATGAAGGCTTTTTTATTTTATTTGTCCCGTCCTGAAATAAGTTGACATCTAACTCAGCTTATTATGAAAAAAGAACTAAAGAAC
>NZ_JBHUPE010000003.1:0-299872 GCF_042686355.1 Sphingobacterium anhuiense
TGTTCTTTAGTTCTTTTTTCATAATAAGCTGAGTTAGATGTCAACTTATTTCAGGACGGGACATACCCATAAAAAAAGGCATCAATTCAAATTGATGCCTTTTTTATGGGTATTGAATGTGATTAATATACTTTCACCATGTAGATATAATCTTGCATTCTTTTTATTTGCTCTGTTCTTGAAAGACCAGAGAGCATATTTTTCTTATTTAATTTTACTTGCCCTTGCAATGAATCGGCAGGTATTTCATCTAATGCTTTCAATATCGATTTTGTTTTGATTGCAAAACCGGCACCATCAATCCCTCTTTGTTTACCGGAGATAATACCGATAACATTTCCTTTGGTGTCCATTACTGGACCACCGCTGTTTCCTGGGTTAACAGGGATTGAAATTTGATAAGCGATTGTATCACCCGCATATCCTGTCGATGAACTTAAATATCCTTGACCGTAAACAGCTTCATCTCTAGGGAAACCTATTGTATAAATATCTTCTCCTAAATCAGATGCCGTAGTTTTGAAAGTATATGGTAATGTTTTACCTCTTTTAAAATTCGTATCTTCAATTAACAATATCGCTAAATCATTGGCCGCGTCAGAATGAATTACTTGTGCTTTATAAGATTCACCTTTATTATTTTGCAAATAAATAGAATCGGCACCACTTACAACATGGTAGTTGGTCACGACATAACCATTATTTGAAACCATAAACCCTGTAGCTCCATATTGACTGACAGAAGATTCACTTGCTTTGGTTGATTTATTATTAATACTCTTCAGCGCAGCATTATGTTCGTTGACATCTTTCTTTACATTATTCATGTCACGCTTCAATGCACTGTAATCTGTATTTGCTTTATCAATATTCTTATAATATCCTGAAATCCATAAGGTGGAAAATACGGCAACTACGGCTACCGAAGCAGCTACTAATGAACTTGCTTTCAATTTTTCCCACAAAGAGATTACTTTTGTTTGCTTCATCGGAATCACTTTCGCCTGCTGATGCGATTGGTGATAACTTTTAGCGGACTGTGCGAGTTGCTGTTTGAAATCAATACGTGACTGTGTATCTTTAAGATTGTCAAGAAATTGACGGTGTTGTGTTAGCTGTGCCGAGAAAGAAGGGTTTTCTGCACAGAAAGATTCGAAAGAAGCACGCTCTTCTTTTATCATTTCATCCCTGAGATAGCGATCTGCTAATTCAAAAAACTCTTGTTGGCTCATCATACTCATTGTTTGTTATACTAATTTTTTTACTGCATGAAAAATAGTTTTTTCAATCTTTGCAGGCATTTGTATTTTTGAGTTTTGGCATTGTCTGTATTGGTATATCCAAACTTCTCGCAGATCTCCTGCATGGAATGGTTCTGGATATAGAAATCGTGGAGAATGGTTTTACAAGGTTCTCCTAAAAGAGACATTGCATGTTCCATTTGTTCAAATTTTTTGTCAAGCTCCTGATGTCGCTCGATATCATCGTTATCCGGCAACGAATCTTCATAACCGCGGATATCTACTGATCCAAAACCTGCACGATTTAACTGCTTAAGCCAAAGTCTTCTGCAAATCGAATATAGATAGGTTTTAAGTTTACTGCTTAATTCAAAATTACCTTTAGAAACCTTGTCATAAAGAACAATCACGGCCTCTTGGAAGATATCTTTTGCCTCATCTTCGCTTCCGTTATTTTGAGAAATCATATGGGCAATAGATGGATAGTATAATTCATATATTGCATCCAATGCAATACTACTACCCGATTTAATACCGGCTATGATTTGCTCATCATTCTCGAGCTTATTTGATTTACTGATCTTACTCACCTATTAATACCTTAATATAACTAATAGTAACCCAACGAGTTTAATATTTGTGTTGTTTGGTAGAAAAAACCATTCTACGTAGGGCCAAACCTACTCTTTTTTTTTGATAAGCGTAAATTTTTTAAACGAAAAAAATAGCTGTTTCGTGTGCATCAAGTTTATTTTTGATTTTGGCCACTCAGCCGTTTATGAAGCTTTCCTGATTAACTTTTTGAACAGAATGGAACTTATCCATCTTTATATATATAAATTTTACGCAATCGAATGATTAATTGTAGCTACTTGTATTTCATTATATTGCTTATATTTTTGTGGACAACCTCTATTTAATAAATGAATATGATCAAATCATTATCTATGCGAATAAGCTGTGTCATGGCAGTTTTATTAGCATCGGCCTTTCAGGCGAATGCACAAATCGGTGATCCGATTGCAGGCTTTCGTTATGGGGTCGAAACGATTCCAACAGGTAAAGAGTGGGAGTCTCCCCAAGACCTCGCGCTCAATAAGGAGCAACCCCATGCTTATTTTTTCTCTTTTAAAGATGCTGATAAGGCTCGTAAAGTATTACCGGAAAATAGTGAGTATTGGAAGTCTTTAAACGGTACCTGGAAATTTAATTGGGTAAAAACTCCTGATGAAAGACCGAAGAATTTTTTTGATCCTCAAGCAGATGTAACAGCGTGGGATAATGTTGGTGTTCCAATGAGCTGGAATATAGCGGGCATTCAAAAAGACGGTACGCTAAAATATGGTGTGCCGATTTATGTTAACCAACCTGTTATTTTTCAACATCAGGTAAAAGTGGATGACTGGCGCGGAGGTGTTATGCGTACCCCACCAAAGCATTGGACAACGTATATCTACCGAAATGAAGTTGGATCTTATAGACGCTCATTCGAAGTGCCAACTAATTGGGACGGCCGTGATATCTATATTAATTTTGATGGGGTAGATTCATTTTTTTATCTATGGATCAATGGGAAGTATGTTGGTTTCTCAAAAAATTCACGTAATGTCGCTTCTTTTAATATCACTGATTATTTGAATAAGAAAGGTGAAAATGTTGTCGCCGTAGAAGTGTACAGGAATTCAGATGCTTCTTTTATTGAGGCTCAGGATATGTTCCGTCTTCCGGGGATATTTAGAACTGTCGCTTTAACAGCAAAGCCGAAGGTTCAGATTCGTGATGTTGTCGCTATTCCAGATCTGGATGAAAAGTATCAAAATGGAACTTTAAGTATTAAAGCTGAAATCTTAAATAAAGATAAAAAAGTTGCTAAAGGTCATCAGATTAAATATAGTCTTTATGCGAATGAACTTTATAGCGATGTTAATACAGCTGTAAAATCTATTTTGGTATCGAGTGATGTGGTAGATGTTAATCCGAATACCTCATCTATCGTGAAAGCTTCTCTTCAAGTTGAAAACCCCAATAAATGGTCAGCAGAGCGTCCGTACCGGTACACACTTGTTGCTGAATTAAAAGATAGTAAAAACCGTACAATAGAAACATCTTCTCTTTATGTTGGTTTCCGTAAAGTGGAAATTAAAGATACAAAGGCTACTGATGATGAGTTTGGTTTGGCAGGACGTTATTTCTTTGTAAATGGCAAAACTGTAAAATTGAAAGGGGTAAATCGCCATGAATCAAATCCTGAGAAAGGAAAAGTGGTGACACATGAGCAGATGGAGCAAGAAATCATCTTGATGAAGAAAGCGAATATCAATCATGTTCGTAATTCACATTATCCAGATGATCCATATTGGTATTACTTATGTGATAAATACGGAATCTATTTAGAAGATGAGGCTAATATTGAAAGTCATGAATATTACTATGGCGATGCTTCTCTTTCACACCCTCCGGAATGGAAGAATGCACACGTAGCACGTAACTTGGAGATGGTTCATGCAAATGTAAATCATCCTGCTATTGTTCTCTGGTCATTGGGTAACGAGGCCGGCCCGGGAAACAACTTTGTAGCGGCATATGATGCGATTAAGAAATTTGATACCTCTCGTCCTGTTCAGTATGAACGTAATAATAATATCGTGGATATGGGGTCGAACCAATATCCTTCAATCGAATGGGTTCGTCAAGCTGTAAAAGGGCAGTTTAAGATGAAATACCCGTTCCATATTTCCGAATATGCACACTCTATGGGGAATGCATCAGGTAACCTGATTGACTATTGGGAAGCAATTGAATCGACAAATTTCTTTATGGGCGGAGCTACTTGGGATTGGATCGATCAGGCCATGTATTATTATGATAAACAGTCTGGTGAAAAGTTCTTTGCTTATGGAGGTGATTTTGGTGATAAACCTAATGATGGAACATTTGTTAATAATGGTTTGATTTTCGCAGATATGAAGCCAAAGCCACAATATTACGAGGTAAAGAAAGTTTACCAGAATGTGGGCGTTAAGGCTGTTGATATTGCACAGGGTAAAATAGAAATCTTTAATAAGAACTATTTTGTTTCTTTAGCGGATTACGATATCGTTTGGTCTCTATATGAAAATGGTGTGGAGATACAGAAGCCTGTCTCAGTAGTAAAGGGTGAAACAGTTGGAGCACGTGAGAAGAAAGTGGTTACATTACCTTTGGATTTTCAAAAATTAAATAAACAATCGGAATACTTTGTTAAAGTACAGTTCTTATTAGCTAAAGATCAATTATGGGCAGCTAAAGGATATTTACAGATGGAGGAACAGTTGTTTGTTAAAGCTGCAAGTGAAAAACCTACTATAGCTGCTGTTCAGACAAACGCTAAACTAAGCATCGTTGATGAACAAAAGTTAAAAGTAATTAAAGGTTCAGATTTCATTATTAAGTTTGATACGGAAAATGGTAGTATTTATAGCCTAAACTATGCTGGTAAACAGGTTATTCGTGACGGTGAGGGACCTAAATTAGATGCTTTCCGTGCACCAGTAGATAATGATAACTGGGCTTATCAGCAATGGTTTCAAAAGGGCTTACATAATCTGAAGCACAAAGCATTATCCAGCTCGATCTACACGAGACAAGATGGAGCAATCATTCTATCATTTATGGTCGAATCGCAAGCGCCTAATGCAGCGACTATTCATGGTGGTACTTCTGGAACATATACGATTGAAGAACATAAAGACAAACCTTTTGGCGCTAATGACTTCAAGTTTACAACAAATCAGGTCTGGACAGTGTACCAAGATGGTTCGCTCGAATTAGCCGCTAATGTAACATCTAATGATGAAACGTTAGCTTTAGCCCGATTAGGTTATGGTTTGCAGCTACCAGAACAATATACCAACTATACGTATTACGGAAGAGGACCGATCAATAACTATGCAGACCGTAAAACTGCACAGAATATAGAGTTACATACGAGTACGGTTAAAGACCAATTTGTTCCATGGCCCAATCCTCAAAGTATGAGTAATAATGAAGAGGTGCGTTGGACAGCTTTAACGGATGAGTTTGGGTCTGGTGTGGTCTTTATTGCCAAAGATCATATGTCGACATCTGCATTACCGTGGAGCGAGATGGAAGTTACCTTAGCAAGTCATCCCTATAAATTACCAAAAAGCTCAGGTACACATTTACATGTGGATGCGGCAGTTACCGGTTTGGGTGGAAATAGCTGTGGGCAAGGACCTCCATTGGAACAAGATCGTGTGAAAGCAAAATCAACTTCGTTTGGCTTTATTATCCGTCCTGTTGCTAATCAGGATTATCGTCAGAAGTCTCAGGTATCTCTAGCGGGTGATGTGCCGATCTCGGTGTCAAGAAGCCGTAACGGTGATGTGCATATCGCAAGTGAGCAGGTAGGTGCGGAACTATATTATACCATTGGTAAAGGAAAGCCACAAATATACAAAGCTCCTGTTAACTTACGTGAAGGTGGTATTGTGACAGCATGGGCAAAGGGCAATGAGAAATTGAAAGCTTCCTTCCAATTTCCTAAAATAGAAAGTATCCCGATGCAAGTTGTATTTGCTTCGAGTGAAGAAACAGGGGAAGGTGAAGCTTCTAATTTATTAGATGGTGATCCAAGTACAATTTGGCATTCGATGTATTCAGTTACTGTGGCACAATATCCGCATTGGGTAGATTTTGATGCGAATGCAATTAAAACCATTAAAGCTTTTACCTATACCCCACGTCAAGGTGGTGGTAATGGTACCATTAAAAGCTATAAATTGCAAGTGAGTACAGATGGTAAGAATTGGAGCGAGCCAGTTGCTGAAGGTAATTTCGAAAATAACGGAAAACCGAAGACAGTAACTTTGGCTAAGCCAGTAAAAGGTCGTTTTATTCGTTTTACAGCATTAAGTTCGCAAAATGGACAAGACTTTGCTGCAGCAGCGGAATTCTCTGTGAGCGCAGAATAATAGCTTTATAATAAAGCAAAAGAGAAGCCTTCGTATGCCTTGCATATTAAGGCTTCTTTTTTTTGTCAGTATCTATATATTGATCGGAATTTTAGATTGTACGTTTAATTTGGACAGTTAGCCAATGATAAGCTTGTCTTGCGCTATTATGAGTCAAAAATGATATTTAGGGACGAGTTACCACAATAATCTGCTAGATCTATCTCTGAGCTTGAAAAATAGATTAAAAGCGTTAAAATAATAGGGTATTTAGATGTTCAAGATGTTGAACATGTTTTGCGTTATGCATATTTCGTATAGCTATACTAAAAAGCTATCTATAGAAAATGTAATAAAAAAAGAACAGGTGAATTAGAGAGAAATCGTAATAAACAAAAAAAGCTTTCAATTTGCATTGAAAGCTTTTTTATTCCAGCGGTCCGGACGGGACTCGAACCCGCGACCCCATGCGTGACAGGCATGTATTCTAACCAGCTGAACTACCGGACCGTTTTTACTTTTTTTGGCGGTCTGGACGGGACTCGAACCCGCGACCCCATGCGTGACAGGCATGTATTCTAACCAGCTGAACTACCAGACCGAAAAATGTAAAATGTTATTTAAAATTGGCGGTCCGGACGGGACTCGAACCCGCGACCCCATGCGTGACAGGCATGTATTCTAACCAGCTGAACTACCGGACCAAATTTTAAATGTTGTTAAAGAACTATTCGAGATTACTCTCTTATTTCTGGCGGTCTGGACGGGACTCGAACCCGCGACCCCATGCGTGACAGGCATGTATTCTAACCAGCTGAACTACCAGACCGTTTACCTTCTCTCTTGAAGGTGTGCAAATATAGCGTTTATTTCTTTATTTGCTAATATTATTTTAAAAAAAACTAGTCTACGGCTCCGTCTTTCATCTTTTCTGCATTCTCAGCAAACTGTAATGCATCGATAATTGGCTGAATATCACCGTCCAAAATAGCTGGTAAATTGTATGTTGTCATTCCAATACGGTGCTCTGTAAATCTTCCCTGAGGGTAGTTATAAGTACGAATTTTTGCAGAACGGTCACCGGTTGAGACTAAAGTTTTTCTTTTTGCAGCAATATCGCCGTTCTTTTTGTTCAATTCGATCTCGTAAAGTTTAGTACGAAGCATTTCCATTGCCAATTCACGGTTCGCTAATTGAGAACGTTCTACTTGACATACCACTACAATACCAGAAGGTTTGTGAGTCAACTGTACTTTTGTTTCTACCTTATTGACGTTCTGACCACCGGCACCACCTGAACGTGACGTATGCATCTCAACATCTCCTGGGTTGATGTCAACATCCACTTCTTCAGCTTCTGGAAGAACAGCAACAGATGCCGCAGAAGTATGGACACGACCTTGCGTTTCTGTATCAGGAACACGTTGTACACGGTGTACACCTGATTCATATTTCAATTGCCCGTAAGTATCTTCACCCATTACTTTCAAGATTACTTCTTTATAGCCACCAGAAGTTCCTTCCGTCACATCCATAACCTCAACTTTCCAGCCTTTGGTTTCAAAGAAACGGGTATACATACGGTATAAATCTCCGGCAAATAATGCCGCTTCATCACCACCAGTACCACCACGAATCTCTAAAATTGCATTTTTGTCATCTTCCGGATCTTTCGGGATAAGCATCATGCGGATTTCATCTTCCTTCTCTTCTTTTGCAACTAATAATTCATCAAGTTCTTCTTTCGCCATATCGCGAAGTTCTTGATCTTTCTCATTGCTGATAATATCTTTATTGGTATCGATATTGCTTACCATATTTCTGTAAATATGGTACTGATCTACGATTTTGCCCAAATCTTTGTACTCTTTATTTAATTTGGCAAAACGCTTCATATCTTTGATGGTCTCTGGATTGCTTAATTCAGCCTCCACTTCTTCCCATCTTTCTTTTATCGCCTGTAATTTTTCTAACATAATTCACATTATTCAAACCCTGCGACATGCGCAAGAGCTTTTAAGCTTACAAAAGTAAAGAAATTTTGTCGATTTAATAATAGTTCTATTGCTTAATGTGAAGAAACTGCCTTCAAGCCTACAATAGATGCGATAAGAGTGAAAATGAAGAATATGCGCCAAAAATCTGCAGGTTCTTTAAAGAAGAAGATTCCGATCAAAACTGTTCCTACGGCACCAATTCCTGTCCAAACTGCATACGCAGTACCGAGCGGTAATGTTTGCGTTGCTTTGATTAGTAAACCCATGCTTAAAAACAGGGAAAGGACAAATCCGAAATACCAAAGATACATGGCAGAACCTTCGCTTTGTTTTGCCTTTCCTAAGCAGGTGGTAAATCCAATTTCAAATAACCCACCTAAAATTAATAATATCCAATTCATAGCCTTTTTTTGCAAAGATGGATACAATTAGCGTAATTATTTTTTACTAATGTTAAAAAATTACCGAATGTTGGCGCGGATACGGCTTAGGGTGACTTGGGAAATTCCTAAATAGGAGGCAATGTAACCTAATTTGATACGGTTGATATAAGTGGGGTATTTGTCTAGCAGATCCATATATCTACTTTGTGCAGTATTGAAAAGTTTGGACATCGCTCTCTGTTCAATTTTAATAAACTCGTACTCTGCAATTTTTCTACCTAAGTTAGCAATGCGAATATTTTCTTCATACAACCTGAAAAGGGCGGGAGAGTTTATTTTAAATAAAGTAGCATCTTCTACAATAGCAATGTTTTCATATCCAGGCTCATTTCGGGCGTAGGTATTGATCGACATCAGCATACAGCCTGCATCATTAAAATCAAGTGTGATTTCTCTATTAGGAACTTCATAATAGACGCGTGCTAATCCTGATGATAGTATGTAGATATCATGTTGCAGTTTGTCCTGTTGTATAATGATGGTATTCCGAGGGATATGGACTTCGGTCGTAATAGCTTCTATAGCCTCAATGTCATCTGCTTCTAAGGGGTAGTAACTCAAAAGGCAATCGCGTAAACTTTTTTTTATTTCGACCATTTTTCAAGTTTTAGTTTATGACCATCCCAGACTGCATAGGTCTGGTAATTCATCCATTCACCTAAGTTTATCACTCGGCTCTGATCCGAAAGTTTGATGTCATAAGGTAAATGACGATGTCCGAAAATGTAGAAATCATGGTGCTGCTTGGCTTCCATTTCTTTTGCATAACCAATGAGCCATTCCTGATCTTCACCTAAAAAATGCTCATCTTCATTATTAGCAAGTCGACTGTGTTTTGACCAGCGTGTGGCAATGCCGATTCCTAAATTTGGGTGCAATCTTGCAAATAGCCATTGACAGGTCTTACTTCGGAAGAATTTTTTTAAGATTTTATATTTACGATCTCCCGCACCTAAGCCATCACCATGATGGAGATAAAAAGATTTTTGATCTCGGTTTATGAGTAGTTCGTCATCGACAATAGTTGCTTGCAGTTCGTTTTTAAAATAATCGAACATCCACATGTCATGATTTCCTTTAAAGATGGTTAATTTGACTCCCTTATCCACCAATTCTGCCAGTTTTCCGAGAAAACGAATATATCCTTTTGGTACAACGGTACTGTATTCAAACCAAAAGTCAAAAATATCACCGACTAAATATAATTCAGCAACATCATCTTTAATATGATCAAGCCAAGATATAATTAGACGTTCCCTTTCTTTGGATTTACTTTGTGGATAAGATCCCAAATGAAAATCCGAAGCGAAATAGATATTTTTTCCTGTTGACATGTGGTCAAAACTACCTAAATCACTTCGGATTTCAAACTTCGATAAATTTGTTTTTCACAATTCTAATTTTTAATGGATATAACATCCATCAAAAATTACCATCAGCGTTTTTCTTTAAGCTGTTTGATGAATGGTGCTAAATATGCTTTTGCTTCGGAATCCAATGATTCAATTGATTTATTCAATTTTGAAGGAACGATTTTTTGTATGGCCAGCAATGATGCACTTAATACAGCATAGGATTGTTCTTTTAGACCTTTTTCAATAATAGGTAAGTATTTATGATTACCGCTATTTCCTAATGCGACCAATGCTGAAGCTCTTACTTTCGTTTTGGGATCCTGTTGCGCCATGGAGATAATTTTTGCTTCAACACTATTTTTAACGGATGGGTCTGTTAAATCCAATCCTTGAATTGCAGCAGCTCTAAGATCTTCTTCTTTGTCGTTTAATGCTTCTATTAACAATTTTGTTGTTTCCGTATTTTTATTGTGTAAGGCATATCCAATAGCTTTAATACGGTTATAATAGGTCGGTACATTTTGATATTGATACGTATAGTCGGACATTGTTTTATTATCGATAACCTCACCAACCAATATTTTAGCAGGATCAAAATCGATAAAATCAGGCTTTTGTTCAAAAGGAAAACTAAATTCCTGTGCTCGCTGATTAATAAGAATACTTTTAGTTTCTTTTCCATTTGCCGTATAAAAATCGATGCTTAAAGGTAAAGTGAACGTTTGTACGCTGACATCCTGCATCTGCTTAATGGCTAATTTCTGCGCTCCGTTTTCATAACTATATTGGATATTTAAAATAGGATGACCGCCTTGATAATACCATTGATTGAAATATGGACTCCAATCTTTACCTGTTATTTCTTCCATAGCAAGTCGAAGCTGGTGCGTTTCTCCTGTTTTATGGGCATTGTCTGTTAAATATTTTTGTAATGATTTATAGAAAGCGGCATCTCCCATCTGATTTTTTAATGCATAGAGAATGACCGATCCTTTTGAATAGGAGATATTATCAAACATATCTTCTTTATCGTTATAATGAAAGCGTGCTAAGGTAGGGCTTATTCCATTTTTGGTCGATCTTAAATAACTTTGCAGTTTTTCAAACCGAGATTTATCTTCTTTATCTTGTCCGCCATCATGACCGCGCCATATCACCTCTCCAAATGTTGCAAAAGATTCATTCATGGTCAGATTTGACCATGATTCGGCTGTTACTAAATCACCGAACCATTGATGAAATAGTTCATGGGCAATAGTTCCTTCCTCATTATCATCCAGTAATTCGCGTGTTGTCTTTTGTACCGGTTCACCATGTAAAGTTGCGGTTGTATTTTCCATAGCTCCCGATACATAGTCTCGCGCAACTACTTGGGCATATTTATTCCATGGATATTCTACGCCTAAAATTTGACTGTAGTAAGCCATCATTGCTGGTGTTTTGCCGAATATATCTTTCGCATATGGAGCGTATTTTGGTTCGAGGTAATAATCTACCGGAATGGATTTGTAGTGATCATTTGTTATTTTGAAATCACCAACGGCCATCATAAATAAGTATGGAGCATGAGCTTGGGTCATTTCCCAAGTATCTGTTCGGGTACCATCCGTATTTTTATGCTGTGTTGTTAACGCTCCATTAGAAAGTGTTGTATACTGGTCCTGGACCGTAATGGAAATTTCAGAAGTAGTTTTTTGATTTGGTTTATCTATGGTAGGAAACCAGGCCGAAGAGGCCTCCGTTTCACCCTGTGTCCATATCTGGATCGGTTTATTTGGAACTTTTCCATCCGGGTTGATAAAATACAATCCTTTTGCATCGGAAATTGCCGCACTGCCTTTGGCTTTTAATTCATCTGGTTTAGAAGTGTAGGCTATATAAATGGTGTATTTCTCGGTCCCTTGAAATGGTTTTCCTAAGTTAATGAATAGCGATTCGCCATCATAATCATATTTGAGTGGTGTTTTTTGATTACCTTCTTGTAATGCAATCTCTTTTATGTCCATCCCTTTGGCATCTAAGCGTAAAGAGTCGGTCGGATAGAAGTGAGGTTTTAGCGTCAACCATTCTTCTCCATATAGGTAGCGTTTACCGTAATCAAATTTTACATTCAGTTTAGTATGTACCAAATCATTGATTTTAGTTTCTGTGACCCGGTATTGATTGATCGGTAACGCTTGATTAGATTGTGCAAATACTGTTGTTAAGCTGGCAGCAGTTAGTACACTTAGCGTTAAAAATATTTTATGAATCATTGGATGTTAATTTATACTTAGGCAATTTGCGATATTTTCTGTAGTAAACGAATTTTGTTGAAAAAATGTTTGCCTAATCTAATTATTAAAGCGACGCTGAAACACGTTATAATTTATTAAATTTGTTTATAACCTCATTTGAAAAAAACATGAATAAAAAACTGAGTTTAATTTTAACAGTAATAGCTATGTCGTCCGTACATCTTGGAAACGCACAAGAATTGAAATATCCAGAAACAAAAAAAGGTCAGGTAGTTGATCAGTTCTTTGGCGAATCAGTGCCAGATCCTTACCGTTGGTTGGAAAATGACCTAGCAGCGGATACAAAATCTTGGGTTGTTGCGCAAAATAAAGTGACGTATGATTATTTATCTCAGATTCCATATCGCGATCAGCTGAAACAACAATTGACAGATATTTGGAATTATGAGAAAGTTGGAACTCCTTTTATAGAGGGTGCTTATACTTATTTTTATAAAAATGATGGTTTGCAGCAACACGCCGTTCTATATAGAAAATCAAATAAAGGTGGAAAGGAAGAGGTCTTTTTAGACCCAAATACGTTTTCTAAAGATGGATCAACTTCTTTGTCAGATGTAAGTTTTTCAAAAGACGGTAGTTTGATGGCTTATTCTATTTCAGAAGGTGGCTCGGATTGGAGAAAAGTAATTATCCTGAATACTGCTGATAAAAAACAAATTGGTGAGACGTTAATTGATATCAAATTCTCAGGTATTGCCTGGAAGGGGAATACTGGATTTTATTACTCCAGCTATGATAAACCGAAAGGTTCAGAATTATCGGAGAAAACAGATCAACATAAAGTTTATTTTCATCAACTAGGTACCGCTCAGGCAAAAGATAAAATGATTTTTGGTGGAGCTGCTGTTCAACGCCGTTATATCGGTGCCAACTTAACGGATGATGAGCGGTTTTTAATCATTTCTGCCGCAAATACAACGACCGGCAATGAATTGTATGTACAGGATTTATCTAAGCCTGGAAGTAAGATCATCAACATCTTAAGTGGATTTGACAGTAACACAAGTATCATTGATAATGATGGCGATACTTTTTATGTGCAAACAAATTTAAATGCACCAAATAATAAATTGGTGAAGATGAACATTCGTCAACCTGAATCGAAGAACTGGATTGATGTTATTCCTCAAACGGAAAATGTTCTTGAAGTTTCGACTGGTGGCGGTTATTTATTTGCTAATTATCTTAAAGATGCAATCTCAGTTATTGAGCAATACGATTATACAGGAAAAAAAATCCGTGAGATTAAATTACCGGGTGTAGGAACTGCTGCGGGTTTCTCCGGGAAGAAAAAGGAAAAAACAATCTATTACGGTTTTTCAAATTACATCACCCCATCTACAAGTTTTACATTTAATGTAGACAATGGACAATCTGAGGTTTATATTAAACCTAAAGTGAAGTTTAATTCAGATGAGTTTGAATCTAAACAGGTTTTCTACACATCAAAAGATGGAACAAAAGTTCCAATGATCATCACGCACAAAAAGGGATTGAAGCTGGATGGTAAAAATCCGACTATTGTTTATGGTTATGGTGGCTTTAATATCAGTTTGACTCCTGGTTTTAGTGTATCTACAGCCAATTGGATTCAAAATGGTGGCGTATATGCTGTCGCAAACTTAAGAGGTGGAGGCGAATATGGTCAAAAATGGCATGATGGTGGCCGTCAGTTTAATAAGCTGAATGTGTTTAACGATTTTATTGCCGCAGCAAAGTATTTACAGAGCAATGGCTATACTTCTCCTGATTATACTGCACTATCTGGAGGTTCAAATGGAGGATTGCTCGTTGGGGCAACCATTACGTTAGATCCAACTATTGCAAAAGTAGCTTTACCAGCAGTAGGAGTGCTGGATATGTTACGTTATCATACGTTTACAGCTGGAGCAGGTTGGGGATATGATTATGGTACTGCTAATGACAGCAAAGAGATGTTTGATTATCTGAAGGGATATTCACCTGTACATAATGTTAAAGAAGGTGTTTGCTATCCTGCGACTTTGGTTACCACCGGAGATCATGATGACCGTGTAGTGCCGGCACATTCTTATAAGTTTGTTTCAGAACTACAGGCAAAACAGAAGTGTGATCGTCCTGTTCTCATTCGGATTGAAACAAAAGCTGGTCATGGGGCAGGCCGTTCTACAGAAGTGGTGATTAATGAAACAGCTGATAAATATGCTTTTACCCTGTGGAATATGGGAATTAAAGCACTAAAATAAATATCATTTCAAAGTAAATCCACTCCCGACAAGAGTGGATTTTTTATTAAAAGAGCTACTTTTACTTAAAACAAACTAAGATGAGTACAAAAGCATATGCAGCCTTTTCGGAGGCCGAAGATTTAAAACCACATCAGATTCAACGCCGGGATTTGCAGGATAAGGATGTTTTTATTGATATTGAATATTGTGGTGTTTGCCATAGTGACATTCATACAGCAAGAGCAGAATGGGGACAGCCTCATTACCCCGTAGTTCCTGGTCATGAAATTATTGGACGTGTGTTGGCCGTAGGGCCAAATGTGACAAAGTATAAGGTCGGTGACCTTGTTGGTGTAGGCTGTATGGTCGAATCATGCAAGCACTGTAATCCTTGTGATGAAGGGTTGGAGCAGTACTGCGAAAGTGGGATGATCGGCACTTATAACAGTGCTAAATCTAAACATGGTGGTATTACTTATGGTGGCTACTCGGAGAATATCGTTGTAGAGGAAGATTTTGTCTTGAGTATCCCGACAACAATTGATGTGAAAGCAGCTGCTCCTTTATTGTGTGCCGGTATTACAACATGGTCGCCTTTGCGTCACTGGAATGTGAAAAAAGGTGATAAAGTTGGTGTTATTGGCCTTGGAGGATTAGGGCATATGGGTGTTAAATTTGCGAAAGCGATGGGTGCACATGTTGTCATGATTACAACTTCTCCAGAAAAGGGTGAAGATGCAAAGAAATTAGGTGCTGATGAAGTTTTGATTTCTAAAGATGCGTTACAATTGCAGGCACATGCAAATTCGTTTGATTTTTTATTGAATACGATTCCAGTAGGTCACGATGTTAATCCATATCTAAGTCTTTTAAAATTGGATAAAACAATGTGTATTGTAGGAGCTGTAGAGCCATTGCCTGGAGTTCATGGTGGTTTGCTGATCGGTAAGCGTAGACACTTAGCGGGATCGTTGATCGGTGGTATCAAAGAGACGCAAGAAATGTTAGATTTCTGTGGTGAACACCAGATCGTTTCAGATGTTGAGGTTATCAATATTCAAGATATCAATAATGCATACGAACGTATGATTAAATCAGACGTGAAGTACCGTTTTGTAATCGATATGAAATCATTGAAAAACAGTTAATAATTTCTGCGATATCGAAAAGGGTTGAAAATAAATAATTTTCAACCCTTTTTCTATTTAATAATTATGTTCAAGAGTATTATAAATTCCAGGTTGGGATATCGCTTTTCATTTTAGCTAGTGTATCCTGATAGTTATCTTGTTCGCCTTCTGTCGCCAGAGATAATGCTTCTTCTTGCCATTTTATAGCATTTATCTTATCTCCTTTTTTATACAATAAATTGGCATAAGTGTCTAAATATGCACTTTTTACATCTTGCTCTACAGCTCTTTTGCTCCATTTTAAAGCTGCGTCTAAACACGCCGCATCGGTACTATTTTCAAAAATTTCCCAAGCATAACTATTTAATTGATTTGAATTTAGATCTTCTGATGTTAAATAGCTGTCAACAATATTTGTTAAAGAAGACCAATTACGCGATTGTACATAATACTGTGCCTTCATCAATTTGAAGATTGGGTCAAAATTGATATTTGTGTATTTGTCGGAAATTTCTGATTTTAAAGCTTCCCAATTAGGTTCTGTATTGAAATCAATTTTAGTTCCTAATACTTCATTGATGGCCACAGTGGCAAGTACACGATTTGCTGCGCCATTTTTTTCTAATAAAGCATCAATTTTTTCAGGATTATCCCGTAGTAGCTCGAAAGCTTTAGATCGGGATGTGCGTGTGTTTGCCACGAGATAGGCTGCACATTCTTTCGTTAAATTTTCAGGTTTGGTATGGGAGATAATGATATCTTCAGCTTGTGTCACAGTAGCTTCATCATAAGCTGTGTTCGCAGCTCTAACCATACGGTGCGCTAAGGATAAATCTGTTGGATTCTCGTTAAACGCTTTTAACAGGGCGTAATACTGTGTTTCAGGTTTTAAAGCATCTTTACTCCGCTCAATAAATTCATCAGCATCGCCACCTCCGACCATACGGTGCACAAGTTCACCTTGAGGATTGAAAATTAAAAAGGTAGGATATGCGGCAATTTTGTAGTCTTTACCGAACCGTTCGGCTTCTTCATACCATGCTTTTACTTCTTCACTGTCCTTGTCCGTTTTATCCATTTGGATTTTAGTATTAACAAATTTAGAATTGAAGAAATCTCCCACTTTTGTTTGTGGAAATACAGTAGCACTCATGTATTTACAAGGACCGCACCAGGTAGTAAACAAATCCACAAAGATAAATTTGTTTTCTTTTTTTGCTTTTTCTTTAATTTGGCTCCAGTTCAATCCGTGCTCAAATGTTATTCCTTTTTCTTGACCTATAACGGCAAAGGGTAAAATAAGGAGGAATAATAATATCTTTTTCATAACCAGTCTCTAAGAAGTTGCTCACTTAATCATTTCTTGAAATTAAAGTTATGTAATAAAATTGTAAAAAAAATAGGTTACAGAAATTTATTTCTGTAACCTATTTGTAGAATGGTGCTTTTTATAAGCCTAGATCTTCATTTTGGACTTTAAACCTTTTTGAATTCCGTCTTTATGAACTAAAAGTGATGTTGTTTTGTAACGAACAAACTCTTTTGTTACATACAAGTAACCTTTATAATCGTTTGTAACACCCCAAGAGTTTTTAACGATATAATACTCTTTACCTGTTTGATCTTTGGCTAATCCAACGATGTGCATACCGTGATCATCAGTTGTTTGGTAGTTGTCGAAAGCAGTCTGTCTTTGTTCAGCTGTAATTTTAGCCTCAGGTTTTGGTCCAACAAACATTTCTTGTTGTTCTTGTGGAGTCATTTGCTCGAATGGTTTTGCAGGGACATAAGCCACACCATTTTTCCAACTAAAGCTTTTCTCAGAAACATCTGTTGCCCAAGCTACTGTATAACCATTATTCAATGCATTATCAATGATATCAGTTAGGTCATTGATTTGAACATTATAAAAATTATCAAATGACCAGTTATCAGGAATCAATAATACAAATTTATTGTAGTAAGGTTGATCTGTAACAGAGGCAATACCGACATATTCATCCGGGTTGATACCAATTACTTGATCAGCAAATGTACGTGGTGTATAGCTTTTACCTTTGTATTGGAAGTTTTTAGGGACTTCACCTAGGTACGAATCCATTGCTGCAGTGTATGCTTTTTCCCAGTTTGGAGTTAACGTTTTGCTTTTTACAAAAGTAGCTAACATGGCATCCAACATATTGGTCATTTCACCAAAGTTGTTTTTATCAGATCCATAGTGTAGGCCTGTGTACTCTGTTTGTGGCAAAGCACCATAGTGGCGGAACGCATTTAAAACATCATGAAATTGTCCACCTTCGCCTAAAGATAATCCGCCGTGTAAACGCACGTAGTTTTTTGCTTTTCCTAAATAAGTATTACGAGCAGAGAAAATCTGTGAAATTTCTACAGGTTCTTTTCCCATACGGATCATTTCAGACTCGAGGAATGAATTCCCAGAATATGACCAGCAAGTACCGGAAGAACCTTGGTTTTTGATCGAAGTATTTTTTAGATTAATGATTTCGGTAAAAGTGAAGCCAGCCTTACTGTTATCATTTTGATTTGTTTTTAAGGCATTGATTAAATTATCCTGAGCCTGTACTACTTGTAATGAAGCTGCAAATAGTGATGCTGCCAATACGAGTGATTTATTCCAATTCATTTTTTAAAAGTTAATGATTTTATGATGCTAAATTAAAAATAAATTCATTTACCATCATGACATTCTTACAATTTGATTGTAATAAAATTGTGCTTAACAAAAAAACGGGGCTTTTAAAGCCCCGTTTTTTATTATTTTTCTATTTTGAGATCTGGTTTTTTAGGAAATACCAATGACGCGACGACACTGATCACCAAAATACTGACGATAATAATCAATGAATGTGATGTTGAAAAACCAATTTGTACCAACCAGTGATGCAGTAACATTTTTAATCCAATGAAAATTAGTAAAAATGCTAATCCTACCTTCAAGTAATGGAATTTGTGAATGATATTAACCAATAAGAAGAACATAGAACGCAATCCTAATACCGCGAAGATATTTGAGAAAAATACGACGTATGCATCTTTTGTTACCGAGAAGATCGCTGGAATAGAATCTACAGCAAAAATTAAATCGGTAAATTCAATGACCAACAGAACCAAGAATAAAGGTGTCATATATTTGACACCATTTTCAATATGGAAAAAGTGACCACCATCTAATTTAGGCGTTACCTTAAAATATTTAGATGCAAATTTTACCACAGGATGGTTTTGTGGATCTACTTCTTCCTCTTGATTTCTATTTAAGAACATCTTAATACCGGTAATCAATAAGAATCCACCGAAGATGTATAAGATCCACCCGAATTTTGTAATCAATGCTGCTCCTAAGAAGATGAATATGAAACGCATTAATACAGCTCCAATTACGCCCCATACCAATACTTTATGGTAGTAACGTTCTGGAATACCAAAAGATGAAAATAAGAGCACCATAACGAAGATATTATCGACAGATAGGGCATATTCTACTACATAGCCTGTTATAAATTCTAGAGCTAGGTTATTATTGTATAACGCAATACTTCCTTCCAGATCTCCAGGTATGATTTTAACGTCATGCAGATGAGCTTTGATGACTTGTTGCAGATGATCTAGATCTTGAATGTTGTGTAATTCATGGCCATAGTGACGTAATACCCAGTAGAAGCCTAATGCTAATAATACCCAGATTATACTCATGATGGCGGCACTTTTTAGGGATACAGTTTTGTCTCCTTTTGAAAACACTCCTAAATCGATTGCTAACATTAAAATAATGAAGATTAAAAATCCTCCAAAAAACATGATCTCGTGACTCATTTTCTATTTTTTTCTTTCAGTTGTAAATTTGACAAGTTGTAGTAACCCTGTTTTATATTCATTATCAGGAAATTCATCTAATATTTTAAAAGCATCTTTTTGGTAATCCAACATTTTTTCTGTTGCATATTCCAATCCACCACTTTGTCTTACAAACGCGATGACTTCTGCTACTTTTTTATTGTCATCATTATGGTTTTTTACCAGATTGATGATTCTTCTTTTTTCTGATTTATCCGCTTGACTCAATGCATATATTAGTGGTAGAGTCATTTTTTTCTCTTTGATATCATTACCGAGTGGCTTGCCCACATCGTCGACTCCAAAATCAAATAAATCATCTTTTATCTGAAAAGCGATACCGATTTTTTCGCCAAATGCATGTAGTTTCTGAACGGTCGCCGCATCGGCACCCGAAGATGATGCTCCACAAGCACAACAGGAAGCAATCAATGAAGCTGTCTTCTGACGGATGACTTCAAAATAGATTGATTCTTCGATATCCAGTTTCCGCGCTTTTTCAATCTGTAATAATTCACCTTCACTCATTTGTTCAACGGCCTCTGAAACAATTTTCAGTAAGTCGTATTCATGATGCTTTACTGAAAGAAGTAATCCTTTGGAAAGTAAAAAATCTCCGACTAGAACGGATACTTTATTTTTCCAGAGTGCGTTCACAGAAAAGAAACCTCTTCGTTCATTTGCATTATCTACAACATCATCATGGACCAATGACGCTGTATGAAGCAACTCAACTAAGGAAGCGCCACGATAGGTGGATTCTTTTATACCGTTGCACAGGCCTGCCGAAAAGAAAACAAACATTGGACGCATCTGTTTTCCTTTGGTTTTCACAATATATCCTGTAATACGATCTAATAGAGGAATTGAGCTTTTCATTGAAGCTTTAAATTCAGTTTCAAAAGTTGCCAATTCCTTGAGGATGGGACGTTGTATTTCTTTTAATTTCAGCATGCAAGATGGTTAAAAACCACTATAATCTCCTTAAATGTCTATAAATATAAGCAATAGATTATAATGAATCTACCGCATTCTCTAATTTTTGGTACCATTCGTCACCATATTCCCGAATCAACGGGTCTTTTAGAAACTTGTATACGGGAACCTGTAGTTCTTTTCCAAAAGTACATGCATCTTTGCAGATGTGCCATCTGTCGTAATGAAGCACATCAAATTCAGGATAATTTGTCGTACGGATAGGGTATAGGTGACAGGAAATTGGCTTTTTCCAGTTGATATCTCCAAGCTCATATGCTTTCTCAATGGCACATTTTGTGATACCATTTTCCCAGGTAACATATGCACATTCTTTATTGCCATCGACACATGGGGTTGTTAAATCTCCGTCCATATCAATCACATGTGTACCTTGATCTTCTATGGCTTCTATACCCTTAGCTGTCATGTAAGGTTTCACTTTTGGATATATCTCCGCAAGTATGGCCAGCTCATTTTGTTTTAATGGAGCGCCGGAATCTCCTTCTATACAGCAAATGCCTTTGCATTTGGAAAGATTGCATACGAAATCATTGTTAATCAAATCTTCGTGCACTAATACATTTCCTACTTCTATCATGATATTTTTTTATTTTGAATAACTCGCACGCTGTCCGAGTTTATGTCTCAAGCCTTCGGCTTTTAAGAGTTCTAATGTCACAGAACCAATTAAAATGTCTACGTTAGCTTTTACTGGGATACGATTCCCATCATTGGTTACCCAAAGATATAACTTACTGTTTTTCTTGAAAATTCGACCTGGCTTTATTTCAGGACTGAATTTAAGACATTCTAAAGATCCTAAATCTGTTTTTATGGTTTCTACACCAATATATTTAATGCCTAATGTGGCGATTTCGTCGTTTAAGAAATAAGTCAATTTAAATGACTCTCCTGGCTTGACAGACGAAAGGTCCAAATTGCGCGCAAAATAGTATGCTGATAGTAAATCAAATGTTTGAGATACTACACTTTTAAAGTCTCCTTTGTTTCCGCTTACTGATCTTGTCTTTTGGTCGAAAGTAACCTTATCATTCCTTCTGTAGCCTCCTTCTCTGATGTTTTCAGTGTAATAATAAGGAAGATAAGTCTTACCATCTATATAGGAGTTGTATTCGTTCTTTACTGTATATAAAGCAAATGCTCCGGCAGTTTTCCCAGTTGCATATAACCGAAATGCAGGTGCCCCGCTACCTGATTTAGTATCTGTTACCGTCAATAGGCCAGTTGCCGCAGATAGAAAACCATACTTTAATTTGTACTCTAATTTTTCTCCGCCTTTAAAAGCGGATTCTTTCAAATGAGGAAGTTCTTGAGCAAATATCTGACCGCAGAAACTGAGCACTAAGAGTATTAACGAGACTAGCTTTTTCATATACGTAAGAATACAAAAATATTTTGAAATTACGAATACCGCTATTTACGTTTAAAGACAGGAACAGTAGAACAAGGTTCTCCATACATGATACTTTTCGCAACTTTTGCCAAGGCAGTTGTGAACTGAACGAAAGCCGATTCTGGAATTTTGATATCTCCACATCCTTTTACAACTACGCGTTGATCTGTATATTCAGACATGTCAATTTCGGCTATAGTTTGGGCGTATAGTATACGTTCTAGTTCAACAAGATCTCCAAATACAACAGTCTTTGCAAATGGTTCTAATTTGGTCGCTAAGAGCATATATGCCCATGTCTGGACAATAGCATCAGTCGAACATGTAATTGCGACATGTTTGCCCGCATATGCTGACCAGTCATGTGTTTTTATAAAATCTCTAAAGTCTTTCTCTTTCAAGATCAGGCCATGAAATAGATTGTCTTTAATATCATATTCAACAAGTTCACCTGTTGGCTTGAACTTCGCAAGATCTACAGTGATAATACCACTCTGAGTAACTTTATTTACAATGTCGGTTTGAATATCCATATCAAATAATAAAAAAGCCGGACGATATACTCGTCCGGCTACAAAGTTAATTAAAATTATCTTAAAAGAATTTCACGCGATTGTCAGTGATTTCTGATTTATCTTGTAAAGCTTTGAAAATTGAAGCCCAAGAACGTTGCAGTTTTCCGGCTAAAATTTGTTTTTTCTGAGCATTTAAATCAGGAATCGCAGCAGGGTTAACAAAGCCATTCACTTGAACAGCGTATACACCTTGTGCACCTTCAATTGCTTTAGATGGCTTGTTAGGTTGTAAACCAAATACAGTACCTACCACTTTGTTTTCTAAAGAAACTCCAGGGATAACTGGATTTGCCAATACGATATTTTCAACCGCTACTGGAGTTTTACCTAATTTCTGTCCTACCTGATCAAGAGATCCAGCACCGCTTAAAGCAGCATTCATTTTCTCTGTCAATAGTTTCGCTTTAACTGCATTTTTTACAGCAGGCTCAATATCTTTTTTCACAGTTGCTAAAGGCAGGATACCTTTAGGTTGTACATCTACAAGACGTGCTAATATATACGATTGTTCTGTTTCAAATACACGATCAGAAATATCATCTTTTTTAGCTTCGAATGCCCATTTGATCAATTCTCTTGGAGCTTCATTACCGTCCAATGTATTGTCCATTGCTAAAACACGAGTTGCTGTAGTTGCTTTCAATCCTAATTTTTGAGCTTCTTGAGCAAAGTTTTGTGCTGTAGCTGCAGTTAAGAAAGCATTTGCTTTGCTATGTGCCGTGTTTAGTGTTTCTTTACCACTGATTATCGCTTTATCTACGATGGCAGCTTTAACATATTTTGCAGAGCCAATTTGATTCTCGATTTTGATGATATGTACACCAAATTGTGATTCCACAATTTTAATATCACCTGTTTTTCCATTGAATACAGCGTTATCAAAAACAGGAACCATTTGTCCACGAGGGAATGTTCCAAGTTCGCCGCCATTTACTTTACTACCTTGGTCAGTACTGAATTGGACAGCTAGTGAAGAGAAGCTTTCTCCTTTCGCTAATAAACCTTTGATTGAGTCTGCTTTTGCTAATGCTTTCTGAACACCACCTTCAGCAGTTGCATTCAATAAAATGTGACTAGCTTTTACGGAGTCAGGTCCAACAGTAGTTTGTGCTACTTTAGCAATTTCAAATAAACCGTTAGATTCGTAAGGACCAACAATAGTTCCAGCCGGAACATTGAAAAGTACTGAATCCAATGCTGGGCTTAATTGACCTTTTTTAACAAAAGTGTAAGGGTATTTATTGTCGGAGTTGATCGAAGCAAATAAAGAATCGTTTGTTGAAGCTGCTAATTCAGTTTTCAATCTATTGATGGTCTCTTTTGCATAATCGATATCTTTTGCAGTAGGACGTGCATCTACAACAACATACTCGATAGAGCGAGTTTCTTCTTGATTTTTAAATGAGTTTTTATGCTCATCGTAATATGCTTGATAGTCAGCATCCGTGATTTTAATTTCACTATCCTTAACGCCAGCATAATCCAATAATACATATTTGAAATTTGCTAATTTATTGCGTTGTTGATATTCATCATTAGCTTCTAAAGATGTAACATAAACACTGTTGTTTAATAAGCTTGAGTATTTATTGTTCAAACGTTCTTCCTTTACAGCTGCTAATAACATTTCCCACTGTTGTGCCGCCTGAGGATTACCTGCAGTGTTTAATTGTGAAATGAATGTTAACAATTGGTTACGATTAAATTGACCTGTCTGTGGATCAGTAAAAGCTTGAACGATTTGATTAGAAGGGCGGTTACCAGTTACTAAATCATTTAATTCATTCTTACCAACCTCTAAGCCGATTTTTTCAATTTCGCTTTTTAGGATTTCTTTTTGCAACAATTGATTCCATACCTGTTGTACAGCATATGATTTCATTTGAGGAGTCAAGTTACCACCCATTTGTTGCTTAAACATTTCTGCTGTTTGATCAACTTGTTGGTTGAATTCTTGGAAATCGATTTTCTCTCCATTTATTTCTGCTACGCGATTTTGGTTTTTAGCCCAAAACGGAGTTCCAGATTTGACAACATCTCCTAATAAAAATGCTAGAATTGCCACAGCCATAGCTCCAGTTAAAATGAAACCAGCTCGGTTGCGCAAAAAGCTCATTAATCCCATAGTCTGTTTATTGTGTTTATTATTGTTTAAATACTTAAAATACCATTATTTAGGAAATAGTATGCCTAAATGCGGTGCAAGATACAATTTTTATAAAAAAAAGAGTAATTATTTCTGATTAAGGGAAACTTATTTCATTCAAATTTGTTTTGAACAAATTTTATTGGCCAAATGAAGGGAACATACTATTGTCTTTTACCAGCATGACACCTGTTGAATTTTGAATGTTTATTTTTTTAAAATCCTTATCAGAAGTAAAGGAAGATCCCTGCAGGTTACCTCTATTATCTTTGAAATAGGCCGTTATAGGCATATTATTATAGAAAGATTCTTTGCCTTCATCGTAGATGATTTCATCTGTTTTAATGATTGACCCGTCTGCCATCGTTACGACAACATTCTTTTTGAAAGTTGTTGTTTTAGCCGCTTCATGCTGAATGGCATAATCCGAGATAATACGTTGTGTTTCTTTAACATCTTTATCATAGAATATGATCTGGATGCCTTTAGGAAATTCATACACTTGCGTACTATCATGTTTAATGCGCATTTCAGGAGCTGTCATCCGTGCTTTTACGATCGTTGAATCGCTATAGATGACGTCCACGTGACGAGAGATATCAACGGCTTCTTCTTTTTTAAGATTAGCGATCCGATCTACTTCTTTTAAATCGGGTTCACAAGCTGTAAAGAAGATTGCCCCTACTGCAATGAGGAGCAGTAGAGGCAATGTATAATGCTTTTTTGAGGCAATTGTATATGTTGCCATATCAGTCTCTTGATTAATCAATGGAGTTTCTTCTAAACCAACGGTCATTTAAAGTAAAACCAACATTCAAGTTGACGTATCTCTCTCTGATCAGGCTATTGTTCATGGTTCCCATTTGTCCAAGTTCTGCAGAGATATTGATTTTAGAAAATGCACCTGAATAAGGATTTCTTGCTAATGGAAGGCCAACCCCAAAGGTAATAGCCATATCATTGATATCCTGTTTGTTGATGAAGTATTGCGTTCTGTTATAACGGAAGCCGATACGGTAATCCATTAAGCTTGTGTATTTAAAAGAAGTTGGATCTGGTGTGATTTGTCCACCGATTGCAAAACCATAATTTGTTTTTAAGTTTTCTTCGCCTTTTCTTACCTGAAATTTAGACCAGTCTGCATATTTAAATTCTGCACCTACCAACCAACGGTTTGTTCTGGCAAAAGTAATACCGACATTATGTTTTAATGGAAGGTTTAAATCTCTTCTTGTTCGGTCAGTTTGACTTACTGTATCCAAAGCGATGTTTGTGTCGTCACTATTGTTTGAGGGTAGCGTACGTGTCACAAATGATGTTGTACGGTCATGGATTGCATTATTCAATGATCCCGAATAACCAACTGTTATAGAATATTCTTTATTGATTGTTTTGTAATATTGAGCCCCGTAGTCAAAGCTTACGCCTTGGATTTCACGTTTATCTTGTTGTTGTACGTTCAGACCATAATTAAATGGTAATTCAAGTCGGCTAAAATCATTTAACGTACCAAATAAGTAAGAAATATTAGCTCCGACACTGAAATTCTTGGTGATATTGACACCGTATCCGAAATAAGCTTTTGTTAACCCACCTTCTCCAGTAAATGTTTTTCTGTAATTAACAGTATCTATTTTTTGTGTACTGTTTGAGTTGTAACCTAAATCTGAGTATGGTAAAAGACCGATACTGATACCCCCCGCTTTTTTCATTGGGAAAGTCATTGTGATATGACTGAAAGCAAAATCTGCTGTATTATCCGACTTATTTTTCGAACTCAATTGCGTGAAATTTCCATATAGACCAGCATCAAAAGTACTGAATTGAGCGGCAGAGTATGAAGCTGGATTACTAGGATTAGTATTATAAACTGAACCGAAGTAACGGACACCCGTGGATAAGCCACCCATCGCGCGATGTTGAGGTAGTAGATCTTCTCGCATTTGACCCAAGCCAAATTGTGAATAAGGTGATGCAGACGTCGACTTCTGCGCAAATGCTGCTGACGAGCTGTATAATAAGCCTAAAGTCAATAACACTTGAGGTACTTTACTTGTAATGGAGCTTAAAAAGCGTTTCTGCATGATTATAGATTAAAGTTGCGAAACTTTTATTTTATATAAATAATATATTAAAGTTTTGTGTTTCAAAGATTCTAAAAATATGCGAAAAGATCGGTATAACGGGTTAAAAATCTGTTCAAATTTATATTTTAAGATGATCCTATCAGCATACAAAACTATTTAATTTTTGCGACCTTGTAGAGTTGATTTTGTTAAAAAAGGTTAAACTCCTGATAGTTAAAATTTTAGAAAAACTGAAAATACAGTATTGTTAAAATAATGATTGCATATACACTCTCAAAAAGCCATTTTTTCTTTGCATGTGTGAAATAATAAGCCATATAAATTGCCAATGGAGGAGCGCATAGTAGAAAGTGCGTTTCGGTTATTTGCTTGTTCCAATAAAAGGAACCAACTGCTAATAACAACATGAAAAATAAGAGCTGAAATGATTTTCGAATATGTACTACGCTCTTAAAAAAATTATCTTTTAGAATGATGAGAAAAAGTATCAAATTAAATAAGATGGGTATAAGTACAAAGTAATCATGAATTTCCATCGTTACTGTCGTTGGAAATGTTTTCGTCAGCGGTAGCCAGATGCTATAGAAATCCTTAAATCTCCCTAACCAGAGGTAGATTACTGCAAGAATAAAATAGATGGTTGCAAAACCCAACAACGGTGAAATCCATTCTCTCCAGTTAAATGGTCTGAAAATAATAAGACTGATCCAAAGCAAAAGAAACATGATGATGAAAGGGAAGTAAATCAAGCTACCAATTGCTACGATCATGCCCAGGTCAAACATTAGCGCCTTGATATCTTGCTGGCGGTATAGGCTTAATAATTTGCTCAGCATCCAAACGGATATGAAATTACAGATCAGGGTAGGTGATATAACCAGAAATGGTAAAAACAAACTGGCTAAAGTCAAATACATCAATGCAACAAGAAAGCTTGGTTTACCCAATAAGTTGAAATGACCGATGATTCGATTTAGGATGGTCGCTTGAATAATGGTTAATCCTAATGTCACCAGCACATTCATTTGCGGTGATAAGGTATTGATACCGTCCTTTCCGAGTAAATTGCCCAGTGCGGGCTCAAATAGGATAGGAGTTAGGCTTTCGGGCAGATGAATGAATACACCAAAACATAAGAAAAATCCTATAAGTATAAGAAGAACGATATTAATGGGCGTGAATTTCCTAAATTGACTGATAATCATGTATGCCTTGTTACAAGTTGTTCTCTACAATATTACTATTTAATTCCGAATTAGGTTGATTAAAACCAACAATGCCATCACATTCTTGATATGATAGCATTGCCTTTTATAAGATTATTTTGTAAAATTATTTTTGATTTTGTTTCTTCTCTAATCTTGTTATTTTCCTATCCAGGATAAACAAATAACCAGCTATAGCTAAGAACAAAACAAGCATAACCAAAACAACCACATATATTTTACCTGAACTTCTTAGTCCAGTCGCCATATCAATTTCGCTTTGTGCAAAGATGTTTAATGTTGTCATGAAGACTAAAGCGATCGATAGTGATAACTTTTTCATATCAAGTGTAATAAGATTTTTCAAAAAATTAATTAATTTCATTTTGCTTCTGTTCGATGATACGTAAGCGATAGCGTAAGGTAAACATCCAAGTACCGATCAAAATCCAGCCAATGACAGCTGTATAAAATACCGGTCGTATTTGATTGTTCATATCCAGGCTACTGAATGCGTTATTTCCTCCGCTTCCTGGGTGCAGTGAATCAGTCAGTTTTGGTAAGATATAAAGCAAAACAATCATGATAGGAAAAGCAAAAATATTATATACCGCGGATATTTTAGCTCTTTTCTGTTCCTCTTCAAGCGCATTTCTTAAGACCAAGTAGGCCAAGTACATCAATGTCGCAATTGCAGATCCATTCAATTTAGGATCATTGGGCCATGCTTCTCCCCAGGTAATATTTGCCCATAGCATACCTGTCGCTAATCCCATAAAACAAAATGTAATTCCTGTGTTTACAGCTTCTACTGCCATTAAATCATACTCTTGCTTGCCCGTATTCAAGTACTTGATACTGTAGATAACAGATATTGTATAAAGGAATAGCATTGCAAACCACATCGGGACATGGAAATAAATATTTCGGATGGTTTCATGAAGAAGGAATAAAGCAGGTACTGGACCTAGTAGCCCTGCAATGATGACCAATGAAATTAAGACTACTGCCAAAATTTTCCACCAACTTTTTCTCATTTTTATGAATATTTAAAAACTGTAATTGTGCAATTAATCACGCCAAAGGTAAGGAAATAACAATAAAGAAACAGTGATTGTGATGATATTAATTGCAATTAAAACGACGATTTCATTCAAACTTTCTGCTCTATCCATGCCCTGCATTGCATTCTGTGACAGCTTAATCAGTACGATAAGCAACGGAATAATAACAGGAAAACTCAGGATAGCCATTAAGGTGCTGTTATTTCCAGCTTTTGAAGTAATACCCGAAACCATAGTGAAAACAGAAGCAAAGCTGACACTGCCCAAGATGACCGCAAAAAAGTATAAAGCGGGATCACCTAATGGGTTTTTGAAAATTACGGAGTAGGTTATATATGCAACAACGGCCAAGAATGCCATTAAACACATATTATAAAAAATTTTAGCGAGTATAACTGCTTTGGGATTTACGATGGAGTAGTAATAAAGTTGGCGTTGTTGGTTTTCTTGTGTGAAACTTTTATTGATGGCATTCACCGATGCGAAGAGCATGATAATCCAAAATAAAGCGTTCCATATCGTAGCATCTACAGATTTGAATGCTTGATAGCAAACAAATACTGTAGATATTACATATAGTAAAATGCTATTGATGGCATATTTGGATCGCCACTCTAGAATAGCATCTTTATAGACTAAAGTTTTTACTTGTTGTAGTAAATTCATACAGCGCAAAGATACAAATGAAATGTAATAAGCTGAATGAATAGTGCAACGAGGAAGTAAATTTTAAAAGGTTTTAGGCTTTATCAACTTTGCTTTTTGCTGTATCGACAGCATCGTCAACATGATCTGCTAATTTGTGAGCAGCGCTATTGGTATTATTCAATGCTTCTCTGCCTACTTCTTTTGCTTTATTTTTTAAAGCATCCACTTCATCAGAAGCTTTATCTTTCAATGATCCAAATCCTTCAGCAGCTTTATTTTTTAAAGCATGTAGTTCTTCGGAAGCCTGGTTTGCTAATTTCCGAGCTCTTTTTGCTTCTCTTTTTGATACATCTTTTAGAGAACGAGTCAGATCTTTAATTCCGTCATTAGCACGACTTAATTGTTTCTTGCCATCATCAGTACCTAATAAATACCATGCTGCAGCACCTGCTGCTAAACCTATTAACGCAAATGCAACTAATCCATTTTTATTTTTCATATCGCTCATATTTTTAATATACTTCTTTCAACTATGATACCAATTAAACAGTTGATACAGAGAAAAGTTTTAAATGGGTTTATGAATTAACATTTTTTTACACTTGAATCTTATGTTTGGATTGCAATGAGTACAGATGATGATATAGGCCGCTACCTTTGCTCATTAATTCGATATGATTTCCTGATTCGGACACCACGCCGTTTTCGATGACCATAATTTGATCGGAGTCTACAATAGTAGACAATCGATGTGCGATGATAATGGAAGTTCTTCCTTTCATTAATTCTTCAAGTGCTAATTGTACTTGTCTTTCTGATTCGGAATCCAATGAAGATGTTGCTTCATCCAAGATAAGGATCGCAGGATCTTTCAATAAAGCGCGCGCAATTGCGATACGTTGACGTTGACCTCCGGATAATTTAACACCTCGTTCACCTACCAGTGTATCATAGCCCTCAGGGAAATTCATAATAAAATCATGTGCATTTGCACGTTTTGAAGCTGTAATGATATGATCAGCATCAGCATCTAAGCGCCCATAAGCAATATTTTCACGGATAGTACCGCCAAAAAGTAAGACATCTTGTGGAACAATGGCGACTTGATTACGGATGTCAGACAATAAATACTCAGCGCTGCTCATCCCATCATATAGAATCTCTCCGCTGTCAGGTTTGTAAAATTGCAATACCAAAGAAGCAATAGTTGACTTACCAATGCCACTCGGACCTACGATCGCAATTTTTTGTCCAGCTTTCGCATGGAAGGTAATGTCTTTTAATATTTTAATATCAGGTCTGCTTGGATAAGAGAAAGATACATGGTTGAAAGTCAGATCACCATGAAAATGTTTACGGATCTCTTTAGAAGATTCATCGATTGTGATACTTTCCTGTTCTTCCTGCAAGATTTCAAGTACGCGTTCGCTTGCTCCCAGAGCTTTCTGAATATTGGCATAGAGTTCTGGAAAACTACCCATAGATCCAGCAACGAACATCGAATATAGAATGTAAGTGGTCAAATCTCCAACAGACATTTCTCCTAAAAACACTAGCGTAGAACCATACCAGATCACTGCAATGACAGCACCAAAGATACAGAAGATGATAAAGGAAGCAAATGCACCACGATATGTAGCACCTTTTACCGCTAAGCCTACAACAGCATCTAGTTTATTGGAATATCTGTTTGATTCATAATATTCATTGACAAAAGCTTTAACATTACTGATTCCCTGTAATGTCTCTTGAACGATGGTGTTAGATTCTGCCAATTTATCTTGAGCCTGACGTGATAGGTTTCTGATGAATTTACCAAATACAATAGCTGTTACAACGAGTACTGGCAAAATGCATAAGTTCATTAAAGCTAGCTTTGGTGATACAAAAACTAATAATGCAACACCAAATGCTAAGCTGATACACTGTCTCAAGATTTCAGCTAAAGTAGTTGTCATGGTGTCTTGTATCTGAGCTAAATCTGCAGATAACCTACTGTTGAGTTCACCAACGCGACGATTGGCAAAATACTCCATGGGAAGTGATATCAATTTCTGGTATGAATCTCGGCGAATTGATGCGAGAGATTTTTCTGCAATCTCCACAAATAAGCGAATTCTAAAAAAAGAGACAATGGAAGTAAAAGTGAGGATAACAAAAGCGATGGATCCTATTTCAAAAACATCGGCTGGGAGCCATGTGTACGTTTGTTTTCCTTCGGAAGCATCAATCATTGCACCTAAAAGTGCTGGGAAAGTCAGCATCGCCAAACTTGAAAGTATCAAGAAAAGCATTCCTAACAAAAACTTGGTTCTAAATGGTTTTAGATACGCTAGTATTTGTGCCGCTCTTTTTAATAATTCCTTATTAAGTTTCGGTTTTGGTAGTTCTTCTTCTTGCTTATTTCCGCTGTTAAATCCTCTTGCCATAGCACCAATCAATTTAATATTGAGACCTGCAAAAGTAACTACTCTTCATTAATCACTTATCATCCTTTAGTAATTTTTTGATTTCGGTATATTAAATAACTCAGAACAGCTATGATAGCGAGGGCGATATAAAGTAAAATATTTGAACTATTATCACTTCCTTCTAGGTTTTCTATGTCTTTTTTGAGTTTCTCATTCTCTTTTTGCAACTTATTGATGGTGCCCATGTAAGCAGAAACCTGTTTGTCATATTCCGAAGCTAGATTCTGGAACTTCTGTTTTTCATCATCTTTGATGCTGATGAGTCGACGCGTTTCCAAAAAAATATTGTTGTCGGTGATGACGATATTTTTTAAAATATCTATGGTGCGCTGCATATCGTCTTTCGATTTAAAAAGCCCAAAAATGGCTGATTTCTTTTCCAGACTTAGATCGTATTCTCCAAATTTTACTTTACGATCTTCAATAAGTTTATTGACACGCATACGTTGTGCCTCAAAGGAAGTTGAATCTGCATTTTGTGCGCTAACAGCAAAACCTGTCAGAAAGAATAGAAGAAAAGAAAGACTTTTTATAAACTGCATATTCAAATGATATTTTTTTTAAAATCTTGGATAAGACAAAAAAAAGGAATAAAAGTTTAATTGCTCGTTTTGTTATTAATTGTGGAATTCGATTCTGATGATATGAGATTCATCATCAAATAATCCTAAGAGCTGACTTGCGTTTGCTTTATTCATAGCGATCTCCAGATAATTACTGATTCCGAACAAACATAGTTTTTCTCCCTCCGTTACCTCATTGTAGTTCCATGATAAATTGGTGATGGTTTCATTTCTTTTAAAATAGAGTGTGAAGCTTCTACCTTTTTGTACACGGTTAAATAATTCCTTGGAGATATTGGTAATCGCATTTCCAAAAGCATCGACATAGACGACATTACCACGGATGGTATCATTGTCATATATAGGTTGTAACGTAACTTTTTCAACGGTTTGATCTATGGAATTGCCAATATCCGTTAATTTACCACCTTTCGCGATATGACAGGCCGATTTGGTCAAAATATCAGCAAGTGGAAAATGTAAGTATCGAAGATCCTGAATCAAATTAAGTTCAACAAGTTCTTGAGGTTTGTCACCATTTAAGAGTAAGCTAAAGATGCCATTGTCAGCACCTACAAAGAAGTGATCATTATACTTCATTGCCACGTAACGTGATCCTTCATGAAATAAGGTGTTGATTCCAATGATATGGACTGTTTTTTTTGGGAAATAATGATAAGCATTGGCCAGCACAAAAGCTGCTCTCGGAATATTGAAGGCAGGTATCTCGTGTGTAATATCAACAATTCGAACATCCGGAAGTTCCGATATCAAACTGCCTTTAAGTGCTGCTTGATAGAAATCTTTATGTCCTAAATCTGTTGTTAATGTAATAACTCCCATTCTTCTTAATTACCCTTTATGATATACCCTAGAATTCTTTTTGTTAAGGTTTTAATATATAAACTTAATCCTCAAAATTAAAGTAAAATTAACTCAAAAAAAAGAAAAGGTACGCAAAAGTACGTAATGTCTTCTGATAAAAATAAATAGAATGTACATATTCGATCCGATCGATTTGAGTTGGATGTTTTTAATCTTGATATCCACCAATATAAAAATAAAAAATGAACTCTTTTTTTTATTTTTGTTGCATATTCTGATGCTAAAATTGATATTAATACTGTATTTTTGGATATTGGTTGATGTTTGTAGGTAACAGGCCAATATGGAAATAATTCACCTTAAATTGAATGATTTGAACGAATTACAAATTACATTGGATGCTATCAATTTAGCGATACTTTGGGGCGCTCAGAATGAGCACTTTGACTACATAAAAAAACAGTATCCAAAATTGAGAATTGTAGCTAGGGGTAATGAGATGAAGGTATTGGGTGATGAAAAGCAACTTGAATCTTTCAAAAATTCCTTTGACGATGTTATCAACCATTTGGAAAAGTACAATAAACTTTCTTTAATGGATTTGGAAAACCTGATGCAGACAACTTCGGGATCTGCTGTACTGGAAGAAAAAATGCTTGCTGATAAAGCTGCAAGTGTCGGTTCCGAGCCTATCGTTTTTGGGCCTAATGGCATTATTGTGCGTGCACGTACACCGAATCAAAGAAAGATGGTGGATAGCATCACGAACAATGACATCCTTTTCGCTATAGGTCCTGCAGGTACAGGTAAAACCTACACCGCCGTTGCCTTAGCGGTCCGTGCATTACGCAATAAAGAAATCAAACGTATCATCTTAACACGGCCGGCTGTTGAAGCTGGAGAAAATTTGGGCTTTCTTCCGGGAGATCTAAAAGAAAAAGTTGACCCTTACTTACGCCCTTTATACGATGCGCTTGATGATATGATTCCAGCAGAAAAACTTAAAGGATATCTCGAGAATAGAACCATTGAGGTCGCTCCTTTAGCTTTTATGCGTGGACGTACTTTAGATAATTGTTTCGTGATTTTGGATGAAGCACAGAATGCAACCGATATGCAATTGAAAATGTTTTTAACCCGGATGGGACCGACAGCAAAATTCATTGTTACGGGTGACGTGACGCAGATTGATTTACCAAGAAAGAATCAGTCGGGACTAGCAACTGCTGTACGATTGCTGGATAATATTGAGGGTATCGATATTATACATTTAAATGGTTCAGATGTTGTGAGGCACAAACTAGTGAAACGCATTCTAGAGGCTTACGGAGATATTTAATAGTCAATAATAAATTTGAGATAGAGAGATACTATCCATTCATCAATATATGAACGCAATACAAGAAACAAATTTCAATTTCGAAAATCAAACCTCTTTTTACAGAGGTAAAGTACGTGATGTATATACCATTGCTCATGAATATTTAGCTATGGTGGCTTCAGATCGTATTTCGGCATTCGATGTGGTATTACCAAAACCTATCCCTTATAAAGGACAGGTATTGAATCAGATCGCTGCAAAATTTTTGAAAGCAACGGAAGATATTCTGCCAAACTGGGTAGTTTCTGTTCCGGACCCAAGTGTTACGATTGGTAAAATGTGTGAGCCTTTTAAAGTAGAAATGGTGATCCGTGGGTATTTATCTGGTCACGCTTGGAGAGAGTATAGTGCAGGAAAACGTTCGGTATGTGGCGAAGCGCTGCCAGAGGGGTTGAAGGAAAATGATAAATTACCTGAACCTATTATTACTCCCACGACAAAAGCAGCAGTAGGTCACGATGAGGATATTTCTAGAGATGCTATTTTAGCAAGAGGAATCGTGAGTGAAGAAGATTATATCCAGTTGGAGAAATATACAAAAGCATTATTTCAACGAGGTACTGAAATCGCAGCTGAAAGAGGATTGATCTTGGTGGATACCAAATATGAATTTGGCAAAAAAGATGGTCAGATTATTTTGATCGATGAAATTCATACACCAGATTCTTCCCGTTATTTTTATGCGGAAGGTTATGCTGAACGTCAGGCAAGTGGTGAAGCACAAAAGCAATTGTCGAAAGAGTTTGTACGCAAATGGTTAATTGAAAACGGATTTCAAGGTAAAGATGGACAGCAGGTTCCGGAAATGACAGATGAAATAATAAAATCAATTTCTGAGCGATATATCGAACTTTATGAGCATATTGTAGGCGAGAAGTTTGTTTATCCAAATCAAGAAGATGTTTTGGAACGTGTAGAACGGAATGTGACTCAAGCTTTAAAACAACTAAAATATTAAGAGAAAGGATCTAGATTATGAAATATACGATTGATAAGCATGACCGCTATATTGTAATAGAACCGCTTTGTGATAGCTTAGATGCGGAAAAAGCGATTAAATTAAAAGGTGAGTTTTTGTTGAGAAACACGGTTGGTCAACGTAATATTATTTTAGATTTATCTAATGTGCGTAAAATAGACGAAAGCAGTATTCGCTTGGCACTATTGGCAAATCGTCTTTGTGATTCAAGTGGTGGGCTATTCATTTTAGCAAACTTGGATTCTGAAGTCCTTGAGGTATTGGAAATGTCCCACCTACAGACCAACTTTACGATCGTAAACTCTGTTAAAGATGCTGAAGACCGTGTTTTTGCACACGAAATTGAATTAGATTATAGAGGAGAGAAAGAAAAATAATATGCGATTTGAAGTTTTGATTTTAGGGAATAGTTCCGCAACGCCTATGTACGATAGGCATCCAACTAGTCAAGTCGTAAACTTCAATGAGCAATTGTTCTTAATTGATTGTGGAGAAGGTACACAAATGCAGCTTAGCCGTTATGGCATTAAAAGCAATAAAATAAATCATATTTTTATCAGTCATCTGCATGGAGATCATTACCTCGGTTTAGTTGGGTTATTGTCCTCCATGCACCTGATTGGGCGTAAAAGTGATTTACACCTTTATGGACCAAAGGGACTTGATGAAATATTAGCTGTTCAGTTTAAATATTCAGAGACATTACTTCGCTACGATCTTATTTTCCATGAAACTTCTGCCGACGAACCGCAGGTTATTTTTGAAAATAGAACCATTAAAGTAAGTACATTTCCTTTGACTCACCGAATTCCCTGTACGGGCTTTCGTTTTGATGAGGGACAGCGTTCACGACACCTACTTGTAGAAGATATTGAGGAGGCCGGTATACCTGTTGCTTATTATCAATTATTGAAAAATGGGGTGGACTATGTTCGTGAAGATGGACAAGTGTTCAGCGCATCAGATTATACTTTGCCTGCACCATTATCCCGCAGTTATGTGTATTGTTCAGATACCATTCGTACAGCAAACTACTTACCTTATATTCAACATGCAACATTAATCTACCACGAATCTACTTTTCTCCATGAGATGGTCGATCGTGCAAAGGAAACTTTTCATACTACAGCCCTGGAGGCTGCAGAGATAGCCAAGGAATCGCATGCAGATAAATTACTATTAGGTCATTATTCTGCACGATATAAAGATTTACAGCCTTTATTACTTGAGGCGCAGTCTGTTTTCCCGAAAGCGATGCTATCGCAAGAGGGAAAATGGTTTTCGGTATAATGTTATTTGTAAAATCTCCCTGTTATATTAAATTACGCCAAAAATTCTCAGAAGGGAGCAATAAAGTTATATTTGAGCCGCATGCGTCAATACCTATGAACTAACAATAAATAAGGCTAAATTTCTATTGATCTGTAATTATATTGTGGATGTAAGCAAATTTATCTAAGTTTACGATTTAAAATTTAATAATTTAATGGACACTCCATTCAACTTAACGAAACTTTTACGGGAAAATATTAAAAATCTCGTACCTTATTCTTCTGCTAGAGATGAATTCAAGGGGGAAGCATCTATCTTAATTGATGCCAATGAAAACGCTTTTGGTTCTCCTTTAGCGCATAACTATAACCGTTATCCAGATCCTCTGCAACATCAACTTAAGCATAAGCTAGCACATATTAAAGGAGTGCCTGCAGAGAATATGTTCTTAGGTAATGGAAGTGACGAAGCTATTGATATCTTATTTCGTGCATTTTGTCGTCCAGGTGTTGATAATGTAATTTTAGTCCCACCTACATACGGCATGTATGAGGTTTCAGCCAACATAAACGATGTTGCTTTTCGGAAGGTAAATTTAACAAAGGAGTATCAATTGGACTTAGAGGGCATTGAAAATGCTGTCGATGAGCATACTAAATTGATCTTCATTTGTTCACCGAATAATCCAACCGGTAATACGATAAATCGTCATGATATCGAAACCATTTTGAACAACTTTGATGGTCTGGTTGTGGTGGATGAAGCTTATATTAATTTTTCACAAACTAAATCCTTTACTCAGGAATTGGCCGAATACCAAAATTTAGTTGTTTTACAGACGCTTTCAAAAGCATGGGGCTTAGCAGCTTTACGTTTAGGGATGGCCTTTGCAAGTACCGAAATTATTTCGGTGTTCAATAAGATAAAACCACCGTATAACATTAACCAAGCGACACAGGATATTGTTCTGGAAGCATTAGATCAAGTTGATCAGGTTAATGGCTGGATCAAACAAACTGTGGTGGAACGTGAAAAGTTAGTGCAGGGATTGTACAAACTGGATATGGTCCAACACATTACTCCTTCTGACGCCAACTTTATTTTGGTAAAAATGAATGATCCAAGAGCAGTATATGCCTATTTGGTATCACACGGCATCATTGTACGTGACCGCTCGAAAGTTGAACTTTGTGAAGGCTGTCTTCGAATTACAATCGGTACACCAGAAGAGAATCGTATATTATTGGAAAAATTAACCACAATCAACATATAAAATAATGCCTAATCAGCTAAAACGTGTATTGTTTATCGACCGTGATGGTACTTTAATTTTGGAGCCTGAGGATCAACAAATTGATTCTTTTGCTAAACTTAAATTTTACCCAGGTGCATTGCAATACCTTCCACGCATCGCGAAAGAATTAGATTTCGACTTAGTATTAGTTTCTAACCAAGATGGTCTGGGTACAGATGTTCATCCAGAAGAAAACTTTTGGCCTGTCCATCAATTTATACTGGATACATTTGCGGCTGAAGGTGTAGTTTTTTCTAAAGAACATATCGACCGTACGTTTCCTCATGAAAATGCGGCTACACGCAAGCCAGGTATTGGTATGCTATTGGATTATTTCGATCCTTCACAATATAATCTAGCACAGTCTTTTGTTATCGGAGATCGTGTCAATGATGTAAAGCTGGCTCAAAATCTAGGTGCTAAAGCTATTTGGCTACGTAATAATGATGACTTAGGGGCTTTGGAAAATGTACAGATTGATGCAGAAACAATTGGTCTTGAAACAACCGACTGGAAGTCTATTTATGAATACCTGAAGTTAGGAACACGCACCGGTGAACATCATCGTAAAACGAATGAAACGGATATCTATATCAAATTGAATTTAGATGGTTCAGGAAAAGGTGATATTGAAACAGGTTTGCCATTTTTTGACCATATGCTGGATCAGATTGCCCGTCATGGTGCAATCGATTTGACAGTTAAAGCAAAGGGTGATTTACATATTGATGAACATCATACGATAGAAGATACTGGTATTGCGCTGGGAGAAGTATTCTTAAAGGTTTTGGGTGATAAACGTGGTATTGAACGTTATTCATATACATTACCTATGGATGATTGCTTAGCGCAGGTTGCTTTGGATTTTGGTGGCCGTAATTGGATTGTTTGGGAAGCTGATTTTAAGCGTGAGAAAATTGGTGATATGCCTACAGAGATGTTTTTCCACTTTTTCAAATCATTTTCGGATGCATCTAAGTCTAATTTAAATATCAAAGCTGAAGGTGACAATGAGCACCATAAGATCGAAGCAATATTTAAGGCCTTTGCCAAATCAATAAAGAAAGCTGTACGTCGTGATGCTGATAATATGGAGCTCCCGAGTACGAAAGGAGTTTTGTAATCGATAGATTAGAGATATTAGATTAGAGACGATAGATAATAGATTGGAGACCGTATATCGTTTCCTAATTTCTAAAAAAATAGAATATAAGAAAATCAGATATCTTCAATCTCATGTCTGATATTTATTATCTGACATCTAAAAAGACAAAAATGATAGGAATTATAAATTACGGAGCCGGTAATATATTTTCATTGACAGCAGCTTTAGATCGTGTTGGACTAGCCTATGGCATGGTCAACAAGGAAGAAGAGCTGGAACAATATGATCGTATTATCATTCCTGGAGTAGGGCATGCAGGTGCAGCGATGCAAAAACTGCGTGACTCAGGTTTAGCTTCATGTATCCATAACATTGATAAGCCTGTTCTGGGTATTTGTGTGGGCATGCAGTTGCTAACGGATTTCTCAGAAGAAGGAAATGCCTCTTTATTATCCATTATACCTTTGAAGACCTTACACTTTGATAAAAAAATCAAGGAAAAAGTTCCGCATATGGGTTGGAATAGTGTATCGATCAGAAATGACAATCCATTATTCAGCAATATAGAAGATAATGCTTATTTTTACTTTGTACATTCGTATTTCATTGAGTATGATGCGAAATACACGGCAGCAATGTGTGCTTATGGATTGCCATTTTCGGCAGCTATAGCAAAAGATAATTTTTATGGTGTGCAGTTTCATCCTGAAAAATCAGGAAAGGCTGGCGAGCAATTATTAGTGAATTTTTCAAAATTAAGTTAGAAAATAAAAAACAGTTTACAATGTATATTATACCCGCAATTGATGTATTAGATAAGAAAGTTGTTCGTCTAAGAGAAGGAAATTATGACGATGTTACTACTTATGAAATCAGTTTAGAAGAGCAGATTGAGAAGTATCATGCAAATGGTACAGAATTGGTACATATCATTGATTTAAATGGTGCAAAAGGTGATTTTAGTAATCAAGAATATTTATTTGATATCATTCAAAAAACAGAAATGAAAATTCAATATGGCGGCGGTGTTCGCAGTATTGAAAAAGTTAAGGAATTGGTTGATGCTGGTATTTACCGTGTTATTGTTGGTACACAGGCAATCACTAATCCATCATTTTTGGAAGAATTAAGTACCTTGAATGAAGGTAAAGTTAAATATGCCGATCATATCGTTATTGCAATTGATGTATTGGACGAGGTAATTAAATATTCAGGCTGGTTGGAATCTTCTCCAATCAAGTTAATTGCATATATCGATAAGTGTTTAGCTTTAGGTTTTTACCGTTTCTTATGTACGGATATCAGCAAAGATGGTAAATTAGGCGGTGCTGGTGTTGAATTATATAAGAAACTCTTAGATCATTCTCCTATAATTAAATTAATCGGATCTGGTGGTATCAGTTCAATGGAAGACATCAGCAACTTAAAAGCATTGGGAAGAATGGAATCTGTTGTTGTTGGTAAAGCGATCTATGAGAATAGAATTTCAATTGAAGAGATTAAAGATTGGAATTTGAAATCGTTAATTAACTTCTAAGGATGTTAGCAAAACGTATAATTCCTTGTCTTGATGTTAAAGATGGCCGCACAGTAAAGGGAGTTAATTTTGTTGATTTACGTGATGCCGGTGACCCAGTTGAATTGGCATGGCAGTATTCTGAACAGGGAGCCGATGAATTGGTCTTTTTAGATATTGCAGCCACGCATGAAGGGCGTAAAACAACTATTGACCTGGTTAAGGCTGTTGCGCGTCAGGTTAATATTCCATTTACAATCGGAGGTGGAATTAACGAAATGAAAGATGCTGAGATTTTGTTGAATGCTGGAGCGGATAAGATTTCGATCAACTCTGCTGCTGTTCGTAATCCACAATTGATCAATGATCTAGCGGCGGCCTTTGGTGCACAATTTGTTGTGGTTGCGATTGATACACGTTTTCTAGAAGGTCAAAACTTTGTCCACTTAAGTGGAGGTCGTATCAAGACTGATATCAAAACGGAGGATTGGGTACACGAAGCTCAAGAAAGAGGGGCAGGTGAGATTTTGCTGACATCTATGGACCATGATGGAACGAAGAATGGATTTGATAATGGGTTATTGAAAAAAATCAATGATGCTATTACTATTCCGTTAATTGCATCCGGTGGTGCGGGTAATCAGCAACATTTTGTCGATGTATTTCAACAAGCAAATGTAGATGCCGCTTTGGCAGCATCAGTGTTTCATTACGGTGAAATCCTTATCCCAGAATTAAAGAATACTTTAAGGAGTAATGCCATTGTAGTACGTTAAATTTGCTTACTATAGCAACTGTAATGACTTCATACCATGTACTCGATACTAATTAAAAGAAATGTTAGATTTTTCAAAAAGTGACGGACTTGTCCCTGTAATTGTACAAGACGCCCAAACATTGGAAGTGTTAATGCTCGGTTATATGAACGAAGAAGCATGGCAAAAAACACAAGCCGAGAAGCGTGTTACTTTTTTTTCAAGAAGTAAAAACCGCTTATGGACTAAGGGTGAAGAAAGTGGGAACTTTTTAGAGGTTGTCGGCTTACATATTGACTGCGATAAAGATACGGTGTTAATTAAAGCGAGACCTGCAGGCCCTACTTGCCATACAGGTAGCCGCAGTTGTTTTAATACTGATTTTAATCAAAATTTCTTGCTGGAGCTAGAGCGAATCATCAAACATCGCTATGAATTCCCTTCCGATGAATCATATGTTAATCGTTTGCGTTCAAAAGGAATCAATAAGATTGCTCAAAAGGTAGGTGAAGAAGCCGTAGAAACTGTTATCGCTGCATTGACAGAAACAGAGCATGATTTTATTAATGAAACTTCTGATCTATTGTTTCACCTTCTCGTATTATTACGCGAAAAAGGAATTTCATTAGAGACAATTGCTAAGAATCTCGAAGGTAGACATCAATAGTATTGTTCTACGTTATTAAGATGTATAAAATTTGTTAAAAGGCACCTATTGGTGCCTTTTAAGATTAATAATACGCTGTAAATTTACTGATATAGCTTCTTGTTGATGTAAATTTAGCTAAGTTTGTATAGGGTAATATGATTATGGATACATTAGAAATGGAATTAGCAGCAACATTAACTGGACATCAAAATCCTATCTTCGCTTTGGAGAGAGGATATTTTACCAATACGTTCTTTTCTGGAGGAAATGATAAAGGTGTAGTGGAATGGGATTTGCAAACGAAGTCATTCAAGCGCATTCTTTGTGCGGTAAGTTCTTCAATTTACGCCTTACATCTTATCCCTAATACCTCTTTTTTGGCAATCGCACTTCGTGAGGGTAAGGTGATGATTGTTGATGTTGAAAATCAAAAATTAATAGCGAGCATTCAAGTTTCTAAGAAAGCAATTTTTGCCCTTCAGAGTATTCCGACCAAGAATGAGCTTGTTGTCGTAGGGGAGGACGGTGTTGCTAGTGTATGGTGTTTGACAGATTACAAGAAAATATATGAATTTGCTATTTCCTCAAACACAATCCGTACGATTGCGCTTTCTCATGATCAAAAGAAAATCGCATTTGGAGATAAGAACGGAGATATATTTTTGTTCTCTGCAGAAGATTTTCATTTTCTATTAGCGAACCAGAAACATACTATGCCGATTACGAGCCTGATCTTCTCTCGTAGCGGACTTGAGCTCTTGAGTGGAGCTAGAGATGCTGCATTGAAAATATCCGACGTAGCAACTTTAAAAGAACAGCATGGGTTTGTTCCGCATATGTTTACCGTATATGGTATTTATCCACATCCCAGTTATCCTGTATTTGCTACGGTTAGCCGGGACAAATCTTTCAAAATTTGGGATGAGGAAACCTATGCTTTACGCAAAACAGTCAGTCGTGATAAATTTTATGACTCGCATACTTTATCGATCAACACCGGACTTTGGACTACTTCTGGGAAATACTTTCTCACTGCAGGTGATGATAAATTAATCAAAGTCTGGGAGATGAAATTGTCTTAGGCAGTCTTAAGAAAGCAAAGCTACTATTTCAGTTAAATATTGCTCATCTACAGCATCGAAATCGTTAAGTTCGCTACTATCTACATCTAGAATACCGATGATGTTGTTGCCCTTGTAAACAGGGATAACAATTTCTGATTTTGAAAGTGAGCTGCAAGCGATATGCCCAGGAAATTCATCTACATTGGGTACGATAATTGTTCTGTTTTCTTTCCAACAAGTTCCGCAAACGCCACGACCATACTGGATCCGTGTGCAGGCTACAGGTCCCTGAAAAGGTGCAAGTACAAGTTGCTCACCCTCAATTAAGTAAAAACCTACCCAGAAAAAATTGAACTGTTCCTTCAGTGCTGCAGCAATATTTGCCAGGTTAGCGATTTGATTCGTTTCACCGGTGATCAAGCCTTTTATCTGAGGAAGAAGAGCAATATATTGTTCTTCCTTTGTTCCTTTTTTAATTTTTAAATCTTCTGCCATAAAAAAAGCGCTATTATGCTGTTCAAAGTTAACAGAATAATAGCGCTTGTTAAAAATAAATAATCTTTCTTTACAACTTTTTCAAAGCTAATTTGATCATTCCTTCGACGGTCAGATTTGGATCCGTTTGGATGACAGTATTTAAAACTTTTTCTGAGGTAGCTTTATTGAATCCTAACATGACCAAAGCGGATAATGCTTCGTCTGGTACAGATTGCGCCATTGGAATCGTTGACAAGGATTCTACGCCCTGTTTTTTTAGCTTATCTTGCAATTCTAAAATCAAACGTTGTGCTGTTTTAGGACCAATACCTTTTATTTGCTGAATCAGTGTAACCTGACCATTTACAATAGCAGATTGTATTTCTTCCGGTGTATTGGATGAAAGAATCATACGCCCTGTATTTGGACCAATACCTGATACTGAAATCAGATTTTCAAATAGTTTTTTTTCACCTTCTGTTGCAAATCCGTACAAGGTATGCGCATCCTCCCTAACCTGAAAAGAAATGAATAGCTTACATTGCTCCTGGTCTTTAATCAAGGAAAAAGTATTGAGGGAAATATGGATATAATAGCCAATCCCACCCACGTCGAGAACAACATGGGTAGGTGCTTTATGTGCTAATTTCCCGTTAAAATATGCATACATAGCGATACGGAATTAATTACCTTGTTTTTCGTGAGATTGTACATCGACAACAGCGATCGTTACCATATTCACGATTTCGCGAACTGAACTATCCAATTGTAATACGTGAACTGGTTTGTTCATACCCAATAAGATTGGACCAACGGCCTCTGCGTTGCCTACTTCCTGTAATAATTTGTATGCAATATTTCCAGATTCCAAATTCGGGAATACCAACGTATTTGCTGGTTGTCCTTTCAATGTACTGAATGGAAAGTTTGCTTCTAATAGCTCACTGTTTAATGCGAAGTTTGCTTGTAAATCACCGTCTGCAACAATTTCAGGATGCTCCTGGTGTACGATTTTAATTGCCTCACGTACTTTTGTCGGTGTGTTACCTTCGTTAGAACCGAAATTAGAATAAGAAAGTAATGCAATACGAGGGCTTACATTCATTTTTCTAACTGCTTTATCTAACAATACGGTGATGTCTGCCAACTCTTTTGCTGAAGGCTCTTTGTTAACAGTGGTATCTCCTAAGAAGATAGGACCTTTTTTTGTTAACATCATATACATACCTGCAATACGGCTACCTTCTTTTGCTCCAATAACATGGATTGCTGGCTTGATCGTATTTGCATAGTTTTTTGTTAATCCAGAAATTAAGGTATCTGCATCGCCAAACTGTACCATGCTTGCTCCGAAGTAGTTGCGGTCAATTAAAAGCTTTTTAGCATCTAATTTTGAAAGACCGCGACGCTGTCTTTTTACAAACAAATGTTCAACATATTGGTTGACACGCTCTGTTTCCATTTCTTCAAATGGATCAATGATCTGTACGCCAGCTAATTCAAAACCGTACTCATTAATTAATGCATTGATTTTTCCTTTTTTGCCTAACAAAATAGGAACTGCAATACCTTCTTCTTTTACGATCTGTGCCGCACGAAGTGTTTTGTAGTTATCTGCTTCAGCAAAGACAACACGTTTAGGATTACGTTTTGCTGCCATTGTCAAGTTGCGCATAATAGCATCATCTTGACCTAATCTTTTACGAAGAGTTTCTCTGTATTTATCCCAATCTTCAATGGTATGTTTGGCAACTCCTGATTCAATCGCTGCTTTTGCTACTGCTACCGAAACTTCAGTGATCAAACGTGGATCATTAGGTTTTGGGATGATATAATCTGCTGAGAATTTTAGATTATTGGTGTTATATGCCAAGTTTACTTCTTCTGGAACTGGTTGTTTAGCTAGATCAGCAATCGCCTTTGTAGCCGCCACTTTCATCTCTTCGTTAATCGCTGTAGCACGTACGTCTAATGCACCACGGAAGATGTAAGGAAAACCTAACACATTGTTAACTTGGTTTGGATAATCTGAACGTCCTGTACCCATAATGACATCGTTACGTGTCGCAATTGCTAGGTCGTAAGCGATCTCCGGGTTAGGATTTGCCATTGCTAATACAATCGGCTGATTAGCCATTGTCAATAACATTTCTGGAGTCAACACATCTGCTGCAGAAAGTCCGATGAAAACATCAGATCCGTTTACCGCATCAGCAAGCGTATGGATATCACGGTCAGTAGCGTAAGTCGCTTTCATCGCATCTAACGTTTCACGGTCACGACGGATGACACCTTTACTGTCTAACATAACAATATTTTCTTTTCTTGCACCAGCAGATACATACATACCTGTACAAGAAATAGCGGCAGCACCTGCGCCGTTTACGACGATTTTAACATCCTCGATCTTTTTTCCGATCAGTTCACACGCATTGATCAAAGCTGCACAAGAAATAATTGCTGTACCATGCTGATCATCATGCATAACCGGAATATTCATTTCCGCTTTTAGGCGTCTTTCGATCTCAAAACATTCTGGAGCTTTAATATCTTCCAGGTTGATACCGCCAAACGTAGGTTCCATTGCTTTTACGATATTAACAAACTCATCTACATTTTTAGTATCAAGTTCAATATCAAAAACATCGATATCAGCGAAGATTTTAAATAATAAACCTTTACCTTCCATAACTGGCTTACCGGCTACAGCACCGATATCTCCAAGACCTAAAACGGCCGTACCATTACTAATAACTGCAACTAAATTACCTTTTGCAGTATATTTGTAAGCATCTTCATTATTTGCAGCGATAGCTAAACAAGGCTCAGCAACCCCTGGCGAATAAGCTAGCGATAAGTCTCTTTGAGAATTTGTTGGCTTGGTTGGCACAACAGCTATTTTACCAGGTCTACCCATTGAGTGGTAGTCTAATGCCGCTTGTTTACGATTTACATTACTCATTTTAATTCTTTTATATAGTGCTAGTTTGTTAAACTAAGGTTACAAATGTATCATTCTTTTTTTGAGAAAGAAATGATAAATAGTCAAAAATTTATTCTGAAGTGTCAATTTATTTTAAGGCATCAAGAAGTGTGAACATTCGTTTGCGCATTGCGCTAGTCGATCCCGTGTAATTATTCACTAACAAGGTGAAGGTAAATTTCTCTCCTGTGCTATTATTTTGGATACCGGTATAGCCCAAAGCACCTCCAATTGTACCGCTTTTCATCTTCATATTATTGTATTCGGGCAGACTTTTATAGAATTCCGGAAACCAGGATTGTGATTGTGCATATTGCATAATTTTGGTCATGGCAGCGGTTGTCACTCTATTTTGTGGAGAAAGACCAGATCCATCCTGATTGTTGAGTTCACTGCTGTTGATCTGCAATTTATTTTCCCAATATTTTTGAATAAAGGATGCTCCCTCACTCGTTTCAGTCTTTTGTGCCGTTTGGTATGCAATTGCTTTCAATAATGCTTCACCGTATAAGTTGATACTTTTTTGGTTAAACCAGTAGATAATCGAAGCAAGATCGGGTGATTCATGGGTGTCCAGAAGATGTCTTGAGATTTCTGTTGTCGAAATCGCTTTGCTGTTACTTGGTGATTCAGCGGTTTTAATGCCGACATTCTTAAGTGCTTTTGTTAATTGAAAGGCAACATCATAAGCGGGATCCGGTACGGAGATTTCAATTGTTTTTTTGAGATCTGAACCATAAGTGCCCCTGATGTAAATATTTGTAGCGTAAGGACCTGAATAGGCATATACATTGTCGCCCGAGCCGTTTTTTCCGGTAGTCACTTCGTTCGTGATTTTTACATAGGAAAGATCCGCAGTGAGCTTTTGTATTGTTGCTGGTTTTCCAAGCGCATCGTTAGGTGTGAAAACTACTCCTACGGCATTTTCTCTCCAGTTTAGTGAAGACACCCCTGCACCGTAATAGTTTCCAATATCGGACCAGATCCAGCCACCAGGGACTTTATATCCTTGATAGCGGCTATCATCACCGATGATACGGCCTTTTATTTCCTTAATACCAGCATTCTGGATTGCGTAGATCCATTTGTTGAGTATTTGTTCTTCACTGGTTTCAGGATAACGGTTACTTCCCAGCGTGGGATCCCCGCTACCCTCAATAATAATATCACCATGGAGTACGCCGTCTGTCTGTATCGTTCCAGTATATGATAGATTGGTTTTAAATTTGAAATCCTTGCCTAGAATATCAAATGCTGTGCTCGCGGTGATAATCTTCATCGTAGAAGCTGTTGCTAATCCTATCTCTTGATTGTGCTGAAAAATAGGAGTTCCTGTGCTTGCATCAAATACGGATAGCGATGCTGTACCATTTTTTAATGAAGGGTCTTTTTCAAATTGACGGTAAGCTTCTTCAATTTTGGTTTTTGTTGCTGACTGTGAAAAAGTAGGAATACTGTATAACGGGGATAAGCAGATACTGAGAAGGGTAAGGGATATACTGGTTTTCATTAATATTAAATCTTTCTGTTTTCATAAAGATACTATTGTTTGATCAAAAGTGTTTAATATGAAAGTCAAAAGTTACCCTTGAAAAGGTGTTTACTTCTTGAAATTTTATAACTTGCATGATCAAATTAAAGAAACAATGACGCATTCAGAAAAATTGACGGCAATTAGAAGTCTGATGAAAGAGCAAGGTGTTGATGGTTATATCATTCCTTCTTCTGATCCGCATATAAGTGAATATTTACCAGATCGTTATAAGTGTATCGCTTGGACATCAGGGTTTACAGGTTCAGCAGGTACTTTAGTTATTACACAGGATTTTGCAGGTCTGTGGACAGACACCCGTTATTTTGTTCAGGCAAATGAACAGTTGGCAGGAAGCGGTTTCGAACTTGTGAAATTAAAAGTTCAAGGGAATGCGGAGTATGCAGATTGGTTAGGTGAGCATTTAACAAAAGGTGCCAAAGTTGCTTTTGATGGTAATTTAGCTTCTTTGTTAGTTGCACAATCTGTTCAACAAATCTTAAAACCTCTTGATATTGTAGTTGACGGTCATGTGGATCTATTGTCTCCATTGTGGGAGGGTAGGCCGGCTTTGCCTTTAGCAAAAGCATATTTATTGGCCGATACGACAACAGGTCAATCTACAAAATCTAAATTGGCGGCTGTGCGCACTGTATTGGCCAAAAATAGAGCACAGGCACATCTGGTTTCTTCTTTAGATGATCTGGCTTGGTTGCTTAATATCCGCGGACGTGACGTACCATGTAATCCTGTTGTTTTAGGATTCGTTTATGTAACAGCAGATGAAGCTATTTTATATATTGAAACAGCTAAATTGGATTCGGAAACGGTTATCAGTTTAGAAGCTTCCGGTGTAACTGTTAAGCCTTATGAGGAAGTGTATGCACAAGTGAGCAATCTAGCTGTAGAATCTATTTTGATTGATCCAAAAAGAACTTGTTTTGCTATTTATGATTCTATTCCCTCTGGCGTAAAAATCATTGAGAAAATCAATCCTTCAGCTTCTCTGAAAGCAATTAAAAATGAAGTAGAGATTGGACATACGCGCGAAACAATGATCAATGATGGTGTTGCGATGACTAAATTCTTTAAATGGCTGGAATCGGCAGTACCTGCCGGTGGTGAGTCTGAGATTTCTATAGCCGAACGATTACAAGAGTTTAGAGAGGAGCAACCTGGTTTTAATGATATTAGTTTTGGTACCATTGCCGGCTATTTAGACCACGGTGCATTGCCACATTATTCCGCTAGTAAAGAAAGCAATTACGATTTAAAAACGTCAGGACTGTTATTGGTCGATTCGGGAGGTCAATATCAGACAGGAACAACAGATATTACGCGTGTGGTTTCGTTGGGAAATATTACGCAGGAAGAGAAGGAAGATTATACAACTGTATTGAAGGGTACGATAGAAGGTAGCCAGGCTATTTATCCGCAAGGATCTAAAGGTTATCAGATTGATGCGATTACACGTCGTCCGATTTGGGCTACATTACGTAATTATGGACATGGTACTGGTCATGGTGTTGGTTTCTTTTTGAATGTGCACGAAGGTCCACAAACATTTAATGCTGCAAATATTGATGTTGCAATTGAAGCGGGAATGATCAGTTCGATTGAACCGGGTTTATACCGTGAGGGAAAACATGGTATCCGTATTGAAAATCTTGTCTTATCAAAACATGCTGATTCTTCCATATTCGGAGAGTTTATGGATTTTGAAACATTAACAATCTGCTATATTGCAACAGATCTAGTTGATAAAACCTTACTGGATCAGCAACATATAAACTGGTTGAATCAGTATAACCAATGGGTTTATGATAAACTGGAAGGCAGATTGAATGATGATGAAAAGGCTTGGTTGAAAACCAAAACGCAAGCAATTTAAGATTATTTAAAATGTAATATAATAGGAAAAGGAGATCAGATGATCTCCTTTTTTAGTTTAATGTAACGGGCATGCTATAACGTTTTAATTTTTTAAAATTAATACTACTTTTGTTGAAAGACCAAATCACTATCATGCGTAAAATCCTATTTTTAAGTTTTATTTTTTTCTATTCTTCTGTCTTATTCGCACAAAAGAACCTCATACCAATGCCTCAGCATTTGGAGATATCAAAGCAAGGTTCCTTTCCTTTAAAAGGAAATCTAGCCGTTGGAGCAGGGGTATTTGAGACCCAAGCAAAATATTTGGCTAATCAATTAGAAAGCTTGTTACAGACGAAAGTTACTCTTAAGAAATCGGGACCAATCCGATTTCAGAAAATTAACAATACTGCCGCAGAAAAGCATGATTATTATGAATTAAAGATAGATCCTAGCGGTGTCTTCATAGCCGCTTCTACAGAAAGTGCCGCTTTTTATGCTGTTCAAACTTTGTTGCAGCTTGTGGAGGAGAACCAAGCTAGTGGAAGTATTCCTGCTTTGGAAATTAAGGATTATGCGAAGTTCACTTATCGTGGTGCACATCTTGACGTGAGCAGACACTTCTTTACTGCCGATGAAGTGAAATTATTTTTAGATTACTTATCGCGTTATAAAATGAATAAATTTCACTGGCATCTTACAGATGACCAAGGATGGCGTATTGAAATCAAAAGTCATCCGAAACTTACTGCTATTGGAGCATACCGTACAGTGACAGATGATGTGAAAGATTCTAAATTAACAAAAGATGGCCGTTACGGTGGTTTTTATACACAGGAGCAGATTAAAGATGTTGTTGCCTATGCAAATAAACTACATATTGAAATAATCCCTGAAATTGAAATGCCAGGTCATGCTCAAGCTGCATTGGCTGCATATCCTGAACTTTCTTGCACTGGGGGTCCTTTTCAGGTAGGTACAACTTGGGGTGTTATGGATGATATCTATTGTCCTAAGGAGGAAACTTTTGCTTTATTGGAAGATGTGATCGATGAAGTTGTTACACTTTTTCCAAGTCATTATATTCATATCGGTGGCGACGAGGCGCCTAAAACAAGATGGAAAACCTGTGCACACTGTCAGGAGCTGATTAAAAAAGAAGGATTAAAAGATGAGTTCGAATTGCAATCTTATTTCATCAAACGGATGGAAAAATACATCAATGCAAAGGGAAAAGATATTATCGGTTGGGATGAAATTTTAGAAGGCGGTCTGGCTCCAAATGCCACAGTTATGAGCTGGACAGGTATTGAAGGTGGTATTCATGCCGCAAAGACAGGACACGATGCCATCATGACTCCCGTAAGTCACATGTATCTGGATTATTATCAAGGGAATCCGCAATCTGAACCGTTGGCTTTTAATGCTGAACTACGCTTGGATAAAGTGTATAGCTTCAACCCCATACCCAAAGAGTTGAATGCGCAAGAAGCAAAGCATATCTTGGGACCACAGGCCAATATGTGGACGGAGTATATTACAAATTTTAAACATGTTGAATATATGTTATTTCCTCGATTGCTGGCTTTGTCTGAAGTGGCATGGGGAACATCAAAACCGGAAGCGTATAAATCTTTCGAAAACAGGGTGATTCATGAGTTTACTTATCTGGACAGAAAAAAGATCAATTATAGTAAAGCTATTTTTGAATTGAATGCTAATATCGTTTCCAGAGAAGGAAAGATGTATTATGAATTATCAACAATCAAAAATGACAATACGATTCGCTATACTACAGATGGAACAGCACCGACTGTTCAAAGTGCCGTTTATAAGGAGCCTGTTGTAGTGGATAGAACAATGACCATCCATGCCGCAAATTTTAGTGCTGCACGTATGGTCGGTTCAGTATTGAAGCAGGATTTTGTAATCAGTAAATCTACTGGGAAATCTGTTCAACTGTTGCATGAGCCAAATGAAGCATATCAAGCGAACGGTGAAGCAACATTGGTTGATGGTGTTTATGGCAATAAGCAGTATTTTAAGAAAAACTGGTTAGGATTTAATGGTAAAGATTTAGTGGCTACGATTGATATGGCTGAACCAGTTTCATTTTCAAATGTGGAACTGAATGTCGTTGATCAAAATTCGAGTTGGATATACTATCCGCAAGCTGTTAAAGTTTATATTTCTCAGGATAATCAAAATTTCACTTTAGTAAAAGAGGTGGGAAAAGAAGTGATCGCCACATCTAAAGGGACCATCAGATTGTCGTTTGAAAAGCAGACTGCTAAATTTGTTAAAGTTGAAGTGCAACATCTGAATAAGATTCCTGCAGGATCTGGTGGTGCGGGTTCTCCGGCTTGGTTATTTGTGGATGAGCTGTCGGTATATTAGTATTTATCATACCCGATAAGCGATAATAAAGCGCTACTTAAGGATCTGGATACAGATTTATAAAGTAGCGCTTTTTAATTTGTCGGAAGTATGGTTAAATAAATAGCATCATGTTATGCTTCATTATTCAGTTTGCGGATCAGTTCATACAATTTAAGTTTGTCTATAGGTTTCAATATGTACCCATTAATGAATGGGTAGTCTTGAATTTGTTCCCTATCGCTTTTACTAGTGGATGAACTTATGATATAAATGTTCAAAAGATTTAAAAAGTCAGGACCAAACTCTTCTAATTTATCCATCATTTCCCAACCTGTCATAAAGGGCATATTAATATCGACAAATATTATTTCTGAAGAAGGGTCGAGATTTTCCTTTTTATTTTCAAAATACTCTAATGCATCTAGCGCATTTTCAAATAAGTTGATCTGTAGCGGAAAGTCTGGAAAACTCTTGATCATGTTACTGAAAATAACGCGTAAAATAGCATTATCATCGACAAGGGTGACAGTTCTTATTTTTATAGTATTGGTTGATCCCATTTAGTTGTTTTCTAAAAAATTTACTAAAAAAGTAGTGCCATTGTTTGGCTTGCTAATAACATCGATCTTACCTCCTAAAGATTCAATCTGATAGCGTGTGATGAATAAACCTAGGCCTTTGCTATCAAAGCCACGATGAAAAACTTTTCTAAACATAAAGATTTGCGATTTGAATTTAGGTAGGTCAATACCTATTCCATTATCTTGGATGCTCAGTAAGGTTGAATTATTTTGTTGAAATGTTCTGATATGAATTTTTGGTTGAACACGGGGAACGGTGTATTTTAGTGCGTTGCTAAGCAGATTATAAATAATACTTTCGAGATATATTCTAGGGTATTGTAAATACTCAATCTCAAAATCTGTTGTCAGGATTACTTTTTTACTATATATCTCTGCTAAAAATTGATCATATACCTTTTTAAAAATTGTAGGGAAATGACAGTTCACCTTTTCTATGTTTCTATTTTGACTAATTTCTAATATCTCCGATAGTTCTTGTAAAGTATCTGTTAAACTGTTGTTACTACTTTTCAGTAGTCTAAAATATTCTTTGTTAACTTCCTTTCTGTTTTCATCTTTCAGCTCATCGATGAGCATATGGATATTGCTTACAGGCTCCCTTAAATTATGGGCTACAATATGGTTAAACTCTTCCAACTGGCGCACTTTCGTTTCCAGATCGATTTTGACAATTTCGATTTCCTTCTTTTGCCTTTCTAGGATTTCAAGATTCTTTTTACATTCCGATATGTCCTGTAGCTGAACAATAAAGAAAGATACTTCATTGGATTGGTTATGTACGACCGAGGTGGTCACTGAACACCATACATAGTGGCCGAGTTGATGGCGATACCGTTTTTCTAATGTGAAACTGTCCATTTCTCCCTTTAACAATCGTTGACGTTGTTGATAATCATTATTGATATCGTCAGGGTGTATATAATCAAAGAAATTTGTGCAGGATAGTTCTTCTTGCGAAAAGCCTAAAATTTTACTGAGCATATTATTTGCATCCAGGCAGTAACCTTGTGTGTCGGTCAAGGATATTCCTAACCCGGAGAAATGAAAAGCTTGATTGAATTTATGTTGATTATATCTAATTTTTTCAAGCGATTTAATTTTTTGGGAAATATCGGAGACAACAACTGCTACACGATCTTTTGTACTGTGTATGGGTTTAATTTTTAATTTGAACCATCTACCTTTATGCGTATCAAAAGGAGAAGGAAATTCCATATGATAAACCTTGTTATAGGTTAACGCCTTATTGATCAATGGTAATGTTTTTTCGGTCATTTCCGAAGGAAATAGATCTACAATATTTTTGTTCAAAAATTCCTCTGGTTCATAAAATAATAAATCCGGTTCGCTGGTCCAATAGTTTTTGAAAACTCCTTCTTTGGTTACTTCAAATACAATATCGTCGAGCGATGTTATTAGAAGTTGTAGTTCTTGTTTGCTATCTAGTAATTTTTTGTTTTCATTGACGAGTGGGGAAACATCCTGAATGCTGATGAGCATGTGGATATCAGGTCTATCTGCTATTAATTTAGAACTAAAAGAAAGCCAGATCAACGTGTTATCTTCTGTTGTGATACCATAGATTATATCACGCTTTACCGCACCAGTCTCCAATGTCTTATTAAATGATAATTCATTGGGATGTATCGGATGTTGACCTTCTTTGCTGTAGAAGATCAACGCCTCATGCAATTTTTTATGTGCTATTTTGTCAAAAGGTAATAGGGATTTAGCCTGATTATTTAATGCCAAAATATGCCCTTCATAATCAAGCGCAACTAATCCTTCAAAACCTAAAGTTTCTAGAAGTATGTTTTGTTTGTCCAATGCTTGATTGTGAAATTCCATTCGCAATTCTAGTTGAGAAAACCTGTTTTTCTAATGTTAATGCATGCAAATGTGCACATTTTCTTGAAATTTAATGGCAACACTACCTATTCACATGTATATTAATCGTCTGATAAGCTATGCATAACCTAAATTTATTTAATTTTTTCTAACCAAATACTGTTAAGCCAAAGTTGTTGATTTCCAGTTGTCTGGAACGTAATTTTTTGTTTTCCTGTTTGATTAATATGAATTCTACCTATGGAAGTATTCACAAACTCATCGGTGTAATTATTCTCGTTCGGTTCTACTACCATTTTTCCATTTGGTGTTAGTTTTCCTGAAGCTGTTTCGTTAGTGGTGTGAACCTTAATTTCTATAGGATCTCTATTTGGATTATGTGCAGATACATCTATTTTATAAGTTCCTGCTTCAGGAAAATCTACCTCCCAGGCAATGGTTTCTCCAGCTGTTTGAATATGGTTAGGTTTTTTTCCGTCATAGCGAATTACTTTTAATTGTTCTCTGTTTTGTGCATTAGTACTATTTAAAGCAAAACCACCAAAAGTGGACTCAGCAACGATATCTTTATCCAGTTGCAATGGTTCATTGTAATGGATTACTATGGTAGATACATAGTTGTCTGTTTGCTTATTAGGAAGATGCACATGCAGGATGCTGCCAATCTGTTCAAATTTTAAGTTCTGATGATCTGTCGTACCTTGAATGGATATCTGTTCCGGTTTAGTTTTAATTCCTGATATCCGCAACACGCGATCCAGTGGCCAATTAAACACCTGAGCATATACATTTGTTTGTTTTCCTGTAGTTTTGGTTGTTAAATACCCCCAATCATGCTGGTTGGCTCTTAGATCTAGACCAGTTGTCCCATAAATACTTTCTCCATGTTTATTGAGCCATTTACCGATATCTTCCAGTCTTGTTACGCTTTCATAAGGTACTGTACCGTCTGCACGAGGTCCAATATTTAAGGTAAATCCACCGTTTAGGCTAACATTTGAAATCAGCGAATTGAAGATTTGACTGGTTGATTTCCATTCATTTTCTTGACCGTTGTAGCCCCACGAATGTGCAATAGTACCTGGTGTTTCCCACGGATGTTGAATGTATGAGGTTCCAAATTGATTATCGCCGAAGGTTTCAAAATCAATATTTTTCTCATCTGTAGGTAAACCTAGTCTTGAATTGATCAGGCAATTTGGCTGTAAGGTATGAATAAGCTCCACAACCTGTTCAAGCTGTTCTTTTTTAATTATTGATTTTTGATATGGAATCCACATATCAAACCACATCAGTGCGATATCGCCATAGTTTGTTAAAAGTTCACGTAATTGTGGCATTACTTTTTCCTGCCAATACTGATTGTACTGGGTGTCGGTGACATGTCCTGTGAGTTCCTGATTATGATCCCAGGCATATGGGTGTTCCCAGTCAATCCAATGTGAATAATAAAAACCTAGCTTCATGTTATGCTTTTTACATGCCGCAGCTAATTCTTTTATGATATCCCGATTGCTCCCACTTAATTTGCTAAGGCTATAGTTTCCAATTTTGGTATCCCAAATGGCTACACCGTCATGATGCTTAGTGGTCATGATAATGTATTTCATACCTGCTTTTTTAGCGAGCAATACCCATTCTTCTGGATTGATCTGATCCCATACGAAGCGCTTCGCTAACTCACCGTATTCATCTTTAGAAACCCGGTTTCGATAGCGGAGCCATTCTGCGTAATTGTTGATATAGCGTAGTTTTTCGCCTTTCCACAATCCTTCTGCACCACTGTATAGCCCCCAGTGTATAAACATCCCGAAACGATCGTGACTAAACCATTTGGTTTTAGGATTTTCCTGGGCAAAAACCGTGAATGTTAACGTTAATAATAAAGAAAAAGTAATTGAAATTCTTTTCACATTGTGTAGCATAAAGGTTCTAGTTCTTATGTCTTACTAATATAGTGAAAAAAATCTTACGTAGGGCTAGTGATAGATGATTTTGGCTACTGTTCTATGGGCATTTAGGAATAAAGATTTGCTTTTTTTGTTCCTTACTTCTTGTCTAATAGGATAATAACTATTTCCGATTTTTACCTGAGCACATTTTATTTAAATTGAAAACGCACCGTTACACAAACGTAGGTTCCTCTCTTTTAATTTTTAGGGAGCAAACGAAGATCAGATGATTACCAGATTATGTCTTTTAACATTACTTGTTCAGTGTTTGTTCAGTGCTTGCTCAGTGATCACTCAGTGTAGACTGTATGAATAATGACTGATTACTGTCTAAAATTTGGTTAAAAATTGATATTAGTTATCCTATAGTATTAGTATGTTCCCGTTCTAATGTTTATTTTGATTATCTATAAAACTAATCAGGTAATTCAGACAATCTTTTGTCATCCTACATCGCTTTTAGCACATCAAATTCGTGGAACGGTATAGTGAGTTGTTCATCTTTATCCAAGAAGAGCTCCGGATCAAGTTATAAGTAGTCTTCCAAATGATTTTTTTCATTGAATTGAAATCCAACTAACCGTTTGAGAATTGCGCGTTCCATAGACATATTTCCGGACAATTGATCGGGATTGGATTGGAGTGCCCGATACACTTGCTTATTTAGCCTGTTGATCATCTGTGAGTCGTAAAGATTCTGGTGAATCTCTGTAAAGCCAGACTATGTAGCTGTAGTGTATAGATGTTATTGTAATTCATATCTTTTGTATAGATATTTTATACAAATAATTTTAAATTACAATATTTAATATATATTTGTATATTAAATCTATACTAGTTATTTATTGTTAAATCTCTAATTATGCAACTTAACACCCAATTATTGGTCGATCGATTGGTTCATCGGATTGATTTAGATCGTATTTTTTTGTTCAATTTTCTAGATGAGAACCGTGAAAGTCCACATCTTTTATTAGTTGTTAATCCTATAAAGGGCATCTCTGTTCAAAGTATTGAACCTATTATCCGCCTCTGTATGGCTGACATACCAGATCTACCATTTACTGTTATCTGGACTGGAGAGTGGAGTAATCAGTTGAAAAAAGGAAGCCTTTATTATACTTATGCTTCTCTGCCGGGACACCAACTTTATCAATCGGGAAGGAAAAGTTATCCAATTATATCAAATAAGTTGGTCGCTAGTTTATTGGAATTGTCTCAGGTGGAATATGGTAAGGGTAAAAGGACAGCCGATGATTTTATGACGGCCTGTTATTCTTTTAGATCAAAAACAGATTATTTCCAGGCGACTACGATGTTGCATCAATTTATCATGTTGCGGTTAAAAGGTTTTCAAACTATGGTGGGCGTATCACTAGGCAAATCGCAGAATCTGGAACATATCCTTAAGCAGATGCGTGGAGCTGTTCCAGGACTCTTTAAGATTTTCACTTATGATGTTTATAGTACGCCGTTGCTTCGACTGTTGGATACTAGTCATGCTTATTCGAAGAAAAAGGATCGTATTGACATTTTGGAGGAGGAGTTTGAGTTTTTATTAACGCATTGTCAGGCATTTGGTCAGGCTTTGGATAGCATGGTTGATTTTATATGGAATGGTGTAGCTGTCTATCGAAAGAATCGGGAAGATAATGCCGCCAAAACAGTTCAGAATATTTCAAGTGTAGAAAAAGTGTTAATTCCGGTGGAGAAGAAGCGTAATGAAAAAGATGTGGGACCTCATATCCTCGAAGATTTTACAGGCTTTCCATGGCCACAAAAATATAAGGATGATGCTAATTTACTTCTTGATAAGTTGTATTCAGGCTGTCATCCAGAACAGATTTTATTGGTCAACTATCAAACGGAAGGCTTATCACATGGTAATCCTTTTCAGGAGCGTGTTGCAGAAGAGGAGAGTGGTATCAAAGTTGAACTTTTTCTGGTTGTGCTTACTAAACGGAACTCACCCTATACATTTCAGATTAGGAAAGTGGGTGATGTTCGCGCTTCAGTTGTATTTCTTGATTTACCTTATGTGGAAAAGCAGTTGATTCTTGGAGGTCGGTTTGTGAGTATTGTCTGGCAGAAGTCCTGGGTTTTGCGGCAAAAGTCCACTTTCAATTCTATAATGGTTCCTGTGGTAATAGATTGGTCTGCAAAATTTCAAAAAATTAAATTCATATCGGAAAACGCGGTTGTTGTCATGCGTAACATACTATTAACGATGACAGACTCTCCTCTATTGATGGCAGACACAGCTTTGTTGCTATTGCGCGAATTGTACAGTATCGGTATACAAACCTATCTACGCTGTGCTGTCGGATATATTCCCAAAAATACTGATTTATTGGATCTCATGGAATGGTCTGCTATTGCCAGTACCGATGTAATACAGGGTATTCTGAATGATAATGAACTCGATATGTTGATTCTTTCTATCATTTTGAAACCACAGGATATCTGGTGGAAAAGTGCGGCAATGGATATGGATGATCAGCACAAAAATTTAATCATAACGCGAGCTCGTGCTGTGGTTGAATTGTATGAACGACTGTTAAAAGCCGTCGTTCAATCTATAGAACAGCGTATTGAGAAACAAGCAAATGTAGAGACGATATGAAAAGTGATATGATGATTAAGAGTTCCTATTCAGGAATGATGTATTCGCACGATTTTCAATTGTGGTATACATACTTTAACCGGAGGCTAAAAATAGGGTGGAGTCCTCAGGATCTTTCTTTTTTATTAGGTAAGCCTGATCATGCTTATCTGGATTTTGAAAAACTATTTGAGGTTCCTAAATTTTTATTATCTGAATCTATTTTAATGGATCGCATTTATGCTTGTTCGGAAGTTGTGCCGATGGAATTTTTTAGGGAACCGTACGAAGGTTCTACAGAGCGAATTGTTCGTGTTAAAGTAGTCGAAGATGAGGTTAAATGGTATTATAAAATAGAATTAGGCTGGACGTTTCAGCGGGGTAAAGATAAACCTGCTGCTCCTTTGCTTTCTCTGGAAGAATGGAAGCCGGAAATTAATCTTCTACTGGAGTCTGATGCCATGATTCATGTGCGCTCTAGATTGGAAGGATTGTTCTCGAGAGGGGAATTTGAAGAAGGGAGATCGTCATGGGAATTATTTCAAAATGTGCGGCATACGGGTTTGTCGAAATTAATTATTTATCCGAGGCATTTGAAAAACTGTTTGTATCAAATGATTCAGCAGGGAAAAATAGTGGTGCGCATTGTAGATGATCGTTATTGTTTTAGTTCTGTGAAATAAGAGTGATTTAATATGATAGAATTATTTAAAAGTGACAAGGAGAAGCATCGTTTTTCTTCAACGATGAAGTATGCAAGTTCGATCTATTTTTTGCTGTTGCATCGAATAAGTTGCGATTACAGTCCTGAAGAGCTTTCATTCTTATTAGGACAGGATGATGACTTTGTATATCAATTAGAGCGGTTTAAGATATCTATGAGTAATCTAGAACTGATGACTCACCTAACTTGGGTTTTTGAAAAAAAGGAGCTAAGTTTTGAATCTTATGATGACAAAACAAGTTATGAGTTTGAACTTGGGGTTTGGGTGGAGAATGGGGTGAGATACTACCAAATGGATTATTTTATTAATGCAGTTGAAAGCATTTCTTTTTTTAGATTAATGGAAAATCTAAATATCAAAAGAATTGAAGATGCTGAAAGTCCAAGTTCATTTGAACGGGGTGTATGCCAAACATTTTTTGAAGCGATATTGTCCACCGATTATTTTAAAAGGCCTAGGACAGCTAGACAAATCAAGGATTGCCTTGACGGCCATTTGGAGGATTATAAGATTCCTGTTATTTATTTTAAGAGAGAGTTGGATTTGCTCTGGGGTAGGAAGGGAACTGCTCCTCTAAAAAGAAGCAAAGCAAATAGCTATAGTTATCGGTATAGCCTGCATAAATAAACAGAAGTTATTATTTTTTAAACTAAAAATCTATGAAAAATATGGATTCAGAGGCTATTGCTATACCCCAAAGTTTTCAACTCGCTTGTCAGCTTTTTGGTATTAAAGTGGCTGACTTTTTACAGCTTTATGTAAATCATTTTTCTTACATGGACCTGCATTTTGATGACAAATCTGTGTATTCTTTGGTAACTAAATCTTTCGATTATGTGATTCCAAAACAAGAAGAGGATAAACATAAATTGAATATTGAATTAACTGCAATAGAGCGCGATAAGGGGGTGAAATTAGTTCAGAGGCAAATTAAACTGGCGATGAACAGAAACTACAGTTATTCGCAAAGGAGAATGAAGGGTAAGCTGTTGACGAATCAACTTTATGATCTTTTTTCAAAAGATTGTGAGATAAAGAATGTCATTTATCTGGATGAAGAAACCAAAATAACACTAAATAAAGATTTGATGTTTAGATCACTTGTTTCGGGTATTTCGGCAACGCAGTTTTTGAATGGTATCATGCAATGTGTGGCGATCCCAGATTATCTAGCGAGAATACATTTAAATAAATTCATCTATAACCCAGTTTTAGGTGTATTTATTAGGGTATTTGATGGTTACGGTAGTATACGTGATAAGGAATTTCAAGATTCGGTATCATGCAGAGAAATGATGATGGAAATTCAAGAATTGAATAAGCGTTATTTCTTTTGTAGAGATTTGGACGAGAGAAAAGCGCATTATCAGGGATGGTTAAATAACTATTTAGAAAATAACAGTTTAATTTAATGATATGAAGAATTTAGAGAATATTAAGCTCACTGATGAGTTTAAACAATTTTGTGATATTTTTGATTTCACACCTGAAAATGTTATTCAGGCTTTTGTTGATAAAGTTGATATAGCGGCGTACATGTGCTTTCCTTTGGATCCTGATCGATGGGCCAATTTGTTTATGATGGAGTATTTAATTAAATATACGGATTCGGAAGGAGTATTGCAGGCTTACTTTGAATTTGGGGAAAAGTGGGCTATGATTATGAGAGCAGGGGAAAAGGATGCTCTTGAGAAAACTAAAAAACTGCTGGCGGATTGGCATAAATCTGTATTGGAAGACCGAATTAATCAGATTATGATGGGGGATGACGATAAGTTACAAAAATAAAAGTTTGAGACCTAACAGTTGAATTATCATGTTATGTTTACGTAAAGCTGTAGCACTCCTTCACTTATTTGCGTTATCTTTATACTAACGATATATAAACTATGACAAAAAAAATTTTTTATGGTGTTGCTGTTCTGGCATTAATTAGTAGCTGTGCAAAAGATAGTGGTACTCCAGACCCTGACTTTTCGAAAGATATTCAAGTTCGATTGGGGGCATATGTGTGGCATCCTGTTGTAGGGAACGTGAAGGAAACCGATTATAATCTAGATGACTGCGAAATGGATAACAGTTACCGCTTTATCTTTCAGGAAAAGTCAAATCAATTGAATTTGGATAAAGGAGTGAAGATCTGTGAGGCGAATAAAGGAGCTTTTGAAAAGTTTACTTTTAAGGATAAAAATAATATAAGCTTTACTTTTAATAAAGAGAACGGAGTAATTAAATTTGAAAATCAGGATCAGTATTCTTCTTACGCGGTTGCGATAAATGGTGATAAGTTGGTGTTAACAAGTCAGAATAATAATCCTGCGGCTTTTGTTGCTCCCGTGAAATATTATTTTAAAGGGGTGAAAGCTCCATAATTTCGAAGATGTTAATTGCGAGGGTTATAGTGTCGTTCTTTTTTTAAATTATTTAGAACAACAAAGGGCTTCAAATCTTCTAAGAGTCAGCGATTATTTACCATATTTGGACCATGTTGTTTCTTTGCAACAGATTTATACACTCCATAAAAAAGGACGATCAAAATCGTCCTTTTTTATGGAGTGTATTTTTAGTGTTATTATCATGATGAATTGCTGATTATTAATGCTAAAACGTTAATTTAGTGTTTTACAAACCGACCAATGGTCTCTTTTATATCATCTTAAATGAAACTTAGCAGTATATTTTTTAGTGGAGTGCTATTTCTAGCGATTCCAAGCTTACAGGCGCAGCAGTTACCTTATAAAAACAGTAAACTTCCTACAGAGAAAAGGGTTCAGGACCTACTGGGAAGAATGACTAAGGAAGAAAAAGTTGGTCAATTATCGAAATTGTTAGGTTGGGAGATGTATGAGAAGGGTGCCAAAGGTGTTGGTGTAAGTGCTAAACTAAAAAAAGCAGTTCAGGATCAGCATATTGGTTTGCTCTGGGCTACCTTGCGCGCTGATCCATGGACTCAAAAAACATTATTAAACGGTTTGAGCCCAGTAGAAGCGGCACGAGCGACAAATGCGATTCAACGCTATATGTTGGATAGTACACGTTTAGGTATTCCTTTGTTGTTATCTGAAGAGGCTCCACATGGTCATATGGCTATCGGTGCTACTGTTTTTCCAACGGCAATTGGTCAGGCAAGTACTTGGAATCCGGTTTTGATTGAACAGATGGCGTCTACGATTGCAAAGGAAACTTACGCTGTAGGTGGAAAAAATGGTTATGGTCCTGTATTGGACCTGGCACGTGATCCGCGGTGGTCACGAACAGAAGAGACTTATGGTGAAGATGCGTACTTGATCGGTCAGATGGGGAGGGCGATGGTGAAGGGCTTCCAGGGTGATGTCATTGGGAAAGAAGATAAAATAATCGGTACACTTAAACACTTTGTTGCCTACGCTGTTCCTGAAGGTGGGCATAACGGTGAGGGTGTTTCTGTTGGTGAAAGAGCAATGCGTCATCATTATCTGTATCCTTTTGAACAAGCTGTTCGCGCAGGAGCAGGTTCTGTGATGACTGCTTATAATAGTATTGATGGTATTCCTTGTTCTGCAAATCCCTGGCTACTGAAAGATGTATTGCGTAAAGATTGGGGATTTAACGGTTTTGTTGTATCCGATTTATTAAGTATTTCTGGATTAAACGGAGGACACGCCACAGCTTCTACTGCAGCAGAGGGAGCCTCACAAAGTATACATGCCGGTCTTGATGTAGATTTGAGCGGTACAGGATATGGTGCTAATTTATTGGAGGCGGTCAATAGTGGTCTTGTAGAAACTTCAGTTCTTGATACTGCTGTGGCACGTGTACTGCGTATGAAATTTAATCTGGGTTTATTTGACCGTCCTTTTGTGGATGAAAAACTGGTTGCAAAAAAGGTTGCTACTGTTGAAAATGTAGCAATAGCACGTAAAGCAGCTCAAGAGTCTATTGTATTGCTTAAAAATGAAGGAGACTTATTACCTCTGAAGAAAACGGTTAAACGTATTACTGTGGTTGGTCCTAATGCAGATAATGCCTACAATCAATTGGGAGACTATACTGCTCCGCAGGCTGATGGTAAAGTGAAAACAGTATTGGCTGGTATTCGCGCTGCGGTAGGTAAAGGTACACAGATTGATTATGTGAAAGGCTGTGCGATCCGTGATACTTTAAATAGTAATATCGAAGATGCGGTTGCTGCAGCACAACTATCGGATGTGGTTGTCGTGGTATTAGGAGGTTCTAGTGCTCGTGATTTTAAAACAACTTATCAAGCTACAGGTGCAGCAAATGTGGATATCAATGCTGTCAGTGATATGGAAAGTGGCGAGGGGTTTGACCGTGTCTCTTTGGATATGATGGGGCATCAGCTACAGTTATTGCAGGCTTTGGAGAAAACTGGTAAACCTATTGTTCTTGTAACCATTATGGGAAGACCTCTGAACCTGAATTGGGCGGCCGCACATATCCCAGCTATTGTCAATGCCTGGTACCCTGGTCAGGAGGGTGGACTTGCAATAGCTGATGTTCTTTTCGGAGATTATAATCCTGCTGGACGTATGCCGATTTCAGTACCTCGTTCTGTAGGGCAGTTACCTGTTCATTATAATCATAATAAGCCTAAGCATCATGATTATGTGGAGATGTCGGCTAAGCCTTTATATGCTTTCGGCCATGGTTTGAGCTATAGTAAATTTGAGTATTCTAATCTTGTTGTTGATGTGAAGGAAAGTGCAGACGATTTTGCATGTACGGTTTCTTTTGATGTGGAAAACAAAGGACTGTTAAATGGTGATGAGGTGGCTCAGCTTTATGTTGTGGATGAGGTTAGTTCAGTAGTTACGGCTATCAAACAATTGAAAAGATTTGAACGTAAGTCTATTGGAGCTGGAAAACGTGAAAGGGTCTCTTTTCAATTGACAAAGGAGGATCTGAAGCTTTGGGCTGTGGATAACCGGTGGAAAACTGAGAAGGGAAAATTTAAATTACTGATTGGTTCGGGATCTGATGATGTGCGATTGGAAGGTGTGTTGGAATTGAAGAAAGACTATTTGTAGGAAAAATAATACACTCGGAAAGTATACTATACTTGCTTCTTTAATGATCCTACTCGTTTAGGATGTAAAATAAAATTGGGGCTGTCTATTATTGACAGCCCCAATTTTATTTTAATACAATGTGTTTAATACTCTTTCTATTCGAGGTGTAGGTAATATGTATCAAACCATCATCATCTTGTATTATTGTCGGGTAGGAGTATTCATCTCCCTTTTTACCATCTTCTAAGATCAATGCATCTTTCCAATTCAGACCATCTTTAGATAATGCCACGCGTAGTTTCGTACGTCCTTCCCACCAATCTTTTCCGGCAAGATCGGGATTATAGACGATCATAAATTGTCCGTTTTTTAATCGTATCGCATCTGTTGCGGAATTTGGGTTAAGCAGGTTTGTCGCTTGCCAAGGTTGCCATGTCTTTCCGTTATCGTTGGAAAAGGAGCTCATCACTTTGTTTTCTTTACTACGACACAGTACTTGAATTTTTCCATCTGCATGTTGTACAATACTCGGTTGGATCACCTGAACTGGGCTCTCATGGTTAATGTCAACCATTGACCACGTGTTACCTCTATCTGCGCTGATCTCTAAATGTGCTTTCCAAATTTCGTCTTTTGATTCGGTACTTGAAGGGGAAAGGATAGTTCCATTTTTTAGGGTGATGGGTTTATTTTTAATGGGACCTAAAATGTTTTGGGGTAATGCTTTAGCTGTTGACCAGGTATTGCCTTTATCTAGCGAATATTTGTAATAACCTTTCCATTCTCGAGGATTAGGTCCTATTTTATAATAAAGATATAAGCTGTCTGATTGTGGATGTTGATAAAATACGGGGTTCCATGTTGGATAGCGTTTGTCTCCAAGGACTCCATCAGCTACTTGAACGGGCTTCTGCCATTTGCCATTAATATAATGTGAAGTCCAGATCACAACATCGGGATTGGATTCATGTGTACCTCCAAACCAGGCGGCAATTAGGCTATCTTTTCCAATTTGTTCGATGGTAGAGGCGTGGCACTGTTTGAAAGATACCTGACTTTCATTAAAAATCTGAGTTGATGTTAATAGTGCTGGTCTATAATTATTGCAAGAAGAAAGTATAGTTAGTATGATAATAGAAAAGAAGAATAGTTTATTCATATAAGTTTATTTGGTCCTGCACTTTTTCATATGTTAAACGAAGTGCAGGAGTCTTTTTGGTTTTATTTTTTAGTTCGTTAATGTTTTAATATTTGATATATTGATTCCGGTAAAGCAATCGTCCTGACAATTTCCTATGACATAACCACACGATGAGATCATCCCATTATTTTTCGTTTCAAAAAATATCTTTTTCTTTTCTTGTGCTACAAGCCATTCACCTTTTGCTTTGGTATAAATGTCATCGAGTGTCATAATTTCAGTTGCTCCTAATCCATTATATTTTCCTAATTCTTTTTCAGATTCTGACCAGCTGAGGTATTCTTTTAATGTAATTTTCTTGCTAACCAGATAATTTTTAAAAGATTCTTCTAGGTTAGCATAGATTGCATCTATTTCTTGATCTGTCCAACCTGTTGGTGATTTTGATACGGATCCATTGAATACTATTACGCGATGTTCTCGTTTTGTAACTTTCCCATTGATTACTGATATCGTCGTTTTGGAACTTTGTTCCATTGTTACAATACTAGTTTGGTACTGATAGGAATTATTATTTTCTTTTTTGAATTCTTTAAATTTGTCAAAACTGTCTTCAAACTGATTTGAATACTCAAGATCGCTATTTTTACAGGAAAATACAGACAGAATCAACAATAAAGATAAGGTGTAAATGATCTTTTTCATATATAGGTATATTTATTGGTTGAAATGATAACGAGATTTGATGAAATATTGCTACAAAACAAAGGAAGCCACTTATGTGGCTTCCTTTATTAAGATTATTTTAATGTTAATTAACGTCCCAGAAAAGTTTGGTATTGACATTATCTTGTGCTTTTACTGCTTCATAATTTGTCGCATTGTACACACTTTCTGAAGGAGGCAATGTAAATTTAACAGGTACCGTTTTTTGAATATCTGCGCCTTGTACTACAAAATCAAATTTAGGGAAATCTAGTCTTCTTTGTTCTGACCATGCTTGTACAGTTTGGATAACATTAAAATGAATCCATTTTTGTGTTGCTATTAATTCCAATTTATTACCTGCCGCATCCCAGTTAATGTTGTTAATGTAAGCGGTAATTGCCGATTCTGTGGGATTTGCAGGAGCAGGAATAAGATTATCATTCGATTTACTTCTAATAATCTTATAAAGATCGATAGATTCTTTTATACTTTTTTCAAATGCTGTTTTTGCAGCACCGGCATTTCCAGATTTGTTGTAATACTCTGCTAGTAATAAATTTGTTTCTGTAGCTGAAAATAATACACCCGGGAAGTATTGATTTCTTGAATATGTTGATCTATTAAATATAGACAGTGTACCCCCGTTTACTAAGGCAACCTGATCTGCACTTGGTTTAGTTTGATCAAGTCCAATGAATTTACCAGTGGCTGCAGTTCCTGGTTCAAACATATAAGGTAATCTAGGGTCAACCTTATCAACCATGTGATCGATCATTCTTTTACTAGCTAAGTTGGCATACCATCCACTAGCTTCAAAAGCATCTCTAATATTTTTGGTGTTAATACTGTTATCATCAAGATTATAAATATCCAATTGCGCATTTTCAGCATTTGTTAAAATTAATGGATTTGTATTTTGATTATTGATGATTTCGGCAATTTCTTGGTTTGCCTGAGTTCCAAATTTTGAACTAGCTGCTACTCTTGTCAATAACCTTAAACGAAGCGAATTACAGTATTTTTTCCAAAGATCAATATCACCGTTATTAATGATATCCTGTGTTTTGAATTTTTCTGTCATAGATTTACCTACCGTAATTGTGTTCAATTCAGCACTTATACTTTTTAAATCGCTGATCATGGTCGAGTAGATATCTTCCGGCTGATCATAAGCAGGATATGAATTTTGGTAATCACTTTTGTTGGTGCTTAACATACCTGCTTTTGACCATGGAATAGGGCCATGTAAATCTACTGTTTGCTGGGTTTGATCGTAAAAAAGAATTTTAGCCGTTAGGAAAAAGATTCTTTTTTCTTCTTTCTCAGCCGCGACTGAATTATTATAGATTGTTTCTAATTCACGATATTGTGAAAGTCCTTCATAATAACGGCTCCATCTATCCTCAATTGCTGCTCCACCCGGTAGAAGTTGATTAGTTTCATTGATCCAACCGGTTGTATGCAAATATCTAAAGATTGTTGGACGTAATGTCACAAACAAATTTCGATACTCAGGCACAATTAGTTGTCTATAACTATAGATCATTCCGGCAAATTGTTTCTCGACAGTAGTTTCAGTCACCTTTCCGGGATCCCGATACATTTCCTCAAATGAATTCTTTTTACAAGAGCTTGTATAAGTTAATGTGGCTGCACATAAGCCTATAAATAATAAGTGTCTTTTCATGTTTTTAATTTTTAGAAGCTAGCGCGTAGCATTAAACCATATGTTCTTGTGGCTGGACTTGTTCCTGCATTGGAAACTTGATTTATCCAGTTTGATCCACCTGTCATTTGTTCTGGATCTAAATCTTTTATACTTCTATAAATAAAGAATAAATTACGTCCAAATGCTGAAATTTGAACATTTTTAGCTCTTAATTTCTCAGCTACAGATTTTGGTAATCGATATGCTAGTGAGATTTCACGCATTTTGATATAATTATTTTTTTGGACGTATAATTCATATCTTGAGTTTGAGTATTGTGGTCCACCCCAATTATACGTGTTGTTGTAGTACGTTGCTTGAGAAATGATGTTATCATTTTTAGAGCCATCTGCTTTTACTCCATCCATTAACATCCCATCGTGATACACGATTTCTCCGTTAGGTCCTTGTGTTGCATTGGTTGCGATACCTTGTGTACCAACTTTATAGTAGCTTAACCCACCATGTTCTGCATCCATCGCAGTTAAACTTTCTTCTAATAAACCTCTACTGATCATCCAGTTGATCCCGGTCGGCATGACATGACCACCCCATCTGAAATCCATCAGTGCATCTAAAGTAAAGTTTTTATAGGTGAATGTATTTGTAAATCCACCCACAGCTTTTGGCATTGCATTTCCAGCTTTGATCCATGTGTTTCCATCAAGCTGATAAAGACCGTCACTTTTAACAATTTTATTGCCGTTACCATCTGTCGCGACTGGGCGCACCATAATATCTCCCATTGGTTGACCAACTTTTGATATCAATTGTGCAGCAGAACCATCATAATCTCTATGTAAAAGTTCAGAAACTCCTCCTGGTAGGGCCTCCACAATGTTTTTATTCATGGAAAAGTTTAAAACTGAATTCCACTTGAAGTTTTCATGCTGTATAGGTGTACCGTTGATTCCAAATTCCCATCCTTTATTTCGTAATGTTCCGACATTTGCTAATATAGAGTTAGATCCCATCGAGATTGGTAAGGTGTAATTTAAGATTTGATTTTCAATCAATCCGTTGTAGTAAGTGATATCAAATCCTAAACGATTACTGAATAATCTAGTTTCTAAGCCAAATTCATACTCTTTCTTTCTTTCCGGTTTTATTTTTTCATTACCGAATGCAGTCGTAGGCACATTAGTATAAATAACTGCTGCTCCTCCTTGCGTCTGTACTCCTAATGTACTTTGTGTATAACTTGTAGCGCTTTTGTATATTTCAGGATAATTACCAACAATTCCGTATGATCCTCTTAATTTTGCATATGTAAAAGCTTCAGGAAGTTGGAAAGCCTCGGATAATAATAAACTGGAGTTTACAGAAGGATAAAAAGTCACGTTGTCGTCAGGATGCATCGTTGAGATGATTTCTCTTCTTAATGTTCCTTCCATAAACCAGTAATCTTTCAAATTGAAATTTACGGTTCCGAATAATGCATCTCTTAATTGATTTCTTCTGTAATTAAGGTTTACATTTCCACCGATTGTATTTGTTGATGCATTGATGTCAAACCAGTCTCGTACACTTAATCCGCCTGCTGTTTCTCTTTGAACATATGTGTCCAAACTTTTTGTTGCGGTATATCCAGCAATTGCACCAATTTTAATATCAGTAGTGATCTGCTTGTTGTAAGTAGCTAAGAAGTCACCATAATAGATATTTGCATTTTGAAGACCCAAACCGAAGTATCCTGTATTGGCAAATGCCAAAGGTTTTTCATTAGGCTGTTTATCTTCAGTTCGCAAATTGGTCATATCTGCTGAAAAACGAGCTCTTAAAGAGAAATCGCCTGTTACCTGCCATGTATTGGTAACAGAGCCTAATACACGATTAGAGTATTCATCATATTGTCTGGCCTTAGAATTCCACATAAAGTCTAAGATGTCGGTTTTAGCACCGTTGTATTTTATGTTTTCATCTGGAGTTAAGCTTTCAACATTTGGTTCTTGAATAACGTATTTATAGCCCAAACTTGTCTTATATTTATTAAGATACCATTCTGGATTATCAAATGTGGACATCATTCCTGTGAAATTGTTGATTAAACGATCTGTTAGGAAAGGTCTGTTGTGTGTATGTTGATTGACATAATTAACAACGATGTCAGTAGTTAATTTGTCCCAAAGTTTGAATGAAGTGTTTAGATTAGCAATGTTTTTCTTGTTGTAAGAATCCAGTGCTGTCATTTGGTTGTCCTGCCTAGTGATGGAAAACCGTGTATTTGAGTTTTCAGTAGCGTGGCCCAGAGCAAGGTTAAAAGTGGTGTTGTTAGGATTATTAAAAAGTTTATGGTATGAATTCTGAGCTTCGTAAGGCCTAACAACTCCATCCCAGGAGATGACATCTTTGCCGTCAAATTTTGGTCCAAAATTTACGGTTGCGGGTAAAACTCCTCTAGTAACTCCGTTGATTGCGCGGTCTGCTGAATAATAATAAAACATATCATCAGCTTGGCCGTCATTTTGATATGCTTTGGTGTAACCAGGCCCTCTTACATCTTGGAATCTAGGTAAATAAGCAATCTGATCATGTGTGTAGGTTGCATTGAAATCGACGGAGAATCCTTTTCCTCCTTTTCCAGATTTTGTGGTTACTAAAACAACTCCGTTCATGGCTTCAGATCCATAGAGAGCGGCAGCAGATGCACCTTTTAAAATGGTAATATTCTCAATATCCTCTGGATTTAAATCTTCTAAACCATTACCGCGAGCACGTTGGTCACCCCAGTAATCGGAGTTATTAAAAGTTGTTTGGCGCATTGGAACTCCATCAATAATGACTAAGGGCTGTGAGTTTCCTGTAATGGAGTTTGTTCCCCGAATATTGATGTTGATCCCTGAAGTTGCTCCACCTGGCGCCGCCGTAATACGGACACCTGGTGCTTTACCGTATAATGCCCCAGCGAAGTTAGGACTTCCTGTTTTGGTAAGCTCTTCGGCTCCAACCGTACTCATGGCGTATCCCAGCTCTTTTGGAGCTCTTTTTATACCCATCGCGGTTACAACAACTTCATCCAGTGCTGAAGCATCTTCTGTTAAAGTAGCATTAATCGTTTTAGTTGATCCAACTACAATTTCTGTTGACTTGTACCCAATATTGGAAAAACGTAAAGTTTCGCCTTGTGAGGCTTGAATTGTAAAACTACCATTTGCGTCCGTCTGTGTTCCGCGAGCTGTTCCTTTTACGGAAACTGTTACACCGGCGACCGGTCCTTTTGCATCTGTTACTCTCCCGGTAATAGTTTGCTGTGCGAAAAGGGAGGATGCACTAAATAAGGTGCATAATGCCAATCCCGCACTTTTTTTGTAAAAATAACTCATAACGAATGGTTTATAAGTGTGATTAGTTTGTGTGAAAAAGTGTTTGTATAAAGTTGTCTATAATGAAGGCTGAAGTTCCTAGACTCTGGGCCTGTTTATTGGTATCAGATATTTTAAGTTGTGTGGCTTGCGCTAATCGTGGAATACAAAACTCGTTGATTGCGGTTTGGATCTGAGGCATTAAAATGGTTCCTGCCCGAGCTCCTCTGCCACTAATGATGATTGCTTCAGGATTGAGGATGTGAATTAATGTCGCTATTCCTTTTCCTAGCATGTAACCTATTTTTCCAAGATTGGCGACAGCTAATTGATCGCCATTCAGTGCACTTTCTAATAGTGCATCACCCTGAGCTAACAGATTATTATGCTGATCACTTTCTAAGCTTGATTTTTCTCCAGCATTAATTGCTGTCTGCACGTTTTTTACTGCTGCAGTAAGAGAAGCTTCTACTTCAAGACAGCCTTTTTTTCCGCAGGAGCATAATTCGTTACTGTCACTGAGTGGAATATGACTGAACTCGCCGGCGTAACCGCTTGATCCTTTGAATATTTGGTCGTTCACGATCATGCCTAGACCTACGCCCCAGTTGAGATTAATGACTAAAGAACTTTTTATATTTTTAGCAGCACCAAATTTTTGTTCTGAAAAAGCAATACAGGTAGAGTCATTCTCAATGATGGTTGGGATTTTAAAATGATCGGATATGTGCTTTTTAATATGATATAGCTTAGATTGTTTATCATATGAATCATTGATACCTTTCTCTGTATCAACGAAGCCAGGCATACTAATACCTATACCTAAGAAATCGGTAACAGGAATTTTTGATTCAACAATTATGGCTTCTGTTAGACTGATAATTGTCTCTAAAGCTTTATTGCTATTTTTTAAGGGATTATAGTTATCGACATTTTCTGCAATCACGTTATTTTCCAGATCAAATATGTAAATGGAAGTGTAGAATTGGTCCAATGCTATAACTAAAGTATAAGTATTTAAATTGTTATTTATTTTAAATTGAATAGCTCTTCTTCCACCAGTAGATGCTGCAAGGTCATTACCCTCAATTAAATTCATTTCAAGTAATGAATTTACTGACTTTGTAATGAGTGGAATACTCTTATTAAATGTCTTACTTAACTGCGCAATCGATTGCAGTTTTTGAAAGTATATTGCTTTTATAATCTGGTTATTCATAATTGGATTGGTTTTCCGTAATAGTAAAGTTACAGTTATATTATTAAGATGCAAATACTTTTTACTTTTTTTTAATAAGTAAATTTTCTTAATAACGGGAATTAATATCATTTTAATCTAGTTAAGATATTTTGATTAAGATTTCAATATTTTGTAGGGAATAAAATGGGGAATTTAAAATTTTTGGGAGATTTTATTATTTTAAAACTATTTTTTGAGAAGAGATATAAGTTTCGAACAATTGTAACAGGATTCGATGAGATGGGCAAAAAAAAACCTACTGCAGGGTCAGATGCAGTAGGTTTTGTCTAATTATTTATTGTTAAACCTTATTTCGATTTTAATTGAATAACGGTAGCATAGTTTAATTTTGTGCTTGGATTCTTAACAATAATTTTATTTTCCCTTTGTGTCCATTTTAATTTTCCTTTGTGGCCTAAGATACTCATGTCTTTAATTTTGAAATTATCTGGAACATTGAATGTAAACTCAGTTGGTTGTTTATAGCTGTCGCCTTCGACAATATGGAAAACATTGACGGTCTTGCTATCCTTACTTCTGGTATAGTAATAATCTCCTTCGTGATAGGGAGCAACCGGACGGGTAGCATATACTGCGCCTTGGTTGATTTGTATCCACGAAGCTAATTCTTTTAATCTGTCATAAGCCGCTTGGTCGTAGTCCCCATTTGGTCCAGGCGCGATGTTCATTAAATAATTGCCTCCTCGTGCGATAATTTTGATTAAAGTTTCTACAATTTTTTTAGTGGGCTTGTACTGATCATTTGGAACATAGCTAAAAGAGTTACCCATGGTGATGCAACTTTCCCACGGGATGTCTAATGTGTGTTCTGGGATGGCTTGTTCTGGTGTGACATAATTTTCCCACTTACCTGGTACAGTACGGTCGACGACAATGATTCCGGGTTGATTCTTACGCGCCATATTACCGATACGGTCCATATCAATATCTTGTTCTACCTTAATGGTTCGTTGCCAGTCAACAGATTGGTCAATAGTTTTGAATGGTCTTACCCAACCGCCGTCTAGCCATAAAATATCCACTTTTCCATATTCAGACGTCAACTCGTTCAATTGGTTGTAAGTATAGTTTTTAAACTTCTCCCATCTTTCCGGATGTTTTTGCGGATCGTAATTTACGTTACGATCTTTAGGCGGGAAATAGTTCCACCAATAAAAATCGGTATGCCAATCCGGTTTCGAAAAATAAGCACCTATTTTAAAACCATCGTTTCGGAAGGAATTGAAAATTTCTTTAGTGATATTTGCTTTCGGATTCTGTGAAAATGGTGTATTGGGCGAGGTAACTTTGTAGTCAGACTCTTTCGTGTCAAACATGGCAAATCCATCGTGGTGCTTTGTGGTAAATACAACATATTTCATCCCGGCAGCTTTTGTGGCATCTGCCCATTTTTTAGGATCGAAATCTGTTGGGTTGAATGATTTTTGTAAGTTTTCGTAATTTTTCACATAATCAAAATAGTTTTTCCCATGCTCTGGTTTACGTTGTGTCCAACCTTCATCTTCTGGACATAAGCTCCAGCTTTCGACAATTCCCCATTGACTGTACGTGCCCCAGTGCATAAAAAGTCCGAATTTCATGTCCTGCCACTGTTCTAGATTTTCAATAACTAATGGGTCGGTTGGTTTTTGGTAACCAGAAGATACATTATGAGCCTGCCCAAAACTATGTTGTCCCGACCATAGCAGTGCAAGGGTAGGGATTAAGGTTTTTAATTTCATATGGTTATAATTTGTTATTATAAAACTAAAGCCACTTACGTGGCTTTAGTTTTAAAGGTAAAAAAAAATTATTTTACGGCCCAAAATATTTTGGTGTCTCTCTTATCTTTCCCTTTTACTGCTTCATAGTTTGCTTGATTATTAGCAATTTCTTCAGAAGGGTACATCAAACGTGTTGGTGGTGTCGCATAGTTAGCTAAGCCCCCTTCTGGGTGAGTTAAGACAGGGTATCCTGTTCTTCTTAATTCTGCCCATGCTTGTTGTGCTTGAAGGAAACCGTAATGCAACCATTTCTGTGTCCAGATCAATTCAAGATCTTTAGTTTGATTGTTTGTGAATGAAATACTCGATTTTTCTGTAAAGTCATTAATCACAACATCATTAGGTTTAACTTCTGTTTTTAATCCGGAATCATTGATGTTGTTTAGATAATAGTAAAATGAAACCGACTGTTTTACAGCTGTATTATAAGCTTCTTTTGCTGTAGTACTAGCTCCCCACCGTAATAATGCTTCTGCTTTATTAAAGTTGGTTTCAGATGCTGAAAATACAATTCCTGGTAAAGCATTGTTATCAAAGATGGTTGCAGAATCTAATACAGCATAGTCTTGGTAGTTCGTATTGATTTCTTCTGATGTGAACGTAATAGGCATAGCTTTGTATTCTTTGTTTGGATAGAATACACCCTTAATAGTTCTTCCGAATTTATCGAAAAGTACAGGAATACGTGGGTCATTAGATGGCAACATCACTTTATTGAGCATATAGTCTGGCGCATATTGATTCGGACCTTCAATCAATGCTTGTCTCAAACTTCCGGTATAATTCGTTAATGGCTGTAATAAAATGTCTTCTGTTGCAGGATTGTAGTTTGCAACATTGCCCCCATCGGCCAAAGGATATTGAGCGGGGTTATTTAGCATTTCTAGTGCTTCAGTTCTGGCTTTATTTTCATCTACAAAAGAGATACGCATTAATAAACGAAGTCTCAGAGAGTTCGTATATCTTCTCCATTTATTGACATTTCCACTATTAAGGATATCGTATTTAGAAAAATCAGCATTTGTCTGAGCAGTTGCTAAATAGGTGTTGATTTTTTTTAATTCATCAATAAATAAGTTGTACAATTCTTTTTGGTCGTCGAACTTAGGTTTTATTATTTCTCCAGTAGCGGGTAAACTTCCAGCTTCGCTGAATGGAATATCCCCGAAGTTATCAATCATTTTTGCAGCTTCATCATACATCAATACTTTTGCTGTTTGCATGAAAATTTCCATATTCTTTTTTTCAGTTTCTGAAAGTTCTGAATAGGCTTTATTCATACTGCGGTTCAATCCTAACACTCCGGTCGAATAAAAGTCTGACCAATAGGTGTACGAGTAATTATCTCCTGGTTGATACATACTCAATGAAGGAGTAAAAGATGCCGTTTGCGTATAGACGGTCTGATTTGATAGTATGAAAGTTCTATAGTGATAATAAGAAGGTCTCACACGGTCATTGTTGAGCATTTTCGCAAAAAAAGCAGGAATATTTGCTTTAGTGGAGGCATCTGGATTTTGGAATTTCTCCTCCAATTGCGATTTACAACCCACCATAGTAGTGCAGGCTGTTATTAATGTTATGATTGATAAAAATATTTTTTTCATGATTTCAGTAGATTAATGTTAGAAATTAGCATTTAGTGAAAAACCAAAGCTTCTTGTCGCAGCTGTTGAACCTACGTCAACACCTTGAGACCACCATGCATTTCCAACTGGAGCTTCTGGATCCAGGTTCTTTAATGTTCTATAGATATAGAATAAGTTTCTTCCTAATAGGGATACGCGAAGATTGTTGATTTTCAGCTTGTTCGTGAAACTGTCAGGAATCTTGTAACCGATCGATAGCTCTCTTAATTTAATGAAGTTATTGTCGTATACTGCCCCTTCTTCCGACCATGAGTTTGCTCCCCAGCCGAACGTATTCATATAGTATTCAGGAGCACTTAAATGTACATCATTTGCTTTTCCTGTATTTGCATTTACTCCTTGAAGCGTTACGCCAGTCTCTCTATATGGGAGTGTGTTTTCATATAAACCTGCACTCATACCGTATTTTAGGTTTTCAGACACCATTTGTCCACCGAAACGGTAGTCTGCCGTAAAATCTAACATAAAGTTTTTGTAAGTAAAGGTATTGGTCCAACCCCCGATTGCTTTTGGCATAATGTTACCTACGTGTTTATACTTTGTTTTATCGATTACATATAGACCTTCATCTGAAATTATATTATTGCCTTGCTGATCTTTTGCAATGTCGTATACATAGATATTTCCTAATTTTTCACCTTCTCTAGCTGTGATTTTTAAAGAGTTTTCATCTGCAGAATAAAAAAGAAGTTCGTCAACGCCTGGTGCTAATGTTTTTACTTTAGAATTGTTGAATGAATAATTTAGTCTTGATGTCCAAGTGAAGTTATCATTTTGGATCGGCGTGCCGTTTAAAGATACCTCTAAACCATTATTTGCAACTTTACCTATGTTAAGAATCTGACTTCTAGCACCTGTTGAAGAGGGAAGTGTCAAGTTAAGGATTTGATCTTCAATGTAGTTATTGTAGTAACTTACATCTAAGCCTAATCTATTTTTAAGAAACTTTAACTCTACACCAAATTCCATTTCGTATTTACGTTCAGGTTTTAGGTTCAGATTACCATAATTGCTGGTATATGTTAATGAAGGTACTGCACCATTTACACTTAAAAGTGGTGCTTGCGTATTGGAGATATTAGCGGCATAAATTGGGGCATCGTTACCTACAATACCGTATGAAGCACGTAATTTACCATACGAGAATTTATCAGACTTTAGATTGAAAGCATCGCTGAAGATAAAACTTCCACTAACTGATCCATACTGGTAGTTGTTGTTTGCTGGAGGTAATGTTGAAGAGTACTCGGAACGATAGGTTCCGTCTAAGTAAGCGTAGCCTTTATAACCAATGTTTAATGTTCCAAAATACGCATATTTAAGCATTTCTTTTCTGCTATTGCTGGTCTCAGCTTGAGCATAACTGTTATTTATACTAAACCAGTTTTCAGTGACTAGACCAGCTGCTGTATTTGAAGATTGGTCATTATAATTTTCAGTTCTGGATTGAAAACCGAAACTCGCAGAATAGTCAAAATCTTGATTAATCTTATTTGTGTACGTCAACATTGCATCACCATATAAAATCGAATAGGCTCCTTTGGAAGTTCCAAAACCACCTGTGCTACTTTTTGGCGAGTTGTAAGCAGTTGCATATTCGGTATATTGCTTATTTGTACTGGTCGCTGAGGTGAAATCATTACCAATACGTCCTCTGAATTTTAAATGATTGACCACATCCCAATTTAAGGTTGCACTGGTTAAAATTCTATTCTCTGTTTCATCGTAGCTGTTTTTGTACTGATTCCAGAAGTAATCCAACAGATTAGATGCTCTCATGGTATAGGTGAAATCTTCTGGTCGACCCGTTCCAAATTTAGAGTACTTATAACCATCAGAAGTTTGGTATGCATTTTTCATAGCAGACATATCTTCTGTTCTGCTGAAAAATCCATCAAATGTTCCTAAAACCTCACCTAATAAACGAGCTCTGTTATGCGTATTTGTATTGACAAAGTTGGCTACGATATCGGTTGATAATTTACTGCTTAATTTAACAGTACTGTTTAAATTGAAGGTGTTTTTATTTTGCTTACTGCCTGGACTTGTACTTTTGTAGTCCATACGTGTTGCGCTTAAGCGATAGTTAATTTTATCGGTTTGATTGGATATCCCAACGTTGGCTGTTGAATTATATCCTTTGTCAAATACTTCGTAATAATTATTTTCTCTTAATTTATAAGGTCTTACTTGACCATCCCACCATAGCACATCTTCGCCTGTGAATTTAGGCCCGAAACTTCCGTATGCTCTGTAGTAAGGACGACGGCCACTTGGTGATTTGTCGTCTATAAACCAGCCTTCTGCAGTAGCACCATTGGCAATATTTGTTGCTGCATCATAACCAGGACCATAAGTATTCTGAAATTTAGGCAGGAAAGCCGCTCTTTCAATTGATCCATTGTAATTAAAATCAACACCTAATCCTTTTCCTTTAATACCTTTTTTAGTTGTGATCACAATAACGCCACTTGCTGCATCGGAGCCATATAATGCACTTGCGGCCGCACCTTTTAAAATAGAGATATTTTCGATATCGGAAGGATTGATATCTAACATACCATTACCGCGGATGCGTTGATCATTCCAGTAATTATTATTATTTGCGCCACTGGACCCATTTTGCTGATCATTACGGATAATGATACCGTCAACTACATAAAGAGGTTGTCTTTGAAAATTTAATGAGTTAATGCCTCGAATTTGTACGTTTACGGCACTTGCAGAACCACCTGGTGCTGTTGTGATTTTTACACCTGGAGCTTTACCATATAAAGCCGATCCAAAGTTCGTGTTACCCGCTTTTGTAATTTCTTCTGCTTTGATACTGCTGACAGCATATCCTAAAGCTTTTGCATCGCGTTTAATACCCATTGCTGTCACAACCACCTCATCTAAAGCTGAAGCGTCTTGTATCAACGTTACATTAATCGATTTAGTTGAACCAACCAAAACTTCTGTTGGTTTGTATCCAATCGTAGTAAATCGTAAAGTTTCTCCTGGTGAAGCCTGGATGGTAAAGCTGCCGTTTGCAGTGGTTTGTGTCGCTCGTGAGGTTCCTTTTACGGTAACCGTTACGCCGGATACTGGTCCCGAAGCATCTTTTACTGTTCCGGTAATGGATTGCTGTGCGAATAAGGATGATGCACTGACTAAAGTGCATAACGCTAATCCTGCACTCTTTTTCTGAAAATAATTCATGAGTAATGATTTATAAGCTAATTAGTTTGTAGTTATAAGGGTTTGTAATGTGTTTTCTATAATAAAGGCGGCAGTCCCAATACTTTGTGCCTGTTTGTTTATTTCTGATATTTTTAATTGTGTTGTGCTGGCCAATCGGGGTATGCAAAATTCATTTACTGCAGTCTGAATCTGAGGCATGAGTATGGCACCGGCTTTGGCTCCCCGGCCACTGATGATGATGACTTCAGGGTTGAGGATATGGATTAAGGTAGCAATGCCTTTTCCTAACATATAACCAATTTTTCCAAGACTGGCAATAGCAAGCTGATCACCCTGTAATGCATTCTCCAGTAAAGCATCTCCTTGTGCTAATAGGTTATTATATTGCTCGGCTTCTAAACTCGATTTTTCTCCGGCCTTTAAAGCATTTTGTACATCTTTTACTGCAGCGCTGAGGGATGCCTCTACTTCTAAACATCCTTTTTTTCCACAGGAACAAAGAGTGTTGCTATGGCTTAGCGGTATATGGCTAAATTCTCCTGCATAACCACTCGATCCTTTAAATATTTGACCGTTTACGATCATGCCTAATCCGACTCCCCAATTTAAATTGATGACTAATGCATTTGTTGTCTTTTGTGCGGCGCCAAATTTTTGTTCGGCAAAAGCAATGCAGGTGGAGTCGTTTTCAATAATCGTCGGAATTTTAAAATGATCAGTGATGTGTTTTTTAATGTGGTGTAGGTTACATTTTTTATCGTACGAATCATTAACGCCTTTTTGTGTGTTTACAAATCCGGGCATACTGACACCAGCCGCAATAAAATTGGCTAGTGGAATCTGTGACTGAGTAATAAGCTGATCAGCATAACTGATGATGTTTTGGAGTGCTTCTGACTCGCAAGAAAGGGGATTATATTGATCAGTAATCTGTTCAATTATTTTGTTTTCGAGATTATAAATGTAAATCGATGTATAATATTGATCAAGCGCAATAACTAACATATAATGAGAAAGGCTATTGTTTAGCTTGAATTGAATAGCGCGTCTTCCTCCCGTTGATGTCGCAAAACCATTACCCTCAATGAGTTTCATTTCCAGTAAGGAATTTATTGATTTGGTAATAACCGGAATACTTTTATTAAAAGTTTTACTTAGCTGTGCAATTGATTGTGATTCCTGAAAGTAAAGTGCTTTTAAGATTTGGCTGTTCATCATTAATAATCTTCGTATTGTCGTATTGAAGGGGTAAAGAAAGCAAATTTCTTTGTAAAATCCATGACTTTATAATATTTATTAATAAGTATAAGGGTCTTTGTCTTGTTTTATTAATAATTGGCAGTTTAATTTGATTTATTTTTCAAAAGTTTTTTGGAATGTAACAGACCTAAAAAGCTCGCGGATCCTTTTACAGTTGTTATGCATACTTTATTGCTTCTTCTTTCTTTTGTTTTTGTTTGAGGTGATGATGGATAATATTGATTTTTATTTAAAAAAACAAAAATCCGTGTTTATGCCATTTTAAATTAAATTGCGCGTAAAAGTGAATAGTAAAATTGTTATTTTTATGCCTTAAACAAACTATTTTATGAAACAGCGTTATTATTCACTTGACGTATTCCGAGGAGCTACAGTTGCTCTGATGATTATGGTCAATAACCCCGGAACATGGGCTCATATGTTCGCACCATTAAAACATGCCGGTTGGCATGGCTGTTCCCCAACAGATCTTGTTTTTCCTTTTTTTCTATTTGCAGTTGGTAATGCTATGTCTTTTGTTATTCCTCGACTTCAGGAAGCTGGAGATGCTGTATTCTGGAAGAAAGTGATCAAAAGAACGGTTTTGATTTTTGCTATTGGTTTATTCCTTAACTGGGCTCCGTTTGTGCAGTGGGACGGTGATACACTTGGATTGAAACATTGGGTAAATCCAAATAATCCTGAAAAGGGCATCCGGATATTAGGTGTACTTCAGCGCATTGCTTTGGCGTATTGTTTTGCTTCTATTCTGGCTTATTACTTTAAAGAGAAGGCGTTGATCTGGATTTCTGCTGTTATCTTATTGGCTTATTGGGCTATTTGTGCTTTTGCTGGTCAGGCAGGTGATCCTTATAGCCTTGCAGGCTGGTTTGGAACTCCGATTGATATACAGCTATTGGGAGTAGCTCATATTTATAAAGGAGAAGGGGTACCTTTTGATCCTGAAGGCCTGATGAGTACATTACCGACTATTGTGCAAGTCGTTTTCGGTTATCTTGCCGGTACTTATATCAAGAAGCAAGGACAGGTAGATTGGTTATGGTCTAAGGTTCCCGAAAGTAAAGAGCTTCATTTCAAATTACTTTCAGGGTTGTTTGTAACGGGGTTTATTCTGGTGGTTTTAGCATGGATTTGGTCATTAGGTTTTCCAATCAACAAAAAAATATGGACAAGTTCTTATGTTCTGTACACAACGGGATTAGGAATTATGACCATCGGCGGAATGATCTGGTTTGTTGAGGTGCAAGGTGTGAAAAATGGGTTGACTAAATTTTTTGATGTGTTTGGTAAAAATCCGCTTTTTATCTTTGTACTAAGTGGTGTTTTACCGCGATTGGTAGGGCTGATCCGTATTCCGAATGGAGTAGGAGATGATGGAACTGTTTTATACACCAACGCATTTACCTGGTTTTATACAACAATCTGCAAACCATTACCTGGTCCACCAGAAATAGGTTCTTTCTTTTACTCGTTATGCTTTTTGGCCTTGATGTGGTGTATATGCTATTACTTGGATAAAAAGAAAATCTATGTGAAAGTTTAAGGCATTCCTTATTAATGCAAAGCGAATTTTAAGTTTATTGTTGTCAGGCATTTTGTCCATAAATTGATTTGAACTTTATGTAAATTACCAGGTCCCCATTAAGATGGTACTTTAATACTACATCGTTACTACTTAAACTTTAATCTTCATTTTCTTTGCAGATTAAAGTTTAAGTGCTACCTTTGCAGTCAATTAACAAAAATTTTTAACGCTTTAATATTATTTCAGAGATGTATTTAAGTAAAGAGTACAAAGCAGATATCTTCGCGGAATTTGCAGGTTCGGCAACGAACACAGGTTCTACAGAAGGACAAGTAGCTTTATTCACTAAGAGAATTGCTCACTTAACTGAGCATTTGAAAAAAAACAGAAAAGATTTTAACACACAACGTGCCCTACAAATGTTAGTAGGTAAACGTCGTTCATTATTAGCTTACCTGTACAAAACTGACATCAACCGTTACCGTGCGATCATTAAAGGTCTTGGTTTACGTGATATCATCAAATAAGCTTTTAGTTATAAAAACTTTAGAAAGCCGTCTCTTTGGAGATGGCTTTTTTTTGTCGCTAATTTTTGAAATGATGATCTTGTGCTACTTATTATTATAAAACCACCTTCAATGGTTAAGGGTAGCATGATAATTACTGTCATAAATGCAACTTACGTCAGTTTGATTATAAATATTTTACCTTATCTTTGCGATGAAATTAAAATATTTTTAATATAGGTATGCTGCCAAAAGATGAAAAGCATATCGCAAATAACAACGAATGAGTTATAACGAAATCAAAACAGTAATTGATATGGGCAATGGCTCCCAGATCGAACTTTCTACTGGTAAATTGGCTAAACAGGCTGATGGTGCAGTAGTTTTAAAACAAGGTGATACGATGCTTCTAGCAACAGTCGTTTCTGCTAAAGAAGCGAAATCTGGAGTTGACTTTTTACCTTTGTCCGTAGATTACCAAGAGAAATACGCGGCTACAGGCCGTATTCCTGGCGGTTTCTTACGTCGTGAGGCACGTTTGTCAGATTATGAGATCTTAATCTCTCGTTTGGTAGATAGAGCTTTACGTCCTTTATTCCCTGAAAACTATCATGCAGATACGCAAGTAATGATCTCTTTGATTTCTGCAGATAAAGATATTATGCCTGATGCATTGGCTGGTTTAGCAGCTTCTGCTGCTATCGCGGTTTCTGATATCCCTTTCAATGGACCTATTTCTGAGGTTCGCGTTGCGAAAATCGACGGACAATTGGTGATCAATCCAAAAATGTCTGAATTAGAAAGAGCAACTTTAGAATTTATCGTAGCTGGTTCTGCTCAAGATATCGGTATGGTTGAAGGTGAGTGTAGTGAAATTTCTGAGGCTGAAATGGTAGAAGCAATTGCTTTTGCGCATGAGGCGATCAAAAAACAAGTTGCTGCTCAAGTTGAATTAGCAAATTTAGTTGGTAAAAATGTAAAACGTGAGTATAACCACGAGCCAACTAATGAGACATTGAGAGCTGAAATTTTCAGTGCGACATACGATAAAGTATATGCTGTAGCAGCTTCTGCTTCTGCAAAACATGACCGTTCTGAAGCCTTCGCAAAAATTGCTGAAGAATTCAGAGCGACACTTCCAGAAGAATTGGATGAGGATACAAAATTCTTATTCAAAAAATATTTCCATGATGTACAATACGATGCAGTTCGTAATTTAGTATTGGACGAAGGAAAACGTCTTGATGGACGTGATGTACGTACTGTACGTCCAATCTGGTCAGAAGTAAATTATTTACCTGCTGCTCACGGTTCGGCTGTATTTACACGTGGTGAAACACAATCATTGACTTCTGTTACTTTAGGTGCTAAAGATGCAGAACAAATGATCGATGGTGCTTTCATCAACGGTTATAACAAATTTATTTTACACTACAATTTCCCGGCTTTCTCTACAGGTGAGGCTAGACCAAATAGAGGTCCAGGTCGTCGTGAAGTAGGTCACGGTAATTTAGCATTACGTTCATTGAAACAAGTATTGCCTGCTGATACTGAAAACCCTTACACGATCCGCGTTGTTTCTGATATTTTAGAATCTAACGGTTCTTCTTCAATGGCAACTGTTTGTGCTGGTACATTAGCATTATTAGATGCGGGTATTAAATTGAAAGCGCCAGTTTCTGGTATCGCTATGGGTTTAATCTCGGATGAGAAAACAGGTAAGTATGCAATTCTTTCTGATATCTTAGGTGATGAAGATCATTTAGGTGATATGGACTTTAAAGTAACGGGTACTGAAAAAGGTATTGTTGCTTGTCAAATGGACTTAAAGATCAATGGATTGAAATGGGAAGTTTTAACACAGGCTTTGGATCAAGCTAAAGAGGCTCGTCTTCATATCTTAGGTGAAATGAAGAAAACAATTTCTGAGCCACGTGAAGATTACAAACCTCATGCTCCTCGTATTGTTCAGATCATTATCGATAAAGAATTTATTGGTGCTATCATCGGTCCAGGTGGTAAAATTATCCAAGAAATGCAACGTGAAACAGGTGCTACTATTTCTATTGAAGAAGTTGACGGTAAAGGTATCGTTCAGATCTTTGCGGACAATAAAGCTGCTATTGATGATGCAAGTACACGTATTAAAAATATCGCTGCTAAACCTGAGGTAGGTGCTACTTACGAAGGTAAAGTGAAGTCTATTATGCCTTTTGGCGCTTTCGTTGAAATCATGCCAGGAAAAGATGGTTTATTACACATCTCTGAGATTGATTGGAAACGTTTTGAAACGATGGATGGTATCTTTACTGAAGGTGATAAAGTAACGGTTAAATTATTGGATATCGACAAACAAGGTAAATTGAAACTTTCTCGTAAAGCTTTATTGCCTCGTCCTCCTCGTGAAGATAAACCTGCTGCTGACGCAGCTCCACAAGCGTAAGTTTTAAAAACTTAATCATATAAAAAAGCTCACTGAAAAGTGAGCTTTTTTTTTGCTAAAAAAACAGGCTGTCTATTTGACAGCCTGTTTTCATTTGTTATAACATGATAACGGATTCTATTTTAGATACTTCTTTGTAATAATCAATTACTTCATCGGCATTATTGACAAAAGTCTCTACAGTGATGGACTTGTATTTACCACCTGATGATTCTTTTTCCGCGTATTTGGTGCTTGCATGCGTAAATACTTGTTTTACTTGCTCTATTTTGTCCAAATCGGCTTTTACAATGAATTTGAATTTGTACAAGGATGGAAATTGTTCTACAGCAATCAATTTTTCTTTGAAATTTGTATAGAAATCTTGCTGATTATTTCCGTCTTCAATATCTTGGATATTGATGTTGTTGTTTAATTCTGACATTTTTAATCTCCTTTTGTTGATTATTATCAAAAGCTATTCCATAAATAGTGGCCTGACAGACTTGCAGATTAATTGTCGACTGCAATAGGTCTATCCTGTGGTGCTTTACCCCAATTTTTGTTTGGTGTACTGCTCATTTCAATTTCGATCGTACCACCTTTTAAAACTTCGTCATAAGTGATGAATGATTTGGAATAAGATACGCCATTGCGTTTTATACTTTTGATATAGCTGTTTTTCTTCGCTTGGTTTTTAACCTGTATCGTTAACTGTTTATCATTTGGAAGGGTAATTGTAGCTTTTTCCATCATCGGTGATCCGAAAACATAAACACCGCTAATTGGATTTAATGGATACATACCCATTGCTGAAAACACATACCAAGCACTCATCTGTCCAGCATCGTCATTACCACACAAACCATTAGGTTTGCTTGTATAAAATTCCATCATGGCTTTACGGGCAAGTGCAGAACCTTTCCAAGCTTCTCCTGCATATGCATACAAGTAAGGGACATGGTGATTGGGTTCATTGCCTTGGGCATATTGACCAATAAGACCAGTAATATCATTTGAAGCTTCTCCGCCCAGATCTGAAGACATTGTTGTGAACTCGTCAAGTTTTTTTAAGAAGTTTTTATCGCCTCCAAAAAGATTGATTAGGCCTTTTACATCTTGAGGAACTAACCAGGTGTATTGCCATGCATTACCCTCACAGTAATCGTTTTCGCGGTGTTTAGCCATCAATGCGTTGAATGGTCTTCTAAACTCACCGTTAGCTTTTCTTCCCACAAAATGACCTACTTCTTTATCAAAATATTGCTCATAAAGCTTATATCTCTTCTCAAAATATGCAGCATCTTCTGTTTTGCCTAATTTCACCGCCATTTTGTAAGCACTATAATCTGCAATAGCATATTCTAATGCCCAAGCTACAGATTCATGATCCATGCTGTCAATTGGAATATATGTTAAGTCACGTACGAATTTTAACCCGTTTTCGTAACCCATTGCGGTGGTTTTTACTGCTTCCCAAGCCAATTCGTAATCTTTCTCATCTAAAATCCCTTTGATAACTGCATCAGCTACTACAGGTATTGCCGGTAATCCAACCATAGTATTGGTCTCATTACCCTGTAGATGCCATACCGGTAATTTTCCCTGTTGCTGATAAATCGCCAGCATGGTTTTAATAAAATCCTGATTGATCTTACGATCCTCCAGTAAATTCATTAACGGGTGAAGGCCACGGTAAGTATCCCATAAAGAGAATACGGTATGGTTGGTAAAATCCTGTTTTTCGTACACTTGTTTGTCTGTACCTAGATAATCACCATTTGCATCATTAAAGATGGTCGGTGCAAAATAGGTATGATACAAAGCGGTATAAAAAATGGTTTTGGTATCTGCATCTCCTTCAAATTGAATTTTATTTAAAGTGCTGTTCCATTTGTCATTTGCTTGTTTCTTGGCATCTGCAAAATTCCAGTTCGGCATTTCCACCTGTATGTTTTCTAAAGCATTTGTCGTACTTACAGATGAAAGACCAACCTTCACTTCAATGGTTTTATTTTTTACAGCATCAAAAAATAAAGCAGCTTTAATCGCTTGACCTTTTACGGTAGAAGAACCCAATTTTTGACTGTTCTCCTCATAGAACTGCACTTTTTGGATAGGAACAGATGTTTTTAAAGCAAAATATACTTTTTGATCACTTGCCCAACCTGAAGAAAAGCGGTATCCGACGAATGTGCTGTCATTGATTTGCTTAATGTACGAGTCTGTTGTTTTATCCCAGTTCATCTTAAAAGAAAGGTCGATGAATAAGTGGGCATTGTCCGATTTATTATAGACATACTGATGATAGCCAACACGCTCAGTTGCTGTTAGATTTGCCTGAACTTGGTAATCGTCTAATAGAACACTATAAAATCCAGGCTGGGCTATTTCATTTTCTTTTTTAAAGCTAGATCCATATCCAGTACCCATCTTGTTAAACTCTGCAGGTTTTAACTGTACTTTACCGTTTGCAGGTACAATCATAATATCATTAAGATCGCCAATACCGGTACCACTAAGATGTGTATGGGTAAAACCCAGAATTTCTTTGCTTTTATAATTGTAACCACTGCACCAGTCCCAGCCATTAAACTGATCCCAGGTCTGTGCAATCTGAGATGGACCTAATTGTACAGCTCCTAATGGCACATTGGCTCCGACAAATACGTGTCCATGATCTTCGGAACCGATAAAAGGGTTCACATATTGAGTCAAATTTTGTTGAGCCATTAAACTTAATGGCGATAATGCAAGAATACTTAATAAAATTTTATTGTAATTCAATTGAATCATAATTAATTAGTTTGATCTTATTTAGGGGTGAAATATAGCATTTTTTTTGCTTAATAAATCCTTTTAGCTTAAATATTTTTACAATATATGGCGTTATTACTTTATTTTTTTTTAGATTAGTAACTCATATTATAAACACATTATACTTAATGAAGAAGAGAATTTTGATCAGTGATATAGCAAAGGCTTTAGGGGTTTCGGTTACTACGGTATCTTTTATATTGAATGACAAAGCCAAGGAGAAGCGTATAAGTGAGTCATTGACAAAGCGAGTTCTTGATTATGTTAAAAAAGTCGGCTATAAACCTAATGAACTTGCTAAAAGTTTACGTACAGGTAAAACGAAAATTATCGGTCTCATCATCGAAGATATTTCAAATCCATTCTTTGGTAATATCGCGCGTTTGATTGAAACTAAAGTTTATGAGCAAGGATATCGGATTATCTATTGTAGTACCAATAATGATAGCGAGAAGACCAAAGAGCTGATCGGTATGTTCAATGACAGACAGGTTGATGGTTTTATCATTACACCTTCCGAAGGAATTGAGGAGACAATTTCTAATTTGCTTCAATCTAATGTGCCTGTTGTTTTATTTGACCGCTATTTGCCGGATGTGGAAACAGATTATGTTATCGCTGATAATTTTCAAGGCGCCTTTGATGCCACCGTTCATTTTAATGAGCAGGGCTATAAACGAATCGGTCTAGTGTCGTTATACTCTGATCAGACCCAAATGCGGGATCGCCTAGATGGCTACATGAAAGGTATGGATCAATTTAAAAAGCAGGTATACATCAAGAAAATACAACTGGACGCATCAGAAGCAGAGGCAATTGATGACTTACATGAGTTTGTTGTAGATAATCGCCTAGATGCTGTTCTATTTGCAACTAATTATTTGGCAATTACAGGACTTAAGTCTGGGAAGAAACATAATTATAAATTACCGGCACTAATTGCATTTGATGATCATACGGTATTTAAATTGCACGAACCTGCCATCACTGTTGTTTCGCAACCTATTGAAGAAATTGCGGATCACATTATCAATATTTTATTGCTAAAATTGCAGGGTAAAGCCAAATCAATAAAACATCTGACACTACCCTGCGAATTGAAAATACGTGAATCTTCTATTTTGAAGCAATAGTATCTGCTACAAATACCATAGAAATGGAGTTGACACAATGACGTGTGTTTTTATCGGTCAATCTTTCGCCGATGAAAACATGCCCGAGGTGTGCTCCACATGCGTTACACAGAATTTCTGTTCTTCTTCCATCTGCATCTGTTTCTTTTCGTATGGCCCCTTTGATTTCATCATCAAAACTAGGCCAGCCACAATGCGAATCAAATTTATCTTCCGAACGATAAAGTGCCGCGTTGCATCTTTTGCAAACGTAAGTTCCTTTTGTTTTATTATCCAGTAGGGTGCCCGTGTAGGGACGCTCCGTTCCTTTGTGAACAATAACATGTTCCTCTTCTGGCGTTAATTTGTTATATTTTGTTGAATCTTCCATTGTCTTAAAGATTGATGTTTGTTTTGAAGCTTTATGCGTCTGTGCATTACAGGAGGTTATTAAAAAAATCAAGCCATATAAAAATACTAATTTTCTCATGATAACTGCATATCCGTAAAGTTACAATTCTCTAATCAATTCTTTGTCAGCATACTGTTATCAAGAATCACTTTTGGGCAGTTTTGAATTTTTTTATGTCCTATTGATGTCTTAAATTTGAGGCTTATCAATTTCCGCCTTGAAGTACAAGAGGTGGTTTAAATCTGCATTAAATAGTCATTTTAAAATAATTTAGAACGATTATAAATTGATAAATAACGTCACAAAATTGTCAGGGATTTATTAATAAGTTATACTTTTGTGGCATTACTAGGCAGAGTGTGCTCTGTTTAGAATGGTGTTTAAATTTTTATATTCACAAATAAATAGTATAAAGTGTTAAATATGAGAAATATCTCATCCGTTTTGGGAAAACTTGCGAGGATAGCGTCAATGAGTTTGGTGCTGTTATTTGCCGTTACGACGCTGCATGCGCAAGATGTCAAGGAAGGTGAAAAAATCTTCAAAGCAAAGTGTACGAGCTGTCACAAAGTTGATAGAAAAGTTGTTGGTCCTGCCTTAAAAGGTATAACCGAAACTAAGTCTGAAGAGTGGTTGATTAAATGGATTAAAAACTCTCAAGCTTTAATTGCTTCCGGTGATGCCGATGCAATTGCAATTTTTGAAGAGTACAATAAATCTGTGATGACTTCTTTTACAGATTTGTCAGATGATAATATTAAGTCAGTATTGGCTTATATTAAAGCTGAGTCTGTTGAGAAACCTAAAGAAGATGGTGCTACAAGTGGTGGAGCTGCGAAAGATGACAATGCTAACATGTTTATGATCTTCGGATTAATAGGTGTTGTTGTTTTAGCAATTGTTGTTATCGTTGTTTTAAACCGTGTTATCCGTACTTTAGAGAAAGTAATCGCAACAAATCAAGCTGCTGTTGAAGCAGAAGAAGAGCCTCAAACGAGTTCTAAATTCCTTGCTTTTGCTAAAGCTTTTGTTAAGAACAAGAAATTAGTCGGATTTGCTGTATTAATGCTTGTTGCTTTATTGGCTGTTGGTGGTTGGAAAACCATGTGGAACGTAGGTGTTCACACAGGTTATCAGCCGGTTCAACCGATTAAATTCTCGCACCAATTACACGCAGGTGTAAACAAAATTGAGTGTCAATATTGTCACGGTGGTGCTTTCAAATCTAAAAATGCATCTATTCCTTCTGCAAATGTTTGTATGAACTGTCACAATACGATTACTGGTTCTGAGCATTATGATGGTGAAATTTCACCTGAGATTGCAAAAATCTACCGCGCATTGGACTTTAATCCAGAGACTCGTACTTACGGAAACAATCCTAAGCCGATTCAATGGGTTCGTATTCACAACTTGCCAGATTTTGCTTATTTTAACCACTCACAACACGTTACAGTAGCAGGAGTAGAGTGTCAGACTTGTCACGGACCTATTGAAACAATGGAAGAAGTATACCAATACTCACCATTAACAATGAAATGGTGTGTGGATTGTCATAAGGCAACAGATGTGAAATCAGATAACAAATACTACGAAGACTTAATCAAAGCGCATGAAAGCATCAAAAAAGGTGAAAAAATGACAGCGGCGATGATCGGTGGTCTTGAGTGTGGTAAATGTCACTATTAATAATTATTCAGAAATACGCAATCTTATATACAGCTTAAATGGATAGCAATAAAAAATATTGGAAAGGTTTGGAAGAATTGAAACAAACACCTGCTTTTGTAGAAAAAAGCAAGGGTGAGTTTGCCGAATCTATTCCTGTAGAAGATGTCTTAAATGAAGCAGGGTTGAGTACAAAAACTCCTCGCCGTGACTTCTTAAAAGCATTAGGTTTTGGTGTTGGGGCTGTTACTTTAGCAGCTTGTAACAGCACTCCTGTGCATAAAGCAGTTCCTTATTTAATTAAACCAGAGGAAATTACTCCAGGTATTCCTAACTTTTATACTTCGACTTTTAACGGTCAGAGTATCTTAGTAAGAACGCGTGAAGGTCGTCCTATTAACGTAGAGGCAAACCCGAACGCAATTGGTTTAAATCAAGGTACAGATTCGGGAACTGCAGCATCAGTTTTAGACTTATATGATGAGTCTAAATTAAAAACAGCCCAAATAAAAGGGCAGGATGTTGAATGGTCTAAATTAGATAGTACTGTTATCGCTGCTTTAAATGCAGCAGCTACTGCTGGAAAACAAATTACTATTGTTGCAAGCACAGTAAATAGTCCTACTACATTGGCTGCAATCGCTAAATTAACAGCGAAGTACCCAACGACTAATTTGGTTCAAGTAGACGCTGTTTCTTATAGCGCTATTATTGAAGCGAATAAAAACTCCTTTGGTAAAGCAGTTGTTCCTTCATACAATTTTGAAAAAGCAAATGTTGTTGTTTCAGTAGCAGCTGATTTCTTAGGAACTTGGTTAGCGGGCGAGGAGCATACACAGCAATATATTAAAAACCGTGATTACAAATCATTGAAAAATGGTAAGATGTCACGTCACATTCAGTTTGAGTCAGGTCTAAGTATGACTGGTTCAAATGCCGATGTGCGTATCGCAATTAAACCTTCGGAAGAAGCAGCTGTTTTAATTTCATTATATAATGCAATTACAGGTTCTTCTTTAGCAGGTGGTATTGCTGCAAAAAGAGCACAAACTGCGGTTACTTTAGCGGCAAAAGAATTGTTAGCGAACAAAGGTGCTGCTGTTGTGGTTGCTGGTTCGAATGATATTAACATTCAAACATTAGCAAATGCGATCAATAGTGCATTAGCTTCATACGGATCGACAATTGATTTAGATAATTTCTCTAAACAACATCAAGGTTCTGACGTTGCATTTGCACAATTCTTGACAAACGCAAATGCTGGTCAGGTAGGTGTTGCTTTATTCTTAAACAGTAACCCTGTTTATGATTATTTCAAAGCTGAAGACGTTAAAGCGGCATTGAAGAAAGTTGATTTTACATTATCTTTCTCTCAACGTGCTGATGAAACAGCTTCAGAATTGACTGCTATTGCTCCAACAAATACATTCTTGGAGTCTTGGGGTGATGCTTCTCCAAAAGAAGGTTTATTCTCAATCGTTCAACCGACAATTAATCCTGTATTTAACACACGTCAAGCGGATCAATCTTTATTGGTTTGGGCAGGTGATACAACAGATATCTATTCATTCGTTAAAAACCTTTGGACTTCAACTATTTTAACTGGAAGTACAAAGAACTGGAATAGCGTTTTGCAAACAGGATTTGAATATAAAGGTGCAAAAACTGCAGCTTCTTATTCATTCGCTGGTAATGTAGAGGCTGCTGCTAGTGCTGCTATCGCAGCTGCTAAAACAGTAGTTGGTGAGTTCGAATTGAAATTATATGAATCAAGCGCTTTACGTGACGGTAGATATGCAAATAATGCCTACTTACAAGAAGTTCCTGATCCGGTTTCAAAAGTAACTTGGGACAACTATGCTGCTATTAACCCTAAAGATGCTGAGAAATTAGGATTGGGTGAAGATGCAACAGTTACTGTTGAAGCTAACGGTTACAAAGTTGAGTTACCAGTTGTTCAACAACCGGGACAAGCTTTGGGTACTGTTTCAGTAGCTATCGGTTACGGACGTACTAAAGTTGGTAAGGCTGGTAATAATGTAGGTAAAAATGCTTACCCTTTTGCAAGCTTAGTTAATGGTACAATTCAGTTTGTAGCTAAAGCAACTATCGCTAAAGCGAATACCATTTATCAATTAGCGCAAACACAAACACACCACACAATCGAAGGTCGTAACATCATTCGTGAAACTACTTTCGCTAAATATTTACAAGATCCTAACTCAGAGTCAGGCCGCTTTACAGATAAACACAAAACGTATGATTTGTGGAACAAGTATGAGCAACCAGGTCACAAATGGGTGATGGCAATCGATCTAAATGCATGTACTGGTTGTGGCTCTTGTATCGTTGCTTGTAACGTAGAAAACAATATTCCTGTTGTAGGTCGTGATGAGGTTCGCCGTCGTCGTGAGATGCACTGGTTACGTATTGACCGTTACTACACGATCGAAGAAGATGGTAAAGAATATACAAAAGAAGCGGATATTGAAAAACTGAATAGTTTCGAAAATGTAACCGTTGTTCACCAACCGATGTTATGTCAGCATTGTGCACATGCACCATGTGAGACGGTATGTCCAGTATTAGCTACTGTTCACTCATCAGAAGGTTTGAACCATATGGCTTACAATAGATGTTTCGGAACACGTTACTGTGCGAATAACTGTCCATATAAAGTACGTCGTTTTAACTGGTTTAACTACTGGAATGATTCACGTTTTGACAACTACTTGAATAATGAGTTTACACAATTGGTATTGAATCCAGATGTAACGACACGTTCACGTGGGGTTATGGAGAAATGTTCGATGTGTATCCAACGTATCCAAGCGGGTAAATTACATGCGAAAATGGAGAACCGTAAAGTAAAAGACGGCGATATCCAAATGGCGTGTCAACAAGCATGTTCTGCAAATGCGATTATCTTTGGTGATGCTAATGATCCAGAATCAGAAGTATCTAAAGCATTACGCAATGAGCGTGTTTATTACGTACTTGAGGAAATCAATGTACAGCCGGGTATCGGTTATATGACAAAAGTTAGAAACACTTTTGAGGCGTAATCTTGTTCATTATTTGAAATAAAAATACTATGTCATCGCATAACGAATCAATATTAAGAGAACCATTAATGACCGGTAAGGACATTACGTATGCTAAAATTACGGATGATATCTTACTACCGGTTGAAAATAAACCGAATAAAGCATGGTGGATCGGATTCACTGTAGCCGTATTAGGTGCTTTATTATGGGTAGTCAGCGTTAGTTATACCTTTTGGACAGGTATCGGCGCTTGGGGTCTGAACAAAACTGTAGGCTGGGCTTGGGATATCACCGACTTTGTATGGTGGGTAGGTATCGGTCACGCAGGTACGTTAATTTCGGCCGTATTATTAATTTTCCGCCAGAACTGGCGTAATTCTATCAACCGTTCGGCAGAGGCGATGACGATCTTCGCCGTTATCTGTGCCGCAACGTATGTTGTAGCTCACATGGGGCGTCCTTGGTTAGCATACTGGATTTTTCCTTTGCCAAATCAGTTCGGATCTTTATGGGTTAACTTTAACTCACCATTAGTATGGGATGCATTTGCGATCTCTACATACTTCACAGTATCCTTAGTATTCTGGTACTGTGGTTTATTACCGGATATCGCGACTATTCGTGACCGTGCTACTGGTTTAAGACAAAAGATTTATTCTGTATTGTCTTTCGGTTGGAACGGATCAGTAAAAACTTGGCAACGTTTTGAGATTGTGTCAATTATCTTGGCAGGTATCTCAACTCCATTGGTACTTTCGGTACACACGATTGTATCTTTTGACTTTGCAACTTCTGTTATCCCAGGATGGCATACAACAATTTTCCCTCCATACTTCGTTGCTGGTGCGATCTTCTCAGGTTTTGCGATGGTGCAGACTTTATTGTTGATCTTACGTAAAGTAATGAATTTTGAGAATTATATCACGATGTTCCACATTGAAGCCATGAATAAAATTATCATGACGACAGGTTCTATCGTTGGTATTGCATATTTAACAGAGTTATTCATCGCGATGTATTCACAATCGGAGTACGAAATGTACGCTTTCCAAAACCGTATGTTTGGTCCTTATGCTTGGGCTTACTGGTCAATGATGACTTGTAACGTAATTTCTCCACAATTATTCTGGTTTAAGAAAATCCGTACGAGTATTCCTATTTCATGGATCTTATCAATCGTGGTAAACATCGGTATGTGGTTTGAACGTTTCGTAATTATCGTGACTTCATTACACCGTGATTATTTACCTTCATCTTGGGCTATGTTTTACCCAACTTGGACAGATGTTGGTATTTTCGTTGGATCGATCGGCTTATTCTTTACATTGTTCTTATTGTTCTTACGTTTCTTACCAGGTATCGCGATTGCAGAGGTTAAATTATTGCTGAAAAGCTCTAGTTTACAACAAAAAACGAAATTGGTTAAAGAAGGCGCATTCCCAGCTGAACAAGTGGAATACTTTAGAGATTCTTTAGGTAAATATGATTCGGTAACAGAACAAGAAATTAAAGAGTTAAAATAATAGCAATGGGCAATACAAAATATATATTAGGTAGTTTTGCTGATCCAGATGAAATGATGCATGGGATCGACAAATTGCAGAAAAATAATGTAAGCATCTATGATTGCTTTACTCCAATGCCAATTCACGGTATTGAAGATAAATTGGGCGTTAAACCTTCGCGTTTGCCTATTGCAGCATTTTGCTTTGGAGCATTAGGAACAACATTAGGATTCAGTTTATTGTACTATACAATGGTACACGACTGGCCAATGAATATCGGCGGTAAACCATCATTCGCTATCCCGAACTTTGTTCCAGTAACATTTGAGGTGACTATTTTAATCTGTGCCTTGGGTATGGTTGCAACTTTCTTTTATCGCAATCATTTATTCCCGGGACGTACACCTCGCGTAATGGATTTAAGAGCTACAGATGATCGTTTCGTTATCGCTATAGATGCTCGTGAGAACACAGACCATGCTTTGATCGATTCTTTATTGAAAGAAGCCGGTGCTGTAGAAGTTAAGTACAATGATAGAAAATATGTTAGTTATGAATAAGAAGAATTTACTAGTTACAGTATGTGCAGCTCTGTCGTTGACAGCAGTCGTTTCTTCTTGTGGTGACAAGACTACTCGTAGTACAGGTTGGGAGTTTTCTCGCAACATGTACGATCCGATTGCTTTCAATCCTGATCAACCAAACGAGAATTTTAAAAACAAGCAAACTGCACAAACACCTCCAAAAGGTACAGATCCAATCGGTTTTACCAGATTTGAATATGCTAACACTTTGGAAGATTACGAACGCGCAGGACGTGAAGTTACTAACCCTTTTGAGTTAACACAGGCAAGACTTGAAAAAGGCCAGGCTTTGTTTACTACTTACTGTGCTGTTTGTCACGGACCAGAAGGTAAAGGTGATGGTTCTATTACAAAAGACCGTGAAATTACAGATTCTAGAGGCACACGTAAGCTTGAGAATTTCCCTAATCCACCGTCTTATCATAAAACGGATGCTGCAAATTCTTCTCGTGGCGGTATGATGGCTGATTTGACAGATGGTAAGATTTACCATACGATTTATTACGGTCACAACTCAATGGGATCGCATGCATCGCAGTTGTCTCCTGAAGAACGTTGGGAAGTTGTTATGTACGTTCATGAATTACAAAAGAAATAATCTAACATCAGATAAATAAATGGGAACTCACAATCATCATCACGATTATAATTTCAACGAGCGATTCGAGTTTGCTGGTAAAGCAAAAACATTCAGTATCATCGCAATCGTTGTTGGTATAGCTGCAGTAGCCTACGGAATGCTTATGGGCGATCATATTCTAGTAGAGCGTACTTATGCTAACTTATTATTGATGGGTTATTATTTTACATGTGTATGTGCTGCTGGAGCTTTTTTCCTAGCATTACAATATGTAACACAATCTGCTTGGTCAGCTGGTATCATCCGTATACCTCAGGCTATGGCAGGTATTTTGCCTATTGCGTCAATCATTTTATTAGTGATTGTTGCATTGGGATTAAGCACTCACAATCTATACCATCACTGGTATGCAGAAGGTCTTACAGATCCGAATAGCCCTGCTTATGATAGTATCATCGCTGGAAAGTCATGGTATTTGAATTTTTCAGGTTTTTTAAGTCGCCAGGTAATTTTTATGGGACTATATAGTATTTTTGCCATTATCTTAGCGAAATTGTCTTATAAAGAAGATTTAGAAGGTGGTTTAAATTCTTATAAAAAGAGCTTTAAATTATCAGCTATATTTTTAGTTATTTTTGGTTTCACAACTCCAATTTGGTCATTTGATACCATCATGTCATTAGAAGCACATTGGTTTTCTACGATGTTTGGCTGGTATAACTTTGCAGCAATGTGGGTTAGTGGTCTTTGTGTGATTACAATTATTTTAATTGTATTACAAAAAGCAGGTTACATGAACTGGGTAAATGAAAATCATTTACATGATCTAGGTAAATTGATCTTTGGTTTTTCTATCTTCTGGACTTATGTTTGGTTTGCACAGTTTATCTTAATCTGGTATGCTAACATGCCTGAGGAAACTGTATATTTTTACAAACGTTGGGAGCCGGAATATAAACCATGGTTCTGGTTAAACATTGTTATCAACTTTTTAGCTCCTTTATTGCTTTTAGTTGATCGTGATGCAAAACGTAAGAAAAATGCCATGTTATTCGTTGCGATTTTATTACTAGCAGGTCACTGGTTAGATTACTATATCATGATTATGCCTGGTACAGTTGAATCTCACCGTGGGTTTGGTATTGTAGAAATTGGTACAGCACTTGGATTTGTAGGTTTATTTACATTCTTAGTAATGAGTAAATTGAGTAAACAGAGCTTAGTGGCTAAAAATCATCCTTTCTTGGATGAGAGTTTACATCACCAAATATAGTTTCGCTTTTAAAGGGATATTACGTAAAATCGTTATAAAGAAATGAGCTTTAAATTAAATAATAGATTCAAATCCATCTCAGGTTTGGTCCTTGCAATCGGGTTGTTATTCACAGTCCCATCGTTTGCAAGCCAAGATTCTGTAGTGGTAGATACGACTAAAGCTACGGAAGCTGTTGCAGCTAATGCAACAGCTGCTGGAGCAAATGTTGTCGATTCGGCTACAACTGCAAAAGCAGAAGTTGCTGCGTCAGCAGGTACGGCTACAACAAAAGTTGACGCCAAAGCTGCAGAGGTAGAGAAGAAGATAGACCCTCAAGTCTATAAAAACTTCATTTATTATGTTTTATTATTCTTAGTTATCTGTACAGTTGTTGCTGTTATTGGTAAAGTTATCTCAATCTATGAGTTAACAAATAAGATGAATAGAAAGCATAATCCTTTAGCATCAAATAGTTTTCAGGCATGGTTATTATTCATCTTCCTATTTGTTTTCTTAGGAGGTGTGTATTATTCATTCTCTCACCACGGCGGTATGGCATGGAGAGATGCTGTAACAGAACATGGTGCTAAGATTGATACGATGTTTATCATCACAACTGTTATTACAACATTTGTATTGGTTATCACACACATTTTATTACTGACGTTTACGTTCATTTATAGAATGAAGAAAAATGGTAAAGCTTACTATTTACCACATAACAATACAATTGAAAAAATCTGGACAATCGTTCCAGCTGTTGTTTTAACAGTATTGGTGTTATTTGGTTTCTTTACTTGGAGATCAATTACAAATGTGCCAGAAGATTTACAGAAATCTGCTCTTCAGATTGAAGTATTGGGTGAGCAATTTGCTTGGAGCGTTCGCTACCCAGGATCTGATGGCGTGATTGGTAAACGTAATTATAAGATGACAACTCCGACTAATCCTTACGGTATCGATTTCAATGATAAAAACTCTTGGGATGATATCCAAGGATCTGATATCGTGATTCCGGTTAATAAGTCTGTTCGTTTTCATATTATCTCAAAAGATATTATTCACTCATTCTACATTCCTGATTTCCGTGTTCAGATCAATGCTGTACCGGGTATGACGAATTACTTCCAATTCACTCCTACAGTGACAACAGAAGAAATGCGTGAGCGTATGAATGACTACAAGTATGATTATGTTATGTTATGTAACAAGATCTGTGGTTCTGGACATTATAATATGCAGAAAAAAGTAGTTGTAGTTACTGAAGCAGAATACAAAGAGTGGTTAGCAACACAGAATAAATATTTTACTGAGGATTTACAGAAAGAGTTTGCCGCTAAGGATGCTAAAGCTCCACAGTTAAAAGATAGCGTAAACGTTACTGCTTCAATAAATTAATTAGAATAATTGAATTTTAAAAACGAATATGTCAAGTACAGTTATTTCGCATAGCGCTGAGCATCACGATTCGCACGGACATCATCAAGAGTCATTCATTTCGAAGTATATCTTCAGTGGTGACCACAAGATGATTGCTAAGCAATTTTTGATCACGGGTATTTTCATGGCGGTATTTGCTATGATCTTATCCATCTTATTCCGTATCCAACTTGCGTGGCCGGATAAAGAATTTCCAATTTTGGAAGTATTCCTAGGTAAATGGGCTGCAGGCGGCCGTATTGCACCCGAATTTTTCCTTTCTTTGGTAACCATACACGGTACCATCATGGTATTCTTCGTTTTAACAGCGGGTCTATCGGGTACTTTTAGTAATTTACTGATCCCTTATCAAATCGGTGCACGCGATATGGCGTCTCCTTTGATGAATATGTTGTCTTACTGGATGTTCTTCGTAGCTTCAGTTATCATGATTGCTTCTTTCTTTGTTGAAAGTGGACCTGCTTCAGCTGGTTGGACAATTTATCCACCGCTATCTGCAGTACCTACAGCAATTGCAGGATCTGCTACAGGTATGACTTTATGGTTGGTAAGTATGGTTCTTTTCGTAGCTTCACAGTTGATCGGTGGTATTAACTACGTAAGTACAATCTTAAACATGCGTACGAAAGGTATGGATCTTTGGAAAATGCCTTTAACAATCTGGGCTTTCTTCTTAACTGCCATCGTAGGTATGTTATCTTTCCCAGTATTAGTATCAGCAGTTGTTCTATTGATTTTTGACCGTTCATTCGGTACTTCTTTCTATTTATCAGATTTAGTTGTTCAAGGCCAGATTTTACCTAATGAAGGTGGATCTCCAATTTTGTTCCAACACTTATTCTGGTTCTTAGGTCACCCGGAAGTTTATATCGTTGTTATGCCTGCATTGGGTCTTACTTCGGAGGTTATCTCGACAAACTCTCGTAAACCAATCTTTGGTTACCATGCCATGGTTTACTCGTTAATTGGTATTACAGTTTTATCATTTATCGTTTGGGGTCACCATATGTTTGTGACAGGTATGAATCCTTTCTTAGGAGGTGTATTTATGATCACAACATTAATCATTGCAGTTCCTTCTGCGGTAAAAGCATTTAACTACATGGCGACATTATGGAGAGGTAACATCCGTTTCACTCCAGCGATGATGTTTGCTATTGGTTTAGTATCTTTCTTTATCTCAGGTGGTCTTACAGGATTATTCTTAGGTAATGCAGCATTAGATATCAACTTGCACGATACTTACTTTGTTGTAGCCCACTTCCACTTGGTAATGGGATCTGCTTCGATCTTCGGTATGCTATGTGGTGTTTACCACTGGTTCCCTAAAATGTTTGGTCGTATGATGAACACTAAACTGGGTTACTTACACTTCTGGATGACATTTATCGGTGCTTACTTGGTATTCTTCCCAATGCACTTTATGGGTATAGATGGCGTTCCACGTCGTTACTATGCATTTACTGAGTTTGCCTTCATGGAGAAATGGGTTTCAGTTAATATGTTAATTACTTGGGCTGCTATCGTTGCAGGTTTAGGTCAAGTAGCTTTCTTGTTCAACTTCTTCTACTCCATTTTCTTTGGAGAAAGAGCTCCTCAGAACCCTTGGAAGTCCAATACATTAGAGTGGACTACTCCAGTAGAACATATCCACGGTAACTGGCCAGGAGAGATCCCAACAGTACACCGTTGGCCATATGACTACAGTAAGCCAGGACATGATGAAGATTTTATTCCTCAGACTGTACCTTTCTCAGAAACAATGAGCTCTAATTTCCTTCATGATTTCGAAGGTAATGAAGAAGCTGAGCGTATCCAGACAGAATGGGATGCTCAAAATAGAAAATAAGTAAAATGAATATTTAGAGTAAGTTGTGCGAAATGACTTACTCTAAATATTATTGATAACCAAAAAGGTAAAAGATATGTTTCCAGCAGCTGAAAAGCGTTTTATTCGATCCAATTTCATTACAATAGTTGTTTTGTTTTTAGTGATTGTAGCTGGAGGTGTTGTACGTAGTACGGGGTCTGGAATGGGATGTCCCGATTGGCCTAAATGCTTTAATCGGATTATTCCCCCTACGGATGTATCACAGTTGCCGGTTGGTTATGAAGAACATTATATAACAGGTAGAGCTAAGAAAAATGAGCGATTTGCCAAGATGATTGAATTCTTTGGCTATCGTGATTTGGCAACTAAAATTCGTCAGGACAAAAGTATTCTTGAACATGAGGAGTTTAATGTAGCAAAAACATGGACAGAATATGCCAATCGTTTAGTTGGTGTTGTTGCTGGCTTTTGTTTATTGTTTACAGCCATCTATTCTTTTACCTATATTAAATCGAAACGATCAATTTTTATTTGGTCGGTGGTTAATGTTTTTGTTGTTGTCGTTCAAGCTTGGTTGGGTTCGATAGTTGTTTCAACTAATTTAACTCCTTGGGTGATTACAGTACACATGCTTCTTGCATTGGTTATTGTAGCAATCTCCATCTATACCTACTTTAAAGCAACAACATTACGGGATAAGTCCATCCTGATTAACCGAGATTCCAGTGGATTAAAAGTACTTGCTATCGTCTCTTTAGTGTTGATGTTAGTGCAGGTTGTCTTCGGAACAGAAGTACGGGAAATTGTTGATATGTTGACAGCTTCCGGTATGCCTAGAGAAGATTTTATACAAAATATTGGCCAACATTTTGAAATACATCGTTGGCTAGCATATAGTTCTTTGATTTTAGTAATTGTATTGTTCTTTTTAGTGCGTACAAAGTTTAGTAGTAGTACAGTTCAAGCAAGATTTGGTACGCTACTCTTTATTTTAGTAGGTATTCAGATGTTATCGGGTATTATCCTGGCAAGATTTGCTGTTCCTGCATTCGCACAGACAACTCATTTGGTCATTGGCAGTCTTTTATTTGGATGTCAATATTATTTGATGTTGTTGTTAGGAAAATCGCAACGTTAATTGAATGAATGAAATGGATGTATAAGGTAATTTAGTTTTTACTTTGTACAAACAATTAAAAAGAGGACATTTGTCGCTATGAAAGAATTTATTTCTGATTTCAAGAAATTAGTTAAGTTAAGACTGACATTAACGGTTGTTTTTTCGGCATCCATCTCTTTTTTGATCGGAGCAAAGCAACTTGGAGGGGATATTTTGTGGATCAATTGGTTGCTATTGACATTAGGAGGCTTCCTAGTGACAGGTGCAGCGAATGGTTTCAATGAGATTATCGAAAGAGATCTAGACAAGTTAATGACCCGTACTGCTGACCGTCCGCTTCCTTCAGGAAGAATGACAACTGGTCAGGCCTTGATTCTAAGTTTATTTATGGGAATCTTGGGAACTTTGGTTTTGGTACGTTTGAATTTTGTTGCGGGATTATTATCGGTGTTTTCCATATTGTTATATGCATTTGTGTATACGCCATTAAAAAGAAAATCACCGATTGCTGTATTTGTAGGTGCCTTTCCTGGTGCATTGCCACCATTGATTGGTTATTTTGCTGCATTTAGTCAAGATGACTTAGCGATCTACAGTCAAACGAATGAAAGTGCAATCATTATGATTCCATTTATTTTGTTTGGAATTCAGTTTTTGTGGCAATTTCCACATTTCTGGTCTCTAGCATGGGTGATTGATGACGATTATAAACAGGCGGGTTTTAGGTTATTGCCAACAACCAAGCGTGATAAGATTTCTGCTTTTATGGTCTTTCTTTCAGCATTGATCATGATACCAGCAGCATTTCTTCCCATGTATTATGGTTTCGGAGGCTGGATCTTTACAGCTGTTTCTGCGATAGGGGGTGTGTTCTTTGCTTATTATGGCTTTCAGCTTTTTAAGAATCAGGATATTGCTTCGGCTAGAAAAGTGATGTTTACTTCATTTTTTTATCTTCCTATTACGCAATTAGTGTTATTATTTGACTTTATACCTTTGAAATAATGTTAAATCAAGGAGTACAACAAACTGACGAGAAGTTAGTATCGCGTAAGGCTCAAAAATTTACCCTATGGTTGGGTATGCTGGGTATGTTTATGATGTTCGCAGCATTGTCCAGCGGTTTTATTGTCTATACGGCAAGTGGTGTTGATAAAGGACTTAAAACATTATTACCAGATACTTTTATCTATAGTACGATGGCAATTGTTTTAAGTAGTATTACCATGCATTTTGCTTATAAGGCAGCGCAGGTGGGTAATTTGGCTAGACAGAAAGCGTTGCTTTTTGCTACCTTAATTTTGGGAATTATATTTTTTGCGCTACAGGTTTATTCGTGGGAAATATTAACAGAAAGAGGCGTTTATTTTGTGAATAACAATGCGTCACAGTCTTTTGTTTATGTTTTTACAGGAATGCACTTAGCACATATTATTGCGGGAGTGATCGTGTTGATTACCGCTTTAGTGGGAGTATTTAAACCACTTCCTCCAGACGGCAATCAATTCCGCATGAATCTAGCCACAATTTTTTGGCATTTTCTCGATCTTTTGTGGATTTATATATATGTTTTCTTACTTTTGAATCAATAATAGTAAACAATGAGTACAACTGTATCACAATTGGATAAGGTAAAAACCGGTCCATGGAATGGTGGAAAATCACCTTGGAATTTGGAATACGGAAAAATCATGATGTGGTTTTTCTTAGTTGGGGATGCCTTTACATTTTCTGCGTTTTTGGTTTATTACGGAACGCAACGATTTGCACATAGTACATGGCCAGATGCGGATAAGATTTTCCAATCTATACCAGGTATTGCAGAACACGGACAACCTTTAGTGTTCGTTGGTATTATGACTTTTATTTTGATTATGTCTTCTGTGACTATGGTTTTAGCTGTAGAAGCAGGGCATCGTAACTCAAAAAATGAAGTCGTAAAATGGATGTTATGGACAATACTTGGTGGTATTGCTTTCGTAGGCTGTCAAGCGATTGAGTGGACTCACTTACACCATGCTGGTTTCTGGTTTGGTCAAAACCCGGCTACAGGTTTAGAGGGTGATGCTATTAAAGATGCTTTGCAACCGTATTTTACACATGATATCTCCTATACTTCAGCGTTGCAGTTTGCCAATCTGTTCTTTACGATCACAGGTTTTCACGGTTTTCACGTTACTGTAGGTATTATCTTAAATATTATCGTCCTGTGCATGACTTTGAATAACACATTCGAGAATCGCGGTTCGTATTTAATGATTGAAAAAGTAGGTTTATACTGGCACTTTGTGGATTTAGTTTGGGTGTTTGTATTTACATTCTTCTATTTAGTATAATTATAAGTTTTTAATTTTAGAAAAGCTATGTCACAACATCACGATAATATTGCTCATGAGGAGCACGGACACGGAGAAGGAATGGACAAAAAGGGTATCTGGAGAATTTTCTTCGTCCTTTTAGCATTAACTGCTGTCGAATTCTTAATCGCATTGGGGTTTGTTCATCATTGGCAAATCTTAGCAAAAGGTGCTTTAGTTAATACCATCTATATTGTATTAACATTAGTAAAAGCTTACTATATTGTAGCTTACTTTATGCACTTGAAATTTGAGAAATCCAGTTTCATCGTTACTGTAAGTATTGTATTTATCTTCATTATTTATTTTATCATTTTAATGCTAACTGAAGGTAACTTCTTATTGAATGATTTGCATCCTCACCAGTTGTGGGAAAATAAATAAAATAAATGGGTAAAAATACTGGTAAAAATAAAGGTATTCAAACTATCATGATCCTGGCAATAATATTATTATTGCCAGGATTTTTGTATGTAGTGCTGAATAGAACTGGAATGGCGAATTCGTATTCTACTTTGCCAATATTCGGTCAGAAAGAAGTTCCAGGTACTACCCATCGTAAATGGGGCAGAGATATCATGGATACAATCTATCATCAGGTTCCAAATATGTCTTTTATCAACTACGATGGCAAACCCGTTGAGCTGTTTGGGAAGGATAGCGCTATTACTGTTGTACATCTTTTTTATTCAAGAGATAAGTCGTTTTCGACAACAATGATTAATAGCCTAAATAAGATATCTGGTGAGTTTAGACATAATAAGATGATTAAGTTCTATTCTGTTTCTGTCGACACGACTTATGACACACCCGATGTATTAAAAAATTACATTAAGAATATTGATCCCTCAGATAAAAGATGGTACTTTGTAAGTAAACCAAATTCGGATATCTTTAAATTTGCAAAAGATGGTTTACTGCAGGATGCTTTAGCCACAGCAGATGTCAATAATCCTTTTGTTGTAGGATCATCTTACGTTTTGATTGATACGAAACGTAGGATCAGAGGATTTTATGATATCACGATGAAAAAGGAAGCGGAACGCTTAAGTGATGAGATTAAATTGTTGGTTGTGGAGGAAATAAGAAATCATCCTCCAAAGATTGAAACTAAATAAAATGGGACAAACAGCAGAAGAGAAGAAGTATAATAAGTGGATTGTCGTTTTATCGGTTGTTATACCACTTGTAGTAGCAGCTTTGTTTGGCGTTAATTTACGCAAACTGGGATATGATGTAGAGCCTTTGGGATTTTTGCCCCCTATATATGCAACGATCAATGGTATCACTGCGGTATTATTGTTCTGGGCGGTTTTAGCGATTAAAAAAGGTAATCGTAAATTACATGAAAGATTAATTAAACTTTGTGTATGTTGTTCTGTTGCGTTTCTAGGGATGTATGTTGCTTATCATATGACCGCTAACTCTACACCATACGGTGGAGAGGGCATATTACGCCCGATATACTATTTTATATTAATAACACATATAGTATTATCTGTTATTATTATTCCTTTTGTACTGATTACTTATGTAAGAGGTATTGCCGGGTCGTATGAAAGACATAAAAAAATAGCACGTATTACGTACCCGATGTGGTTATATGTAGCGGTAACGGGTGTTATTGTATATTTGATGATTTCACCATATTATGTTCACTAATTAATTCAAAAGTTATGACAAGTGCGTGGGTATATCAATCAAATCGTTTCTTTACTGATGATGAAGCGTTATTGATTCAAAACAGGTTGGCAGATTTTGCCGCAGGCTGGAAAGTGCATGGAGAACCTTTATCTGCTCAGGCGGAGGTTAGGTATAACTTGTTTATTGTGCTATCCGTGGATGAGCAGATTGCTGCAGCATCTGGTTGTTCAATTGACAGTTCCGTTCGCTTTTTGAAGACACTAGAAGCAGATTTTGATATTCAGCTTTTTGATCGTATGAACGTTGCTTTTAAAAAGGAAGGTCAGTTGCATGCTGCATCCAGATCTGAATTTGAAAATTTAGTAAAAGATGGTCAAATTGACGACACAACTGTTGTCTTTGATAATACGATCACCTCTTTAGCGTCTTTAACTGATAAATGGCAGATTCCTTTTGGAGAAAGTTGGCATAAACGAGTTTTCGGCTAGATAATAAAAGAAGCGATGATTGATTAGTCATCGCTTCTTTTATTATAACCTGATCATATTTTTGCTATTCTGGTATTTGGTAATGATCCATGTAACGAACAATACTATTTGCTCTACGATTGACATATGCTGAAGGATTTCGGGCATCCCACTGTCTTGGATTGGGCAGGATTGCAATGATCAGGGCCGCTTGTTTCTTTGATAAGGTAGATCCTGATTTTTTGAAGTAATACTGGGATGCAGCTTCTGCTCCATAAACACCTTGCCCCATTTCAATAACATTGAGATAGACTTCCAGAATTCTTCTTTTACTCCAGAATGTTTCGATTAAAACAGTAAAGTAAGTTTCTAAACCTTTTCTAAGCCAAGAACGTTTTGGCCACAGGAATACATTTTTTGCTACCTGCTGACTGATTGTACTTCCCCCACGTAATTTTTTTCCATCTTTATTTTTCTCTATAGCTTTTTGAATAGCATCCGTGTCAAAACCCCAGTGCGTCATAAAATGAGCATCTTCACCTGCTATCGCAGCACGTTTTAGGTTGTCCGAGAGCTCATCGTAATCTAACCAATCTTTTTCCAGTTTAAATCCTTTATCAGCTGCTTGTAGCTCAAACCCACGTTGGATCATGAGCCAGGTAATAGGTGGATTGATGAGTTTAAGTGCGAGTACCCAAAATAGAGTTATTGCAAAGAAACCGCCAACAATACGTATTGACCAAGTTTTAACTTTTTTTTGCCAACCTGTTTGAACCTTTTTTTTCTTTACTTGATTCGTTCTTTTAATTGCCATATCTTTTGAAAAACAATGCAAAGGAACGAAATATTTTGCCCAATTGTTATGTTCAGTATTGTTTATGATATGCTTTTTTTTAGATGTTCTTTTTTACAAGCCTGAGATCGAGGTAATGGATATTCTTCGGTATGTATGTATATTGAAAAATGATTTAAGGCGAAAAGAGAATTAAGTTTTTCATATTCTACGAGATCGTTTGTCTAATCAGGTAGATTATGTTATTTTTACGGCTTATTATAAATAAACGAAATCCAATTGGCAAAGGCAGAAAAAAAGGTAACTCCATTAATGCAGCAGTACAATGCGATCAAGGTGAAATATCCAGGTGCATTATTGTTGTTCCGTGTAGGTGATTTTTATGAAACATTTGGTGAAGATGCCATTAAGGCCGCCAGTATTTTAGGGATCGTACAAACAAAGAGAGGAAATGGAACCGAATCGGAAACTGCTCTGGCAGGTTTTCCGCATCATTCTCTGGAGACTTATTTGCCAAAACTTGTCCGTGCAGGTCAGCGTGTAGCCATCTGTGACCAATTGGAGGATCCTAAGCAAACCAAAACCATCGTTAAACGTGGAGTGACAGAATTGGTAACTCCTGGGGTTTCTTATAATGATAATATTGTCCAACAGAAGTCCAACAATTATTTAGCCTCAATTTATATTGAGAAAACGCAGATCGGAATTTCTTTCTTAGATATTTCTACCGGTGAGTTTTTAGTCGCACAAGGTACGCAGTCTTATATTGACAAACTTTTGCAGGGATTTAAACCTACTGAAGTCATCATGTCGCGTAAGCAATCTAAAGAGTTTTTGGAGCTATTCGGGAGTCAGTATTATACCTATACGCTAGACGAATGGCCTTATACTGGAGATTACGCAACAGAGCACTTATTAAAACATTTCGAAGTTAATTCGATGAAAGGTTTTGGTATCGACCGGATGCCTATTGGAATGGTTGCTGCCGGTGTTGCCTTACATTATCTAAATGAAACAGAACACCGCAATCTGCAGCATATTTCTAATATTTCGCGTATTGAAGAAGATCGCTACATGTGGTTAGATCGTTTTACAGTTCGTAATCTCGAACTGATCGGATCTACAAATGAAAATGCGACGACTTTATCGGATGTTTTGGATCAAACTGCTTCTCCCATGGGGGCGCGATTATTAAAACGTTGGATTGTAATGCCATTGAAAGATCGTAAATCAATTCAAGAGCGTCTCGATGTGGTAGCTTACTTTTCAGAGCATAGAGATTTACGTGATGCCTTGATTCAAGAGATTAAGTATGTAGGCGATCTTGAGCGGCTTATTTCTAAAATTGGTCTTCAGAAAGCTTCACCCCGCGAAATTGTACAGTTGAAACGTGCCTTGTATGCTGTTGAAAAATTAAAGGAGCTAACGAATCAGGAAAATTCTGAATCCCTTCGAGCCATTGCTGATCAGTTGGATATCTGTCGTATCATTCGTGATAAGATTGAAAAAGAAGTTTCTGCAGAACCTCCTGTTGCCTTGAATAAAGGAAATGTAATAGCTGATGGTGTGGACGATGAATTGGATCGTTTACGTAAGATCGCTTTCGGAGGAAAAGATTATTTAATCGAAATCCAAAAGAGAGAAGCGGAGGCAACCGGTATCCCTTCCCTTAAAATTGCTTTTAATAATGTTTTTGGCTATTACCTAGAAGTTACCAATACACACCGTGATAAAGTACCTACGGAATGGATCCGTAAGCAGACTTTGGTGAATGCCGAACGCTACATCACCGAGGAGCTAAAAGAATATGAGGATCAGATTTTAGGTGCTGAGGAAAAAATTCAGGTCATTGAGAATCGTCTTTATGCCGAATTGTTAATTGCTATTGCGGCTTATATTAAACCGATTCAATTGAATGCGCAGTTACTGGCTAAATTAGATGTGCTTTTGAACTTTGCTGTTATCGCAGAAAAGAATTATTATGTTCAGCCCGAGATATCAGAAAGTAAAGTATTAGATATAAAAGGTGGTCGTCACCCTGTTATCGAAAAGATAATGGCCATTGGTGAAGATTATATCACGAATGATGTTTATTTGGATAATACGACGCAACAGATTATCATCATCACTGGTCCCAACATGGCCGGTAAATCGGCGCTCTTGCGCCAAACTGCATTGATCGTACTTATGGCTCAGATCGGTTCTTTTGTCCCTGTAAAGGAAGCAAAGATAGGTCTTGTGGATAAAATCTTTACCCGGGTAGGAGCATCTGATAATTTATCTTCCGGTGAATCAACATTTATGGTTGAAATGAATGAAACGGCGAGTATCATGAATAACCTCTCTGACCGGAGTTTAATTTTATTGGATGAGATCGGTCGAGGAACAAGCACTTATGATGGTATCTCTATCGCTTGGGCTATTGCTGAATTTCTTCATAACCATCCTGCAGCTAAGGCCAAAACATTGTTTGCTACTCACTATCATGAATTGAATGAATTGACCAATTCCATGCCACGTATCAAGAATTATAATGTGACGGTCAAGGAGATGAACAATAAGGTCATATTCTTACGTAAGTTAGTTCCTGGAGGCTCAGAACATAGCTTTGGTATCCACGTAGCTAAATTAGCAGGTATGCCACCAAAATTACTATCCCGTGCAAATGAAATCTTAAAAAGATTAGAACAGGAGCGGACTGGGGGCGAACAGATTAAGGATAGTATGCGCAAAATCCAAAAGCAAGCCTATCAATTACAGATGTTTTCGATTGATGATCCCGTCCTTGAAAAAATCCGTGATATGCTGAATAATCTGGATGTGAACACGCTTACGCCTGTGGAAGCCCTTATGAAACTGGATGAGATCCAGCGGTTATTGAAAAATTAGAATCTGAAAAATAATTCGATACTTCCGTAGTGGTTGTAGATGTTGCTGAGCAGATTATGATCCCACTGGTATGGGGTATAATGATATCCAGCTTCTATTCCTATATAATTTTTTCCTTTAATCTGACGCATTCCTGCCATACTAAGTCCCAAGTGCATGGTATTCACTGTATGTAATTTTGTGGAATTTCCGCCGGATATATAATCGCCATAACCATCGTAATAACCATCTGTATAGATGTCTTCAGATATACCGGTGTCGACAATATCTATTCCGATATTAAGTTTAGGAATGACAATATACTTGGTGTTATCATAGATTTTGTAACCGACAGCTCCGCCAAAAAATAAACCAAAATTGGAATTCACAGATTCGCTCTGATCATAATAGTTGTAGTCAAAATTTTTATCGTTGCTATTGATACGGACCTTAAATCCCCCTTCAAATATAAATGACTTTTGGAGCGAGCTCATAATAGTAAAACCAAGAGAAAGATTGGGTCCAAATGTAGTGTTTTTTCCCCCTAAAGGACCATATACACCTATATACGGAAGAAAACCTATCTTAGACTTATTGTAATAATCTGCTAAAGCTAATGTCTCCTCCTGCTCCTCTTTTATTACATTATCTTGTTTTTCAGGTACGGTTTGTTTTACAGATGATGCCTGATTACGTAATAGCTCTTCGTTCGAAAAAAGATTTAAGATGTCAATTTCTGCATCGGAAAGCGTATAGGATTGAGACTGCAATAAAGCTTTTGCACGTGTTTTAATGAGCTGGTCGATCGGATGTCTCAGTGGAACATAATTATATTGCTGTTTATTAGATTCATACTGATAGGCAAAATCCTCTCTTGCAGCATCACGAAAGCGGTTCAGTAATTGTTCATCAAAACCATTGTCTAAATAGCGCTCGATGGCATTGCCACTACTTTGTTTAGCGATGATCAAATGTACTATTTTGATTCGCTGAACAAGCTCTATAGTCCCACAGCTTTGTTCTATCTGAGCTAAGATCGGTGCTAATTTATCGTACTGGTTTGCATTTAATATCTTAGTCAAGGGTTCAAGCGAGCTGTTGATCGTTAGTTCGCATTTATCTTGTGCAAAGGATGTTGGAATGATCGTGAATAGGGTGATAATACTGAAGAATATAACAGAAATATATCGGTTCATATGTATTTGTTTTTATTGACCTAAAGTAATAAAAATTTATTCAAATATTGTACTGATCAAATAGTGCAACGGTTTTAAAAGGATTATCTTTGTGACAATGGCTTCTATATTTCAGTTTAAAGAGTTTGCCGTTGATCAATCTGATTGTGCGATGAAAATTAATACCGATGCTGTGTTATTAGCTTCACTCGTTCATGTTGATTCTTCGGAACGTATATTAGATATTGGTACAGGTACAGGTGTGATTGCGCTCATGTTAGCACAGCGCTGTGCGGATAGCGAGGTGATCGCTGTAGAAATTGATCCTGCAGCCGCGAAGCGGGCAGCAATAAATTTTAGAAACTCCAATTTTGGAGACCGAATGGTGATGCACGCTTGTTCATTTCAAGATTTTACTGATACAGGCTCTTTTGATTTTATTATTTCTAATCCGCCCTTTTATACCGATTCGTTGCATAATCCAGATGCAAGGAAGAAGTTGGCCAGACATACCAATCTTCAGTTTTTTAACGAGCTGTTGACCTTCGCCGCAGACAAGCTACAGGTAGATGGGCAATTGGCTTTGATCGTTCCAAAACTATTGGCCGATGAACTGAAGGAGATTGCGGAAACCTTGAATTTATGTTTAAAAGAGGAGATTCAGATCCGATCTTTCGAAGGTGATGCCATCATCCGTAAGATTATTGTTTTTCAGAAAGCTTATCGTGGAGTTTCAACAGTTTCTGATTTTATAATTTATGAAGCGAAAGGTGTTTATTCAGAAATGTATAAGACCGCTTTGCGACCTTATTTTTTAGCTTTTTAGTATGACAAGAATTGGATTGATATCAGATACACATGCTTATCTGGACGAGTCGGTGTTTAAGCACTTTGAAAACTGTGATGAAATCTGGCATATTGGTGACTTTGGGAATGCCGAAGTTGCAGACCAACTGGAAGGTTTTAAACCTTTACGTGGAGTGTATGGCAATATCGATGATCAAGGACTACGTCATCGTTTTCCCGAAGATCTGAGGTTCACCTGTGAAGGCGTAGATGTTTGGCTGACACATATCGGCGGGTATCCCGGTAAGTATGCACCACGGATAAAGAAAGAAATAACAGCTCATCCTCCCCAGCTTTTTATAACGGGGCACTCGCATATCTTGAAGGTGATGTATGATCAGAAGTTAAAATGCCTGCATCTAAATCCAGGGGCTGCGGGAAAACAGGGCTGGCATAAAGTGAGAACACTCATGCGGTTTGAAATAAATGGCAGTAAAATTGAAAATTTAGAGATTATTGAACTCGCAGGAAGATAGGTTTTTAGCTATAGGCTGTCACGTACTTCCAATAAAAAACTCTTCAATTTTTCTAAAGAATCGACGACACGCTGGTTTTCTTTTGCTTCCGATTTATTTGTACGCAGATATTCACGTGCACCTTGAAGGGTATAACCTTTATCTTTAACCAGATTGAAGATGATTTTTAAATTAGCAATATCATCTTGGGTAAATAGACGATTTCCTTTTTTATTCTTTTTTGGTTGAATAATATCAAATTCACGCTCGTAGAAACGAATTTGGGAGGCGTTGACATCAAACATGGTTGTCACTTCACCCATCGTATAATACAATTTATTAATTTCGCGCTCTTTGTAAGGCATACTAATCTGTTAATTTTTATATAACAAACTTAAATAAATTTGTTGAATATCATTGCACCTAATATAAAACAAATTTATCGTTCTTTCCTTTATCATCAAGAATTATTTTATAGAGGAAATATACAATGTAAGATAGATAATAAAAATTATCTATCTTGATTCGTAGTAATTTATAGAATTGGATTTAATTTGAAAAGATATGATTTTGGTTAGTCGGTTTTGGACAAAAGTATTTTCATGGGGAAAGGCTGATGCCATTACTATTTATCCTTTTATTTTTCTAAAGAAGCGTATATTTAAAGATAACCGTCAATTGATCAATCATGAGCAGATACATATGAGGCAGGCGGTGGAATTGCTTATCATATTCTTTTATATCAGTTATCTTATTGAATTTTTATTTCGTTATCTGCAGTACAGAAATTTCCATCAAGCTTATCTGAATATATCTTACGAGCGGGAGGCTTATGCGAATGAGGCTGATTTTGATTATTTATCCAAGCGGAGATTTTGGGCTTTTCTAAAGTATCTAAAAAAACAAGAGCTCCAATAGTAGGAGCTCTTGTTTTTTTCGGTGTTCCACCGAAGATATTTTAAAGACCGATTATTATTTAATCAATCTCAAGTATGTTGATACTTTTTCTTTTAATTGTCTTCTGTCTACGATAAAATCCAGGAAGCCGTGCTCTAAAATAAATTCTGAAGTCTGGAATCCTTTAGGAAGATCTTTTTTGATTGTTTCTTTGATAACACGTGGACCTGCGAAACCGATTAAAGCCCCTGGTTCAGCAATATTGATATCTCCTAACATGGCGTAAGAAGCGGTAACACCTCCTGTCGTTGGATCTGTAAGCAAACAAACATAAGGCAATTTTGCTTTAGCCAATAGGGCTAATTTTGCCGCTGTTTTTGCCATTTGCATCAATGAGAATGCAGCCTCCATCATACGGGCTCCACCTGATTTGGAAATCAACATAAAAGGAATGTTATGTTCGATACAGTAATCGATGGAACGTGCAATTTTCTCACCTACTACAGAACCCATAGAACCTCCGATGAAGTTAAAGTCCATACAAGCGATAACCAGTTCCTGCCCATCGATTTTACCATGACCAGAACGAATAGCATCAACCAGACCTGTTTTAGCCTGACTTTCTTTTAAACGTTCTGTATAAGGTTTTGAATCGAAGAAATTGATCGGGTCACCTGAGCTTAATGTCGGGAATAATTCAGTAAACTCGTTATTATCAAAAATGATTGAAAAATAAGCTGCAGAACCAATTCTAAGGTGGTATCCACAGTATTGACAAACGTAATTGTTTTCGATTTGTTCAAGGTTCAACAACGGTTTTTTACATGATGGACATTTGTTCCACAATCCGTCTGGCGCCTCTTTTTTATTTTCTGTTGCCGTGTTAATTCCGGCTTTATCTCTTTTAAACCAACTCATACGATAGTTCTAATTCAGTTACAAATAAACAAAATTATTTTGTTTAGTAGAAGTATTCCTTAAAATTGCTGTGTATTTACGATTTGTGAAAGGAAGCTGACCCGAAATTTTGGGCATAAAAAATGGGTAAGCTCCTTTTATCGCACCGCTCAACCAAATACCCTTGCTTTGTTCCCAACCTGGGGGAGTCAATGGGAGCTGGTCGTAAAAGACTTACCCGTCACAAAAGTAGAAAAAAAATCCTTCTAAAGAAAGATATTTTGCTATTAGTGCTTACTTCGCTGATAGTCAATAAGAATAATTTTAAGTCTTGTCTTTTCCATACTCGCCACAGAGCGAATAATACCCAAAAAGACCTAGACCAAGTGAGATAATTGGTGTTAAAATGAACATAATAATGATTCCGAATACTAAATCTTCTTGATGTCCGATCATTATTTTAGGAATTGCGAGTTCAAAAAGACAAAAGTATGCGGTAAATACCGCCAGCGCAATCCAAAGAATCCCTAATATTTTTTTTAGCTTATCCATTGTTGAGGTGATTAGGTTTATTTTTAATATACAACGATCCGATTATGAAACATACAGCCGCAATAATGATCGGATACCATAGTCCTGCTAAATAGAATTCAGGATCCTGAGCAACCTGTGCATTTGTTGTCAGGTAAGTCGAAATAGCGGGCAATAAGCCTCCGAAAATACCATTACCGACATGGTAAGGTAGGGACATCGATGTGTAACGAATTTTAACCGGAAACATTTCCACCAGAAATGCCGCGATTGGTCCATACACCATGGTGATGTATATGATCTGAATAAATATCAATGCTGTCAAACTTATGCGGTTACTAACATGCACAGTTACCGTTTTTTTAATAAGCCTATCCTGTTCGGTCGATTGATCGTGGCTTATTTCTTGAGAACGTGTTCCATCAGTATACTGGATAATCGTTTGAAGCTTGTTATCGGCCAATTTTAATGTTTTGGTCGAGCTCACTTCTTTTGTGCTGGTATCCGCTAGTTGATACATCGCTTTGTATATAGGTCTATAGGTACAAAGTGCCAATAACATGCCCAAAAGCATAATCCATTTACGGCCGACTTTGTCACTTAACCAGCCGAAAAGAATAAAAAATGGTGTTCCGATCAGCAATGCCGTTCCTAAGATCATATCAGCTTCGTCCGAATTGAGGTGCATCACAGTTTTCATGTAACTCATGGAATAGAATTGTCCCGTATACCATACGACTCCTTGTCCCATAGCTGCGCCAAATAAAGCAAGCAGTACAAATTTTAAGTTATACCGGTTTCCAAAGCTTTCTTTTAAAGGATTTTTGCTTGTTGTACCCTCTTCTTTCGCTTTGGCAAACTCGGGCGATTCACTCATGTTTTTACGGATGAGGTAAGACACATACACCATCAATATGGATAGAATAAATGGAACACGCCATCCCCAGGCGTCAAATTGTTCTTCGGTCAAGATGTATTTTGTTAGGAGTATAACAACCAAAGAGATAAATAAACCAAAAGTTGCTGTCGTCTGTATCCAGGATGTCCAATAGCCACGTTGACCTTCAGGGGCATGTTCTGCCACATAAGTTGCCGCTCCACCATATTCACCACCGAGTGCCAGCCCTTGCAATAAACGTAAGATCAGTACCAGTAAGGGGGCAAGAAAGCCAATGCTCTCATAGCTGGGTATACAACCGATCAAGAAAGTGGCACCTCCCATGAGCAACAGTGTAACCATAAATGTGTATTTTCTTCCGATAAGGTCTCCTAATCTACCGAAAAAAAGTGCACCGAATGGTCTGACAACAAAACCAGCAGCAAACGTGGCTAAGGTAGAAAGGAAAGCAGCAGTTGGATTATCCGCAGGGAAAAATTTGGTTGAAATGACGATGGATAAACTTCCGAAGATAAAAAAGTCATACCATTCAATCAGTGTTCCCATGGAGGACGCACCGATTACTTTCCAAATAGTTTTGGTATTTGTATTTTCTTTCATTTAGATTTATAAGGTTGTTTAGGTTTAAATTTTATACATTTTTCCAGGTAAAGAGGTGATATGACCATTCATCTCCATTTCGAGTAAAATCATCGCAAGTTTACTTTGTGGCCAGTTACAGTAACGCGTGATGTCGTCAATACCAACTTGCTGTTTACCCTGTAGAAAGAGATAGAGGTGCAACTGATCTTTATTTAACTCAGGAGGTAGGAGTGGGAGCTGTATACCTGTTTGCTTTTCTGGAGCTTCCCAGTTCATCAAGTAGCAAAGATCTTTCGCATCCCGGATCAGATGTGCGCGGTTGGTTTTAATTAAATAATTACAACCTGCCGAATAAAGCTGATCTATTGCTCCCGGGAATGCGCATACATCTCGGTTATAGCTATTTGCTATTTCTGCAGTAATGAGCGCGCCTCCCTTTGTGGCCGCCTCTATGACAATCGTTACATCAGACATACCTGCTATAATGCGATTTCGCATCGGGAAATTTTGGCGGTCAAGATTGCTATCTGATGGAAATTCAGTTAGTAATCCACCCTGTTGAAGCATTTTTGATGCTATTTCTCTATGAGTCGCCGGATAAATCCGGTCTAGTCCATGTCCTAATACACCCACTGTTGGTATCCGATGCAGTAAAGCATTTTTGTGAGCCATGATATCGATGCCATAGGCCAGTCCACTCACAATTGTGGTATCAAGAGGCTGCATCTGTTCAATGAGCGTATCGCAAAGTTTGCGACCATAGCTGGTGGCATTTCTCGTTCCGACAATGCTGACCATACGTTCTTTATTGAGGTCGGCATTCCCTTTGTAATATAAGACCAGTGGTGCATCCTCACAATTTCTCAATTTCTGAGGATAATCCGAATTATCTATCCATAAAACTTTTATCTGGTGTTTTTCAACAAATGCCATTTCTTTTTCGGTTGCTTCCTGATAGTTTTTCGACGCGATTTCATTAGCTGTTCGACTGTTTACTCCTGGAATTTTTGCTAAAGTGCTGGCATTTGTCTCCAAGATTTCTTGCACAGAACCGCAGTGCGTAAGCAAAGCTCGCGCAGTTTTAGGTCCTACCCCCTTAATTTTGGTAAGTGCTATTTGATGGTAAAAGTTCATATTCGGTTATTTAAAGATAATAATATTTTACTGAAATTCAGGCTTAAACGGTTTTACTTTTGATATCAAAAATGATTAGAAAAGAATTTTACTTTCATATTTTAGAGAATTATGAGATAGCTTGTATCTTTGTTTGAAATAAAAATATATGACTATGGAAATGAAAGAACCGTTTGATATAGAAATTGAAGATATTGTTTACTCGGTATTCCCAGAAGAGGAAGATACTTATGTGATTTTTAAAGAAGGGGTAGAATATGTACAGATTATTAAAGATACAGAGAATCTGTGGTTGAAAACCAATCCCGAGACTGGTTTACCAATGTTTGGTATGGACGAAGAGATTAATGCGATTGGCAAAAAAATTATAGAAGAATTGGGGTAATAATTCAAGATAGATAGACAGTTAAACAAAGTTAAAATCGTCGTTCGTATTTCTTTTGTAGTTATTTTTAAATAACTAATTATAAAGAAATGAATCCAGGTCGCTTATTTTTTTTGCTGTCTATCTGTCTGCTTTTATTTTTTAGCAAGGCCAAATCTTCATCTGCTCATTTTATTTTTTCCTATCCAGATACCACTCTTCGGAATAAAAAAATAATTAATCAGGATACCAACATACTGGATACTGCGCTAATAGTTGGGGAAAAATTAACGGCGGAAGAGAAAATGGCCGAAAAGCAGGTTACATATAAGTCCATATACTTTTGGGGAGATACCAAAAATATGGTGACCTTACCACATCAGGGCGGTCTTGCCGTTAATCTCAATAAGTTGTATAATCTTTTGAGTAAGAAGGGCCGTGCTTCTCGGAGACTTCAAAGACTATTCGAGCGGGAGTTCGAACAAGACAAAGTCTTAGCACAATGGACTGCGCTAACTGAAGCTTACACTCCTTTAACGGGAGACTCTTTGGTTAAATTTCGGGCTTATTATGAACCTTCCTCCAAATGGTTGCGTAAGGCAGACCATTACGATCAGATCGCTTATGTGCAGCACAGTTTAAAAAACTACCTCGATTCTGTCGAAATCATTCATCAACGTCTGAGTCTCCCTAAATTAGAAATCTTAAATCCCTAAATTACATCGGAACATAAACGACATATTTCGTTTCAAAGAAGTCTTCTTTAAAATAATCGGATAGTGGGTGCAGCTCAGCTTTCAGTCGTGACTCTTTAATTTCTTCTTTTAAATCACCACCTTTTAGATATAAGATACCGTTAGGAATTCCATTTTTATCCTGTTTAAGGAATTTATTGCGGATCCAAGGAGCAAAATCTGCTAATCGTGTTACAGCACGTGATACAACAAAATCATATTTGTCGTCCAATTGTTCTGCACGGATGTGATCTGCTTCAACATTCTCAAGTCCTAAAGCAGACGCAACTTCGCGAACAACTTTAATTTTTTTTCCGATCGAATCTACCAAATGAAATTTTACTTCAGGAAATAAAATAGCCAATGGTATTCCTGGGAATCCTCCGCCTGTGCCAACGTCTAAAATACGAGTGCCCGGAGCAAATGTCATGACGTATTTTGCAATACCTAAAGAATGTAATACATGATGCAGATAAAGGCTTTCAACGTCTTTTCGTGAAATAACATTGATCTGATTGTTCCAAAACGGATAAAGTTCTGCAAGTTGTGCAAATTGTGTTTTCTGAACTTCTGTTAAGTTTGGAAAATACTGATATATGATGTCTACTGTAGGATTCAAAGTGAAAGTTTTAAAATATGAATATTATTTCCAGCTAAGTGATTTCTTTTTACGGTTGAATAGTCCGTTGATGCAAATATAGAAATAGTAGATGATGTCTAATAATGGTAACCACCAAATGAGATCAGAAACTGCTAATTTCTTATATATTGCCCTAAAAACGATGAGTTGTGCAAGTAGGCGAATTAGATATGCAGCTACAGGTACGTACCAGTAATTAGGGAAAATAATCGCAGTTAGGATAATCGTAACGTAGAATAAAAATGAAGTGATCAATTGCATACCCAACATACGCTGATGTCTTTTTTTGTAGATAACCGAAGCGCCCGAATGCCGTGCTTTTTGTTTGTAATAGCTTTTCCAGGTTGTTTTAGGTTCTGAGTAAACGATAGCATCATTATGAATGGATATGGCTACATTTTTTTTCGTAGCGTTTTCATTGACAAAAAGATCGTCATCACCAGATTTGATGTGCATGTGTGATGCAAATCCCTTTTTACTGAAAAATAACGTTTTTGTGTAGGCCATGTTTCTGCCTACAGCCATGTAGGCATCTTTTTTTATTGCATACGATAAATAACTCATTGCTGTATGCGTTGTCTCGAACCGAATAAGTTTATTGAGAAAACCTTTATATTTAAAATAAGGGGAGTAACCGATGACAATCTCTGTATCGGGTTGGTTAAGTGCTCCAGCTATTTCTTTTAACCAATTGTTTGAATTTGGATTGCAATCAGCATCTGTGAAAACCAGTTTTTCGTAAATAGCAGATTTAATTCCTAGGGTAACGGCAAATTTTTTTCCGTGCTTAAGTCGTATATGTTCCTTAATATCGACAATTCTTAAGTTATCATATTGAGATTGATATTCCTTTAAAATCCATTTTGTCTCGTCAGTAGAGTAATCATTAACAACAATCACTTCAAATTGGGGATAATCCTGCTCTAAAATTGATGCTAAAAACTGCTTTAGATTTTTTTGTTCATTGTGTGCACAGATGATGACAGAAATAGGATCAAATTGATCTTGTTCCTGATAAGAATGCACTTTATGACGACTCAGTTTTCCGTATACAATTATAATATAGTACAACTGGATGAGCAGTAATAAACCGAGGATGCCAAAGGCGATATAAGGGTAATAGAAGGCGTATTGCTGTACGATGTTCATAGGTTGCAAAGATAGTATGTTCCATGGATATTTGCTTTAATAATGTTTTTTGTGCTGTAAATGTTAAAATCTTGTAAAAGGTCAATCTTTGCATTGCTTTTTATAGTATTTTTGCAAAGATTTTAAAAAAAGCATGTTGGGGAATTTGCTTCTGAAACAGTAAAAATCATCAAATTAGAATCCCCAAAAAATAAAAGATTAATGAAATTCACCCTTCAAGTACAAGATAAATTTTCTAAAGCGCGTGCAGGTGTTGTTGAGACAGCTCACGGAAAAATTCAAACTCCTATTTTTATGCCGGTTGGAACAGCTGGTACGGTCAAAGGTGTGCATCAGCACGAATTGAGAAATGATATTAAAGCTCAAATTATTTTGGGAAATACCTATCATTTATATCTACGACCAGGACTGGATGTTTTGAATAAGGCAGGTGGTCTTCACAAATTTAACGGTTGGGACCGTCCAATTTTAACAGATTCTGGAGGTTACCAAGTTTATTCATTGTCAGACAATCGTAAGATACGAGAAGAAGGTGTGACGTTCCGGTCACATATTGATGGTTCAAAGCATTTATTTACGCCTGAAAATGTGATGGATACACAACGAGTAATCGGTGCGGATATTATCATGGCTTTTGATGAGTGTACTCCTTATCCATGTGACTATGGGTATGCCCGTCGTTCGATTGAAATGACTCACCGTTGGCTGAAAAGATGTTGTGATCGTTTTGATAGTACAGAACCCTTATATGGATATGACCAGACATTGTTCCCCATTGTTCAAGGATCAGTATATAAAGACTTACGTGAAAGATCTGCTGAGAAAATTGCGTCTTTCAATCGTGAAGGTAATGCAATCGGTGGTTTATCCGTAGGAGAGCCTGCTGAGGAAATGTATGCGATGACGGAAGTTGTCTGTAATATTCTTCCAGAAGATAAACCTCGTTACCTGATGGGTGTAGGTACACCAATCAATCTACTTGAAAACATCGCTTTGGGTATCGATATGTTTGACTGTGTAATGCCAACGCGTAATGCACGTAACGGTATGATTTTTACACGTCACGGAACGATCAATATCAAGAATGAAAAATGGAAAGACGATTTTTCTCCAATTGATCCCGATAGTGATCTTTACTCAGATCAAGTATATACAAAAGCATATTTACGCCATTTGATCCGTTCGCAAGAACTTTTAGGTGCACAGATTGCTTCTTTACATAACTTACACTTCTATTTATGGCTAGTAAATGAGGCGCGTGAGAAAATTGTAGATGGTACATTCTACGATTGGAAAAATAAAATGGTCAAAGTATTAGGTCAACGTTTGTAATTTTTTTGCATCTTAGTAGTATTATGTTTTCTATTATCGATCGTTACATTATTAAAAAGTACTTGAGCACATTTGTGTTCACGATGGCTATTTTTACAGTCGTCATGGTCATTTTTGATATTTCTGAGCGATTGGATGATTTCTTGAAATATAATGCTCCTATGGACAAAATTATATTTGAATATTACGCAGGATTTATCCCGTTTTATTTAAATTTCCTTTGTCCTCTGATCAATTTTATCGCTGTTATCTTCTTTACTTCGAAGATGGCCGATCAAACGGAAATTGTACCCATATTAAGTGCTGGCTATAGTTTTAACCGGCTTTTAAGACCTTATATTTTTTCGGCAACGCTCATATTTGCAGTTTCTTTTGTCTTTAACCTTTATATTATTCCGAAAACGAATAAAATGAAGATCGGTTTTGAAAATGTGTATGTAAAACCTTTGAAAGATAATACGAAAGTGTCCACGCATATGCAGATTGATAAAAACAGTTATGTATACATAGACAACTTTGATAACAACTCCAAGATTGGATATAAGTTTGTACTGGAAAAATTTAAGGGTGATACCTTATTGGAAAAAATGATCGCTGAGCGTATTACATGGGATTCTGTAACGACTAAGTGGAAAATACATGATTATACAAACCGGATTATTAATGGTCTTCATGAACGAATGGACAAGGGTACCGTAAAAGATACCACTTTGGATATGAAGCCGAGTGATTTTGAACTGTATGATAATATTTTTACAGCCATGGATACGAAAGAGCTGGATGAGCGTATCCATAAAGAGGAAATTAGGGGTACAGGGATGATGACAGATCTTAAATTGGAGAAATATAAACGTTATGTCTATCCTTTTTCGGCATTTGTACTTACTTTGATGGGCGTTGCCTTATCCTCTAAGAAGGTCAGGGGAGGTATTGGTCTTAGTTTGGGTATCGGTATCGGATTGAGCTTTACCTATATTGTGTTCATCCAGTTTGCCACCATGTTCTCATTAAAAGGAGGGCTCCCTCCTTTGATTGCAGTGTTAATTCCCAATATTACATTTTTAATTATTGCAATCTATTTGGCTATAAAAGCGCCAAAATAAACTAACCGACAATGTCAAAAATTAAAATTAATCAGAATGTTCTTATTCTGCATTTAACAATCCTGATATGGGGTTTTACAGGAATTTTGGGTAATTTGATTTCGATATCTGCTATCCATCTTGTTTGGTATCGGGTTTTGATTGCGGCGATTTCTCTCTGGATTTATCTTGCTGTTAGCAAGCAGCAGATTCTGGTAAAAAGAAAGGATTTTATCTCTTTCATAATGGTCGGGGGTGTCGTAGGGCTTCACTGGGTACTCTTTTTTTATGCAATTAAGGTATCTACAGTATCAGTAGCTTTGGTAACATTATCTTCTTTGACATTGTATACTTCTATTTTGGAACCCCTTATCAATAAGAAAAAGATCGCTCTAATGGATATGTTAGTTGGTGTAGTGATAATAATGGGTATCTATATGATATTTCAATTCGAATCCAATTATATCGAAGGTATTCTTGCGGGCTTAGCCTGTGCATTCTGTGCAAGTATTTTCTCGATTGCAAATGCCAGAATGGTTAAAAAATCGAGTGCTACCGTAATCACATTTTATGAAATGCTGGGCGCTTTTTTCTGGGTGTCAGTTTTTATGTTATTCAGCGGAGATTTTAATGAAAAGATGGTTCTCAACCAGTCGGATTTAATTTATCTATTGATCTTAGGGGTATTGTGTACTGCCGTTGCGTATGTGTTAGGTGTTGCTGTAATGAAAGAATTGAGTGCTTTTACAGTTGCTTTAACGACAAATCTGGAACCTGTTTATGGAATTTTATTGGCCATGCTGATCTTCGGTCAAAAAGAGACGATGAGTTTAGGTTTTTATGGTGGTGCTGCCATTGTTTTAGGTGCAGTCTTCTTTTATCCTTACTTAAAAACAAAAATCGAGAAACGGAAGCAGGACTTGGTTATTAGAAAAATCTATTAATTATCTATTTTAGCTTTATATATCTGCTCTTGTTACAGAACGGAATTTAATGGATATATTGCGTATCCTGATCAAAAAAGCGTGCTTAAAACTGATTTTAAGCATGCTTTTTTTTGACTTAGCACTGGATTAAAAATCAAATGTTCCGATGGTCACATGCTGCTCTTTGGTTTTATCTAAGTACAGGGTGATGATTTTACGTTCCTGTTTTCCGGAGCTATAATAGGTGAAGATTTCTGCCATAACTGCTGTTGGACCTGCTAACGTTAGCGAATTATCATTATAAAAATCTACTTCGACTTTATATTTTCCTTTGACTGCTCCTTTTAATAGAAATTGTTCAGGGCCATATCCTCCTGTAAAATCATTACTTAAACGTCCTCCCATTGCAGTGCTATTATTGCTGTAAAAGCATTTTTCTCCATGTGGATCTGTGACCCAAAGATCAATATCTGTATTGTTTGAATTCCAATTGATCACCACACGAATATCAACAGGAAGATCTGCTATGAGTTGTTTGCTGATGTTATTGGTATTAACAGGAGCCTGGTTTAATTTTAATAAATTGTTCAACTCCATTACAATAATTTCTTCAATACCATCGTCGCGATCGGCTGCTTCAGGGGTATAACTTTGCGTTAGGATACTATATAATTGATCAAAAGCTTTTTGATATTGTTTATTATCTAATAATGCTAAAGCATAATCGCGGTGGCTTTGCGGATCCATAGGACGCCAGTCTAAGATTTTCTTATTGATGTAAAGTTCATATTGATATTGTTCCCATTGTTTAAGTGTGTAAGCTATTGTCTTAAATAAATCTGCATTTTCAATTTGAAGATCTGCAAGTGAGCTCAACACTAACAATGCTTTATCTTTTGTGCCTTTTCGATAGAAAAAATTAGCAACGTCAAAATAGAAGCTCGGAGTACCCAAGTATGCTTGGCGAAGTTCGAGATATGTTTGATAGGGATTCGCTGATTTTTCTAAGACCTGCAGATACATATTGTCATTTTTAATGTCAGGAATGGTGATTTTTGCACCAGCAGTTGTTCTGTCACTCACATCAGTGCCGGAATAATGCTGTTGATCAGAAACTGGGTCTTCTGAATTGCTTATCACTATTTCCTCCAGATTTGAAGATCGATCATCTGCTAAAACCATCTGTCTGCTTTCTGATGATACCATTTTTGATGTTGAAGCTTGGGCATTATTGATTGGATGAACTTCGGGCTCTACAAATGACTCTTCTACGATCCTGCTAGGCTGTGGATAAGTTTTCTTTGCTTTGAAGTCGGTCTGCCACCATTTTTTTAATTCTTGGACAGAGCTTTCAGCCTGTGCCAATAAATCATGCATACGTTCCTCCCGAAGAACGCTTTGTTCTTTGGTCAGTTTATGATAAGCTGGAAGTAATTCTGTTGGAGGCAGGATGGCATATCGTACATAATCTTCCACGGTTTCCAATACAATTAAACTTGTGTTACGGGTAACAATACCAAATTGCTTACCAAGTTCTTCAATACGTTCTTTATTTTCCGTGTAATCAACATCTAATGTTGTAATCTTTTTCTGAGCCCAGATTTTATGAATATCCAGCTCATTTTCTTGATAATTGATGTCAATCTTCACTTCTTGAGTTGGCCGATTCCCGTAGCCAAAGAGTAAGGTAATTTGTTTTAGATTGTTGTTTTTTCCGAGACCTGTGATCGCGATATGATCCTGTACTTCTGTATGGATAGCTGGATATATTTCTGAGAAATCAGCTTGTTCTTTAATCCCTAAAAATTTTAAATTTTCTGAACTTAATTTCTTAATACCGTCAATAGGCGATGTATTCAATAGATTGAGCGTTTTTGCACCAGTTTTTTTGCTAATGGCCTGGAGGGTGCTGTAATCTGCAATAGCGGAGGAAGAGATGCAATATATCGGTTTGTTGATGGTTACTTGATTTGACCCAAATGTGGATAATCCTTCGGTAAAGAATAGATATTCCTCCGCTTGCAGCACTTGATCATTCAATTTTGAATAGTCTGTTCCGCCATCATAAGTTAAATGCAAGAGATAATTTTTTAGAGCAGTCCAATTTCCCTGTTCTATGTGAAATGTTCCCGCTTTTACATAGCTGATATTCAGTAAGCCCAGTTCTACAGTTAAATTCTTTTTTTGTTGTATGATGAGATCCAGAAGTGCTAATTCTTTTTGAATGTCTTTATCTTTAGCGCTTAAAGAATTGTCCCAAATGATCCCAATTTTGTTTTTCCAGGTTTTTGCTTTCGAAGAAGCATCGATAAATATATTGCTAAGGAAATAGAAAGATTGATCTTGATTAACCTGTGTCAAAATGTTGTTCTCATTTGGTCGCTTAGGTAGTCCAATAACTAATGATTTCTCAGGTATAAAATTGTTTTTAGCTATAGCCGCTTGATAAATGTGATTTTTTTCTGAAAATAGGAGTGATCCATCTGGTTTGCTGATCAATGTCGGTACCTGGTCTGTTTGGTAGATATTTACCTGAAGTTTAAACCGCTCGATCGCTTGTTTATAGGCTAAAGGTAAATGGTATTGAAAACCAGTCGAAGCATGGAATTGTAAATTCTCTTCATAAGTTATGCTAATGGTTCGTTGACCTTTTGCAGGTATAGGATATATTCTGGTCTTAAAATTATTGCCTTCTACACGCTCTAATAATCCAGGATCTACACGACGAGATTCAATACTTTCGAAGACCTCAGTCCCTTTGCTCTTATCAACTGCAACAGCTTGACGTAGTTTTCCATTAATATCAAGGGCGTATCCTGTTATCGAAACACCTTCAGGCATGGGGAATGTCAGTATGCCCTCCAAGTCTCTGTTTTCATTATTACGGAAGATCATTGTCATCGTTGTTTTCGCGATGTTACCAAAAATATTAACTTGAATATCGAGCTCTTGTAGATTAACTTTTGCCTGATCTTTTGGATCATTCGATATTTTTAAGCTGGGAATAGGTCTATTTGGATTATTCTGTGATTTAATATTCTCTCCCTGAAGTAGGAGACATAAAATCAATGCTATTATGAGGATCTTATTCATATTTTTTGAATTAGCTTGCTGTGTTCATTTAAGATGATGCATCTTAGTAACGAATTCCATAATTAACCGCAGGATTAAAAAACTTCATGTAGGTTGAAAATCTTAGTCCCGGTTAAAATGAATAAAAGCTTTTTGAGATCAGCGAGGGTCCATATGCTACTCATTTTTGAGATGAAATAACCGGATGAGTCAGTGACAGGAAGTGCTATAAAAGAATAAACCCCGTAAATATATTTACGGGGCTCATTCTTTTCTATTTAGGATTGGTATTAAGCATATTGATGAATCGCTTCTTTGCTTTCAAGCTCCGAATGCCCCATTAGGAATTCGTCTACTTTTCTAGCACACTCACGGCCTTCTGATATCGCCCATACAACTAATGATTGTCCTTTCCTACAATCTCCAGCTGTAAAAATCTTATCTACCGAAGTCTGGTAAGCTTTATCTGTCGCAACTATATTTCCTCGGCTATCGACTTGAACACCCAGTTTTTCTGGCAATTGTTGCTCTGTATGTTGATAACCGACAGCTAAAAGAACAAGATCGGCCGGAATTTCTTTAGGCTCTGATTGACCTAATTTTGTTCTTCTACCGAAATCATCTACTTCGTATTCGACCTCTATGATCTGAACAGCTTTGACATTTCCATGGTCATCACTTATGAAGGCTTTTGTTTCGGTCGCCCAAAGTCGGTCACAACCTTCTTCTTGTGATGATGAAGTGTTGAAAGTGATTTTATCTGATGGCCATGGATTATTCTTTAATCTTTCCTTTGAAGGGATGGGTTTACGTGCGATCTGGGTAATGCTCTGTGCCAGTTGTCGATTGGAAGTACCGATACAATCCGATCCAGTATCACCGTCACCGACTACGACTACATGTTTTCCTTGGGCGATGATGTGCTCTTCCGTGTATTCAATACCACTCACTTTTTTATTCTGCTGTTTCAGAAAATCCATCGCGAAATGAACACCCTTTAATTCTTTTCCAGGAATATCCAAATGCCAAGGAACAGTTGAGCCTGTTGCTAAAATAACAGCATCAAAAGAAAGTAACTCATGGGTGGAAATGTTTTTGCCAACCTCAGCGTTTACGTTAAATTTAATACCTGATTCCTGCATCACCGAAATCCGGCGGTCAATAATTTTCTTGTCTAATTTAAAATCTGGAATACCATAACGGAGTAAGCCTCCCAATTGATCATCACGTTCAAAAACGACAACGTCATGACCAGCTTTATTTAATTGTGCGGCTGCAGCTAAACCCGCAGGTCCTGATCCAACAATAGCAACTCTTTTATCTGTTTTAATATAGCTTTTGTTAGGTTTTACATAACCTTTATTGAAAGCAATTTCAATAATATGTTTTTCAATTTCTTCAATGGTAATAGGAGAACTGTGTATACCCAATACACATGCCGATTCACATGGAGCCGGACAAATTCTTCCCGTAAATTCGGGAAAGTTATTTGTTGAGGTCAATATGTTGTATGCATCTTCCCATTTTCCATCGTAAACGGCATCATTAAACTCAGGTATTACATTGCCCAAAGGACATCCTGAGTGACAAAATGGAATACCGCAGTCCATACATCGCGCGGCCTGTGTATGCAGTTGACTATCTGTGTAACCCTTGTTGAATTCCTGAAAATTCTGTATTCTGTAAGCTACCGGTTCTTTTTGCGGAAGCTCACGATCGTATTCTTTAAATCCTGTTATTTTTCCCATGATTTTTCCTCCTGATTATGCTTCAACTAATTTTGTACGTAATACCTGTTTGTATTCTTTTGGAAATACTTTGATAAAGCTGTTTTTCTCAGCAGTCCAGTTTTCGAGGATATGTTGTGCAATTTTGCTGTTTGTGAGTAAAATATGTCTTTTTAGCAATGCAATAATTGCGGTTTCATCTTCTTGTTCCAATGGATCAAGATCTACCATTTCAGTATTGCAATTGTCTCTAAATGTTCCCTGCTTATCATAGATCCACGCGATACCACCACTCATACCAGCGCCGAAATTTCTTCCAGTTGCTCCTAAGATAAGTGCACGTCCGCCGGTCATGTATTCACAACCATGGTCGCCAAGACCTTCTACTACTGCTGTAGCACCGGAATTACGAACAGCAAAACGTTCGCCGGCTTGTCCATTAATAAAGAGATGTCCCGATGTAGCACCAAATAGAGCAACATTACCGATGATGATATTTTCATGTGGTATCAATTTACTTTCTGCTTTCGGATAGATCGCTAATTGTGCGCCAGATAAACCTTTACCAACATAATCATTTGCTTCACCTTCTAATTCAAATGATAGTCCTTTTGTTGAGAATGCACCAAAACTTTGTCCCGCAGAACCTTCAAATTTGTAATTGATGGTATTATCAGGTAAGCCTTCGGATCCGTATAGTTTAGAAATCTCATTCGACAATAGCGTACCGATGGTACGATCCGTATTTTTAACCGTGAAAGTTCCAAAAACTGGAGTTTTGCTTTCTAAGGCATGTTTCGCTTGTTTCAATAATCCCCAGTCTAAGATCATACCCATGCCGTGATCTTGTTCTTCAGTATTGTAAAGAGACTGATTAGGATCGTTGGGCTCAACATATAATATCCCTGAGAAATCAATTTTGGAAGCTTTCCAATGATCTATGTTCTCACGTTTTTTAAGGAACTGTGCTTTTCCTACCATTTCATTGATGGTACGGAAACCCAATTCTGCCATGGTCTCTCTGATTTCTTCGGCCATGAAGCGGAATAGGTTAACAATGTCCTCAGGTTTACCGGTGAATAGTTTTCTTAATTCTGGATCTTGTGTGGCTACACCTACTGGACAGGTATTCAAGTGACACTTACGCATCATGATACATCCACCAGCAATAAGCGCAGCAGTTGATACACCCCATTCTTCAGCACCTAATAAGGTTGCGACAACGATGTCACGTCCAGTTTTTACCTGTCCATCTGCTTGTAGTACGATACGGCTTCTAAGTTTGTTTTTCACCAAAGTTTGGTGTGCTTCTGCTAATCCCAATTCCCAAGGTAGACCTGCGTGCTTTGTCGAACTGATCGGAGAAGCTCCTGTTCCGCCGTCAAATCCTGCTATCAGAATAACGTCGGCATGTGCTTTTGCAACACCCGCAGCAATAGTTCCAACACCCGCTTTTGAAACGAGTTTGACATTGATACGTGCAGCACGGTTTGCATTTTTTAAATCAAAGATTAATTGTGCTAAATCTTCAATCGAATAGATGTCATGATGTGGCGGTGGGGAAATTAACCCTACACCTGGCGTTGAATGTCTTGTTTTGGCAATCCATTCATTAACCTTAGGTCCAGGAAGCTGACCGCCCTCTCCAGGTTTAGCGCCTTGAGCCATCTTGATCTGTATTTCGTCTGCCTGTGTCAGATAGTTGGATGTAACGCCAAACCTTGCGGATGCTACTTGTTTGATTGCAGAACGCATCGAATCACCATTAGGAAGAGGCTGATAACGGAGCTCATCTTCACCACCTTCTCCAGTATTTGATTTTGCACCGATGCGGTTCATCGCAATTGCCAGTGTGCTGTGTGCTTCATGTGAAATAGAACCAAATGACATCGCACCTGTGGCAAAGCGTTTTAAAATATCACTAGCTGGTTCTACTTCCTCTAAAGGAATTGCTGTTCTATGTTTAGCAAAATCTAATAAACCACGCAGGGTGAACATCTGTTCTTTTTGGTTGTTTATTTTTTCCGCATATCTTTTATAAGTAGCATAGTCGTCATTGCGACAAGCCTGTTGAAGAAGATGTACAGTATCAGGGTTCCAAAGATGTCCTTCACCTCTTCGTTTCCATTGGTAAAGACCACCTTCAGGAAGCAATGTTTGTGGAGTACGGCTTTCTTTGAAATTCACCCAGTGTTTTGTCAGTACTTCCTGTGCAATATCGTCCAAGTTTAAGCCCCCGATACGGGATACAGCACCGCAAAAATATTTGTCTACAACAGTTTTATCTAAACCTAATACTTCAAAGATTTGTGCACCATGATACGACTGCAGGGTCGATATTCCCATTTTTGAAAATATCTTTAATAATCCTGCATTTACTGCCTTTACGTAGTTTTTGGAAAGTTCAGGCCATGTTAATTCGGTTTCGATTTTACTTTGTTCTTTCATCGTACGAATACTCGCAAGCGCCATGTAAGGATTGATTGCAGTGGCACCAAATGCAAGTAAACATGCGAAATGATGAACTTCCCAAGCATCTCCAGCTTCTACAACAAGACCGACAGCACCACGGTTTCCTGTTTTGATTAAATGGTGATGTACTGCAGATACTGCTAATATGGACGGGATAGGAGCATGTTGTGAATCAATGGCACGGTCTGAAAGTATCAATACTTCGAAGCCATCACGTACAGCATCATCTGCATAACGGCAAAGGCGTTCTAATCCAGCTTCCAGAGAACCATTTTGACCATCTGCTCGGAAATAAGATTGTAAAGTTTTTGCCTGAAATACACCCGTGTCTATTGACCGTAGCTTTTCTAATTCTTTCGAGGTCAATATCGGATGTTCAAGCGTAACGCAGTGACAGAATTTTTTATCTTCAATGAGTATGTTACCTGCATTTCCAATGAATGTTGCTAGACTCATGACCAAACGCTCTCTTATTGGATCAATAGGAGGGTTTGTGACTTGAGCAAAAAACTGCTTAAAGTAACTGGATAAGTGTTGCGGTTGATCGGAAAGTATAGCTAATGGTACATCAGACCCCATGGAACCTGTTGGCTCATACCCGGTCAGTGCCATTGGTGTTAGAATTGTTTCTAAGTCTTCTCTCGAATATCCGAAAGTCTGCTGATACTTAAATACCGATTCTTTAGACAGATAGGTATAGGTAACACGAGGCTCAGCCAATTCTGTTAATTTTATTTTATAACTGTCTAACCAATCGCCATAAGGCTGTTGACGTATTAAGTCGCCTTTTACCTCTTCGTCAGATAAAATTTTACCTTGTTCCATATCGACCAAGAAAATTTTACCAGCTTGTTGTCTTCCTTTTTTGATGATCGTTGATTCATCAATAGGAAGTGCGCCTGCCTCTGAAGCAACGATAACACGATGATCTGAAGTAATAGCATAGCGTAAAGGACGCAATCCGTTTCGATCTAGGGTTGCACCAATGGACTTGCCATCAGTAAAACAAAGAGCAGCTGGACCATCCCAAGGCTCCATTAATGTGGCGTGGTACTCATAAAATGCTCGTTTTAATGGATCCATTTGTGTATTGCCATCCCAAGCCTCAGGGACCAGCATCAGCATCACATGGGAAAGGCTGCGGCCACTGTGTAATAAAAGTTCTGCAACATTGTCTAAACATGCGGAATCAGATTGACCACGGTCTACAACAGGTAATAAGATCTCCATCTCTTCTTCTGTAAAATAAGGAGACGAAAGCGCACGCATGCCTGCGTAAAACCAGTTCAGATTTCCTGTTAATGTGTTGATCTCACCATTATGCGCTAACATACGGAAAGGCTGTGCTAAAGACCAGGAAGGGAAAGTATTGGTTGAAAAGCGAGAGTGTACTAATCCAAATGCAGAAACAACTCTTGGATCGCGAAGGTCTTTAAAATAAGTGCCAACTTGGTAAGTTGTCAACTGACCTTTATAAATAATTGTTTTGCAAGATAGGGAAGCGAAGTAAAGCGGTAGTGGGTATTCTTGATATTGTTTGATTTTTTGGATAATCAAACGTCTGAGGACAAATAATTTGCGTTCAAATTCTTCAGTGTTATGTACGGTCTCGGGTCTGTCGATAAAGAATTGAACTATTTCGGGTTCAGCGCTTAATGCTGTCGGGCCTATACCTGCTCTACTTACTGGTACATCCCGAAATCCAAGGAATTTCATATCCCTTTCAGTAGCCGCTTCTTGTATAACTGTTCTGCAAATTTTGTTCATTTCAGGTTCTTTGGGTAGGAAAACCATTCCTGCTCCATAATATCCTGGTTCTTTAAGTTGTATACCTAGGTTAATACATTCTTCCCAAAGAAACTCATGTGGTAATTGGATCATAATACCTGCGCCATCTCCACTCTCTGGATCACAGCCACAAGCACCACGATGCTCCATATTTTCTAACATGGTCAAGGCATCTTTTACCTGTGCATGTGATTTTATTCCTTTAATATGCGCTACAAAACCAACCCCACAGGCGTCATGCTCAAAACTCGGGTCGTATAGCCCTTGCTGATTTGTGTTACTTTCAATCATCTTCCTATTCAATTATTACTTTGCTAATATATGAATAAAAACATAAAAATATTATAGATTTTATAAATTATTTTAAATAAGCTTATGTTATTTGTAAATAAAAAGTCTTTTATTGCTGATATTGTATTTTGTAAGAGCTTTGGGATTTGTTTTTTGAATGAGCATTTTAGGTGTTGTAATAAAAGGATTTGTATCATCTTAATGATTGGTGAAGCAGTTTTTAAAGCGGGTTTATCATGATTATCTGCCTTTTAATCGATTAGAGTATGCTTCACTCTTTATTCGCACTTTGTTCGGGAAGCCTTCGGTAAAGCTCTACCTTTCGTCTTCCGTTTGTCTACTGTTTCAGTAAAGGCGGGGTATAGGATGGGTATAGGATGAGTATAAGCAAGACGAATCCTTTTCGAACCTTTTGCGAACGAAGGGCGAAATCAACTCTTACTTTATTCAATTGTGAATGACTGCCGTTTGACTTAAGTTCGAGTTTGCTAGGGGAGAGATAGGAGACAAGCCCCACAGTTGTTCGTGGTTTATTCGGTAGGTGTTCGCCACCCGGCTGAATACCTGCCGAATAATAGTCGAAGGGTACTCGAACCAGACTCGAAGAGTTGTCCTGCCAATGCCCTAGCAATGTCGGAGTAAGGCGAAATAACGTATGCACTTGTATGGACTTTTACGGACTTCCATGGACTTTCACGGACTTTCTTTTACGCATTGTATTCCGATCTCAATAAGAAGTCGATCGGAGACAGGTTCTTAAAAAATAATAGATTTCAGCATATAACTAATTCTGGAACGGATAAGCTTTGCGCTATATTTTAGATATTCTTTATCTATCTTAGCTTTTGTTATTTTCGCTGTGAGGTAGGAAATACATAATAGTTTAAACCATGAAAATCACTGAAATAGAAATTTATAGATTAAGCATTCCTATGGAGCCTTTTGTCATTGCAACAGGCACTATGGATTTTGCACAGAACACCTTTATTCGGATTCGTACGGATACCGAAATCGTTGGGGTTGGTGAATGTTCTGCCTTTCCTATGATTGTTGGGGAAACCCAGGACACCTGTTTAGTGATAGCGCGTGACTTTGCGAAGTTATGGAAAGGTAAAGACCCTTTAAATATAGAGGAGCGTCTCGCAGAGCTAAATATGTATATAGCCGGCAATACAACAATAAAATCTGCATTTGATATGGCTTTATATGATATTGCATCAAAAAATGCAGGAGTTCCGTTATATCAATTTTTAAAAGGTATTCCACGAGAGATCGTAACTGATATCACTTTAGGTATCGCCAGTCCGGAAGAAATGGCAGCTAAGGCAAAAGAGTTGTATCGTGCAGGGGCTGTGATGTTGAAAGTGAAATTGGGCAAGGATCCTAAGACGGATATCGCAAGGATTCGAGAAATCCGTAAAGCGGTTGGCTTTGATATGCCGATTCGTATTGATGCAAATCAAGGATGGACATACGAAGGTGCTGTAGAAGCTTTGCAGGGACTGGAACCTTTTAAGATTCAGTTTTGTGAACAGCCTATGCGTACTTATTTAGATCATTTGCTTCCTGAACTTCGTACTGAAACAACGGTTCTGATCATGGCAGATGAATCTGTTTATAGCCATCATGATGCGGAACGCTTGTGTCGTGCAGATGCCTGTGACTATATTAACATTAAATTTTCAAAATCAGGAGGCATTCATGAGGCATTAAAAATCGCCGCAATAGCAGCTGAATTTAATATTCCCTGTATGATAGGGGGGATGCTTGAAAGTCGATTGGCTTTAGCCGCGAAAGTTCATTTTGCTTATGCAGCGTCGAATGTGAAGTTTTATGATTTGGATACTTGTATGGTCGGCCATCTAGAGGATCCTGTTGTCGGTGGTATTCAATATAAAGGATATCATATTCATCTTTCGGATCTTCCGGGTATTGGTGCTGATATTAACCAGGAATTTTTGGATTCCTGTGAGCGATGGGTAATTTAAGATTGCAAATATTTTTTAACATTTGTTAAAAAATGCTTGAATAGCATGCTGTTTGGCAGACCTCCAAGCTTAAAATAAATAATATTCAGTACCTTTGCTACACTTATTATTTTATTAAAAGTAACAAAATATTATGAGTACACAAAAAGGTCCTATTTCTCAGTTTATTGAGGAAAATTACCTTCACTTCAATGCTGCGGCATTGGTGGATGCAGCTAAAGGTTATGAGGCTCATCTATTAGAAGGTGGTAAAATGTTAATTTCTTTAGGTGGTGCAATGAGTACTGCTGAATTGGGAATTTCTTTGGCTGAAATGATTCGTCAAGATAAAGTACATATCATCTCATGTACAGGTGCTAACCTGGAGGAGGATGTTATGAATTTAGTAGCACACTCACATTACAAGCGTGTTCCTAACTATCGTGACTTGACTCCAGAGCAAGAAAGAGAGTTATTAGATCAACATTATAATCGTGTTACAGATACTTGTATTCCTGAAGAGGAAGCATTCCGTCGTTTACAGAAACATTTGGAAGATGTATGGCATGCTGCTGAAGCAAAAGGCGAGCGTTATCTACCACACGAGTTTTTATACCAGGTGGTTAATTCTGGAGTGTTGGAACAATACTACGAAATTGATCCTAAAAACTCTTGGATTGTTGCTGCTGCAGAGAAAAACTTGCCTATCGTTTGTCCAGGATGGGAAGATTCAACGACAGGTAACATCTTTACTTCTAATGTAATCAAAGGTAAATTAAATGTTCATACAGTGAAATCTGGTATCGAATATATGATTTACTTAACAGAGTGGTATCGTGCTAACTCTTCTGGTAAGGGTGTGGGTTTCTTCCAAATAGGTGGTGGTATCTCTGGTGATTTTCCTATTTGTGTTGTTCCGATGATGTACCAAGATCTAGAGTGGGAAGATGTTCCTTTCTGGTCTTACTTCTGTCAGATCTCTGATTCAACAACATCTTACGGTTCTTACTCTGGTGCTGTTCCAAATGAAAAAATCACTTGGGGTAAATTAGATATCGATACACCTAAATTCGTAGTTGAGTCTGATGCAACTATTGTTGCTCCTTTGATTTTCTCTTATATTTTGGGTAAATAATAAGAATATGTCGAATTTACTGACTACAGACCCCATTGCTTTACAGGCATTCATGTCCGAGACTATATTCGCGACGGCCGATGCTGTAGAAGCTTTTTCGGGTCAGTCTGAATCGGTATCTTCACCTTTAAATCCTCAACAGGTTACTGCTCATCAGGAATCTGTTGAGGAATTTATATATCAAGGCTCTAAAGCAAAAGGAATTCTGTTTATCTTAAGATATCCTGCTTATCCTTACTTTTCTCCGGAAGCAGAGGAGGCATTTGTAAAGACAATTGGGGCGCTTAAGCTAACAGTTGCTGATGTTGCGGTTGTTAATTTAGCCAATGCGCATAATCCAAATGACTTTAAGCGAATCATGTCATTTTTCACTCCTAAAAAGATTATTCTTCTAGGCGTTGAGCCTTTATCATTAAAGTTGCCTGAGATTGCGCATAACTCTTATATGCACGGTCGTATTGCGACAGTCTTTAATACCTACAGTTTTGAAGAGATGTTTGCAGATATGGTTAAGAAAAAAGCTTTTTGGACTGAGTTTAAGTCATTAATTCAACATCAGAGCTAGTCTTTAGCTCGGATAATTAGCTGTTTTTTCTATTATATTTAATACATTTGAATAAAATCTTATTCGGATGATTGAACTTATTTTTGCGACTAATAATGCACATAAATTGGAAGAGGTGCAGGCTATCGTAGGAAAGAAATTCCTACTTAAATCTTTGGCTGATATTGATTGCCATGAGGATATTCCTGAAACAGGTGTTACTTTTCATGAGAATGCAAAACAGAAGACAGATTATTTAGTCAATAAATATGGATTAAATTGTTTCGGAGATGACTCTGGGTTGGAAATTGATGCATTAAATGGTGAACCAGGTGTGTATTCGGCCCGTTATTCTGGTAGCCGTGATATGGAAAAAAATATCAATTTGGTTCTGGAGAAGTTAGCAGGTATCGCTAATCGTACCGCTCGATTTAAAACAGTGATTTCACTTAACCTAAACGGTCAGCAACATTTTTTTGAAGGTAGTATTGAAGGCCACATTATTGATGAACGTAAAGGTGCGGATGGATTTGGTTATGACCCTATTTTTATACCAAATGGCTATAGTAAAACATTTGCGGAAATGACTGCAGACGAGAAAAATAGTATCAGTCACCGGGCAGTCGCTGTTCAGAAATTAGCAGCGTTTTTGAGTAATTAGAAATGAATATAAAACGAATATTTTTTAAGAATAAGAATTTTAAGTTTGGATATTATGTGAAAGCGAGTTTCCGGGAATATTCATTTTTGCCTTTGTTTCGATCCAAAAGAGTAGCAATGATCAACAATCTTTCTTCTTATGACCAGGCTATTGTTGATCGTCTGGCTTATTACAATAAGCTAGATGAAATTCAAACAGTGGGAGAGGGTGCTTGCTACTTAAAGGATATGAAGAGACCTAAAAAAGGTTCGGTTTATTATTTTGATCTGAAAGAATATTTACGATATTTTGACGGTGATCTTCGAATAGATATGATTCCAGGTGATGTTGTTGATATTCCCAAAACACCTGCAATTGTGAAAAGCAGACCTATTGGAGGAAATAACTGCAATTCAGTATTGCTAAATATGGATAAAGTCAGGCATTTTAATTTTATCAAAGATGAGATTGTTTTTCGAGATAAAAAAAATATGTTGTTGGGACGCGCTACAGTTCAACAAGAGCACAGAAGCCGTTTTTTTCAGATCTATTTTGATCATCCTCTGTGCGATTTAGGAGATGTCTCTAAAAAGAATCAACATAAAGGCTGGTATAAACCTGCGATTTCAATAACAGAACATTTACATTATAAATTTATACTGGCCTTAGAAGGAAATGATGTGGCGACCAATTTGAAATGGGTGATGTCATCAAATTCTATTGCCGTAATGCCAATTCCAAAGTTTGAAACATGGTTTATGGAAGGGTTATTGATCCCTGATTATCATTATATACATATCCAAGATGATTATTCGGATTTAGAAGTGAAATTAAATTATTATATCGAAAATCCGGAAAAGGCAGAAGAAATCATTAAGAATGCACATCAGTTTGTGAAACGGTTTGAAAATCAGATGGTAGAAGATCTGGTTTCTGTCCTAGTATTAGAAAAGTTTTTTATAAAAACTGGTCAAAGAGCAGTATTATAGCAGTGAGTGTTACTTTTCAATTTAGCCAGCTGTAAATCGATGTTACTTTAATTAAGCGAACGCTAGAATAGTCTATTTTATTTTTTTTCAAAGTAGATTATAATGGAGCTAAAAATTTAGGAGAAAAACTATGTTAATCGATATTCAGCATCTTCATACATCTTCGCTCGAAGATGATTTTCAATCGGCTTTATATCAGATTTTTATGCTCGAAAATCCGGCGAAATTTTCGGTTGATTTTTCAAATTATTCCAGCGCGGCTTATAGTTTGGTTTTTTTATCTCCTTATCAACATTTCCAGTGGCAGGGGCTAGCACCGACTTCCATTATTAAATTGGAGTTCCATGGTGATTTTTACTGCATTGAATATCATAAAAAGGAAGTTGCTTGCAATGGTTTATTATTTAACAATATCTACTTAACACCATTTGTGACTATTTCTCCGATTTTATTTACTGAAATAAAAACAATTTTTAATAAAATTGAAGTGGAGAAGGATGGAACAAGTCCATTTTCTGAATCTGTATTAAAATCTTATCTACAACTTGTTTTGGCCCTTTGTAGTAAGGAAAAATCTCTTCAGCTTGTTCATACTGGTGTTTATCAGAACGAATTGACAGTTAGTCTAAAATTTCAAGAATTATTGGAGTCTGCTTTTCTTTTCGAGAGATCGGTGCAATTTTATGCACATGAACTTGCTCTTGGAGTAGATTCATTCAGCAAAAAGGTTAAAAAAGAATTGGGAAAATCTCCTTCCCAATTGATCCAGGATCGTGTTGTTCTTGAAGCAAAAAAAATGTTGCATCTGACATATTTATCTGTCAAAGAAATAGCGGCAAAGCTTCAATTTGAAGATGAGTTTTACTTTAGCAGGTATTTTAAGAAGAATGTTGGTGTTTCTCCTTCAGGTTTTCGAGAGCGTGTAGGGATCTCCATTGTGGCTAAATAATCTATTGAATTTACCGATTTGTCCATGTCATAGCTGATTTATTAAATGGAAATTTGTAGCTATATCAAATATAGACAACTATGTACAGATTTATTTCTTTTCTAGCAGGACTACAAAATCAATTTATTAATTTTTTACGTTTTGCAGTCTTTCTTGTGATGGCATGGATAGGTGGTTTAAAGGCATTTCAGTACGAAGCTGATGGTATTGTTCCTTTTGTAGCCAATAGTCCTGTTATGTCTTTTTTTTACAGCAAGAAGGCACCAGAGTATCAGCAGTATAAAAATCCTGAAGGTAAAACTGTTCAAAAAAATGTGGATTGGCATAATGAAAATAGGACATATTTATTTTCTTATGGCTTGGGAGCGGTTATTGTCGGAATTGGATTTTTTGTTTTATTGGGTATATGGTTTCCGAAAATAGGATTGCTTAGTGGTGTTTTGACATTTGGGATGTCCCTCGTGACTTTATCATTCTTGATTACCACGCCAGAAACATTTGTGCCAAATTTAGGTGGTGATTTTCCGACACCTCACTATGGATTTCCCTACCTTTCCGCAGCAGGGCGTTTGGTTATAAAAGATATTATTATGTTGGCAGCAGGTCTTGTGATCGCAGCGGATAGTGCTAAGCGCTTGTTGGTTTCCGAAAGAGGTTAACTAATTTATTTGAAAATCATCAACAATGCAACATTATTTATATGCCGCATCGTTGATGATCTTTTAATTACATCTTACTTTTTGATCGGTTCTTTATTTGGAGAAACTGCTTTAATAAGAGTGCTATCTTGTACGGCCTGCAATTTTTCTCCTTGAGTTTTACTTTCCATTTTCTGAATTTCTCGCTTAGGAGCAGTTTGTTTTTTAACTGCTTCTGGAGTCTTTTCCTCCGGTTCGCTTTCTATATTCTTAATTGTTTTCTCTTTAGGTTTTCCCTCTTTGTTTTCGGTCTCGGGAACTTTAATCTCGTCTTTTGCTACAGATCGTTTTCTATTGAGTAAATCTTCTTTTGACTTCGGTCTATCTTCCGGCCTCCAAATAAACCCCGGTAGAAATTCTTTTTCTTGCGTTAACTGGGCAATTGGATAAACCTTACCATCAACTTTTCGAATGGAAACATACTCTTTCAATTTATTGTTTTCCATATAAATTTTAATGCGGCTGCTGCGATCATGGAATAATTCTGTTGCTACATTGGTTTCTTCATTGACGACATAAATGATGTTTTCGGCATTTCCATCGACAAACATCCGTTCTAAACTGTTTTTATCAAAGAATCCTGTTATTTTACGGCCTTTTAACTGATTGTACTTAGCTGAGTCCAAAGTTGCATTTACCATAAAAGCATTACCTACAATTAACGTATTGTCCAGTTTCTGATTCACAAATTGCAGAAAAATCGTATCACCGGATATTTGAGATTTCTCTGCCCAGATCATCGGTTTTCCCATTAGCCTGAACATAGAATCTGCCATACCATAGTAAACAGAATCTGCTACAGCTTGAAAATCGGATTTAAACATGCGCACATTATGGTATGCTTTGACAATACGGGTTTTTGCTGTGTCGGGTGGAGCCGCAGGTTTTTCTTGATTGTTTTTCGCAGCTTTAAGAGCTTTATTAAAGATCTGATCACTATAATCTGCTTTTGGAACAACTGCATTTTTTCGCAAAATACTGTCAGCCTTACTATTTTTCTCTAATTCAAAACGATTTAAATCTTTTACAACAGGTTTTGCTGTTGTTTTGTCGGTATTCGGAATTCCCTTTTTAGGCTCCTGTTTGGTTTTTTCTTTTAAGACAGCTTGCTTGTCTTTAATTTTCTTTTGAGGTGCATCGGTATTGATTTCCTTTTTTCCTAAGGTATCACCTTGCTGCTGTAAAGAATCTAAACCTGCTGTAAAATCCGTATCCGTACTATCACTATCGTCTCCATAATCTTCATCTACCTCTACATCGAGCTCACCACCGTCACGGCTTAGTTTGAAGTTTTTGGGAATATAGGTGCTTCGGATAATCATTTTTGAGAACAGGGTATCTGCAGTCATAAATATAGAATCCATCTGTACAGAGTCCTTAGGTACTACTACAGGATCTAATTTGACTAGTTTATTCTCTCCCTTGTTATCATCTTTTGAGACAACTTCTTCTTTAACCTTTTTATCTTCTTTTTCTTTCTTCTTTACCTCTTTTTTGTTGGACGGACTGGCTTTTGTATTTCCAGTATTTGTTGAATCACTTTGCGTACTATCTTTTTTGACAACAGAGATGATCAAAGGCTTGTCGGTCATTGTGATGGATTCATCCGACTGTCGATATAGTCCTTTGTCCCCATAGGCATAAAACTTATCGGTCGTGTCGACAAATACAACATTACGGATCGCTTCTCCTTCTCCGGTTCGTCGATCATAATGCAACGTATCTCCTTTTAGCATTTTACTGCCTTCGGTATATAGATTTTTCTTTGTGAAGTTTGCTACGCCGGTATTGGTATTATAATCTCCTTTTTCTGTATATAGATTTTCCCCTTTATTCCCTTTGATATTGGTAGGGGTATAGAAGTAAGTCATACTGCTAGGCGAATTATACTTCATTGAATCCGTGTATATTTTGACATTTGGTGTGCGTACCACGACTTTTTTATTGAAAAAGGCATCTTGTGTATTTTCGAAATAAGTCGCATTGGTACTCGTAATGGTATCTGTCCCACTGGTGATACGGCCGCCACCATAATAGTTTCCAACACTGCTTCTCATGTTATACTGCAAATGATTGGTCGTAAGTATGGAAGACCGACTGACCATACGGACGTTTTGCGTTAGCGTTGCATTTTGTGAAGCCGCATCGTAGTGAAGTTTATCCGCGAATATTTGAGTCCCGGTAGGCTGTGTAATGATCACATTGCTGTAAGCTTCAAAAAACTGGCGCCCTATGTCGTCTTTATGTAAATAACCGCTATCTGCAGAAAGGGTAGATCCTTTATGTTCATAGACCGGTCTGTAAAACATTGCATTGCCTGTTTTTGAATTGAGAACACTGTAAGAAGACGACAATAAACGGAGTTCATCTTGCTGTTGTGCAGATGCTAGCATGAGGCCTAGGGCCATAAATATAAAGGACAAAAAGTATTGTTTCACAGAGACAAAAATATGTATTTTAATTGAACTTGTTGATTAATGGTAATTTTTCATTTAAACAAATATATGCTCAAAAAATATACATTATCTTTGATATATGAATTTGCTGGAAAGATTAACATTTTTTATCAAAGATAATAGCCTTTTTGAGGCTGATGATAAGATCTTGTTGACAGTGAGCGGTGGACGCGATTCGATGCTTTTGACTTTTTTATTGGCAAAGGCCGGTTATCAGATAGCTATTGCTCATTGTAATTTTAAATTACGTGGTGCAGAATCTGATCTGGATGAGTGCTTGGTTCGGGATTTCGCTGAAACGCATGGTATCCCTTTCTATGTGAGGCATTTCGATACAGAGCAAATAGCTTCCGAAAGAGGAATTTCTATACAGATGGCTGCACGCGAACTGCGGTATTCCTGGTTTGAAGAATTAAGAGAAGCGTTAAGTTTTGACAAAATAGCTGTTGCACAGCATTTGAATGATCATATTGAAACGGTACTGTTAAATCTATCCCGTGGAACAGGCCTTCAAGGCCTGCAGGGCATTCAGGCAAAACGCGACCGCCTGATTCGTCCATTACTGTTTCTTAAAGCAGAGGAAGTATTGCATTATGTCCAGGAATATCAGATTCCATACCGTGATGATCAATCCAACTTTTCGACAAAATATGCCCGTAATAAAGTACGTATCGACATTATTCCGCAATTTAAAAAAATGCAACCTGATTTTGAACGTATTTTTGAACAGAACATTGCTCACTTCAAAGAAAGCTATGCTTTGTTGCAACAATTCATAACCCCCCTTCGTAATGACCTTTTTATAAAGGAACAGGAAGCTTGGATTATAGAAAAGGAAAAGCTTCGGAATCATATAACGGATCTTCCGCTGTTGTATGAATTATTTTCACCATTTTGTTTTAGTAAAAGTGTGCTGACCGATCTCCAATCGTGTTTTGATAAGGAATCCGGTCGATTGTTTCAATCTGAGGGATACGATCTGTTACTTGATCGCGATTTTTTGATTATTCGTGAAAAAGAGTATAAGCAGGAAGATGAAACGATTATTACTTCAGAAACTAAATCTGTATCTTGGAGAAATTATAGTTTTTGTTGTGATTATAGTCATGATGTTTCTATTGTTCCGGATAAGCAGATTGCAAAAATAGATGCTAATCTTCTGATTTTTCCTTTGACGCTAAGAGCTTGGAAAACGGGTGATTATTTCTATCCTTTGGGAATGACAGGACGTAAAAAATTGAGTGATCTTTTTAATAATTATAAGGTGAATGTTTTTGAAAAGGGAAATGTTCCCATTTTAATAAACGGTAACGGCGATATCATCTGGGTAGCAAACTATCAACTTGATAATCGATATAAAATAAGTGGAAATACAAATAAAGTGTTTATTTTAAGCTGTAAATAACATGATAAAAGAAGGACTTCTATATACTGAAAATCAATATTTGGGACGGGACCGTGTTTGGATAAGTGTACGTCTGGTTCTGGCCTTGTTTTGTTTTACAGCTGTTTATCTCAACATAGATCAATTACTTTCCAGCCAATTGTTTTTTTTAGTCGGAATAGCGATTATTATTACCTCTGTAGTCATGATGTATCTATTGCTGTACCGTATCGAAGTTTTTGAAGGAAAGGTGATGTTGAGTGGCTTATGGACTACGCGCTTAGTTAAAATTGAATTGAGTTCAATTGTTAAGGTAGAAAAAAAACCATTTAGTAAGTTTTTCTTCAATAATCCTGTTTATAATCTACATATTAATGGTAAGATTAAATTTTATGCAGGTGGGAAAGATGCGGTATGGTTAACAGATAAAGACGGTCTGGTATACGTAATTGGTACGCAACGTCAAGAGGAATTATTTCGTGCAATTGAGAAAGCAAAGTCCAATACGAATCCTTAAAAATTGTTAAATCGAATATACTGACATTTTTAAGACAACTGTTTTGGACGAGATTCTTTATTTTTGATTAAAATGACAACGAATATAAAGTTATGGCAGGATTATTAAAATTTTTATTGATTGCATTCGCTGTATGGTATTTAGTTAAATTCTTAATTCGATTAATATTACCATTTGCAATGCGTAAGGCTGCAGAAAAGCTTATGAAAAAAGCGCAGCAACAAGGTGGCTCTACCTATACCAATGGTGGTGGCTCGTTCCATTATGAAACATTTGGTCAAAATAATAACAGTTCGCAATCAGCTCCAAAAACAGATGGTCGTATATCGGTAGATTATGTTCCACCTAAACAAGAGTCAAAAAGAAAAGTGGCTGACAATGCTGGTGAATTTGTGGATTTTGAAGAAATAAAATAGATGAGTTGCTGCGCTAAATAGCGTATCTTTGTGCTATGTGGTTGCGTCAGCTTTCAGTTTTAAATTTTAAAAATTATTCAGAGTCTTCTTTAGAATTCCTACCGGAGGTAAATGCTTTTGCGGGGGATAATGGTGTTGGTAAAACCAATCTTTTGGATGCTATACATTATCTTTCCTTATGTAAAAGCTATTTTAATCCCATCGACTCGCAACATATTAAACAGGGCCAAGACTGGTTTATGTTGCAGGGTTCATTCGAAAAAAACGAATTTCAAGATGTTATTTCCTGTAGCATCAAACGTAATCAAAAGAAACAATTTAAGAAAAATAAAAAGGATTATCCTAGATTGGCTGATCATATTGGTCAGTTTCCTTTGGTAATGATCTCTCCTAATGATACCCTAATTATTACTGATGGCAGTGAAGAACGCCGTAAATTTATCGATAATGTCATCTCGCAGACAGATAATAAATATCTGGATACGCTTATTATATACAATAAAATCATTGCCCAGCGTAATATGCTACTAAAGCTGGCCAAACAAAGTGGGGTACTGGATCTTGGTCTAGTTGAAGTGCTAAACATGCAACTCGATGAAGTTGGTACTGTCATTTATAATAAACGTATTGCTTTTATGGCTGAATTTCAGCCGGAATTTGATCGGCATTACTTATACCTGACTGAAAATGCAGAGACTGTCCAGCTTGTCTATGAATCTCCTTTGATGGAAGATTCATTTTTGAACATTTTGGAAAAGAACCTGGAACGCGACCGGGCACTGGAGAGAACCACAGTGGGTATACATAAAGATGATCTAATTTTCACCATCCACGGAGGTATGCCCTTGAAAAAATTTGGTTCTCAGGGTCAGCAAAAATCATTTTTAATTGCACTAAAATTAGCGCAGTATTCCTTTTTTCAACAAAAGAAAGGCTTTAAACCACTATTGCTTTTGGATGATATTTTTGATAAATTGGATGATAAACGTACGCACAAACTGATGCAGATGGTATCTGATGATGAATTTGGTCAAATTTTTCTAACAGATACAGATGCAAAAAGAATTAAGCGAATTTTTGATGCGATTGCCAGTCCAGTGCGTATCTTTGACATAGCAGGAGGTGAAGTTTATGTATAATAAGAAGTATAAGGGCGGGTTGGAATATATTCGTTCGAGTGATGATATCACAATAAAAGAGGCGATTGACCGTCTTTTGGATGCTTACAAATTGAAACGTAAATTTGAAGAAACTTCTATTCTGGCAGTATGGCCAACGTTGATCGGTAAAGCTATTGCCAATCGGACAAAACAGATCTATATTAAAGACAAAAAACTCTTTGTAAAGGTCGAGTCTGCTGTAATTAAAAATGAACTTGTTTTAATGCGCAGGCAGATATTGGGACGAGTCAATGAGCATGTTGGTCACGTCATCGTTGAAGAACTTGTCGTTTTATAATTTAATTCTCAAATCTTCAGTATTAGGAGATGAATACTTTTTTTCAAGATCAAATTGCGAAGCTTTTTGATGTGTCCCCCAATAATCTGACCGCCATATTATCTTCTTTTGTCGAAGAGGATCTTTTAAAAGGAACATATTTTTTAGAGCACGGTAAACGCTGTGATCGATTAAGTTTTATTCAGTCGGGTATTGTCCGCGTGTTTAAAGAAAATGCTTCAGGCGAGGTTACGCAATGGATAGGGCAGGAGGGGTACTTCGTTACTGACTTATCTTCGTTTCTTTTTGATGAACCTGCCAGATGGAGTATTCAGGTCTTAGAGGATACGAAGTTACTTTCCATTTCTAAAAAGGATTATCTTTTATTTGAACAGCAGATCCCTGATTGGAACCGGTTGGAAAAAAGATTTATAGCGAAATGTTTTTTACAATTGGAAGATCGCATATATAACTTTATAGCGCATACGGCAGAAGAACGCTATCATTTATATTTTGAACAGCATAAAGCGCTGTTTAACCGAGTGCCGCTTCAATACATTGCGTCTGTACTGGGGATGTCTCCAGAAACATTGAGCCGAATAAGAGCAAAGATTAATTCTTGATAAAAGTCAAGTGTATGGTTATTTGAATATACTAGATTTGGTATATGAAAGCACATATCGAACAGACAATTACTATTAATACCTCAATCGAATCAGTTTGGAATGTATTAGCTGATTTTAATAGTTATCCTATCTGGAGCCCTACAATTAAGCATTTTTTTTCTATTCCAAGCGTTGGAGAAAGATCGAAGGTTAGATTGGAACAGCCTGATGGTCCAAGTATGACCATGAATCCGATGTTTTTAGTCATCAATCTTCAGAAGGAGCTTCGTTGGAAGGGCAGTCTTTTTATTCCAGGTTTGTTCGATGGCGAACATTATTTTATACTCGAAAAAAAATCTGATCATGAAACAGTTGTGACTCAAGGTGAATATTTTTCAGGAGTGTTGGTTTATTTTTTTCGAAAGATGATTTATGGTGTAACCTCCAATGGTTTTAAGGCTTTTAATGAAGCTTTAAAGAAACAGGTGGAGAATAGGAATATCTTATAGATATTCCTCTAAGTTTCCTTTGCCAGCTCTGATAACTTCAAATTCGCCCTCTGTAAGGTCAACTACTGTAGAAGCAACATTATCACCATAACCACCATCAATTACTAAATCGACTAGATTTTCATATTTTTCATGGATCAATTCTGGATCTGTTGAATACTCTAGAATGTCATCTTCATCTCGAATGGAGGCTGTAACAATGGGATTACCAAGCACACGTACGATTTCGCGTACGATATTATTATCAGGAACACGGATACCCACTGTTTTCTTTTTGGAACTTAATAATTTTGGAACTTGACTGCTGGCATTAAAGATAAATGTAAATGGACCTGGAAGGGCTTTTTTTAATACTCTAAAAACGGTTGTATCAAATGGTTTGGTATACAAAGATATATCTGTCAAGTCATAGCAAATAAAGGATAGATTGGCTTTATCTGCCTTTAATCCTCTAATTTCACAAACTTTTTCTATTGCTTTCTGATTTGTAATGTCGCATCCTATACCATAAACCGTATCGGTGGGGTAGATGATGACTCCACCTTTTTTTAGAACGTCAACAACTTGCTGTATTGACTTTTCATTGGGGTTATTATCGTAAATTCGGACTAACATAACGTTGAGATATAATACTAAATTACAAATTATTTATAGATAAAAGAAAAACGGTCAAAACTGGATATGTTTTGACCGCTTGCTATCGTATTGCTATCGATTAAAATTCTGCGTTGTTCGGTGTACGAGGGAACGGAATAACATCTCTAATATTGGTCATTCCTGTTACAAATAATACCAAACGCTCGAATCCTAGTCCAAAACCAGAATGCGGAGCTGAGCCATAACGACGTGTATCTAAGAACCATTCCATTTCTTCGGCAGGGATATTGACTTCAGCCATACGTGATAATAACTTATCTAAGTTTTCTTCACGTTGTGATCCGCCCACCATTTCACCGATTCCCGGGAAAAGAATATCCATCGCGCGTACTGTTTTGTGTCCATTAGCATCTACATCATTTTGCTTCATATAAAATGATTTGATCTCCGCTGGATAATCAATCAGGATCACCGGTTTTTTATAATGTTTCTCTACTAAATAACGTTCGTGTTCGGACTGTAAATCAGCTCCCCATTCATCAATTAAGTACTTAAATTGTTTCTTTTGATTTGGTTTACTGCGTTTCAATATGTCGATCGCTTCTGTATAGGTTACGCGTTCGAAATCATTATTCAGTACAAACGTTAATTTATCTATTAGATTTAATTCTGCTCTTTCTGCCGCAGGTTTATTTTTCTCCTCTTCTAATAAACGTGTTTTTAAGAATTCAATTTCTTCAGGACAGGTATCCAGCGCATACTTGATGACATATTTTAACAAATCTTCTGCTAAATCCATGTTATCTTCCAACTCATAAAATGCCATTTCTGGTTCAATCATCCAGAATTCTGCTAAGTGACGGGTTGTATTAGAATTTTCAGCTCGGAAAGTCGGACCAAAGGTATAGATATTCCCAAGGGCCATAGCCGCTAATTCACCTTCTAATTGTCCTGATACGGTTAGATTAGTAGATTTACCAAAAAAGTCTTCTTTAAAATCAATATCACCATTTTCTGTACGTGGAATATTGTTAAGATCTAATGAAGTTACACGGAACATTTCACCAGCACCCTCTGCATCAGAACCAGTAATAATTGGCGTATGCATGTACACAAAATCTTTGTCATTGAAGAATTTGTGAACAGCAAATGCTAAGGCATTACGTACTTTAAAGACAGCATTGAATGTCGTTGTACGGAAACGTAAGTGAGCGATTTCACGTAAAAATTCTAAGCTGTGTTTTTTAGGTTGCAAAGGATATTTTTCAGCATCTGAATCACCTAAAATCGTCAACTCATTTACTTTGATCTCAACTTTTTGACCCTTACCTTGTGATTCAATTAAATTTCCTTTTACGCGTAATGCAGCACCTGTTGTGATCCTTTTTAATAAAGCATCGGGTGTGTTTTCAAAATCAACTACTGCTTGGATGTTGTGAATGGAAGATCCATCATTGATTGCTATAAATTGATTGTTTCGGAAAGTTTTAACCCATCCTTTAACAATAACTTCATGCCCAAATTCAGTGGCATTTAATAATTCTTTTATACGTGTATGTTCCATTTTTATTGTGGCATTTCAAATCAGGTCTAAATAATAGATCAGGATCTTATTTTTTTGTATGAAACTCAAAAATAGGGTATAATTTATAAAAATCCTTTATTTATTTAGAAATATTCGGTATTTGTTTTAATTAAAAAAGCCTCTGAGATTTTCAGAGGCTTTTGATATTGTTTTAAAGGGAAGATTATCCTTTTAATACTTTAGTTACTAATTCAGCAGCTTCTTGTAATTGAATTGCAGAATAAACTTGTAAGCCTGAATCATCAATTAATTTTTTCGCTTCAGCAGCATTTGTACCTTGAAGACGTACGATAATTGGCACAGGAATATTTCCGATTTCATTGTAAGCATCGATTACACCTTGCGCAACACGGTCACAACGAACGATACCACCGAAGATGTTAATTAAGATTGCTTTTACATTTGGATCTGATAAAATGATATTGAAACCAGCTTTTACCGTTTCAGCATTTGCAGTACCACCTACATCTAGGAAGTTAGCAGGCTCACCACCAGCAATTTTGATGATATCCATAGTTGCCATTGCAAGACCAGCACCATTTACCATACAACCTACGTTACCGTCAAGTTTTACATAGTTTAAGTTAGATTTACCAGCTTCAACTTCTGTAGGATCTTCTTCCGTTACATCACGTAATGCTGCATAATCCGGGTGACGGTATAATGCGTTCTCATCTAAGTCTACTTTCGCATCTACAGCTAAGATTTTATCATCAGATGTTTTTAATACAGGATTGATTTCGAACATAGAAGAATCTGTTGAATCGTATGCTTTGTATAAAGCCGCAACGAATTTCACCATTTCTTTATGTGCACCACCAGTTAAGCCTAAGTTGAAAGCAATTTTACGTGCTTGGAAACCTTGTAAACCAACTTTAGGGTCGATTTCTTCTTTGAAGATTAAGTTTGGAGTTTTCTCTGCTACTTCTTCAATATCCATTCCACCTTCTGTAGAATACATAATGATATTACGACCTTTAGCACGGTCTAATAACACAGATACATAAAATTCTTTAGTTTCACTTTCACCAGGATAGTAAACATCTTGAGCAACTAATACTTTATTTACTTTTTTACCTTCAGCGCCAGTTTGAGGAGTTACTAATTGCATACCGATGATATCTGTAGCACGTTGTGATACTTCTTCTAGGTTTTTAGCTAATTTAACGCCACCACCTTTACCGCGACCACCAGCATGAATTTGAGCCTTGATTACAACCCAGTCAGAATTGTATTCTTCTTTCAATTTTTTAGCAGCTTCTACAGCTTGCTCTGGAGTTTCAGCAACAATACCTTCTTGTACTCTTACGCCAAAACTTTTAAGTATTTCTTTTCCTTGATATTCGTGAATGTTCATTGCAAAAATGTTTGTGTTGTAAAAGTATTATTTTTTAAGTGAATGGTCAAGTTCTGAAGCATAAATTTAGCTTAAATTGACTTTTATTATATACTACTTGGCGGATATGGAGTTAAAAGGTCTTGATTTATTCAAAGGTTTTGTTCATAAAAAATATTTAACTTTGTCATATGATGTTACAAGCCAAAAGTATTTTCAAATCATACGGTCCTTTACCTATATTAAAAGGGGTGGATATAGAAGTTGCAAAGGGTGAAATTGTGAGTATTGTTGGAGCTTCGGGAGCTGGGAAAAGTACGCTTCTTCATATTTTGGGGACCTTGGATTTAGCAGATAAGGGAGAACTGTATATCAATGGAACCAACATCAGTGCACTGAATGCAAAAAAACTGAGTGCCTTTCGCAATGAACATATTGGGTTTGTTTTTCAGTTCCATCACCTACTTCCAGAATTTACGGCTTTGGAAAATGTGTGTATCCCAGCATTTATTAAAGGTGTGGGACGCAAAGATGCAGAAGTTCGTGCGATGGAGATATTGGATTTATTAGGTGTAGCACATCGGGCTAGCCATAAGCCAACACAAATGTCTGGTGGAGAACAACAACGTGTATCTGTTGCTCGTGCCTTAATTAATAACCCTTTTATTATTTTGGCAGATGAACCTTCAGGAAATCTAGATTCTGAAAATGCTACAGCATTACATCAGTTGTTTTTTGACCTGAGGGATAAATTTGAACAAACTTTTGTCATCGTTACTCATAATGAAGAGCTGGCACGTATTTCTGACCGCACTATTCATATGCGAGATGGAATTGTGATCGTATAGTATGTATACAGTCATTATAAGTCGCTTAGAATACATATACCGCGATAAATGTATCGCTCATAATAAATTTATCGCTTAAAAAAAACACTTTATTCTGATGAAAAAAAGAATACTAATAACCTTTGGAACTAGAGGGCTTGGGCAACGTATTGCAAAGCTATTAGGGGATGAATTTGAAATCTTTTTTGCGAGTTCTGAGGAGATTCCATCACTGTTATTAAATTCAGGCAAGTATTTTAAATTGCCTGCGGGGTTAATGCCAACCTATGCTCACGAAGTATTAAAAATAAGTTTAGATCATCAGATTGACTATGTCTTGCCTTTGGGAGGTTATGAATTTGAACCTCTAGCCGTGGCCAAAATTTTATTTGAAGAATACGATATTAAGGTAATTGTTCCAGCTCAGGACGTTTTGCAAGATTACTATGTGATTGAAAATCCACCTAAAGAATTATCACTTGCTTTATTAGTTGATGGTAAGTCATTGATTGATGATTTTACAACTGAACATCCTGGATTGGATGGTTTGTTTGTGGTATCGGATTCAGGTGATGATTTTGCCTTATGTGCTGTTTCAAAAGATTAATTGTTTTATGTTAAGATATCAAGATTTCCCAACGGATAAAAAGGTATTTATTTTTGAACTGGATGACGTTATTTATCCAAAACGGGACTATTTATTACAAGTCTATTATCTTTTTGCTAATTTTCTTGAATTTACAGAGACCTTTCCTCCTCAGGCTGATTTGGTTACATTTTTTAAGAATCATCTAGATAGTCAAGGAGAAGATATGATCTTTGAACACGCTGCCGAAGTTTTTCATTTTGATTTAAAGTATAAAGAGCATTTCGAAAGATTATTTGTTAATGCTGTTTTACCCGTTAAATTATTGATGAAGGATGGTATTCCAGAATTATTAACAGCTATTGTTAATGCAGATAAACAGATCTGTATTTTGACGAAAGGGAATCCGCTTATGCAGTTGAATAAAATAAAGCATATGGAATGGGGGCCTTTGGCATCTAAATTAAAGGTTTATTTTGTTGATGAGTTAAAATTCCGCAATTTAGAGCCTCTCGATTATATAGCTGAAGAGCTACAAATAGCTAAAAATGATTTTATATATCAAGATTGTTAGTTTTTCGATTTAGCCATTGATTATCAGTTGTTTAAATTTGTGTAATTAATTGCTTTTTTCTAAAATTAAACTCTAATTCTAAAAAATATGCTAAAAAATGTTATATTTATCAGAATGTAAATTTAGTGAGATTCGACTATGAGTATACAAGGAGATAAACCAACAACAATTAAGGAAATAGCGAAGAAGCTGAAAATTTCACCCTCTACTGTATCTCGAGCGTTGAATGACCATCCAAGTATTGGATTAGTGACGACCATGCGTGTGAAAAAAGTTGCTGAGGAATTGAATTATGAGCCTAACCAAACGGCGATATTTTTTAAGCAGCGCAAAACTTTTACAATCGGTGTTTTATTACCAAGTCTATCTGAACCATTTTTCTCTTCTGCAATTAGTGAAATTGAAAATGTTTCCAACGACCGTAAGTATACCGTGATCATGGGGCAATCTTTGGACGATGCCGAAAGAGAAGAGAGAATTTTGAAAACTTTTAAAAGCCATCGTGTTGATGGTGTTTTAATGTCAGTAGGTAAAAATACCACAAATCTTGAGTTTCTTGAAAAGCTAGAAAATTCTGGAACACCAATTGTATTCTTTGACTGTGTACCCGATATTCCTAAAATTAATAAAGTAGAAAGTGATCTAGCAACAGGTATGAACGAAGCTATTGATGCTTTCGTTGCTCGGGGTCATGCTAAAATAGCACTTATTAATGGTCCACAATTGCTTCCTGCAAGTGAAGAACGCAAAAATTCCTTTTTATCCGCTTTGAAACGTAATGGCTTGGACTATGATGAAAAGTATATTGTGAATACGGATTTAACGACTGAGGGAAATGAGGCTGCTATGGAGAAACTATATGCCTTACCTGAAAGGCCTACAGCAGTTGTGTCTTTTAATGACTTTGTGACTTTAGATGTTATGAAGGCTGCCCGAAACAGAGGTCTGGTTCTTAATCATGATATTCACTTTATTAGTTATGCTAATTACCCTCTCTGGAAATATATGGAAAACCCTCCAATGGGATGTATCGAACAATTTCCAGGTAACCAAGCTAAGAAAGCAGCTGAGATTTTATTTGAAAAAATAAATAATCCTGATCTTGCTCCACAACAGATTGTATTTAAGTCGAGATTGATTATGTAATCATTCTTTTAAAATAAAATAGAAAGGGCTTATCATTATGATAAGCCCTTTCTATTTTATTTGTCCGTTACCGTTATAAGTGTATCACTTCATCGTAAGCATCGGCACAAGCTTCCATAATAGCTTCACTCATAGTTGGGTGAGGATGGATCGCTTTAATCATTTCATGACCAGTTGTTTCTAATTTTCTTGCTACAACAATTTCAGCAATCAATTCCGTAACATTTGCACCAATCATATGAGCTCCTAAGAATTCACCGTATTTTGCATCAAAGATAACTTTTACAAAACCATCTTTTGCTCCGGAAGCAGATGCTTTACCTGAAGCAGAAAAAGGAAATTTACCTACTTTAACTTCGTAACCAGCTTCTTTTGCCGCTTTCTCAGTATAACCTACTGAAGCAATTTCAGGAGAACAATAGGTACATCCAGGGATGTTGTTATAGTCAATTGGTTCTACATGAAGACCTTTAATCGCTTCAATACATAAAATTCCTTCTGCTGAAGCAACGTGTGCAAGAGCTTGTCCTTTTACGATATCACCGATAGCATAAACGCCGTCGATATTTGTTTTATAATAATCGTCAACCACAACACGGCCACGGTCTGTTTTTACACCAACTTCTTCAAGACCTAGGTTTTCGATATTTGGCATGATACCTACTGCTGATAATACAACTTCAGCCTCGATAACTTCCATGCCTTTAGCAGACTTGATATTTACTTTACTTAAAGTACCTGAAGTATCAACAGATTGTACTTCGGATGAAGTTAAAATGTTAATGCCTTGTTTCTTTAAGCTTTTTTCTAATTGTTTTGATATTTCTTCATCTTCAACAGGAACGATTCTGTCCATGAATTCTACTACTGTTACTTTCGTACCAATTGCATTGTAGAAATATGCAAATTCGATTCCAATAGCTCCAGATCCAACAATCACAAGTGATTTTGGTTGTTTAGGTAATACTAATGCTTGTCTGTAACCGATGATCTTTTTACCGTCTTGTGGTAAATTTGGTAATTCACGTGATCTTGCACCAGTAGCTAAAATAGTATGTTTCGCTGTGTATTCTTTTGATGAACCATCTGCAGCTTTAACATCGATCTTACCACCGGTTTTAATTTTTGCAGTACCATTAATGACGTCAATCTTATTCTTTTTCATTAAGAATTGAATACCCTTGCTCATTCCATCTGCTACGCCACGACTTCTTTTTACAATAGCATCAAAGTCAGGCTCACCACCTTGTACATTAATACCATATTCAGCAGCATGATTTAAATATTCAAAAACTTGTGCACTTTTTAATAGAGCTTTCGTCGGGATACAGCCCCAATTTAGACAAATACCTCCTAAAGATTCGCGCTCGATGATAGCAGTTTTGAAACCTAATTGTGAGGCTCTAATGGCAGCAACATATCCACCAGGACCACTACCAATTACAATGATGTCGTAATTCATAAAATAATTATTGTGTAGTTGAATGCTCAATCTATTTCTGAATTTCTTGAGATTCAGAATAGCAAAGCTTATTCAAAAGTACGCATTTTTTCTGAATGTTATAAAATTGAGCGACATTATATTGGCAGATTTTAATAAGCGCAGGTCATTTTAAAGATTAATATGTCAAAGGAAGGTCAAAGCATTCAGAAAAAATATCCATCTCACTAAATAATTCTATTTTTGGGATTACTTATTTTTAAATCAAGTTTTTATGCTCCGTATTTTTAGACAAATAGCACTTTGGGAAGCTGTTTCAACCATTTGTTTGTTTTTCTTTGCTATGCCGATGAAATATTTTTTTGAAACGCCCGAAGCGGTGAGAATTGCTGGCTCGATTCATGGCTTTTTTGTCGTCATATTTGTCATCATGTTGATCATGTGCACAGTAGAATATAAATGGAACTGGAAAAGACCATTGACTTATTTTGTCTTATCTCTAATTCCTATTATAGGTTTCTGGGTAGAATTGGATGTGAAGAAGATTATTAATGGACAAAAGAAATAGAAAATAAAAAAGGATGATTTACTCATCCTTTTTTATTTTATCAATACCGACATAAGCATAAGTAATTTCGGTGCGTCCGTGCGGTGTTGGTGTGCCTTCTTTATTAAGGTTGACAAAAACTAATTTGTCGATGGATAGAATTGTTTTTCTCGTAATTTTGTTGCGAACCTCACATCGCATCGTGATGGATGTTGTACCAAAATTAGTTGCTTCTATCCCTAATTCAATAATATCACCTTGTTGAGCCGAACTGACGAAATTGATTTCAGAAATATACTTCGTTACTACATGTGAATTGGCTAATTGCACAATTGCATAGATAACAGCTTCTTCATCAATCCATCTCAATAAGGTCCCCCCAAATAGTGAACCGTTAGGGTTTAAGTCTTCTGGTTTTACCCATTTTCTCGTATAGAAATTCATGTTTTATTTTGGGCTTGGTCTGTTGAAAAAGAAAGGGGAAAATTTTATTTTCCCCTTTTTAGTATTTTAAGCGTGAATTGCTCTATTAGAAGTTGCGGCTAACGCAGCTTCTTTTATTGCTTCAGTATATGTCGGGTGTGCATGGCAAATGCGACCGATATCTTCCGCTGATGCGCGATATTCCATCGCTACGACTGCTTCTGCAATCATATCAGCAGCTCTTGGTCCAATCATATGTACGCCAATAACCTCATCAGTTTCAGCATCAGCTAATATTTTTACAAAACCATCCGTATCCATCGAAGCTTTGGCACGACCAGAAGCTTTGAATGAGAATGAACCCGTTTTGTATTTAACACCAGCTTCTTTTAATTGCTCTTCTGTTTTACCCACAGAGGCAACTTCAGGCCAAGTGTAAACAACACCGGGAATTAAATTATAATCGATATGTGGTTTTTGACCAACAATGCTTTCTGCTACGAAGATACCTTCATCTTCTGCTTTGTGCGCTAGCATAGCACCTTTGACAACGTCTCCAATTGCGTATACACCTGGAACGATTGTTTCTAAATGATCGTTTACTGTGATTTTTTTACCTCTTTCTTCAACAGTGATACCGATATTTTCTAAACCTAAATTATCCGTATAAGCAGTACGTCCTACAGCTACGATACAGTAATCACCTTCTAATGAGATGATTTCACCTTTAGGGTTTTCAGCTGTCACAGTTACAGTTTTACCTTTTGAAGTTGCTCCTGTAACTTTGTGGCCAGTATAGAACTCCATTCCAACTGATTTTTTCAAAACGCGTTGTAATTCTTTACCTAAACCACCATCCATAGTTCCGATGATTGATTTTGCAAATTCTACAACAGATACTTTAGAACCAAGACGAGCGTAAACAGAACCCAACTCAAGGCCAATAACACCACCACCGATTACGATTAAGTGTTTAGGAATTTCTGTTAAATTTAAAGCTTCTGTCGAAGTAATAATTCTTTTTTTATCTACTGGTAAGAAAGGTAAATAAGTAGGTTTTGAACCTGTAGCAATGATTACATTTTTACCTGTAATTTGCTCAGAAGTACCATCATCTTTTGTAATTTTAATGGTGTTCTTATCTACAAATGAACCAATTCCTTGGAAACTTTCAACTTTGTTCTTTTTGAACAGGTATGTGATACCTGCCGTATTTTGATTGATAACATCGTCTTTACGAGCAATCATCTTTTTAATATCAACTTTTAAATTGCTTAAGCTAATACCATGTGCTTCGAAAGAATGTGCAGCATTGTGGTAATGCTCAGATGAATCTAATAAAGCTTTTGAAGGAATACAACCTACATTTAAACAAGTTCCTCCAAAAGTGTTATACTTCTCAATTACAGCAGTTTTTAACCCTAATTGTGCACAACGGATTGCTGCTACATATCCGCCTGGTCCACTTCCAATTACTATTACGTCGTATTGCATCTATTACGTTTTAAATGTTTGAGCAAATTTAGTCATAATTAACATTATAGGAAATCTATTTTGTTAAAAACGTGTATAAATTTGAAATAGTAGTCTCGTTATAATGTCATAAAAAAAGGCATCCCTATTTAAGGAATGCCTCATTGAAATATTTATGAATGATTATTCTGCAACAATCTTTCCTTGCATTACACCGTAATGTCCTGGAAAGCTACAGATGAAATCATAAGTTCCTTTTTCTAAAGTAAAGGTAATTTTATCTGTTTCACCTGGACCTAATAATTTTGTATGTGCAATCACAGAAGAAAGTGCTGATTTAGGCACATATTCATCTGCTTGAGCACCAGCTGCTTCAGCACCAAATGTTGCTAAGTCAGTTCCTGGTTTTAAAATGACAACATTATGCCCCATAGATTCTTTAGGCATAGTACCAGCATTCTTAAAATTTAACTCAACGCTCTCTCCAGCTTTTACGCGGAATAGGTTTTTATCATATTTCATTGCATCATTACCTTCTAAAGCTAAAGTATTAGAAAGCTCTACATTCTCAATTCCAGGGATTGCTTCTGTTTCCGCAACTTCTGGAGTTGTTTGTTCAGTTGTTGAACTGGTTTCTTTTTTTGTTGAATCGCCACCGCAAGAAGCAAAGGCTACTGCTAAGGCAATAACTGGTAAAACAAATAATTTTTTCATTATGTTAATTATATTTTTACTAAAAATAGGCAAAATATTGGTTTTAATTGTATTTTTTGCGTAACATTTTTTCTATCATTTCATGTAAGTGATTTGGATCGAAAGGTTTTCCAATCACATTGTTCGCTCCAGCATCAAGAGCTTCCTGTTGTTCAGCTTCAAGTACAGATGCAGATATCGATATGATAAGAATATTCGAAATTGCTGGATTATCATGCTGTCTGATTCTACGAATGGTTTCAAAACCGCTCATAATAGGCATATGTGAATCCATGAAAATAATATCAAAATCTTCACTTTCGACCTTTTCAAGTGCTACTTTACCATTATTGGCAGTTTTAATTTCGCAATTCCAAGTTCTCAGGATATTAGCAAGCATGAAACTATTCAATTCATTGTCTTCCGCCACTAATATTTTTAAATTATCGAAACTTTTGAGTTCTGAGTATAGTATTTTTTCAGGTTTAGACTTTGTTACGGCAGTTGTTCTGTCAAACCAACAGTCAAATGTAAATTCACTCCCTTTTCCATAAGTACTAACAGCAGTAACTTTTCCTCCTAGTAATATGGAGAGTTTTTTCACTATTGCTAAACCAAGACCTGTTCCGCCAAATTTTTTCGTTATTCCATCTTCCCCCTGTTCAAAAGCAAAGAAAATCTTCTCCAAAGAATGTTCCGGTATACCTATTCCGGTGTCGGTAACTTGAAATTGTAGGTGAAGTTTTGAAACATTACTATCAATTAAATTGATATTTAAAGTGATACTGCCTTCTGCAGTAAATTTGAAACTATTGGATATGAAATTGGTGAGAATTTGTTTTAATCGCAATGGATCTGCTAAGAAAAAACTATCTATTTTTTCATCGATAAAAATAGAGAAATTCAGACCTTGATGAATCGCCTTATGTACAAATAGATTTTTGAGGTCGTCTGTTATATCATGTACGGAGGTAGGTTCAATTTCTAGTTTCATCATTCCGGAATCAAATTTGGAAAGATCTAAAATATCATTTACGATATTAAGTAAATTGAGCGATGCACTATTTAACTTATTGACCCAATCTTGTTGTTCAAGTGAAAGCGGTGAGTTTTTTAACATTTGAGCAATGCCCATCACACCATTGATAGGTGTTCTAATTTCATGACTCATATTTGCTAGAAAAGTTTCTTTGGATTTTCGGGCTAATTCTGCCTCTTCCTTTGCTCGTATAAGTTCTTCTTTGGAATTCTCCAAAGCCTGATTTTTTTCTTTAATCTCGTTTTGAGTTTGTACCTGCTGAATAAAGGATTTTACTTTAGCAATTGTGATTTCGGGACTTAGGGGTTTATAAAGGTAGTCGACAGCACCGCTGTTCAATCCTTGAATGAGATATTTCTCTTCTTTGGATATCGCCGTAACCATGATGGCAATAATGTGACTGGTTTTCGGATTATGCTTGATGAGTTCCACAAATTCAAACCCATTAATGTCTGGCATTTGTACATCAACCAATGCAATATCAATGTTTTGTTTATAGCAGATGCGAAGTGCTTCATTAGGATCTTGGCTACTGATAATATTGATACCTGCAATATCATTTAATAATGCGGTAAGGCTAATGAGATTTTCAATTTTATCATCAACTATTAATAAGTTTATATTCTTCATTATACTAGTCCATTTAACTGATCAATGTACTTTGCAATTTCTTCTGTTGTATAAATATGATGTTGAGCATGTAAATCGATAGCTGCTTGAGGCATTGTAGGAACTTCTGCAGCATCTGGATGTTGCACAATACATATTCCGCCACTATTTTTAATTGCTAATAAGCCTTTTGCACCATCTTGATTCGCTCCCGAAAACAAAATTGCAATGCAATTCTCTTTATAAACTTCGGATGCTGATTCAAATGTGACATCAATGGAAGGCCTTGAAAATTGTACGGGCTCTGAATTATCTAATGCAAGTTTGAAATCAGGTTCTATCAATAAATGGTAACCAGGAGGCGCAAAATAAACCTTTCCTCCTTGAATCTGTTCTTTATCTTCAGCCGATTTAATTTGTAGAGCATAGTTTTTTTTTAAAACTTGTTCAAAATTAGATTCAAATTTTGGGTTACGATGAACGATTACAAGTATTGGAATCTGAAAGGTCTTCGGTATTGATTTTAATAGATTTAATATCACACCAAAACCTCCGGCAGATCCTCCCAACAGTAATATTTTATTGCCCTTATTCATATACGGCTAATTTTTTTAATGCGTGTTCGTTTTAGTGTTATTATTAAGCTCGTTTATAGCGTTAATGAAATCTTTGTTATGTACTGGATCTCGCCCGCTTACGAAATCGCTTATTCCATATGATATTTCTTACGCTATTTTTTGATAGATATTGTTTTTTTTATCAATTAACTTGAATCGGTTTGCGTGCTTATAGTTGATTAGGGATTCTTTTGATCCTAAGCATAGAAATCCTAATTTGCACAAAGAATCATAAAAAAGATCAAGTACTTTTTCTTGTAATTTAAGATCAAAGTAGATTAATACATTTCTACATGTAATTAATTGAAATTCATTAAAAACACCATCAGAAATTAAATTGTGAATAGAAAATAGTATATTTTTTTTTAGATCATTCTGAATGGTGGCTGCATCATACATCGCGGTATAGTACTCGGATAAAGAATGTTCAGTTTTTGTTTTGATATAATTTTCGGAATACTCCTTAAGCTTTGTTAAGGTGTAAATACCTTTTTTAGCTTTTTCTATAACCTGCGAATTAATATCAGTACCATATATAAACGATCTGTTGAGTAAATTAGCTTCTTTTAGTAAGATAGCTAGGGAATAAACTTCTTCGCCTGTCGAACAGCCAGCACTCCATATTTTTATATGGGGATAAGTTTCCAGATAGGGGAACAGTTTTGTGGTTACAGATGAATAAAAGTCGGGGTCCCGAAACATCTCTGTAACATTTACCGTCATTTCTGGGATGAAATAATGTATAAAACCTTCCTGATTGATCAGATTCGATTTAAGACCAACGACATCCAGTTTATTAATATCCATGATGCGGGTAACTCGTCTTTTTAAAGATGCTTTTGAATATCCAGAGATATCTAATCCATGGAAATTTTTTATGATTTCTATAACGTCGTCTAATTCGGAATAGTCTAACATATCTAATTCTATTTAACTAACCCAAACACGGATCAATGAAATTAATTTGTCAATATCAATAGGCTTACTGACATAGTCATTGGCACCAGCTTCAATAGCTTTTTCTTTATCACCTTTCATCGCTTTTGCTGTTATGGCAATGATAGGTAAATCCTGATACTTTTTATTTTTACGAATATTGGCAATAGCTTCATATCCATCCATAACGGGCATCATAATATCCATTAATACCAGATCAATGTTATTTTCTAAATTGAGAATATCAAGCGCTTCCTGACCATTATTGGCAATTTCAACATGAATATTTAAACTTTCAAATGCACTTGTCAATGCAAAGATATTTCGCATATCATCATCTGCTAATAAAATTGTTTTGTTTTCTAATGTTTTTTCAAGTTGAAAATCATTTGCATTATCAATTATCCTCGATTTATTTTCTGTTTTCTGGTCAATTTTATTCAGGAAAAGACGTACTTCGTCTACTAATCTGTCGTTTGACTTGGCAGATTTTAAAACCATAGCTTGTGAGTGTTTTAAAATTCTGGTAGTCTGTTCAGAGGTCAATTCCATCGCTGTGTTGATGATGATAGGAGTTTCATTGTAAGTCTCTAAGGATTTTATTTCGTCAAGTAATTCTAACCCTGATTTATCTGGAAGATTTAAATCTAAAATAATACAATCGTAATTATTCGCTTTATTCTTCAATAATTCAAGTGCTTTATTGGCGTCATAGGCTTGATCTACTGTTAGTTTTTCATCTTTTAGACCGTGCTTAATAAAATCGCTTTGTACTTTTTGGTCTTCAATAAGTAAAACTCTTTTCATAACATTTGAAAGCATGGATTGAATTTTTTCAAACGTGTTTTGAAGAGTTTTTTCAGAAACGGGCTTAGCCATAAATCCAATTGCTCCAGCATTTATTGGTTCATTGTCCAAATAGGTGCCCGCAGACATCATATGTACAGGTATTGAGGAGGTCTCCCGATTTGATTTTAAAACTTTTAGTACATTCCAGCCATCAATTTTAGGAAGCATAATATCCAAAATAATCGCCTTTGGTCTTAGTGCCATTGCCTTTTCTAATCCTTCTTCTCCGTCATGGGCAAGTATGACACGGTAATGATATGCTTCGGCATAATCCTTTAATATTTCTGCAAAAATCAAATCATCTTCAATGATCAACAAGGTATTCAGGTCATCCGGGTTTCGAATTATATCTTTATTTTCTGGTAACAATTTGGAATCATCGGTTTCAGTGGACGGGATTATTTTTTCCGTATGTTCCTCATTAGATTTAAGTGTTTGAATGGTACCAGGTGCAGTACGTAGTGGCAATGTAAAGATAAAGGTGCTTCCTACTCCGATTTCACTCGATAATGTGATTCGACCACCTAGTAATTTTGCAGTTTCTCTACATATTGATAATCCTAAACCAGTTCCACCATACTTGCGGCTTGTAGAACCATCTTCTTGTCTAAAAGCTTCGAATATGAGTTTTTGTTTATCAGCAGCAATGCCAATTCCAGAATCGATAACTTTAAAAGTAAGTTCATCACCCTTAGTTATACCAATATCAAGTGTTACATTTCCATTAGGATTGGTGAATTTGAAAGCATTTGATAGTAAGTTTTTCAAGATCTGCTGGATCCGATATTCATCCGAATAAAAATGAGTAGGCACATCGGGAGAAAGAGCTATCTTGAAATTGATGCCTTTGTCTTCCGCAGTATTCTTGAAGAAATTTAAGATATAATCGATGAGATCTTTGTTGTCAATGTTCTCTTGTGCCAGTTCCACTTTGCCCGATTCTATCTTAGCAAGATCAAGTAAGTCATTGATTAAATGAAGTAAATCAGTTCCTGCATTATGGATCACACTGGCATATTTGATTTGTTCACTAGTTAGATTGTCTAGTTTATTATCTTGTAATAATTTTGCTAATATTAAAATACTATTTAAAGGCGTACGCAGTTCATGGCTCATGTTTGCCATGAATTCTGATTTGTAATTAGAGGCTGACTCAACCTCTTTGATTTTTAAAGCAATGTTATCTTTTGCTTTTTCTAATTCATTATTCTGCTCCTGTAGTAACTTAGCTTTTTCATCCAGTTCATTATTTGTTTGTACGAGCTCCTCTTGCTGTACTCTCAATTCCTCTTCGGATGCTTCTAGCAAATTCGTTTTATAACTTAATTCCTCATTCGTTGTTCTCAGTTCCTCCTGTTGCGCTTCTAATTCTTCCGTTTGTTGCTGTAATTCTTCATAGAGTTCCGCCATCTTTGAATGCGCTTGGGCAACTTTCAAACTAACAGCTAATATTTTGCTAACGCGGTGTAAATATTCAATATTTTCATTTTCATTCTTTTTGTCTTTTGGACATACTAATTCAATTATACCAATAGATTCTTCTTCATATACGATCGGAATAAGATAGAGATTCGTTTCAAATTGATCAATTAACGAAGACGCAATCTGATATTTGTTTGCATTTACATCGCGAATGATCGTTAATTTTTGATCATTAATCACATCACTGAGTATCCCATCTCCTTCTGAAATAAAAGTTTTAATAGGGACATCTAATGGGATTCCTTTATTTGCTAATAGGGAAAAAAGGGTGCTATTTTCTTTTTTGACATATACTGTACCAGCAAGAGAGGAAGTCGTTTTACAGATATTATCGAGTCCTATCGTTGCAATTTGTTTTTCATTAAAATCGCCTCGAAGGTTGTGGTCTAAAGTGTTGATGTTATTTAAAATGGAGTTGTCTTGTTCAACTTTAGAGGTTAATTTTAAAAGGGCTGTATTGGACTTTTTTTCATCAATTATACTCTTTTTTAATGTTTTAAAAACATTAAGAACAATGATGAATATATAGATCATGATTGCTAGACCCACAAAAACTAAAAAGTAAGTTAAATACCTGATATTTTCTAATCTATCTGTTGATTTTTTAATTAATTCTTTTCTTTTATCGATTAAGTCTTTGGAGATTATAGAAATCTGATTTTGAATATCAGCTCGTTTATTGTTTACATTTAGCGCTTTAAATTTGTTTTCCTTACTTAACGAGATGGCTCGCTCGAAGTCATAGAAATCTAAAATGGTATTTTTTAAATTATTTAGCTTGTTAGCATCAAATGTATAGTAGCTGTCCTTTTTGCTTAAGTTTTTTATAGTTTCAAGGACCACAGTTATTTCACCAGCAAAGGGTGCAAATACACTTGCATTTTTTTCTGTATAAAACTTAAGTTTTGCATCATTTACTCGGGCAACACTATTCTTGATATTATCGATAAGATCAAACTTTGCTTCTGCTTTTTGTATAAGGTCTTGTTCATGAGCCGTACTTTTATCCAATTGGATGAAAAATAATAACGATGCCGAAAGTATGATTAGAAATGAAAATATAATTCCAATGATGAGTTGTTGTTGAAAACGTAGCTTTTTCATCTTGATATAAGAGTAATATTTTTTGATAATACGTTAAAATAATACGCTAATTGACATTAGAGTAATAGCATAATAATTTTCTGATTTCTTTTGATTCCTTTTTTATCTATTCAAATGCGTCAAAGAAAGCTGTTCTTTAGCGTGTTTCAATAATTTTTAAGGGAAAAGTGGCAAATTAGAAATCAATGCTAGTTCTAAGTAAAAGTAGTAAAAAAATGAGGAAGTACTCGTAGTTTTTGAGGTTAATATTTGGAAGTTGAGTTTGATTGGATTTTACTTTATTTACACTTTTTAAATTGTTTTGGCTCATGTTTGATCATTATTTGATATCTTTAAGACAATTACTATTTAATTAATCTAATCAAATGGATCCAAATTTTTCTTTCGCTTTAATGATTATAGGCTGTATTGTAGCCTTGTTTCTCTTGCTTTATTTATTACCTGTAAATCTTTGGTTTACTGCACAGCTTTCTAATGTTAAAATTAGTTTATTGAATCTAGTTTTAATGCGATTACGTAAAGTACCACCTTCTTTGGTTACAAACGCTATGATAATCTCATCAAAAGCAGGGCTAAACATCACTTCTAATGAAATTGAAACCCATTATTTGGCGGGGGGAAATGTTAATAGAGTAATTAAAGCTTTAATTTCCGCCGATAAGGCAAATATTCCTTTGAGTTTTAAGCTCGCTACAGCTATTGATCTGGCTGGTCGTGATGTATTTGATGCTGTGCAGTTATCAGTAAACCCTCAAGTTATAAATACACCTCCAGTGGCAGCTGTTGCAAAAGATGGAATTCAATTAATAGCGAAAGCAAGAGTTACTGTTCGCGCCAATATCAATCAATTAGTTGGTGGTGCCGGTGAAGAAACTATCTTAGCTCGTGTCGGTGAAGGTATTGTAACAACGATAGGCTCGTCGGAAAGCCATAAGCAGGTCCTAGAAAATCCGGATCGAATCTCTAAAACTGTTCTTTCAAAGGGGCTTGATAGCGGTACGGCATTTGAAATATTATCTATTGATATTGCAGATATAGATATCGGTGAAAATGTAGGAGCAAAATTGCAGACAGACCAAGCTGAAGCTGATTTGAAAGTTGCCAATGCAAGAGCAGAAGAGCGTAGAGCAATGGCTGTCGCGAGTGAACAAGAGATGCGTGCTAAGGCACAGGAAGCAAGAGCGAAAGTTATTGAGGCTGAAGCACAGTTACCATTAGCTATGGCAGAAGCTTTTAGAAATGGAAATTTAGGTGTAATGGATTATTATAAGATGCAGAATATACAAGCAGATACAGATATGCGAACTTCTATTTCCAAACCTGGTCATGATACCAGAGGAAATCAAAAGGATTAAAATCTGATGTAACAGATTTTTTATACGAATCAACAACCGATTGCAGTTAAAATGCAATCGGTTGTTTTTTTTTAAATATTTTAAACTGTTCTATATTCCTATTCCTATCATTATATTTAGTGCTATAATTAATTATTATAAACATGAAATCAATAAAAAAGTTATTATTTCTCTTCCTTTTTTTGAATCTGACGCTAGCTTACGCACAGTCTTTGACATCGGGAAAAGAGAATTTTGTTCCTATTGGAGGTAATAGTTGGGAGTATCCGAATAGCAATCATAGAGAATCAATTGTAAAGAATGGAAAGATTGAAAACTGGAAAGACGATAAACGGACAGTAAAAACATTTGTTCGTTTTGGTAAAACTGGTCAGGTACATCTTTCCGTTCAGGTACTTGAAGGCAATGCTGGAGGGAAATTCACTTTTAAATTCGCGGGTAAAAGTGTCGATGTAACAATAGAACCGAATCAAAAAGGAGTGATCAATGTTGCTGATTTTAGTATTGTAGATACTGGCTATCACACAATTGAAATAAAAGCAAAAACTACAGCTTCATTGTATCCGGCAATAGGTGGGTATGTTTTGAAAGGAACAGCGTCCGATGGTCAAATGAACTATGTTAAAGATAATGAAGATAATTTCTTCTACTGGGGTAGAAGGGGGCCGTCAACGCATATGGGATACCAGCAACCTAAAGATAAGAATATAGAATATTATTATAACGAAGTTACTGTTCCAAAGGGTAGTGATGTTGAAGGATCTTATTTTATGTCCAATGGTTTTAATGTAGGATATTTTGGTATGCAGGTAAATAGCAGTACGGAACGTCGTGTCTTATTCTCCGTCTGGAGTCCTTTTACAACAGATGATCCTAAGGAAATTCCTGATGATCATAAGATAATTTTGAAAACAAAAGGTCAAACAGTTCATACCGGCGAATTCGGAAACGAAGGCTCTGGTGGACAAAGCTATCTGAAATTTAATTGGAAAGCCGGAAGTACTTATAAATTCTTATTGAGAGGTAGACCGATTGCAAATAATTATACAGCTTATACAGCTTGGTTTTATGCACCTGAAGTAGGTAAATGGCAAATTATAGCCGAATTTGAACGTCCTCAGACTAATCAATATTTAACAGGCTTTCATTCTTTCTTAGAAAATTTCAACCCTGACCAAGGTATTTATCAACGGGAAGTACAATTTTCAAATCAATGGGTAGCCGATGACAAAGGGAATTGGTATGAATGTACTGAAGGTAGATTTACCATTGATAATACTGGCCGTAAAGGTTACCGTATGGACTATGCCGGTGGCGTAAATGAGAAAGGGTTTTATTTAAAGAATTTTGGGTTCTTTAATAAATATGTTCCGTTTGGTAGTAAATTTATTAGGAAAGCAACAGGAGTGAAGCCTAATATAGATTTCAAATCACTTCCAAGATAATAACGTTTTTTTTAGTAATTATAGCTGTAAATAGTTTATTTGCAGCTATTTTTTTGTCTTGCTAGTTGTTTAAAAAACAAAACCCTGGTGATGGGCACCAGGGTTTGTTACTAACCAATTATAAACCTAAATTATGAAAAGACATTTTTAATAATCACTGTTTTTAAGTAGTGATTTGATACAGCAAAATTAATGATAAACATTTGATATTATGTTATGTGAATGTCATTTCAAATATTTCTTGATGTCATTCATCATTATTCCCCTGCAATAGATAACCTTAATTATCTCCTACAAAGATACATCAAAAAACCTATTTATTCCAAATGTTTTTGAATTAAAGTTGTCTCCACAATATGTGTTGTGACATTAATATGATTTTTTGTCTATTTGTAATAATAAGTTGTCTTAATAGCTGTAAATTTTGTATTATTTTATATTGCATTTCGAATTATATATTACTTATTTTTGAAAGAAAACAGCTATGATTTTTGATAATCTTAAAAAAGTGAAAGCTTTTGTATTGGACGTGGATGGTGTATTGACTGATGGACGTGTGCTGGTCAATGAGGCTGGTGAACAGTTGCGCACTTTTAATATTAAGGATGGTTATATCATGCAGTTAGCTGTTAAGCGGGGTTATCCAATCATCATTATTACAGGTGGAAATTCTACTGGTGTTGTTAAAAGGTTAAAGGGGTTAGGTGTTCAAGAAATTCATTCAGGAGTCTTCGATAAGATTGGAAAGCTGAAAGAAGTCCTGGCTTCACTGGGCCTGAATTTTGAAGATATCCTTTATATGGGAGATGATATGCCAGACTTTGACTGTATGAAACTGGCTGGTCTTGCCACATGTCCTGCTGATGCTATTGAGGAAATTAAAGGAATTTGCCATTATATTTCTCCAAAAATTGGTGGTGATGGGGCTGTACGAGATGTAATGGAAAAAGTATTAAAAATTCAGGGTAAATGGCAAGTGGATACAACAGTCAAAAGTATATAAGTAATGATAAATTTAGAGAATAGACAAATAATACTGGGCTCCCAATCGCCGCGAAGAAGCCAATTATTAAGTGAATTGGGTTTGAAATTTGAAGTGGTGGTTCGCGAGACGGATGAAGTTGTCGATGAACTTCTAAAACCTATAGAGGTAGTAAAGGCCATTGCGGCAAAAAAAGCTGAGGCTTTTCTTAATGATTTTGAAGGAGCTGTAATCATTACTGCAGATACTATTGTTGTAACCTCTGATCAAAAAATATTAGGAAAACCTAAAAGTAAAGCAGAAGCTTTTCACGTGTTAAAGATGTTATCGGGTGATATCCACGAAGTAATTACTGCGGTTTGTATTCTGGAAGATGAAAAATTAATTACTTTTTCGGAATCCACTGAAGTAGAATTTTATCCGCTTAGTGATGATGAAATTAATTTTTACATTGAAAAATATGAGCCATTTGATAAAGCGGGCTCTTATGGAATACAAGAGTGGATAGGTCGTATCGGGATCAAAAGTATCAAGGGAGAATATACAAATGTGGTAGGATTGCCAACAGCTCGACTCTATCAGGAACTAAAGAAACTACAATAAAAAAGGGAACCGCTAACTTGGTTCCCTTTTTATTTTAGTTGATATGAAATCTTACACCGGTGTAGAACATTCTTCCCGTTAGTGGTCCCCATAATAGAGAGGTGTCAAAGTACGATCCAAATGGATCATCTGCTCCTAAAATTGGATTATGTTGGAAATAATTTGTTAAGTTTTCACCACCGACATAAATTGTGAAGTTTTTATTTTTTCCAAAATCTTTACTTACCTGCGCATTCATGGTTACATAAGCATTTGATTTTGTTGCTACCTGATATTCAACTGGGTTTTCTATTGTTGAAGGTATTCTTTTATCTCCTACAATATTTAAGGTATAGTCAAAACTCCATCCTGATGAAGGTAATGTATAAGCTAGATTAGTAAAACCTCGGTGCTTAGCCAATAGCGGTTTACTTTTTCGACCACTTTCAAAGTCAGTTTGAACATCGAGTAAACGATATGCGAGTCTTGTTTCTAAACGAGGAAGAGGATTAAAGCGTAATTCTGCCTGAAGACTATTTGAATATGATTTACCTGTTAAGTTATAAAAAGATATTTCTCTAGGGTTTTCATAGTCAACTACAACCTGATTTTCAAAACTGTTTCTAAATAACTCAACCGATGCAGTTGCTTCTCTGTTGAACAATCTGAAACTTTGATCAATTGTAAAGCCAGTATTCCAAGAAACTTCAGGGTCTAATCCGTAAGCATTTTTAAAATTGTCTGGAGATTTGATAATTAATGTGCGGCTACTTGCTAGTGCAGACATATTTTCGGCAATAATGTTAGCCGTTCTTTGCCCTCTACCAGCACTTAAACGCATTGTATTACCTGTAAAAGGTGCATAACGTAAATTTAAACGAGGTGTAGTAAACCAACCGTATAGTGAGTTATAATCTTGTCTTAAACCTACTACGGCATCAAATTTTTCATTTGGACTAAAAGTATATTCTACAAAAGCACCGGAAACAGTTTCTTTTCTCTTAAAATTCTGAACATCCAGATATAACTCATCATAGTTATCATAATTTACAGAAGCTCCCACACGGTATTTGTGAGCTACAGTTCCGAGAACATCTTGAAATATCAAATTGGCATATCCATTCTGTTGTTCACCATTATAATTTTTTAGACCAAAATAACTTTTTTGATTGTAGTTTGAACCTGCAAGTTGTAGACCTATACTACGGTGTCTGTTTTCTGGAAATACATAGCCGATTTTAGCAAAGCCTTCGATTCTTTCAATATCAAAACCTAGACCATATCTATTGGTAGTGCCTTTATCTGTTTTTTTGTTAAAATCTGTTTGACCACCAGTACGGTCATCATTTAAATATTTAATTCCAAACTGTGCCATGAAACCTTTTCCGTTTTCATAATTCCAACGGTTTACTCCTGAAAAGAGGTTTCCAACAGGGATATCGCGAAAACCGTTATCACTGAAATTCATTGTTTTATTATACATGAAATTATCATGTAATAGGACAGCGGTAGACCAATTGTTGTTTATTTTTTGAGCTAAATTTAAGTTTACATCTGTTCTTCCCATGTTGTTTGCATAGGCATTGAAATAAAGTCTGTCCGAATTTTGCGGTTTTTTAAGTTCAACATTAATCTGTCCAGCCATGTTTTCATATCCATTTGCAACGGAACCAATACCTTTTGCAATTTGAATAGATTCGATCCAGCTTCCAGATATCGAATTTAAACCTAGTGGAGCTGCTAAGCCTCTAGGGCCGGGTAAGTTCTCTACAGTAAGCTGTGTATATATACCGCTTAATCCTAGCATTTGAATCTGTTTAGAACCTGTTACAGCATCATTACTTACGACATCAACAGAAGCATTTGTTTCGAAACTTTCACTTAAATCACAACATGCAGCTTTAAATAGTTCTTTAGTTGTTAATACCTCTACACGTGCAGGATTCATTCGATTGATGAAGTTTGATCGTCTGCTTCCTGTTACTACCACCTCAGATAAAACATTGCTTTTTGCATTTATCATCAATACTTCATGCAAGTCTTTTATTGTAATCGTATCCGATTGCATACCTGCAAAACTCACAACGATTTTCTTAAAATTTCCATGATGCTGTAATTTGAAAACACCATTTTCATTTGTTCTTGCATTTTTGCTTTTATCTTCTAACCAATGGATGTTAACACCTGTGATTGGATTGAGGTCTCCTTTTTCATTTTCTTCAACAACTACGCCGGTTAAAATGTGGTTGTGGTCATGATGATCATCTTTCTTTGCTTTTACAGCCGTAATTTTACCGTTTTCCATTCTCGGATACAAACAACATTCATGTAATTGTTCATATACTTGATCATCGGCACGTACGTTGTCTACATCGTGTCCAACGGCAGCAATGCCTTTTTTGATTTCTTCTAAAGGTGCTTTTTGATGATTATGTTTTACTACCAGCTCTTTTGTGTTTACATCCCAGATTGCTGATGTAACACCATTAATAGTAGCCGCAGTTTCGATTCTTTTTTTACATAAAGCGCAGTTTCCTGCTACATGCATAGTGGTTGTGCTATCAACAGAAACGGTTGTTGTAGCACTACTCTCGTTTGTTGTAGCACTAATTGTTAATGGCGAAGCTTGAACTTTTTCTAATCTAGGATATAAGCAGCATTCATGTAATTCGGCATATGCTTTGTCGTTTCCTCGTACATTCTCAACATCATGTCCGACAGCCGCAATGCTTTTTTTAATCGTTTCTAATGTTGATTTTTTAGCACTATATGTTAAGGACAGCTTCTGCGTATCTTCACTCCACACGGCGTTCGACACACCGGGAAGATTGGCTGCTTTTTCAATACGTTTTTTACACATACCGCAGTTTCCAGCGACATGTAATGTTACCGTACTGTCTTGTTTAGCAATATAAGAAGTGGCTTTCAGCGAAGTATTTGCAAGAAAAATAAATAGGGGAATAAGTGCGTATTTTAATATTTGTTTCATGATTTTTTTAAAATTTTGAAATAGTAGTATACTTCAGCTTTTATCGCTAAAGTGTGACTTTGGTTGTCTTTAAAAGACCTATAAAAAATTTAAAAATCAGATTCTGAAGTTACAGTTTATCAAATAAGGAGAAATATCAGATGCTGATATTGGTTTATTTGACGCGAAAACACATTTGGTATTGGCAATGTTTTCAAAGTAGTTTTGATTTATAATAATCCAGTTTAATACCAGAATGGCAGGACTGATAACCGGATAAACCTTTGCACTATCCGATGAAAAATGATTGTCATCGACGTTTTTTAAATCGACAGAAACATTTTTACATTTATTATCTTCAGTCGATCTATGTTCTTCCGAAACCGGAGTTTTATGGCAGGCATCATTTTTTTTGCATAATGTACATTCTGCATGTGATGCCTCGTCTTTATTCAGGGAGATGGATTGCGTTTCTCCATGACAAAAATGAAAATACACAGTTGCACTAGTCGCCGTAAGGGAATAGTGAAAAATCAATATAAGTATGATCAACTGTTTCATTTCGACAAAGCTAATAAACAACTTGCTCTCTTGAGCATTCTTGTTGTCATATTATTGCTACAATTTTTGTTCAGTTAGTAGAAGTTTAGAAAAATAGTCCTTGATTAAGCAAGGACTATTTTTGTTTAACCTTTTATTGATTTAATAAAATTAGGAATTTCATCTAAGTAATTGTCCTTCGTTAGTAGTTTCACAAATGCTGTACCTATAATAGCTCCTGTGGCAAATGATGTAGCTTGTTCAAAAGATTGCTTATTTGAAATGCCAAATCCGATTGCAATTGGATTTGCGAGCTGCATATCTTTTATTCGCTGGAAGTAGGCAGTTGTTGTGTCTCCTACATTCAGTTCTGTCCCTGTAGTTGCATTAGAGGAGAGCAAGTAGATAAAGCTATTGGAAAGGTTATCAATCTTTCTGATACGTTCTTCTGAAGTCTGTGGGGTCACTATAAAAATATTGGCAACGTCATTCTTTTCAAATGTATCTTTATACAGTTCTTCATATTCATACATCGGTAAGTCCGGTACAATAATTCCGTCTATACCCACCTTTTTGCATTCAGCACAAAAACGTTCCACACCATATTGTAATAAAGGGTTTACATAGCCCATTAAAAACACGGGAATGGTCACATGCTTACGTAACTCTTTCAATTGTTCAAAAAGAATTTCTACTGTCATGCCATTCTTTAAAGCAACCTCGGAGCTATGCTGAATAGTGGGGCCATCGGCAACAGGATCTGAATAAGGGAAACCGATTTCTAAAAAATCAGCACCTGATTCCTCCAGCTTTTTGGCAATAGTTACTGTGCTATCAAGTGTTGGGTAACCAGCAGTATAATATATCGATAAGAGACCTTGATCCCCTGTTTTTTTTATTTTTCTCATCGTTTAAAAGCCAAAATATTTCATGTAATTGTCCAGATCTTTATCTCCGCGTCCTGACAGACAGATGACCACAGTATCATCTGGTTTTAAATCCATTTTTTCTAAGTATGCTAAAGCATGAGCACTTTCAATAGCAGGAATAATTCCTTCCAGTCTTGTGAGCAACAATCCTGCTTCCATTGCCTCTTTATCCGTCACGCTCACATAATTGCCGCGTCCGGATTTAAATAACCAGGCGTGCTGTGGACCAATTCCAGGATAGTCTAATCCCGCAGATATGGAGTATGGTTCTATAACCTGTCCATCTGGAGTCTGCATCAGCAATGATCGGCTTCCATGTAATACACCTTCTTTTCCTAGTGCCGTTGTTGCGGCAGACTCGCCAGAATCAACGCCCAATCCAGCAGCTTCTACAGCAATCAGCTTTACTGATTCTTCATCTACAAAGTGATAAAACATTCCTGCAGCATTCGATCCTCCACCTACACATGCTATTGCATAGTCAGGATTGGATTTGCCTGTTTTTTCTAAGAGCTGTTTTTTTGTTTCTTCAGATATGATAGACTGAAAACGAGCAACCATATCTGGGTAGGGGTGAGGCCCTACTACAGAACCAATGATATAATGTGTGTCAACGGGATTGTTTATCCAATCTCGTAAAGCTTCGTTAGTAGCATCTTTTAAAGTTTTGCTTCCCGATTGTGCTGGTACTACTTGCGCTCCCATCATCTTCATTCTGGCAACATTTGGTGCTTGGCGCTCAATATCGATGGCGCCCATGTAGACCACACATTCTAATCCTTTTAATGCACATACAGTAGCAGTAGCAACACCGTGTTGCCCAGCTCCCGTTTCAGCTATGATCCTTTTCTTTCCTAGTCGCTGTGCAAGTAAGATTTGACCAATTGTATTGTTTATTTTATGAGCACCTGTATGATTTAGATCTTCTCTTTTTAAATATATATTACTCCCATATTTCTCGGATAGACGGCCTGCATAGTATAAAGGTGATGGTCTACCGACATAATCTCTTAGAAGTTGATTAAACTCTTCCTGAAAACTGGGTTCTTGAATAATATCTAAATATTTTTGACGCAGTTCTTCTACATTAGGGTATAGCATTTCTGGAATGTAAGCACCTCCAAATTGACCATAATATCCTTTTTCATTAACCTGGTACTTGCTCATAATTCATGTTTTTCAATGTCTGTTCTAATAATTCTACATTTTTTATTCCTGACTTAAATTCAAATTTTGAATTTAAATCGAGACCGTATAAACGAGGATCGGAAATCTGGCTTGCCTCTCTTATATTTTCAGCACTTAAACCACCACTTAAAAAATAGGGTTTCTCTAAGGGGTAGTTCCTCAATAAATCCCAGTCAAAGTGTATTCCCGAACCGCCATGGTTACTAGTCTTAGTGTCAAATAAGAAATAATCAGCAACCGATTCGTATGCGTTGAGAGATTGCCAATCAAAGTTTTCGTCAATACCAAAAGATTTGATGACTAGAATATCTTTAGATTTTAACCTAAGACAAAAATCAGGATCCTCATGACCATGTAACTGAATTCCGGCTAATCCGTAATCACTGATTTTTTGTAGAATTTCCTGCTCGCTGGCATTTACAAAAACACCTATTTTTTTTATTCCTGGGATTGCCTTTATAAAATGGGCATCCAAAGCACTGACATATCGTTTTGATTTTTCATAGAAAATCAAACCCATATAATCGATCGGTAATTTAATGAGATCTAGCATGTTATCCAGATCTTTCATGCCACAAACTTTAATTTTTAAGCTCATGTTATTTATTTATAAGTTTTTTGAAACTATTGAATGCTCTTCCGCTTTTAAGTGATTCTTCTGCTTCGGCCAAACAAGCTGCAAATGTTTTTTGCGGATCAAATGTATTGATAGCAAAAGCGGCATTTGTAAGTACTACGTTATTTTGAATGTCATTACCATCATTGCTTATAATTTTCAAAAATGTGTCTGCCGCTTCATTGATTGTTTCCCCACTAGCTAAAGAAGCTGGTGCAACAATATCAAAGCCAAGTTCAGGAATACTATAGTATTTTTCTCCAGCATTGGTTATAACTTTGAAATCACCTGTAAGTGATATCTCATCGTATCCATCCAGTGCATGTATAATCGAATATTGTTTTACTGAATCTTGATAGAGGTATCCATACAATCTTGCAAGCTCTAGACTAAAAACACCTACGGATTGAAATTTTGGATTCGCAGGATTCGTCAAAGGGCCTAGCATGTTAAAGAATGTTTTAACGGCCAACGCTTTTCGAATAGGTGCTACCGTCTTCATCGCAGGATGAAATAAAGGGGCATGTAAGAAGCAAATGTTAGCCTCATCCAGTTGTCTGTTTAGCTCGCCTTTATCGTTTGTAAATTGATAGCCCAAATATTCCATAACATTGGAAGAACCACAGCCCGATGAGACGCCGATATTACCATGTTTAGCGACATGATAACCTGCTCCAGCTACAACAAAAGATGCTAATGTAGAAATGTTGAAAGTGTTTTTTCCATCTCCACCTGTACCACATAAATCGATTAAATCATAACCGCTGAAGTCAAGCTGAAGACATAGATCGTACATCGCATCTCTAAATCCACCAAGTTCTTCCACACGGATACTTCGCATGCCGTAAGCTGTCATGAATGCAGCGATCTGATGGCTATCATATTTGCCCTCTGTGATATTGATGAGGATATCATAAGCCTCTTTTCTGCTGAATGATTTATATTCAAATAAATGCGCTAATATTTTTTTCATGGTATTGTTAAAATAAAAAAAGGCTTACCTAAAAAGGCAAGCCTACTATTTTGATGTATAGATAAATCTAAGCAATAGTTCTTTGCCACAACAGTTTAACTGTTATGCCACCACCAAGACTTATTTAATACGTTTATATTCATTTCTTTATTGTAATAGCAAATATGGTTGATTATTTTAAAAAAAGCAAGTGATTTAGCGAATAATTTTAATATGTGACAAAATGTGCTAAATTATTTCCTTTTGAGACTAAAGTAAAGGATGCAATTTTGTCTGCTTCAAGATAAAGGGATACAATGAGCCTGTCTTTTATTTTAAGAAAGTAAATGTTCGACGCATTTTTTCCTTCTAAGTCGATATCCCTAGTTTCCTTTTTAGGAAGCTGATGATAGTTGAGATACTGAATTTGACTAATATCTTTCATCTGTATATTGAGACGGACTTCGTTTAGACTTGCTTCGAGATATTCAAAATATTCATCCGTAAGCTTTTTGTTGATGATGATGTGCTGACTTAAGATCACATCGGTAGCAATATTGGGGTCATTAAGAGCAGTGACAAATTTCTTGACAATAGCCAAATTGGAATCAGGGACCCTGTTTTCCTGTGCAAAATTGATATTGGGAATCAGAAATGCCAAAAGTATACATGCACTTTTAAGATATGTTATCATATAATGATAAGACTGCTATTTAGTGAAAAGGATTAAACCGTATAAAAAATGCCTTACAATTCAATGTAAGGCATTTTTTATTAATACTCGTCTTCGTTAAAGAAGAAATCATCCTTTGTAGGATAATCTGGCCAAATTTCTTCTATATTCTCGTAAGGCTCACCGTCGTCTTCTAAATCTTGTAAATTTTCGATTACTTCAACAGGAGCACCAGAACGAATACCATAGTCGATTAATTCATCTTTTGTTGCCGGCCAAGGGGCATCTTCTAAATGTGAAGCTAACTCTAATGTCCAATACATAATAAAAACAGATTAAGTTTTCAATTTTCGCAAAAATATAATTTAATTTGTCTTTAGCAAGTTATTTGACATTTATTTTTTTATTAACAATTTAACTTATTGATATTCAGTTTGAAAAAATACACTAACGTTGTACTCATCTTTCTAAATATTTTCAAAATCATCACCTTTTTCTTCTAATGCTGATAGTCTTGGAGAAACGGATTTGATATCTGTATTTGGATAATCGGCTTCTATAAGTCCATCTCTCATGCGGACGATTCGATGTGCATGCTGTGCAATATCTTCTTCGTGAGTGACCAATATGATGGTATTTCCCTTAGAATGGATTTCTTCTAAAAGCCCCATGATTTCGATAGAAGTCTTTGTGTCAAGATTTCCTGTAGGTTCATCCGCAAGAATAATGGATGGGTTGTTTATTAATGCACGGGCAACTGCTACACGCTGGCGTTGACCACCTGATAACTCATTCGGACGATGATCAACACGATTTCCTAATCCGACACTATTTAAAGCCTGTGTTGCTTTTTCCTCCCGTACACTTTGTTTAATCCCTGCATAAATTAGTGGAAGTGCAACATTTTCCAATGCTGTGCTTTTGGGTAAAAGATTGAATGTTTGAAAAACAAATCCAATCTCCTTATTCCGAACTTCAGCCAGTTCATCATCTGTCATATCACTGACATTGATGCCATTTAATATATAATCACCATAATTAGGAGTGTCTAAGCAACCTAAAATATTCATTAATGTTGACTTTCCAGATCCAGATGGACCCATTAAAGCTACAAATTCACCTTTCTTTATATTTAAAGAAACAGATTTTAACGCATGAATAGTCTCTGTTCCTATTGTATATTGTCGAGCGATTTCTTGAATTTCAATTAATGTTGCGGAAGCCATAGCAAACTTGTTTAAATTTGGTGTTCAAATTACAATTTATTCTGCAATTTCCAATGTGAAAGCATTTTATTGTAAACGTAATTTTCTAATTCAGAAGCATTTTGTTCATCATAATTGTCTGTATTAATCGGAGCAAATACTTGCACTTTTACGATGCCTGGATGCGATCCTAATTTATGACCGTCATCCCATAAAATTTCCCAGGCATTTTCAATGACAATCGGGATTATTGGAATATTATTCTCAATTGCCAAACGAAATGCACCAGATTTAAAAGGATGTATAGTAGGTGGATACTGCTCATCAATTTTTCCTTCCGGAAAAATGGCAAGAGATTTTCCCTCCTTAAGCATTTCATTAGCCTTTTTAAAAGATCTGAAAGAAGCCATTCTGCTCTTACGATCGACCGGGATATCAATTGTTTTAAAAAATATGCGTGTTACGGGGTTTTTCAATAACTCTGCTTTTCCAATAAAACTAATAGCTTTCTGGGATATAAAAGTCATCGCCGTGATGTCTAAAACGGAAGTATGGTTGGCACATAGGATATAAGGTTTGGACCAGTCAATTTTTTCTTCAAACTTTACGCGGTAAAAAATACCGGCACCATATGAACCAATGAGACTCATCCATCTCCTGAGGTAAGCGATTTGATTATAGTTTTTGGATGCATTTCTTGCATATAGCCATATGATGGGAAAAAGACAACAGAATACAATAAAAACACTGGCAAAATAAAAATAGCGATGCAGTTTCTTCAGAATTTTAATCATTCAATAATATTTTTATACAAGATAGCTTTACGTAAGGAGAGCAATATAATAAAAAAGGGGTTCAAATTAGCGAACCCCTTTCTGTATTTTGTGCAGGTAGCTATTTACTTAATGCAGCATAATATTTATGAAACAAAGGAATAGTTGAAATACCTTTAAGATAATTTTCAATACCATATTTCTCGTTCGGAGAATGTAGGTTGTCACTATTTAATCCGAAACCAAGAAGCACAGTTTTTAAGCCTAAAACTTCCTCAAATAAGGCTACAATAGGAATTGAACCTCCGCCGCGGGTTGGGATCGGTTTTACCCCAAATGTGTCCGTTAATGCTTTCTCAGCAGCTTTGTAAGCGACACTATCAGTTGGAGTTACAACCGGTTCGCCACCATGATGCGGTTTAACTTCGACTTGTACATTTTTGGGAGCAATTGCTTCGAAATGTTTTTTAAATAAGTCTGTAATGCGCTGTGAATTTTGATTTGGAACTAATCGCATCGAAATCTTGGCATATGCTTTCGAAGGAAGTACAGTTTTTGCACCTTCACCAATATAACCTCCCCAAATACCGTTCACTTCTAAAGTCGGGCGAGTACCTGTACGTTCAATTGTTGAATATCCTTCTTCTCCCCATAGCTCTTGAACACCTAAATCTTTTTTATATGCTTCGATTTCGAATGGCGCTTTATTGAGCTCATCGCGTTCTTCCTGAGATAGTTCGACGACATCATCGTAAAATCCTGGAATGGCAATATGATTGTTCTCATCATGTAGAGATGCGATTAATTTTGCTAAGATTGTAGCTGGGTTTGCAACTGCGCCCCCGTAAACACCAGAGTGTAAATCTCTATTTGGACCAGTTACTTCAACTTCAACATAAGATAATCCTCTTAATCCAGTTTCTAAAGATGGAGTTTCCAGACTGATCATCGATGTGTCAGAAATAACAATTACGTCAGCTTTTAATTTTTCCTTATTTTCTTTTACAAAAGTTCCAAGGTTAGCAGAACCAACTTCTTCTTCTCCCTCGATCATGAATTTAATATTGCACGCAAGTGCATTATTTTTCATCATATATTCAAATGCTTTTACATGCATATAGAATTGTCCCTTATCATCAGCAGAACCACGCGCGTAAATTTTACCATCACGTACTGTTGGCTCAAATGGTGGCGTATCCCACAATTCATATGGATCAGCAGGTTGCACATCATAATGCCCATAGGTTAATACCGTAGGTAAAGCAGGATCGATAATCTTTTCTCCATATACAATCGGATTACCTGCTGTTTGACAGATTTCTACATGATCTGCGCCAGCCTCCTTTAACTTTTGTGCTACAAATTCTGCCGTTTTTTCGATATCACCTTTAAATTTTGGATCAGCACTTACTGACGGAAGACGTAATAAATCAAACAACTCATCTAAAAATCGTTGTTTGTTCGCCTCAACATATTCTTGTATAGTTTGCATAGTATGAATGTATTTAAAACAAAAATAGGTAAAACATTATAATTTCACCTTGGTAATTATGGTTTTAGAGGCATAATTAAAGGATTTAAAAAAAAGTTATAAAAAGTTGTAACATTTCTATTGAAAGCCTATCTAATAGGGGTAACTATACAATATATTTGTGCAGTTTTATTAACCAAAGTGATAATTATAGTTTTTAGATGAAAAGAAAAACGATTTTCCATTTGTTGTTGCTATTACCGATGCTTGTGAGCTTTTGCTTTGCTCAGAGTAAAATTCAAGGTAAAATTAGTGATGCCAAAGATCAGCAGAAGTTGTCAAATGCAACAGTCATGCTTTTGAGTGCCAAAGACTCTATTCTTTTAGACTTTACCAGATCTGATGAAAATGGTAATTTTTCGTTAAGTACACCCGTACAAAGTGAAGCAGTACTTATTGTAAGTTATCCCAAATATGGAGACTATTATACCGAAATTTTACCAAATCAAGATTATTCAGCATTAAAGGTTGGTTTGACAAGTACAGCGCAACTTTTACAAGAAGTTATCGTAACAGGTCGCATTCCGATTACTATTAAAGGAGATACTACGGAGTATGATGCAGGTAGCTTTAAAGTGGAAAAAAATGCTAAAGTTGAAGATTTATTGAAAGTATTGCCGGGTATTACGGTTGATGCATCTGGAAAGATTACTGCACAAGGTAAAACTGTGAAAAAGGTTTTAGTCGACGGTGAAGAATTCTTTGGCGATGATCCGACATTAGTGACACGTAACATACGTTCAGATATGGTTGATAAAGTGCAGGTCTACGAAAAGAAATCAGAACAAGCAGAGCGTACAGGGGTGGATGATGGTCAACGAGAGCAAACCATTAATGTGAAACTAAAAGACGGCGCCAAAAATGGCATGTTTGGTAAAGCGCTAGTAGGTGGTGGAACAGATCAATACTACATGGGGCAGCTGATGGTTAATAAGTTTAAAGGTTCGCAAAAAATATCAGCTTATGGTCTATTTGGTAACAATGGTACTACATCGATGAATTGGCAAGATGCAGAGAAATATGGGGGCGATTCCGGAGTAAGTTATGGTGACGATGGATCGATGTCCTGGTCAAGTTTTACTGATCCATTCTCTGGCCAGGGTGTAATTGGTGTCCCAAGAGCAATTAATTCAGGCATTAACTTTTCAGACAAATTTGATAAAAACAAGCATAACGTAAATATCAATTATAAATATGGCCGTATCAGTAGTGATGGTCAAGATGAAACCTTGATGAGTGGTCTTATCAACAGCCGTACTGTAAAAACTGTAGATACGGAAAATGATCAACATCGTGTAAATTTGAAATACGATCTTAACTTTGACTCCTTAAATACATTGACAATTCGTGGAGGAGCATCGCAAAAGAACCTTTGGTCTGATAATAAGCGCGAAGCGTACCAATTTTCTGAAAAATTGGATACAGTAACAACTGAAAATACAAGAGAAGTTGCGGACAATAAGGTTAAAGCATTTAATTTAAGTGCGTTGTTTACTCATAAATTTAAGAAAAAAGGAAGATCATTGACATTTAGTGGAGAGACAAGGAAAGATGAAACTACTGGTGGAGGGTCTCTATATTCAAAAGTTCGTAAATATGATGTTGGACAAGATTCTATTACTGATCAGCGAAAAAATAGAGAACAGAGGGTAACAAATAACCGAGCATCTTTAACCTATACAGAACCGCTATCTAAAGTTTTAAATATGTCAGTTGGTGGAGGAATCGAAAGTAATAAAAGTTCTTCTTTGGTGGAATCATTTAATGAATCCTCTTCAGGAAATTACGATCAATTGGATAAACGTTTTAGTAATAATTATGATTTTAATAGAACAAGCAGTAATTATAAACTGGCTTTCGGTTATACAACGGAAAAGTTAAGATTAAATTTTACGAATAGTTTCAATAATGATGATTTAGAGCAACGGAATAACGATACGAAAGAACAGTTTTCCAGAAACTTCTTCACTTATAATCCTTCATTAGGTGGTGGTTATTCATTTACTAAAAGTAAGCAGTTGTGGTTTAATTACAATGGACGTAATCAATTACCTGCTTTAAATCAAATCCAGCCAATACTTGATAACTCAGATCAATTGAATCGTTATCTAGGTAATGAGAATTTGAAACCATCTTTTAGTCATAATGTAAATTTAGGTTATAATACATTTAAGTTATTGACCGGAAGTTATGCATATGTAGGTGGAAATGTAAATGTAGTAAAAGATCCTATTTCTCAGAACATCACTACTGCGAATGGTATAAATACCTACGAATGGAATAATATAATAGGAAAAACTAATCTATCTGCCAATTTTTGGTCCGGTTATTACTTTAAGTTGAATAAAAAATTGGGATTGAGTAACTCGCCACAATTATCATTGTCAACATCGGAAAATTATAATTTCTTCAATGGTGAACTGAATAAAGTAAATACAACCAATTATAATTTTACTTACACGTTGACTCGTGATACAAAAACCGGGCTAAACTTTAATATTAATCTAAGTCCGCAATACCGTGTTATGGAGTCTAACTTACAGCAAAATACGAACAGTAATGGTTTTGTATTCGGTTCTTCTGGAAGTGTAGAATACTTTTTTACAAAAACACTTAAGGTATATACCAACTACGATTATACTTACGAGGCTGCAACGAAAGCGTTTGACCAGAAGTTTGATCAATTTTTACTTCATCCAGGAGTTAGTAAGAAATTCTTGAAAAATGAATCTTTGATTTTAGATTTTACAGTTAATGATGTCTTAAATCAAAATAAAGGCTTTAGCAGATCGGCCTCTAGCTCTGTATTTACGCAAAGAAGATATGATACGATCAGACGTTACTATATGTTAAAGCTATCATGGGATTTTACAAAAATGTTTTTATAAGATGAAACACATGAAAATACTAAATTACGGTATACTTTTTATACTCTTATGTTGTAGTACGCTTGCTAAAGCACAGTATACACTTTTTTCTAAGGTCGGTACCATTTCGTTTGATAAAACGATGTATATGAAGAACATCGTTAATAAACAGTTTATTGCCAAAGCTGATGGTAATTCCAGAACTCAGTTTGAACAGATGCTTCCAAATATTCCAGAGAATGTTGTCTTAAAGAAGACCCTTAAATTCAATGGAAATGAAACACTATTTCAACCGGTCGCTGGACAGGAATTGGATATGAAAGCAAAGCAACTGATTATGATGTTTGCTTTGGACTTTGATGCGCAGACTTTATCAAATTTAGCAACGAAAGATTATAAACGTTTTAATGATATGATGGGTGATAAAATTATCATTCAGGACTCCGTTAAAAAAATTCAATGGCGTATTACTGATGAGTATCGCGATATTGCAGGTTACACATGTCGACGGGCAAATGGGTTTACTTCAGATTCAACTTATGTAATAGGGTTCTATGCAAATGAAATTCCAGTTAGTGGAGGCCCTGAGTCTATAAGTGGTTTGCCGGGTATGATTTTGGGTCTCGTGGTACCAAGTCAACACGTATCTTATTTTGCTACGCAGGTAGAATTGAGCAATACTATTGTGATGGATAAGAAGGTTTTTGAAAATAAGAAAACTAAAACCATGAGCCGTAAGCAAATGATTGATCAATTTACATCCACTATATCGCAATGGTTGAACAAAGATACCGTAAAATATATTATGCAATTAGCTACTTTGTAATTGTAGAACCACGTTGTATATAATTTAAAAAGCCCTTAAACATTACATTTAAGGGCTTTTTAATATTAAAAAATAATAGCAAAATAAAAGGCGCTTTTAAAGCGCCTTTTATTTTGATTAAGATAAATAAAAACTATTTACCGTCATTTTTCTTAGCAGTAACTTCATTACGAATTTCTTGTGCTAATGTTTTAATGTCTTGTAATCCTTTGCGTACACGAGTACCTGCAGCAGAGTTACCATTGTTGAAAAATTTGTCTGCATCTCCTTCGATTGATGCTACTAACTCTTTTAATTTTACGTAGTTTTCCATTTTAATAATTATAATTTTAGTTTTATGGTCTTGTTTATTACTCTAATTAACACAATAAATATACAAAAACCAATTTAATAGAAAATATTTTTTCAGAAAAATTTCTGTTAAAAATTGTGAAATATGATTATTCTACAATTTTTAATTCACTAATGATATTGGTAGCTCCAGCAAATTTGTCAATTACAAATAAAACGTAACGAATATCTACAGATATCGTGCGTTGCAATTTGTTATCAAAAATAACATCACCTGCCATCGCTTCAATATTACCATCAAAAGCCAAGCCAATTAGTTCGCCATTTCCATTTATTACAGGAGAACCTGAATTTCCACCAGTTATATCATTGTCGCTTAAGAAGTTAACTGGAAGATATCCAGCTTTATCTGCATAGCGACCGTAATCTTTACTGTTTTGCAAATCAATCAATCTCTGAGGCAAATCAAACTCTTCGTCTCCTTTTTTGTACTTAGCAATAGTGCCTTTCAAAGTCGTATAGAAGTTTTGTGCAGCATCATTACGTTTATCTGCAGGCAATGATTTAATAGAACCGTATGTTAAACGTAACGTGCTATTAGCATCAGGATAGAATTTTCCTTTTGGATTAGATGCTAATACGCCAGCAACATATTTACGGTGTGCAGCCTCGAATTTATCCGTTGCTTCTTTATCTGAAGGCGAAGACTCACGGTATTTATTTAATAATGCTGTCGATAATTTGTACAATGGATCGTTATCCAACGCTAACGCTGTCGGATTGTCTAAAAAGTTATTAAGTCTTTCTTCGGAAGCAAAAATACTATTTTTGACAGCTTCACGAATATATGATGTTAGATCATTGTTGTTTTTACCAGCTAGTTCTGCAACATAAGGAGCGATGTTGCCACCTTTTTTTGCATATAGGTTCAATTCATCAATCAATACATCTTCCTCTAGAGGTAAGTATAATTTCTCATAACTTGAAGCAATTGCTCCTTGCAACTTCGGTAATAACTCTTTACGTTTTGCCTCATTAGACTTTACATATAAATCCAATCCATTTCCGATTGAAAACGGTAAAGCGGCTAATGTACTTGAACGGATCATACCACTTAAATAGTTATCATGACGCGCTTTTTCATTCGTAGCGGCATAATATGCGTTAATCGTAGCAATTACATCACCATATTCTGCTTTATTCTCTTTTTTATTAGCCCATTTGTTAAATTTAGCCTCATCTTGAGCTTTTGTTACCGCAGTTTTGTGCAATGTTAAAGCGTCGATCATTCCTTGGCGATTTTTCCAGTAGTTAGCTACTTGAGAATATTTAGAAGCATAATTGATTTTAACAGCTTGATCTTTGTCCATGTATTTTTTCATGGCATCCATTCCTGTTTTTGATGCTTCTACCCAAGCAGGGTAAGCAAACTTTACATTTTGATCAATTCCCCCTGCAGGCATCCAACGATTTGTACGACCAGGGTATCCTAATATCATAGCAAAATCACCTTCTTTAAAACCCTTTAAGCTGATCGGTAAGAAGTGTTTTGGTTTTAAAGGAACATTTTCCTTAGCATATTCTGCTGGGTTACCATTCTTGTCTCCATATACACGGAAGATAGAAAAGTCTCCTGTGTGGCGTGGCCATTCCCAGTTGTCCGTATCACCACCAAATTTACCAATGCTGTTAGGAGGAGTTCCTACTAAACGGACATCGTTAAAATCTTGATAAACGAAATAATAATATTCATTGCCATTGTAAAATGATTTCACATTGACGATGTATTTACCGTTTTCGCTGTTTTCTTTTTCGATCTTAGCGATCTCCTGATTAATGATTTTTTGACGTTCAGATTCAGACATTTTATCATTTACTAATGACAAAATTCTTTTTGAAACATCATCCATACGAACAAAGAAGCGAACGAATAAAGATTTTGGCTTTAATTCTTCAGATTTTGTTTTTGCCCAGAAACCATTTGTTAAGTGGTCATTTTCAGGAGTTGATAATTCTGCAATTGCACCATATCCACAGTGGTGATTTGTGAATACTAAGCCTTGGTCAGAAACAATTTCTGCAGTACAACCACCATTGAATTGTACGATTGCGTCTTTTAAACTAGAATTGTTGATGCTGTAGATTTCTTCAGCCGTCAGTTTCAATCCTTTCTTTTGCATATCAGCTTCATTAAGTCGCTTCAAGTGCATTAAGAACCACATTCCTTCATCTGCGAATGTGGTCATACTTGCTGTGATAAGCAGCAATAAGATCCATAATTTTTTCATACAAACTTGATAAAAAAGTTTAGTTATTTACTACAAAGGTGGTTTAATTCTGCTTTAAATCAAAATGCGACCAATGAAGCATGTTTTTAACAATAATAATGAAACAGTTATGTCAGTTTTACGTCAATCTGATAATCATTTAATGCATAAGATAAGCATGTGGATGCTTTTCATTATCTTTGTAAAATGCAGCAAACATTTGAAAATTTTAAATTGAATAAGCAGCTTTTGAACGCAATTGAAGAAGCAGGTTATTCGGTTCCAACAGAAATACAACAAAAAGCTATTACACCGATTCTAGCTGGTCAAGATATCATGGGAGTAGCGCAAACAGGCACTGGAAAGACGGCTGCATTTGTCTTACCTATATTAATGAAATTGAAATATGCGCAAGGTCAAGATGCACGCGCTTTAATTTTATCGCCAACCCGCGAACTTGCTATGCAGATCGAGGAAAATATCCAGACATTTTCAAAATATCTTGATTTACGTACAGTCGTTTTATATGGTGGTTTGGGTCCTAAAACCCAAATTGAAAACCTTGAAAAAGGAGTAGATATAATTGTCGCGACACCAGGGCGCTTTTTAGATTTATATTTAGAAGGTCATATCAATGTGAAATCATTGAAATTTTTGGTGATGGATGAGGCCGATAAAATGATGGATATGGGATTCATTTCTAAATTGCACCGTATTTTGGAAGTCGTGCCTAGAAAAAGACAAAATCTATTATTCTCCGCAACAATGGGAGAGCTGGTTCGGAAAATAGCTGGTGATTTCTTAGCTTTTCCAACGGTTATAGAAGTTTCTGAGCAAGCAACGCCAGCTTCGACGGTGAGTCAGAGAGTTTATTTCGTTCCTAATCAAAAAACAAAACTCAATTTATTGCAACATCTATTGAAAGATGATGAATCATTTCATCGTTTAATTGTTTTTTGCAAAACAAGAACAGTTGCAGATAATGTTTTTGCCTTTTTAGAACGTAAATATGGCAAAGATCAAGTGCGGGTTATACATGCTAATAAAGGGCAAAATACACGTATTAATTCTATTAATGCCTTTAAAGAAGGAAATATACGAATTTTAGTAGCGACTGATGTAGCAGCACGTGGTCTTGATGTTTCCAATGTTTCTCATGTGATTAACTTTGAAGTTCCTATAGTGACAGAAGATTACGTACACCGTATCGGACGTACCGGCCGTGCATTTAATTCTGGTGATGCTATTACTTTTTGCAATGATGCAGAAAAATATTATTTCAGAAAAATTGAAAAGCTAATGCGTCAGTCTGTTGATGTTGCTCCACTACCAGGTGAAGTTTTTATCGAAGAAACACCATATTTCGAACGCCAGGCTATTGCCAAAGAAATCGATATCCAAAAACGAAAAGAAGATCCAGATTTTAAAGGAGCGTTCCACGAGAAGAAATTTGCAATCAAGCAGAAAGAAGCAAAAGCATCACAGCGTGCATCGGGGTTCAAATCTAATAAACAAGGTCCTAAAACTTCTACTAAAAGAAATTATAGAACAAAATAGTGAGACTTACACCAATTAATATCGTATCAGCATGCTTAGTAGCTTGGTATTTTGTAGAGGATATGTCCGATACGAAACCATTACTGTCTATGACCGCGCTGTTGATCTTAATGGTGGTATTACTATTGGTGGATATTTTCTTCCGGATTATTGTTAAACAAAATAAAAAACTTTGGCTCTATGAGTTGGGTTTTATAGTGTTAGTCGCGATCTTAACACTTATTATAAAAATAGCGTAAGCCTTTTGAAAAAAGCATTATTAATATGAAACAGTCTTGAGCATATCATATAGAAATCAACATGTTCAGAGTAGCTTCATAGCCTTTAAAAACCGAGTGAAACCAGCTTAATAATTAGTAAAAGCTAACACTCATTATTAAAACAAATCATATTCTAATGAAAAAAGCAGAAATAAAATTACAGGTTGAATTGGATGATGCAAACGTGCCTGACAAAATTACTTGGTCTTCTAATGATGGTGAATCTTCTGATGAACTTCCTGCCAAAGCCATGTTTTTAGCATTATGGGATTCTGCATATAAAAACTCAATGCGTATCGATTTATGGACTAAAGATATGCCTTATGATGAGATGAAACGTTTTTTCTATGAGACCTTACAGACATTAGGAGATTCATTTCTACGTTCTTCAGGCGGTGATCCTATGGCAGAGAAAGTAATCGCAGATTTACGTGATTATTGCGCTCACTTTGCTGATAAAATGGAAGTATTAGAACAACAAAACTAATTTTTTCGATATGAATTACTTTTTGGTCAAATCTGAACCTTTCAAATACAGCTGGGAGCAATTTAATAAAGATGGTCAGACGTTTTGGGATGGTGTACGTAATTATCAAGCCCGTAACAATCTTAAAGCAATGAAAGAGGGTGATCTTGTTTTATTTTACCATAGCAATGAAGGAAAAGAAGTGGTGGGTATTGCAAAAGTTGTAAAAGAATACTATCAGGATCCTACAACTGAAGATCCGAAATGGGTAGTCGTAGATTTAGCTCCGGTCGAGACATTTAAAAAATCAGTTACATTAGAGCAGATCAAAGCAGATGAATTTTTACAGGATGTTGCATTAGTACGTCAAGGAAGATTATCTGTAATGCCACTAAAGGCTGAAGAGTTTGATCGTATAGTGGCTTTAGGCTCTGAATAATAGCGTTTGCACTAATTAAAATTAAAAATGCCTCAGATACACCATCTGAGGCATTTTTAATTAGCCTTTGTGATCAAATAAATTGACAAGGTTTTTTAATTCAGTAGCTTTGCTCGGATCTAGCTTACCACTTAATATTAAGCGTAACTCACGACGTCTCATTGCCTCATCGTAAAGCCTATGTTCCAATTCCGTTTCAGGAACTACTTTCGGAATAGGCTGCGGTTTGGCATGTTCGTCTACCGCTACGAATGTATAATAGGCTTCATTTGATTTTTCTTTTGTTCCCAATGGAAGATTTTGAGCAAACACTTCCATTCTTACTTCAATTGAAGTGTTAAAAGCACGCGTTACCTTTGCTTCAATGGTCACAACTTCTCCTAGTCGAATGGACCTTTTGAATGAAACGTTATCGACCGATACGGTTACTACCGGACTATTACAATGTTTCTGCGCTGCCATTGCAGAACAGATATCCATCCAATACAACAATCTACCGCCCATTAAATTACCAAAAGTATTCGTATCATTCGGTAATACTAATTCATTCATTACCGTAGTAGACTCTTTAGCACATTTCTCCTTCATCTCTTATTTTATTATTAACGGAAGAATCCGTATTGTTTATCGATTATTTCTAAACTCGCTTTGAAAGGAGTTGGTTGAAAGCCCAAAATCGACTTGGCTTTTGATAATATAAATCCTGTTTTTTGTGGTCTGTTTTCAGATTGACCTATTGATGCCGCCGTAATTTCTGAAATTAAGGATTTGTCAAAGTTCCAAAAATCTGCAATTTGATAGACTGCTTCAGCAATTGTAAACATTTCCTCCCCACTGATGTGGAAAACTCCTGTTGCACGTTTTTCAATAGATAAAAGACAGGCTTCAGCTAAATCATCAACAAACGTTGGCATGCGCCATTGATCTTTCACAACTTTTATCGCTTCATTTTTTGAAAGCTTTTCTTTTGCCCAAAGCACTAAATTAGAGCGGTTTGGATTAGCATTTATTCCATACACCAATATAGTTCTTAAGATCGCATATTCACATCCAGAGTTATGGATAACTTGTTCTGAACGTAATTTGCTTTTACCATATTCACTTAATGGATTGGTTGAATCATCCTCTTTATATGGACCATTTTGGCCATCAAAAACAAAGTCTGTGGATAACTGTACTAAAAAACCATTTGTCTGCTTACAATAGTCGGCCAATTGCTTTGCTACCCCAACGTTCATCTTTTCACAGAGCACTTTATCAGCTTCACACCCTTCAACACTTGTGATTGCAGCAGTGTGAATGATGTAATTTGGTTTAACTTCTGACAGATAGTTGTTTAAAAGATCCGAATTCATTAAATCCAATTGTTGAAAATGATAATTCTCTACATTCGGATTGTCGTTTTTATTCATGGAAATAGCAAAAACTTCATAATTGAGGTTTTTACTAAGTAGATCGATTAGTTTTTGTCCTAAAAACCCATTTGACCCAGTTATTAACACTTTGTTGGTAACCATCATTAATTTGTGAATTGGAATTCGAGTTTCTCACTTTGTTTTAACATATTGTTGATAACCATGACCTCGAAATCAATAATTCCAGTAAGTCCTGAATAATTGATTTTTTCTGGATCATCTGTTGGCATATGATAATCAGGATGACCTCCTGTGTGGAAAAATAGAACTGGAATATTCTTCTTATAGAATGAGGTCTGGTCAGAACCACCATTACCATCATGACCTGTATAAAACTTAATTTTCGGTGTGATACCCTCAAATATTTCCGGCCATTTTTTACTTGTCCCATATCCAATTACAGCAACACCCTGTTCAGGATTTAACCTGCCGATCATATCCATGTTTAGCATACCTGTTATTTTATCAAGTGGTAAAGTTGGGTGTTCGGTAAAATATTTTGATCCGATTAATCCTAATTCTTCAGCACCAAATGCGATAAAAAGAAAATTATAACTTTCCTTTAAATTATTCGTACTATAATAACGTGCTAATTCCAGTAAGCCGGCTACGCCTGAAGCATTATCATCTGCTCCGTTATGTATTTTACCAACACCCAGGGAATCTTTCGAACTGCCTTGATGACCAGTTCCTAAATGGTCATAATGTGCCCCGATTACAATAGTAAGTGGAGCGCCATTGTCTAAAAATGCAATGATGTTATCTGCTTTGCGAATGCTGTCACTCACTTTAACTTTCCATACTTTAGCATCAAACGATTGTCTGAATCCTTTTTCACCTAACGGTTGAAGTTTAAGTGTTTTAAAATATTTTTCAATATAATCTGCCGCTTTGAATACTTCTTTGCTTCCTGTACCGCGACCTTTCATCTTATCACTTGCGAGATAGTTGATATGTTTTTTTACGAGTTCAGGATTGCTGTATTGTGCAATTCCTTGTAAACTTAGAACACTGAAAAGTGTTAAAAGGGTGCATTTAATATATAATTTTATCATTTGTAGTTGTTCATAAAAAAAGCCTTGAAAATTCAAGACTTTTTAGAAGTCGTTATTAATCTTCTACGATTTCACTATGTATACTTGTTTTTTCTTCTTTCTCTTCTTTAAAATATTTCTTTTGGAAAAGTAGAATCAGCACAACCCCCACCGATATTGCAGAATCAGCAATGTTGAATACAGGTCGGAAGAATAGAAATTCTTGACCACCCCAAATCGGGAGCCAGGATGGGAATGTTCCATTAATCAGTGGAAAATAGAGCATATCAACTACCTTTCCATGGAAAATCGTTGCATATCCTCCATCTGCAGGAAATAATGAAGCTTTATCGTACCAGGTGCTTTCACTAAAGATCATACCATAAAAAGTAGAGTCGATAATATTTCCAAGTGCTCCTGCAAAGATTAAGGCAATATTGAGAATAAATCCGCGATTATATTTCTTTTTAACCATGTAATGTAGGCCATAGCCGATTGCGCCGACAGCGATAATACGAAAAAGTGTTAGCATCAGTTTCCCAAATTCGCCACCAAATTCCATTCCATAGGCCATTCCATTATTCTCTATAAAATGGATTTGGACAAATTTACCAATCACCTCATAGCTTTGACCAATGGTCATATTTAATTTGACCCATATTTTTGATATCTGGTCAATTAAAAGAACGAGAATAATCAGAATTACTGGTTTAGTATAGCCTTTCATAGTTGTAAAAATGGTCTTTACTTTTGGTAAAGACCATTATGTTTTTGTATTTAAATAATATTAATACTGTTTATTTTTAGCTTCGATACTTAACGTAGTGTGAGGAACAGCTTTCAATCTTTCCTTTTGGATCAATTTTCCCGTTTCTCTACAAATACCATAAGTTTTGTTCTCAATACGAACTAAAGCCGCATCTAAGTTATCGATGAATTTTCGTTGGCGAGCAGCCAATTGATTCGTTTGTTCTTTTTCTAAAGTGGCAGAACCATCTTCCAAAGTTTTATAAGTACCAGCAGTATCATCCGTACCGTTTGCATCACTATTATTTAGAGAGGCCGTTAAGGCAGCAAGTTCCTCTTTTGCAATTCTTAGTTTTTCTAAGATAATGCTTTTAAATTCTTGTAGCTCTGAATCGCTATAGCGTGTCTTTTCGTTATTAGTTGCCATAATTTAAATTTTTTCGATTAAAACATTCAATTCCTTTCCGTCAATATCAATGCTATCTCCGGTAGTTAGTGATTCTTCGAAACTCAATGAATCCGCTAGAATTTCGGTACAAATATAAGATAAATTTTCATTCGTTGCGCTCTCAATATCAGCATCTTTGCTAACTAAAACACGGATACGGTCAGTAACCTCAAAACCTTTGTCTTTCCTTAGGTTTTGGATACGGTTAACCAACTCTCTTGACAATCCTTCTTGTTTTAATTCCTCAGAAATATGGATATCCAGGGCTACGGTTAATTTAGCTAAATTAGCGACCTGCCAGCCAGCAACATCTTCTGCTATAATTTCTACATCGCTCAATTGGATTGTATAAGGTGTATCGGCTAATAAAATTTCACCATCGCTTTCCAATTTTGCAAGCTCTTCTGTAGAAAGTGCATTGATTTTTGCAGACACTAACTTCATGTCTTTACCAACTTTCGAGCCAAGAGCTTTAAAGTTCGGTTTAATTTTTTTCTTGATAATACCTGTCGTGTCCGTAATGAATTGAATATCTTTAATATTCGTTTCGGAAAGTATCAAATCTTTTACTTTTTCTACACGTTCTTGGAAGCTATTATCCAGTACCGGAAGTAAGATTTTGTTTAACGGTTGTCGTACATTGATGCCTACTTTTTTGCGCAGTGATAAGGTAAGGGATGAAATATCTTGAGCCAATGACATACGCTCCTCCAAATCCTTGTCGATCAATTTTTCCTGATAATTCGGGAAATTTGCTAAATGCACGGATTCAAAAGTTTCCCTACCCGTAGCGTTGTTCAAATCTAGATACAACTGGTCTGAAAAGAAAGGCGAGATAGGAGACATCAATTTCGCTATCGTATCCAAACAAGTAAATAAAGTTTGGTACGCAGAGATCTTATCTTCAGAATATTCTCCCTTCCAGAAACGACGGCGGCAAAGACGAACGTACCAGTTACTTAAGTGCTCGTCAACAAAATTTTGTATCGCACGTGCCGCTTTTGTAGGCTCGAAGTCTGCATAAAATTCATCGACTTCTTTAATTAAACTGTTCAATAGTGATATTACCCAACGGTCTATTTCAGGACGGTTTTCTAAAGCAATATCCGCTTCACTATAACTAAATTTATCAATGTTCGCGTACAGAGCAAAAAATGCATAGGTATTATATAAAGTTCCGAAAAACTTACGACGTACCTCATCCAGTCCCTCTTCATTGAACTTTAAATTATCCCATGGTGAAGCATTGCTGATCATATACCAACGTGTTGCATCAGCACTATATTTATCTAACATGGTAAATGGATCAATCCCATTACCAAGACGTTTAGACATTTTATTACCATTTTTATCTAAAACCAATCCATTCGAAATGACATTTTTGAATGCAACCGATTTTTGTAGCATCGTTGAGATTGCATGAAGTGTGAAGAACCAGCCCCGTGTCTGATCAACTCCCTCAGCAATGAAGTCTGCTGGAAATGCTTCTTTATAGCCTTCTTTAAATGGAAGTGCTTCTCCTTTTGCAAGTTTTTCATAGTCTAAACCCCACTGGGCGTAAGGCATAGCACCAGAATCAAACCAAACATCGATTAAATCAGGTTCACGGAATAATTTTTGACCCGCATCCGATACAAATACGATATCGTCTACATAAGGACGGTGCAGATCAAGTTTTTCAGTTCCGAATTTATCCAAATATGCTTTGTTGGTTTCTTTTTCCTTTTCAGATAATACATCAGAAACCAGAGATGCCTCCAATAAAGCCTTCAATTCAGGCATAGAACCAACACAGATTTCTTCATTTTCATCTTCAGAGCGCCAGATAGGTAGGGGAGTCCCCCAGTAACGTGAGCGTGATAGATTCCAATCAACTAGATTTTCCAACCAATTACCAAAACGTCCAGTACCAGTCGCTTCAGGCTTCCAGTTAATGGTTTTATTTAGTGCAACTAGGTCATTCTTAACAGCTGTCGATTTAACAAACCAGCTATCCAATGGATAGTACAGAACAGGTTTGTCTGTACGCCAGCAGTGTGGATAAGTATGCTCATATTTTTTAACATCAAAAGCTTTGTTGTCTTCTTTCAATTTTATAGCGATAAGCACATCTGTAGGACGGAAATCTTTATCAGCACGTTCAGCATCCGAATAATATTCCTCTTTAACAAAACGACCTGCAAAGTCAGTGATTTCCTTAACAAATCGTCCAGTACGATCCACAGTAGGTACTTCTTTGCCATTTTCATCTTTGACCAAGATTCCCGGTACACCTTGCTCTTTGGCTACTCTAAAGTCATCTGCGCCGTATGTTGGTGCAGCATGCACGATACCTGTACCATCTTCTGTGGTTACAAAATCTCCAGGGATTACACGGAAAGCTTTTTCCTGTAGTTCATCTGACGTGATATAAGGCATCAACTGCTCATAGCGTAAACCAACAAGCTCTTCGCCCGTAAAAGTTGCCGCGACTTCCCAAGGAATAACCTTATCACCTAAATTATAATCTTGAAACGAAGCGTCTTTTCCTTCAGTTTTAAAATGTTTAGGGATTAAATCTTTAGCCAATATAACCGAAACAGGTGTTCCTGTATATTGATTAAAAGTTTTAATTTTTACATAGTTTATTTTTTTACCAACGACCAGTGCCGTATTGGAAGGTAATGTCCAAGGCGTAGTTGTCCAAGCAATGAAAGCAACATCTTCAGAGTCATCTTCCACTAAAGTGGCAATTGCTGGATGCAATTGATTTTTGATTAATCTAAATTGTGCGACAATTGTCGTATCCTTTACATCTTTGTAAGTACCAGGTTGATTTAATTCATGTGAGCTCAATCCTGTTCCCGCCGCAGGCGAATAAGGCTGTATGGTATACCCTTTGTATAAAAGACCCTTTTTATAAAATTCTTTTAAGATGTACCAAAGTGTTTCAATATATTCATTTTCATAGGTAATATAAGGGTTTTCAAGATCTACCCAATACCCCATTTTTATAGTTAAATCATTCCATACATCAGTGTATTTCATTACCTCTGTACGGCAGGCATCATTGTACTCTTCAACAGATATTTTCTTTCCAATATCTTCTTTAGTGATACCCAGTTTTTTCTCAACGGCAAGTTCAATTGGAAGGCCGTGCGTATCCCATCCGCCCTTACGTTTTACTTGAAATCCTTTTAAAGTTTTATAACGACAGAAGATATCTTTGATTGCGCGCCCCATTACATGGTGAATACCAGGCATACCGTTGGCAGAAGGAGGACCTTCATAGAAGGTGTACGTTTTATTTCCTGGACGGTTTGTGATACTTTTTTCGAATATTTTTTCCTGTTCCCAACGGGTCAATATTTCTTTGCCTATTTCCGGCAAATTAAGCTGCTTATATTCTTTATACATCAGTGTCTCGTATTCTTTTTCTAAAGGTCGCTAATTTAATCAATTAAGCTGAAAGGTAAAAGCTAAAAAACAACCCTTTTAGGGTAAATTACAACCTTTAACATCAGGTTGTATAGCATAATCAATCTAAAAAGTGATATTTCAACTTGAAGGAGTGATCATATCAATAGGATTCATAAATAAAAAAAGCCCAATATTCACTGAATATTGGGCTTTGTCTGTATATTTTTAATTCTTTATGCAGAGAAAGAACTTCCGCAACCACAAGTGCTGGAAGCATTTGGATTGTTGAAGGTAAAACCACGTGCATCTAAACCGTTTCTAAAATCAACTTCCATCCCAGCTAAATATAAACCATGTGCTTTGTTCATAAATACCCTAATTCCCGAAATACTGTATTCGCTATCACCTTCTTTTTTCTGGTCAAATCCTAAAATATAGCTCATCCCAGAACAACCGCCACCTTCAACACCAATACGTAATCCAAAATCATCTGAAATTTCTTGTTGATCCTTCAGTTTTTTTAGTTCCTTTATCGCTCCTTCAGTTAATGTCAAGGGAGCTTTTTCTGTTATAGTCTCTGTACTCATCGTGATAATATTTTAACCAACTTAAACAAAATTACATAATTTTAATAGAAAATAGGACTGCTTCTAATTTATGACATTGATTAAACACATTGATTGCCAATATCGGACATAGGTCGGTTTGTAACATGTTACAAAGTAATATGTATTAACATCAATTTGATTGTCATTGTATTCCTGATATTGATATTTATTTGTGGATGAGCAACTTTCTTTTATTGATTTTATGTGCATCATATAGAGGAAAGAATCTGGAGATATTTGAATTTTTCATTTTAATGAATTTTAATAAATAAGGGGTTTTTGTGAAATTTCGTAATAATAAAGCCTGTTTTTTGAGGCCTTTTTTAAGTATTATACTATATTTGTAGACTAAAATCATAATATTCATATTTTACACTAGATTAAAACAATGGAAAGAGATCAAGCCATTTTCAATTTGATAGCTGATGAGCTGAAACGCCAAGAGGAGGGTATCGAATTAATCGCATCAGAAAACTTCGTTTCAAAACAAGTTATGGAAGCTGCAGGTTCAGTTTTGACAAATAAATATGCTGAAGGCTTACCGGGAAAACGTTACTATGGAGGTTGTGAGGTAGTCGATGAAATTGAGACTATTGCCATCAACCGTGCAAAGCAATTATTCGGTGCAGAATGGGTAAACGTACAACCACATTCAGGAGCACAGGCTAACGCAGCAGTTTTTTTAGCAACAATTAAACCAGGTGATAAAATTCTAGGTCTTGATTTATCGCATGGTGGTCACTTAACACACGGTTCTCCAGCTAATCTTTCAGGTAAAATTTACCAACCTTTGTTTTATGGTGTAAAAGAAGATACAGGACTAATTGACTATGAGCAATTAGAAGAAACAGCACTTCGTGAAAAACCAAAAATGATTATTTGTGGTGCTTCTGCTTATTCTCGTGATTGGGATTATGCGCGTATCCGTAAAGTTGCTGATGAAATTGGAGCTTTGGTTTTAGCGGATATTTCTCACCCAGCAGGACTTATCGCAAGAGGATTATTGAATGATCCACTTCCACATTGTCATATCGTAACAACTACTACCCATAAAACACTTCGTGGACCACGTGGCGGTATGATCATGGTAGGTAAAGATTTCGAAAACACTTGGGGTGCAAAAACACCAAAAGGAGAAACAAGAACTATTACACAGTTGTTAGATTTAGCAGTATTCCCAGGTACACAAGGTGGACCTTTGGAGCATACTATTGCTGCTAAAGCTATTGCTTACGGTGAAGCTCTTTCTGACGAATATATGGAGTATATTGTTCAAGTAAAGAAAAACGCAGCGGCTTTAGCACAGTTCTTCGTAGAAAGAGATTACAAAATTATTTCTGGCGGTACAGACAATCATTTAATGTTGGTTGACTTACGTAATAAAGATATTTCTGGTAAAGAAGCAGAGGCAGTTTTAGGAAAAGCGGGTATCACAACTAACAAAAATATGGTTCCTTTTGATTCTCGTTCTCCTTTTGTTACTTCAGGTGTTCGTTTTGGTACAGCAGCTATTACAACTCGCGGTATCAAGGAAACAGAGATTGTACAAATCGGTGAATTAATTGATGCAGCTATCGTAAATGCATCAAACGAATCAGAACTTGCTAAAATCCACGCTAAGGTAAAAGAGATGATGGCAGGTTTCCCTCTTTATAAGTAAGAAGTACGTTAAAATATCACAGTATAAAAAGTGCCCTTGATTTAAAATCAGGGCACTTTTTTTGTTCAAATGTTAAAAAGTCTTAAATTCCATTGTAATAATTTGATTACTCGATAATTTTCTCTTGTTTTGAGTATACGAAAATTGATCACTATATAAACGAAATACTATACGACAGACATCTACTTTTTAAACAGGTTGTAATTAAAATTAATTTGGTAACTGCTAAAAATAGGTGAAGTATGAGTATTTTAAATAAAAAGACGGATCAAGAATTAATCCATATATATTTAGATGGTAAAGAAACAGCGTTAGCAGCTTTGTTAGAACGTTATAAATCAAAAATATACACATCCATTTATATGAAAGTAAAAGATGAATATCTTGCAGAAGATATTTTTCAGGAAACTTTTATAAAAGTAATCAATACATTAAAAGGAGGGAAATATAATGACGAGGGTAAATTCTTGCCCTGGGTTATGCGCATTGCCCATAATATGATTATCGATCATTTTAGAAAAGAGAAAAGAGCTCCGAGTATTGTCAATACAGAAGGTTTTGATATTTTCGATGTATTGGATTTCAGTGATGAAAATGTGGAATCAAAAATGTTAAGAGAACAGCGTGATATCGATTTGAAGAAAATGATTCAAAAACTTCCTGATGATCAAAAAGAGGTGTTGATAATGAGACATTTCTGCGATATGAGCTTTAAAGATATAGCTGATATCACTGAAGTGAGCATCAATACTGCACTGGGACGTATGCGTTATGCTTTAGCCAACCTTCGTAAGATGATCGAAGGCCAAAGTCTAATGCTGCAGATCGGTTAGTATACCACAATATAATACTATTTAAAAGGGATGAACCGATGAGGGCATCCCTTTTATTTTTTGACTTTCTATGTAATAATGTCATATTTTTGTTTCACTTATTGTTCTTTTATGTATTAAAGAATGATTTTAGTACATTAGTATGTGAAATTTTGTCTGTTATGGCAAGGTGGAATGTATTTTGATAAGTAACTACTAAAACAAAGAAAATATTATGTATTGGATTTTATTTATAGGGATCATGGTTATAAGCCTGATCGTTCAAACCCGATTTAAAAATAAATTTAAAAAATATTCTGAAATTCCATTAACGAGTGGATTGACAGGGGCAGAGATTGCACAAAAAATGCTTCATGATAATGGTATTTATGATGTGAAGGTCGTTTCGATCCCCGATCGTTTAGGTGACCACTATAATCCAGCAGATAAAACGGTAAATCTAAGCCCTGAAGTCTACAGTGGAAGAAGTATTGCTGCCGCGGCAGTTTCTGCTCACGAATGTGGACATGCTGTGCAGCATGCTACGGCATATAAATGGTTGGGATTTAGATCTGCCATGGTACCAATGGTGAGCTTCGCCTCAAAATTAACATCTTGGGTTTTGATGTTGGGGGTTATATTAATGGCCTTTTCACAAAACTATATTGTTCTAGCAATAGGGGTTGCAGCATTAGCAATTACAACAATTTTTAGTTTCGTGACGCTTCCGGTAGAATTTGATGCCTCAAATCGTGCGAAAGCTTGGTTAAGTAATAATGGTGTAACGTACAGCTCGACAGAAGATGAAGGTGTAAAAGATGCACTAAAATGGGCTGCAATGACATATGTGGTAGCAGCATTAAGTGCTTTGGTTACCCTATTATATTATGCTTCCCTATTATTCGGAAGAAGAGATTAATGGCTTTAAGGAAACTTAAAAGCACAAAAAAGCGAATGTTTTTATAGATGTTCGCTTTTTTTATGTATTAATCCTTGGAATTGAATTCTATATGCTTCAGCTTCCGACTATTTTTTTAACTTTGCTTTTTATAATAGCATAGACTTACAATTATCATGTTTCAGAACTTACAGGATAAATTAGATAGAGCCTTTAAGGTTTTAAAAGGCCAAGGTAGTATTACCGAGATCAACGTTGCAGAAACGATGAAAGAGATTCGTAAGGCATTATTAGATGCCGATGTGAATTATAAAACTGCAAAAACATTTACAGATGACGTTAAACAAAAAGCTTTAGGTGAAAATGTATTAACAAGTATTTCGCCAGGTCAATTGTTGACCAAAATCATGAATGATGAGTTGACAGCGTTAATGGGTGGCTCTGTTACTGAATTAGAAGCTTCTAAAAATCCGACTGTTATATTAATCGCCGGATTAAATGGTGCTGGTAAAACAACATTCTCAGGAAAATTAGCTTTATACTTAAAAGATAAAAAAGGTAAAAAGCCTTTATTGGTAGCTGGTGACGTGTACCGTCCTGCGGCAATTGACCAGTTGGAAGTATTGGCAGGACAGGTAGGGGTTCCGGTTTATGTAGACCGTAATTCTACAGATCCAATCGCTATTGCAAAAGCAGGGGTAGAGGAGGCAAAAAGAAGTGGTCATAATGTAGTGATCATTGATACAGCAGGTCGTTTAGCTATTGATGAGCCTTTAATGGTGGAGATTACTGCCGTAAAAGAAGCTACTCAACCGCATGAAATTCTTTTTGTTGTAGATTCGATGACCGGTCAAGATGCTGTGAACACAGCTAAAACATTCAATGACCGTTTGGATTTTACAGGTGTAGTTTTAACAAAACTAGACGGGGATACTCGTGGTGGTGCCGCATTATCAATTAAATCTGTTGTAAACAAACCAATCAAATTTATCGGTACAGGCGAGAAGATGGATGCATTAGATGTATTTTATCCCGATCGTATGGCTTCCCGTATTTTGGGTATGGGTGACGTTGTCTCTTTAGTAGAAAGGGCTCAACAACAATTTGATGAAAAAGAAGCAGCCGAACTTCAAAAGAAAATTCGAAAAAATAAGTTTGACTTCAACGATTTTAAATCGCAGATTCAGCAAATCAAAAAAATGGGTAACATGAAAGATTTGATGGGTATGATTCCTGGAGTTGGTAAAGCAATGAAAGATATTGAAGTGGATGATAATGCATTCAAGCCAATTGAAGCAATTATTGATTCAATGACTCCATTTGAAAGAGAAAATCCAGATGCGATAGATCAAAAAAGACGTACTCGCATTGCGAAAGGTTCAGGTACGGATATCAATGAAGTGAATAAGTTAATGAAACAGTTTGGCGATATGCGAAAAGTGATGAAGCAGATGTCAAACCCGGCAATGGCAGCGAAATTAATGAAAAATATGCCAAAGATGCCAGGTAAATAAGATAGAAATTATTTTTTATATCCTTTAATACCCTAAAAATGCATAATTTTTAGGGTATTTTTTTAGAAATATTAAAATGCCAGTTCGATTGTAAATGAGGCGTTGCAGCTGGCCTATTGTCATAGAGTTATCAAAGAGGAAATAAATGAGTTAAAAACGCATAGATTCTCTTATATCGTTTGACAATTCATATTTATTTTTTTGTATTTTAGACTTAGTTCTGATTGTAATAGAATTATTTTTTAACTTTGTAAAACAATGGATGACCCCGGGCAATTATCGGAATACGGAAAGATACTTATCATAATTTTGGTAGGCATATTTTTAGTTGCGATGACCATTATGGCAGGACGAATGCTTTCTGTAAATAAACCTACTCCTCAAAAATTAAGTACATATGAATGTGGCGAAGACGCTGTAGGTTCTTCTTGGGTTCAATTTAATCCGAGATTTTATGTTATTGCACTTATATTTTTACTTTTTGATGTAGAGCTCATTTTCATCTTTCCTTGGGCTACTGTATTTGGACAGACCGAATACATTGCCGCCGATGGAAGATGGGGTTGGTTTACTCTGATTGAAATGGCATTATTTGTAGGTGTACTTATTATAGGGTTGATTTTTGTGTGGGTAAAGGGCGATCTCGAATGGGTAAAGCCAATGCATCAACGACCAAAGGTCAATGTCAGTATTCCAAGTACTGCTTACGATGGTCTTAATCAAGCAACTTATCCGTTAAGGGCATATACAGCGCAGTTAGATGATAAAGCAACTGCAGAAAAAGCTAATGAAGAAGCGCCTGTAGCCCCAAAAATAGCTTTTAAACCCAGATTCAAAAAACCAGGAGCAACATCATGAGTTTAGAAAGTCAAATACAGAATAATGGTGTTATTGTAGCCAAATTGGACGATCTCCTGAATTGGGCAAGACTATCCTCGATGTGGCCGATTAGTTTTGGTATAGCCTGCTGTGCCATCGAGATGATGGGAGCCATGGCTGCTAATTATGATCTGGATCGATTAGGGGTTTTTCCTCGTCCTTCACCTAGACAGTCGGATGTGATGATTATAGCAGGGACAGTAACCTTTAAAATGGCCGATCGTATTCGGAAGCTATATGAACAGATGCCAGAACCAAAATATGTGATTTCGATGGGATCATGTTCAAATTGTGGAGGGCCATATTGGCAACATGGATATCATGTTGTAAAGGGAGTTGATCGCGTTATACCGGTGGATGTATATGTGCAAGGCTGTCCTCCAAGGCCAGAAGCATTGATTGGCGCATTTTTAGAACTACAAAAGAAAATTGAAAAAGAAAGTTTATTGGGAGAACAGTTGTTTAACCAAAAAGCTTAATAGAATAGAAATAGAAAAATAGACATGGGAAAAGATTTTTATGGTGATTTGCAATTAGGTGTTCTTGGCGGTGGTCAATTGGGCCGTATGTTGATTCAAGAGGCCATTAATTATAACGTTAATGTTCACATTCTTGATCCAGATAAGAATGCTCCTTGCCGTAAATTATGCAATCGTTTTGAATGTGGCTCTCTGAGCGATTTTGAGACTGTATACAATTTTGGAAAAGATCTTGATATGATTACCATTGAGATCGAAAAGGTAAATGTGGATGCCTTAGAAAAATTGGAAGAAGAAGGTGTACTTGTCTATCCACAATCGCGTATCATTCGTCTTATACAAGATAAAGGATTGCAAAAGCAGTTTTTTAAACAAAATGATATTCCAACTTCGGCATTTCAGCTGATCTCTACCAAAGAGAATCTTAAAAATACAAATTTGACTATTCCTTATATTCAAAAACTGCGTAAAGATGGTTATGATGGTAAGGGAGTGAAGAAGATAAATACAGTTGATGATTTAGAAACTGCTTTTGATGAACCCTCTTTAATCGAAGAATGGGTTGATTTCGAAAAAGAAATAGCTGTTATTGTCGCACGAAATGATGATGGCGATGTTGCAACTTTTCCAATGGTAGAAATGGAGTTTAATCCTGAAGCTAACCTGGTGGAGTTTTTAATAGCACCTTCAACATATGGTTTCGATATTCAGCAACGAGCAGAAGAATTAGCCAAGAAGATTGCCAATGATCTACAGATTGTCGGACTTTTAGCTGTTGAGATGTTCTTAACAAAAGACGGTGAGATATTAGTCAATGAACTTGCGCCACGTACACATAACAGTGGTCATCAAACAATAGAAGGGAACTATGTTTCTCAATTTGCACAACATTTGAGAGCGATCTTTAATTTGCCATTAGGCGATACACGTTGTCGAACTAATGCAGTGATGATAAATCTTCTTGGTGAAGAAGGTTATGAAGGATTAGCTAAATACGAAGGTGTAGAAGAGATTCTAGCTATGGAAGGTGTATATGTGCACTTGTATGGCAAAAAATTCACTAAACCTTTCCGTAAGATGGGACACGTGTGTATTATCAATGACGACCGTGAATTAGCCATCAGTAATGCTAGAAAAGTACAAGAAATTTTAAAAGTAAAAGCTTAAAAATATATGTCAACATTGAACCAGGTTTTAGTTGGAATTATTATGGGAAGTAAATCAGACTTACCTGTAATGCAAGATGCAGTAGATGTATTGAAAACATTGGGAGTTCCTTTCGAAGTAACGATTGTTTCCGCACATCGTACGCCGCAACGAATGTTTGATTATGCGCAAGATGCGGCGAAAAGAGGTTTGAAAGTTATTATTGCTGGTGCAGGTGGAGCAGCACATTTACCAGGTATGGTAGCATCAATTACGCATTTACCTGTTATCGGAGTTCCGGTAAAGTCATCTAATTCAATTGATGGATGGGATTCTGTATTATCGATCTTACAGATGCCAAATGGTATTCCTGTAGCGACAGTGGCATTGAATGCCGCGAAAAATGCAGGTATCCTTGCCGCGCAGATAATAGGAACACAAGATAAAGAAATCGAAAAAAATATCATCGCTTTTAAAGCTGAATTAGCTGCAAAAGTGATTGAAACAGCTGAAGAAGTCGAAAAAATGACTTTCTAAGTATTCTCATCTAATTATAAAAATAAAGGGGGCTTCAGCCCCCTTTATTTTTATAATTAGATTTTAGCTAAATGTTGTTCTACATAATCGTAGCTTTTCTTTAAACTTTCGAATTTATTGGGTATATAGATATCATCTTGTTCAACAAAAGCATATTTTAAACCCGCTTTTGCTTTTGCCTGTGCGATAGCAATAAAATCAATATGGCCAGTTCCAACTTCTGTATATTTTACCTCTTTTGAAATTGCACCAAAGTCTAATTTGTCAAATTCAGGTCCAACAATAGTTTTTGTAAATGCCTTATCCATATCCTTGATATGCCATAGTTTGAATCGGTCCGGGAATTTTTCAAATAAACTGACCGGATTAATTCCTGCTTTTTCTGCCCAGTATAAATCAAGTTCAAAATCAACAAGGTCGGGCTCTGTAAAAGCCAACAATACTTCTTCCCCTTTGGTACCATTTCCTAAATCTCTAAATTCCCAGAAATGATTATGGAAAGCAACCTTTAAACCATGTTTCTTAGCCGCTTCACCCGCTTTATTTAGCTGTTCCGCGATGTATAGAAAATCATCCTTCTTTAACGCAGAAATATCAAACATTGGAGAGACAGGAGCGATAACATATTCTTGTCCTAACTCTTTTGCCGCATCAAAATAGATATTTAGATCCTCTTTATCTTGATGGTTTCGGCTAAAGTATTTTGACATATCGTAATGACCGCTATGCGATTTTAGGCCATTATCGTCTAATACTTTTTTTAAACTTTTATAATCTAAACCCCAAAAACTTTTTGCTACAGTATCTATTCCATATGTTTCAACATGCTTATAACCTATTTTAGAAACCTGCTGTAAAGAATCGGTCGGGTTTGCAGTCATCAGATCTCGAATCGAATATAGTTGTACACCTATATTAGCAAAAGGTGAATCAATACCTGGTTTTTTACTTTCACAAGAAAGGAGCTGTGGAAGGAAATATGCTGCAGAAAGTCCAAGACCAGCTTTTTTGATAAATTGACGGCGTGAATTATTCATACTGTTTAATTTGTTTGTAGTTTAGTTTAAGGATTAAGTTACAACTAATTTTAAAGAAAACCATTATTATAAAATAAAAAATGGGGATGTATAGCATACATCCCCATTTTAATATTCTCAGAAAAGAAAATTATACCGTCATGATATCTTTTTCTTTTAATTCAGCTAATTTATCAACTTTTGCAATATATAAATCAGTCAATTTCTGAACTTCAGCTTCACCAACTTTTATTTCGTCTTCAGAAGCACCGTCATTTTTCAATTTTTTCAAAGACTCATTTGTTTCTTTGCGGATATTACGAACAACAACACGACCTTTTTCAGTTTCTTCTTTTGCTTTTCTTACTAAATCACGTCTTCTTTCTTCTGTTAAAGCAGGAATTACCAAACGGATCACAATACCATCATTTTGTGGGTTAACACCTAAGTTAGCATCTGTGATAGCTTTTTCAATAGCATTGATCAATTGTTTTTCCCATGGTTGGATAACAATAGTACGTGCGTCAGTTGTATTAATATTACTAACTTGAGACAACGGAGTTGGAGATCCATAATAATCAACCGAAATGCCATCTAACATAGATGGTGAAGCTTTTCCGGCACGAATTTTTGTTAATTCTGATTCTGTAAAAGAAACAGCTTTGGACATATTCTCCTTACAATCGTCCAATTCAAGTGAAATCAATTCATTCATATCTTAATATCGTTTTTTTCTTTTTTATGATTAGCGTACGATAGTACCTACCGGCTCTCCGTTGGCTAATTTAGACAAGTTACCAGGCTTGTTCATATCGAACACAATAATTGGTAAGTTGTTTTCTTGACACAGTGTAAATGCTGTCATATCCATTACATTCAAACCTCTTTGATACACTTCTGTAAATGAAATTTCATCAAAACGTGTAGCTGAAGGATCTTTTTCAGGATCTGCAGTATAAATACCATCAACACGAGTACCTTTTAAAACTGCATCTGCATTAATTTCAATCGCACGAAGTGAAGCTGCGGTGTCTGTCGTAAAATATGGGTTACCCGTTCCGGCTCCAAAGATAACAATACGACCTTTTTCAAGGTGACGCACAGCTCTTCTGCGAATAAAAGGCTCACAGATCTGCTCCATCTTAATAGCTGTCAACAAACGTGTTTTCAAACCTACTTTTTCAAGACCATCTTGCAACGCCATACTATTGATAACCGTTGCTAACATGCCCATATAATCCGCTTGTACACGGTCCATACCAGACTGTTCTGCACTTAAACCTCTATAGATATTACCTCCACCAATAACAATAGCAATTTCTAAGCCTTGAGTATGTAACTCTTTGATGTCTTTTGCATATTGTGCAACTCTCTTGATGTCAATGCCATAGCTTTGATCTCCCATTAAGGATTCGCCGCTAAGTTTTAATAGGATACGTTTGTATTTCATAATTGTTTTTTTGGAAATTCTCCAAAGGCCAAAGATAAAATTTTTTTTTCATCCGATAAGGACGAATGTCATATTTATTAGGAATTTTTAACTTTTTCTATCACCTGTCTATAATATTCCTCGTATTGTGGCATAATATTACTAAGTTGGAATGTTTTAGCGCGCTCTAATGCGGCATCTTTAAACTTTTCTAAGCGATCATTATCCTCTAAAATATAGATCGCATTTTTCGCCATTTCTTCAACATCACCAATATCACTTAAGAATCCCGTTTCTCCATTAACATTCAGTTCCGGTAAACCTCCCGTATTGGTTGAAATAACAGGAACTTTACAGGCCATTGCTTCCAAAGCGGCTAGACCAAAACTTTCAGAACTCGATGGCATCAAGAAAAGATCGGATACGGATAGAATTTCTTCAACAGCATCTTGTTTACCCAGAAAGCGAACATCTTGACATACACCAAGATCACGACACAATTCTTCAGCATTCGTCCGTTCTGGTCCATCACCAACCATTAATAGTTTACTGGGGATATGTTCATTTACTTTTTGAAATATGCGAATCACATCTCCCGTATTTTTAACTTTTCGAAAGTTGGAGGTATGAATCAAAATGCGTTCATTTCCAGGAGCAATAGCTCGTTTAAAATGAGAACGGTCTTTTATACTAAAGCGTTCCAGATCAATGAAATTAGGAATAACTTGGATGTCTCGCTTAATATCGAAATAAGTAAGCGTTTGATCCTTTAAACTCTGTGATACGGTAGTCACACCATCAGACTGATTAATTGAAAAAGTAACGACAGGGCTAAAGCTTTTATCTTTACCAACTAAAGTAATATCGGTCCCATGTAATGTCGTTACAACAGGAATATTGATGCCGTAAGTTAATAAGATTTGTTTAGCCATAAAAGCAGCTGAAGCATGTGGAATGGCATAGTGAACGTGGATGACGTCTAGTTTTTCAAAACGAACAACATCAACAAGTTTACTTGCTAAGGCAGATTCGTATGGCAAGAAATCAAAAAGAGGATATTGTGAAACAGCAACTTCGTGATAAAACAGATTTTCCGAAAAAAAATCCAAGCGGGCAGGTTGCCGGTAAGTGATGAAATGAACCTGATGTCCATGCGTAGCTAAAGCCTTTCCAAGTTCTGTTGCTACGACGCCACTACCGCCGAATGTTGGATAACATACAATCCCTATTTTCATAATGCTTATTTATTTACTGCAAATTAAAGATTAATTTGTAAAACAGCCAATCACACGAATGCAATAATTTGTGAAGGATTATTTTCAGGTATTATGAATCGGTATTGCTGGTTTATTGGTGGAAATAAATTATCTTGTTATATATTAACTAAACTTATTATGAAGACTTTTGTAAGCAGTATATCTGGAAAGACATTTCCCATTACCAGTAAAGTGTTGGGATCTACATTAAGAACTTCTATTTTTGATCTTGTTAAGGAGGATTTTCCAGAATTTTCAAAAGAATCTCTCATTGCCTCTAGCGAACTGGATGGATATAAAGAAAAGTATATCTCAACAATCTTGAAAAATGAGTTGGGAGAGCTTACACGTTTAGATCAGCTGGTGATTGAGAGTATGAATAATAATCAGATGATTAGCGCATCTATTGACCAAGAGGAAGTTGCAGATTCTTTTGGGGAACGTATTGCAGATAGAGTTGCTGGCTTTGGAGGGAGCTGGACATTCATTTTATCCTTTTTAGGATTTTTAGTTTGTTGGATTGTGTTAAATATGTATTGGTTGAGTAACAAAGGATTTGACCCATATCCATTTATATTGCTCAATTTATTGTTATCCTGTATTGCGGCTTTACAGGCTCCCGTTATTATGATGAGTCAAAACAGACAAGAGGATAAAGACCGTAAAAGAGCGCAGAATGATTATATGGTCAATCTTAAAGCAGAATTGGAAATACGTACTTTACATGAAAAGATAGATCATTTATTGATTCATAAAGAACAGGAGCTTATCGAGATGCAGCAGTTCCAGTTAGATATCATAAAAGATCTAATCAATAAAATAGATAAGTTGGAAAGAAGTAACAATGGTAAATAAAGAATTATTATTAAGAGAATTAACCTTTAAATTTGCACGTTCGGGTGGAGCAGGGGGACAAAATGTCAATAAAGTTTCAACTAAGGTTCTGTTACAATGGCCAGTTTTGGCCAGTACATGCGTTGATGAGGATATGAAGAGTCTCATTATGGAAACATTAAGTAACCGTATCAATAAAGATGGTATCTTTCAATTAGAATGTGATACAGATCGTTCTCAATTGAAAAACAAAGAAATTGCAATCGAACGATTTTTACATATTATCAAAATGACATTGACACCCGTAAAAGCACGGAAAAAAACAAAAATACCTTATCGGAAAGTTTTAGATAGGCTAGACAGAAAGGCGAAACAATCAGAAAAGAAAAGTAACCGACGTTGGAGTGCTGAATAGTGGCTATTAAAAAATCATTCAAGCTTAAAACTCAAATTTAAAATATAGCCACTTAGGCCTATGCTATTTTATTCCTGTAAATATTGAAGGTAATTCTCCAGTATTTATAGGAATTTAATGAACCTAAATTGGAGTTATCTCAAATGACTCTATTTAGCAATAGTCTCTTAGAATATGACAATGTAACTTTGTTGTTAATTTTAATCCTTTTTATATCAGTGTTTTATGATGTAAACTAAAAAATTAGTTTGATAACTAGGTTTTTAGTTTTATACTTGTTATATAATCGATTATCGGCAGACGTGCCATTTAAGAAATAGAGTTATGAACGAAATTAAAGAACTTACAAAAGCTGAAGAGCAAATCATGCATGAGCTTTGGGAAATGGATGGAGCATTTGTTAAAGAAGTGATAGATCGTTTACCAGAACCCAAACCAGCTTACAATACAGTCTCGACCATAGTGCGGATTTTAGAAACCAAGGGTTTCTTAGTGCACGAATCTTATGGGAAAAGTCATCGTTATATCCCTAAGATTACGAAAGAAGAATATAAGAAACTGATTACAGGGAAACTTTTAAATAATTATTTTGATAATTCAGCGAGCAGCATGTTATCTTATTTTCTTGAAGAAAATAAACTTGATCTCGGCGAAGTCAACGAATTATTAGAGATGATTGCCAAACAAAAGAAAATTTAACGACTTCAATCACTTAACACCTGAATTATGATAGCTTATCTGATTTTAGCAAACACAAGCCTTGTCATATGCTATTTACTTTATCATTTAGTCTTGAGAAAACTCACATTTTTCCAGGGGAATCGGATCTATTTATTGGTTGCTGTACTATTGTCTTTTACATTACCAGCAATACAATTTGTAGATCTATCAGAAATGGATTATAAGACTAAGTTAATTCCTGCTATTTCGCTGGAATTAACAGAATTTAGTATACCTGAAATTGAAATTGTGGGTAGACAGCAATTTTGGCAACTGCATTCGAATGTTGAACTCGTTTATTGGATCTCAATCATCGTTGCTACTTCGTTTTTACTAATTCGATTGTATAAGCTATACCGTAGGTTTCATAAAGCTGATGGTAGCGACTCATTTTCTTTTTTGAATTTTGTTTATATCGGTGAGGAAGTGAAAGAAAATGAAATCATCCACCGTCATGAATTAGTTCATGTACAGCAAGGGCATTCTTATGATATTCTTTTTTTAGAGATTGTTCGAGTTTTTAATTGGTTTAACCCTGTATTCTTTTTTTATATCAGAGAATTGAAATTTCAGCATGAATGTATTGCTGATCAACTTTGTGCTGCAAAAGATAAAGCATCTTATGCAGAATTATTAATTGCAAATGCGCTCCGGGTATCGACTGATGTGTTATCACATGGCTTTGCCAGAGAGTCCATTTTAAAAAAGAGGATTATGATGTTATTTCAAAATAAATCAAAGAAATCAAATCAGTGGAAATATATGTTGATTATTCCAATTTCTGGTTTAGTAGGTTTGGTAGGACTCGTATTAAACAATACCGTTGACGCAAAAACAGAACTGATTGATAAAGTGATCGATGTGAAACTACCGGTGGTATCTGAGGCTGTTACAAAACTGATGGAGATTGAGGAACAAGGACCACAGCAGGAAAAGATTTTTAGTAATCCGGAAGTGCTGGCAGTTCCTTCGGGTGGTATGAGAGCTTACATGAGCTATATTCGTCAAAATTTCAAATATTCAGATGAGATGTTGGATAAAGGCATCAATGGTACTGTTGAAATTGATTTTGTAGTCGAGAAGGATGGTCGTATTACAAATGTTAAAACGAAGAATGATATTGGATTTGGTGCTGGGACGATGATTCAGAATCTCGTGAAAAATGGAAAAAAATGGAAACCTGCGATTCAAAATGGTAAAGCAGTTCGGTCTTCCTACACACTTCCTGTGAAATTGGCCGCAGGTAGATTTGGCTCGGAAAATTCGAAAAGTAATAATGTAAATAATTCAGATAGATCTAAAGACGCTACCGTCCATTTTCCAGAGCCTAAAAAATCAAATAAGCAAGCTGCTAGTAAAAGACAGTCTACAAAATCTTCGGAGGACGTCGTTCGTTTCCCACCACCGAAAGTAACAAAAGATGAAGTGCCAAAGAAGAAACCTGTTAAATCGTCTCCTGATGAAGTTCGTTTTCCGGAACCCAAGAAATCAGAGGAAAATTCGGTAATATTTTCAGCTGTTGAAGTTAAACCAGCGCCACCAAGGGGGATGCGTGATTTTATGAATTATGTTGGAGAAAATTACAATTTTCCAAAGGAGGCCTTAGAAAATAATATTAACGGTGTTGTAGAAGTATCATTCATCGTTGAAAAAGATGGTAGCCTATCTAACTTTGATATAAAACGAGATTTAAAGTACGGAACTGGACAAGAAGCTGTGAAAGTTTTGAAGAATTATCCTGAAAAATGGAAACCTGCGATACAAAATGGACAGCATGTAAGGGTTGCTTACACCATGCCTTTCCGATTAAATACAGCTGCCCAATAATTAAAATAACGTTTTATGCAATGGCGCCTTTTTTAAATAATGTTATGAAAGCTTTTTATATTTTATTTGGACTATTCTTATTAACGTCTTGTCGATCAGCTTATCAATTCACTCCAAAAGGTTTTATTGTTGATGGGGATGAGTATTTTGTTAATGTCGAACGAAATCTGTCTGTATATGTAGGTGAAAATTTCTCAAATTATGATGAAAAGACGAAAACAGGACTGCAAACTGTTCATCTTTCACATGACGATCAGAAGATTATAAAGAAATTAGGTTATGATGCAACGAAGTATACGGTGTTGTTCAATGGGAAAAGTCTTGGAGATACGACATTTAGATTGATCAGCTTAATCAATAACAAATCGGATGAGCGGTTTAAAAATACAAAAGAATTGTTGTCAAGAGATGGATTCGAAATTAAAAAGACAGCAGAAGGGAAATACTATTATCGAACTACGACCTTAAACAAACAAGTTATTTATCATGCTATGGTTCCCTTTAAGCAGCAATTGGGAAGAGAAGAGTATGTCAGTTTGATTTACATTATCCCCGAAAAGTACTTTAAGAATTTTGATCATATTGAAGATCTGGCGATATCAAATGCGTCTATGTATAGGCAGCATTATATTTTTACGCCAAGCCGTACCGAAATTTTATGTCCTGATGATAGCAGTAGGGGTCATTTTGATTACCGTATCCCTGATCAATATGTACAAAAAGAAAATTACACATTAATGAAGGGCTTTTCTGCGGATAGAATTGAAGGAAAAAAACAGTTGATTATTTACCGGCTTGTTCAACCAGGACAATCATATGGTTCGTTTGTTGTTTGCAAAGGTAATTATCAAATTGAATTAACAGATTTACGGCACAATGTGATTTGGAAAGATACAATAACAGTTGATAAAGACTTAGATAATTAATACCATATTGTAAAAATCAGCTTAAAGCTTTGAATTATGATTCCAAAGCTTTAAGCTGATTTTTTATGCGCTGCAATTCACTTTGTAATGCTTCCACTTTCTGAATGAGATGATGTGCCACCTCAATACCCGCAGGATTTACATCTAGCTCATAGTACCAGTCCGAAAATCTTTCCAGATCCCGAAGCTGTTCCTCTTCAATATATTTTTCTTCCTGTTGGATGATAATATGGAGAAGACCATACTCATTTAAAGTTTCTATAAAAGTAATCTCCGCTTTCCTTGAATAGCAGTAATCAGATAGTTTAATTAGGGACCTTTCCATAGGATTATTTCTTTAAATCAGCCAGCTGTTTGAATAGTTCTTTTTCTTTGTCGGTTAAATTGGTTGGTATCATCACGTTCATACTGACATACAGATCTCCAAACTCACCATCTTTTTTATAGACAGGAAAACCTTTCCCTTTTAACCTGACTTTGGCATTGTTTTGTGTTTCAGGTTGAATTTTAAGCTTTATTTTACCGCCATAGGTATCAATAATGGCTTCACCACCTAAAATAGCGGTATACAGATCAATATCTAACGTTGTATAGAGGTCATTACCCTGACGTTTAAACTTTGGATCAGGGATGATATGGAAGGTGATATAAAGATCTCCTTTTGGACCTCCGTTTACACCTTCACTACCAAGACCTTTAAGTTTAATTTTCTGACCATCTTCTACACCCGCTTGTATGTTGATTCGGATGTTCTTACCATTAATTGTAAAAGTTTGTGCGTGAGTCGTGTAAGCCTGTTGTTGAGTTAACTCCAATTCAGCATTGAAATCTTGTCCACGAAAGTTATTTCTTCTACCGCCACCGGAGCGGTTACCAAACATCTGTTCGAAAAAATCTGAAAATTGTCCATCATCAAAATTTCCTGTATAGCCCTGCGAACCTCCAAAAGGATTTTCATTCGACTGTCGGTATTGCTGTTGAGACCGCTCATATTCCTCTCCTCGTTGCCAGTTTTCACCATATTGATCATATTTCTTACGTTTTTCCGGATCGGATAATACCTCATTGGCTTCGTTGATCTCTTGAAACTTCTGTTTTGCGGCCTCATCATTAGGATTGAGATCGGGATGATATTTGCGGGCTAATTTTCGATAAGCTTTTTTTACATCATCAACAGATGCCGTTTTGCTTATGCCAAGTACTTTATAGTAATCTTCAAATGCCATATTATTTTAGTTGCTATAGGTTCAACAATTGTGAAGCCTGTTTGTTTAATTTTTCAGTTTTGTTACTTTAAATTTATAAATATATCCTAACAAAAAGTACTGTCTCAAAGTAACCGTGTTTTGAAAATAGGTTGTATTCCCACTGGTACCCCAGTAGTTCTGTCTGTTTTGATTTAAGATGTCAAAACCCGTTAATTTGATCTGGGAATTATTTTTCAACGTGTAATATATAGAAGAGTTCAGTATATGATAATTGTCTCTTCCACTTAGGCCACTTGCCCTATTCTCTAGTGAATAGGAGGTCTCTAAAGAAAAACCTTTTATAGGATTTACATTTAATCCTACGCCAACATTGTGTGTTCTATTAGCGGTAGCAATAAAATCAGGATTGTTTTTAACCGAATTCTGAGCCTTGTTCCAGCTGTAGGTATATTTAGGCGTTAGGCCGATTAAATTCTTCCAAGTAATAGAAAATTCCTGTGTTAGATTGATGCCGAGGTTTGTTAATTTGTTGTCCACATCATTGATCGAAGAATAATATTGGTAGGTATATAAGCTACTGTTTTGAGATATATAAAATACCCAATCGTTACCAGCTTTAAAATTATACCTACCATATAAATAGCCATTATAATTAGTCGTTGATCCTGCTTGAAATGCCTGTATGGTATAATGTCCATTTGTCACATCACGCCAACTTCTATGACCCTCACTTTTATCTTTATAGTTTACACCGGCACTAAATCCCAGTTGATATTTTTGTGTGTATCTATTGAATGAAAAGCGCGTACTTTGTTGCAGTTTATTCTCATAGAAAAAAGCTGACAGTCGCGTCATCAGAGGATTTAGTGTATCCCTAATACTTTGGATCTGATATGTTGCAGGTGATTCTAAATCTTTAGACCAAGAAAGATCAAAATCTTTATAACGAATATTGATATTAGGTAGCCAGTAACCATTCGAAGTTGTTTTTCGTTCATTGATTTTGAATAAATCAAATTGATTATCCTTAACTGCATATGCTGTACCAAAGTTTACCGCTAATTTTTTGAAAGGTTTCCAGTAAAATTTCATGGCAGTCACATATTCCTGTGATTTAAAACTATAGCTGTTTTCAAACTGCTCACCATGGATGGTCCCTGTATTATCCCTGTTGTAGAATAAACTTTGCGTTGGACTGCTACTAGAAGTATTATAAGAAATATAGAAGTCAAAATTTAGTTTTTCTATACTTGTATTATTATACCCAGCAAAAGTTTTGATACTGCTAGATCTCTCTCGATTCGTTCTGTTTTCCCATAGACTGGTTTTTGGGATCGGATTCTGGAATATCTCTGTTAATTGATTGCCAATCTCTTCTGATTTATCATTTCTAATATTGATGGTATTTTTTAGAGATACAAGATGTTTCTTACTTAATTGTTTTTCAATGTGGAAATTATGATCGTAATTAATATTATACCCATCTGATGTGTTATTGCTTTTGCTGTTATTTATTTTTTTGTCTTCGGTATAGGTATTCATCCAGCTATCAGTTTTACCATCATTATTGGTGATGGAAAGCTTAGGTGTAAACTCGACGTATGCTGTTGTATCCATTCGGTGTCTGAAAAGCGTATTGATATTGTGCGCAAGCGACTTCCGGTAGCTATTATATTCATTTTCGCCGAATTGCTTAACATTATCATACAGCGAGGTTTGACTTCCTTGGTTTTGGCCTTCTTCATTTTTGTACTTTAACATGTACATGAGGTTTAGTTTTGTTTTCTTTCCCCAATCATTATTGAGGTTAAAGCCACCGGCAATATCATTTGCTTTGCCATTATAATTTCGGCCACCAAAGTCATTAAAACCATAATTTTCAGCTCTTCCTAATCCACCGTGTTGATTAAGTTCATTGTAATCAAAACTTTCTCGATTGATATTATTTCCAAATCCGATGAAACTCAATTGCAAAGTATCCTGAAAAGTATTGAACAGACCACCAGCTTCATAGCGGTCCCGAGTTCCGACACTGCCATATAATTTACCAAAACTAGCTTTCAGAAAATCTTTTTTGAATTTCAGATTGATGGTAATAGGTAATTTTTCTTCATCCTCCACTGTTTTTTTTGATTCTCCTTTATCTCGGTATACCTGTACCGTTTTAATTAAGGAAGCATCCAGATTGCGGGTAGCAATTCGTAGATCGCTGGCAAAAAAATCTTTACCATTTACTTTTACCTGAGAAACTTCTTTACCTTCATAGTAAATAGTACCATCCATATTAATTTGTAGACCAGGTAACTGTTTTAAAAGTTCTTCAGCATTGGCGTTCGGTCTAGTCTTAAAAAAATCAGTGTTATATTCTAATGTATCTTTATTCATGCGCACAGGTGGTGCAACGGAAATGACGACCTCATCCAATAGTTTTCCCCCCAGTTTAATCGAATCTAATTGCTTTTTTTCATCAGGATTTAAAAGAATGTCCTGATGATAGTTGCTGCTATTGACGTGCGAGATATATAAGATTAGATTTTTATTTGCTGGCAGTTTAACGAGGTTGAATTCTCCTTTATCATTTGTCAGAGAATAGGAGAGTACCGAAGAATCCTGTTGCAAAAGAATGGAAACTGTTGCTTTTTCAAGCGGTTTATTTGTATGATCAATAACAGTCCCTTTCAAACTGGAGGAGTTTTGGGAATAGGCAAAATTAACGCATAAAAATAGCAAGCTTAATACATATAGCTTCATAATTAACTTTTTAGGAATGGTTGGTTTATTGCTCGCAAAGATAATTACTTTTTTAGATATCGATTTTTAATTAACTTATTTTTAACACATTCACTTTGTTTTATGCTGAATGAAATTGTTTATCCGATTTTAATCAGTTGGATCGGTTATCAAAATAGGAAGCAGTTTTACTCGTTTAATAGGTGCAATAAGCACATAAAAAAAGTGGTTTCCTTATTCAGGAGAACCACTTTAAAAATCTTACGTAACTAATTTTTAATCCTTCTTGCTATCTACAGCAGGTTTTGTAGTACTATTGGCAACATCCCAAGCCGTTTGAAAAATAAATTTTTCTCTTTTGACCATAATCGGGAAATCTATTTTATCAACAGTATCTTCAGGCGTGTGATAATGCGGATGTAAACCTGAGAAGTAAAAAATTGAAGGAATACCTTTACTGGCAAAATTATAATGATCAGATCGGTAATAAAGACGCATCGGATCTTTTGGATTATCGTACATAAAGTCTAATTCCAGTTTGCTGGATTTATCATTTGCATCCTTATTGATTCTTGCTAATTCAGAGCTTAATTTATCTGCTCCAATGGAATGAATATAGTTGTGATTTCCATTTAAATGCTTATCGTCAATGCGGCCTATCATATCAATATTGATACAAGTAACGGTATTTTCAAGGGGGAAGACCGGGTTTTCGGTATAATACTTAGAGCCCAATAAACCCTTTTCTTCTGCAGCATATGTGATAAACAAGATACTTCTCCGAGGACCTTTGCCTTCAGCTTTAGCCTGACTAAATGCTTTCGCTAACTCAAGAACAGCAGTAGTTCCTGAAGCATTATCATCAGCTCCAGGAAAGATAGTGCCATTTGAACTTTTGCCGTCGTGATCATAATGGCCACCTATAACAATTATTTCATCTTTCAGATCAGACCCTTCAAGCAAGCCCAGTACATTAGGATCCGTAAATTGTTCAGTCACCATACCCAATTGTGCATTAAAACTTGTATTGATAACAAAAGATTGAGGCTTTTGACTCTGATTGATTTTAGATGTAATATTCGCTAGACTTGTTTTTCCCTGATTCAGGATATAGTTAGCAACATGATCGGTGATATTGACAACAATAGGCATTGGATTAGTTTCAGGAGCTGTTTGATCCTGAGCTAAATTAAAGCGTCCTTCGGTTGCACGATCTCCTGCACTTTCCAGCCATGTAGCGAGATCCTCAGTGTATGCGAGAATAAGTTTAGGCTTATGTTTTAGCACCTCTCTAATCTTTTTATTGCGCACGGTGGACCATTCCGATAATTTTGTCGTTCCAGTGATCACAGATTTCCCTTTTGCATCAACAGGTTCTTTGTTATTGATCAGCATCACAATTTTATCTTGCAAATCGATCCCTTTGATATCAGAATATTTGGGGTCGTCAATACCGTAACCGATAAAAATAATCTCTTTATCGTCGATTGATTTCAACTCATTATTACCTAATGCCAGTAGATCTTGTCCATTGACAAAAGGACGGCCTCCGATTTTAAAGCTCTTAACCTGATAACTGTTTTTTAGTAAACTTACCGGTTGAAAATATTTACCTGCCACAGGTGGTGTTAATCCTAATTTTTTAAATTCATTTGCAATGTATTCAGTAGCCAAACGACCACCTTTTTGACCTGTGCCACGTCCCTCAAGATCTGAAGATGCTAGGATAGTAAGATGCTTTCTGGAAGACTCTTCAGTAATCAGATCAGCATATTTTGCAGCTGGATTTTGTGCAACTGCACAGCTGTAAATGGACGAAATAAGACAAATTAAACTGAATATTTTTTTCATTGTTTTTTCATTTAGAACAAATAGAACAAAAAAAACGGAGAAAAAGTATATATATACCTTTTCTCCGTCTATTAAATTATGTTAAAATTAACAACCACAGGCAATTTTACCAACACGTGTAGCATGTCTACCACCTTCAAAATCTGTCGTTACAAATGTTTTAACGATTGATTTTGCAAGTTCAAGATCAATAAATCTTGCTGGAATACACACAATGTTAGCATCGTTATGTTGACGTGCCAATGCAGCAATTTCTTCTAACCATGCTATTGAAGCGCGGATCCCTTGATGTTTGTTTGCTGTAATTGCAACACCATTTGCGCTACCGCATATCAATACACCTAATGCTGCTTTTTCTTCTTCCACTTCACTTGCAACCGGATGAGCATAATCTGGATAATCAACAGAATCCGTATTATATGGTCCGAAATCTTTTACTTCGTAACCTAATTCTTTTAATAAAGCTACGATAGCTGTTTTGTATTCAAAACCTGCATGGTCACTTCCTATTGCAATTGTCTTTACAGTACTCATTATATATTGTTTTTTTCTTGTGCTAATTTTTGTTTTTTAACTTTCGCCGATACTAAGATACTAATTTCGTATAAAAGGAACATTGGGGTAGCTACGGTCAACATCGTGATGACATCCGCTGTAGGAGTAATAATTGCTGCCACAACAAGAATAATAACCGTTGCATATCTTCTGCTTGCACGCATAAACTCTGGAGTCATAATACCTAATTTTGATAAGATAAAGATCAGAATTGGTAATAAGAACACAATACCACAGCCTAACGATAATGTAGCGATCGTTGAAAGGTAAGAGTCAATGGTAATCTGATTCGTAATTTCGATACTTAATGAAATATTGGCTAAGAAGTTAACAGATAACGGTACGACTACATAATAACCAAATAATACTCCTAATACAAACAATAGGGTAGCATAAAAAACAAATCCTCGAGCAGATCTTCGTTCAATATCTGTTAAAGCTGGTTTGATAAAAAGCCAGATTTCAAATAAGATGTAAGGGAAACCCAATAGTAAAGACATGAGCAAACAAGAGTTGATTTGCAACATAAACTGTCCCGCTAGTTCAGTATTGATAATATTGAAAGGAATATGTTCGACACAGAATCCATCGATATTAAACTTGTTACCAACAACACACATCATTCTATATGTCCAGAAATTAAGACTTTTTGGCCCCATAATGATTTCGTTAAATACGAAATCATAGAAAGTGAATGATAAACCTGCGAAAATACAAATTGCAATCACCGAACGAACCAAATGCCATCTCAGTACTTCGAGATGATCAAAGAATGACATTTCTGCTTCTAAATTTTTTCCTTTATCTTTTATAGATTCGACTAGGCTTTTCCGTTCTGTAGTACTCATAAAAATTGTTTGTAAACAAAAATACCATTCTTATTGAAAAGAATGGTATTTTTTATCTATGTAAAGATAATTTTATTATACATTATCTTCTGAAAGGTCAAAAGTTTCCATAAACTTCGTAGTAAAGTTACCAGCTCTGAAGTTAGGATCGCGCATTAAACGTAAATGAAGAGGTATTGTTGTTTTAATACCTTCGATAACAAATTCACTTAAAGCTCTTTCCATTGTTGAGATAGCTTCTTCACGTGTTTGCGCAACACAGATTACTTTAGCAATCATCGAATCGTAATATGGAGGAATCGTGTAACCCGCATATACATGCGTATCGATACGTACACCGTGACCACCTGGTGAATGGAAATTAGTAATCTTTCCTGGTGATGGGCGGAAGTTATTAAATGGATCCTCAGCATTGATACGGCATTCGATCGCGTGCATGGTCGGCTCGTAGTTTTTACCTGAAATTGGGATACCAGCCGCAACTTTGATTTGTTCTTTGATTAAATCAAAATTAATGACTTCCTCTGTTACTGGATGCTCAACCTGAATACGTGTATTCATTTCCATGAAGTAGAAGTTACGGTTTTTATCAACTAAAAACTCTACTGTACCAGCACCTTCATAGTTAACAGCCTTAGCACCTTTGATAGCCGCTTCGCCCATTTTCTGACGTAATTCTGGTGTAATAAAAGGTGAAGGAGCTTCTTCCAATAACTTTTGGTGACGACGTTGAATAGAACAATCTCTTTCAGATAAGTGACATACGGTACCGTATTGATCACCAACTACCTGAATTTCGATATGTCTTGGTTCTTCTACATATTTCTCCAGATACATACCGTCGTTACCGAAGGCTGCAGCAGATTCCTGACGTGCAGAATCCCAAGCATGTTCAAATTCCTCTTCTTTCCAAATAATGCGCATACCTTTACCGCCACCACCAGCCGTAGCCTTAATGATAACCGGGTATCCGATTTCTTTAGCAAGTTTAACACCTTCTTGCAATGAGCTCAAAAGACCATCAGAACCAGGTACCGTAGGTACGCCAGCTTGTTTCATTGTATCTTTTGCTTGTGATTTATCGCCCATTTTTTCAATCTGCTCTGCAGTGGGACCAATAAATTTGATACCGTACTGTGCACATATTGAAGAAAATCTCGCATTTTCTGCTAAGAAACCATATCCAGGATGAATCGCATCTGCATTTGTTAATTCTGCAGCTGAGATAATATTTGGGATGTTTAAGTAAGAATCTTTACTGGCAGGAGGACCGATACAAACAGCTTCATCCGCAAAACGAACGTGTAAACTATCTTTATCAGCTGTTGAATAAACAGCTACACTTTTGATACCCATTTCGCGACATGTGCGGATGATACGTAAAGCGATTTCTCCTCTATTAGCTATTAATATTTTTTTAAACATTGTATTTTCTGTAAGTTTTGAGGTATGAGTGCACAGTACCTGTGCGCTCATGTTGATCGACAATAAAAATATTGACGATTGTTTATCTAGGATCTACCAAGAATAATGGTTGATCGAACTCAACTGGTTGAGCATCTTCTACCAAGATTTTAACAATTTTACCTGAAACTTCAGATTCAATTTCATTGAATAATTTCATAGCTTCAATGATACACAATACATTACCTGTACTGATTTCGTCACCAGCATTTACAAATGATGGTTTACCTGGTCCCGCAGAACGGTAAAAAGTTCCGATCATTGGAGATTTAATCGTGATAAAATTAGCTTCTTCAGAAACTACTGCAGGAGCTGCCGCTGCTGGAGCAACTGCAGTCGGTTGAGGAGCTGCTGCCACTGGTGCTGCTGCAACTGGAACCGAAGCGGTTACATATGTAGGCTCCTGATTTGTTTTTATCGTAATTTTGAAATCTTTTTCTTCGATTGCTACTTCATTCACACCTGATTTTGAAACGAATTTAATCAAGTCTTGAATTTGTTTAATGTCCATACCCATAGTTATGCAGGTTAAATATTTTAGTGTTAATTTTTAAAATTCTTAAAACAGCCTTCAAAGCTACAAAATAATATTTGTACTTAGTAAGCCCATTTTAAGTATACAGATCCCCAAGTAAATCCACCGCCAAAAGCTGCTAAAATCAAGTTATCACCTTTTTTCAGTTTACTTTCCCATTCCCATAAACATAAAGGAATCGTGGCACTTGTGGTGTTACCATATTTCTGAATATTAATCATTACTTTTTCTTCCGGTAGTCCAGCACGTTCTGCTGTTGCATCGATAATACGTTTATTTGCTTGATGCGGTACTAAATAAGCGATATCCGAAGCTTGAAGATTATTTTTCTCCATAATCTCGGCAGCTACATTAGCCATATTGGTAACAGCAAATTTAAATACCGTTTTTCCTTCTTGATAAGCATAGTGTAAACCAGCGTCCACAGTAGCATGAGATGCCGGATTTAGAGAACCGCCACCTTTGATATTTAAATATTGACCACCTGAACCATCCGTTTTCAAGATTGCATCTTGAATACCATTGCCATCAGTGTTAGGTTCGAGTAGCACTACACCACAACCATCTCCAAATAAAATACACGTATTACGATCTTGATAGTTGACTACTGAAGACATTTTATCGGCACCGACAACCAATACTTTTGTATGTTTACCCGATTCAATAAATTGGACACCAGTTGTCAAGCCAAAAAGAAAACCTGAACATGCCGCTTGTAAATCATATCCCCAAGCATTTGTAGCCCCAATTTTATCGGCTAAGATATTAGCTGTGGCAGGAAAAAGCATATCTGGAGTACTTGTACAGAAGATGATCAAATCAATATCTTTTGCAGTAATTCCTCTTTTTTCTAATAATTGTTGCACCGCAGGTACAGCAAGGTCTGAAGTAGCTTTACCTTCTCCTTTTAAGATTCTACGTTCTTTGATACCTGTACGAGATACAATCCACTCGTCATTGGTTTCAACCATAGTTTCCAGCTCTTTATTTGTGAGGATATAATCAGGTACATATCCACCAACTGCTGTAATCGCAGCATGAATTTTTGACATAAAATTTAATTAAAAGCAGATCTGATTTTGTCAATAAAATCTGACTGGATCATATCTCTAGATTGTAAAACCATATTTTTAATAGCCTGAGGAGTTGATATTCCATGGCCTATTATAACAGGAGCATTAACTCCTAAAACAGGACTACCTCCATATTGCTCGTAGTTGAATCGGTCGAAGAACTCATCTTTAAATCCTTTTTTCAATGTTACTACGTAAAATGATTCTGCTAGCTTTAAAACAACATTCCCTGTAAAACCATCACAAACATACACGTCGGCAATATCTGAAAACAGATCACGGCCTTCGGCATTTCCGATGAAATTAATGCGTTCGTTATTTTTTAAAAGGGGATAGGTGGTTGTGGTTAGGATATTTCCTTTTTCTTCTTCTTCACCGATATTTAATAAACCAACCTTCGGAGAAGAAATACCAAACATATGTTGCGAATACAAACTTCCCAAAATCGCAAATTGATTGAGCATTTCGGGTTTACAGTCTGCATTAGCTCCGACATCAAGGAGTAGTCCAAAACCGGATTTCAGTTTGGGTACAATTGTCGTTATAGCAGGTCTTAGTACGCCAGGTACCGTTTTTACACTAAAAATAGATCCGACAAGCATTGCTCCGGTGTTACCAGCAGAAGCAAAAGAATCAATTTCACCGTTTTTTAGTAATTCAAAGCCTTTGGCTATACTAGAGTTGGGTTTTTGTGTAATCGCTTTAGTAGGGTGTTCACCCATACTAATGTTTTCAGGTGCATGTATATATTCAAAGTCCGAAGAATTACCCCCAGCTTTTTCAATAAGCGATTTAGTCTCCTCCTCATCACCAAAAAGAACAAGTTTTTGATCTCCCGTCAAGAGTTGTTGAGCTTCTATCGCACCTAATATTGTTGCATTAGGGGCATAATCGCCACCTAAAATATCTAAACCAATCTTCATTCGTGATTATTTTTCAAGTCAATAATACGCAAAAAACATCCCAAATTAAAGTATAATCTGAAAATTATACTCGTTTTGGGATGTTTTATGTTTTGAAAGATCTAAGTTAGACAACAGCCGTATTTTCAATGATCAATTTACCGTTGTAGTACAAATTACCATCTACAGTGTATGCACGGTGTGGTAAATGAACTGCACCAGTTTCTTTACAAATGCTTAAGCTAGGTCTGTCTGCTTTATAATGTGTTCTTCTCTTGTCTCTTCTTGATTTAGAAGTCTTACGCTTTGGATGTGCCATCTCGTATTTCTGTTTTAGTTATTTTTAATATTTCTTAATGCGGCCCAACGTGGGTCAATGTTCTCTTCTTTTACTTGCTCTTCTTTCTGTTGCTCAGTTGATATATGCGCTAACATAATCGGATCACAGGTAATATCTTTTCCTTGATCACTACATTTAGCAAACAAAGGAACTGCCAAATTGATATATTCATATAGCAATTCAGTCAGGTCTAGCTCGTGATCGCTTTTGGATAAAACCAATACTTCTTCCGTATTATCAGTCCAGTCCTCAGCGGTGAATTTGACCAATATCCGCTCTTTTACTGTAATAGGCGATGGAAATTCGCTTAAACAAACATCGCAAGTCAATCCGATATCTCCAACAATAGTGAAATTTAAAATAAGCAAATTTTCTTGCTTCTGTAATTCAACATTTGCTGTTAGATGACCATCTTTAACAATGGAATGCTCAAAACAATCAAAGAACTTTTTATCGATCTCAAACTCAAAATTGTGCTTCCCTGCATTTAGCCCCGAAAACGGTATTTTGTATTGTATTAGATGTTTCACAATCTTGCATTTGAGCCTGCAAAGGTATGTATAAATAAGTTAGCATTGAAATTTTTTTTTAAAATATATTTCAATTTCGACTTCATTTATATGCCTTATAGCAAGCGGTTATTCATAATAATTTTTACCTAATTCTATTTTTTCCCGACCGTTTTCCATTCGCCAACGGTTGGTATCCCGTAAAGAGTAAGCGCATCCACAATATTCTTGCATGTAGAACTTTTCTTTTTTAGATATTTCTAACATGCGGATAGCACCACCTTTTTTTCTCCAGTTGAATGTCCAATAGTCCATTCCCTCAAAGCGGGAGGCAGCACGTACACCACAATCATTGATTTGATCCATGTTTTTCCACCTTGAGATTCCTAAAGAACTTGATATAACATCAAATCCATTCGCAGCAGCATATTCCGCTGTTTTCTCAAAGCGCATGTCAAAGCACATCGTACAACGAATACCCTTCTCAGGTTCGTTTTCCATTCCCTTTGCCAAGTCGAACCAATGATCTACATCATAGTCGGCATCAATAAAAGGAATATTATGTTTTTCTGCAAAACGTATATTCTCCTCTTTTCGTAAATCGTATTCTTTACGAGGATGAATGTTTGGATTGTAGAAATAGATTGTGAATTTGATATCCGAGCTGATCAAAGCCTCCATTACTTCACCGGCACAGGGTGCACAACACGAATGTAAAAGCAGATTTTTGCCTTCGTTAGGTAATGTTAACTTTTCTCTGATGAACTCCTTCTCTTCCATTGCTATTTTACTGATAAAAGTTTGGCAATTTTACTCAAAAAGTACTGAACTAGCAAATATTTGATAAACAGAATTTATTATACCCTCGCCAATCTCTCTTTTTTTATCTTTATATTGGATCATATTTGTAGATTTGTACCTATATCAGATTAAAAATGAAATCACTAACAACGTATATAACTTTACTTTTATTGGCTATTGTAACATGCTTGACTTCATGTGTACGAGAGGATGATGAGCCAGCATTGGCTAAGGTCGCAATCTCGAGGCTGTATGTTTCTTTTTCCGACTATCAATTGGATGAGGGGCAGACACCTTATAACAATATTGATATTATTGATCCTGCTGACTCATTGACTCATTTTGAACCTTCTTTATCTTATAATTCAAGTACAAAAGGTGGTGCAGCAATATTGTTTAACCCAATTGCAAAATATATTTTTCAAAGTAGTGCTAATGAGGGTGGTATTGTAAAAGATACAAGCATTCAGGTAATGACAGTAAATCCTGTAACAGGAGCTCCCGCATCTAATGGTTTAATTTCAAATGGATTGTTAACCCGTGTCAGAGGATTAGCCTACCATTATAATAAGGGTACAGAAAATTTATATGTAGCAGATCTTGGTGAAGGTACTAGACCTCCGAGTATCTATCTGTTTCAACGACCAGGAAGTTACAGAGGAAAAGCAAAAAGAAATCAACAGATATCCCTAGGGAAATTAGTCCCATGGACAATGGCTTTTAAAAACGCCGAAGATAATTCAGATTTATATGTCGCTGTCAATGGAGAAAAGAAAGGTCTTGCGATATTTAAGGATATCTTAAGAAAAAATCAGCCTGCAGATTCAGTTTTGAGTGAGACAGCATTTCCACCAAAAGCTGTTCTAACTATAGCAGACCAGGGAGAAATCAGAGGATTTAGTTATTCCGCCCGTCAGGACTTACTTGCTGTTGCTAGTTATACCTCTACAGGCGGTACTAATGTCGGAAGAATTTTATTATTTGAAGGAGCAGGAGCATTATTAGCCAGTTCAGGAGACCGTGCTATTCAAGCAACACGTATCATTACAGGTGCTTTAACAGGATTAAAAAGACCGCTGGATGTTGCGATTGACAATCGTGATGGAGCAAAATATTTGTATGTCGCCGATGCTGATACTAAGATCGTTTCTCGTTTTTTGATTACCGATAAAGATAATGTGGAACCCAACAAGAAAAAACAATATAGCTTAACACCTGTTGCACTATCTTTAGATGCAAGGGGGCCAAGTGAGATCGATTAAGATTAATATTATTCCTCTAAGAGTTTAAAGAGTATTTCGATTTCTTGTTTCTTACCAACACTTTCATTTTGTTCGTAAGCTGTAACAAGATTACGCAATACTCTTTTTAGTATCGTTACATTGTCACAGGGCAGCATAAATTCTTTTGAGAGCGGGAGATTCAGTTGTTTTAAGAACGAAATAACATCTGCTTTTTGCATCACTTGACCTTTATTAAACGCATTTAGATAGAACAATAAATGATCTGCATTCTGATCCTCATCTAGATAAGATAAAATAAAATGCTTTGGAAGATTAATGCCGAAGATCGGGATATCCAGTTTTTGAGCAACGATACTATAGATACATGAAAGGGTCAGGGGATTTCCCTTTTTTGTTTCTAGAACCCTACCGATAAAAGAATTCTGCGGATTATGATAATCATTTGTATTTCCGGAAAGACCAAATTTATCAAATAGAACATAATTCATCAGTGATACTTTTTCATAGGGTGTCATTTCATACCGAAGCTCCATCCATATATCGCGCTTTAGCTCTTCTAAGCTCATCCGTATGAGGTTATGATCATAAGAAGGGTATTGATAGCTATTGATGATGATAAGACCCTCTAAGAGGTTAAAAGAGTTGCTCATCTTCCAGATCAGAAGTTCACTTTTAATTTGATCAAACTGTATTGCATGGATAATTTTCTCCAAGCGTTCTTGTATGAAGGGATCAAAAGCAGACTCCCAATACTCCTCTAAAGAAGGTATGATCTCTGGTCCTAAACTCAATAATTTATTTTCGATTTCTTCAGAAATCAATTGATCCGGATCATCGAGTAAAGTAACCAAAGCATGTAATTCTTTTTCATCCATATACAAATTTAACAAAAATCCCCGCGATATGCCAAATGAAGCATATGCAGGGATATATCTAGGTATATGGTTATAGAGTTACTTTAATTGACCATCCAGCATGTGGACCGTTCTTTTTCCGTAAGTGGCGTTTTTGTCCGAGTGGGTCACCTGTATAATCGTGACACCTTCCGTATTGAGCTGTTGAAACAATTCCATGATTTCTTCTCCTTGTTTAGAATTCAGGTTTCCCGTTGGCTCATCAGCCAATAGCAGCGACGGAGAACCGGCTAAAGCTCTTGCAATCCCTACAATCTGCTGCTGACCACCAGATAGCTGTGAAGGAAACAGATCTTTTTTTCCTACAATGTTAAAACGGTCCAATAAATCACTGACAATGGACTTACGCTCCGACGAAGATTTATTCTTATAGATCAATGGTGTTTCAATATTTTCATACACAGTCATTTCATCAAGCAGATGATAAGATTGAAAGACATAACCCATGTGGGACTGAAAAAGCTGCGTTCTTTTTTTAGGTTTAAGTTCCAACACATTTTCACCCTGAAATAGGTATTCACCCTCATCGGGTTCATCAAGCATTCCAATGATGTTCAATAATGTTGACTTTCCAGATCCAGAGGGACCCATGATCGAAATAAAATCCCCCTCTTCAATATTTAGACTGACATCTTTTAGTACAAATGAACGTGTACTTCCAACATTATACCATTTAAATAAGTGTTTTAACTGTATCATTTTATCTATTTTTTTGTTGGTTATTTGAGCTGTATATAATAATCAAAGTTTCTAATATAGTTTATGCTGGATATCTTGCTATTTTTACTTATTCGTCTTTTAAGCTTTCCATTGGATTAGCTTTAGTTGCTTTTATAGACTGCAAGCTGATTGACAGGAGTGTAATACTGAGCACAATAAATATAGCAATCAAGAAATACCACCATTGGATTTGAATGCGATAAGCAAAATGGTTTAACCATTTATCAAATACCAGATAAGCCATTGGTACAGCCATGATACTGCCTAAGATACAAATTCTTAAAAAAGGTCTGTTTAACTGTAAAAAGATTATCTTAATAGAAGCACCTAAAACCTTACGGATACCAATTTCCTTCTTTCTTACCGATATATGATAAGCAGACATGCTTACTAACCCCAATGCAGCGATAATCACTGATAAGAGCGTGAAACTATTAAATGCAGTCTGTAGTTGTACTTGCTTTTGATTCAATAAGGCATATTGCTGATCCATAAAAGTATAGTCTAATGGAAGGGATTCAGAACTCGGATTTTTTTTCCATTCTTCTGTAACAGCAGCAATAGCTTCTTGTACCTTTCCAGGGGCTGTTTTAATCATTAAAGTGGTTTGATATCTTGCGGGGCCACATTCATCTTTAAAAGAGTATAATGCTGGTTGCGCCAAGCTTTCAAATCCATATGCTTTACTATCCTTGACAATAGCAATGACCTCAAAAGTAACGTCACAACCCGCTATCTTTGTCCCAAGAGGTTGTGCAATACCCAGTGATTTTGCTGCAGTTTCATTGATAACAGCATAGTGTGCACTTGTGTCTTTTACAATTTTATCAACAGCGATTGTACTGTTTCCTGTAACAGTCGATATTCCTAGTGTTTTGAAATACCCCGCATCAATACCGATATGGTCCAAGTCAAACTTCCGTTGAGAATATGAGAATTGTTTTTTGGGAGGAATTTCTCCTTCACCAGGGATATTCGTTGCTGAACTGACAGATTCAATGTTGGGGTTTAATTGTAATCTTACCTTAAGATTTTGGTAGGTACCGTCCAATTTCGCATCATAATATAAGCCTATGCCTTTAAAGTTTATGACCTGTGCTGGTTCAAAACCTTTGTCGGTTGTCTGTACAAAGTTAAGCTGTTGTCTTACGACAATCATACCGGTGATAAAAATAACAGCAATGATAATTTGAAAGGTCAGTAGCGCATTACGGAAAGTACTTTTTTTCGATCCGGAGGTTAATTCACCTTTTAATAAGTTCACCGATTTAAAACCTGAAAGAACTATTGCAGGATAGATACCCGATAATAAGGTTGTAAAGACAATAACAACTACTAGTTGTATGATACTGGTTTTTGTTAAAAGATATTCCTTGAGATCGTCGTTAAACCATTTTTGTAAAACATTTCCTGTTAATATTAATAATATCAGACTTAATAATGCAGCGATGGAAGTTACTAGAAGTACTTCAAGTAGTTGTTGACGAATGAGGGACCAGCGTGATCCGCCAAGAATTTTTTTAACGGCAAGTTCTTTGACACGTTGATTAGCCTGTGCCATGATCATATTGGCAAAGTTGGCCGATGCCAATACTAAAATTATAAGGGACAGGATACCGATGATCCATATGATTAGATAAGGTGTGGCACTAGCAGCTTTTGGTCTCAGGTGGAGATTTGCTAAAGGATCGAGGTAAATAGAACCATGAGTAAAACTTGAAGCGGCCATAATTTCACGCTTTGCAATTTCATCCTGATAAAGCTTGTCTATTTTTTTTGTGATCGAATGGATATCTGAACCTTCTTTTACCTGAATATAGGTATTAAATAGAAATGGATTTCCAGAATCCAACTCACTAGGAGTTTCTCTGATCATCAGCAAGTCATAATCAATTAATGACTTTTTTCGATCATCTAGAATACCGTATATGTTTTCAGTCAATCCCATGGATTTACTGAGGTAAGGCAAAGGTATCGGCTCATCAAATTTGAGATCACTTTCTTTAAAAAGTACTTTTGCCAAATTTTCTTTCATTAAAGTCGCTTCTACTTGCTCCTTAGTTTTGTAGAGCGGACCTGTTTTACTTTGGATTTGAAAGATTTTTGCGGCTCCAGAATCAATTAAAGCTGTATTTTTAACATACACTGTAGATTCTCCAAACATAGGATATCCGCCATAATTATAATTTACTTTTCTGCCTGCAAGCTCAATCTCAGGTATTCGTTCTTTAATAAGCGGAGCAAAGGAAGGTGGCAGTAGATCAGAATATCCGCCATTTGCTGTCAGTCCAACCTGATAGATCCGATCATAATTGGGGTTCCATTTATCATAGCTTGTTTCTCTATTGATGTATTGGTACGACAGGATAAAACCTGTAAATCCCAACATCAGTCCAAATACGTTCAACAATGAAAAAAACTTATTTTTCAATAGGCTTCGCCATGCAATTTTGATTTCGTTTAAGATCATATGTCGCCTATTTAGTTCTTTGTTAAAAATGAAATTTATGAAGTCAGTATAAAACCCGAAGATGCAATTGCGTTGCCATTTTCTTTTATTATTGATTATCAGAGTGTTGTTTTTGTGTTGAACCTGCGTTACTGTTCGATATCGAACAGTAACCGTTCAGTATTGGACAAGAAATCTTTATTATTTGTTAATAGCAGAAAAATTAAACAAATCGTGCATAGTCAGTTAGACAGTACTAATGCGTGATTAGGATAGAAATAGGGGAGGCGGGAAATTTCAATTTGTAGGGTGGACTTTAATAAGAGACGTCAGTAATTTTTCGCTTGCTTAGTTAGAAAAGCAAGCGAAAAATTCAACACTCTTATTAACATGTAATCTATTGACTTTTATATGTTAAAATTATGGTTTAGATTTAGTTAATAGAAATCTAACGATACAGAACCTGAAGAAGTACGGGCATCTATTTTTTTGCCACCTCCATTAATTGCACCCTGAGCTAAAGATCTGTTAGATTTGCCAGAAAAATTTTGAGCGGACGGAAGATTGACCCGTGAACCTTTTAGGTCGACGTTATATTTTCCTTCTGGTACTTTAATCTTCACGCTGCCACCAGATGTAGCTAATGTAATGTCATCCGACATCCGCTTCATATCCATAGTAATACTTCCGCCACTTGTATGTGCATCAACTAATCCTTCTACATTCTTACCATTAATTGATCCGCCACTTGTAGCAATACGGATATTTCCAGAACAATTATCCAGATTTATAGATCCTCCAGAAGTGTTGAGCTGTATATCGCCCTGACTGTTACTAGCAGTGATATTGCCACCTGAAGTCTTACCTGAAATATTTCCAGCTAACGATTTAATTTGTAAACTTCCACCCGACGTTCGGAATGTTTGCTTGCCATTTAGTGCACTCAGCTGTATACTGCCTCCTGAAGTGCTCAGATTGCTGTTGACAGACTCAGGAACTGTTACATAAAAAGCGACAGAAACCGAACTGTTACCATTGTTTCCTTTTTTGCGTTTAGCAGATGCGGTCAATTTTCCACTTTCTAACTGGATGACAACGTCATACTCTTCATGCAGTAATTTTTCTAAATCCGCTGATGAATTGAGTAAGTTTCCGTTGCGAGACACCCAGACTTCAACCGAACCAGGTTGATTATTAGATCCGGTTACTTTAATTGCCCCGGCCGATGTGCTGACTTCGAGATCTTTAATTTTGCTGTTCTGAAAAGTTTCTTTCCGTACCATTTTTTGACCGAAAGAAACCTGTACCAACAATAGTAATAATGTGGTTTGAATAAATCTTTTCATATTCGTGTTTTTATTAAGATATTAATTAGCGTACCTTATTAAGGTTCAATCACAATGTATTCACTAAAACATACAATCATTTTGCCATTCTCCTTATCGATTAGTAGTCAGTGATTTGTTATTTTTATTTTAAAAATTACCTGTTCGCTATTGAACAGTTTACGTTCGGTTTTGAACAATAATGAATCTCAAACCTGCAACAAATACAGCTGGTGATCAGAAAATCCTATTCATTTCTTAAGCTATCCACAGGGTTAGTATGAATTACCTTTAACGTTTGCAAGCTGATTGTTGCCAAAGCAATCAGAATAGCACATCCACCAGCAATAATAAAATATATCCAACCGATGTCGATACGATAATTAAAGTCCGCAAGCCATGTGTTCATGGCCCACCAGCCAATAGGTGTGGCAATGACAATAGAGACAAAGACAAGTTTCATAAAATCTTCCGATAATAATTTCAATAAGCGCATATCACTTGCCCCTAAAACCTTTCTAACACCTATTTCTTTAGTTCGCTGTTGCGTGATATAGGTGACCAGTCCAAAAAGACCAAGTGAAGCGATAAAGATGGCGACAACTGCAAAGCAGGTGAAAATATTTTTTGTTCGCTCCACATCTTGATATAATATTTTAAAACTCTCATCCATAAAGCTATAATTGATCTTTTGATTTGGACTAAACTGATCCCAGACTTTTGCTATCGCATTCAGTGTCTCATCCATATGTTGCGGTTTTACCTTAATAGACAACAATGAAGGGCTATCCCGGAGTACCAGACCAACCGGAGCTGTACCTTCACCTTTGAGCGATTCGAAAATAAAATCATCGACTACCCCTAAAATTGTCCATGTTTCACCATTCGTAATCTTTGTACCGATTGGATTCTTAATTCCCATTTCTTTAACCATCTGTTTGTTAACGATGATTCCCATGCTGTCCGAGGCTATCTGCGCATTGAAGTTGCGGCCTTCAGACATTTCAATTTCAAAAGTAGCCAGATACTCTTGATCGACTCTCCAAAACTGACCCTGAGTTGCAAGATCAAGTTCGCGTCTTCCATCTAGCCAAAAAGCGTTACCATTTCTCTTTGCACCATCTATCGGAACTGGAAGATAGTCGCTAACGGAAATATGACTCACGGAGGGAATGGAAATTAGTTCATTTTTAAATGGACCAAGCTGATCGCCTATTACATTTAGGCCTCGCAGTACAATAACCTGATCCTTGTTAAATCCTAGATCTTTTTGCAGCATGTATTGAATTTGCTGATGACTGATCAATGCCCCAACGATTAAAATAATCGATGTTGAAAATTGAAAAATGACTAAACCATTTCGTAGCAACGAAGGGTTTGCATTGTTAACCAGTTTATTTTTTAATGCCGTGATAGGTCTAAAACCAGAAAGATAAAGTGCTGGATACGTCCCTGCGATGCTCCCGATCAGAATAGTCGACATGAATAAACAAGGTATAAAATACCACGTGAACCACGGAATTTCAATTGATTTATGAGCGATATTATTAAAGACAGGCAGTAATAGGTGAGCGATAAGTAGCGCTAAAAATAGAGAAATAAAGCTATAGCTTAATGCCTCCGTCATAAACTGACTGATTAGACTTTTTCGGTTAGATCCAATTGTTTTTCGGATACCGATTTCTTTTGCTCTAGTCGTGGCATTGGCAGTCGATAAGTTTACAAAATTGATACAAGCTATCAGTAGGATAAACAGAGCCACCGATGCAAAAGTCCACACCATGCGAATATCACCGCGATTTAGTGTCGATACTTGATCATCTTCGATATCAGATGAATGTAAATGAATGTCCAAAGCATTTTGAAGACTGATCTTAATTTGATGGACAATAGGTCCTATTTTTCTTCCCGCTTTTATCAGTTCCGGAATGTAATGGCCAGTGATGTAAATTTTATTAATCTCTTTTTCAACAAGATCTATATTTGCCTGTGGAGTCAGTTTGATATAAATCGTGTAATTATTGCTTGTCCATTTGTTCTGTTCACCAGGGTGAAATGGTTCTCCGGCCAAGGACATAAAGAAACCATATCCAGATAAGGTCGAATTACTGGGAATATCATCGATGACCCCAGTAATGGTAAAAGCCTTTGACTTATTGTTATTGAGATAGATCTGTTGACCAACAGGATTACCCTTAAAGTATTTAAGCGCTTTACTTTTGGTCAGCACTATGGTATTCGGTTTATCTAGAGCATGCTGTAACTGACCATATTGCATCGAGGATGGAAACATATCCAATATGGATTGGTCGATATAGACAAATCCATCATCATAATGACTATCGGGCAAATTATTAATCGATAGCTGATTACTACCTGCTCCTAATTGAGGATTTGGGAGTATTCTACCGGAGGTCTCTATGGCAGGAATTTCCTCTTTTAATGTTTTAGCTCCGGGAGCAGAAAGCGATACCCAGCGATTGATTTTATTTCCCTCTGGAGCTTGGACAATGAGACGATAAACACGATCCATTGACGGATATGACTTGTTGTAACTTATTTCATGTTTGATGTAGAGAACGATCAGTACACAAATTGCAATACTAAAAGCAAATCCGCCAATTTTAATACTGGAATAAAACTTATTCTTTGAAATATTGCGCAGGGCAATTTTAAGGTTATTTACCAACATAACAACAGTATTAATTTACACAGCCATATCCTATCACGATAATAATGTGGCGTAACTTATAGAGACAATTGTGTTGCCAAACAGTTATATTGCTGTTAATGAGTTTATTGTATCTTTTTTTGGTAGGTTGTATTTGTACGGAAATGAACAGTTTCCGTTCGCTTCCGTACAAATACTTTAGTCAGGATCTAAAAACCGATCGGTTATATTGTCATTGGACAGGACAGATCATTTTATTTTTATTATTCAGGTTCCTTCAAGCGTAGGTCTTCACATAATTTAAGCATCATCTCATTTGGATCACTATCCGTTGCCAGAGCAATAAGATACATTTCATCTAACCGCAATTTTGCTGTATCATTCATCGTTAGTTCATTGATACGTGCTTTACTTAGTCCCGTCTTGCGTGCCACCATAGATTTATTGACGGATTTCTTTGCTAAAATCTCTCCAAGTTTTGTCATTATAATACTATTTACTGTCTGCTCATCTGTATAGATAAAAATACAAAATGTTGTATTTAAATATACAATCATTGCGAATATTGCCAGTTATTCGGTTTGTTTGTATAGAATATGTATATAAATAAATTTATAAATGAGAAAAACTTAAAGGAAAAACTGATAATTAAAAAAAACTTATGTTGACAAGAAGGAAAATTTCTACATAAGAAGAATGTACATAATAGACGTTATATTAAAAAATGCCGGCTGTCCATCATCGAACAACCGGCATAACATAAACATATTAATCTCTTAAAAAGAGATTTTAAACAAACACTAAAATCCTTTATTATATTTATTACGAACCTTACTCATCGCGCAGGCTATCTACAGGATTGGTTCGAATAACCTTTAACGTTTGGAAACTGATTGTAATGATAGCAATTAGAATGGCAGAGAAGCCTGCCAATAAAAAGTACAGCCAATTTATTTCGATGCGATAGTTGAAGTCCTGTAGCCATGTATTCATAGACCACCAGGAAATAGGAACAGCAATTACGATAGCGATGAATACTAGTTTGATAAAGTTGCTGGAAAGTAGTTTGATAAGACTAATGCTACTCGCTCCAAGTACTTTTCGGATACCGATTTCTTTTGTACGCTGTTGGGTGATGTATGTAGCAAGGCCAAATAAACCTAATGAGGCAATGAAAATAGCGATAAAGGCAAAGCTTGTAAAAATATTTTTTGTACGCTCAACATCCTGATATAAACTTTCAAAACCTTCATCTAAAAAACTATAATTGATCTTTTGATTGGGCGAAAATTTATCCCAAACTTTAGTAATCTGAGTAAGAGATTGATCTATCTGACCAGTTTTAACTTTTATAGATAAGAGGGAAGGACTGTTTCCAAGAGCTAAAGAAACTGGTCCAGATTCTTCTTTTAACGATTCAAATATAAAATCGTCCACCACTCCAATGATAGTCCAGGACTGACCGTTATTGATTTTGGCACCAATCGGATGTGTGAGTCCCAATTGTTCCACAAGCGTTTTGTTCACAATAGTCGCCGAACTGTCTGAAGCCAATTTGGGATTGAAATTGCGCCCTTCAGACAACCGCAACTCAAATGTGGATAAATAAGTGTCGTCCACAAGCCAAAATTGCGCCCCTCTAGCAAGTTGCACATCTTTTTTATCATCACGCGAGAAACCGTTTCCATTTCGTTTCACACCGTCAATAGGTACTGGAAGGTAGTCTCCCACAGAAACATCAGAAATGTAAGGAAGTGATTTTAATTCATTTTTTAGACTACCTAAATCCTGAGATAAAGTGGTGATGCCACGCACTACAATCACCTGATCTTTACTGAAACCCAGATCTTTGTTTAAAATAAAATTGACCTGTTGATTGGCAATAAATGCACTCACGATTAGAATAATAGAAGTTGCAAATTGAAACGTAACAAGACCATTGCGTAATAAAGAAGTTTTTGGATTAGAATCCTGTTTATTTTTTAATGCTGAAATAGGTTTGAATCCCGATAGATAAAGTGCCGGATAAATACCAGCTAAACTTCCAATAAACAGCAAAGAAACAAGGAGCGTCGGAATAAAATACCAGCTAAATATTGGAATCTCTAAACTTTTATTAGCCAGATTGTTAAATAATGGTAATAAAATCCAAGCTAACAAAAGGCCTATGATCAGTGATATTAAACTATAACAGATAGCTTCGACCATAAACTGACCAATTAAAGATTTTCGGTTTGAGCCAATGGTTTTACGAATACCAATTTCTTTAGCTCTTGTCGCCGCATTTGCGGTAGAAAGATTGATGAAATTGATACAGGCGATCAATAAGATAAAGGCCGCGATAGATGCAAATGCCCATATCATTTTAATATCTCCCCGATTTAAGATCGAGACCTTGTCATCACGGATACCGATTGAGTAAAGATGTATATCAGAAGCATTTTGTAAATACATTTTTACCTGACGAAACCAAGGTTTAATGCTTCCACCTGCTTTTTGCGTCTCAGGGATCAGATGACCATCTATATATACTTTCTGAATAATACTTTGCGTTTGCTTTGGATCACTATTTTCTTTTAGCTTGACATACACAGTATAATTTGTAGCCATCCAATTATTTTGTTCCCCTGGATAAAATGGCTCGCCTGCTAAAGACATGAAAAAAGTATAGCCATACAGTGTCGAATTGCTTGGGATATCATCGATAACAGCGCTAATCGTATAAGCCTTCGATTTATCATTGTTCAGATAAATCTGTTGACCTACAGGATTATCCTTAAAATATTTTGAAGCTTTACTTTTGGTCAGGACGATAGAATTTGGATTATCCAGAGCATGCTCCAATTGTCCATAGATAATGGGCGATGGAAACATTTCCAAAATAGACTGATCCATGTACACAAATCCATCGTCATAATAGTTTTCTGGTCCAGATCCCAATGTTAATTGATTACCTCCAGCTCCAAAAAGCGGATTGGGCAATATCCGACCGGATTGTTCCACTGACGGGACTTCCTCTTTAATTACTTTTGCCGCTGGTGCGGTCAAAGATAAACCTCTCATCACATCATCCCCATCCGGAATTTGTGATACAATACGATAGATCCGGTTTACATCTGGATAAAACTTATTATAGCTCGTCTCATGTTTAATATATAAAACAATAAGGATGCAGATGGCGATACCAAAGGCAAAGCCACCAATCTTAATACTGGAATACAGTTTATTCTTTGTGATATTCCGCCAGGCGATTTTAAGATTATTGATCAACATAATAATTGTTTTTATTTCACAGCGTCCTATCAATATAGTTTTGGACATACATCTGAAAACAATTGCATTGCCAAATGTTTATGTATTTGATTTGTAGTTTTTTAGTTGTTTTTTCTTAGTTGAGGTTTGTACGAAAATGAACAGTTTTCGTTCGTTTTCGTACGAATGCGCTTTAAGATTTTAAAATATTCCTAGGCTATGTCCATTGTAAATATCGATTATGAGATTATTATGTTGATCAAAATTTTTCATTGAGATGTCTATACTAAGTTTGACTATTACTTATCATAAGGTTATTAATGAGTATTTTATCGCAGTTTCTCGAACTATAGTTATTGCTTTACCTATCTACCAAAAATTCGTTGATTTTTGTTGTTATAAAAACATCATATACTATATTATGATGTATAGATAAAATTATAAAATGAATTATTTATCTATATAATTGTTTTGAATTATGCTGGTAATAATGTTTCTTTGTATAGAATAACTATATAAACTTGTTGAATTATGGAAAAGACGGAATTCAAACCAATAATTAAAGTGTACAAGCGCACATGTAGAGAAAAAGAAACATACATTTACTACAGAATGCTTTTGCATCGTATTTCATGTCACCTATCACCTGAAGAAGTATCTTTCCTAATGGGAAAGCCTAATGATTATGTTAAAAAGGTAGAAACTTTTAAGATTAAATCGGTCCTTACTGTGGATCTGTATATCATGCATCTCTCTTTGGAGCTAGAGAGTATGAGTTGGATGTTTCAGATGGGTATTGTTTCTTCAGACAAGGACACAGAGTTCGAACTGCATATTATTAAAATGGAGGATCGTGTTATTTATCAGATGCAGAAGTTTGATGTGGAATCGAATCAAAATGTCATCGAGTTTAAATTAATTGACATTCGGCATGATCTCGATCTGTATAATTCAACAGAGTCGGAATTAAAGGATATTAAGAGCTTAATTGATGAGCAGTTGGTTGCTGGTTATTTTAATGAAGAGAGAACTGGAGCCGAGATTCATAAACTGTGCTGTAGTAAATTAGAAAAATACATAAAACCAAGAAATGTGATGATGACATTACAGCCATTAATTGAACGTAAGGAAGGAATTAGAATAATAAGAAAGAAATCAGATAACTTTTTTGTATTTGCTGTCGATTTAGGAAATAAGGATTGATAAATCAAAATGATGAGCAGAGTAATATTTTAAAAACTTTAAGCCGTAGGAAAACACCAATTATAAACCGCCCACCTCTCAGTCGGCTTACTTTTCTTATTTGCACCTCCTACGGCTTTGTTTTTTTATTCATCCCTTAACTTCTCAATTGGATTGAATTTAGTTGCTCGGTATATAATACCTACAATCAGTGTACCCAGCAATAATGCTAAAAACCCCAATGGGAGCAGGTATGTCACTACGTCGATAACAATACGATTGTTATAATTCTGTAGCCAGACATTCATCATCACATAACTGGCAGGTATAGTTACCAATAAAGCCAGAATAAAAATCAGATAAAATTCCTTCGAAAAAAGTAAAATTAAATGCATCAAAGAAGCACCAAGCACTTTGCGTACACCCACTTCTTTATTACGCAGGTTGATGGATAATGTAATCAACCCGATGATGCCCAAGGCGACGATCAGTAAAGATGCAATAGTTGCAATCTGGGAGGCACGTTGCAATTGCAGTTCTGTTTCATATAATTTTTGGATGCGGTCATCTGTAAATTGATATTCAAACGGTGCATCAGGAAGGAGTTCTTTCCATTTTTTTTCCAAAGCCTCCATAGATGAAGACAAAGAACCATCCTTTAAACGGATACTCAAAAATCGGAATTGTGCAGATCTGGAAATATTGATCCATGCTATTGCCGTAGCTTCATCGTTCATGGAGTTTGGAACGAAGTCTGCTGTTACCCCAGATATCATGACAGGAACGTTAGCTTCTCCAAAACCGATGGTTCGGCCAATAGCCTCTTCCGCCTTTGTAAACCCTAAAGCGAGCAGTGCCTCTTTATTAATGACTACATCAGGATTTTGGTCATTTTGAGAACTGTTAGGATTTAAAAAATGACCCGCTAATAGCGGGATCTGATACGTTTTTGCAAAATAAGAATCAGACATAATGATCTTAGAGTGCACTGTTTTTTCCGATCTGGTATTGAAAAGTGTTTGATTATTACCTCCTATAAAGCCAGGGATCTCATAAGAAAGACTAATGGACTCTATTTGTGGAAGTCTTTGGAACTCATCTCGCGTCGTTTCCATCTTTTTAAGCCCCTGTTCGGTCCAGTCACGAGGTACCTGAACGTTCAATACCGATTCTTTATTATAGCCCAGCTCACCATTTATAAATAGATTAATTTGTTTCGATATAATGATTGTAGCCATTAGTATAATGACAGCGACCGCAAACTGTGTGAAGATGAGTACACGACGAACGGCCTGCTTGCCGTTACCTTGTGTAAACTTATTTTTTACAGACTGTAGAATGTCATTGCCTGAAAGTTTGATTGCTGGATAGATACCTGCTAAAAGACCGACAATACATGCAAATAAGAAAAGTAAAATATAAAAACTAAAAGGTAGTGCTGTCAACGATGGTAACTTGCGCATAAAGATTTCTTCAAAAATAGGACTTAAAAGTACATAAATAGGAAGACTGATCGTGACAGCAATCAGCATGGTTGTCATGTATTCGGCTATCAACTGGGATATGATCTGCGAACGGGAAGAACCCATCATTTTGCGAATCCCGATCTCTTTTAATCGGGTAATGTTTTGACTGATGGTGATATTGATGAAGTTAATGATGGCCATCAACAACACAAAACCCGCAATCCATAATAAAGTAGCAATCATTTTGCGGACAGCCCCCTTGTTGTCATCTAAAAAGTAACTTTTCAAAGGTTTTAAATCTGGGGTATAGTTTGTTGAAAACTCACCATCCGTATTGCGCTTTACCAGATCCTGGATAGGAATAGCGAGTTGCTCAGGCGTAACACCTTTCTGTAGCTCAATAAATGATGCAATATAAGGGTTTTGCCAGTTGTCGATAGATCTTCCAAAATACGATTCACTCGCTATCGGTAAAAAAATATCGGACTTCATGGCGTCATTTAATTGCATGACGGAGTTTTGAGTATTTTCTTTGATTACACCTGTAATGGTGAAGGGTTGTTTATCGCCTTTGAAGTTTTTGATTTCAAGTGTTTGACCCAAAACATCTATTTTTCCAAAATACTTTTGAGCAGCTTTTTCGGTGATGACCACAGTGAAAGGCTTCGTTAATGCAGTTGTTGAATTTCCAGCAAAGATCTCAAAACCAAACATATCCAGTAATGTCGGATCGCCTAAAACTGTCCCTTCTTCAAATATCTGCTCGCCATGAGAGACAATACAGGTCAAACCGTCGATGCGGTAATAATTTGCCACCAATTGTGGATACTCTTCTTTTAAAGCTTTTGGCAAAGCACCAATACTTGTTAGTGGGATGCCGAAACCTTCTTTCTTATAATTACTTTGTAATATATATTGTTGCTCTTTGTTGCGAAGTTCACTATTGACCTGATGCACTTCCCAAACATATGCGCCGACCAGTATGACGAAAGTAATACTGCAGATCAAACCCAAAAGATTGATTAAACTTTCATACTTACGTTTTATGATATTGCGCCAGGCGATTTTGATATTATTCTTTAACATAGCTATATTTTTTACCGCAGCGCTAAGCTTCGGGTTTGATTACCTTATTTTGGGTTTATTAATCGCGTTATTTATTCATCCCGTAAACTGTCTACCGGATTTGCCCGCGCGGCTTTGAAAGATTGAAAGCTGATTACCAATAACGTAATCATGACTCCAAAGAGCAACGCTGAAGCAAAAATCCACCATGTCAGCTCAATTCGGAATGGAAAATCTTCCAGCCATCTATTCATCAAAGAAAAGGCAATAGGCGTAGCTATTATACCAGAAATGATCATCCATTTAACGAAATCTTGCGTCAATAATTGAATAATTCCTGCTATAGAAGAGCCAAGAACTTTTCGGATACCAATTTCTTTGGTTCGCTTCAGAATAGTGATCGATAACAATCCTAAAAAGCCCATAGTGCTTATGATAACAGAAACGACCGCAGCGATCCAAATCAGTTTTTCAGTTAGTGTTTCTTTTGCATACAAATTAGCGATTTGTTCATCATAAAATTTGTATTCAAATATTTCCTTAGGGTACCAATCCCTCCATTGCTGTTCAAATTCATGTATAAATTGCTGTGGATTTGTACCATTAAACTTGATGGCTATATTTTTTAAACGCCCCGCATTATAACCGATAACTGTCGGCGCTATACCTTCCTTTAGAGAGTTTGTACTAAAATCAGCTACAACACCAACAATTTTTCCGATGCTTTCTTCATTTAATCCTCCCGCGTTAAGGCTTTTTCCTAAGATATCATATGGGTTCTTATATCCGAGGTCCCTAGCCATTTTTTGATTGATCAAAAACTCTGGATTCTTGGGGTTATCATTAAAATTATGTCCAGCGATAAGTTTGATATTAAACGTTTTAATATATGAAGAGTCAGCAATAGCATAACGGGCAGGCCATTTTTCCCAATCTGACCGATCATCAAATTGAATAGTTCCTCCCCAAACTTTATCATTTGCTGGCGGATTATCACAAAAACTAAATGAGGTAATGTCAGGCCGTTTCGCAAGGAAATGCTTAATTTTTTCTTTGCTGGCAAACATTTCTTTTTTCATAGGAAAAAGGAATACCTGCTCGCGCTCAAATCCCAGATCCGTATTTTTAAGATAATGGACTTGAAGAATGATCACTAAGGTTGCGATCAGAAGTACCATCGCGATTACATTTTGCAAAATAATGAAAGACTTTCTGGTGAAACTCCATGGACCCATTGTCAGTTTTTTTAGAGCATCTTGGATAGGTGTCCTATTGACGAAAAGTAAAGGATAAACACTAGTCAGAAGAGCCGTGCAGATCCAGGTCAATCCGACAATACTAATCAGTGAACTAAAAGAAAGAATTGCTATAGGTTCATCTTGAAAAAGATATCCATTACTCCAGTTTAGGAAAATGCTTAATAAAATGAGTGCAAAAATAGTGGACAGAAAGGTCAATATTAAAGTCTCTAATAAAAACTGGTAAAAGAGTTGTTTCTTTGAGCTCCCTAAAATTTTTCTTACCCCCATTTCAACACTACGGTTCATTTGTTGCGCAAAAAGAATATTGCTATAATTCACGATTGCCATGATACTAATGCCAAGGGCAATAATTGACAATATCTGTAGTAGGGATTTTTGGGTACCTTTTCCATAGTCTTTATCAAAATGAAAATCGGTTAACGGAAGCAGTTTATAGGAATAATATTCTAGTACACTTTTATCATAATATTTTCCGACAAGCTCATGGATGGTTTTTTCTACCTGAACCTTATTTTCATTATTCCTTAAAGTCAATAAAATATTGTTGTTCGTATTTGTATAACCCCAATTATGAAAATAATCATCCTTGGTATCGATCTTAAAAAGTGTCGGAATCGATTTTAAGGAAAAGTAAACTTCCGATCTAAAGTCAGAATTTTTTCCACTATCATCGATAATACCAATAACTTTTATAGGAAACTCACCCTCAACTAGGATCGTTTTTCCTATTGCATTTTCATCTCCGAAATAAAGCTTAGCTGTAGATACAGTAAGCGCGACAGTATTAGGTGCATCTAAGTCTTTAGGATTTCCCTGTTTCCAAGGGAAATCAAGCATATTAAAGTAATTTGAAGAAGCAAAAGCTGCTTTTCCATCTGTTTTGAACTGTTTATCTTCGATTCCTATAGTGAAATCTTTTTTGTCAATATATAAAGCAGTTTTCTCGATCTGTGGCATTTCTTTCGAAATGGCTTCAAACATGGCAAATGATCCTCCTTTTTCATGCTCAACCTGCTCCAGCTTAAGATCGTAAACAACCATGTAAGTCCGATCTTTTTGATGATGAAATTGATCGTAGCTAAGCTGATAGCTATTGTAAATGTAAATGAACAAACCACATGCAATCGCTAATCCTAAACCAATAATTGTCAGAATTGAATAGTACCGGTGCTTTACGAGCTGCCTAAATGCTGTTTTAAAAAATAACTGAATCATTTACTTGTTCTAAATTATTTAAAATATCTATTAAGGCTGTTATTCATCACGTAGACTATTGACAGGATTTGAAAGAGCGGCTTTGATCGCTTGGTAACTAATCGTTGCCAAACTGATCAGAATAGCCATAAGACCTGCAATAGCAAAATAATGCCATTGAATTTCAATGCGGTAACTATAATCTTTCAACCAGTCATTCATTGTCCACCATGCTATCGGTGATGCGATAAGAATTGCTATAAGGACCAATTTTAGAAAATCTAAAGAGAGCAAAGATGTTAATTGCCCAACAGATGCTCCCAATACCTTCCTAACAGCAATTTCCTTCATCCGTGTCTCTGCCATATAGGCGATTAGGGCAAATAAGCCCAAACAGGAAATGAAGATTGTTAATCCAGCAAAAAGCATGGAAATTGTGCCAATAGATTGTGTTTCCTTAAATTTAGCTTCAAAATTTTTATCAATAAATTTATAATCAAATGGGTAGTCAGCATTGTATTTCTTGAAGATAGATTCTATAGTTTTTAAATTAACAGCAGTACTATTCTTTGGATTCAATCGATAATGTATAGTTGTAAACCAGGATCTAGGACCAAATACCACCATAGGAATAATTTCATCAAATGGAGATTCCACGATAAAATCTTTGATTATACCGACCACAGTCCAATCTCTTCCATCGCCTTTAATGATTTGCCCTAAGGGGTTTTTTAACCGCATTTTGCGAACAGCAGTTTCTGTTAAAAGCATTGCATTGCTATCGGTCTTATACTTATATACATCAATATCACGTCCCGACATAAGTACGAATCCCAGGTTTTTTACTGCATCAGCATCGGTGCTGAAACGATTGAAAGATATTTTTTTATCACTTTCGGTACTACTAGACCAGGAAAAACCCCATCCATTACTATAGCGATCGGTAACAGGAGACATATTTTTAGATACAGAAAGTACAGCATTGCTAGCCAGCAATTCATTACGTAACGTTAGATAATTTTTGTCTAATTCTCCTGAAAAACGGGTCGTTAATAAGCCATTGTCATTATAACCCCGATCCCGATCTTTCGTATACTGGATCTGTTGAAATATGATAATAGTTGCTATAGTCAGAATGATAGCGATCGAAAATTGAAGAATAACCAAAAAAGAACGTACATTGGGGCCTTTATTGTAGGTATTCAACTTTCCCTTAAGCGTTTTCAACGGTTTAAAAGAGGAAAGGAAAAATGCAGGATAGCTACCCGCTAAAACCCCTGTGATAACCGAGAAAATAATTAAAAAGAACCAGGTACTACCGGAGAGTAAAGAAATATGAAGATTTTTCTCTACAAGATTATTAAATGCAGGTAGAACCAATATCACACAGATGATGGCCAATATCATAGCCCCAAAACTGATTAAGATACTTTCTACAATAAACTGTAACATGAGGCTTTTGCGACCAGCGCCTACAACCTTGCGGACACCAACTTCTTTGGCTCTTCTTTCGGAGCGGGCTGTACTCAGATTCATAAAGTTAATACAGGCGACTAACAAGATAAATGCTCCAATCCAAGAGAATAAATGTACCAGTTGAATACGACCGGCCGTATATGACCCATTGATGCTTTTATTATATAAGTAGGTATCTTTATAGGGAAAAGCAAAGATCTCATTCGTGGACTTGATTTCATTGTTACCTACATTGATATGATTTTGGCTCACGAGTTTTATTTTATCATTGAACTCCTGTAAGGATGTTCCCTCCTTCAGTAAAATATAGGTATAAGTAGAGTTGTTGGACCAGTTTTCGTCAACAAACCCTAATTTCTTAGCAAAGTCCCATGATAAGAGATAATCAAATTGAATACTGCTATAACTTGTTGGATCTTTAATTATGGCCTGAACTGTTACCAAGTTATTGGATTCGACTTTTATAGATTTTCCTATAGGATCCTCATCTCCAAAAAGAGATTTCGCAAATTTCTCAGTGATGACGACTGAATTTGCATCTTTCAAAAGGTTCGTTTTGTCACCTTTGAGTAAGGGATAGCTGAACATGTTGAAAAATCCGGGATCAACAAAACCGGCATTGGAAACCAATTTTTTATCGCCATAAGTTGTCAAGAATTTATTACCGTCTTCTATACGGCTAAAACTTTCAATTTCAGGATAATCACTTTTTAAAATAGGACCCATTATTTTGGGAGTATTGGTCCATGCCTGCATCTCACCTTGATAAAGATCGTGATTACTGATGATAAAGAGCCTATCACTTTTCTCGTGAAACCGATCCATACTCAGCATATTTTGCAACCATAGCGCAATAAGCAAAGCTCCGGCCATACCAATAGCCAATCCAATGATGTTGATGCTAGAGAAAGCCTTATTTTTCAATAAATTACGCCATGCGATTTTGATATAGTTCTTTATCATCGTTATCGTATAAAGTAGTCAATTTTTTTAATACAGTAAATTATTCATCCCGTAAACAATCAATTGGATTGACCATAGCAGCACGGACAGTCTGGTAACTTATTGTTAAGAACGAGATGAGTAAAGCACTGCCACCGGCAAGTATAAAGATCCACCAGTCAAGTTCAATATGATAAGCAAAATTGTCTAGCCATTTATGCATTGCAAACCAGCCAAAAGGAATGCTAATAGCGAGCGCAATAACTACTAACCTGAGGAAATCTACACTTAATAAGCTAACAATTTTTATAACAGATGCACCAACAATTTTCCGGATTCCAATCTCTTTCATTCTTTGTTGCACCGTATAGGTCGAAAGTGCAAATAATCCCATACACGCAATGGAGATGGTAATAAATGAAAAGAGTTGCATCGCTCGCGTTGTCTGTTGATCCTGTAGATAAAGTTGATTAAAGTCGTCATTTAAAAAATGATAGTCATAATTGTTTTTCGTAGCGATCTCTTTTACGATCGTTTTGATCTGATTCAATGCGTCTTGTGTAGGAACTCCAGCATGCAGCTTAATAAAGATATTTCCGAAATAACCATATTCAGGAAAGAGCACAACAGGAGTGATTTCATTATGTAAAGATTTAAAATTAAAGCTTTCAACCACTTGTTTTACAGTGCCCTTGCGACCATTTAAATTTATTTTCTTACCGATCGCATCTTTAGGAGTCCAGCCCATAGCAGTTGCAGCTAGCGTATTAATAATAAAACTATTCTCCGGAGCGACGGTATCTCGTGCTCTTAAGATGTCCGTATCCGATAGGGAAGAACCAGCAATAGATTTAATGTTGAACACGGATACAAAGTCTTTTTCAATAGGAATAGCAGTGACATCAATAGAGAAATCTGGAGCCTGTCCTTCTACTTCATTAATCGTATAGCCCCCCTGAATATTAACCGGACTATCATAAGATGCCGTTACGCCTTTAACACTGTTTAATTGACTTAGCTTATCCTTTAGCAATTGACGCTCTTTATCCTGCCATCCTCGGCCATCGAGCACCAATATATCTGAACGATCCAGTCCTGTATTTTTAGATTGAATAAATTCCATTTGTTGACCAGCAAATAATGTACAGATGATAAAAAATATGGAAATACAAAATTGGAACACAATCAGCACTTTACTCAAGGATATCCCTGTCTGTTTTTCGATCAGTTTACTTCTGAATATTGAAATCGGTTTTGAACTCGAAATCGAGTAGGCAGGCCAACCACCTGCAAGTAGTGACAGGATAATAAAGAAAGCTAATATTGCTATATAAAAGATAGGTTTGTTCCAAAAGTTGATCTGCATTTCTACTCCCATAAAATGACCGAATAGAGGTAACAGTAACCATGTTGCCACTAAGCTTATAATTAAGGATATCAAAATCATTAAGCTACATTCGAAGAGAAACTGAAAGAATATTGTTTTTCGTCCTGCACCCAGTACCTTCTTTACACCGATCTCTTTTTTGCGCTCAATTGCATTTGCAAGAATCAAATTGGTGAAATTAATGCAAGTCAAGACGATAAGAGCAATACCCAAAGCCATTAAAATATAAACATAGAGGATATTTCCTGTACCTGCAGTTTTTGAGTGCAAATGAATATCACTTAATTTTTCTACTTTAAAACCGAATTCATATCCCTGTTTAATAGACTCACTAAATTTGTCCTTAACCAGATTATCCAGTTTAAGTTGCACCGATTGAAAGCTTTGATCAGTTTTTAATAATCCTATAGTAATATCGTTAGCTGAATTCCATGAAGCTTCTTTATAGCGTGCTAGACCTTGGTTAGAGAGAATGGCAGAAAATCTGAACTGCGTATTACTTGGCATATCGGCTATTACCCCAGATACCTTCCAGTTCACTTTATCAATAATCAATGTTTTATTTATAGCCGATTCATTTGGAAAATATTTTTTAGCTAAGGTTTCTGTCAATACAATTTGATTAGGCTCATCCAATACATGTTTTTTGTTTCCCTCAATAAAATCATAATCTAAGATTTCAAAGATGTTTTTATCTGCATAAATCAGCTTATTTTCCTTTAAAGATTGATTTCCAATATCAACTAATCCACCTTGTATATACGGATATAAACGACTGGCCTGCTCAACTTCGGGAAAATCAGATTGTAAAGTCTGTTGTAGACCTGTTGGCGTAGTACTGGATGAAACCATTTCTGGGCTATTTGGAGCCTTGTATGATAGGCTGAAATACGCAATGCGATCTGCATGGGATAAAAAACGTTCATAACTGAATTCATGGTATATGTAAGTAGCTAATAACAAAAAGCAGGTTATTCCAATCGTTAATCCTGACATGTTCAACAGTGAAAACCCTTTATTCTTTCGAATATTCCGCCATGCGATTTTAATATAGTTTCGTATCATTTTTTATGCTTTAGAGCTTTTTCCATTAATTCATTCAGATAACGCTACAGTAAGTGTATGTTATTATTCATCGCGTAATGTTTTAACAGGATTTGTATTTGCAGCTCTGATCGCTTGTGTACTCACCGTAATAATCGCAACTGTCAATGCGGCAATCCCCGCTAAAGCAAAGATCCACCATTGAATCTCGATGCGGTAAGAAAAATCCTGCAACCATTTATTCATGGTCCACCAGGCAATTGGTGAAGCAATTAAAATGGCAATAAGAACCAGCTTCACAAAATCTCTCGAGAGCAAAGCTGTTATACCTGTGACAGAAGCACCCAATACTTTGCGGATACCAATTTCTTTCGTTCTCAATTCCGCAATGTATGATACCAGTCCAAATAATCCAAGGCAAGATATAAAAATGGCTAATGCGGAGAATATGAGTGCTAATTGAGCTGTTTGTTGTTGCTCTTTAAACTTTGCCACAAATTGCTGATCAACAAATTTGTATTCAAAAGGGTATGCCGGATTGAATTTTTTGAGTACCTGCTCCATTTGTTTCAAGCTCTGTTCGATAGGTACAGATGCAGGAGTACGAACAACCATATTTAACATCCACTCTTTTGCAGGGTGAATAAGAAGTGGAGTAACGGGGCTGTATGGAGATCCGCTGATGTAATCATTGATAACTCCTATAATCGTAAAGGTGTTACTTCCCCATTTCAGGATGCTGCCGATAGGGTTTTTTAATTTCATTTCTTTGATAGCAGCCTCATTTACGAGTACCGACATACTATCAGAAGCCAATCGCTCGAAGTCAATATCACGACCTTCGATCAATTTTAATCCCAGAGTTTTAACAAAGTCACTTTCGGCTTTTCCAATATTAAATACGATTTTTTTCCCTTGTTCAGGGGTAGATCCTTCCCATGAAAAATTACCGCTTGAGTTTGATGCATTTCGGGTAATCGACCATCCGGTACGGGTCACAGCTTGTGCAATATCCTTATTGATCAATTCAGATTTGATAACTTCATAATTTTTTGTCATATCACCTTCCATCGGAATTTCGATCAGTTGTGAAGGTGAGTAACCAACATCACGTTTTCCTGCGTATTCAATCTGTTTATTGACGATCAAGGTTGCAATAATCAAGATTAAGGCGATTCCAAATTGGAAAACAACTAATACTTCACGGAAATTGAGCGCAAATCTTTTGGACTTTCCAAATACTTTCAATGATTTAATGGGTTTAAATGCCGATAACACAAATGCAGGGTATAAACCTGCTAATATTCCTGTAAACAGAATAAACCCGAGAAGAGAAGCCCAGATGATAGGATCTGTCATCGAAAAAACTAAAGGTTTATCCAAAACTTTATTAAATAACGGTAATGCTAAAGAAGTTATTCCTATGGCAAGTATTCCTGCAATACAAGATAGTAGGACCGACTCTGTTAAAAATTGTATAATCAAACTGCTGCGTTGGGCGCCAACCACTTTACGTACCGCGACTTCTTTTGCTCGCTTTTGACTGCGTGCAGTGCTTAAATTAATGAAATTAATACAAGCGATCACTAATATCAAAAATCCAAGACCAGCGACAAGTTTAACTTGGGTAATTTTACCACCAACTGGGACGCCTTGTTCAAATTTGGAGTACAAGTGCATTTTGGATAGCGGATATAAATAGAGTGAACCTTTTTGGTCATTATTCGTCTTCTTTGCAATGATATTGATTAGTTTTTTATTGAAGGCATCTACATCTGTACCATCTTTCAGCTGGATGTAGGTCATGAATGTAATCGTGCTCCAGTTTGGAGAATATTGATCTCCTTGCGTTAAGGGAATCAGATAAGTAAAATCAAAATCTGTATTGCTAGGTAAATCTGCGATGACGCCAGAAACTTGATAAGGTTCTTTGTTATCCAATGTAATCGTTTTGTTCAAAGGATCCGCATCCCCAAATATTTTTTTTGAGAGACGTTCTGTTAGGATAATGTTTTTTGGATCGCTAAGTACTTGATTTCTTTCGCCTTTTAAAAGTTTAAAGTCAAACATCTCTATAAAAGATGGATCGACTTCATTACCCTTAGATTTAATTTTCTTATCATCGAAGGATAATAATCTGTCCGTACTCCAATACACACGAGCAGCATGCTCTACCTCAGGATATTCAGCTTTTAAAGTAGATGAAGCAGGTCCGGATGTGATGTTGATCAAATTGATTTCCCCTTCCTCGTCATATTTGTTCCAGAGTCTATATAGATTATCTTTATTGCTATAGAAATTGTCAAATTGTGATTGATTCTGTATCCAGATGCCTATTAACAATACAGCTGCCATTCCAATAGCTAAGCCAATAATGTTGATCGTTGCATATCCCTTACTTTTCAAAAGATTGCGCCATGCTATTTTAATATAGTTCCGTATCATTTGTTTAAACTTTAGACTCGTATTTTTTTGCCACTTTTTAAGTTCAATCCATAAGCCAATGTTTTAAATATCTTTAAATCAATTGCTTGTGTGTTTTTTAAGATTTGTATAACTGTACGCTTTCGAACACCTATCGTTCGTAAGCGTACATGTTATGAGGGTGCTTATTCATTCCGTAGTGTATCAATAGGATTTGATAAAGCGACTTTAATAGCCTGATAACTTACGGTGATCACCGTAATGAAAAGCGCTAAACCTCCCGTGACAGCAAAAATGGACCAGTTTATAGTAATACGGTAAACATAATTTTCTAACCATTTTTCCATAAAAAGATAAGCGAGTGGTGCTGCTATCATAAAACCGATAAAAGTAAGCCAGATATATTCCGTTGAAAGTAACTTCCATAAACCGAGTTCAGATGCCCCTAGTACTTTGCGGATACCAATTTCTTTTTCTCGTTGTTCAGTTAAGAATGAAACAAGGGCATAAAGTCCTAAACAGGAAATCAATATTGCAAGACCGGTAAATAAACTGGTCAAACTCCGAATCATTTCCATCTGCTTAAATTGCTTACCATAATCTTGATCTGTAAATGTGTATTCAAATACCAGATTCGGATCTATAGCAGAAAATTTCTCACCGATATTCTTTAGTGTTTGACTTTGATTTTCGCCATCTTTTAAACGAAGTGTAATTTTGTTTTTAGGAAGGAAATCAAGAAAATAAACCGTTGGTGTGATTGATTTGAAAGGAGATTCTGAGATCGTATTCTGGATCACCCCAAGGATATTATAGGTCTTGCCACGTTTAGTAATCTGTTTGCTATTGAGTGTGGTCAATCCCATAAATTTAGCTGCGGCTGCATTCACCACAACACCAGAAGAATCAGTCTTGAAATCTTTGGAAAAATTTCGACCTTTTAGAAAAGTCCATTGAACAGTATTAGCAAAATTTTCATCTACAGTAGAAATACCCATTATCGACCCCTCTATACGATCGTTACCTTCCCAAATAAATCCTCCTCCTGAAAGTCCCAGACTATTAATAAAATTGGATGATAGTGTAGCATCCTGAATAAGTCCTTCGCTTTCTAAAGCCCGCTTGAGGACTTCAAAATTTTTGCTAATTTCTGGACTAACGCTCAAAACATTCACTAAATTACGACTGTCATAACCGATTGGTCTATCTTTGACATGGTATAATTGCTGTATAACCAGATAGGTTGCAATCATCATAAATATGGAAATAGCAAACTGTATGATCACCATGATTTTACGTGGTTGAAATCTACTTTTGTTAACCTGTAGTTTTCCTTTGAGAGCAAGGATAGGATTGAATGAAGAAAGAAACAACGAAGGATAGATTCCTGCAAGTATTCCCAGTAGCAAGATACTTGCTATGGATATACAGTAAAATGCAGCATTATTCCATGGAAGCTCGAGATGCGCTTGTGTAAGACTATTGATCCAAGGTAATAAGAGTAGTGTAAATATTAATGAAAACAGATAAGCAATGCCAACAGCGCATATCGATTCCATTAAAAAACTTTTAATAAGTTGTTTTCGACTGACACCAATAGATTTAAGAATACCAATTTCCTTACCTCTTTTAAGACTCCTTGCGGTACTGAGATTAATAAAGTTGATAGAGGCTAACGAAAGAATTAGGAGACTTATTAAGGCGAACATCCAGACATATTGAATCTGTCCACCATTATTCTTCCCATTTTTAAAAGACTCATATAGATGCCATTTTTCCATTGGATGCAAGAGTATCTCTGGGTTGATATCGGTAAGCTTTGTTTTGAAAAATTTTGTCAATTTTGCTTCTAGAGACGGTATGAGGGCACTGTTGTAAACCTGTACATAAGTATCAAAATAACAATTATTCCATCTGTCTGCCACACCCTCATTTTTTTGTAAATATGAAGTAAAAGGTAGAATATAGTCTAATCCATAAAAAGTGCTGTTTTTAGGTAAATTTGCATATACACCTTGTACTTGGTACTGCTCTTTTCCGTTCAACTGTACAATTTTTCCGATCGCATTTTCAGTACCAAATAAACGCTCAGCTAGTGATTGGGAGATAATAAATGTATTCGCTTTAGTAGGAGTTGAGATCTCTCCCTGTATGTGTTCAAAACTAAAAATTTCGCTAAATTTCCCTAAAGTATAAAAGCCTTTGGCACTGAGTTTTTTATCTCCAACTTTGAAACTCGTGTTTTCTAAAGCAGTTGCTAATGCGACCTGTTCAACCTCATTATGATAATCAGATTCGATCAGTTTTGCCAATGGAATAGGAGTAGATGCATCTGTTAATACCTCATCATTGAAAGTGCCCGTAATCATCACCTGATAGATACTTTCGTAATGCTTAAAGTTCTTATCAAATGAGAATTGTTTCCAGATCCAAAGTATACTCAGTAATGCAACAGTAAATCCGAATGCTAGACCGGTTATATTGATAATTCCACTTAATGGATTACGTTTTATATTGCGTAAAAAAGTTTTAAAAAATAGCTTTATCATAATTTTAATCCATTATTTTATTTAGCAATCTCTTTTTTATGAAAAGGTCGTAACTATTCGTCTCTTAAACTATTTGCAGGATTGATAATTGCAGCCTTAATCGATTGAAAACTAACAGTAAGTGCCGTAATGAGCAATGTGAGAATACCTGAAAATAAAAATATAGATATAGGTAAATTAGTTCTAAAGGCAAACCCCTGAAGCCAGTCATTTGCGAAATATAAAGCAAGAGGGATAGCAATAACATTTGCAATAATGACTAAGATGAAAAACTCCCGATTCAGCATTTGTATAATGTGGAAAACCGTCGCACCTAGCACCTTTCTAATCCCAATTTCCTTTGTTTTTACTTGCGCGGTGTAAGTACATAAACCTAGAAGACCTAAACAAGATATTAAGATGGTTATGACTGCAAAGAAGTTAAATATGGTACCCTGTTTTTGTTCACTCGTATATAGTTTTTGATAGCTTTCATCCAGGAAATTATAAGTGAAAGGCATGTCATTATAGTATTGCTTCCAAATTTTTTCCATAGCGCCTATAGCATCAACAGTTTTATTTTCATTCGTTTTTATATAAAGCTGCCGAGAATTTTTTGGATTAAACTTAAAAACAATAGGTTCAATCTTCTGACGAACACTAGCGTAGTTAAAATCTTTCACGACACCAATAATAGTTCCAGGTACAGTTCGGATTCTCAAACGGGTGCCAATAGGATTTTTTAACCCCATCTCTCTAACAGCCGTTTCATTTAGGATAAAATGCGTAGAGTCCGCTAATGAGCCCGTAAAGTTTCGTCCTTCTATTAGTTTTATCTTAAAGAAATCGAGCGTATGCTGATCTGAATGCGTGATATTAAACCAAAGATTTGACTTTGCAGGTTTTCCTTCCCAATCGTTATCTCCGGTAGCATCACCGCCGTGTATCATATCACGCCCCAGTCGTATTACATCATTTATTCCTTCGCTTTTTATCAGTTCATTTCTGATGGCATCAAAATGTTCGCCCATTTTTGATCCCATAGGAACCGCGAAAATATGGCTTTTTTCGTAGCCAAGATTTTTGTCGCGGATAAACTCTAATTGACGACCAATGACAATTGTCATGGTTATCAAAACAATAGAAACCGTAAACTGCAATACAACCAATACTTTTCTCGAACTAGATTTTTTCATTCCCAGATTACCTTTTAGGACTTTGATAGGATCAAAAGTTGATAGCAGTAATGCTGGATAGATGCTCACTAAGAGAAGTGTTCCAATCAGTAAGATGAAAATGTAGACCCATAAATTAATACTGGCGAGATCCAATGTTATTTGTTTACCAGAGAAGTTATTAAAAGAAGGGAGAAAAATAAAAACGACCGTTATCGCAATGGTTACTGCAAAAAGAAACAATAATGTAGTTTCTATGATAAACTGTAAGAAAAGTTCCTTTTTGCCAGCTCCAATAATTTTTCGAATTCCGACCTCTTTGGCCCGATTTAAAGAACGTGCAGTTGAAAGATTAATATAATTAATACTCGCTATTGCTATAATCATCAGTGCAACTCCCATAAAAATATGTACAGCGCCGATTCCTCCATCACTACCATCCATGTGGTATAAATGAATTTTAGATAAGGGCTGTGCTACGTAAGGTACAGGTGTATCTTCTGGTTTATTGCGTTCATGTATCTGTTGTAACTTTTTGGTTAAAGCAGTGAGGTTCGCTTGGGGAGTTAGCAGTAGATAAGTTTCAAATGAAAAACTGGACCAATCCATATCCATGGATGACAAATATGTTTTGTTGTCATAAGTGGTTTTATTTTTTACGTACGCCTGCTCATTAAACCTAGAAAGGGGAAGAAGTACCTGCAATTGTAAACTTGAATTTTCGGGATAGTCTGCGATAACACCCGATACCACACAAAGTTCATCTACACCTATGGTCACAGTTTTACCAATGGGGTCTTCATTTCCAAAATAACGCTGGGCAGTAGTTGCTGTGATGATAATAGAATTGTTGTCGGGAAAAGGCAACTTTTGATTGCCTTGAACCAAAGGAAAATTAAATACAGAAAAATAGCTCGGATCTACAAAAGCAAAGCTTTTTTCGATAAATATTTTCTCTTTATATTTGATGGGACCATCTCCTATTTTGAGGATACGTACGGCGTCTTTTACTTCCGGAATCTCTTTTTTTGCAAAAGTACCAACAGGAGCAATGATATTCTCAAATATTTTTTTAGTTATTCCAGTTCCGCCCTCAATACCAATTTTATAGATCTGACGCTCATTGTCATGAAATCTGTCAAAAGACAGCTCATCCTGAATCCAAAGTAAGAGGAATATCCCTACGACTAATCCAGCCGACAATCCTAAAATATTAATGCCTGTATAGAATTTATTAGCGAAAATACTTCGCCATGCGATTTTTATATAATTCTTTATCATGATTGAGGTGATTGTCAGCGGTTAGATTTAATTGGTTTTCGTTAATATAGAAAGCCATCGATTTTACAAATCGACGACTTTCATTTTTCACACTTAATACTTAACTTAATAACACATTTGTTAATTATTCATCTCGTAGGCTATTGATCACATTTACTTTTGCAGCTCGAATGGCTTGATAACTGATGGTCAATCCTGCAATTAATAGCGCTATACTTGCGCCGATTAAAAATATCCAAACATTCAATTCTGTTTTAAAACTGAAATTAGCCAGCCATTCATTTGCAAAATACCAGGCAAGGGGACTTGCAATTAAAATAGCGATGATGAGTAAGCTCACAAACTCTTTTCCTAATAACTGAACAATTTGTGGTATGCTAGCACCTAAGACTTTGCGGATTCCGATTTCTTTTACTTTAGTTTGTGCCGCATTGGTGGCCAAAGCTAAGAGACCAAGTGAAGAAACGAAAATAGCGATCGAAGCAAAGATGTTGAAAAGCAATCCTGTACGTAAGTCCGATTTATACATCTTATCAATTTTACTATCCAAAAATGTGTATTCGAATGGCCTTTCCGAAGGATAGCTATTGTAAATCGTTTTTACTTTCTCAATTGCTTTTTGAGCATTTGAAGCAGTCGTTTTAACATATAAGGTGCCAGAGAAGCGATGTGTCCAAAACACCATTGGACCAATCGGTTTTTTAAGATTATTGAAGTTAAAATCCTTGATGACACCAACCACCGTTCCGGGGACTTCATGCAATGACATTTGCGCGCCAACATATGGTTTTTTCAGTCCCATTTGTTTGGCCATGGTTTCATTGATGATATAACTTGAAGAGTCTGCTGGAGTACCTTTGATGTTACCGCCCTCTACGAATTTCATACCCATTAAAGGAATAAAATTTTTATCAATCGTAGCGCGTCCAACAATGAGTGTGTAATCTTTTGGACGATTTGGCCAATCGATATCCCCAGTAGAATTACCATAGCTCATAGGATCATAAACACCATTGATGGAGTATGCAGTGATAGCGGGATCTTCTGCCAATTTAGTTTCTACTGTAGATTTATTTTCTATAGAGCCTTCATTAAGTGAGACCGTAAAAATATACGAGGTATCATATCCTAAGTTATAATTACGGATGTATTTCATCTGTTTTTGAATAACTAGAGTGCAGATAATTAGAATGATGGATGTCGCATATTGAAATACAACCAGGCCTTTTCGGAAGATACTATTTGTGGGTTTGGATGATTTGCCTTTCAGTGCCGCAATTGGCTTAAAAGATGACAGTTGTATGGAAGGATATATACTGGACAATAAAACAGTCAGTAACAATGCAGATCCAATTAAAAGCCACAACGCTGGATTTTGCAGGTCAAATACCATTGATTTACCCGAAATACTGTTATATGCGGAGAATGATAGCATCACCCAGATACCTGCAGCAAAAGTTGCTAAGGTAAATGTTAGGAAGGTTTCGGCCATAAACTGAAAAAACAGTTGCTTGCGGCTAGCGCCTACAATTTTTCGGATGCTTACCTCCTTAGCGCGATCCATAGCCCGAGCTGTAGCAAGATTAACATAGTTGATAGCTCCAATAAAAAGTAGGAGTAAAGCTACTGCACCAAATATCTGCACCATACGCAAGGCCGATTTATTTCCATCAGGAGCAATTAAATGTTTATCAGCTAGTGATCCAAGTTTAAAAGTAGTTTTTGTATTTCCATTACGAGCCTTGATGAAGCTGTTATTAATTTGAGCAATTGCCTGATCAGGGTTTGATTCGGAACGTAATTTTATGTAGGTGTCAAAATAATAATTACCCAGATCCTCATCAATTGTTTTCCAGACGCCATTTCCTCCATTTTCAGTAAATGATTTTGCAAGGAAGCTCATTGGAAAGATAATATCGTATTTTAAAGATGAATTTTGTGGCATATCTTGAAATATACCTGTCACTAGGAAAGGAGTTTTCCCCAATAGTAGTGTTTTTCCAATTGCATCCTGACCATTAAAAAGTTTTTTATTCAGCGTTTCGCTAATCGTCACTTCATCTAGAGAAGTCAGAATATTAGGCTTACTGGATTGAAGTAGTGGAAAGGAAAAGAATTTGAAAAATGTACTGTCAGCATAGGCTATAGCTAGTCCAGTGTAGACATCTTTTTGCCCCTTTAAGCTAATGACTCCTGAATCTTCTCCTACTAACCTAACCGAAGATTCAATGGCAGGAACATCTTTTGCATAAAATCCGACCGGACCAGGTGTACTATTGGAAATTTGTTCCTTATCTCCATCTTTCCAGATGTTATGTACATTATATATCTGTTTATAATCTTTATGGAAACGATCAAAACTGATTTCGTCCTGTACCCATAATAAGATCAAGATTGCTGTAGCAATACTGATCGAAAGTCCTAAAATATTGATTGCGGTGTAAAACTTGCTTTTTTTTAGATTACGCCAGGCAGTTTTAATATATTTAAAAATCATAAAGGTTTTGCTTGATTATATTTTGTTCCTTTTCTAATTTTAAAGTCCAATCCCTAAGCCATTATTTTAATAGTCTTATATATAGGTGTTTAGGTTATTTTGTATGCTCGCATAAGTGTACGTTTCCGAACAGTTGGCGTTCGCAAACGTACAGGTATACTAAATTACTGATCTCTTAAACTATCAACAGGATTTGCCTTTGCAGCTTTTAAAGCTTGATAACCGACAGTTGCTAAAGCAATGAACAGCGCACTCAGTCCCGCTATACCAAACATCCACCATTGCATATCAATGTGATACGCAAAATTATTGAGCCACTTACCCATTGCCCAATAAGCTAACGGTATGGCAATACACATGGCTATAATAACCAGCTTGATAAAGTCAAAAGATAATAATTGTATAATTCCAAAAACACTAGATCCGAGGACCTTACGGATGCCAATTTCTTTGGTGCGTTGTTGTGCGGTGTAAGTCACAAGTCCCAAGAGCCCTAAGCAGGCAATAAAAAGGGCAAATCCTGAAAAAGTAGTGAAAATTCTTTGGAAACGATAATCCGCTTCATATTGACGTTGAAAACTCTGATCTAAAAATGTATAATTAAATGGAATATGAGGAGCGAGGCCTGTCCAAGTTTTTTCGATGCGGGCAATAGTTTCAGGAAGATTAGCCTGTTGCAATTTAATCGTTATAAATTTGCTGCTCCACGGTTCTAAGCGTAAGGCAAGTGCTTCCACTTTATTATGTAACGATAAATAGTTGAAGTCTTTTACGACACCAATAACCTGTCCCTCTTTACCCCATTGTGCAAAACGTTTTCCAATAATATCCTGTGGATTGCTATAGCCCCAAAGTTTAGCTGCAGCTTCATTGATAATCATGGAGTGCGCACTGTCGGCAGGAAAATCTCGGGAATACGCTCTTCCTGCAACCATTTTAATACCCATATTCGGGATAAAATCAATATCAACCTCAAAGAGAGCGGGAGCCAGTGGCACCATTTTTCCTTCGGTAGATTCTATTTCTGTACCTGCATTAGGGAAAAATGCGCCGGGAACACTGCGTGATGAGGATACAGCAATGACGTCCTTGTCTCTTTTGAACGTATTTTTAATCGATTCCAAATTCTTGTTGATCTCATTATCAAAATTATAATCGATAACCAGCATCTGATCTTGTTGAAAACCAAGATTCGTATGTTGCAGGTGATGCAATTGTGAAAAGACAATACACGTTCCTGCAATAAGTACAATGGATAAACCGAACTGAAAGATCACTAATCCCTTTCTTAAAAATTGACCACCAGCAGCAGTTTTAAATGTTCCCTTTAAAACTTCAACAGGTTTAAAACGTGCTAAAATAAAAGCAGGATAGCTGGCCGCAATAATTCCGGTTATGGTCACGATACCTAGAAAGATACTGAATGTTGTCAAATTGAATAGACTGCTCCATGCAAAATGTTTCCCTGCAAAGGCCTCCATGGAAGGAAGAAGAATGATGACTAATAGCAAAGCCAGCAGTGCCGCGATAAAAACTAAAGCGAGCGATTCGAACATAAACTGTAGGATCAGGTTACGATGACTGGCTCCAATCGCTTTTCGCACACCTACTTCTTTCGCTCTCTCCATGGAACGAGATGTAGCTAAATTCATGAAATTTACACAAGCTATAAAAAGGATAAATAGACCTATAATGGCAAATATGTACAGATTCTGTACGCTTCCTGTTACACCAGGCTGTCTACCTGCAGTCGAATGCATATAGGCATCTAGCATTGGTTCAAGATTGAAATTATATTTACCCTCTGAAGAAGCACTATACTTTTTGAGAAATTGAGGAATTTTTTTATTGAAATTAGATAGATTAAATTGATCAGAGACCAGCACGTAGGTGTAAAAATCAACGTAGCCCCAACTGTCAAAATAATCTGGCAAAGCTTTTCTGAAGGTGCTCATCGACAACAAAGCATCGAAAGTAAAATGCGAGTTGGTAGGTACATCTTCAATAACGGCAGTTACTTTGTATAGTCCCGGGTCAGCCCGTCCTGCTGCAAGACCGCCTTCTAATGTTTTGCCAATCGGATTTTCATTTCCAAAATATTTTTTGGCTGTACTTGCAGTTAAAACAGCAGTATAGGGTGCTGTCAAAGCAGTTGTTGGATTACCAGCCAGTACTTTCCAGCTAAAAACATCAAATGCAGTTGAGTCCATGAAAAAAACACGTTCTTCCTGAAAAACCTTCTCATTATTCTTTAAAGAAATGGACGTAACTCCTGAAAATTGAACCACATTCTTGACTTCTGGAAAATCAGCTTTTAAAGCTGGACCTATAGGCGCAACACCCCATACATCGTGTCGTATCAGTTTTTCATTTTCTTCAAAAGAATTGATAACACGGTAAATCCGGTCTTTATTTACATGGTATTTATCATAAGATAATTCATCATGAATATATAAGACGATTAATAAACAGCAAGCTAACCCTATGGCTAACCCAACGATGTTGATGGAAGAATAACCCCTGTTTTTCCAAAGGTTTCTCCAAGCGATTTTTATATAGTTCTTAAACATTTTTCTAAAATTTAGATGAGCTATTTTGTGAGCTTTTGATATTTATGAATATTATTATTCATCTTTTAAACTATTAACAGGATTGGCAACTGCTGCCCGTATAGCTTGTGAACTGACTGTAAATAGCGCAATGACGACAGCTAAAAGTCCTGTAATAGCAAACATCCACCATTGAATGTCGATGCGATAAGCAAAATCTTCCAGCCACATGTGCATCATCCACCAGGCAATAGGTGAGGCAATAATGATGGCAATGACCACTAATCGAATAAATTCAAAGGATAGCATACGCGCAATATCAGGCACAGAAGCACCGATTACTTTTCGGATTCCAATTTCTTTTTTACGTTGATGCGTGGTGAAAATCGCCAATCCCAATAATCCAAGGCAGGCAACAAAAATGGTCAGTGACGCAAAGATAGTTAGTAATTGTCCGGTCTTAAGTTCAGATTGATAGGTCTGATTATAACGATCATCAAGAAAAGAATAATCAAAGGGAAGATCCGAAGGGTATGCATGGTAATACTGTTTTATTGTTGCCAGTAATTTTTCCATGTCTGTTGCTTTAGTTTTGATAATCAGATTTCCTGCCTGATCATTCAATACCATAACCAAAGGAGCAATAGTTTCATGCAGCGGTTTAAAATGAAAATCTTCAACAACACCGATCACCTGCAATACTTTATTATCCTTATCGGTTAATGTTCGACCAATGATATTGTCTTTCCAACCTAAATTTTTGGCTGCAGTTTCATTGATCACAACCGATAGGCTATCGTTGCCGTAGGTTGTTGAAAAATTGCGCCCTTCTTTCAACTTCATACCCATGGTAGGAATGTATTGCTCGTCAACATCATAACGGAGAGTTTTTACCCATTGGTTAGGAATCTCTTTTGGATAGATAAAAAAATTGTTATTGTAGGTAGCTCCGGCAGGTAGATAAGACGAGTGTGAAACATTTAGTACACGGCTATCCTGAGTTAGGCGTTCAGCGAAAGCTTTTTCGTTAACCCCTAGAGGCCAGCTTTGAATAATGACAACATTTTCCTTGTCATAACCAAGTTTGATATGACGCATGTAATCCAGCTGACGACTTACCACCACAGTGCTAAATATCAATCCGACTGAAACGATAAATTGAAATATTACAAGACCACTTCTTAATCCCAGGCTATTTCCAGAAACATTGAACCTATTTCTTAAGATCATTATAGGATTAAATGATGATAAGTAAAGAGCAGGGTAGCTACTGGAGAATAAGCCAATAAGTAAACCAAAACCAAGTAATAAAGGAATTGTTGTGATGAAGGATAGCTGTCCGATTTCTAATGATTTTCCAGAAAAGTGGTTGAACAAAGGAAGCGCAAGGAATACAATACCGATAGCCAATAGTAAAGCAATGTAAGTTGTAAGGATACCTTCTGTAAAAAACTGTATCAGCAATTTTTGTTTCCCAGCTCCTAATACTTTTCTTACGCCAACTTCTTTAAATCTTTTAGACCCACTGGCAGTCGATAGGTTCATAAAATTGATCGTAGCAATCAGGAGCATAAAGATGCCGATGACTCCAAAAATATAAAGGTATCTAATATTTCCAGAAGGACTCAGATCATAAACAAAGTCAGAGTGTAGATGGATATCGGTTAAGGGCTGTAGATAAAGTCCGATCTTATTCCCGGTTTTTTTATAGTCCTCATAGCTCATTCCGAAACCTGCCATAAACTGAGGTCCCACATGTTTGTCAAATAAGGTTGCAAGTTTAGTCTCCACCTGTTTAACTGTTACATCTTTTTTTAATAGTGCATAGGTGTAATATTCCGAAGTCATCCAGGAAGTAGATCGTGCATCTTCAAGCGCATCGATGGAAGTGAAAATATCAAAATTAAAATGAGAGTTTTCGGGTATATTTTTCATTACACCCGTTATTTTAAGAATTGTCCCATTTCCCTTTATTGGTAGTTCTTTTCCAATCACATCACTCGTATTGAAATACTTGTTAGCCATTGTTTCAGATATAATGGCAGTATTTGGCTCTGCTAATGCGGTTAAAGGATCACCTTTCAATAGAGGTAATGTGAATATCTTGAAGAAAGATGCATCAACATATGCTAAATTGGCATCGTGAAAAACCTGGTTGCCTATTTGAAATAGCGGAACTCCTCCCATTCGTAAGCGAGCCGTTTCTTCGACATCCGATAATTCAGCTTTCATCGTTGAAGCAACAGGAGGCATTACATGAGCTTCCTTGATATCACCACCCTTTACTTTTCCTTTAAAAACTACGCGTACGATGCGGTCAGACTGTTTATTAAAACGATCAAAGCTAAGTTCATCTGTGATATACAGACTGATGAGTAAGCAGGTCGCAATGCCTAAAGCTAATCCACATACATTGATTAATGAAATAGAAATATTTCGCTTTAAGTTTCTTATTGCAATTTTGATGTAGCTCTTGATCATGGCTGTAATTATTTAAGATGTTACCTGGGTGCTTAAACTTTGTCACTATTCGTCGCGTAAACTGTCAACTGGATTAACGCTTGCTGCTCTGACAGATTGATAGCTCATGGTGATAAATGCTACAAGTAAAGTAATCACTGCAGGAATAGTAAACATCCACCAGCTGAGCGTAATTTTGTAAGCAAAATCATTTAACCATTGATGCATAGCCCACCACGCGATCGGAGAAGCAATTAAAATAGAAATGAAAATCAATTTTAAATATTCTTTGGACAGTAAGCCTACTATACCCGAAATTTTGCTTCCTAGCACTTTACGGATGCCAATTTCTTTTGTTCGTTGAGCCGTTGTGATGGTAACCAATCCAATCAGTCCCAAACAACTTAATAAAATAGTAACAGAGGTAGATAAATTGATTATTTTTGAAAACTTTACATCGTTTTCGTATAGATTTTTTATCTGTTGATCGTAGAATTCATACTTAAATGGTGCATTGGGATAGTGTTTTTTCCATGCTTTTTCAATCTGTTGTAAAGAAGAAGACCATGTTTTTTGATTATCGGGTAATTGGATGCTGATCGTATTTAGTTGTCCTTTTTTGATGGAGGGTCTGAGCTCTAAAGGACCAATCTCACTGTGCATATTTTTACTATGGAAATTATCAATCACTGCAACAATCTGCTTATCCTGATCATCGATTTTTACAAAATTTCCAATAGCTGCAGAAGGCGATTTGAAACCGAGTTTTTCAATAGCCACTAAGTTTAGGGCAATACCTGAAGTTGTATCTGAAAGTTTAATCTCACGGCCAGCTAGTATATGGATATTATATAGGCGAAAATAATCTTCATCAATAAATTTAAACTGATGATCAATTCTCACTTCGCCGGTATCACTTTTTGCAACGATTGAATTGCCCCAATGATCACCGCTCATCGGAAGATGTCCCAAAGCAACCTGTTTGATCGCAGATAAACCTTTCAATTCTTGTTTAAAGGTAAAAGGGTCTGTATCCGAGTTCTGATAACTTTTGGACGGAAGCTGTATCGAAATGATAGCCTCTTGGGTAAAACCAAGTTTGCTGTTTAAAGAATGTTTAAGCTGCATTCCTATTATAAAGGTGGAGACAACAAATATCTGAGCGATCGCAAATTGAAATACAATCAGAATTTTTCGTAGCGATAAGCCCCCCATTTTTACTTTACCACCTCCAGTAATTTTAATGACCTCGGATATTTTGACTTTATTGATCAATAAGGCAGGATACCAGCTTGCTAAAAGCGTGATAACAATCGTGAGACCGCCCATAAATAATAATACAGTAAGATCATCAGCATATCCATACATCTCTTTAGGTATATAAGAACTTAAACTTACTTGGATAAGCTGAACGATTGGCCAGGATAAGAGCAGTGCAAATAAAGAAATGATAAATGTTTCAAGAAAAAATATAAACGTTATTCTTTTTTGACTTTCTCCTAGTGTTTTTCTTATACCGATCTCTTTTGCTCTATGCGGAACTTGTGCTGTTGTCAGATTAATATAGTTTATGCAAGCAAGCACCAATAAAAACACACCTATACCGATAACACCATACATTGTTTTTTTGTCGCTACTTTTTTGTGCAAAGGCTGTGAAATGTAATTCGGAGAGAGGAATCAAATTTGATGACATACTAAAGCCATATTTTTTAAACTCCTCATTGGTCATCTCATGGATTTTAGCATCAACCGATTTTAAAATCGGAGCGATAACATTTGCTGATTTTACCTTAATGAACATTTGCCAATTTGAATTCGAATTCGTCCAAGTTGTACTTGTCCAATCTTTTGCCGGGATCTGCATAAATTCTTTACCGATAAAACTACTCGGGTAGGTTAGGTCCTCTACGATTCCAGCAACTGTAAATAAAGTACTGTCGTAGGATAGGGTTTTGCCAATAATATCTGCAAAGGCGTTCTTAGGGAAATACAATTTTGCTCTTGATGCCGTCAAAACCACTTCATTAGGGTTCTTAAATACGATATCTTTATTTCCCTGCAACCAGCGATAATCAGTGAGTTTGAAATAATCTGGTGTAGTTCCAATAATTTCCTTTTGATCTTCGAAAACTAATGCCTTATTATTCGGTAAACTGACCTTTTCAAAATATTCACTGAACACAGGAACAGATAATGCTACATCAGCAAAGTTTTCTTTTACAAAGGCGGGTAATGGTGCAGGAATAGCATCAAAATGATCTGTTTTGTTATTTTCGAGATAGCTCGTGTGGACTTTATAGATCAATTCCTTATCAGGATGTTTTTGGTCAAAACTAAATTCATAATTGACAATACGGAATATCACCCAACAGGCACTGATACCGATGGATAACCCTACAATATTAAGTAAAGTGAAGAGGCGGTTGCGCCATAATTGTCTAAATATTAATTTAAAATTGTTCATTATCTTAAGGTTTATTATTGATTTTACTGACAGAATCAATAGTGTTTTTTAGCATTGAATTAAAATCGGTTTACTCATCTCGCAAACTTTCAACAGGATTTATTAAAGCTGCTTTTAGCGCTTGATAACCTACGGTTATAAACGCGATTATGAGAGCAAATAGGCCGGCAATCGCGAATGACCATAATGGGAATGCAATTCTATCATTGAAATCTTGAAGCCAATGAGAAAATAACCACCAAGCTACAGGTATAGCAATAAATAATGACAGTATAATCAAACTGAGAAAGTGACCGGAAAGCAATTGAACGATTTTAAAAGTGCTTGAGCCAAGTATTTTACGTACTCCAATTTCTTTTTTTCGCTGCTGAGCGGTAAATGCCGCTAAACCAAATAAACCCAGACAAGCAATAAAAATCGTTAAAATGGAAAATGTTGAAATGATATTATTTGTTCGGTTCTCGGCTGTGTAATATTTCTTGATGTGTTCATCTAAAAATTGATAATCAAATGCTGCCTCAGGAACCTGTTGTGTAAATAATTGTTGGATTTGGGTAATATAGGAAGAGACGTTTTGTGTATCATAGCGAACAAGTAAATAACGATAACTTTCATTGGGGTTGCGCATACGGTAATACATATACCCACCAATGGATTCTTTTAAACTGTGAAAGTTAAAATTTCGAACGACTCCTACTATAGTCGTATTTGGAGTTATTTCAGTTGGAATATTTTGTCCTACAGCATCGCTTGGATTTTCATAGCCTAAATAGGCCGCAACTACTTCATTAATCAAAATATAACAGGTAGAATCTGTAGGAGCTAATACTCCCGGCAGATCCTTTCCTGCAATCAGCTGTAGTCCTAGTGTGGGAACTACAGCTCCAAGACTACTTGAAGTATTGATTGGTAGACCTTCATTTGTATCACCTGGTTTATGCATTGTTTTTCCACTTTCACTAAAACCAGGGAATGTTTGTAAAGTAGCGATACTGACAGTGCCTGTTAGCTTTTGAATAGATTCTTTAATATTCTTCAAATTATCCAGAGAAGGTACGGAGCGTATTGGAATCGTAACAACGTTAGTTGGTTGATAACCAAGATCTTTTTTAGAGATATGTCTCATCTGTAGCGAAATAATGATAACGCCAATAATCAATATAATAGAGCAAGTGAATTGAAATATAACCAAACCCTTACGCAGGTATTGAGCAATCTTACCTTGTGTGATGATATTTTTCATAAGGGAAAGGCTCGGAATATTGGCCATCATAAAAGCAGGATAACTGCCCCCTATAAGCGTTATAATTAACCATATAGTCAGGCAGATGCCTATATTTTCTAGGGTAAATAAATGAGGAACAGCGAGACCAGAGCCAATAATGTGATTAAATGTAGGAAGTGCTACAAGAGCCAAAATTATTCCAACAGTAATAGACAAAAATGCAATAATACCTGTTTCAATGTAAAAACGAAATTTAATCTGGTTGCGATGTGCTCCTAAAACTTTGTTAATTCCTACTTCTTTTGCATTTTTTTGCGAGCGAGCTGTCGCAAGATTCATATAATTAATGCACGCAATCATGATAATAAGAAAGGAAAGAAAAAATACTGTTTTAACAGTTTTTATATTTCCTTCTCGAGTAGACATATTATCGCGTAAATCCTGTGATCGTAAATAAACTTGGGATAAAGGTTGTAAGTAAAATTTTGTGAAATATTGATTGTCCTTTGGTACATACTTATCAATAAGGGCTGTTGCTTTTTTTTCTATTTGAGCAGGATCAGTATGAGTGCTTAATAAGCAAAATGTATAATAGCTTGCGTTAGACCAATGCACATTTTTTCCCATCCAAGAATCCATCATATTCAAAAAAATGTCGCCTTCAAAGGAACTATTTTCCGGAAAATCCTGAAACACCCCCGAAATGTTTAAAGTATCTCGCTGATTGATGATTATTTTTTTATCTAAAGCGGGTTCTGTACCAAACATTTTGTTTTTCTTACTCGATGAAATGACAACATTTTTTGGATTTGAAAAGGCAGTAATACTATTTCCTTCTATAAATTCCACATCAAATAAATTAAACAAGGAGGAGTCGGTGAGATAAATATTTTTTTCGATGAAATTATTATCATTAGCACGGACAGAACCAAATCCTGTAAAATCTAGCCTTACCAATCGGGCGGTTGATTTAACTTCAGGAATATCATCTTGCATTGCGGGGCCAACCGCATTAGGAAGATTGCTCCATTTCTCATAATTATTTTCCCCGTTGGACTCCAATAAAACACGATATATATTGGCTTCCTTCTGAAATTGCTTATTAAAACTTAATTCTTGGCGACCATAAGTTATCAATAATATAGCAACGGACAAGCTAATGGCTAGACCAAATATATTCAGAATACTGAAAAAGCGATTTTTCCAGAGACTCCGCCAAGCGATTTTGATATAATTCTTTAACATATTATTTTTATGACACGGACTATTAAAACCGGTAAATGCATTATTTTTTATATACTACTCATTCCTTAGATTATCAGAGATATTTGAACGGGATGCTTTTACAATATGAATGCATATCGTACAGGCCGAGACAATAAGTAAGACAGCTGCCGATAATACAAATTGCCATACACTAAAAGAGATTTTATAAGCGAAGCCTTGCAACCAAGCATTTGCAGCCCACCAGCCAAGCGGGATCGCAATCAATACAGCTAAGGCAACTAGACGTAAAAAGTCTTTACCAAGTAATATTCCCAAATCACTTAGGTCTGCTCCCAGAATCTTACGGATACTGATTTCTTTTGTGCGACGTCCAATTAAAAAAGCGGTTAGCGCGAATAGCCCGATAATGGCCATTGCAATGGCTGTAAATCCAAAGAAGGTGACGATGCGTTTTAAGCGCAGATGACTCGCAAATAGTTGTTGAAAATTTTCATCTAAAAAAGAGTGACGAATTCCTAAACCAGGTTCAATATCTTTCCATAATTTCTCAATAACTGCAACCGTTTTGTCCATGTCACCGCCAGAAAGTTTAACCAAAATCGCACCTCCTGATTGAAAAACACAAGCATCATTGCCTATAGTGAAAACAGTCGGTTGTATTTCCTGTTCAAAGCCCGTCACATTGAAGTTTTTTACTATTCCTACCACCTCAATTGGAATACTATCGCAGTCAGGGTAGCTGATATATGTTCCGCCAGCATGTTGTATACCCAACCTTTTAGCTGCAGCTTCATTGATAATAGCCGATCTTGTATGCTGGTCAGCATGACTGTCATTAAATGACCTACCTTCGATTAAATCAATGTTGAGCGTTTTAAAATAGTCCTGACTTACTTTGACCGACCCCAAGCGATAGGAAGCCCCTTCATGTTTAAAATTCATTGTTGATGTATCCGATAAAACATCACCAGGAACCTTGGTTGTTTTCGCTACGGACTGTATTCCGGGAATACGGAGTAGTTCTGTTTTGACTTGCTCAAAATTTTCTTCCCTATTTTTCATCATCAAAGTCTGTACACGCAACACCTGTTCACTCGAGAATCCTTTGTCAGAATTCTGCATATAAGTTAATTGCCGATTAACAACTACAATACTAATAATGAAGAATGCCGCCACTACAAACTGTACCACAATTAATCCATTACGTAAAGCAAGTCCCTGTTTTCCTCTTGAGTAATCACCCTTAAGAACTTTTGTGGTGTTATACCGGGAGAGGAAGACAGCAGGATAAAGACCAGAAAGCAGTGTGACGATAATAAGGCACCCTACAACCTGAGCAATTAATGACCAAGAAGATCCTGGACCAAACAAATTTAAAGAGACGCCGAATTCTTGATTAAAATAAGGTATGGCTATACTTATGAGTAGGAAGGATAAGAATAATGCGATAGTACATTGCAGGGTAATTTCAATCATAAATTGCCAAAATAAATTAGCACGGCTAGAGCCAAGAACTTTTTTAATGCCCACCTCTTTCGCGCGTCTCAAAGAAGATGCGATCGAAAGGTTACTGAAGTTAATTGCTCCAGTAAAGAGTAATAATATGGCTAAAACCAATAAGATTGAAATCGTACCGATATTGCTAGTTCCATACTTAGGAAAATTATGGATATCATGTACGGCGTCGACAAAAAGACTTGTGTGATTGGCAGATTTGACATACTGATCATACGTCTTGCCTGTTTCTTTCATAAGTCTTTCCGTATAATAAATACGGTCTATTGCTGTCTCCAAATCATTTCCAGCTAGAATATTTTTGGTTTTAACATACGTATGGAAGGACCAATTTTCCCAATGATAGTTTTGTTTTTCAAATGGTGAACGGTATACGATTTCAATATTCAGATGAGTCGGCCCTTCTGGATTTTCCATAATTGCAGTCACCTCGAAATCAAAAGAATTGAATGTTTTTATAGTCTTTCCTATTGGGTTTTCATTTCCGAATAGTTTATTAGACATTGATTCACTAATGACCATGGCATTTGGTTTCTGTAGAGGATTTAATGCATCTCCTGCTACAATCTTATAAGGAAAGACTGAGAAAAAGAGTGAGTCTGCAGATATGGTACCACTTTGTGAAAATGTTTTTTCTCCTACAGAAAGAGGTACTTCAAAAGTAGCATCTGTTGAAATTTTAGTGCTAGATTCGATTTGAGAACCATTTTCACGCAATAAATTCGCTAAAGGTGCCTGTGTATTGGGAGAAATATCATTCTCGGCGTCACGAAGCGATACTTTATATACCTTTTCAAGTTCCGGGTCCCAACGGTCATAATTAAGTTCATAGTTGAGGTATAATAAGATCATCAAGAAACTAGTTAGACCTACAGTGAGTCCAAGAATATTAATGGCCGAATACCCTTTGATTTTCCAAAGGCTACGAAAGGTTATTCTTAAATAGTTCTTTATCATCTTAATTTTGTTGCTTCAACTGGTGTACTTTTCCTTAAAACCCTGATTCAGCTTTTAAACTTGTTATTATAATTATTTATTAAAGTGATCAATTATAAAGTTGCCGTTTCCATAATGACCTGTCCATCTAACATGCGGATCACACGATCGGAAAATTTGGCATCATGTTCACTATGTGTTACCATGACGATTGTTGTTCCAGCTTCATTCAGTTCAGTTAATAATTGCATCACTTCGTTACCATTATTGGAATCTAAGTTACCTGTAGGCTCATCGGCAAGAATTAGTTTTGGATTATTGACCACAGCTCGGGCTACGGCTACACGCTGTTGCTGACCTCCAGACAGTTGTTGAGGGAAGTGATTGCGTCGGTGCATGATCTGTACTTTCTCCAAAACCTCTTCGACACGGCGTTTACGCTCTGCTGCAGGGACATTGGTATAAACCAGTGGTAATTCCACGTTTTCAAATACCGTCAATTCATCAATCAGGTTAAAGCTTTGGAATACAAAACCAATATTATGCTTACGTAAATCCGAACGGCCACGTTCTTTGAATTTAGCGACTTCGATTTCATTAAATAGGTAGCTTCCTTCATCCAAATCATCCAGAAGCCCGATAATATTGAGCAACGTAGATTTACCACATCCAGAAGGTCCCATAACGGCAACAAATTCCCCCTCCTTAACATGGATATTCAAATTGTTGAGTGCCACGGTCTCTACTTCTTCTGTACGATAGTACTTTTGAAGGTTACTGATTTTGATCATATTTTTTGTGCTCATATCTTTATGTATTGTTTGTAATTGTTCTGTTGAATTATTGATCTCTTAATGAGTTGGTAGGGTTAGATAATGCCGCTTTTAAAGCCTGACCTGAAATCGTTATGATGGCGATAAAAAGTGCAAGTGCTCCACTGATTAAAAACACTGTCCAGGAGATATCAATGCGATAACCATAATTACCTAACCACTGATTCATCATATACCACGCGATCGGAAATGCGATCAGGCAAGATAATATAATGAGTATAATGAATTCACGGTTTAGCATATTTATCAGCCGTGTAACAGATGCACCCAATACTTTTCGAATACCAATTTCTTTTGAGCGCTGTGCAGTTGCAAAAGCTGATAGTCCAAATAGACCTAGGCAAGAAATGATAATAGAAAGTATTGAAAACACTGAGGCTAATTTTTGAATAAAAAGTTCAGATTGAAATGTATTATTAAAAGAATCATCTAAAAACCGATATTCAAAAGGATAAGAGGGATTATGCTGTTTTAGAATTTTTTCAATTTGCTGTACAGTAGATGGAATGTCAACTCCGGCTTTGGTTTTGATATTTAAAATACCAATAGGGGCATTAAAAGGAATAAAGATAAGCGGGCTAGGTGCTTCATAGACACTGTTATATAGAAAGTTTTTAACAACACCTGCTATTCGAAAGGATTCTGTTCCATAGGTAATTGTACTTCCAGCAACCATCCCATCTTTTTTGATCATTTTTGCTAGAGTCTCATTTACGATAATAGATGTACTATCTCCTAAAAAATGCGGGTTAAAGTTACGTCCATCGATCATCTTCATGTCCATACTTGGGATAAATTCATCATCAGTTCGTAACATACTGATCAGTATACTGGATTTAGGATCTTTTCCTTCCCATTCAAAGCCACTTGAATTGTTACCGATATTTAAAATACTCATATCGCTTATGCCTATCTGTTCAATACTGCCTGTAGCCTTTAACTGATCTTTAATTAAATCAATATGTTGCGCTAACTCTCCCTGTAGATTTGTAGTAATGACTTGACTACGGTTGTAACCTAAATCTCGACCTTTAGCATGGTTTATCTGTTGATAGATAATAATGGTGCTAATTATAAGTACAATAGACGCTGTATATTGTAATACCACCAATCCTTTTCGAATGAAAATAGACGCACCTGTTTTTTGTTTATGTCCTTTTAATGTCGAAATAGGATTGAATGACGAAAGATAAAATGCGGGATAACTTCCAGCAAAGATGCCACAAGACAATACGATGGTGAGTAGGAATAATAAATGGTTTGTACTCAATAAATCCACTTCGAGTTTTTGATTGATAATACTATTAAATGGTCCAATTGAGATGTAAACAAACAGAATCGCCAATAGTGCAGAAAGAAAGGCGAAAATCAACGATTCTCCTAAAAATTGTGTAATTAGAGAATTTTTAGTAGCTCCAACCACCTTGCGCATACCAACTTCTTTGGCTCTTTTTTCAGATCTGGCTGTAGCCAGGTTCATGAAATTGATACAGGCAATTAGTAACACGATGCCAGCGACAAAACTAAATAGCTTAACATTTTTAATTCTTCCCTCTTTTTCGTTTCCATCTTTGTCGAAAGCATTGTAAAGACGCCAGCGATTCATTGGATAAAGGTAGTTCTTGGAAAATGTCACTTGACCATTAGTTTTATTTTTAACAAAATCTAGAAGTTTAGCATTGATTTGATTAATGTTGGCATTTTTTTCAACCTGAACTAAAGTCATTAAACCATTATTTCCCCATTCTTTTAACCATTCCTGTCCTATTTCAAATTTTTTGAATGGAATAATCCAATTGAATTTTAAATTGCTATTATTTGGAAAATCTTGTACTATTCCAGAAACAATGTAAGATTCATTGTTACCTATACGAACTGACTTTCCAAGTGCAGGTTCATCACCAAATAGCAGTTTTGCCCCATCCGAACTGAGGATAATATTATTTGGATCTTTTAGTGCTTCAGAGCGATTCCCCTGTAGGAAATCGACTGATAATAAATCGATAATTTCTGGATCAGCATGATAGCCATTGAGGTATAGGTTATTTTCTCCATTCGAAAATAACAAGGAATTATTTGATGCCATTCTTACTGCATATTTTATCCCTGGAATTTCTTTTTCGATGGCTTGACTTAAGGGACCAGGAGTAGACTCAAATACAAAGGTTGAACCATCATAAGTTTGCTTAGATTTGACAACATAGATGTCATCTACATGAGCAAAGTGCTTATTATAGTTGACTTCATTTTCTACCCATAGAAAAATTAAGGCTGCTGCGGCAATGCCAATAGCGAGCCCAAAAATATTAAGAAAGCTGTAGCTTTTGGTTTTCCAAAGGTTACGAAAGGTGGCTTTTATAAAATTTTTAATCATGTCTTTAATGTATTAGAATGAGGTGTTAACTATGGAAAAACACCTCAGAAATTTTCTCTTTACTTTTTTGGAGGATTAGCGCGAGCATCCTATCATAAGTTTTATTAGCGTTTAATATTTAACTCCTGTACTTTATCATAAGTCTCATAGCTGGATACAATTACTTTATCACCAGGTTGTAAGCCTTTAATGACTTCATAATATTCAGGATTCTGTCTTCCCAGTTGAATATCCACACGGTAAGCAGTATTCCCATTTTTATCTAGTTTAAAGATCCAGTTACCACCGGTTTGCTGATAAAATCCTCCCTTTGCAAGTAATACGGCTTTGGTCTCGTCACTCAAAGCCAATCTGATCTGTAAAGTCTGCCCCCTACGGATACCTTTAGGAACTTCATTGATAAATTCCATATCGACCTGAAAACGTCCATTTGTTACTTGTGTATATACTTTTTTGATTCTTAACTTATATGCTTTATCACCAATCGTGAATTCACCTTGAAGATCGGGGAAAATTCGATTGATATAATGCTCGTCAATATCCGCACGAACCTTAAATCCCGTAAGTACGTCTATCTGTCCAAGACGTTCACCTGCATTTTTATTTTGTCCAATCTCAGCGTCAAATGATGTTAATTGACCATCTACAGGAGAACGAACGATCAAATCGCCGATTTTTCTCTTCATCAATTCAAGAGCACTTTGTGTACGTTGATACGTTTCTTTATCCTGATGCGCTTTTTGATTGGTCGAAACCTCATCCTGTTTTAGGATTTGTTTTGTTAAGTTAACCCGTTCTTTTTGGTAGTTATATTCATTTTTTGATTTTTCAAATTCTTGTGATCCTATCGCTTTTTCATTCAATAATTTTTTATTTAATTGATATACACGTTCAGCCTCTTTATAAGCCTGTTCTACATCTGCCATCTGGTTACGGTTATTGATCGAAACCTGTTGTGCATTGGTTTGGGCAATCTGTGATTGTGTCAAGAGGTTTAATACCTGTGTTTCCTGTTGAATAAGATTAAGTTCCTGATCGGTATTGGACAACCGCATGATTGGATCTCCCTTTTTTAAGGTCGCACCATCTTCTACATATTTTTCCTCCACACGGCCTCCAACAGAAGCATCTAAATAAATACTGCTAATAGGAAGAACAGATCCATTGATTGGAATGAATTCCTGAAAATTGTCTTTTTTAATCTCAACGATGGAAATACGATCTGCTTCTACATTCAACTTGCTGTTACCGCTTGTAAAATAAAAGCTTGCGGCTATAAGGCCGACCAAACCTGTAATTCCGACTAAGGTTAATATGCGTTTGTTATTCCACTTCTTCTTTTCTAAAGGTCTGTCCATAATACGTTTCAATTTTGTTATTATCTATGAAAGATGTGCCATAAATGTAATGTGTTGATATTCATTTCATTATTGTGTTTTAACTATTTGTCTAGTGTTCGTATTCGAACACTTATTGTTCGGCTGCGTACAACTTGATAATTGAGCCATTTTTTTTCATAAAAAATGAGTGTATTATTGAAGTGTTCGCTTTCGAACACCTGCATGTACGAAGATGAACATAAATCGTTGTTGCTTATTGTTATTTAGTTGATAATTAGTGATTTGTTTGTTTGGCATGGCCTGTGGTTAAAGATTTGGAAAATATGAAATATGAAACGAATCTTTATATACAGTTTGTGTTTTCTTTATAGCTTGACTTTTGTGCGTGCACAAGTTCAACAGCGCTCGTTGAGTGAATGCATACAGATAGCTATAAAAGAAAATCCGGCCTTAATGCGGAACGAACTAGATGTAAAAAGAGCAGGTATTAATTTGAATCAGGCAAAAGCAAATCGATTGCCAGATGTCAATGCAGGTTTGAATCATAGCTTTAGTACGGGCCGGTATTTGGATAAAACAATCAACCAATATACAACAACAAACAATTCTTCGGGAGGAGCTTCTTTAGGAGTAACTGTTCCTGTGTTTAACGGATTTCGAATTTTGCACGACGTACGTATGAAAGCTGATGCAAAAACTGCCAGCAAGTTGGAATTCGATTCGCAGATCAATACGCTTAAACTGGATGTGATCGAATCGTTTATTCAGATTTTGACTGCTCAGGATGTCTTGAAACAGTCCGAATTGCAAACTGAGGTGACCAGTGAACAGGTGCGTAGGGCAGAAGTACTTCATAAAGAAGGTGCAATTGCACCGGGAGATTATTTTGATCTGAAAGGACAATTGGCGAATGATATCAATGCAATTGAAAATAACAAACAGATTTTGTATCTCAATAGACTGAGGTTATCTACTTTATTGAATGTAGATGAAACAAGTCTGGGCGAGTTGAAAGCAATCGAATTTAAACAGGATGCCGAAATTAAAACTGCAGCGCAATTGTTTGATGCTGCAAGTGAGAATTTGCCAATTATACCAGCACTGGATTGGCGGATCAAGGCTGCTGAACGCAATATTAAAGTGGTGAAATCAAATTATTGGCCATCCTTGTCTTTCAGTGCAGGTTTATCTACAAATTATTCAAACGGTGCTGATTTTGGTTATTTTAAGCAATTCAACAATAATTTAGGGAAGTCAATTGGACTCAATTTAAACATTCCGATCTTCAATCATCTCGCTGTATATAATCAAGTGAAATTAGCTAAATTAGATTTGGAATCTGCTAAATTTCAAAAAGATGTTAGTCTCAATGAATTACGTACCGAGACTGCTAAGGCTGTTTTTAATTTGAAAAATGTCAGTAATAACATCGTTCAATTGCAAGAACAGCAACAAAGTTATTCGGAATCATTTCGTATCGCACAGGTACATTTTGAGGCAGGAAATAGCAATTCCGTACTGTTCTTAACAGCAAAGAATAAATTGGACAGTAGTCAGATTCAGTTGCTTGTGAAGCAATATGAATGGTTGCTTCAAAAATATATCAATGATTATTATGCAGGCTCGTTGAATTTATAGTTATCTTAGTATCTGAATAAATGCATGCATGAGTATTCTTTTAGAATTATGAACAATAAATTACTCATGATAACCTCATTGCCAGTGCAGAACAAATTATTTTAATGAAAAAGTCAGCAGTTTTAGTCGTCGATGATGACCATGATTTATTAACAGCAGCACGTATATTACTCAAGCCCAAAGTGAGCCATGTGCAAGTAGAATCTAATCCAGAAAATCTCATGGGACATCTGGATAAGATGTCGTACGATCTGGTTTTACTGGATATGAATTTTAAAAGTACAATCAATACGGGTAATGAAGGATTGTTCTGGTTGTCACGGATAAAAGAAAAATATCCAAATATTCGGGTTATCATGATTACAGCGTATGGAGCTGTTGACCTAGCCGTGAAATCGCTCAAACAGGGAGCTTCAGATTTCGTGGTAAAACCATGGATTAACGAACATCTATTGGCTACAATAGAAAGTGCGCTGACAGAAAATAAAAATCAAGACAAAAAAGTTAAAAATTCGCTTTTAACGTTGGACGGTGTTCCCGATTTAATTGGGCAGTCGGTCGTAATGGATGAGTTGCAATATAAGTTAGAGAAGATTGCTCCGACAGATGCAAACATATTGATTTTAGGAGAAAATGGTACTGGAAAGGATCTGATCGCACAGGCCATTCAGAAACGTTCACTTCGTGCCAATGATGTCTATGTGAAAGTAGACGTAGGCTCTTTAACGGAAAGTTTGTTTGAAAGCGAATTGTTTGGATATAAAAAGGGAGCTTTTACGGATGCACGGGAAGATCGTCAAGGTCGGTTTGAAGCGGCCAATGGAGGGACTTTGTTTTTGGATGAAATTGGAAATATCTCGCTGCAGCAACAGTCTAAGTTATTGACCGTCCTTCAAAATCGTTATGTGACGCCATTAGGATCACATCAGATGATTCCTGTCGATATCCGCCTCATAACAGCTACAAATGCAGGATTGAAAGTACTTGCTGATGAAAATAGATTCCGAAAAGATCTGATTTACCGGATCAATACCGTAGAAATACAGGTTCCACCTTTACGACATAGGGGACATGATATTCAGCTTCTCGCAGAACATTTTTTAAACGTTTATGCTAAGAAATATAATAAACGGATTGACGGATTTGAAGCAGATGCCATAAAAAAACTCTTTTCTTATCATTTTCCGGGTAATGTACGAGAATTACAATACAGCATTGAACGCGCGGTTATTATGGCCGACCAAGCGAGTATTAGCGGTAACGATATCTTTTTTTCCCCAATTGAGCAACAGCCCGAAGAAAGTTCATTTGACACGAGCATTGCTGGTACAAATTTGGAAGAATTAGAAAGAAAAGCGATTAAAGCGGCGATAGACCGATTTAATGGAAATATAAGTAAAGCTGCAAAGGAGTTGGGACTGACACGGGCAGCCTTATACAGAAGATTGGAAAAATATGATATCTAAAAAATGAAAGGTAATCGATTCTTTAATCTAGTTAAGTTACTGATTTTGTTGGCAGGATGTGTGATCGATGCCTTTCTGGTGTTTAAGGGTTTTTATGCCTATGCTGTTTTGATTTTTCTTCTGCTTGCCTGCTTAGCTTACAGCATCTATCAGCAAATCCACTTTTTATCGCAGCAAGTGGTCGAGTTTTCCGAGGCGGTGAAATACCATGATTTTACACGTAGATTCGTTGTTAAAAATGCGAAATCAACGGAAGGTAGACTTTTTACCTCTTTTAATCAGATTAACGACACCTATAAGGAGATCAGCATGGATAAAGAGATCCAGCATCAATATCTCGATAGGGTTATTAATATGCTAAATTCGGCTATTATTTTCTATCAATTGGACAGCGGAAAAGTGATGTGGGTAAATGATGCTTTTAAGCAATTGTTTCATATGCCACATTTAGGAAATATTTCTGCCCTAAAGAAAAAACACGAAGAATTGTACGAAAAGACCATGCGTTTGGATGTTGGACAGCAACAAATGGAATCTGTACAGTCAAAAAAAGGAAAGATAAAGTTGCTTATTCAGAGTTCTAGCTTTGAAACACAAGACGCGGTCTTTCGGATTGTCGTCTATCAAAACATCAATGAAGCGATGGATGAGACTGAAACGAAAGCCTGGCAAAAGCTTTTAAGGGTGTTGACGCATGAAATCATGAATTCAATTGCTCCGATCAGTTCGCTAGCAGAGACTTTAAACGGAAGGCTAAATCATTTCAGAGGACAGGAAGATATAGAGGATTTAAAAGTAGGAATTTCGACCATCCAACGCAGAAGTCAGGGACTTTTGCATTTTGCTAAAAGTTACAGGATGATCAATAAGGTCGACGAACCTTCGCTGGTTCCCATTTCTGCAGCACAGCTTTTTGAACATATTTACCAATTATTGGAACCAACAATTCTTCAAAAGAATGTGGATGTAGATATTATTTTGAAGAATACCCGCTTGATTCTTCACGCTGATGTTAATCTGATTGAACAGGTTATCATCAATTTGATGTTAAATGCTATTGATGCCGTTAAATTAAATGACAACCCTTATATCAGTCTTTCTGCCATAGAAGCCGATGGTAAGATACAGGTTAGGATTGAAGATAATGGAATTGGTATACCCAGTGATCTGCAAGAACAAATTTTTACACCATTTTTTACAACAAAAAAGACCGGTACAGGTGTTGGCTTGACCTTGAGCAAGCAGATTATGCTGCTGCATAAAGGGACGATTTTTGTTAATAGTGAAGAAGGAAAAGGAAGTGTTTTTATCTTACAGTTTTAGATCATTCCTTGCTATTGACTTATTTTATTGCTAACAGTTCTACGCTGGTTAGCCCTATGCTTCTGTGTTTTATCATCAGCCATTCACGAATGTTTCATGTGAAATATTTCCTGTTTTATACTTTTTTAGAGAAATGAAGGTAGATCATGTTGTTTCTTAATAGGAAATATGTGTAGACCTTATTGTTATTTTCTAAAGGATTTATAGAGCTTTTATAGAGGTTTGATAGAGGGTTTATAGAGGTAAAGCTATATAAACCCTCTATTAATACTAAGTAAAATGAGTATAAACGCTAAAGAAATATCCAATAAGCTACACAGGTGATCCAAATATGTATAACTCTATGTACATTTGTCCTCGAAATGCAGTTTTATCTAAAATATTTACGTCATTACTTAATTTCTCATAGCCGTCATGGGACTCATTCACCGTTTGTATATAAATTGGTTGATGAAGTTCTTTATCGAAAATCTACTGTTGAAGAATTGAATGTTGTGCCATTATTCTATAAGAGGGCAGGGAAGAAGGCTATCAAAAAATATTTATTTCTAGAACGTTTGTTGCGGACATTTGCCTTTAGAACCTTTAAAGTAAGAGGTAAAATGGTCCAGCAGGATCTTTTAGAATTATTTAGGCAAATAAGAAGTGATGACTTCCCTAGGGTTATTTATTATATTGATACCGATGAGGATTATCTATCTGTATTGGAGGATGTTGATGAACATGCTATTTTAATTATTGAAGAGCCACATGCTTCTAAAAACAATGAAAAATACTGGGACCTACTAAAACAAGCTGAAATGGTAGTCGTGACTATTGATCTTTTCCATTTAGGATTGGTTTTCTTTAAAAAAGGTCAAAGAAAAGAAGATTTTCTCATTCGTTTTTAAGAGAAGGGGTATTTATGAAATTGATCATCTCTTATTCGGAAAAGATGATCAATTAACTATTGGTATGTTATTTTAAAATGCTTCGCTAAGAGAAAGGTAGAATCCCGATTGTCTTTTTTCTCCAGGCCGCTGTTCGCCGTAAGCGTAATCAATTCGAATATTACTATTATGTTCTAAGCTGAAAAAATAACGAAAACCTCCTCCATAGGATGGAATAAATCGAGCATTATATTCCTTTGAAAAGACAGATCCCACACCTGTAAACGCTGCTGCTGCAAATCTGGGATGAAACCTGTAACGTAATTCTGCTTGTGATGCCAGATAGTTTTTATCTTTATAACGACCGATATAGTATCCACGCATCATCATATCACCACCTAAATCTCTATAGGCGTAATATGGAATGGTTTTGCCAAAGGTAGATCTATAAATAGCCTGAGCAGCCAATGTTAGTTTGGGATGAAGAGGAAAAAATGCACGCAGATCAGCGTCAAAATTGCCACCTTCGAAATCTTCTTTTGTCCATAGTTTTGGAGCATAAGCTAGTTTAGCTCTTGCGTAATATCCTTGAGTTGTGTAGGATACATTGTTTCTGCTGTCAAAAAGCTGTGAAATACCCAGCAGTAACTGCTGGCCACCTTTTTTTCCTAGTAATAATGCGTCGTCAAAGATACCGTCGATTTCTTTGTCCCTAAATTGTACATAATCATATTGTATATTGACACCAGCGTAATATTTGGAAGCAATTCTTTTTTCTATCTCTAATTTGGCACGAAAAAGTTTCTGACTGATGAGATCTTCATCCGCTTTTTTTGTATCCATACCTATACCATAGTAATTCGAGGGCCAATTGCGGTATCGGAGCTCTGAAATAATGTGATAATCATTATTATCTGTCCAAATATCAGCTTGTAATTTAATATTGGATTGTTTTTTAGTTGTATAGGTACCCATTAATAAAATGTTTGATGACCTAATACTTGAATCTTTTTTGTTAAAATAGAAATTGTAATTGCTGGCGATTCCATATTCAGCACCTGTCTCTTGCGCATATCCCAAAGCCGGCAATACCATGAATACGCCCGATCTTGTTGAGTCCTTTGAGGTCGAAAAAACTTTTTTCGTAACTTTTTCTATTATATTTTGAGCTTTTACAATATGTGTATCGGTGATGAAAACAATGAATAGTATTGAAACTAGTATTTCGATCACTTTACGCTGATCTCGATTTTGCATGGCCAAACTTAGATAAATTTGTTTTATTTACAATTTTAATTGCGTCATATAGATAACAAATTTATCGATTAACATTTATTTTTTAGGCTTTATGATGGAAGCTCTGTTCTGGATCTCGATCTGTCAAGGATAATAATCTAGCCTATGCAATAGTGAATTTTGCACCCGTGTTATTAATTGTCTTATTTCGCTTGAAATTTATTTATCTGCGTATCAGTAGTGTTGTGAAAAAGTAGCGTTTTTTTTAAAAAAATATTTTTGTAATGTGGGTTTAGTGTATATCTTTGCATCAGCAAACAAGGAAATAGCGATGCTAACACAGAAAGTTTGATAGTTCTTTTAAGAGTGAAAAAAAATAAAAAAAAGCTTGCAAGTGTCAAAATTAAAATAGATATTTGCACTCGCTAAATAAAAGAAATTGAGTTTAGAGATTAGAAAGAAAGCTTTTAAATAAAGACGCCTCTTTAGCTCAGCTGGTAGAGCAACTGACTTGTAATCAGTAGGTCATTGGTTCGATTCCGATAAGAGGCTCAAACATAACTTTATAGTTATGGGGGGGTTCCAGAGCGGTCAAATGGGACGGACTGTAAATCCGTTACTTCGGTTTCGAAGGTTCGAATCCTTCTCCCCCCACACTAAACAGTTTGCGTACTGTTGGTAGGTGAAAATCTAAATAAAACGCAAACAAAGCGGAAGTAGCTCAGTTGGTAGAGCGATAGCCTTCCAAGCTATAGGTCGCGAGTTCGAACCTCGTCTTCCGCTCAAATTTTTAAGTATTGATTTTTAGTCTCTGTCTTCTTTGATAATATTATATCTAAAGGTGGAGGCATTAATCTGTAAACAGGATTTTCGAAAAGCCGAAGTAGCTCAGGGGTAGAGCACTTCCTTGGTAAGGAAGAGGTCGTGGGTTCAAATCCCATCTTTGGCTCGTACAACATTGTATAACAAGTATAGAAATATTTATAATTACTAATTCGCATAAACATGGCAAAAGAGAAATTTGACCGTAGTAAACCACACTTAAACATTGGTACAATCGGTCACGTTGACCACGGTAAAACTACTACAACTGCAGCTATTACTAAAGTATTAGCAGACGCAGGTTTATCAGAAGCTCGTTCATTTGATTCAATTGACTCTGCTCCTGAAGAAAAAGAGCGTGGTATCACGATCAACACTGCACACGTTGAGTATTCAACAGCTAACCGTCACTATGCACACGTTGACTGTCCAGGTCACGCCGATTATGTGAAAAACATGGTTACTGGTGCTGCTCAAATGGATGGCGCTATCATCGTAGTTGCTGCTACTGATGGTCCTATGCCTCAAACACGTGAGCACATCTTATTAGGTCGTCAAGTAGGTATCCCTGCTTTAGTTGTTTTCTTAAACAAAACTGACTTAGTAGATGATGAAGAATTATTAGATTTAGTTGAAATGGAAGTTCGTGAATTATTATCATTCTACGATTATCCAGGAGATGATGTTCCAGTAATTAAAGGTTCTGCTTTAGGTGCTCTTAACGGTGAGCCTGAGTGGGTTGCTAAAATTATGGAATTAATGGATGCTGTTGATAACTACATTCCAATCCCTCCACGTTTAACTGAATTACCTTTCTTAATGCCAGTAGAGGATGTATTCTCGATCACAGGTCGTGGTACTGTTGCTACAGGTCGTATTGAAAGAGGTGTAATCAACTCTGGAGATCCAGTTGAAATCTTAGGTATGGGTGCTGAGAACTTAAAATCTACAGTAACTGGTGTTGAGATGTTCCGTAAAATTTTAGATTACGGTGAAGCTGGTGATAACGTAGGTTTATTATTACGTGGTATTGAGAAAACTGATATCAAACGTGGTATGGTTATCTGTAAACCAGGATCAGTAACTCCTCACGATTATTTCAAAGCTGAGGTTTACGTTTTATCAAAAGCTGAAGGTGGTCGTCACACACCATTCTTTAACAAATACCGTCCTCAATTCTATTTCCGTACAACAGATGTAACTGGTGAGATTTCATTAGCTGAAGGTACTGAGATGGTAATGCCAGGTGATAACGTTACGATCACTGTTAAATTGATCTCTCCTATCGCTATGGAAAAAGGTCTACGTTTCGCTATCCGTGAAGGTGGTAGAACTGTAGGTGCTGGTCAGGTAACTGAAATTTTATAGTCTTTTAAAGATTCTAAAATCACATATAATAAGCTAATCAGTTCATACTGATTAGCTTATTTTTTCAGTCGATATTATTGATTAAAAAACAATAAAAAAAGATTAAAAAAATTTGCAGGGAATAGTTTAAAACACTATATTTGCATCATCAAAATAAGATAATACACGGGAATAGTTCAACGGTAGAATAGAGGTCTCCAAAACCTTTGATCAGGGTTCGAATCCTTGTTCCCGTGCTTAATAAATAAACTGAAAATGGCAAAAGTACTTGATTTTTTTAAAGACTCTTATGTCGAAATTACAGAGAAGGTTACTTGGCCTACTTGGGGTCAATTACAGAACTCCGCTGTAATTGTACTTGTTGCTTCTGTTATAATAGCGTTATTGGTTTTTGTAATGGATAAAGCTTCAAGTAACGTATTAGAGTTATTGTACGGTATTGCTTCTTAATTTCATCAAACATTATTTATGGCAGATCAAAGTTTAAAATGGTACGTAGTTCGTGCAGTGAGTGGTAAGGAGAAGAAGGTAAAGCAATATATCGATGCCGAAGTTAGCCGTTTAGGAATTGAGCATTTGATTACTCAAGTGTTGATTCCGATGGAGAAGTACTATTTGATGCGTGATGGAAAGAAAGTGGCTAAAGAGCGTAACTACTATCCTGGATACGTTTTGCTAGAAGCTGCTTTAGATGGTGAGTTGGAACACATTATAAAAGGAGTTAATAGTGTCATTGGATTTTTAGGGGATAAAGCAGGTAATGCTATTCCGTTGCGCCAAGCTGAGGTTAATCGTATTCTAGGTAAAGTGGATGAGATGGCTGAGCAGGGTGAGACAATTAATGTACCATATTACGTTGGTGAGACAGTGAAAGTGAATGATGGTCCATTTAATGGTTTCACAGGTGAGATCGAAGAAGTTCATGAAGATAAGAAAAAACTGATTGTAATGGTGAAAGTTTTCGGAAGAAAAACACCATTGGAATTAAACTACATGCAAGTAGAAAAAGAATAATAAAAAGAGCAAAGTACAACTTTGCTCTTTTTATGTTAAAATAAATTTGCAAATAGATTTAATTCTATATATCTTTGCACCTCATTTGGTGGTTAAACGCAAGTTAATAACCAGGTGAAATAATAAATGTTACGTTATTTGCTTCCAACTTACTAACAAACATTTAATAATTTAATTCAAAACAAGATGGCAAAAGAAGTCAGTGCGTTAGTAAAATTACAAGTTAAGGGCGGAGCTGCGAATCCATCTCCACCAGTAGGACCTGCTTTAGGTGCTAAAGGTGTGAACATTATGGATTTCTGTAAACAGTTCAACGCTCGTACGCAAGACAAACCAGGAAAAGTATTGCCTGTTGTCATTACAGTTTACGCTGATAAATCTTTTGATTTTATCATTAAAACTCCACCAGTTGCTATTCAATTGAAAGAAACTGCGGGTTTAAAAAGCGGTTCAGGTGAGCCTAACCGTAAAAAAGTAGCTTCAGTTACTTGGGAACAAGTAGAAGTTATTGCTAAAGATAAAATGGTAGATTTAAACGCGTTTACTTTAGATGCTGCTATGAGAATGGTAGCTGGGACAGCACGTAGTATGGGTATTACTGTATCAGGTAATGCTCCTTGGAACAATTAATTAAGAAATCAATTTAAGAAAAGTGGCTAGATTAACAAAAAATCAAAAAGCGGCACTATCCAAAATTGAAGCTGGTAAAGCATACTCTTTAAAAGAAGCTGCGGCTTTAGTTAAAGAAATCTCATTGACCAAATTCGATGCTTCTGTGGATATCGACGTTCGTTTAGGCGTAGATCCCCGTAAAGCAAATCAAATGGTTCGTGGTATTGCAACTTTACCTCACGGAACTGGTAAAACTGTACGTGTTTTAGTTTTATGTACTCCTGATAAGGAAGAAGAAGCTAAAGCAGCAGGTGCTGATTTCGTAGGTTTAGATGAGTATATCAGTAAAATTGAAGGCGGTTGGACTGACGTTGATATCATTATTACAATGCCTAGTGTGATGGCTAAAGTAGGTAAATTGGGTCGTATTTTAGGTCCAAGAAACTTAATGCCAAATCCTAAAACTGGTACTGTAACTACAGAAGTAGGTAAAGCAGTAACAGATGTTAAAGGCGGTAAGATTGATTTCAAAGTTGATAAAACTGGTATCATCCATACTTCAGTTGGTAAAGCGTCGTTCGATGCAGACAAAATTTATGAAAACGCATTAGAGGTATTACAAACTATCTCTCGTTTAAAACCGTCTGCAGCAAAAGGAACATACTTTAAAAGCATTCACATTTCATCAACTATGAGTCCTGGTATTCATATTGAGACTAAATCAGTAGCGGGTATTTAATCATGAGAAAAGAAGAAAAACAAGAAATTGTTCAAGCTTTGGCAGAGCAGATTAAATCTTACGGTAATTTCTATATTACTGACACTTCTGAATTATCGGTAGAGAAAGTGAATGGCATTCGTCGCAAATGTTTCGAAAGTGATATTGAAATTAAAGCTGTTAAAAACACTTTAATCAAAAAAGCATTAATCGAAGCTGGTGTTGATTCAGAAGAGATCTTAGGAGCATTGAAAGGTGCCTCTACAATGATGTTCTCTGAAGTAGCAAATGCTCCAGCGAAATTAATCCAAGCTTTACGTAAAGAAGGTGATAAACCTTTGTTGAAAGCTGCTTATATCCAAGAAACTGCATTTGTAGGTGACAATCAGTTGAAAGCATTAGTGAGTCTTAAATCTAAAAATGAACTCATCGCTGACGTTATCGCTGCATTGGAATCTCCTGCTAAGAATGTTATTTCAGCTCTTCAATCGGGTGGAAATACAATTTCAGGTTTAGTAAAAGCTTTAGAGCAAAGAGGTTAACGAATACTCTTTTATAATAAAACATTCGTACTATTATTAATAACAATTTTTCATAACGACATTCAAAAATTCAAAATAAAATGGCAGATTTAAAACAACTTGCTGAGCAGTTAGTAAACTTGACAGTAAAAGAAGTTAAAGAACTAGCTGATATCTTAAAAGACGAGTACGGTATCGAGCCTGCTGCTGCTGCTGTTGCAGTTGCTGCTGCTCCAGCTGAAGCTGCTGCTGCTGAAGAGAAAACATCTTTCGATGTTATCTTGAAAGAAGCTGGTGGTGCTAAATTAGCTGTAGTTAAATTAGTAAAAGATTTAGCTGGATTAGGCTTGAAAGAAGCTAAAGATTTAGTAGATGGCGCTCCTAAAGAAATCAAAACTGGTGTTTCTAAAGACGAAGCACAAGCGTTGAAACAACAATTAGAAGAAGCTGGAGCTGTTGTTGAGATTAAATAATCTTATCTAACAAGCCCTCAAAAGGTTTAGACTCTGACGTAATTTCGTTAGAGTCTATTCCTATTTATGATATTTGACTACTAGTCTATGTGTGTGCTGAACATAGTCGAGATGTAGTAATAACAGCATAGTTAAGCTCAGTTTTTTTAAAACTAAAATTCATATCCCCTTGGCAAACAATAATATTCAACAAGAAAGAGTAAATTTTGCGACAAGCAGGAAAGTTCTGGAATATCCAGATTTCTTAGATGTGCAATTGCAATCTTTCAAGGAGTTTTTTCAATTAGAAACTACTTCTGACAACCGCCATCAGGAAGGGCTGTTCAAGGTATTCTCGGAAAACTTCCCTATTTCTGATTCTAGAAACATTTTTGTGCTCGAGTTTTTGGATTATTTTATTGATCCTCCTCGCTATGATATACAAGAATGTATCGAACGTGGGTTAACTTATAGCGTTCCTCTAAAGGCGAAGTTAAAGTTATCATGTAATGATGAAGAACACGAAGATTTCGAAACTATTGTACAGGACGTATATTTGGGAACTATCCCATATATGACACCGAAAGGTACTTTCGTGATTAATGGTGCGGAGCGCGTAATCGTATCTCAATTACACCGTTCACCTGGCGTTTTCTTTGGTCAAAGTAGACACACAAATGGTACTAAACTATATTCTGCAAGGGTAATTCCTTTTAAAGGATCTTGGATCGAGTTTGCAACTGACGTTAATAACGTTATGTATGCTTATATCGACCGTAAGAAAAAATTCCCAGTTACTACTTTATTACGTGCTATCGGTTATGATTCGGATAAGGATATCTTAGAATTATTTGATCTTGCTGATGAAGTTAAAGTTAGTAAATCTGGTCTTAAGAAATACGTTGGTCGTCGTTTGGCGGCAAGGGTATTGAAAAAATGGATTGAAGATTTCGTTGATGAGGATACAGGTGAAGTTGTATCTATTGACCGTAATGAGATCATACTTGAACGTGAGACTGTTTTAGAAGAAGATCACATTGACTTGATCATCGACGCTGGAGTAAAATCTATTATTTTAGCGAAAGAAGATGCATCTAACAATGCGGACTATTCAATTATATATAACACATTACAAAAAGATACGTCTAACTCTGAGAAAGAGGCAGTAGAGCACATCTACCGTCAATTACGTAACGCTGAACCACCTGATGAGGAAACTGCTCGTGGTATCATCGACCGTTTATTCTTCTCGGACAAACGTTACGATTTAGGTGATGTTGGTCGTTACCGCATTAACCGTAAATTGAAATTAAATACTCCTGATGAAACGAAGGTATTGACTCGTGAAGATATCATCGCTATCGTGAAGTATTTGATTAACTTAATCAACTCTAAAGCTGAGGTGGATGATATTGACCACTTATCTAACCGTCGTGTACGTACTGTAGGTGAGCAATTATACGCGCAATTTGGAGTAGGTCTTTCTCGTATGGCACGTACTATTCGTGAACGTATGAACATTCGTGATAATGAGGTTTTCACACCGACAGATTTAATTAATGCACGTACGTTATCGTCTGTTATTAATTCTTTCTTTGGTACTAACCAGTTATCACAGTTCATGGATCAAACTAACCCTCTTGCAGAGATCACGCACAAGCGTCGTCTTTCAGCTTTAGGTCCTGGTGGTCTTTCTCGTGAGCGTGCTGGTTTCGAGGTTCGTGACGTTCACTATACGCACTACGGTCGTTTGTGTACAATCGAAACTCCTGAGGGACCAAATATTGGTTTGATTTCGTCATTAGCTGTTCACGCTAAGATTAATAATTTAGGTTTTATCGAAACGCCATACCGTCGTGTTGAAGATGGTCGTGTTGTGGTGGAAGAACCTGTACATTATTTATCTGCTGAGGACGAAGATGAGAAAACAATCGGTCAAGCTAATGCACAATATGATGATAATGGTAATTTTATCGATGCTAAAGTAAAAGCTAGATATTTTGGTGATTTCCCGGTAATCGAACCTACACGTTTGGATTATATGGATGTTGCACCTAACCAGATTACATCTATTGCGGCTTCATTAATTCCTTTCTTGGAGCATGATGATGCCAACCGTGCATTGATGGGATCAAACATGCAGCGTCAAGCTGTTCCAATTTTACGTCCACAAGCACCTATCGTAGGTACTGGTCTAGAAGGCCGTGTTGCGAAAGATTCTCGTACATTAATTAATGCAGAGGGTGATGGTGTTGTTGAGTATGTAGATGCGGATGAGATTAAAATTCGTTACGACCGTACTGATGATGACCGTTTAGTATCATTTGATGACGACGTGAAAACATATAGATTGATCAAATTCAAGAAAACCAATCAGAATACTTGTATGAACTTAAAACCTATTGTAGGTAAAGGGCAACGTGTGACTAAAGGTCAGGTATTATGTGAAGGTTATGCAACTGAAAATGGTGAATTAGCATTAGGACGTAACTTGAAAGTTGCATTCATGCCTTGGCAAGGATATAACTTTGAGGATGCGATCGTAATTTCTGAGCGTGTAGCAAAAGAAGACTGGTTTACATCTCTTCATATTGAAGAGTTTGAATTGGAAGTTCGTGATACAAAACGTGGTGAAGAAGAATTAACAGCAGATATCCCTAACGTTTCGGAAGAAGCGACTAAAGACTTAGACGAAAACGGTATCATCCGTATTGGTGCTGAGGTTAATGGTGGTGATATCTTGATTGGTAAAATCACTCCAAAAGGTGAGTCTGATCCTTCTCCAGAAGAGAAATTATTACGTGCAATCTTTGGTGACAAAGCGGGTGACGTTAAAGATGCTTCATTAAAAGCTTCTCCTTCATTGAAAGGTGTTGTTATTGATACGAAGTTATTTGCACGCGCTAAGAAAATGTCAAAAGAAGTTGAGCGTAAAACATTAGAGAAATTAGAAACAGCACATGAAAGAGCTGTTAAGATTTTGAAAGAACGTTTAGTAGAGAAATTGTTTACAGTTGTAAATGGTAAAACTGCTCAAGGTATCTATAATGTATATAAAGAATTATTAGTAGCGAAAGGAGCTAAGTTTACACAAAAAATCTTAGCTGAATTAGACTACAATAATATCAACCCTACAGGTTGGACAACTGACGAAGATAAGAATGAAATGATTAAAGCTGCTTTACACTTCTATAACATTAAGTTAAACGAAGAGTTAGGTGCTTTCAAACGTGATAAATTCGCAGTTTCTGTCGGTGATGAATTGCCATCAGGTATCGTTCAAATGGCTAAAGTTTACGTTGCTAAGAAACGTAAATTGAAAGTAGGGGATAAGATGGCTGGTCGTCACGGTAATAAAGGTATTGTTGCACGTATTGTACGTGATGAAGATATGCCTTTCTTAGATGATGGAACACCAGTAGATATCGTGTTAAACCCATTAGGTGTACCTTCTCGTATGAACTTAGGACAGATTTACGAAACTGTTTTAGGTTGGGCTGGTCAAAAATTAGGTGTTAAATTTGCAACTCCTATTTTCGACGGTGCTGAAAAAGAAGAGGTAGAAGACTGGGTAGCTAAAGCTGGTTTACCTGCTTCAGGTAGAACTTACTTGTACAATGGTTTAACGGGTGAGCGTTTTGACCAACCAACTACAGTTGGTGTGATCTATATGTTGAAATTAGGACACATGGTTGATGATAAGATGCACGCTCGTTCGATCGGACCATACTCATTGATTACACAACAACCATTGGGTGGTAAAGCTCAATTCGGGGGTCAGCGTTTTGGTGAGATGGAGGTTTGGGCATTAGAGGCATTTGGTGCATCTAATATCCTACAAGAAATCTTGACTGTGAAATCGGATGATGTTGTTGGTCGTGCGAAAACTTACGAGGCTATCGTAAAAGGAAACAATTTACCAACTCCATCTGTACCAGAATCGTTTAACGTATTGGTACATGAGTTACGTGGTTTAGGTTTAGATATCACATTGGATTAATTAAGCAAAGTGAAGTTTTAGTGATCGCTATGATCACTAAAACTTCTTCATAAAGCTTTAACTTTTGAATAAGTATGTCTTACAAAAAAGATAATAAAATTAAAAGCAACTTTACATCAATTACTGTAAGCTTGGCGTCTCCAGAAACAATTTTAGAGCGTTCAAGTGGTGAAGTTGTAAAACCGGAAACGATTAACTATCGTACCTACAAACCAGAACGTGATGGTTTATTCTGTGAGCGTATCTTTGGTCCTGTAAAGGATTATGAATGTCACTGTGGTAAATACAAACGTATCCGTTACAAAGGTATCGTATGTGACCGTTGTGGTGTTGAAGTTACGGAGAAAAAAGTACGTCGTGAGCGTATGGGACACATTTCATTAGTGGTTCCTGTTGCTCATATCTGGTACTTCCGTTCTCTTCCAAATAAAATTGGTTATTTATTAGGTCTTCCTACCAAGAGACTAGACATGATTATCTACTACGAAAGATATGTAGTTATTCAGGCTGGTATTAAAGAGGATGATGGTATCAACTATATGGACTTCTTGACTGAAGAAGAATATTTAGATATTTTAGATACATTACCGAAAGAAAATCAATATTTAGATGACAACGATCCTCAAAAGTTCGTTGCTAAAATGGGTGCTGAAGCGTTAGAAGAATTATTGAAACGTATTGATTTAGATAAATTATCTTATGATTTGCGTCATCAAGCGGCTAACGAAACTTCTCAACAACGTAAAAATGAGGCTTTAAAGCGTCTTCACGTTGTAGAAGCATTCCGTGGTTCTAGAGATCGTATTGAGAATCGTCCGGAGTGGATGATTGTTAAAATCGTTCCTATTATTCCACCGGAATTGCGTCCATTAGTTCCTTTAGACGGTGGTCGTTTTGCGACTTCAGATTTAAATGATTTATACCGTCGTGTTATTATCCGTAATAACCGTTTGAAACGTTTAATTGAAATCAAAGCGCCAGAAGTAATTTTACGTAATGAAAAACGTATGTTGCAAGAGGCTGTAGATTCATTATTCGATAACTCACGTAAAGTTAACGCAGTTAAAACTGAAGGTAACCGTGCGTTGAAATCATTATCTGATATCTTAAAAGGTAAACAAGGTCGTTTCCGTCAAAACTTATTGGGTAAACGTGTGGATTATTCGGCTCGTTCGGTAATCGTCGTTGGACCGCACTTGAAATTACACGAGTGTGGTATCCCTAAAGATATGGCAGCAGAACTTTACAAACCGTTTATCATTCGTAAGATGATCGAACGTGGTATCGTTAAAACTGTAAAATCGGCTAAGAAAATTGTAGATCGTAAAGATCCAGTTGTTTGGGATATTTTAGAAAACGTGTTGAAAGGTCACCCGGTATTATTAAACCGTGCACCTACGCTTCACAGATTGGGTATTCAAGCTTTCCAACCTACGTTAGTAGAGGGTAAAGCAATTCAATTACACCCATTAGTGTGTACAGCGTTCAACGCCGATTTTGATGGTGACCAAATGGCAGTCCACTTACCTTTAGGTAATGCTGCAGTTTTGGAAGCACAAGTTTTAATGTTGGCTGCCCACAATATCTTAAATCCTGCAAATGGTTCTCCAGTAACAGTACCATCTCAGGATATGGTTTTGGGTCTTTATTATATTACTAAAGGCCGTAAGAGCACACCAGACCATATCGTTCATGGTGAAGATATGATTTTCTATTCTGCTGAAGAGGTTATTATCGCTTTAAATGAGAAGAAAATTGATTTGCATGCTTTTATTAAGGTAAAAACTAAAATCAGAACAAAAGACGGTAGTATTGTTGATACGTTATTAGATACAACAGTTGGTCGTGTTATCTTCAACCAGGTTGTACCTCATGAAGTAGGTTTCATCAACGAGTTATTAACGAAGAAATCTTTGCGTAATATCATTGGAGAAATTGTGAAAACTACGGGTATGGCTCGTGCTGCACAGTTCTTGGACGATATGAAGGAATTAGGTTTCCAAACGGCCTTCAAAGGTGGTTTATCGTTTAACTTGCAAGATTTGAACATTCCTGCTGCTAAAACTGACTTAATTCAACAAGCTACTAACGAAGTTGAAGAAGTAATGAATAACTATAACATGGGTTTCATTACTAACAACGAACGTTATAATCAAATTATCGATATTTGGACACGTATCAACAATAAGTTGACATCACACGTAATGGATATCTTATCGAATGACAACCAAGGTTTCAACTCTGTATATATGATGCTTGATTCTGGGGCGCGTGGTTCGAAAGAGCAAATTCGTCAGTTGTGTGGTATGCGTGGTTTGATGGCTAAACCTCAGAAATCTGGTTCAGCTGGTGGTGAAATTATTGAGAATCCGATTTTATCAAACTTTAAAGAAGGACTTTCAGTATTAGAGTACTTTATCTCTACCCACGGTGCGCGTAAAGGTCTTGCCGATACTGCATTGAAAACTGCCGATGCGGGTTACTTAACACGTCGTTTACATGACGTTGCACAGGATATGATTGTTATTACGCAAGACTGTGGAGGTTTAAGAGGTATTTACACAACTGCATTAAAAGATAACGATGATATTGTAGAACCGTTATACGATCGTATTTTAGGTCGTGTTTCATTATACAATGTATATGATCCTGAAACAGGTGAATTACTCGTTTCTGAAAATGAAGATATTGAAGAAGCTGTTGCTGAACGTATTGAAGCTTCAGGTATTGAGGGGGTTGAGATCCGTACCGTATTAACATGTGAGTGTAAACGCGGTGTATGTGCTAGCTGTTACGGTCGTAACTTGGCATCTGGTAAACGTGTTCAATTGGGAGAGGCTGTCGGTGTAATTGCAGCGCAATCAATTGGTGAGCCAGGTACACAGTTAACGCTTCGTACGTTCCACGTCGGTGGTACGGCTTCTAACATTGCTGCTGAGTCACAAATTTCTTCTAAATATGCTGGTACAGTAGAATTTGAAAACCTACGTACAGTATCTCAAGAAGGTGAAGACGGTACGCATCAAGTAGTATTGGGTCGTTCAGGTGAGATTAAAATTTTGGATGATACTAAGAAAATTGTATTCCAACAAAATATCCCTTACGGTTCTCAATTATTTGTAGAAGAAGGCAGTCAAGTAGCTAAAGGTGATAAATTAGTAGCATGGGATCCATATAATGCTGTTATTATCTCTGAGTTTGCCGGTAAAGTTGAATTTGATGCAATTGTTGAAGGTGTAACTTTCCGCGAAGAGTCAGATGAGCAAACGGGTCACAAAGAGAAAGTAATTATTGAAACTCGTGATAAAACGAAGAACCCTGCGATTAAAATTTTAGATAAAAAAGGTGAAGTAATTCGTACATATAACATTCCAGTAGGAGCTCACGTTTCTGTATCGGACGGTGTAACTGTTAAAGAAGGTGGTATCTTGGTTAAGATTCCTCGTTCTACAGGTAAAACGCGAGATATTACAGGGGGTCTACCGCGTGTAACGGAATTATTCGAAGCGCGTAATCCTTCTAATCCAGCAGTTGTAACTGAGATTGATGGTGTTGTAACTTTAGGTGGTGTTAAACGTGGTAACCGTGAGATCTCTATTGAGTCACGCGATGGCCAAATTAAGAAATACCTAGTTCCACTTTCGAAACATATCTTAGTACAGGATAATGACTTTATTAAAGCAGGTATGCCTTTATCGGATGGTTCGATCTCTCCAGCAGATATCTTATCAATTAAAGGTCCTTCGGCAGTACAGCATTATATCGTAAATGGTATTCAAGAGGTATACCGTCTTCAAGGTGTAAAAATTAATGATAAACACTTTGAGACGATCGTTCACCAAATGATGCAAAAAGTGAATATTGAAGATCCAGGAGATACGCGTTTCTTAGAAAAAGAAGCAGTTAACAAATGGGATTTCATGGAAGAAAATGATTCACTTTACGACAAGAAAGTTGTTGTTGATGCGGGTGACTCTAATGATTTACGTCCGGGACAGATCGTTTCATTACGTAGATTACGTGAAGAAAACTCTAGCTTGAGACGTCGTGATCAAAAACTAGTAGAGGTACGCGATGCTATTCCAGCAACTTCAAGTCCTTTATTACAAGGTATCACTAGAGCTTCGTTAGGAACGAAATCATTTATCTCTGCAGCATCATTCCAAGAGACTACTAAAGTCTTGAACGAAGCAGCTATTGCAGGTAAACGTGATAATTTATTAGGATTGAAAGAGAATGTAATTGTGGGTCACTTGATCCCTTCAGGTACAGGTCTTCGTCAATACGGTAATATTATCGTTGGTTCACGTGAAGAATATGATCAATTATTGGCTTCGAAAGAAGAAGATTAATAATTTATTAATAATACTTAAAAGGGTTGCAAATTTTATTTGCAACCCTTTTTTTTAATATTATACTACGACTCTTGTATATATACAGGTTGTTGCTGCAACCTGGTTAAAGAATGAATACTATTTGGTTCCAGCTACCTTTTGGTGAATAGGCATTTACTACTTTTTAAGAAACATCAGCAAAGCCTTAATCTACGCATAGTATACTGAATTCAGTTGCAACAGAGGTAACCACTTAGTGTTGATGATCGTTCAACGTCAATTCGAATGTTTCGATGAAATAGTCATCATCAGGAGTGATTGAGTAGGGGAAACCCAAGAAAATAGCACGACATGGTGCATCAGATAAATCGATGTGCCGTTCCAGATAAGATTTTCGTTCATTACGTAAAAGTTTTTGTTACGGATAAGCGGTAAGTGAAGATCTTTTGATGGTCCACATATCGGGTGCTAAAAGTTAATTTACCGAAATGTACATTCCTTATTAAATGATCGGATATTTTCTGTTATTGATAAAAGATTTGCATTAAATGCTTACCTGAGCAGATCTGTATTGGATCGCGAATCATTGTTTTTCTCAGATTAGCAATATTTTTTTGAGCATTATACCAATACATATTATGGTATTGCAGCAATTAGTCATTGAAATGGAGTTCAAGTATAGCAGTCCAAAACACCTTATAAAAGAAGGAACCAGTCCTTTTTTATTCCAGATATCTTGCTATTGATCTATAGCTTATAAATGAATCATCCAATGTTACAGTTAGTTAACCTTATTATGGAGAAATAAGCGAAAAAAGATTAGGAAGTGAATATAAAAAGGTGCTATCTTTGCACCACTCCGCAAGGGAGGAACGGCTGATCCGAAAGGGGAGGCACTGAAAAAAGAAGGGTTTAATTCAGGTTAGACGCAGAAACAGCAGGAAAACAAAAAAAATAAATTTTCACATTTATTTTGGAGAAACCAAAAAGATTTCTACCTTTGCAGTCCCGACGGAAACGAAGGGAAACAAACAAGATCGATAACGGCGCAATGCCGACATCATAAAAGCCGAAGCGAGATGCGGAAGC